>NZ_JBAFWO020000002.1:0-81032 GCF_043195105.2 Roseixanthobacter finlandensis | reverse complement strand
CGGGTATGCGGCGGATCTGGATCTATCTCGGCGCGCTCTTCGTGGGGCTGCTAGTTCTCACCTTCGTACCCTGGTTCTCGATCGGCTTCATCTAAGGCGGCCTCTAGCCGAAGCACCGGCTGCATCGCGGCATGCTGGGGCTCGTCGGCACCATCAGAGATCCGGCATCGTCTCGTCAACGTCGAAGAACCCTGGCTGCCCGTGCAAGCTCCAGCCTCCGAACTGCCGAGCCCGATTGAATCACGCTCGGCTCGAACACGCGAGGTTTTTGGAGGTGTGCAGCTGGCAGGCCCGGCGTGCCCTGCGCCCATTTGACAGCCAAACAACTCCGCTCATATCATCCAGAGATGGACACATCGTCCATATTATGGACAGGAGGCGGCGCATGAGCGACACACAGCTAAAAGCGGACCCGGCAGAAGGATTGGATGCTGCCACGCTCAAGCGCATGCCCTACCAGTTCGCCCAACCTCGGGAATGCTTGCCCGACCTGGTGGTCGCCCCGGCGGTTCCGGTCGACGAGCGCATCTGGGTGCCGCAGGCCGAGAACGTGTGGTTTCGGCCTCTCTGCCTGAACGTGTCGTCAGGCTACTGGATGAACCTTCTGAAAGTGCGGAAGTCGGGCATTCTCAGCCGACATCGCCACCCGGCCCCTGTCCACGCCTTCGTGCTCAAGGGAAGCTGGCGCTATCTGGAGCATGACTGGATCGCGACCGAGGGCTCCTATGCCTTCGAGCCCCCGGGTGAAACCCACACGCTGGTCGTGGACGAGGGCGTGGAGGAGATGATCACGCATTTCCAGGTCAACGGATGCATGTACTACGTTGACCCGTGGGGACGTCACACCGGATACGAGGACGTCTTCACGAAGATCGACATGTGCCGCAAGCATTTCGGTGAGATCGGCCTCGGCGCAGATTACGTCGACCAGTTCATCCGCTGATGGCCGAGTCAGCTCGCTTCGATCTCGCGGGTCGTGTTGCCGTCGTGACGGGTGGCGCACGCGGGATCGGCGCCGCCATCGCCAAGGCGCTTGGCCGTTGCGGGGCAGTTCCAGTGATTTGGGACCGCGACCCGCTGGCGGACGGCGGAAACGGCATCGCGGTTGATGTCACCAATGCGGACTCCGTCTCGTCGGCCCTCACCAGCACCCTGCGCCAACATGGTCGGGTCGACATCCTCGTGAACAACGCCGGTTATGCGGGGCTCACGACCCCAGTCCTCCAGTACCCCCTCGACGAGTGGCGCCGCATCCTGGACGTGAACCTGACGGGCACTTTCCTGGTGTCCCAAACCGTGGCGCCGATCCTGGTCGAGCGGGGCTGGGGCCGCATCGTCAACCTCGCTTCCCTGGCGGGCAAAGAGGGCACGCCGAACGCAAGCGCTTACAGCGCGGCGAAGGCCGGGGTGCTCGCATTGACCAAATCGCTCGGGAAGGAACTCGCGAGAACCGGCGTCCTGGTCAACGCTATCGCACCGGCTGCCGTACGCACCGCCCTGCTTGAGCAGATGAGCCCGGCGCATGTGCAGACGATGGTCGACAAGAGCCCCATGGGCCGCCTCGGAGAACCGGATGAGGTGGCCGAGCTCGTGCTGTTCCTCTGTTCCGAGAGCTGCACCTTCAATACCGGATCCGTGTTCGATCTATCCGGCGGGCGCGCCACTTATTGACCCCATCAAGCAAACACTAGTCACAAGGGAGGAACGAGCATGCAGACCGGCAAAACGGCGCGGCTCCGCAGCATTCAATGGATCGCAGTGGCCTTTCTGACCGCCGCCGGTATTATCAACTATGTTGATCGGTCTGCGCTGTCCATCGCCAACACGGCAATCCGAGACGAGATGAGCCTCACGCCTGCCCAGATGGGCTGGCTTCTGTCGGCGTTTTCGCTGGCGTACGCCTTCTCACAGCTTCCAATCGGGGCCCTGTTGGACAGGCTGGGCTCGCGCATCATGCTCGGCGCCGGAATGTTCTTCTGGTCGCTCGCTCAATTGGTCTCTGGCTTCGTCGGTTCCTTCCAGCAGTTCCTTGTGGTGCGTGCGGTGCTTGGCTTGGGCGAGGCGCCCCAATTCCCGGCTGGCGCTAAGACGGTGAGCGAGTGGTTCAACGTCCGCGAGCGGGGCACGCCAACCGGCATCTTCGTGGCGTCGTCCTGCATTGGTCCATGTATCGCTCCACCCTTGCTGACCGCGCTGATGCTGCTCTTCGGCTGGCGCTGGATGTTCATGCTGACGGGGGTGGCGGGCATTATTGTCGCTGTCGGTTGGTACCTCCTCTACCGCAACCGCAACGAGGTCGCTCTGCTGCCCGAGGAGATCGCCCATCTCGACGAGGGTGGCACAGCGGAGCCGGTGGCGCGGAGCATGACCCTGGCCGAGTGGCGCGGCTTGTTCGCCCACGGCACCACCTGGGGCATGATCCTTGGGTTCATGGGCGTCATCTACATGGTCTGGCTCTACTTGACTTGGTTGCCGTCCTACCTTGAGCACGAGCGCGGCTTGAGCGTGGCGCGGACCGGCTGGGTCGTGGCTGTTCCCTACATCTTCGGCACCTTGGGCATGCTTTCGGCCGGGCAGGTCGCCGATCGGCTGCTCGCTCGCGGCCTGAGCATCGTCAACAGCCGTAAATGGCCGGTCTGCATCGGCCTACTCGGCGGCGCCGCCTTCACGGTCCCGGCGGCTTACACCCCGAGCGTCACGCTGGCGGTGGTCTACATCTGCCTTGCGATGTTCTTCATCAATCTTGCCAGTGCGGCGGCATGGACGCTGGTGAGCGTGATCGTGCCGAAGCGGCAGGTTGCATCCCTGGGCAGCATTCAGAATTTTGGCGGCTACTTCGCCGGCTCCTTCGCGCCTGTGATCACCGGTTACATCGTCGAGGGCACGGGCTCTTACGTAAACGCCCTGCTCGCCTCCGCGGTGGTCGCAGTCGCGGCCGCGGCCGCTTACTTGCTCCTCGTGCGCAAGCCCCTGGAATCGCCCAACACCCTTTCCCTGACGGAGCGCCTGGCATGACTTTTCAACCGAACCTCCTCGCTGGGAAGACAGCCCTGGTAACCGGAGGAACGACGGGGATTGGCGCCGGCATCGCCGAGGTGTTGGGCGGGTTGGGTGCCAGGGTTCTGGCTGCCGGGCTGGGCGCAGCAGCCTACCGAGCGCCAGCCGGAATAGACATCATGGCCCGGGAACTGGACGTGACGAATGAGGCCGGAGTTCGGGACTTGGTCGAGGCTTGCGAGCGGATCGACATCGTCGTGAACTGCGCCGGTATCATTCGGCGCGCCGATGAGCACCAGCTTGACGTCTTCGAGCAGGTGCTCGCCGTCAATCTGACCGGCACGATGCGCGTTTCCACGGCTGCCCGCGCGAAGCTTGCGTCAAGCGGAGGGTGCATCGTCAATCTGGCGTCGATGCTGTCCTTCTTCGGCGGTAGCCTGGTCCCGGCCTATAGCGCGAGCAAGGGCGGCATCGCTCAGTTAACCAAGTCTCTGGCGCTCGCCTACGCACCGGACGGTATTCGGGTCAATGCCGTCGCTCCGGGCTGGATTGCGACGCCGTTGACCCAAGCTCTTCAGGACGACCCGCTGCGTGCGCAGCCGATCCTGTCCCGGACTCCGCTTGGCCGCTGGGGCACGCCGCACGACGTGGCTCAGGCGGTTGGCTTCCTCGTCAGTCCAGCGGCGAGCTTCATGACGGGGGTGATCCTGCCCGTTGATGGTGGGTATCTTATTGCCTAGGAGCCCTGGATGCTGTCCCAAAAACCGGACCAGAACGGCTCTCGACCCGACGTACCGGGAACAGCGGCCTTCGCGAAGTTCATGCGGGTGCTCCAAGCGGTGGCTGACCGGCCGGGCGAAATGACGGTCGGTCGCCTCTGCCAGATCACGGAGTTGCCACGACCGACGGTGCACCGTATCGCGGCCGCACTCGTGACGGAGGGCATGTTGTCCGAAGGGGACGACGGCCGTCTGTGCCTCGGTCCGCGCCTGCTCACGCTGGCCTTTCAGTCCTGGGACGGGTCGCTTTTGCGCCAGGCCGCGCAGGAGCACCTCGTGCGTCTCCGGGACAGCCTCGACGAGACCGTGCACCTAGCGGTGCACGACCGAGGAGAGATGGTCTACATCGACAAGCTGGAGAGCCGACGCACCGTCCGAATGGCCTCTCGCATCGGCACTCGCGTGTCACTGCATTCGACCTCGGTCGGCAAGGCGTGGCTGGCCACCCTCCCGGACGAGGAGGTTGGTCTGCTTTTGGATCGCGCCGCGCTGATCGCGCGGACCCCTCACAGCATCATCGCTGTAGACCGTTTGCGGGACGATATCGGGGCAACCCGGGCGCGCGGCTACTCACTCGACCTGCAGGAAAACGAACTCGATATCTGCTGCTATGGCATGTCCCTTCACGGACGAGGCGGCCAGGCGCTCGGCTGCATCAGCGTGAGCCTGCCACGCTATCGGTTCGAAACCATGCCGGAAGCCACGACACTCGAAGCGATGCAGGCGTGCCTGGACGGGATCGGGCGAGCCGTAGGGGGTCGATCGTAAGGGCCGCGAGGTTGCACTGGAATGCAGTTCGAGCGCCAGCGCGGGCCGGCCCCGCAACAGTGCTGAACGCCAAAATAAGCTGGAAGGAGTGTCATGGATCTGAACTTGTCGGGCAGGAACGCCGTCGTATGTGCGTCGAGCCAGGGGCTAGGACGCGCCTGCGCCGTTGAGCTGGCCCGGGCAGGGTGCCGGGTTGTGATCAACGGACGTGATCGCACATCTCTGGAAGCTGCCGCCGCCGAGATGCGAGCCCAAACAGGCGCCGAGATCATCCCAGTCGCGGCCGATCTTGACACCGCTGAGGGGCAGCGGGCGCTCATCCAAGCCGTTCCGCAGGTGGACATCCTCATCAACAACAACGGGGGGCCGCCCTTTCGCGACTTCCATGACGTCGATCAGGCGGCGATGTTGGCTGGGCTGACCGCCAACATGGTGACGCCGATCGCCCTGTTTCAGTGCGTGATCGACGGGATGGTCGAGCGTCGTTTCGGGCGCATCGTCAACATCACATCGAGTTCGGTGAAGATGCCTCTGCCTGGGCTGGACCTGTCTAGTGGGGCACGAGCCGGTCTCACTGGCTTCCTCGCCGGCGTGGCACGCTCAGTGGCGCACGCCAACGTCACCATCAACTTCCTTCTGCCCGGCGCCTTTGACACGCGGCGGCTCAAGGCCGGACAAGAAGCCGCTGCCCGTCAGCAGGGGCTGGACGTCAGCGTCGTGCGCGATCAGCGGCGTGAGGCAATCCCAGCAAAACGGTTCGGTGAACCGTCCGAGTTCGGGGCCGCTTGTGCATTCCTATGCTCGACGCAAGCCGGCTACATCACGGGACAGAGCTTGCTCATAGACGGCGGAGCATATCCGGGAATCCTCTGAGCGTGGCGAGAGCCCGGCGGCAGGCTGCCCTGCTTCAGGCGTGCCCATCCCGGGGGGGGGCGCGCGTGCTTGCCGCTCTGGCCTCCTGCACGGCGATGCCGCGCGGCCGCCCCGGGCTTCACGCCTGGGACGAGCCGACGCGCTCCGCCCTGGAACGTGGTCGGGGGTGTAGACGCGGAGCGCCCGGTCGGATCGTTGACGCGGCGGTTTCCAGAATCGCCCCGATGATAAGCGACAAATAAGGGATGCGCGTTCCATTCGGCGAAATGCGTTCGTCGGCGAGTGGTAAGGTAGGGCCATGCTCGACAGCAAACCTGAACCTGCCCGAGCCCCGGCCCACTCACGGCAGACTCGATCCGTGCTACTGGGCGCGGATGCGCTATGAGCGATGTTGCACTGACGTCCGCGTGCCACCGTCGTGAGATGTTGACGCTCAATCCATAGTGTCCACTTCGGAGCAGGTTCGCATCCTCGCGGGATGTCCATGGGCCCGAGGCCGAATGGCCGCTTCCGGGCCGGCAGCCAACTTCGGCTCACCACCCAAAGCGGCTGTAGGCCTCGGGTACCAAGGGTCTAACTCTCACCACTAGCTCCACTTCGGCTCCTGCGCCCTGCGTGCCTGGCAGCGGAGCGAACTCGTCCCTCATCAATGGCGAGGGAGCCGGGCTCGTGTCATAAGATCGTCTATGAGGAACTCGCCCATGCGCGGGATATCAGGCGGCCGCCCGCCCGCCGCTCTCCGCCATAACGCCGTCGTACGCGGCGCCGGCCGGGCAATGGTCTTCGCCCACGGCTTCGGTTGCGACCAGAACATGTGGCGGTTCGTGGCTCCCGCCTTCGAGCACGATCATCGCGTCGTTCTCTTCGACCACGTCGGCGCGGGCGGGTCCGACCTCTCCGCGTATGATCCGGCCAAGTACGACAGCCTTGAAGGGTATGCGGACGACGTTGTCGAACTCTGCCGGGCCCTCGACGTAAAGGGGGGCGTGTACGTCGGCCATTCCGTCAGCGCGATGGTCGGGGTCCTCGCGTCCAAGAAGGCGCCGGATCTCTTCGATGAGTTGATCCTGATCGGCCCGTCCCCGCGCTACGTCGACGAAGGCGACTACGTGGGCGGCTTCAGCGAGGGCCAGATCGCGGAGTTGCTGGAGTTCCTCGACAGCAATCACATGGGCTGGTCCCAAGCCATGGCGCCCGTCATCGTGGGCAACCCCGACCGGCCGGAACTCGGCGAGGAACTCACCAATAGCTTCTGCCGCACGGACCCGGAGATCGCGAAGCGGTTCGCCCGGACCACGTTCCTCGCCGACAACCGCGCAGACCTCGCGGACGTGACCGCGCGCTGCCTCGTCCTGCAATGCGCCGAAGACGTGATCGCCCCGCAAGCGGTCGGCGAGTACGTGCACGCCCGGCTTCCGCACAGCGAACTGGTCCAGATGAAGGCGACCGGGCACTGCCCCAACCTGAGTGCGCCCGAGGAGACCGTCTCCGAAATGCAGGCCTTCCTCGGGCGGGAGCGGCGGGCGACCTGAGACGTGAGCCAGCCCGTCGACGACTTCGAGGACCTCTTCGATCACGCGCCCTGCGGCTACCTCTCCGCCGACGCCGGCGGGCGCATCACGAGGGCCAACGCGACCTTCGTGGCCTGGACGGGCCACCCGGTGGCCCGGCTCGTCGGGCGCAAGTTCCCCGAAATCCTGAATATCGCGGGCCGCATCTACTTCGAGACGCATTTCGCCCCGTTGCTGCGCATGCAGGGCTTCTTCAACGAAGTCGCTCTTGAGGTCGTGAAAGCCGATGGTTCTACACTCCCGGTGCTCGTCAACGCCGTAGAGCGACGCGACGAAACGGGCGCGGTGTCGTTCGTTCGCATCACCGTCTTCAACGCCACCGACCGGCGTCGCTACGAACGCGAGATGTTGGAAGCCCGCCGGGTGGCAGAATCGGCCACCGCTCAACTTGGTGAGTTGAACGCGACACTAGAGGCCCGAGTGGAGGAGCGTACCCGCGAGCGCGACCGGGCGTGGCGCCTGTCGCAGGATCTCCTCGTCGTCGCCGGCACGGACGGTAGGCTCGGCGCCGTGAACACCGCCTGGACGATGCTGCTGGGCTGGCCCGAGAAGGAGCTCGTGGGCTCTACCTTCATGGAGTTCACTCACCCCGACGATTTGACCGCAACGCTGGAGGCGTTCGCCGGCATCGTCGAGGCGCCCCTCGCGGTCCCGTACGAGTACCGGCTCCGGCACGCGGACGGCAGTTATCGGTGGTTCGCCTGGACGGCCGCCTTCGAGGACGGGTGCGTCTACGCGAACGGACGGCACGTAACTGCTGAGCGGGAGCAGCGCGATTCGCTGGCCCGGGCCGAGGAGGCGCTCCGCCAAGCGCAGAAAATGGAGGCAATCGGCCAACTGACGGGCGGCATCGCTCACGACTTCAACAACCTGCTCGCCGGCATCAGCGGATCGCTCGAACTCATGCAGAACCGCATGGGCCAGGGGCGCTTCGGCGACCTCGACCGCTACATGAGCGTGGCGCAGGGCGCTGCCAAGCGCGCTGCCGCCCTCACCCACCGCTTGCTGGCCTTCTCCCGCCGCCAGACGCTCGATCCGAAGCCGACCAACGTGAACCGGCTGATCGCCGGCGTAGAGGAGTTGATCCGGCGCACCATCGGACCACAGGTCACCCTCGACGTAGTCGGCGCCGCGGGTGCGTGGCCGGCGCTGATCGACCCGGGGCAGTTGGAGAACGCGCTTCTCAACCTGTGCATCAATGCGCGTGATGCCATGCCTGAGGGCGGGCGCATCACGGTCGAGACCGCGAACAAGTGGCTCGACGAGGCCGGCGCGCGGCGGCACGACATGCCCCCGGGCCAGTACCTCAGCGTTAGCGTTACTGACACCGGGACCGGCATGCCCCCGGAGATCATCGCCAAGGTCTTCGAGCCCTTCTTCACGACCAAGCCGGTCGGCGAAGGTACGGGGCTGGGGCTTTCCATGGTCTACGGCTTCGCGCGTCAGTCGGGCGGGCAGGTGCGCATCTACTCGGAGGTGGGTCAGGGGACGACAGTGTGCCTCTACCTTCCCCGGCACCACGGACCATCCGACGAGGACGACATCTCCGGACAGCTAGCCACGGTCGGTCGGGCGGCGTCGGGCGAGACCGTGCTAATCGTCGACGACGAGCCGTCCGTCAGGATGCTGGTGACGGAGGTGCTTGAGGATCTAGGTTACACGGCCGTGGAGGCGGCAGACAGCGTAGCCGGCCTGAAGGTGCTGAGATCAGACGTGCGCCTCGACCTCTTGATCACGGACGTGGGGCTGCCGGGAGGCATGAACGGCCGTCAGATGGCGGAAGCCGGCCGGGCGGGCCGGCCGGGATTGAAGGTGCTGTTTATCACGGGGTTCGCCGAGAACAGCCTGTTCGGCCATGGCCACCTCGACCCCGGCATGCAGGTGCTCACGAAGCCGTTCGCCATAGAAGTGCTCGCGTCCCGCGTCAGGGATCTCATGCCGCCGCCAGCGGCGTCCAGGATCTAGGCTCCCAAGCTGTCGGGTAGCCGGCGACATGGCATTCATCACGTCATTCCGGCTGTCCGGCATGGACGAGGCTTTCGCGCGCGGCGCTGGCGACCAACCGCTTGGGAGCCACCGCGCGCCATCGCCGCTCCACGAACGGTCGCAACATCTCCGGCTGAAGTGCATCTAGTCGGGCGAGCACGATGGCGGAACGTGCGGATTCCGTCGTGGTCGCAGGGTAGCGCTACCCGCTACGCGCTACTTCCGGAGTCGAGAATCCTGCCTCCACGCACGCTACGGAGCGAGATCGACAATCCGCCAGGAGGTTGCCAGCCTTGCCGGCTCGTCGATGATGAGGTCAGAAAAGCTCAACATGGCGAGGCCGCTATCCGGTCATCTTTCCTGCAGGGCCAATCGGATGCCGAGCCCCAGATAGATCACGCCGATCACGCGACCTTGCCAACGACCGATGCCGCGATGACGTGCGAGCCAGCCAGCGACATGCCCGGCGGCGAGCGCGATCAGGGCTGTGTAGACGGCACTCATGGCTACGAAGACAAGGCCGAGTGTAGCCAGCTGTCCCACAACTGAGCCCTGCTCGGGGTGCACGAACTGCGGCAGGAACGCGAGAAAGAAGAGCGCCGTTTTCGGGTTCAGCACCTCGGCCAGCACCGCCTGCCGAAACGCGAGCGGCGCATCTACCAGCCGGGCAGAGCTTAGGTGAAAGTCCTCACCATGTTCCAGCAACGCGCGGATACCGAGATAGATGAGGTAGGCGGCGCCCGCATATTTCACCACGCTGAAGGCCAGCGCCGAGGTCATCAGGACCGCGGAGAGGCCAAGCGTGGCCATCACCGTGTGCAGCAAGTCACCGGCTGCAATCCCGAAGCCGGTGGCGATACCAACGCGCCGTCCTCCGACTGACGCGCGAGCGAGCACGAGAAGTACGGCTGGCCCTGGAATGAGGAAAAGACCGAGAACCACGGCGACGTAGGTCAGAAGCGTATCGACATGTGGCATCGTGGTTCCCCACCGGCTTCGGTAGATCGCCAAGCCAGAACGGAGATCAAATTGCAAGCCCGTCAGCGGTCGGTTCGTAGCTCCGCTTCCACCGATGTTGTGTGACCACGATCAGGTCGAGCCAGGGCGCGACCGGCCTCTCACCGGCGTGATCAAGCAGGTGAATTGCTGGGTGGACGCGCCCCCGGCGCAGGGAACACGACAGGAATGCCTGCCCTGTGCTAGCCCGCATTTCTCACCAGTGTGAGGCTGCGCAGGTTGGATAGGGTTTAGCGTGGCGCGCCTGGCGAGGGCGCGCGTTTGTGCGACCGCTCGTTGCGGAGTGCCGGCTCGACGATGATCGTGTTGGTTGAAGGGGCGGGGTGGATGCGGCCGTCAGGCGGTGGCGTTTCGTAATCGCGCATGGACCAGCGCCCATTCGGGCTGGTTTGGGCAGCCGGACGCCATCGCGAACCTGATGCGCCGCACCGAGACCGTGACGAGGGCGCCGATCTTGAGAAGCTTGAGGCGGATGGTGCCGCAGGTCGCCTGGGCGAACTGGGTGTGGGCAAGGCCGATGCGGCGCAGGGCGCAGAGCAGCACGTAGGCCATCGAGGCGAACCAGAGCCGCAACTGGTTGGCGCGCATGGTGGCGGCCGATGTGCGGTCGGCGAAGAGGTCGCCCTGCGCCTCCTTGAGGCGGTTCTCCATGTCGCCTCTGGCGCAATAGACCTCTTCGTAGAGGTGGCGAGCCGCGACCTCGGCCGGCTTCAACGAGGTCACGATGAAGCGCGGATTGGCCTCGCCGCCGGTCCACTCGGCCTTGGCGATCACGCGCCGCCGGCGCGACCACGAATCGAGCGTCGACCAGTTGAAGTCCCTGAAGCGCCGGGCCGGCTTGCCGGTTCGCCGGGCCTCCTCCTCGGCCTGGATCAGGGCGACCGCGATCTCGGCAACGAGCCGCTCGTTGCGCGCCAGGCCGAACACGAAGTCGACCCGGTTTCCTTCGCACCAGGCCATCAGGGCGTCGCGGGCGAAGCCGGAATCGGCCCGCAGCAGGATGCGCACCCGCGGCCAGCGCGCCCGGATCTGGCCGACGATCCGCTCGACCTCCTCGATCGCACCGGCCGAAGCGTCGATGTTGGAGCGCCTCAGCTTGGCGGCCAGCAGATGCCGCCCGCAGAAGATGTACAGCGGCAGGTAGCAATAGCCGTCGTAGTAGCCGTGGAAGAAGCGGCCCTCCTGCTGGCCGTGGATGGGGTCGTCCGTTGCGTCGAGATCGAGCACGATCTGTTTGGGCGCCGTGCGATGCGCCTCCAGGAACAAGCTCACGAACAGGTGCTCGACCGCCGCGCCGTCGCAGCCGACCCGGTGATACCGCGTCGGCTCCGGCCCCGAGAGCTCGAGCCGGTTCAGCGTCGACTTGCCGGCGAGCGGCGCGCAATCCGAGCGTCGCGCCGCGAGCTTGCCGGCGAGCACCGCCAAAGCAGGGTCATGGCGCAACTCGTCGTGGTCGACGAGGTCCTCGTAGCCGAGCGCGATCCCGAAGACCCGCTGGCCGACCAGTGTCGCCACGCCATGCTCGATGCGGGTGGGAGCGCGTTCGTCCCGGAAGCATTGCGCGAACCGGTCCACCAGCCGGATGACCCGATCCGTCGCGCCCAGCAGCAGCGCGCCCGCATCCGACGTGATCTTGCCGCCATCGAACCCGGCCACCACCGACCGCCCCGCCACAGGTGCAAAGCCGAACCGATCCGGGCTACACTGTGTCGGCATCGGGGAGCTCCTCTGGCTCAGCATAAGTCGTTGCAGCACAACAACTTTGCCTCACTCAGAGCCCCGATGCACCTGCCCGTAGTGAGAAATGCGGGTTAGGTGATTGGGTGGCAAAACGCGTCTAGGCGATCAGTTGGTCGACCACATTCCGTTCGATCCCGTCGATACTGCAAAGATAAACGTGCGGCGGCACCGCTGTCTCAAGGAGCAACATGGTTCTCGATCCGGCTGCGGTCTACGACGCTCTGGTCACGCAAGATCGCCTTCGTCTTCCAGAGCTACCCCGAACGCACGGTATTTACGCCCTCTACGATCATGCTGGAGACATGCGCTACATCGGCATCACACCTGTCGACCCGCACGGTTTCCATGGTCGGATCAACAATCGACACGTCACAGGCTCAGAGGGCCGCAGCCACAAGTTCTCTCATGCCTACAACACGGGTCGCATGTGGCGGAACAAGAGGGACAACGGTGCGGATGCCAAAGTTGCAAAGGATCTGAGAAGCCACTTCGCCCGCCGCTATTGCCGCGCGACAATCGTTCCTGTCGAGCGAGAGCTTCACGCCTTGCTGCCAACGTTCGAGAAGGCCGTCCAGGCCAAGGCGCCGGCAGGACAACTGCTTTGGCTCAACAAGCGAGGCTTTGATCCCTACGACGAGCCAGTGGCACTCGTGGACAGCTTGCTCTCAGAGCTCGCGTTCACCTCCGAACAGCATGCTGCCCTTGGCAGGCAGCAGGCCCGCTGGTCCGCGTCGTAGCACCTGGCCAACGGCGCTGTGCCTCGATGGGTATTCTGTCGCTCGGTCACTGCGCTCAACCCGCTGCATCAGCCCTTCTGGCGCGCCCCCCCGCCACGACCGCCGCGAGCGCCAGCTTTAGGTTGGGAGGGTAACGCTGGTCACGGGCAAGGACGGCCACCCAGTCCGCCGCGTCAAGGTCGCCATCAGCCACATCGTCGAGGGCGCCCGCATCATCGTAGAGCGAGCTCCCGTCATTCGGTGACCGAGCATCGAACCAAGCGGCCAAGCGCCGTGCAGCGAGTCATGGCGCCCTGGCCGCATCAGCTAATTTGCGAGCGCAGTTCACGCCGGTGCGAGCTCCGGCACGCTGTCCGTCCGAGGTCCGGTCGCCACAATCTGCAGCGAGCCGTCCGCGAGCGGTCGCTGCAGCGAAGCCGCCTCAGACCAAGGTGCTCGAAGCCACGCCTCGCGCTCCTGGTCGGTCGTCAGGATCACCGGCATAGCCTTCGGATGGACGGCCCGGACCTCCCGGTTCGGGTCGGTCGTTAGGAATGCATATAGGTCCGCAGTCTCCTGACCCGCCTTGATCTTCCGCACGCCAGTCCACTGCGGCAGCCAGATCCCGGCGAAGCAGGTCAGCGGCCGGCTCTCATCGAAGGCGAACCAGACGTTCCCGCCCGCGCCTTTGTTGAACTCGCTGAAGCTGTTGAGCGGCACGAGGCAGCGATGAGCCGGTTCGAGCCAAGGCTTCCAGTGCCGGCTCGACGTGTTGCGAACGTTCGTCGTCCCGCCATCCGGCTCCATGCGCAGGAGCTCGTCGAAATCGACGTCCTTGCCCTTGGCCCGCAGCTTGTCGGCCCTCGCCTTCGCAGCCTCGAACAGTGCTTGCTTGCTGCTCGGCATGCCCCAGCGCGCCATGCCGAGCGCGCGTGTCCCGTTCTCGCCCGTGCGTACGATAGGCGCGGCGTAATCCGGGTAGATGCCCGGCATCGGTGGCAGATTGCCAGTCAGATCGGTGTCGACCCGGAAGAGGCGCCGGATCGCTTCCTGGTTCGTCGTTGCGCTGTAGAGATTGCACATCGCGGGTCAGCGACGAGACCGCGCAGCGCCAATGATGGCGGCGACGGCAAGCAGGATGCCGATCACCATCGCGCCGATCGCCGCGATGAAGGGGACATCGGTCCGAGTGCGCAACGTCAGCTTGCCGGCCTGGAGTTCGGTCGCCGCACCGGACTTTGGGAGTTCGGCAGGATTGAAATCGTTGGTCATGCTTGGACCATATTGCCTTCGGACTGTCACTGCGAGGCTGCCGCTAGCCAGAACTCGTCAGTTGGCTGAGGATAATGTCCTCTGCCAACTATCTGCAATGCTCGCCCTAGCCCCTGTAAAGTATGCGTCAGCCGATCCCGGCCTTGAGTTGATGGTGGTGGTTCGCCGAAGTGGCTGTCATGACGGACAGCACGACGACGGCATCACTCGCTAACCCCTCTTACGACGGTAGTATGAGCGGCTCCGGTGCCCGCGCGGGCCGCGGCGTCGAGGTTCGTGTGCGGGAGGTCCGGCGCCGGAACTGGTCGACGGAGGAGCGGCTGCGGATTGTCCGGGAGACGCTGGAGCCCGGCGTGATCGTCCAGGCGGTGGCGGACCGGCACGGCGTCAGCACCGGCCAGCTCTACACCTGGCGCAAGCAGATGCTGGCCACGGCGATGGCGGGCTTTGTGCCGGTGGAGGTGGTCCCGGAGGCGCCGCAGCTCCCGCCGCCCGGCCCGGTCATGTCGCCTGACAGCTGCGTGCCGTCTGGCATGATCGAGATCACGCTGCCCTCCGGCGCCAGCATTCGCATCACCGGATGCGCCGACGCCGCGACGCTGCGCGTCGTGCTGGCCGGGATGGGTGGGCGCTGATGCTGGGCCCGCCGCCGGGTACGCGAGTGTTCCTTGCCTGCGGCACGACGGATATGCGCAAGGGCTTTGACGGTCTGGCCGCGCAGGTGCAGACGGTGCTGGCGCAGGATCCCTACGGCGGCGCGATGTGAGAACGGCGGTGCGAAATTCGTCCACGGTAGCGGCGGCATGATGCGGCTGCGGGCGGCTTAAAAGTCGTCCAGTTTTCCCTTTCTGCGGCAGCAGGGAGGGCGTGGGGATTTACAGCGTGGAGCTATATCTGAGAGTTCGTCAGGCTTGTGCGGAGGGCATGAGCCAGCGGGAAGCGGCACGGGTGTTTAATGTGTCGCGGGACACGGTTCGGAAGATGATGTCGTTTTCGGTTCCGCCCGGCTACCGTCGAACGGTCGAAGTCCGCCGCCCGAAGCTCGATCCGTTTATCCCGATCATCGAGGGGTGGTTGGAGGCTGACCGGATCATGCCACGCAAGCAGCGGCATACGGCGAAGCGGGTGTTCGACCGGCTTCGCGATGAGTGTGGCTTCACCGGCGGCTATACGATCATCAAGGATTACATCCGGGAACGTGAGCGACGTGGCCAGGAGGTGTTCGTGCCGCTGTCGCATCCGCCGGGCCACGCTCAGGCCGACTTCGGCGAAGCCCTGGTCCGGATCGGCGGGGTCGAGCAGAAGGCACACTTCTTCGTGCTGGACCTCCCGCACAGCGATGGCTGTTACGTCCGGGGTTATCCTGCAGCGGTGGCCGAGGCCTGGGTGGATGGCCATATCCATGCCTTCGCGTTCTTCGGTGCGGTTCCCCAGTCTGTGCTCTACGACAACGACCGGTGCCTGGTGGCGAAGATCCTGCCGGATGGAACCAGAAAGCGTGCCTCGCTGTTCAGCGGGTTCCTGTCGCACTACCTGATCCGGGATCGCTATGGCCGGCCGGGCAAGGGCAACGACAAGGGGAATGTCGAAGGCCTGGTGGGCTACTCTCGGCGCAACTTCATGGTGCCGCTACCGGAGTTCGCCACTTGGGACGCGTTCAATCTGTGGCTGGAGGAGCAGTGCCGCAAGCGTCAGCGCGCAGTCCTGCGCGGCGAAAGCGAGACGATCGGTGAGAGATTGCAGCATGACCTTGCTGCGATGCGCGCCCTCCCGGCGGCGCCGTTCGATGCCTGCGATCAGGACAACGGCCGGGTCTCGTCGCAATCTCTGGTGCGCTACAAGACCAACGACTACTCGGTGCCGGTTGCATACGGCCACCAGGATGTCTGGATCCGGGGCTATATCCATGAGGTGGTGATTGGCTGCCGGGGCGAGGTGATCGCCCGCCATCCCCGATGCTGGGATCGCGACGAACTGGTCTTCAACCCGATCCATTACCTCCCGCTGATCGAGCAGAAGATCAATGCGTTGGATCAAGCCGCCCCGTTACAGGGCTGGGACCTGCCGGAGGAGTTCGCCACCTTGCGCCGCCTGATGGAGGTGCGGATGAACCGACAGGGTCGGCGCGAATATGTTCAGGTCCTGCGGCTGTTGGAGGCCTTCGATCTGGCGGACGTGCGGGCGGCAGTGCTCCAGGCTCTTCGGATGGGGGCGCTCAGCTTCGATGCGGTGAAGCATCTTCTCCTGTGCCGGGTGGAGCGTCGTCCGCCGCGACTGGACCTCGACTGCTATCCCTACCTGCCGAAGGCGATGGTCGAGAAGACCAAGGCCGGGTCTTACATGCGGCTGCTGTCGGATGATGCGGCATGAGTGATGCCCCGGAAATCCTGCTCGCCCATCACCTCAAAGCGCTGAAGCTGCCGACCTTCCTGCGCGAACATCAAAAGCTGGCCCGCCAATGCGCGGCGGAAGGGCTGGACCATGTCCGATACCTGGCACGGCTTGTCGAACTCGAACTGATCGACCGGGAAAGGCGAATGGTCGAGCGGCGCATCAAGGCCGCGAAGTTCCCGGCCGTCAAAAGCCTGGACAGCTTCGACTTTGCGGCCATTCCGAAGCTGAACAAGATGCAGGTGCTGGAACTGGCCCGGTGCGAATGGATCGAACGGCGCGAGAATGTCATTGCCCTCGGCCCGTCCGGCACCGGCAAGACCCATGTCGCCCTCGGCATCGGGCGGGCCGCTTGTCAGAAGGGCCTCTCGGTTGGCTTCACCACCGCCGCAGCGCTGGTCAGCGAGATGATGGAGGCCCGCGATGAGCGCCGCCTGCTGCGCTTCCAGAAGCAGATGGCCGGTTACAAGCTTCTCATCATCGACGAGCTCGGCTTCGTGCCCCTGTCGAAAACGGGTGCCGAGTTGCTGTTCGAACTGATCTCGCAGCGCTATGAGCGCGGATCGACCCTCATCACAAGCAATCTGCCCTTCGATGAATGGACCGAGACATTCGGCTCGGAGCGCCTGACCGGCGCACTGCTCGACCGATTGACCCACCACGTCAGCATCCTCGAGATGAACGGCGAAAGTTACCGCCTCGCCAACAGCACTGCCCGCAAGCGGCGCTGATCAAGATCCAGGCATCTTACAACTACTGGCCCTGACGGGCCAGCGCGCCATGGCACGCGCCAGCTATGTGGGAAGCGCGCGCGCCATGGCGCACATCCTCACCAACTGGCCTGGTTTTGCTCCGCCGCCGTGGTCGACTTTTGCGCCGCCGTTGACAGAGCAGCCTGGGCGGGTGGCATGTCGCCAAGCGGAACAAGGGCTGCGGCTCGCGCCAGCGTTCGCACCAGCATTGCGTCTCCGAAACGCATCCCGTGTCCTCTCAACTGCGGCAATGACCTTACTGGTTCGGGCGTCATGTCGATGGCCGCGCGGACCAGGAGGCGCTGAAGCCAGCGCAGCGGCGCGGGCAGGATGGGCGCGTTGCCCATGATAGTAATGAACTCGGCAAGGTTGTCCGATCCCTCGAGCCCCGGCGCCGTAGTCGCGAGCAGAGCTTCCCACTCGGCCCACGATCTCGGCGCGCCGGTTGCGCCATAGAGCTTCGCGGCGGGCTCAGCCTCGCTGAAGGCGGCGGACTTCTCACTGGGCGACAGCGCCCGAACATAGCGGTGATACGCCTCAGTGAACCCGAACGTCGCGGTCGCCTGCACCCAGTTCAGCAAGCGCGGGTCATTGGCGTGGTAGTCTATGCCGCCCGGCGTGGTGCCTCGCACTCTATCGTGCAGCCGAACGACATGCGCGATCATCTCCTGCGCCGCCGAGCGGGGGCCATAGACCGTCACCATCGCGGCGAAGCCAGTCCGGTGCAGCCGCAAGCCGGGATCGCGCCGAAAGCCGCTGTGGTCCCAGACGCCTGACCGCACGGACGGCTCGGCCAGTTCGAGAAGCACTGCGGCGACACCGCCGACATACAGCGCAATGGGGTTAGCGAACACGCGCCAGGATACACCATCTGCCGGCGCAAGCGCCGGCTCGCCCGATGGGCGACGGAAATCAAAGTCCATCCCAGCAGGCGGGCGCATAAATTTCTTGATCGCGCCCAGCATCACCGCGCCTCCTCAACGATCGTCGCAAGCCCGCGCATATTCCGCACCATCAGCGGCGGAGCATGCTCGTCTTGCAGTGTGCCGCTTGACATGGCGCATCTCCATTTATGATAAGTCACTACTCATAAATAAGGAGTGCGCATGCCAGGATCAACCGGCGAGAAGCGCGAAGACGCCCGTGTGGCGCGGTCCCGGGCGGCGATGCGACAGGCATTGCTTGCCCTGTTGGAGCGGATGCCGCTCGAAGACATTACCGGCGCGATGATCGCAAAGCAGGCGAAGGTCGGCTACGCGACCTTCTTCCGGCATTACGTCGACATGCGCGCGCTGCTGGTCGACACCGTGGCCGTGCTGACCGACGAGCTTGCGCAAGGCATGATGCCTGCCCTGCTGGCGGCCGACAGCGGGGGTGCAGCATCGGTGCTGATCCACGCGGTACAAGCGCGGCGGACAGTGTTCCGCGCCTTGCTGTCTGGGGCCGGCGCGACGCTGCGCGCAGAATTGGCTCGTCAAGTAATCGAACGTGTCGCGATCCTGCCCGATTTTTCGCAATCGTGGCTGCCCCGTCGTCTGGCACTGCGGATCGCGGTGACAGGCACGATTGAACTGCTTGATTGGTGGCTGAGAGAGGAGCCGGATCGCGATCCGCCGGATGTCGCAGTTCTGTTGGATCGACTGGTGATCTCGCCGCTCGCCGACAGGACGGAAAAGTGAGGATCGTCACGGCCGTCTGGACGCGAGCAAGACAGTCTTCTGCGATCGGTGGAACGTCGCTGAGTTTCGCACAGCCTGCCCTTCAGCCGGCCTGTCTGGATCCTAACGGCAGCTACAAACAAGAGGCACTTGAACGCTAGCCAGCGGAAACTACGTTTTCGTGGGCCCATAATCGGGACCAACATGGAGATACAGGACACCAGCGTAGGGTAAGAGCGAGATGTCTTCCGCCAACGATATCACCCCTGCTTCAGGTTCAATTCGCGACACCTCGGAAGAATGTGCAGCGTCCGCTGTGTCCCTGTGGCAAGCAAGCCTGCACGGTGATCGGGACGCTTTTCAGCAACTACTTAATCCGCACCTTGAGGAACTGCTCGCTGCCGCGCGGCGCGATCTTCGGTATCATTTTGCAATCGGCGACATTAGGCAAGACGAGATCTCCGCCGAGGAGTTGGTGGGCGAAACGCTTCTTCGCGCGTGGCGCGATCGCAGTCGTCGGCCGCATTCGCTCGATATTCGGCCCTGGCTGCTCGGTCTCCAATTCCGCGTTCTGACGCGCATCGTTAAGCAGGAGCTCCTACGGCGCGACTTGGTCTCCGTCTCGCTCGAAGCGCCGGCTCCCGCAGAGCCGATCTACGACGATGACGAGTCATTCTGGGAGTGGTATCAGCCGGACGAGACGTTACGATGGGAGGATATCGTAGCCGTCGACGCCACCGCCGGAGTGGAAGAACCAGAACTGTTCGATCGCGCCGTGTCAGGGCTTTCGCCGCTTGCGAGGCAAGTGCTGATCTTCCGTCATGTTCATCGCTTCACAGTCGGGGAGGTCGCATCCAGCCTCGGGCTACCCTCCCGCCGGGTTTCCGAGCTTTGGCTTGAGGGTCACGCTGTCCTGGTAGGCACAAAAAGGGACGACCGCGGCGCGAACTCGGATTGACTGGACTCCGCGCGCGTCAACCCCGAAATTACGAGATCGTGTCACCGATGCGGCGCGCGTGATGGCCGAGGACCGGAGCATTCCCAGGCCTGGCCGATGCATCGTGGTCCTTGCTCTCGAGCCTTTCGCATCGGGTGCTGGAAATGTCCGAGAGCGCGCAAGCGGCGGTTTCGACGAGCGGTACCGGGGCGCCGATCACTCGGATGAAGCTACGCAGTCCACCCGGTCTTCGATCTCGAAGGCATGCGTCTCGACCCACCGATCGAGTTCACGGATGACGCTGCTCAGCGAGAAACCTAAAGGCGTGAGCGAATATTCAACCCGAGGGGGCACCTCCGAGTAGCTGGTGCGCTCTACCAGGCCGTACTGCTGGAGACGGCGTAGCGCCTGAACGAGCATCTTTTCTGAAATACCGCCGATGCGCCGGCGCAGTTCTGCGGTGCGGTAGGTGCGTTCGCTGAGCGCGTGCACGACCAGCAGCGTCCATTTTTCCGCTAGCAAAGTAAGCACCTTCCTTGCCGGACAATCGGCAAGGAACACATCGCAGCGGAGTTCACGGAAAGCAGAGATTTTTTCCATACTTACCTCTAGGTACGTACTTCTTCGGAAGGAGGTATGGCCACATGTCTTCGCGCGCAAGATGCCGCGCCACTTGGGTTCGGCGTCTGACGATAAAAGGAGATGCGAGATGAAGTTACTTTCGATCTTGATGGCAGCTGTCTCGGCTTCCCTGCTGCCCCTAGCCGCTCCAGCCCAGGAACGGCCTGTCGCCATAGAGGAGCAGTCGGTCACGCAGGCACCCGCGTTCTACCGAGTGATGCTCGGCGATTTCAAAGTTACGGTTCTCAACGATGGCACCACCGCGGTGCCGTTCGGCGACCTACTGCATGGCGCAGATCGGGCCAAGCTGTCAGAGATGTTCCGGCGAGCCGGCGAGCCGATTGATCGCGAGACCTCGATCAACAGCTATCTGATCGATACCGGCGACCGTCGCATCTTGATCGAAGCGGGCGCGGGGCGTCTCTTCGGCGACTGCTGCGGCCGCCTCCCCGCGACGCTGAGGGCGGCCGGCTACGGGCCGGAGGTGATCGACGCCGTTCTGCTCACGCATGTCCATGGAGATCATTCAGGGGGCCTCACGCTGGATGGTCGCCGGGTCTTCCCAAATGCCGACATCTATCTGGCGAAGAGCGAACTCGACTACTGGCTGAGCGATGCTGCAAAGGCCCGCGCAAAGGCAAGCCATCAGAAAATGTTTGAGGAGGGCCGTGCGGCGCTGACTCCGTATCAGGCAGCTGGCCGCCTCCGGACCTTCACCGCGCCGACTACTTTGTTTCCGGGCATCCGCGCCATAGCCGCGCCCGGTCATACCCCGGGCCATAGCTTCTATGAGATCGAGAGCCGCGGGCAGCGTATGCGGGTGATTGGTGACATCATCCACGTGGCCGAGATCCAGCTGCGCCGACCCGATATCACTATCGACTTCGACGCGGACGAGAAACTGGCGGCGAAGACCAGAGCGGCTACCCTGGGTGAGCTCGCCAGCACGCACGAATTAATTGCAGGCCCGCACATCTCCTTCCCCGGACTAGGGCATATGGTCCATTCCGGGGCTGGCTATGCGTGGATGCCGATCCCCTATTCCACAGCCGTTCGCCAAGTCGGGCAATGACATTTGACGCTTCTCCGCGTCGTCGCCACGCGGCCAGCGGCGGCGCGGCATTCTCATCGGACGGTGCCCTCGAGCACGGCGCGGTCGGTGACCGCGCCGGAGATCAAATGTCGGCGTCCACTCCCACCTTACATCACCGCGCCGGCGGCGGTAGCATAAGCGGTTCCGTGAGTTTGACGATTTGCTTTTGCCCCTCGTCGTCAACGACCTCCACGCTTGTAAGGCCGGTCGGCCCCTCGTCAACGGTCACACTGCGCGGCTTACGGATGAGGTGATCGAGGCCCTCGACGGCGACTTCGAGAATGTCGTCTTTAGGGTCGTAGGTAATACCAAAGATTGGCACCCATTTTGTCGCGATCTGGTCACCGAGCGTCAATGCGGCGACCTCGATCTGCGCACGCTTTCCCTCCAATCCCTTTGACACGCGATTGCAGTACGACTGCCATTCGCTTTTCGAAAGTTGATGCACGGCCATTCAAGATCTCCTGTTTTCAGCGGCAACCCTTGCCAAGAACGCTAAAGTCACGACACGAGCGCCGGTGTGCAACGGGCACGGCTCGGCGCCCCGGATCCCAAAGCATGACCTGGAATTCTTCGGCGCAATGCAGGGGCTGCGATCCATAGCGACGATGATGTCGCTGGGATGCGCAAGTCCGAGTAGACAGCTCTCCCTCTGAATTCCCGAGCATTCTCCGAAAGCGGGGTGTGCTTTCAATATTGTGCCGCGTTTAATTCCGCGATGAACTGACGACCGTCATTGCCTCGGCCGTGTGAATCGGCGAGGCGGGATCTTCGGAAGCAGCCATCGCCACATCACCTGGTCGGGGACCGGTCTCGCGTTAATCGCTAGGCCACTTATATCCTAAGGCGATATTCAGACCTGACTGACGCTTCATGGAGTGTTGGATTGAACGAAGATCCGTACAGAGTGCTGGGTGTCGGGAAGAACGCCAGCCAGGACGAGATCCAAAAGGCTTATCGCAAGCTCGCGAAGAAGCTTCATCCGGATCTCAATCCCGGCAACAAGCAGGCCGAGGAGCAGTTCAAGGCAGCATCTGCTGCCTACGACCTCCTGAGTGATCCCGAGAAGCGTGCGCGTTTCGATCGCGGCGAGATCGATGCCTCCGGCCAGGAACGTCCGCGGCAGCGCTACTATCGCGATTATGCGGGGGCGGCCGCCGGGGACCATCCTTACGCGACGGCGGAGGGCTTCTCCGATTTCAGCGACGATAGCGACGTTTTCTCCACCATCTTCGGTCGGGGTGGACGGTTTAACCTGAAAATGCGTGGCGAGGACGCGCGCTATCGCCTTCCAGTGGAATTCCTTGAAGCGGTCAACGGAACGGTCCGCCGTGTCACTCTAGCAGATGGCTCAACTATCGATGTGAGCGTTCCGCCAGGCGCCCGGGAAGGTCAAATGCTAAGGCTCGCGGGCAAAGGGAACCCTGGTGTCGGCGGGGGGCCGCCCGGCGACGCCTTCATCGAGATCCTCGTCAAGCCCCATCCCTTCTTCACGCGACACGGAGACGACATCCACTTGGAGCTCCCGATTTCGCTAACCGAGGCCGTGCTAGGCGGAAAAATCTCGGTCCCGACCGCTACTGGAGCCGTGACAATGAGCGTCCCGAAGGGCTCCAATACGGGCACCATCTTGCGCTTACGCGGGAAGGGCGTTTCGCGCCACGACGGCTCGCGCGGCGACGAATATGTCAAACTCAAAGTCGTACTGCCCGACAAGCCGGACGCAGAGCTCGAGCAGTTCGTGCGGGGATGGGCCGTCGGCAAGGCCCAGGACCCGCGAAACGGGATGGGAGGATGAATGCTGGAGTTCAATGAGTTTCTGGTGCGGGTGCAACTTAGTCAGGACGTAGTCGAAGCGTGGGTCGCAGAAGGATGGTTGCGCCCCCGACGGACGGGGACAGGACCGGCTTTCTCTGAGATCGATGTTTCGCGTGCTCAGCTGATACAGGACCTTCGGGGCGACCTTGGCGTAAATGAAGAAGGCGTCGCGATCATACTTGACCTGATCGACCAGATGCATGGGTTGCGAAAGACGTTGCGCGAATTATGCGGAGCAATTGGGATACAGCAGGCTGATCTGCAGCACCGCATCCTTTCAGAGATGCGCAGCCAGCGCCCGATTCAGCTTAAGGGGCCAGAGCGATCAATAAGGAACGAGCCGCGTCGCGAGGCTTCCGATTGAACGCCTGATCTACATCAAACCTATGGCACGGGATAAGCTATGAAACTGCTTGAAAGGTTCGATATAAATACCGCGGGATGGCGCTTAGCGAGCACCTACGAGAGATTCGAGCAAGTCGTCGTCTTGATCCTGACCGGGTTGATCATTGTCGTGATCGCTTCGGCAGTTTGGCATCTCGCGGCGAAAGTGCTGTTCAGCCTCATTTTATCGAGTTTTGATCCGACCGATCCCACCGTTTTCCAAACCGTCTTCGGAATGATTCTGACGGTTATCATCGCGCTGGAGTTCAAACACTCGATCTTAATAATGGTCCGACGCCAGCAGGGCGTGGTCCAGGTCCGTACCGTAGTCCTGATCGCGATGCTGGCCGTCATTCGGAAGTTTATCATAATCGATATTTCCGCGACCACGGCGGCCCACGTGTTTTCTCTGGCTGCAGCGATCGTCGCGCTTGGTTCCGTGTATTGGCTTGTTCGCGATCAGGATCGGAAAGATGAAGTCGACAAGCAGGAAGGCAGTCCAACATGATCGGGTCTCCGCCCCCCGGTCCGGAGGGACATTGCTCTTTGTAACGGGGATCCCCCAGAAGCACGCAGGCGTGTGAGAATTGACGGTCGTCAGGGCGGCGCCCTTTCGTCACGGCCAAACTACCGGAGCGGCGGCCGGCAGAGGATGGGACCGCCGCGCAGGTCCAAGAGAGGTGCATCGGGAGGTAGCATGTCATCGCCACATAGCAAGGAAGATGAGCTTGTCGCCACTGACGCTATAGACGCTGCAACGTTGCTAGCTGAGAACGCCGCACTTCGAGATCGATTGCTGCGAGCACTAGCAGAAGCTGAAAACGTTCGGCGACGCGCTGACCGAGAGGCTGAGGAGACGCGCAAGTTTGCGGTCGCCGAGTTTGCGCGAGAGCTGCTGCCTGTCGTCGACAATCTCCAACGCGTAATCGATGCTAAGACGGCCACACCAAGCCAGCCCGGCGATGCGTTGACGGAGGGCGTGGCCTCTACGTTACGGCTCTTTCTCCAAACGCTCGAGCGCTTTGGAATCAAAAAGATTTCGGCTCTCGGGACGCGTTTCGATCCAACCATTCATGAAGCCCTTATGGAATCGGCCGATCAGTCGCATCCGCCAGGAACGGTAACGGAGGTCTTGGAGGACGGTTTTACTATCGGCGGACGTCTTCTCCGACCGGCGCGGGTATCGGTGGCTAAGGAGAAGGCCGATGGCTGATGTCGAGAGCGAAGAGATTTCTGCTGGATCACCAGCGCGATCTGGCACCGCCGGAGTCGCTCATCCCACGTCCGGAAAGACATTGCGTTGCGCCCCCAGGTCGGCTCTGCCCCAGATCGCCTCTGGGCTCAAGAAAGACCTCCGAAGCAAAACGCTCTGCAGAGCAAACCACGGAAATGCTGTGGCAACGCTCATATGCGAGATGAAAACGATGTTTAGAACTGTCTGCGTCAACATGAGGCGTCGGTACCGTATCCTGTGCAAAGAGAACAATTACCTGCGTGTTGGGTACGAGATCTTACACGAAGTCACGTCGGCGCGTTTCGACAGACGTCGCGCCACCTGCTGGTGAAGTATCATGCTGTCTGTGCTCCAAGGAGCCGCCGTGTCGCTTGTCGTCCTGACGGGAGGGCCCGTACCGAATTATAGCGCCGAGCGCTTCTGTCGCGGGATCGCGGAGCTTCTTCAAGAACCTGACTACCGGCAGCGATGCATCGAACGCGAGCGTGAGGCACTCAACAGCCTGAAGGCATCATGGTCGAAGTTCGACGCGCGGGATCGCTCCCGTTGCGTCAGCCTTAGCTCGCTGGGTGCCACGCCCAGCTATGTGGAACTGCTCGCCTGTCTTGAGACCGCACAGGAGATCCGGGAACGCGAGGCGCGGGAGCACCTGAAGCAGCGCGGTCGTCGTCCTTGACGCCCCGTGGCGCCCGCAACGTCTGTTTCGAGCCGATGGCGACAGATCGCTGGCTCCGCCTTCGTTTCGATTCACGCACCGCCACTGCGATGTGCGCAACGCCCGGCCCGAGCAGCCGAGACTTTGATCTCGGCTGCCGATCTGCTTGATAGAACGCCGATCAACGGTAGCCGGCACGGCTCAAGGCCCAATCCAGTTCACGCAACGATGGTTGGACGAGGACCTGGCCCCCGATCGTGACCGTCGGGCTTCCGATCCGGCCACCCGCGATCCATTCGAGCTGACTTCGTGCTTCTGGATGGGCCTCCCAGTCGATGAATCGATAGGGTACCCCGGCGCGATCGAGATGCCGGCGCACCATCATGGTAATGCCGCACCATCTGCTGCCGTAAACCGCTACATCTGCGGTCTGTGGCCGCCTAAGAACAGGAGAGTACGTCGACGCATACATGGTGCATCCTCCTCAAGCTGCCTTGGGGGTCGCCAGCCGATCCAGCGCGTCGAACAGATCGTAGATGTCCGGCACGTGCTGGAGTTTGGGTGACACTTGAGAGTGGCGAATGACCCCATTCTCATCGATGACGTATAGGGCTCGTTCAGAGAATCCGTCAGCCTCGCGCCAGACCTTATAACGCCGGGCAACATCCCCTTTCGGATTGAAGTCGGCCAGCAGCGGGAAGGTCAAGCCCCGCACAGCCGCCCAGGCACCGTGGCTGTACAGGCTATCGACGGAAATCCCGACCACGTCGGCGCCACGTTTGCCGAACTCATCGAGCTCGTGCTGATAGAGATCAAGCTGGCGACTGCAGCCTGGGCTCCAGTCGAGCGGATAGAAGGCGAGAACGACGCGACGCCCTCTATAATCAGACAAGCGCACGGTCCGACCATTTGCATCAGGGAGCGCGAAGTCGGGCGCTTGTTCTCCCACGGCAAGCGGGGTGTTGAGCGCGTCACCTTCCATCGCGGGTGCGTGCTCATGGAGGTCGACAATGTCCTCGATGGTAGGTCCCGACCGGGAGTGGTTCCCGCTGCCTAACGTCTGGACCCGCCAGAGCTCCTGAACCATGCCGTGGAGCAGCGAAAGCGCCTTCCTTTCGGCGCCGTCGGGTAGCTTCGGTGCGAGTGCGGCGAAATCGGCTTCGAGCTGCTCAATACGGCTCGGCCGGACATTCAACTGACCAGTGTGGCTGTCCATAGCTAAACCTCTTCAATTAGATCCTTTCCGTTGGTTGACGAAGTGCCGTGGTTGTCCGCCGGCACCACGACATCGATATAAGTGCGGTCCACGGCACATGCCAATAAAGCTGCCCGAGGAAACAACGCATTTTCTGACCAAGTGTGAAGGCAAGACGTCTTGTGCAAGGAGACCAAAGATGACGGAGAAACGCCGGGTCGTATGCCCGAACTGCGACAGTATCAACGCCGTGCCGACCGATCGGCCGGCCGAGGCCGCAAAGTGTGGGCGTTGCCACGCTAAGTTGTTCCAGGGCCTTCCAATCGATCTAACTTCCGAGCGATTGGAGAGGCACGTCGCGAATTCAGACATTCCCATTGTGGTGGATTTCTGGGCTCCCTGGTGCGGCCCTTGTCGTGCGATGGCGCCGGTCTACGCCCAGACTACGAAATCGATTGAGCCGCGCGTTCGGTTCGCCAAGGTAAATGTTGACGAAAATCCCCAGGCTGCAAGGCGCTATGGCATCCAGGGAATTCCTGCTTTGCTGGCCTTCCGGGAGGGCAAGGTGGTGGCGCGGCAGGCCGGGTTGACGGACGCGCCAGCGCTACGCGGGTGGGTCGAGCGCCTCGCAGCATGAGCGGGGGCAAATCAGGACAGTGCACCCCTTGAACCCGTAACAGGCTGAACTAAATCACCAAACGCCGGTCGCCACTATCGGGGCCGGTTGGGATCGAGGGGCCGAAGTCGCCTCGATCCGGAACTGAACTTGTATCCATGTTGCTCAAAGGAGAATGTGGCTATGAGCACCGCGTTTGATCTGTCTCCCCTCTTTCGGTCGAGCGTCGGCTTTGACCGAATGCTTAATACCCTTGAAAATGCCAGTCGCGTCGCGACTCTCGATGGTTGGCCGCCCTACGACATCGTCAAGGCGGGTGACGACGATTACCGCATCGAGATGGCGGTGGCTGGATTCACCGAAGACGAACTGACCATCACGCAGGAGCGGAATATGCTCACGGTGGCGGGACAGAAGTCCGGCGAGGACCAGAGTGCGCAGTACCTGCATCGCGGTATTGCCGCAAGGACCTTCCAGCGCCGCTTTGAGCTCGCTGACTACGTGAAGGTCGTAGACGCCAGCCTCGTCAACGGTCTGCTGACCATTAACCTGCAGCGCGAAATTCCAGACGAGATGAAGCCGCGCCGCATCGCCATCGCGACCAGCGACAATATGGCGAGGGTTAACGTCGGGCAGGCTGAGCCCGAGCGACTGGCCGCCTAAAGCGTCCGCCAGTGTGGTGACTCCGTGGCGTCGGCCAGCGCGGCCGGCGTCCGCGGGAGGATTTTGCCAACTAATGAACAGAAAGGAGAAGAACCATGAGTGTCCGTGACTTGATCCCTTGGGGCCGCAACAATAGTCAGACCCCTTCCGTTTATCGCGACGATGATCGCAATCCGTTCCTGTCCCTCCATCGCGAGGTGAACCGACTGTTCGACGACGTTTTTCGCGGCTTTGACAGCCGGTTGCCGGCGCTTGGTTCGTTGTCGTCTTTCGCCGGTGCTTGGCCGAGCGTCGAAATCTCCGAAACTGACAAGGAGATCAAGGTGACCGCCGAGATCCCTGGCCTTGAGGAGAAGGACGTCGAGGTTCTGATCGATGACGGCGTGCTGACACTGAAAGGCGAGAAGCGTTCCGAGACCGAGGACAAGGAGAAACAGTTCTCCGAACGCTTTTATGGACGTTTCGAGCGCCGCATCCCCCTCGGGGTTGAGGTCGAGGAGGACAAGATCGACGCGCGCTTCAAGAGCGGTGTGCTGAGCATCGTCCTCCCCAAGAGCGCCAAGGCCCAGTCGCAGGTGAAGCGTATCGCGATCAAGAGCTAACGCATATCGCGTAGGTGGTGGGCCAGCAGGCCGCCACCGACGCGATCCTTCGCCAAATTGGGAGGGATAGCAATGACGGAGAATATCAGACACACCCTGAATGCTGGATCTGTTGGACCGACGCGGTCACAGTTCTCTAACGACAACCGCACGTCGCCACCATCGATGGGGCGCTCGTTGTTCCCTGAAGACGCGGTTGCGCACATCTACAAGCCGTCCCGCTCGGTGATGACGTCGGGAACGGCTCGCACGAGAGGCTGGAAGCTGCGCTTCGAGCCGCGGAGCGCGCCTTTCATCGAGCCCCTCATGGGCTGGACCGGCAGTGACGATACACTGACGCAGGTCGAGCTCAGCTTTCCAACTCTGAAATCTGCGGTTCATTACGCGGAGCGGGAAGGCTTGTCATACGTCATCGAGAGAGGGCGGCAGGCCCCCCGGCATACGAGCACGCCAGGGGCGCACATAAACCATCCCTTCTCCGACGCGACGCTGGCGAAGCTTGGGTTGTCGCACCTGCAGCGAAAGTACGGACAGGCTCTGGAGGGCGCCGCGAATCGGAACGATCCTGCAGGTCCGGAAACATGGGCGTCGCCAATGGATGTCTTGGCTGACGCCGCGCTGTCGCTAGAGGCCAAACGATCGATTCTGATGAACTGGGCCTACACCGAGTACTTGATCGATCTGGCGACCAACGAGGGTATGCCCGAGAACAATCGCCCGACGCGGCTTGATGAGGTCGAACAGGCGTTGCTTGCGCTCGAACGTCGGGTCGCTGCGAACGATGCTCGCGCGACACGAAAGGTGGCGTGAGGTGCGACCATGGACCCATTCGTCGTCTTCGATTGCGAGAAGGTCTTGCGGAATCGCTTCGCGCTGACGGTCGTCGCCGCAGCGCGGAGCAGGGCGCTCAAGACGGGGAGCGACCCTCGGCTCGAGCGGCCCACCACGGACATCGTCGACCTCGCACTGCAAGAGATCGCGGCCGGCGTCTTCACGAGGGACGAGCTTGACCTCTGCCAGCTTGACCGCGACGCCGCGCGGTCGCTGCCGTCGCCGGCCCGACACCAGCTCCCTGCCCGCGCGGCCACTGCAGCGGTCTCTCGTGGCTGGAACGTTCATTGATGATCGTCATCGCGGGATCACTTTTCGGTGGGGCATTTAACGATCTGCGCATGATGGATCCAACCAACAAGGAGGAATAACCAATGGTGAAATCGGTGTCTTTAAAAGGCCCGCGGGCCTTCGATATCATTAGTCTCGTTGCCGGTCTCGGTCTTCTGCTGTCGCCCTGGTATCTAGGCTTCACCTCTGATGCCTATGCCGCCTGGAATGCCTGGGTCATCGGCGCAGCAATCTCGGTGATCGCGGTTTCAGCCCTTTTTGCGTTCCACGAGGCCGAGGAGTGGATCAACGGGGTGGCTGGCCTGTGGGCACTCGTGGCGCCATGGGCCCTTGGGTTCTCGGCCCTGACGCCCGCCATGTGGGCCCACGTAATCGCAGGCGTCGTGGTGGCGTTGGTTTCGGGCGCCTGCATCTGGTTTGCCCACAACCGTACTTGGTCCGCTGTATGACGAATTGCCAAGCTCGGCCGGGTTCATTCCGGGCCGAGCTTCAGGCGTCCCGTCTGACCGTAAGCGGAAAGGACGAAATCGGTCGTTGAGCTATCATGGGGGAATTCATGAGCAAGAGAGTCACAATCGTACATCGGTCGATCATTGTTCTCTTTACGATCTTCGTAGCCGCGGTGGGCATTCCCCCTAGCGCCTTTGGACAGGTCGTTCCCGGATTGGCAGGGCAACTCCCTACGCTCGCGCCGTTGCTAGAACGCGTTACCCCGGCGGTGGTCAATATCTCCGTCATCTCGGAAACGCCGACCGCCTCCAACCCACTCTACAACGATCCATTCTTTCGACGGTACTTTGACCTTCCGGATCAGCCGCCGGCCCAGCAGCGCATGAGCGCAGGGTCGGGCGTGATCGTGGACGCCAGCAAGGGTTATGTCATCACCAATCACCACGTGGTGGATAATGCTGGCCAAATCACGGTGACGCTCAAGGATGGCCGCCGACTCCGTGCCGAGCTTGTCGGATCCGATCAGGCCACGGACATTGCCCTTCTCAAGGTGGAGAGCCGAAACCTCGTATCCTTGGAGATAGCCGACTCCGATCGTCTCAAAGTCGGCGATTACGTTGTCGCCATTGGTAATCCGTTTGGCCTCGGTCAGACGGTGACGTCCGGCATCGTCAGCGCCCTTGGGCGCAGTGGGATTAACAATGAGGGCTATGAGGATTTCATCCAGACGGACGCTTCGATCAATCCGGGAAACTCGGGAGGTGCGCTAATTACGCTCGACGGCAAGCTCGCCGGAATCAACACAGCAATCCTGAGTCCCGCCGGTGGCAACGTTGGCATAGGTTTCGCCGTGCCAAGCAACATGGCGCTGGCTGTGATGAACCAGCTGATCGACCATGGCGAGGTCCGTCGCGGTAGGATAGGCATCGGCATTCAGGATGTAACCCCCGATCTCGCGGAGGCGCTTGGCCTCGGGGACCTGCGCGGAGCGGTGATCAGCAATATTGAGGCGGGGTCGCCGGCCGAACATGCCGGTTTGAAGGTTGGGGATGTCGTGACCGCTGTAGACGGCCGTGCCCTTCACAGCTCCACAGACTTGCGTAACCGGATCGGCCTCACACCTGCCGGCTCGAACGTCAGGCTGTCGGTCGTGCGAAATGACGGTAGGCACGACATCAGTGTGCGGATCGAAGGAGCGCAGCGGGCCTCGTCGCAATTGACTGGAACGCCTTTTGATGGGGCAAACTTGCGAAACGCCTCCGCCGAGGAGGCGCGGGACGTTGGCGCAGGAGGGGTTGTCGTGGAGAGCGTCGCTCCGGGAAGCCGGGCCGCGCGCGCTGGTCTGATGCGCGGAGACATGATTTTGGCGATCAATCGCACGCCGGTGACATCGATCAATGATGTCCGTCGCTGGACCGCCGATCGGAAGAGCACCCTCGCCGTTGAACTTGTACGCAACGGCGCGCGTATGCTTCTGATCATCAGGTAATTGGAGCGCACTGAATGGAGATGGACAGGAAGACCCAGTTCAATATTTGGTACTGGATCGGCGCGTTCTTTTTACTGATGGCGTTTCAGTACCTTTACGCGACCGCCACTCAAGTTGCTCAAATTCCCTACAGTCAATTTGAGACTTATGTTCGCGATGGTAGGATCGCAGAGGTGGCAGTATCGGACCGGTTTATCCAAGGGCGTTTCAAGGAGCCCGTCGAGGGCCGATCCTTCTTCATCACGACGCGCGTCGAGCCCGACCTTGCCCGCGACCTTCAGCAGCACGGTACCGTCGTCAGCGGCCAGATCGAGAGCACGTTCCTGCGAGACCTCCTGTCCTGGGTTGTCCCGGTCGTAATCTTTCTTGGCATCTGGATGTTCATGCTCAAACGGGTGGGTGGCGGCATCGGTGGTGGGCTGATGCAGATCGGCAAGTCCAGAGCAAAAATCTATGTCGAGAAGGACACCGGCGTCACCTTCGAGGACGTCGCCGGCGTCGATGAGGCCAAAGATGAACTCAAGGAGATCATCGACTTCCTAAGAGATCCCCGCGGGTACGGCCGGCTTGGCGGACGCATGCCGAAGGGCGTGCTGCTTGTCGGTCCGCCTGGAACGGGTAAAACGCTGCTGGCTAAGGCCGTGGCCGGCGAGGCCGGCGTGCCCTTCTTCTCCATCTCAGGTTCTGAGTTCGTCGAGATGTTCGTCGGCGTAGGCGCAGCGCGGGTGCGCGATCTGTTCGAGCAGGCGCGTGCCAAGGCGCCCGCGATCATCTTTATCGATGAACTCGACGCGCTCGGCCGCGCGCGGGGTCTCGGACCGCTTGTGGGTGGCCACGACGAGAAAGAACAGACGCTTAACCAGTTGCTGGTCGAGCTCGACGGTTTCGACTCGTCGACCGGTCTCGTTCTTTTGGCAGCGACCAACCGCCCGGAAATCCTTGACCCTGCTCTGCTGCGCGCCGGCCGCTTTGACCGCCAGGTCTTGGTGGACCGGCCTGACAAGGCCGGCCGTATCCAGATCCTGAACGTGCACCTGAAGAAAGCCAAGCTCGCGCCCGACGTTGACGCGGATAAGATCGCCGCGCTCTCGCCCGGTTTCACCGGAGCCGATCTGGCCAACCTCGTAAATGAGGCGACGCTGCTGGCAACCCGGCGCAAAGCCGATGCAGTGAGCATGGAAGACTTCAACAACGCCGTCGAACGCATCGTTGCAGGGTTAGAGAAGCGCAACCGGCTCCTCAACCCGAGAGAACGCGAGATCGTCGCCTATCACGAGACAGGCCACGCGCTGGTCGCCATGGCGCTGGCTGGGGTCGATCCGGTGCACAAGGTCTCGATAATTCCACGAGGGGTGGGCGCCCTTGGGTACACGATACAGCGCCCGACCGAGGATCGCTTCTTGATGACCCGCGAAGAGTTGGAGAACAAGATGGCGGTATTGCTCGGCGGACGGGCTGCCGAGCACATCATCTACGGCCACCTTTCAACGGGTGCCGCCGACGATCTGGCCAAGGTCACTGATATCGCGCGCGCCATCGTCACGCGATATGGCATGACCGAAAGACTCGGCCACGTGGCTCTTGAAAAGGACCGCCGCTCATTTATTGGAACCGATCAGCCCTACTACGGTCCGGAGGAACGCTCCTACTCTGAGAAGACGGCCGCCGAAATTGACGAAGAGGTGAAGCGCATCGTGGAAGAAGCCTTCGCAAGGAGCGTCAGCCTGTTGCAGCAGCGACGCGAGTCATTGGACCGGGTGGCCCGGACGCTGCTCGAAAAAGAGACTCTCGAAGAAAGCGAACTCACCGAGCTAGCGGAACAGACGTCCCCTGGAGAAGGCACTCAGGTACGCACAGGTGCATGCTAAGCGGCGGTCGCACGCGCGAAGCGAGAAGGACCGCGCAGTGAGGCCGGCAAGATCATTCGTGACGGAGGTGGCGTCATAGGGTCGGTTCGGTATCGGCCTATAAAATGGAGAACTTCGTCGATGACCTCCGGCCCCCATGGCTTCTCAATGGCGCCCAATGCGCACGCAAAATCCCCCGGGAGGGCCTCCGGATTGGCGGTCACAAAATCACAGGCGTTTTCGTCTCCCTAACAACCGCCGCTGAAATACTCGCACCCGAAGGTCCGTCACGAAAATTGACATCAACGAGCGCCAAGTCGGGCGAAGTTCGCAGCGCCGCTGCGAGGGCCTCGGTTGCGTCTGCGGCCGTCCCTACAACCTCGCGCCCGCGTCGCTCGAGCATATGCTTGAGATCCAACGCGACAAGCCAGTCGTCTTCGACAACCAGGATGCGCAACGGTTTCATTGCACGTCCTCCACTCGGCACGGTCATGGGTCTAAATCACCGACATAGTAGTCCTAGCCATTTCGGCTATTTATCGGTCGTCATTTCTACTTGGTTCCCCCCGTCCCAGAGACGCGGACGCTTTTGCGATGCCGCGACGCCGGCCCCCCGCGGGGGGCCAAGGTGGGCCGCAAGGGACACCTGATGAAGCAAGCCACCGCTTGAGCACCTACGCGAGGGATTGCGACGCTTCGGGCGCGGAGAGCGATGTCTGATGGCTGGTCACCCGGCCAGCCCCTGACCCGGCTGCGGGCGAGTTTAGAGGGCAAGGTTGATGGCGCCGGCAGCCTCTAAATGTCGTGACTCACGAGGGCCGAGATCAATCAGGAAGCCGCGAGCGGGCGATAACGCTGTCGATCGTCAGTGCAGTCTCGTGCGAGAATGCTTATCTTTTTTTCGTTGCCAACCGACCTCGACCGGAACCATGCCGCAGCACCAAACAGAACTTATCACAATGCTGGCGCTCGGAGTCGTGCTTGCCTTCGGCTTCGGGCTGGCCGCGCGATTCTTGCGCCTGCCGGCTCTAATCGGCTATTTGTTTGCCGGAGTCGCGATTGGTCCGAATACACCCGGCATTGTGGGCAATGTCGAGTTGGCGCGCCAGATGTCTGAACTGGGCGTCATCCTGCTGATGTTCGGCGTGGGGCTGCATTTCTCCCTCAACGATCTCCTCGTCGTGCGTCGGATCGCTGTGCCAGGCGCGATGATCCAGATCGTGACCGCAACTCTCATTGGAACCCTCGTATCGAGGGCATGGGGCTGGAATTGGAGTGCGGGCCTGGTGTTTGGCCTCGCCCTTTCAGTGGCAAGCACGGTGGTTCTGCTGCGCGCGCTGGATGAAGTAAGTCTGCTGGACTCCCCCAACGGCAGGATCGCCGTCGGTTGGCTGGTAGTCGAGGACATTGCCATGGTGTTGGCCTTGGTAGTGCTCCCCGCGTTCGCGGCACCGATCGGCGCCGACGCCCCGGCAGCGCCGATCGGCGCCGGGACGGCAGGTGTTGGGCTCGCGCTTGGACTCACGCTGATCAAGGTCGGCGCCTTCGTTGCGGTCGTGTTGGTCTTCGGGAGGCGTGCCGTACCGTGGCTGCTCAGGCAGGCAGCGCGCTCAGGATCGAGGGAACTCTTTACGTTGGCGGTGCTGGCGATAGCACTGGGGATCGCGTACGGGTCGGCGGCGCTGTTCGGCGTCTCTTTTGCACTTGGCGCATTCTTCGCGGGGGTGGTGCTCAGCGAGTCCGAGCTCAGTCACCGGGCCGCTACCGAGTCGCTGCCGCTGCAAGATGCGTTCGCGGTGCTATTCTTCGTTTCGGTCGGGATGCTCTTTGACCCCTCAATCCTTGTGAATGATACGCTGTCGGTGATCGCAGTCGTCCTAGTGATTGTGCTCGGCAAAGCTCTTACCGCTACAGGGATCGTGCTCGCACTAGGCTATCCGATGTCGACCGCTTTGGTCGTATCCGCGGCGCTAGCCCAGATTGGGGAATTTTCTTTTATACTCGCCGATTTCGGGGTGTCCCTAGGGCTTATGCCGATGGAGGGCCGTGATCTGATCCTCGCCGGAGCGTTGCTCTCGATCACTGTCAATCCATTTGCATTTGCGGCTGCGAAGCTCATGGCGCCTTTGCTGACCGCACCCACGCCGGGAGGTGGCGAGGGTCGTCTCTTCGATCCCTTGTTCGGTCTGCATGTGGAACATCGTCCCACGGCGCAAGCGGACCACGTTATTGTCGTGGGGGCCGGCCGAGTCGGACGCACAATCGTCGCGGCGCTGCGCAAGGCGGGAACGCCGTATGTTATAATTGAGCGAGATCGGCGACGTGCCGAAAAGGCTCGTGAGGAGGGCGCGGCGGTGAGGCACGGCGATGCTGCGGCCCCGGGCGTCCTTGAGGATGCGGGTGCGAAGCGTGCGCGACTCATCGTCATTGCCGTTCCAGATGGCTACGAAGCGCGGCGCGTGCTCGAGCGCGCTCGTGAGATAGATGCGCTCGCCGAAGTTCTCGTGCGGGCTCACGGCGATGCTGACCGCACGTATCTTCAAGAACGCGGTGCGACCCGCGCAATTTCAGCCGAATACAACGTGGGTTCGGCAATGGCAGAGGCAACGCTCAGCGGCTTGGGCGTCGCGCCGGCGGCAACCTCAACTACAGTCGACCAACTGCAGGAGGCGGAAAGCGCAATTGTTGAAGACTCCGGTGCGGATATGCATGGCGCCCCTGAGCTGCGTCCTCATCAAGAATAGAGAAGAGAGGTCCCGTAACTTGACCGGTCACTAAGGCCGAATGATCGTGACGTTTCGGGGACCTTCCAGAGAAATTGCGCCCCGCTCGCGGAGATCCGTAAACGCTCGACAGACTGTCTCGGTCGAGAGCCCGAGCAGATCGGCGATATCGTAGCGCGTAATGGGTAGTGCTATATCGCTTTCGCCAGATCGGCCGATCCTGTCTCTAAAATGGACCAGGAAAGCTCGTACTCGTTCAGGAGCCGACATGGTGCTCACTACGAAAGTCTGCTGCTCCAGCCTCTCAATTGCCGCGAAGGTTCCCAGTCGGATGAGCTTGGCAGTCGCCGGATCAGAGTCCGCGAGAGCCTCAATTGCCGATCGCGGATAACAGGCAACTATTGTTCCCTCCACTATTGCTTGCACCGAGGACGTGTGCGAGTCGGATGACGAGAATCCAAAGAAGTCACCTGGGAGGTGAATGTCCGTAAGCGTCGTCGTCAGGCCACGTTGCTGAGGACCGGCTGCGCCGGGTAGGCCCATGGCAAGAGTTCGTCGATGCGGCTGTTGGGGTGACCGTTGACGATGCGGGCGATGACGTCGGCGAGGTAGGCCTGGGGATCGATGCCGTTGAGCTTGCAGGTCTCGACCAGCGAGGCGATGACGGCCCAGTGTTCGGCGCCGCTGTCGGAGCCGGCGAAGAGGGCATTCTTCCGGGTCAGGGCGAGGGGCCGGATGGAGCGCTCGACGATATTGTTGTCCAACTCGATGCGGCCGCCGTCGAGGAACAGGGTCAGCCCTTCCCAGCGCGAGAGCGCGTAGCGGATCGCCTCGGCGAGCTTGGTCTTCTGGCTGATCAACGCCAGCTTCGCGCGCAGCCATGGCTCGAGGGCGTCGATGATCGGCTTGCTCTTCTCCTGGCGCGTGGCCCGGCGCTCATCCGGGGTCCGGCCCCGGATCGCAGCCTCGACGTGGTAGAGTTCGGCGATGCGTTGCAGGGCTTCACTGGCGATCGGCGCGGGGCCAGCCTGGGCGAGCTCGTAGAAGCGCCGCCGAACATGCGCCCAGCAGAACGCCAGGTTCACGGCGTTGCGTCCGGCCAGCGCCTTGTAGCCGCCGTAACCATCGACCTGCAGGATGCCTCTGAAGCCGTCGAGGTGGGCGACGGGCCGCTCGCCCTTGCGGTCAGGGGCATAGACATAAGCGACGGCAGGCGGATCGGCGCCGCCCCAGGGCCGGTCGTCTCGGGCATAGGCGAAGAGCTGCCCGGTCTTGGTCCGGCCGCGGCCGGGATCCAGTACCGGCGCCGTGGTCTCGTCGGCAAACAGCTTGGGCGAGGTCTTCAGCCCCGCCAGCAGCCGGTCATGCACGGGCCGCAGCAGGAAGGCCGCGCGCCCAACCCAGTCCGCCAGCGTCGAGCGGTCGAGCGCGATGCCCTGTCGTGCATAGATCTGGGCCTGGCGATACAAAGGCAGATGGTCGGCGTATTTCGACACGAGTACATGGGCGACGGTTGCCTCGGTCGGCAGGCCGCCCTCGATCAGCCGCGCCGGCGCGGGGGCCTGCACCACCACGTCGGCGCAGGAGCGGCAGGCATATTTCGGCCGGCGCACCACCAGGACACGGAACTGGGCGGGCACCATGTCGAGCCGCTCGGCCACGTCCTCGCCGATGCGGTGCAGCTTGCCGGAACAGCACGGGCAGATGTCGCTCCCGATATCGACCACGGTCTCGATCCGCGGCAGATGGGCGGGCAGCGCCCCGCGGTTCGCACGGCGCTTCGCGACCCGTCCGGCCTTCTCGGCCGGCGCCTGCTCCTCGGATGCAGCGAAGCCGGCGGCCTCGACCTGCTCGGCCTCTTCCAGCGCCAGCAGCAACTGGTCCTCAGGCAGGCTCTCCGCCCGCCGTCCGAAGCGGTGACGCTGCAGCTGCTTGATGATCTGGCGCAGGCGCTCGATCTCCGCGTCCCGCGCGATCAGCATCGCCTGGAGCGTCTCGGGATCACGGGGAAGCTCGGTGGAGAGCGAAGCCATGACCGGAAGTGAATCATATTCGCCGGGCGCCGGCGAGCCTCTTCAACTGGCGGCGACCGGTGTCGTCGTGCGCTGCGCCTCGTGTACCCGCCGCCAGTCGAGGCCCTCGAGCAAGGCCTGGAGCTGGGCCGACGTCAGCTGCAGGGTGCCGTCCGCGATCTTCGGCCAGCGGAACTCCCCATCCTCCAGCCGCTTCGCCACCAGAACGACCCCGGTGCCGTCCCAGAACACCAGCTTCACCCGGTCCGCCCGCTTGGCCCGGAACACGTACACCGTGCCGGAGAATGGATCGGCGCCCATGGTCTCACGCACCAAGGCGGCGAGGCCCTCCGCCCCTTTGCGGAAGTCGACCGGCTTTGTGGCCACCATGACGCGGACCGCGCCGCTCGGGCCGATCATGATCTACCCTTCAGCGCACCGATCACCGCCGCGATGGTGGCCGGCGAGGCCCCGTTCTCGATCGTCACCCTGACCCCTGCGACGTCGACCTCGATCGCCGCCGCCCGGCGTTGCCGGCCACGCCGCTTCGGCCGTGAGCATGTGGCCGAAGGCTCCGATGCCGGAGCAATCTCCGGCGTGACCACAGCCGGCACGAACGCCGGGACCGTCTCGCTCGCCTTGCGCGCCTCACGGCGCCACGTGAACAACTGCTGCGGCGACAAGGCATGGCGCCGCGCCACGGCACTCACCGTGGCTCCAGGATCGAGGCTCTCGGCGACAATCCGCGCCTTGTCCTCGGCAGCCCACTCCCGGCGGCGCCCCGCTCCAGTGAAAACCTCGAACCGCCGGACCGGCTCCTCGGCGCTCGATTTAAGCGTAAGCTCTGAAATCGTCATATGCCCAAGCCCTCCAGGCTCGGAACATCACCCCCTCAACCTCGCCCGCGAAAGGTGGGGTAAGGGCACCGCTTACGAATGTCCGCAATTTGCCGTCGTCCATCGCTGCGGATACGGTATTTGCGTGTCGCTCCAGAAACGATGCGATACCACCAGTCACAGCGATGGTGGTGTTCGAAGATGTCCTGATCGCGCTGGAACGTCCTGAGGATGGCGATAGAGTTTAGGTCTCTCGGACTCTTGTTGATCCGTGGCTCGCAGTCCGAGCCGTCAAACCGCGTTGAACGTTCCATCGACACCCCTTCACAACGGCACCGTCCAAGCAATTGGACGACCGTGGTGACGATAGAAAAACGCGCGGGTAAGGAGCTATTTGTGGATTCACCTTATGGGAATTCTCGCATAAGGAAATGGCTCGCTCGGAGAGTGGTCGACGTGGCAGCTTGTTGCTCGGCGGGAGCCACAGCTATCCTTGCGCGACGGGTTTGTCAGCACTTAGATGTGAAGCATCACTTGGCACTACTCCTTTAAGCCAGCGAGAACCGCGATTTTAATTGCCTCGGCGACGGTTTTCACTCCTAGCCGCCGCAACATGCGCGAACGATGAACTTCAACGGTTCGGATACTTATGCCGAGTTCGTGGGCAATCTCCTTGTGTGCCTGACCGTCCGCGAGCCGGACGAGCACCTGCCGCTCACGCTCGCTTAGCGTTTGCACACGAGCTGCCGCCTCGTCGCGCTCGTCGGTGACCTCAGAGGATCCTCCCTCCTTTGAATCGGTCAACGTCTTTGACGTTCTCGCAACCTCCTTCCCGACGACGCCAATCGCGACCGGTCCAGCCGGAGGAAGATCGAGGCGATAGAAATCGAACAGGAAAGGTCGGGTTATCCTTCGACTTGGTATGGAGCAGCCGTAGCACTCCAGTCCAACGCCCGTCGGAGAGAATCCGATGCCAAACGCCATAACGCAGCTGATCGCGGTCTCCGAGCGCCAGAAAATCGGCAATATGAAGTTCGGACGCCTCACGCAAATCAGCCAAGCCGACGTGTTCAAGGCCAGCGTGGTTCACGAAGAGCGGCCGGCCCTGAAGATTCACGATGCCGATGAAGTCGGACGAAGCGGCGATGAGCCTTGCGAGATATGCGTTCGGAGCAGTTTCTTCGCGCCGTCGCAATTCCAACATGGCTTGGCTTGCCGCCATGCGCTGAAGGAGTGTTTCCACCTCAGTTGGGAAATCGGGCCGGTCCGACGCAACTATCACGGTCGCCTCGCCGTGATTGCCGATTGGCGTCGCGTGAACAGTCACCTTGTTGCCGCTGACTGGGCTGACGATCTTTCCCCCGTCCGTGATGGCTGCCAACAGGGAGTTGCGGACAGTCGGAACGAATGGCGGCGGAAGACGTCCGTTGGGCCCATACACGAGCTCAACCACGACTTGCAGCGTCGCTATCGACATATATACAAAGTCGGCGTTGAGGGTCTTCACAAGGACCGAGGCCAGGCTTTCGACGACTGCGTCCTCCTCTAAGTCCTTCCAGTCCGCTTGCAGAGCGGATAGGCGAAAGAGGTCGTCGAGCGCGCGGACCAGCTTTTGATTTTCCTCCACAGGCATTCGCGTCTCCGCCGATCAGGGGTCTGACAGATCCTGCGGATCGGCTCTTGCCTGCTACAATCAGGATCGGTTTTCGGCTACAGTTGGGTTCGTGTCAGCCGAGTGCAACTAGCCATATCAGATGCAGCAGGCAGTTGTCAGGCTCGCTCCACGGACTAAATTTGCAGCGGCGGCTAGGGCCTGTCCAGACGGAGCGGCGAGAAGTGTGAACCCGAAAGTGAGACCATGAGGTTGGACACAAACGTGACTGCGAAGAAGCGACCCAGATATACCCTCCTCGATGATCCCGGGTCAGCTGCCGGGAACGAGATCATCGTCACTATTTTTGACTGGCAAGGGAAGGCCCCCATCCGGGCCACCCTCGGATGGATGGCGCATTCACGAGAAGGCGCGCACGTTGGCCCGGACGAGAGCGAGGAGGTCGATGTAGGCCTTGCACTCGCTCAGGCGCAGCGCCTGCTTCAGCGTTACGGTTTCCGTAGGATCGTGATCGTGCTTGAGCACGAAGACCTATGGGATCCCGCGTGGGGCGATCTTGTCCGCCGCTAACGCCGGGCTAGCGACAATTGGGGCCGGACCGGGAACCTCGAGAGTCAAGCACCGGCGCGGCCCTGTTTGCACCCTGGGACAATTACCCCTTTCGGTCAAACCTTGAGCGGCAACCCCGTCTAGGCCGATGGGCGGTCCCCTTTGGTAATGCCCCGGCGCAGCCAAATCGCGAAATAACTGACGGTCATCAGTGCCAATCTGGCGGAGAGTCGCCACGATCCCTTCAACGTCAGTAAAGGGAGTTGGCAAATGCTCGCCTATCCAGGAAATGCGGGGCGCACGTTCGATCCATTCCGGCAGATGCGACTCATGCAACAAGATGTGAATCGCGTGATGAACAACCTGCGAGCCCCCACAACGTCTGAATTTCCCCCGATCAACATTTGGACCGGCCCCGACGGCGCCGTGATCACTGCGGAGATTCCTGGCGTCGCTGCCGATGACCTCGACATCGCAGTCCATCAGAACACAGTAACCCTTCGTGGCAAACGAGCCTCCGACCCGGTCACCGAAGGCGCCGTTGTTCATCGCCAAGAGCGCGTTGCGGGTTCCTTTGCCCGCAGCCTTGTCCTTCCGTTCCGCGTAGATGGGGAGAAGGCCGCCGCAGCGTTCCGGAACGGGCTGCTTCGGCTCGAGCTCCCTCGCCCCGACGCTGATCGGCCTCGCAAAATCGCAATAAGCCGGACTTGAAGGAGACCCGTCATGGCCGCTCAGGACACCAGTGTAGGCGAGGCCGCCGAATCCACACGAGATGCGCCGGTCTTCGTCCCTCCAGCAGATATAATCGAGGATCAGTCCAGCCTGTTGATGGTTTTGGACCTCCCCGGCGCCGATCCCGAAAGCCTCGATGTGACGCTCGACAAGCGGCTCTTGCGGATCGCGGCGCGCTCGGTGCCGAGCCGCCCCGAAGGCTACACACTGCAGCACGCCGAGTATTGGGATGGCAATTACGAGCGGAGTTTTGTCATCTCAGAGCCAGTCGACGTGGCGAAAATCGAAGCGATTTTCAAAGACGGCGTTCTGCGGCTGACGCTGCCAAAGGCGACGCCGGCGCCGGCTGCCAAGATTTCCGTCAAGGCGGCGTGAGGCGACGATGAAAATCACCGACCTCATTCCTTGGAGCGGCTCCGGGCGGCACGTGGGTCCGCAAACGGGACCGGTGGACCCGCTTCGTGCGCTGCGGCAGGACATTGACCGCGCATTTGAGCAATTCTGGAGGATGCTTCCATCCCCATTTCCGGAGTTCGCACCCTCCGCACCTGATTCCGTCCGGCTGGATGTCAGCGATAGCGACAAGGCGATAACGGTCACCGCCGAATTGCCTGGCCTCTCTGAGGATGACATCGAGCTTTCGATCAGTGAGGGCTCTCTGACGATCCGCGGCGAAAGGAGTACCGACCGAAAAACTGAAGACGGAGGGCTCATCGTTCGCGAGCGAGCATACGGCTCCTTCCAACGCACCCTGCAGCTTCCAGACGGTGTCGATGCCGATGCGGCAAGCGCGACATTCAAGAACGGGATATTGACCATCGAGGTCCCGAAAACGGTTGAGTCAATCCCCAGTATTCAACGCATCCCTGTGCAGGCGGGTTAATATCGCCGCTCCAAGCCCCACCCGCCTTGCCTGCCCGCCATCCTCCCCCGGGGTGGCGGGCAACTTTGTGACCGCACCAGCTCATCATTGGCCGGCGGCGATCCCGGTGAAATTCCGGATTCCGCTCCTGCCTGGTTTGCAGGATGAAGATCGACATCGACGACATTGGAAATGACCGGCCGGATCGTGCCGCCAATAGCGGAGCTGTCATGCCAACATGTGCCATTGGCACCGATAACGACGGAACCGTTACCTGCGCCACGGTGCGGCCAGCGGGGCGGCGCATCGTCGAGTGATGAAGGCGAAAGGCTCATGGGTCACGAGCCGTAATTCAAGCTGAGACATCATCTCGGTCTGTTGCGGATTGATCGCCAAGACGCTATCCAGCCGGTGTCGGAAAAGGCAGACTTGGTTTGGTAAGCCCAAGTCCTTTCGGTAACGAAAGCTCTGGTCTTTGGCCTCGTGTCGGAGATCCCCACGACGAGCATGGGACGCTCCCCGGCGTCCCGATTGTTCGTCCGTGAGGTCGCTCGTTCGAGGAACGCTCAGGTCGAACGTGATCGACACAGGAGCGTTTCATGCCCAATTCCCAACCCATCTACGAAGTCGTAATCGCCGGCGGCGGCCCGGTCGGGCTCTTCCTTGCCTGCGAGTTGCGTCTCGCAGGCGTCTCTGTCCTTGTCCTGGAGCAGGCTGCCGATCCGCTGTCTCCTTTGAAGGCATTGCCGTTCGGAATGCGCGGTCTGTCCGCGCCGACCCTTGAGGTCCTCGATCGCCGCGGCCTGCTCGACGACGTCAGGGAGGCGAGCCAAGCGAACAATGCCTCGGGCGCCACCAAGGCCTTCGCGCATTGGATGCAGCAACAACAGCAGCGCCGGCCTGCCGGCCATTTCGCCGGCATCCAGTTCTTTCACGAGGACATCGACGTCTCGCGGTGGACATACCGCCTGCCGAGTCTGGCCGGGGTCAATCTAGCCGTGGACATGCAGTCCCTGGAAACCGTCCTCGCTGCCCGGGCGACCGTGATGGGGGCGGAGATCCAGCGTGGCGTCGGCGTCGAAGCTTTCGACCAAACCGACAACACCGTGATCGTCCGCGCTGGCGGCCAGACCTTCCACTCGCGATGGCTAGTGGGCTGCGATGGCGGGCGCAGCGCCGTGCGCAAGGCTGGCGGCTTCGAATTCGCCGGCACCGATCCCGAATTCACCGGCTACTCGGTCGAGGTGGAACTGGCAAACCCGGAGACGCTCCGCGTCGGACGTACCTATACGCGGACGGGCATGTACACCTACGCGCAGCCCGGCACGATCGCGATGGTCGACTTCGATCGCGGCGCCTTCCACCGCACACAGCCGATCACGATGGAGCACGTGCAGGTTGTTTTGCGCGGGATCTCCGGCGCCGACGTCACCTTGACCGCCCTCCGGCTCGCGACCACATGGACAGACCGAGCCCGCCAGGCGACGGCCTACCGCAACGGACGGGTGATGCTTGCCGGCGACGCCGCGCACACGCATTCGCCGCTGGGCGGTCAGGGTCTTAATCTAGGCCTCGGCGACGCAACAAACCTGGGCTGGAAGCTGGCGGCCACTATCCATGGGCGCGCGCCGGCCGGATTGCTCGACAGCTATTTCGCTGAACGCCATCCCGAGGGCGCGCGGATTCTCGACTGGTCCCGCGCGCAGGTCGCGCTCATGCGCCCTACTCCGAGCACCCGAGCGCTCGAATCTATCATCCGCGATCTCATCGGAACGCGTGACGGCGCGACCTACTTCGCCGAAAAGATATGGGGCCCGTCGCTGCGCTACGATCTCGGCGGCGGTCACCCTTTGGTGGGCCGGAGCGCTCCCGATTTCACTCTGATCGATGGAACGAGGGTCGGGAAGCTCCTGCAGGACGGCCGTGGCCTGCTGCTGGATTTTGCTCCAGGCGCGCCGCTACGGCTGCTGGCCGGCCGCTGGCAGGGGCGGTTCAACTACATTTCGGGCGACGCCGAGAACCGGCTGGGATTGCGCGCCATCCTCATCCGTCCCGATGGTATGGTTGCCTCGGCGATTGAGAGCGCCGCAGACGATCAAGGCGTTCGCCAGGCGGCCGAGCGCTGGTTCGGTGAGCCTGACAGACCGCCTAGCTAAGTCGTGCTGCGCGGCATGGCGAAGATGCGATCGAGTTCAACCAGATCTGCCGGGGCAAGTCGCAGATCGAGCGCGTCGCGGTTCTCCCTCACATGCCGTACGTTTCCAGCTTTCGGAATCGCGACAATTCCATCCTGTCTCAAGACCCAGGCGAGGGCCAACTGGGCGCGGCTACAGCCGTACCGCTCTGCCGCGCGGGCAAGCCGCCCGTCCCTGGCGAGATGACCTCCGCAGATGGGAGAGTGTGCCATGATCGGAACACCGCGCTCCCTGCACCATGGAAGAAGGTCGCACTCGATGTCTCGCCGGCACAGATTGTAGGCGATCTGATTTACCTGCACCAATTTTCCTACGGGAATGGCCGCGAGGTCCTTCAAATCGCGGATGAGGAAATTTCCGACACCCCAATAGCGTATTTTCCCGGCGCTTCTGAGCGCCTCAAAGCCGTCGATCGTTTCGGCGAGAGGGATCCTCTAGCTGACGCAGCGATGGAGAGCCCGGAACTGCGCGGGCGTCAGACGCCCAGGAGGCTAACAGGGCCCGCTTCTCAGCACGGCTCATCTCCGGATCATTTATAACGTCATCAGGCTGCTGGAATATCGGATGTCCAGCGCTGCGGCGTGCTTTATGGCGATCAATGTTTGAAAAGCTGCTATATTCAGTCATCTCCGTTTCTCCGCAATTCGTGACACCCGGATAGATCGGGAGGCAAATCGCAGGGTTTAGGTTTGGTCGACGGGCTCAGGCAGCTTTGCGCTGCGGCTCCGTATTTTGGCTGATCTGCTTCGTCTTGCCGTTGTCTCCCGCCGATGGGGCGTTGCGCGTCGAACCGATGGCGATCCGGCGAGGCTTCAACTCCTCGGGAATCTCCCGCACCAGATCGACCGACAGCAGGCCATTCTCCAACGTAGCATTGGCGACCTTGACGTGGTCGGCAAGCTTGAACGCCTGTTTGAAATCGCCGATCGCCAACCCTTGGTGAAGAATCTGCCTATTCTCCTGGCTCGGCCTTTTCTGTCCCGTCACGATGAGCTCAGGACCGTCCTGGGTGAGCTCCACCTCATCCGGGCTGAAGCCGGCGATCGCCATGGTGATGCGGTAGTCGTTGTCGCTCTTCTTCTCGATGTTGTAAGGCGGCCAGTCTGAGCGCACGCTGGTATCGAGCATGTCGAGAAGGCGATCGAAGCCCACCGTCGAGCGGTAAAGGGGCCTATAATCGAAGCTTCTCATAGCCATATCCTCCGTAAAGCAACATGGATTACAAGCAGCGTCACAGCGTCTCTGCGACGCCTATTGGTCGGGCCGAAGCCCCGACGCAGACGGATTTGGGAGAACCAAAAACTCAGTTCAAGAGAGCAAACCGAGATTTTTTGAACGATGTTTACGTTCAAGCAGCCGGATCGATGACGTCGGAGCGGATGCCGTAAACTACACCTCCGACGGCGAGCCGCCGTCCGAATGGGCTCGACAAACGACACACTCAGCCCCGCCGGCAGCCCGGACGGCCTTGCCGCTTCGCTCATCAAAGCGCCGACCATCTCGAACCAGGCGCCGTCCCAAGGCGCGGCTTTGGGATTGACGTCATTTTACCGCCAGGACGATCTTGCCTTGAATGTGCCCCTTGGCAGCTCGCTCGTGCGCAAGCCGCGCGTCGGCAAGGGCATAGGTGCTGTCGAGGACGACCCGGATCGTGCCTGCAGCAAGCAAGCTTCCAATCTCCGCCAGCTGCGCGCCACTCGACCGGACCTGAGTCGCCGAGACCGTGACGCCCAGCTTTTTCGCATCCTCCGCGCCGGTGAACCCAAGAGGAAAGACAGGAAACAGTGCGCCGCCCGGCTTCAGCGTGCGCAAAAACCGTCCGGTGCCGGGTCCGCCCACGGCGTCGACCACAAGATCGACGTCATGCGCCACGTCCTCGGGAGGCGTCTTGGTGTAGTCGATGAACGCGTCGGCGCCGAGATCGCGCAGAAGCGCCTCGTGCTTGCCCGACGCCACGGCGATGACATGGGCGCCTTTCAGCTTGGCGATCTGCACCGCGAAATGTCCGACGCCGCCAGCCGCTCCATTGACGAGAACGGTCTTGCCTTCCAACGGTACCGGCACATGCGGATACGGTTGTAACGGGTTGGGCGCGTCGTGCCCCAGATCGACCAGAAACTGCCACGCGGTGAGCAGCGACATTGGCGCCCCCGCGGCGTGCGCATGGTCGATCCCGGCCGGCTTGATCGCGACTTCGGAAGCCGGCACGCTGACATACTCGGCGTAAGCCCTGCTGTCGCCAGCGAGGCCCGAGGGAAATCGGACCATCGAATAGACCTCGTCACCCACGGAGAAACCTTCGACATCGCCGGCCACGGCCTCGACGACGCCGGAGATGTCGGTCCCGAGGATGAGCGGGAACGACACCCGCGGCTGCCATTCGGGCGGAAGCATCTTGTAGCCCTCACGCAGATACCAGTCGGGTGGATTGAGGCCGACGGCGTGAACCCGGACCAGCACTTCGCCTGGCTTCACCTCAGGCTTCGGGGCATCCTCATAGACCAGCACCTCGGGACCGCCGAACGCGTGCTGCCGGATCGCCTTCATTGTATCGCTCATCATGATCTCCTTTCGCCGTTCGGTGCTCAGACACCGATATAACACCGGTCCCGGCATTGATAATCTGCTCCAATGGCGCTTCAATAGTGCCATGAAGGAACAAATGCTTTTGGAGCGGTTGACCGGCCTGATCGCGTTTGCGCGTGCTGGCTCGATGGGTAGCTTCACAGCCGCTGCTCGCTCCTTATCGGTCTCACCCTCAGCCGTCAGCAAGAGCATCCAGCGCCTTGAGCGGCATCTGGGGGTTCCACTCTTCACCCGCACGACCCGGTCGCTGACACTCACGCCAGAGGGTCGCGATCTTCACGAGCGCGCGCTGCGTCTGCTGCGCGAGGCGGAAGCGATCGAGCAGGCGGCGATGAGCGCGCGCTCAGAGCCGTCGGGCAACTTGCGGGTGGCGGCGTCGCTGCCGATCGGACTGCATGTGATCGCGCCCGCTCTGCCTGCGTTCCGAAAGAGTCATCCCAAAGTGACGGTCGATCTCAGACTGACTGACCGGATGGTGGACATCATCGAGGAAGGCATCGACGTCGCAATACGCATTGGCGATCTGGCGGATTCGCGCCTGTTGTCGCGGAGCCTTGCCCCTTATCGACTCTGCTGCTTTGCGTCACCCGCTTACCTTGCGGCGCGCGGCGCGCCGCTGCACCCCGACGATCTGGCGGGGCACGACCTCGTCAACCTTCGTTATCAGAGCACAGGTCAAAGCTTTCGCTGGCCCTTTCAGATTGCCGGTCACGAGATCGAGCTGGTACCCACCGCGAGCATCGTCGTCGACGTAAGCGATGCGGTACTCGTGACGCTCGCGGCCGGTGGCGGCATCGGGATCAGCGCCTCCTTCATTGCGGCGCCTTACGTCACGCGCGGCGACCTCGTCCCAGTGCTTTCCGCCTTTGCGGTAGAGCGGCACAATATTACTGCAGTATGGCCCGAAAGCCGCCGCGCGAACCCTGCCGTGCGTGCCTTTCTGACCCTATTGCAGGACGTCTTTCAGGAGCGACTGACGGCCACGGCGAGCCTGTCGGAGGAAGGGCGCCACGTTGCCGGAGCCAGAAACCAGACCACTCAAGGATTCCCGAGTTGACATTCTAATCCCGGGTTGCGTCGTCCTTCGACGCGATATGCGCGTGATAGCCGCATAGTCCGTTGTGCTCATAGTATTCTTCGGCACTCAGGTCGGTTCCGCAAACCGCGCTAGCGGCCCTCCGCCATCGATAGGTCGACTGACATCGGCAGGTTCGTTTCGCTTGTGACCGCCGTTGTCATCATCCCCGCGGTTTCCGGCCTATGCCGTGCGCAGCCTCCGATGACGATCCGCCACGCGCCTCTTTGCGCGCCTCCCAGGTCGCGACCAGAAAGGTGGCCATCGCGCCAGCGAGATTGACTGCCAGCTCCGCGTGCCTTGGCTGTGGGCGCGCGCGCTTCGGCCCAGGGCTGTGCGCATCACTGAGCTTGTTGCGCAGGGCGCCCAAGGATTCGACAACAGACTGGCAGCTTCCGAGAATCTGCTTGAAGACCTGCTCCGTATGGTCGTCGGGCGCGAGCTTCAGGACTTTGGAGAGCTTGCGGTAGAGGGCCGGCAGATCGTCAGCTTCTTGCCAGGTCTCACCCGCCTCCTCGAGGATCCATTTGCAGACGTCTTCGAGCAGGGTGCGGGCCAATGTAATTGCGCCTGCCGGTTCCGAGCCGCGCCGCTCCATGGCCATGGTCCAACGCGCGTGCACCTGCGTCGGGTCAAAGGCGGCCAGCGTCGCGGAGATGCTGGCATCTGCTGGCGATCCGGTTGGTGCGACTCTCACGGCGTAAAATGGACTTCCAGAAATTCGTCCCGCCAAGGCTAACGTATAGCCGTCGTGCCGCAGTAGGCCGTCGATCTTCTCGGCCAGCTCGATTTGCTCGCTCCCCGAGAACGCATCTGGCGCCGTGACGGCGGCAAGGAATTTAAATAGCTGCGCGCGTGAGCACGTTAGCAGCCCGAGCGTCTCCAGCACATCGCGCTGGGTCAGGTCGTCGTTGCGGATAGTATGGCGATGGAGATAGTCCTCGAGCGTTGCCTCATCGCTGGGATGAGGTGCGCGAAGAGAACCGATCGGCCAAAGGCCGCGAATAAGCTCGATGTCCTCGATCTCGCGCGCCAGCGGGCGGCCTTCGAACAGCGCGATCAGACGTCGACGCGTGAGCGTGGTGACCGCCGGGCCGTTTAGCTCGTCAATCTTGGCCAATTGCTCACTGAGCTCGAAGCGCTGCTCTTCAGCGGCAAGCTCGCGAGCGGAGACGACGACCTGTTCGGCCGATACATCCGCAAGCCGCTTCTGGGCATATTTGTATTTGCTGGCGAACGCCTCCTGTTCCTCGCCGTCCGCCAGATTCAACCGACGGCACAAGCCCGGTACGTCATAGGCTTTGGCGTCAGAGATCGCCGACGCCAGCAGGTGGCGAAGCTCCTTGATCATGGCGGGTGGGATAGCGACGGGCATCGGCGCTGGTGTCGGCTGGCGTATGGTCGGCATACTAAAGGACCCCCCACGCCCGATATCTGTCTCTCCCGGTCGCCTCCCGCTCCAGCGCTTCTAAGCGGTCCGTCATGTCCAACAGCTTTCGCGCCGCGGCGGCAATCGCTCCGGCGATCGTCGGATAAGTCTCCGCCGAGTTCATCGAGACGCCATCCGGAAATGTCACGGTCGCCTGATAGCCATTGCCTTTCGGCGTGGCGGAAAGCTGGATCGCTGACATAGCGCGGCTCGCCTCATATCTTTCGATCGTTCGAGCACGCAGCGACTAAAACCAGCCACGGCGCTTGAACCAGATGAGGGGCAGAATGGGGCTAAGCACGATGGCAAGCCAGGACAAAGGGTATCCCCATGTCGAGCTCAACTCCGGCATGTTCTAAAAGTTCATCCCCCAAATACCCGCCAATAGCGTCGGCGGCACGCCGACAACCGAAACGATAGTCAGGACTTTGAACAAGTCGTTCTGGTCGATCGAACTATGATCGAAGAGGCGCTCCCCGGTCAATTGTCAGGTGAAGCTCGGCTCAGATTTGAGCCAGATGGCTTGAATTGCGAGTTCAACATTCCCTTGGCGATTATGCAGGAACGATAGCTCCGACGCCTGTCGCCCACCTCGATCGACTGTATTCAAAGGTCGGCGTGTCGGTGCTAAGCTTGGACGCGAATCCGCTGGCGCACTCTTTCATAGAGTTGGACGTCTGCCTTTTGCAGAAGCTCGACCACGATTGCGAATTGCTGCCGATCGACATGGGTCGCCCAGCCGCTTTCGCAGCGCACGACGAGATAGTAGCTGTCGCCGTATTCTTCGACACCGCGTTTGAACGTGACAGTTGCACACTGAACGGTGCCTTTCTCGCGCAATTGCGGTCCGGGAACGAGATTGCAATTGTATCGCGGTGCAAGTTCAGGGAACGGACCGTCGTCCTTGTCACGCTTGCGATAATGATCGAAGATCAAGTCAGGCTGGCATCCGCGAACCAACCGAAAGCTCATGCCAACGCCTGCATAATCATTTCGGGTGTGACGCACCGGTGGATCGAATGCCAGCGTCACGCGAATGCAGCGCTCACCGTTTCCCCCAGCCTGAAACGCTTCCGGGATCGGAATCCGATAGACGGCAAAATGATCGAGGGCGATCTCATCCTCGGCGTAAAGCGTGACGCGCGCGTTGTCCGAGAATGCGGCGCGTTCGAGATCCACCAGACCGTGACCGACAATCGCCCGCGTCGCATCTGCACCAAGCAGTTGAAGCCGCTCGCTGGCGGGCGGCGGGATTTCCGCAGATCCCACAATCAGCGCCCGCACGAGATTAGCTGAGGCCTGCGGGAAGCGCGTCATGATCTGCGCGGCGCTGAAGGCAACGCGCGGCGCGGCATAGGACGTGCCTGATCCCGCCGTGAAGAGCTGATCGAGATAGCTGTGATGCAGCGTCAGAACACCGGCGCTGCCGACGTCCTCCCCTCCCCGCAGCCGCGCGACGACGGCATCGAAAATCAGCGTGCCGCCAATCTCAACGACGTCGGGTTTGGTTGCCCCGCCTGGTCCCGGCCCGATCCTCGAGAACGGCGCCGGCTCATGCAGGCGTGTGATGGCGCGGACGCGGACGTCGTCGGCGCGATCGGGATCGAGACCCTCACCGTGCGCGAGTGCGCCGACGGTGATGACGTTCAAGGCGCCGGCCGGCTCGAACAGCCGGTTGGCATCCTCCAGAAGATAGCGCGGATATTCGGTCACGGCCTGTTCGAGACGATTGCCGCCGCGCGGGCTGCGATTTCCGGACGAGACGACGATGACGACGTCGAGCTCGCGCGCCAATTCGTCGAGCGTGGCGGCCCATGTGCCGACCTTGCCGCCGTCGAAGACGCGCCGGCGGTCGGCAAGCGCGATCACGAAGACCCGACAGCCAAAGCGCTGGTACAGGGTCGCGATCGCCTCGCGCATCTGCGAGGGCACGAGGCGCCTGTCGTCAAAGCCACCTTGGTCGTTCACCACTTTCGCCGCACAAAGCCGCGCGCCGCGTTGCAATGCGCCGGCGTCGAGTTGCGCACGAAGATCGCCGAACACGGCCACACCGGCCACGCGAGTGCCATGACCCCAGACGTCCGCGGTGCCGAGATCGGCCGGTACGCCGATCGAACCGACAAGAATATCCGCCAGGAATGGGTGATCGTTGACGCCGCTGTCGATGATGCCGATCAGCGGTGCGTCATCGGCCACGGCATTCAATGGCGGCGCATCCGCCATGACCATGTCGAGCGCCTCTGCCGTGGTCACGTCCGGGGCTGGCGGCAGATCGATCGCCGCGATTTCCTCGACCGTCAGCAACGTGCGCAGCAGCTCGCCCGTCAGACGCGCGCGAAACATGCTGATCGAGGGGCCGACATAGCGATCAAAGACATCGCCACCTCGTGCCTCGACGTAGCGGATGACATCCTCAAGCTTGCGCTCGCGGAGGCGACGTTCGCCCAGATCCCAAAGCTCGATGTCCACCAGATAGGATGTCTGCGCGACGAAATCCTCGACATCAGCGAAACCTTCTTCCCGCAAGCGTGGTCCGATCCGATCACGCGGCTCGACCGATCCAATGCTTTCGATCCCGGAGACGAAGTTGACGTAGGGGGCGTGCTTCTGGCCAGGGGGCGGGCCGCCCTGATAGGCGTCAAGCCGCGCGCGGAAATCCCGCATGTCTTCACTCGATGCGAACAGCACGAGCGTGCGGTCCGCGTCGCTGGACAAAACCGTGAGCCCGAGCCGTTCCCACTCCTCCTCGAGCAGGGCGCCCGTCATCTGCACGCGCAGGATCAGAGACGGGTCGACAAATTCGGGCTTGCGCCGGCGTCTTTGTTCCTGGGTCGCGGTGTCGAGCTCCTCGCGCAGCTTCGTCGTGTGTTGGCCGCGATCGCGCGGTGGCGGCGGTCCGCCGCCGCCGTGCTTGCGCCGCTCGAATTGCTCGGGAAGCCGGACGAGTTCGAGGTGATCGTATCGGGCCACGGCGCGCCTAGCTCGGCGACGCGAGGCGAGACTGTCCTGCCCGGCGGCGCGCCTCGTCCTCCAAGGCGCGATTGAAGTCGCGGGCCTGCACCTGCTTACGGCGATCGATGATCATCGTCTTGACCGCCTGGGTGCAGACGCGCTCGATCTCGGCGTAGGAATAGCCCTCCAGCGCGGCCGCATGCTGCAGCGGATCGAACGCGGTCGCGATGTTCTTGAACTTGAGCCGCAGGAAGCGGGCGATCATCGCGCGATCCGGCTTGTCGAACCAGACGACCTCGTCGAAGCGCCGCCAAACCGCCGGATCGAGGGATTGATCAAGGTTGGTCGCGGCGATCAGAAAGCCCTTCGGCTGAATATGATCGATGAACAACAGAAGGCTGTTGACGACACGGCGCAGCTCATTGTGCTCGCTCGAGTCATCGCGCGAGCGCGCCAGCGCGTCGAACTCGTCAAAGAACAGCACGCAGGGCTGTTTCCGGGCGAACTCGAAAATCTTGCGGACATTGCCAGCCGTCTCGCCCAGGTAGGACGAGATCAGCCTATCGAGCTTGACGAGGAACAGCGGCAGACCGAGCTCGGCTGCAAAAATCTCCGCGCACAGCGTCTTGCCGCATCCCGGCGGGCCGCAGAACAGAAGCTTGGATCGGACCTTGAGGCCGTGACGCCGGATCTCGTCGGCGCGGCGAAACTCTTTGACGAGGCCGAGCAGCACCCGCACGTTCGTCGCCCCGAGCACGATATCATTGTGCGTGTGCTGCGGTTCAATCCGCTCGATGAAGTCGGCGGCTGCTTCGGGGAACGGAAGCAGGGGCGCAAGCGCCTTCGGACCGCTCGGCCGGCTTGGGCCGGCCTCAAGGGTCTTGCGCAGGCTGCGCGCCAGCACGCGGTTGTTCTTCTTTTCCTCTTCGCCGATGATTTGCTCCGCTACGGCCCGGAACTCATCGTCCCGACCGTAGCTGGCCAGCAATTTTTTCATCAACTCCCCGCGGGCCATGGCTCTGCTTTACTTTCTCCTGTTGGGCGAATCATAACCGCAAATGCAGCGTTTCACGATGGGGTTACTGCCCGATTTAAACAACGCAAATCACCATCGTCGGGCGACATCTAAAGCACCCCCCACGCCCGATACCTGTCTCTGCCGGTCGCCTCCCGCAGACCGAGCTCCCCGACCAGGTCCTGGGCGGCGCGTGGCGTGATCCTCAGCTCCTGCGCGATCATGCCGGCCGAGACGATCGGCCGGGCCAACACATAGTCGATCAGCGCCGGCAGCCGGGAGGTGGAGCGGCGGCCGGCGAGCTTGCGGGCCAGCAGGGTGCGGGCAGTCTGCCAACGGTCGTGATCCTTGAGACCGGCCTCGGCCGCGGCCGCGATCGCCTCCAACTGAACGGCGAGGCGGGAGGCCGCGTCGCGTGGCCGCCGCCGCTCGCGCGGGATCGCTTTGAGGCCGTCATGGAGGCAAGGCAGGTGCGAGCGCGCCTTTCCCCGCGCCCGCAGCAGCGCGGCGGCGAGCAGCCGGCCGAGCCATGGCGCGTGCTGTAGCGGTTCCAGCGCGTGCCACGCGTCGGCGGCGATCGCCGTCGCCAGCGCCGGCGGCAGGTTGCGTGTCTGGTCCACGACCGCTCGCCATGCGTCGAGACGTTCATCTTCGTCCCAGTCGAGATCGTAGACCAGCGGGTCTCGCTCGGGTCGCTTCGGGCGCCGATCGGTTGTCTCGCCGGCCAGCGTGCGGTCGGCTTGGGCGATCGCGGCGTCGACGGCCGCGAAGATGTCGGCCATCCGGTCGTCGGCTGGGGCCACGCGAAACCGCTCGGGCGCATCCGCCTCACTGTCTTCGTCTTCGCGATCGCGCACCTCATCCTCTTCCTCATTCCGGTTGCCGCGTTCCTCCTCCCGGTCGCCCTGCTCTCCCCTGCCCCGCAGCCCGGCCACCGACAGCGCCCAGTCGGGCTTGGCGTCGGCGATGCGCCGTCGCGTTCGCAGAACGGCGTGGGCGCGCGTGAGCTCGTGGGTCGGGGCGCGGACGTCCATGCCGGCGTCGTGGAGGACGAGATCGTCGAGATGGACGAGCTCGCCTTCCAGCCACAGGGCGGCAGCGGCGTCTGAGAAGTGGGTCCGGGCGATCCAGCCGTCGCGGACCGGGCTCCTGGCCAGCCGCTCGTCGAGGCGGGCCAGCGCGTCTTCGGCCGTCGCGAGCGGGCCGGCGATCTGGCTCCAAGGTAGCGGATCCGGGATCTGGTAGGCGGAGGGCAAGGTCTTGATAACCTTAACGTGAATCGGTGAAACGGAAGCTATCACGGCGTTGGCTTCCGTCATAGCGATGCCTTCTGGCGCATGCTTCTCACTATCGATAACTAACCCTTATCGATAGTGTTGGACATGGATTCGCAAATCAGCGATTCTGAGCTTCCTCAGCCCGGCAAATCACGCCCGCCGGGCCTCCGATCGACGAGAGGACGACCCGCTGGCAGCCCCCTCCCCTCCTCCGAATGCCTTTTACCGTCGCCGGCGTGCCGAGCGGTCCTTACTCGGTCCGCGGCACGCTTCGATGCGGCGCGCGGGTTGTGACCTCCCCGCGCGCGATCGCGACGAAGCGGCGCTTGACCTCGGCGAAAAGGCCCGGCGTCAGCGCGCCGTAGTAGCCGCTCTCGGTATCGATGTTGCGCAGGTCCGGCCCGGGCCAGGCGAAGCGGTTGCTCTCGGTCAGCACGATCCACGAGCGCTCGGCGTCGAGCCGCAGACGTCCCTTGACGTCGGCCGGGATCTCGATCGCGTCGGCCGGATTCACCGGCGGCGTGTGGGTGATCGGCAGCACGCGCACGATCGGCGCGCCCTCCTCCGTCGTCATGACGATCGCCAGCACCAGGCAGGGCCGGTCCTTGTCGCCCTCCTCTCGGCCCTCGCGGTGCTGCCAGTCCCACAAATAGGCGTAGCGAAAAATCCAGCCGACGCGGACCTCAGTCGGCAGCATGCTTACCGGCTGGGGCGGTGAGTTGCGCAGGGTCCGGCGTCAGTTCGGCCGTTTCGACCGCCTCGATCTCGGCGTCACTCAGATCAACCGTGCGCTGGACCCGGCGGTCGCGCTTCGACAGGCGAACGAAGTCCTCATAAGCCATCAGCACGGTGCGCGGCCGGCCATTCTTGGTGATTACCACCGGCTCGCGCACGGCGGCATCCTGGTAGGCGCCGAAATTCTTGGAGACTTCGGCGGCGGTCACGGTGGAAGCCATGATCGGTTCTCCTTTGTTCCGGAATATACGGAAATCCCGGTAATCCCGCAAGAGGCCAATCAATGACCCCTTCTCCCGTCCGCCTGCCCGATTCGGCCTCGCTGGAAGCGGTCCTGGCGGGGCTCGACCCGACCTCGGCCGACGTCGGCCTGGTGGTTGCCCTCGCCGCCGCCTTCCCGGGCTTCGATTTCAGCGTCGCCCACGTGGACGACGACTACTGGCGCGACACGCGCTCGGTCATCTGGCCGGACGGCACCCGCGTCGGCGAGCTCCGACCGTGGATGACGGCAGAACTCGCCAGGGACGGCGGCGACGTCAAGGCGACGTGGGCGCGCCTGAAAGACACCGGCCTGCAGATCACCGAGTGGCGCGGCACCAGTGCCTTCGTCTTCGCGCCGACAGGTTCCGCAGCCGCCGACTACATCCAGATCGCGCTGGGCCGCGAGATCGAGTGGCGCGCCGGTTCCATCGTCGATCCGGATTACCGGCCCTGGGGTGAGCAGGAATTGCTCGACCCGAGCTGGCCTCGCCGGGATCCCCTGCCCGACACGGACCGACTCGCTGGCCCGATCTACCGCCTTCTCGATCGCGCCGGCGGCGCGTTCATTCACATCCGCAGCTTTCTAGACCGTTGCGGCCGCGTCGAGCACGAGAAGCGCGAGGCGAAGCGGCCCGAGATGGATCGGCGGGTCATCCGCGAAACCATGCCCAACGGGACGACGCGCGAAACCCCGTTCCTTGAGCTGGTGCCGGACTATTTCGAGTTCGTGCCGCGCGAGGTGAGGTTCTTCCGGGACTGGGAGGCATCGAGTGCGGCCGGGCAGCGCGTCTTCGCGCACTGGGCGCTCGACGCTCGCGATTACACCCACAAGGGCGAGCGTGAAGTCGGCTTCATTCCTCGCCCGTTGAAGATGCCGGGCGAACGCTTGCTCATGACGCCTGAGACGACCGTCCATCAATTGATGGATCGGATTGAGGCGATCGATCGCGAGATCGCCCTGCCCTTCGGCTGGTTCTTTCTCATGATACACGGCCACTGGGTCGACGCCGATGTCGGCCTCGCGATCGCGGACGCCCTCAAGGCCCAGCGCGTGCGGCTGCCCGATCCGGACGCCGCCGTGCTGCTGCGCTGGGCCGCGCGGACCTACGGCTTCTGAGGGACGTGATGGACGATATAGTCAAAGTCCGAGCACTCGACGCCGAATCGCAGCGCGCCCTCGCGCTCGACACGCTGTCGGCCATCCTGCCGATGGACCGGCGCGATCGGCTCGCGCAGCTGCTCACCGACGACGACGTCGCGACTCTCAAGCACCTCGCCAAGGAAGGCATGGGCGAGAACAGTCTTCGCGCGCTCACGTCGGATCTGGCCTACCTCGAAGCTTGGGCTCTCGCGGCCACCGGCGAGGCGCTGCCGTGGCCGGCGACGGAAGCACTCGCGCTAAAGTTCGTCGCGCATCATCTATGGGATCCCGCGCAGCGCGCGATCGACTTACGCCATGGCATGCCAGCCGACGTCGCTGGCGAGCTGCGCGCCGAGGGCCTGCTGCGCACCGAGGGACCGCACGCGCCGAATACGGTGAAGCGGCGCCTTGCAAGCTGGGGGACGCTGCATCGCTGGAAGGGGATCGAAAGTCCGCTCACCGCGCCAAGTCTTCGTTCGGCCGTGCGTCTGGCTGTCCGCGCTTCTCCGCGGCCGCGCCGCCGTAAAAGCAAGCGCGCCGTGACGCGCGACGTCCTCGACCGGCTGACGGCGACTTGCACGACGGATCGGCTGGCCGACACGCGCGACCTCGCGATCCTGCTGCTGGCGTTCGCCTCCGGCGGGCGGCGGCGCAGCGAGGTGGCGCGGCTGCGGGTCGAGCAGCTGAGCGACGAGCCCGGCGTTCTGCTTGATCCGCTTGATCCGAATTCGCCGACGCTGCCGTGCGTCTCGATCCAGCTCGGTCGCACGAAGACCGGCGACGCCGATGACGAGCGTAGGGTGTTCCTGGTCGGCCCGCCGGTCAAGGCGTTGCGGGAATGGCTCGACCGAGCTGATATCCGGAAAGGCGCGATCTTCCGCGCGATCGACCGTTGGGAGGCGCTCGAGGAGCGCGCGCTGACCCCGCAATCGATCAATTTGATCGTCAAGCGGCGTTGCACGATGGCTGAGCTCGACCCCAAAGACTTTGCTGCGCATGGATTGCGGGCGGGATATCTCACCGAGGCGGCGCGCCAGGGCATCGGCTTGCCGGAGGCGATGCAGCAGTCGCAGCATCGGTCGGTCCAGCAGGCGGCGAGCTACTACAACGAGGCGGAGCGCGCGCAGGGCAGGGCTGCCCGGCTCGGTGTGTGAGTAGCGGCTGATGAAATGAGTGGCTTAAGTTGTCCGCGTACAACTCGACGCAGGCCAACCCCCCTCAGGCTTCAGCCGCGTCTGTCTGGCGCGAATATAGCCGGGCGCGCGCGCAAACCAGCGCCGATAGTAACGAACCGAGCGGTAGCGTCGAACGCTCCTCAACTCGCCCCGCCCGTGCGTTAAGTTGTCCGCGTACAACCCAGCCACATGAAGTGCGACGGTTCGCGCAAGGGCAAAATATACGCTCCGCAGCGCGCCAAACCGAATTCCGCTTTGGTGGAGATCACTCCGTTAACTTCTCATTAACCCATTAGTCCTTGCAGCAACGAAAGAATCGGGCATAACTTGGGTTCAACGCTTTTTGGGCCAACCTGCTCAAAAAACCGCAGATGCAGAGAAACCGATGCCCGCTACGCTTCTGCCGAAAGACAATGCGCCTCGCGATCTCAGGTCGTTGATCAACGCTGATGCGGCGGAGCTGTCAATGCGGCTTCGCGCGAGGCAGCTTGAGGACTTTCCCCCCGAGGCGAAAAAGACGTTGCGTCCGTTCTCTCCATCCGAGGCGGCGCGTTTCATCGGAATAGCCGACGGCTATCTCCGTCAGCTCGCCTCTGAAGGGAAGGGGCCCGATCCCCTTCCCAATGGGCGTCGAATGTATTCGCTTGAGGATGTCGAGGCGCTACGTCAATCGCTCGACGCTTCTGGCAAGGGCGGACGCCGCTACACGCCTCGCCGCAGCGAAAATGAGAAGTTGCAGGTCCTCGCGGTGATGAACTTCAAGGGGGGAAGCGGCAAGACGACGACATCGGCGCATCTGGCCGAATACCTCGCCTTTCGCGGATATCGTGTGCTGGCTATCGATCTGGATCCGCAGGCGAGCCTGACGGCACTCTTCGGATTGCAGCCCGAACTCGACGTCGCCGACAATGACACGATCTATGGCGCCATTCGGTACGACAGCGATCGCCGCGAGATGGCCGAAATTGTGCGGGCCACATACATTCCCACGCTTCATTTGATCCCCGGTCAACTCGAACTGATGGAGTTCGAGCATGAGACGCCGAAGGCGTTGATGACGCGGCAGGACGGCGGCCAGATGTTCTTCGCTCGCATCGGTGAAGCACTGGCGCAGGTGAGCGATGCCTATGACATCGTCATCATCGATTGCCCGCCGCAACTCGGGTTCCTGACCCTTTCGGCACTCTGCGCCGCGACAGCTGTACTCATCACAGTCCATCCTCAGATGCTGGACGTAATGTCGATGTCCCAGTTCCTGAACATGACAGCTGGCTTGCTCGACGTCGTCGCCAATGCAGGCGCGGCGACTGACTACGACTGGATGCGTTATCTCGTCACGCGATACGAACCGAGCGACGCGCCCCAGACCAAATTGGTGGGCTGGATGCGCTCGATCTTAGGTGAACGAGTTTTGACCCATCCGATGGTCAAGAGCACGGCCATCGCCGATGCCGGATTGACCAAGAACACACTCTACGAGGTCGATCGGAAGGGCTTCTCCCGTCCGACCTATGACCGTGCGATTGAATCTCTCGACCTCGTCAACGGTGAGATCGAGGGTTTAATCAGGCAGGTCTGGAAGAGGGTCTGAGCATGGCTCGGAAGATAAGCTTCGACCACGTGCCCAGCGAGCCACAAGCGTCGCAAGAACCTCCAGCGCGACTGTCGGCCAACCAGGTCCGGCCGCTTCTGGGCCTGGACCGGCCGCTCAAGCAACCGGGCGCGCTCGGTGCGATCTCGCAGAACCTCGGCGGCATCAAGGAGCGAGCGGATCGGGCCGACGAGTTGGAGAGACAGCTGCTCGAGGGGCAGACGATCGTCGAGCTCGATCCGGCCCTCGTCGACGATTCCTTCGTACCGGACCGCATGGAGGCGAGCGCGGCCGATGAGGCGGCGTTCCAAGAGTTGATCCGCGAGCACGGTCAAAACACGCCGATCCTCGTTCGCCCGAGCCCGGAGAATTCAAGCCGCTTTCAGGTAGCCTTCGGGCACAGGCGCCTACGCGCTGCCCGCTCGCTCGGAAGAAAGGTGCGGGCGGTGGTCCGCGCTCTGAGCGACGAAGAGCTGGTGGTCGCCCAAGGCCAGGAGAACAGTGGTCGAACCGACCTGACCTTTATCGAGCGAGCCCGCTTTGCCGCCCGACTCGAAGAGCGCAAGTTTTCGCGCGAGACAATCATGGCGGCGTTGAACGTCGACAAGGCTGCGCTATCGCGACTCATTGCGGTTGCGACCCGCGTCCCCACCGAGGTCGTCGAGGCGATCGGCGCCGCGCCTGGCTATGGCCGCGTTCGATGGCAGGAGTTGACCGATCTCCTTGATGGCGACGGCAATCGACACCGCGCCATCGCGCTTGTGAAGGAGGAAGGGTTCGCTGACCAAGACAGCGACAAGCGGTTCGAAGCACTCGTCGCAGCGTTGGGCACCAAGGCGGCGCGGGCGCGGGCGGAAAGCTGGTCGGCGGCCGACGGCACGCTCGCAGCGAAGGTTATGCGAACCGGCAAGAAGCTCAGTCTGACTTTCGACGACCGCGTAGCCCCGCAATTTGGCGAATTCGTTCGCCAGCACTTGCAAAGGCTCTACGACGAATACCGCGCCGCGTCCGGCGAGGACTGAAGGAACACCCACCCGGAATGAGCCGGCTGGGCAGGTGCAATCTGGCTCAGGAGAAACCTAGGCAAAAGAAAAAGGCCCCCGAAACGTCACCGTCCCGGAAGCCTCTGTCTTAGTTTGGCGACTGATAGAGAATCACTTCCGCGAATCGCAGTCAAGTGTCTCGTGCGAGACGGCGCCGTTTTGGCGAGCAGATTTCCTTTGCCCGAACGAGGCAAAGACATGGAACCTTATCAATCAACGACGCCCTTCGGGCGGCGATCGCTGACGCTCGCCCATGTGGCAACACAGATCGTCGCGTCATCCCGGCCGCCTGAGAAGGTCGTGCACAAGTGGAAGATTTTCCACGCCATCTGCAGGGCACGGCCGAGCCTCGGCGTGACAGAGCGAGCGCTGTCGGTCTTGAACGCGCTCCTCACCTTCCATCCCGAGACGGCGCTGACGGGCGAGGACGACCTTGTCGTTTTCCCCTCGAACCAGCTCCTGTCACTGCGCGCGCACGGCATGCCGGCGTCAACGTTGCGACGCCATCTCGCGGTCCTGGTCGACGCGGGCCTCGTCATCCGCCGCGACAGTCCCAACGGCAAGCGCTACGCGCGCAAAGGTGCGTCCGGCGAGATCGAGCTGGCGTTCGGATTCGACCTCTCGCCGCTTGTTGTCCGCTCGGAGGAATTCGAAAGCCTGGCAGCCGCCGTGGAGGCCGAAGCGCGCGCCGTTAAGCTCGCGCGGGAACGCATCACGCTGTGCCGGCGCGATATCGCCAAGATGATCGCGACCGGCATCGAGGAGGGCGTGCCGACACGCAGGGGAGGGCAGGGACCCGCGGACTGGGCGCAGATCCACGCCGGCTTCCGCTCGATCGTCGAGGGGATTCCGCGCACCGCGACGCGCGCGCAGCTGGAAGCGGCGGCCGAGGAGCTATCACAACTGGCCGACGACGTCCTCAACCTCCTGGAAAGCCACATCAAAACACACGATATGAGCGCCAATGAGTCCCGAAATGAGCGCCATATACAGAATTCAAATCCAGACCCCTTAATTGATCTTGAACCTGGCTTTCGAGGAAGCCGGGCGGCGAGGGCGGTGCCAGAACCCCAAACGCCGAGGATTGCGGAAACGGCCTATCCGCTTGGAATGGTATTAAACGCTTGCCCGGACATCTCCGACTACGCCAAAGGCGGAATTTCGAACTGGCGCGACCTGCTGGCGACCACGGCCGTTGTGCGCTCGATGCTTGGGATCAGTCCCAGCGCCTGGGAGGAGGCGCAAGCCGTCATGGGCGAAATGCAGGCCGCGGTGGTTGTCGCGTGCATCCTGCAGCGCGGCGCGGCAATCCGCTCCGCCGGCGGCTATCTGCGCGGTCTGACTGAACGGGCCAAGGTCGGTGAATTCTCGCTCGGCCCGATCCTGATGTCGCAAATCAACGCACAACTGCGCACGAAGCGAACCGCATGATGGCGCGGGCGATGTCCGAAAAGGCATGCCATCTCCGATGGTTCGATGGTTCGATGGGACGTGGGCGTCCCGCGCCGGTGAGGTCGCAGCCGCGGGGCGGAGCTCGGGTTTCGCGCACCCGGCGTTGGTGCGACGGTCCTGCCGTCGAAGCCGTCGCAGGGCGGTTCGCCGCTGCCGCTCGATCCGGCCATGGCTGATTTCCATGGTCGACCCCGATCCGTGCGGCGCTTCCTCGCTGACCCACGATCCTGGATGGGCAGGCATCGACTCGCGGTTTTCCATAACTCGAAATGGGGCCGGCGCGTGGTCCAGGTAGCACGACGACGATTGCTCCTCTCTACAGGTCGGGCGGCGCTCCCGGTTGCATGGCTGGATTCCTATGGCCGTCGCCGGCACGGCGGGCCCTACGCCCGAGAATTTTCCCCTGCCGGATCACCCCGCGAGCGGGGCCCCCAACCGGCATTCCTCGCGCACGCGCCTGCGGCGCCAAAATTCACGGCCTGACGGGACGCAGCGCTGCGCTCGCCCTTCGCCCGCGTCTCGCGGGCTTCGGCTCTGTGCCGTCTTCCCGGCCATGACGGATCGCCATCGCAACGGGGCGCCGCCCCACAAGATGGAGAGAGACTATGCGCAACATCGCCGAATTCACCCTCATCGGCCACGTCGGGACCATCAAGCAGGTCGGCAAGACAGTCCGTGTCACCGTCTGCGCCAACTATCCCTTCAAGGATAAGGGCGGCGAGTGGAACGACGACCAGCACTGGAACGAGGTCACGATCTTCACCAAGTCGATCCAGGGCTACGTGAACGAGCACGTCAGCAAGGGCGACCTCGTCCACGCGCGGGGCCGCCTGCGGCAGAACAGCTACGAGCGCGACGGCAAGCGGACCTACACCGTCGACCTGATCGCCCTGGAATTTGGCCGCCTCGCCCAGGCCGTTGAGCGCTCAGCCGCATGACCGATCCAGTGGGGAGGCGAAAGCCTCCCCACCTCTTCCATCGATCTTGAGCAGTTGGTCGCCGCATCGATCGCCGGCGCCGTCAGGAAGGAAGCTTTCGCGATCGCGTCTGACGCGCCAAGGCGCGATCGGCGCGATTTTTCTTGCTGATCGCCGACGTCAACTCGTCGTAATCGACACCGCTCTTCTTGAGCGCGCGCCGTGCGTCCGACACATCGAAGCCGAGCAACTCAAACACGCTCATGTTGAGGCTCGAAGCGAACCTTTCGATCGTACGCAAAGTTGGATTCCCGATGCCGCGGACGATCGTATAGTAGGTCCCGCGTGCCAGTCCGGTCTTCGGCAGGAATGCTTCCATGCCGCCATTTTCGATCTCGAGCTGCTGCAGACGGATGGCCAGCATCTCATTCAGCACCGAATGATCGACTGGCTGAGGCTTGCGAACAGGCGACATGGCGAAAGGGCTTTCGGACAAAACTCCGCATCCGATTCACCATACATTACGTCTGAAGTCTAGTATATTGGACGTTGTCAATCCTACCGTAAATTCTTTGAATATGCGCTTCCCTTCATCGAGCCGATTGAGTCGCCCTCGTGCCGACGGTCCGAGGTCCGCTTCCGCAACAAGGTCAGAGGGTCGACGCCCGCTCGTTCCGCGATGAGTTCAATGTAACTAAGGCTTGGATTCGCTGCTGTCGTCATCAGGTGGAAGTAGCTTGATCTCGGGATCCCTAGGCTTTTCGCGAACTCTCCACGGGTTAGCTGTGCTTCGAGACGCAGTGCTTCGAGCCCCGACTGAAACGCTCCTATGAGCAAACATCCCTTCGCTGCGTGATCTGCTTTGCGTCGGCATGACTTCTCAGCCATGAGCCTTCCCTCCGAACCATGATCCGAACGATACCCATGCGGCCGCAGCCTACATATTGGACGGCCGACTAACATTCAATATAATGTACTGATCTGATTCAACCAGGAGAAGTGCGTTCAGACAAAGAAAAACCCGGCAGAGCCGGGTCTCTCAAGAGGGTCAGCGGGCTGGCGACGGCAATCGCCAGCGAGGCCTCCAAACGCAAAGGCATCTTAGCTCGCGCGATCCGACAGTTCAAGAGACTCAGCGTTTTCACGCCACGGTCTTTGTTTGCCACGCGCTCTCGCAACGAGAGGACGCGAATGCAGATGCTTGGCTTCAATCCTATCGCCCCTTTTGGATGCGGCGCGCTGTCCCCGGCCGCGCTTCGGATTCAACGCGACGTTCGGCAGTGCCAACCCGGCAAGGCCTGCCACAAATGGAAGACGTTTCGCCACGCATGCGAAGCGAAGGCCGCCCTTGCCCTTTCCGACCGCGCGCTGACCGTCCTGAATGCGCTGCTGAGCTTCCACCCGGACACGGTGCTCACGCTCGGGTCCACTGATCTCGTCGTGTTTCCATCAAATCGCGAGCTCTCGCTACGCGCCCACGGCATCCCTGCGTCGACCTTACGTAGGCATATTGCCGCTCTTGTGAAATCGGGTCTTATCCAGCGTCGGGATAGCCCAAATGGCAAACGCTACGCTCGGCGCGCAGCAGGCGGCGACATCGAGCTGGCATTCGGGTTCGATCTCAGCCCGCTCGTGGCGGCTGTCGACGACCTTGCGGAACTCGCCGCTCGCGCTGTCGAGGAGCGACATGTTCTCGATGCGCTGCGCGAGCAGGTCACGCTCGCGCGCCGCGACATCGCAAAGATGCTCGCGCTGGGTGTCGAACGGGGCGTCGATGCCGACTGGCCAGCACTGCACCACGAATTCCTGGGGCTGATCGACGGCCGACCACGCACGCCGTGCCGCGCTGCCCTCGAGCCGCTCGCCGCGGCGCTGGTCGAGCTGTCGGGGCGGATCCTCGAAATTCTTGAGAGTCATATCGAACCCACAAGGCCAATACGCGAACCGTCCGCAAATGCGTCCATAGCAACGAACCCGACGCCGAAAGCCGGCGCCGAAAGCGCCGGCAATGCATTCCAGCCCGACATCGAGCGCGATGTCGCATCAGCAGTCCCTGTCCGGCTCGTCGCCGAGACGTGTCCTGATTTTGTGGACTACGCCCGCCACGGGCTACGAACGATACGGGACGTGGTGGACGCCGCCGTCATCGTGCGCCCGCTTCTCGGCGTCAGCCCAAGCGCGTGGGAAGAGGCCTGTGCTGCAATGGGGCAGGGGCCGGCGAGCGTCACCTTGGCGCTGATCCTCCAGCGCGGCAACGGCATCAAAAATCCCGGCGGCTACCTCAGGACGCTCGCCCGACGTGCGGCAGCCGGCCAATTCTCTATCTGGCCTATGCTGATGGCTCTCCGCGGCGCGCAACGTGGAAAGGATCCAGCAGAGATGAAGACACCTGCAGGACCTTCCTTCCCGGACGACAGCGCGTAGCAGCGATTCGTGCTTCGTGACGCCTCTTTCACAATGGCGACTACGAGTCGTCGGCGGGCGGCAATCGACCGAGCCGCTTGAAAAGATCATAGAGGGCGCGGTCGACAATGCGCAGCGGCTGCGTGCGTTGCTCGGCGGCAAGCTGGCGGAGCACCAGGTCGATTGGATCGGGAAGGCGAAGCGCGTAGGGCCGCGACGAGGCGCGTTCGCCATAAGCCTCGAACGGATTGCGCTCGCGATTTCGTGGTGGCCGCTCCCCTCGCTTGGATGAGATAGAATTGGCGGCTTGCGATGGCGATCTGCCTGGCGCCGGCGCCGGCGTAACGGGATCGTCGTAGGCAGGAGTGACGACCACGGGCTGAAGGACAGGTTTTTGAGAGGCCGGCGCGACTGCGCGCTGGGCGCGGAACGCATCGCGGGGAAGGGGAGGCCGGTCAGACTTCTCGCTGGGAGCTCCGTCGCTCATGCGACCGGCTCGCCGGTCGCCGCGCCCTGGCTCGCTGCGAGCAACTCGCGGACGACCTGATCGGCATTGTAGCGGGCCTTGCGCACCGACTCGTCCCTGTCGCTCATCTGGTAAAGTGTTCCGAAGCCGCTTGTCATCGTGCGGTAGGTCACACGCCGGTAGAGCGCCGTCGAGCAGACCGGCACGTGCTCGGAGTCGAGGTAGGCCACGACCTCGCGGAGGGGTCGCGTGTTGCGGTCGAGGCTGTCGTATTCATTGAATAGAACCCGATGCTGGCTCTCGGCAGCTGTGCCGCGGCGGCGTGCTGCTCGAGATTGCGAAGGGTCCGCACGACCTGCGACGCATCGAACGTATGTACCTTGCACGGCAACACGACGAGGTCGGCCCGGAGCGCCGACTGGATCAGTACCTCGCCGTAATAGCCGGGCGTGTCGATCACCACAACGTCGTAACCGGCCAGGCGTTCGACGGCTTGAACCAATGCGGATTCGTCGGGGGCGCGGACCAGATCGACGCCCTGCGGGCTCAACCCCCGCGCGACGGAGGAAGCATGCCACTGGTATGAAGAGCCCTGCGGATCGGCGTCGACGATCGCGGCGGAGTAGCCATGCTTCGCGAACTCACCAGCGAGAATGATCGCAACCGTGGTCTTGCCGCTCCCGCCTTTTGGGTTCGCCACTGCGAATATACTCGGCACCGTCAAGCCCTCCGTCGCTCGCTCTAACAGCAATCAACATACATTATAATATACATATGGCTGTGCTGCAATTCGTCATTCCGGAAGTACCGGAAAGCCTTGATGCGGTGTTCAGGTAATGCGTTGATACGGCATTGTCGTTCTAGCGAGTTGCCGTAGTACGTGATGTCGCCAATGCGGTGCTGGCGGGAGCGCATTCGTGCGGTAGTGCATTATTGTCGGAGCAATGCGTTGCAGTATTGCGCCGTTACGGTAATTCGTCATTGCGGTCTTAACGGGGCGCTGTGCGCCAAGCGGGCCTTCGGGTTCAAGGGACGGCTGTCCAGACGCGAGCGCTCTTCATGCGCGAAGTCTTACATACGGTTTAATAGATATTGGTTGACAAGATACCGGTTTGTGGGCCAAACCGGGGGGCGGCTGCTGGACGCAGCCGAAGGGCGCTGGCGCGCCTTCGTGGTCATCGGAGCGATGCCCACGCCTTGGCTCCGGCCTGACGGCGAGCCTCGAGACGGGAAGGGAAGGGGGAGCGCCGATGGCCCGCTCCGCGAAGACACCACGACGCAAGCCAAGGCTCCGGACCGAACTGTCGGAGCTCGATGAGCAGCGGCTCCAGGAAGCCGTCGCGCTGTTCGGATTGCCCAAGGCCGAGGTCGTGCGCCGGTTGATCCGCGCATCGGTGCAGGCGGGTCCTGCCCTGTCGGCCGAGAATACGCGCGCCGTCGTCCAGCTCGCGAGCCAGGTCCGCATGGTCGGCCGAAACCTCTCGCAGGTCCTGCGCGCCATCCACCGCGGTCAGGCGGTGCGCATCGAGGACACCGAGCCGGTCTGGCGTGGCCTGCACGAGATCGTCTCGGCGATCAACGACGAGCTCACCGAAATGACCGTCGCCTATGGGTCCAAGCTGCGGCGTGAGGTCAGGCTGACGTTGCCGGCCGAGCTCTTTGGTCAGGAGCCGCGATGAACCGGGATGCGCAGATCGCCTGGTGGGTCGAGCAGGTCGAGGCCGCGCGTCGCGCGGTCATTGATGCCGGCGAGACGCGGCGCCGGCGATCCCCCGGTCTCGATGACGAGGTGCGCGCCCGTCGCGGTCGCGTGGCGCCGCTTCCCAAGGCGCCGACCGCGCAGGAGATCATCCGCGGGACGACGATCACCGGCGGCCGGGATGAAGAGCGGACGCGGTTCCTGCCGACCGCCGCAGGCGGCGGCGGAGGAGGAGGAGGGGCGTCTGCACCGTCGGGCTCGAAACCCGATCAGGTCGCAGGAGGCGGCGGTCCTGGCGGAGGAGGCGCGCGCGCGGCGGGGCAGGGCGAGGCGGTCGGCCGGGCTCGTCAGCTGGCGGCCGGCTACCAGCCCGCTGTGATCAAGGTGGTGTCCTATGCCCGTGGCGTTGCCCGCGCGACGGCGACCGGCCAATATGTGCAGCGCGAGGATGTCGCGCTCGAAACGTATGATGGGCGGATCCTCGCCGATCGCGAAGCCGTCGCCGACGAGATCAAGGCCTGGTCGAGCAACTTCGCCAAGCGCGCCGAGAGCCACGACGTCGGCGCCGTGCGCTTGTCCCTGAACGGTGTCGCCGACACGCCCGAGGGCAGGGAAACCTACGAGAAGGCGATCGCGGCGGGATTCGAAGGCCACCGGTATGCTTATCGCCTCGACGTCGCGCAGAAGGGCGAGCTCGAAGCGCGCATCGTCACCGCAATGGCTGGAGCGGGCAAGGAGCGCTTCCGGGTTCGGGGAGAGCGCGTCGGAGAAGAGGGCAGGGGCTTCACCCAGAAGCGGCTCGATCTCGCATCCGAGGCGCGTGCAAAGGAGCGTATCGTGGCGGCTACCGGCCTGCCGCCGGACGCAATCGCCATCGCTCCGGGCGCCACGAGCCATGGCCGCGACGGCGTGACCTATCGGCTGAACAAGCTGATCGAGAAGGGGCCCGCGATTGACGATCGTGGCCGGGCGATCACCAATGTCGCCGAGACCAGGACCGCGGCGCGAGAATGGGGACCGACGCTACGCTCGCAATCCTCGCGCGATACCATGCATCTGATCGTGTCGGCGAAGGCCGGGACGGACGTTGACGCACTGAGGCGGTCTGCCCGCGCGTTCCTGCACGATCGTTTTGCCGATCACAAGTTCATGTTCGGCGTCCACACCGACAAGGAGGCCGACGGCCATGTCCACGTCCACGCCGTCGTCGCCGTCAAAAGCGAGTCCGGGCAGAAGCTGCATCCGGGTCGAGAGACCTTCAGCGAGTGGCGCCAGTTCTATGCCCAGCATGCGCAGGCGGAAGGTCTCAAGATCGTCGCGACATCCGCACGCGAGCGCGCGTCGTCGCAAAGCTACGGCCCGAAGGACAAGGCGATCGTCGAGGCGGCGGATCGTCCGCGGCCGACACGCGAGGCACGCGATCGCGCCTATGCCGCGGATCCAGCCAATCGGCGGCTCATCGACAATGCCCGGCAGCGGATCGCGGTCGCGCGGACAAATCCAATTCGCCTGCCCGTGACGGCGCAGGACCTGAAGCTCGTGAACGAGGGCGTTCAGGCCTGGCGGACGGTTGCGGCCGAGCAGCCGGCGAACCCGCAAGCAAAGGACATGCTCGAGCGCCTGCTCATGGCCCAGACGGTCGGGTCTATCGTGCAGACGATCGGGAAACGCGTGGAGCAGCTGACGAAGGAGAACTCGACCATGGCAGTGACATCGGAGCAGATGGCAAAGGATCTGCGCCTCATGAACGACGCGGTGTCGCGAACGAGCGACCTGCTGGACGGCGAGACGAAACAGCAATTTCGCGAGGCCTCATCGCGATATCTCGAGACGCTCGCAAACCGCGTCGACCTGCAGCGAGCTTCAGAACACGGCATCCAGCAGATGACGCGCGCCGAAGTCGAGGCGATCGCCGGTGCCAATGCCGACAGGCTCATCGAGCGGGCGAGCGGAATTCAGCAGCGTGAAGAGCGTGAGGCCGCTGCGGCCGCGAGATTGGCAGATCGCGCGATTGCCGCTGAGCGTCGGGAGGAAGCCACGGTCGGCATCGACCCGACGACCCAGCGCGAGCTCCGCGCCGAGCGGGCGATCGTCGCCGGCGCGCAGAAGTCAGCAGCGCAGGAGACACGGGAAGCGGCGGCGGCGCGCGAGGCAGCAGCATCGCTCGCGCAACATCCGGCCGACCGCCTGTCGCCGACGCTGCTTCAGACCGATGCGCTCGCGCAGCTGCGTGCCGAACAAGAGCAAATCATTCGTGAGATCGAAGCCAGCGAGGGGGCCCAGGCTCAGTCGACGAAACCGCAGCGGATGACGTAGTTGTCCAGAAACGTCGAACGTCACCGGGCCTATGGTGTTCTCGCGCCTGGCGCCGCGGCAAGGTCCAAAATTGGCGACGAGACCTGCGAGACAGCTCGGGCCAAAACACGGGATTGTTCGGACTGAGCCGCGAGACGATCGCAAAGATGTGCCGGTCCTCGATTCGGCTGGCTGCTCGCGCTCGAAGCCGGTCGAGAAGCCGGCTGCTGGTGGGGGTGCCGGACGAGATGAGACGGGAGACTATGGAAGCTCCGCCCCGTAGAAAGCCTCGCCCTGGATCTGCTCGCCGAGCTCGTCGAAGATCATGAGTTCGCAGGCCCGGCGACGCTGTCCGTTCAGATCGGCCTCGTAGATCACGTTGAGCTCTCGTCGGACAGGATCCCATGTCGCGCGGTCGAGTGTGAACGCAAGCGTGGTCAGCTTGTCAAGTGCCGAACGCCAATAGGCGGCGAGGGCGGTTTTCCCCTCAATGCGAGACGAGCCGACATATTTGGCTGCGACCGGACTGACGAAGACGGCATCGTCGCGGAAATGACTCAGTACCGCTTCAACGTCGCGTCCGTTCCATGCGGCGATCCAGCCCTCGGCGAAAGCCATCATGGCGGCTCGCGTCATCACCACGTGGTGCCGTATAGGCGCCACAGCTTCTGGCTCGTCTCGTTCGCTCATGCGCTACGCCTCGCGATCCAGGAGCCCCAGAACAGGCTCGAGAAGAAGAGACGCGGCTGCTCGAAGCCGGTCTCCGCGAGAAGGCTTTCGACCGCAGCATCCGACCCGGGCGGATCAGCGCCTTGCAGAATCTTGCCGCGCTTCACCTCGACCTCTTCCGGTGAAGCGCCCGCCATCCGCCACCGCTCGCCCCAGGCCTTCAGGAAGAGCAGGTTTTCGGCATAGGCGCCGCGATTGCAGGCGAGAATGAGCGTACCGCCGGGGTGAAGCCGCGCCGCGACCGCGCGCAGCAGAGCAAGCTTCGCCTCGCGTCCGCGAAGATGATGGAGAACGCCGATAACGGTCACAGCATCGAAGCGGTTGTCTACCGGCAGTTCGTCGACATAGCCGGAGTGCCAGGTCGTCAGATGGCTAAGACCGGCGGCCTCGACGGATGCAATGGCCCCGGCCAGCATCGGCGGGGAGGGATCGACCGCAAGGAAGCGCCAGCTCGGCCGAAGCTTGCCGGCGACGAGGATCTCCTGCGCCGTTCCGCCCGCGCCGACGACCAGGATCCGTCGGTCCAGGCTCTCGCCGAGATCCGCCGACAGGAGACAGGCGGCAAGCTCATGGCAGGCGTCGTAGCCGGCGAGCGCGATGCGGCTCTGCTCAGCATATTCGCCGGCGCGCGTGGCGTCGAATTTGGCGGCGGATGCGGTCATGATCGTCAGGCTGCCGCGGCTTCGATCAGCGTGATGTCGAGCAGGAACGAGCCGTCCGGCTCGATCGCAAAATGCGCTCGCGTCTCGGCGGATGCCGCCGCTTGAAGCGCCCGGATTGCCTTGACGTTGTCGGCAGGTGTCCGCATCCGCGCCGTCCAGACCGGGAAGTCCATCCGCAATTGCCAGCTTCGGGACGAAGTAACGGCGAAACCGACGCGATGCAGCGCCGCCATCCATTCGCTCACGCTGTAGTCGCGCACATGCGAGGTGTCGCGCAGCAATTCGACGGCCTGCAGATGGGTATCGAAGAGCGCCGGCCCGGGCGAGCAGGCGTCGATGAAGACGCCCGGCGCGCCGGGCTTCAGCACGCGGCGAGCCTGCCGCAGGCCGCCGTCGAAATCCTGCCAGTGATGTGCCGAGTAGCGGCAGGCCAGGAAGTCGAACGTGGCATCCGGAAAGGGCAGGCGCTCAGCCGGCGCCTCGACGGTCTCGATGTTGGAAAGCCCCTTCTCGCGCGACGTGGCCGTCACGGCCGCCAGCATCTCGCCCGAGAGGTCCGCGGCGGTGACCCGCGCCGCGTGGCGCGCCATCAGATAGGAGACATGGCCGCCACCCGTGCCGAGATCGAGGGCATGGTCCGACCGACGCTTGGCCACAATGGCTTCGAGCGCCTCGAGGTCTGCGCCCTGCGCATGCACGGCGCTCTCGACATAGGCCTTAGCGCGTGGCCCGAACTGGGCCTCGACGACGCTGTCATGATGGTTTGCCATGGACGTTTCCTGCGACGATTGCCCCTCAGGATGCCAACGCTTTAAAACTGTTACAATATAGAGCTTTATCCTATTATCATTCCCGCCATGCTCGGATCCGACCAACGCCGCCTTCTCGGCGATTTCGTACGCGCCCATCGTGAGCGCGTCAGACCTGCCGTTGCGGCCGGCCGCCGCCGGACACCGGGCTTGCGGCGCGAGGAGCTTGCAGCTCTCGCAGGCATCAGCATCACTTGGTGCGCCTGGATCGAGCAGGGACGTCCGGTACAGGCCTCGCCCGAGACGCTGGGGCGGTTGGCCGAGGCCTTGTCGCTGACGCGGGCGGAGCGCGCCTATCTGTTCGAGCTCGCCGACCGGCTTGATCCCGATGATTCTGCCGGTCTCGCCGAGGCGGCGCCGGCGTCGCTGGTCGCTGCGGTCCAGACCTTCGCGCATCCGGCCTATGGTCTCGATCGCCTGTGGAACGCCTGTTGCTGGAACAAGGCCGCCGCCAGCCTGTTCTGCGGCTGGCTCGATGGTGACCATCAGCGCAACCTGCTGCGCTTCGTCTTCATTGAGGACAAAGCCCGCTCGCTGATTCCGCAATTGCAGGATCGCGCGCGCCGGCTTCTGGCGGAATTTCGCGCCGATTTTGGCCACACTTTTCGCGATCCCCGAGTCAAGCAGTTCATCGACGGGCTCAGGGAGGAGAGTCCGCTCTTTGCGCGGCTGTGGAATGATCAGGACGTTCAGCATCGGATCGGCGGCATGCGCACCTTCGATCATCCAAAGCGCGGGCGGCTCAGCTTCGATCAGCACAGCTTCAGCCCAACGGAACGTCAGGACTTCAAGCTGGTGCTGCTGGTGCCGCACGCATCGCCAAGCCGACGATCGCGATCGCTTTCGGGCCCTCGATGATCGCGGTCGGCCGGCCTCATCAGTGGCGCCGATCCGCCACCGCCTCGATCACGCGATCGCGGCGACTTCGCTCGCCGGGTAGTCGATGTATCCCTTGTTCTTGCTGCCGAGCTTGCCCATGCCTCTGGCGATTATGCGTGCGCCTTCGATCGATATGAGGCGCGGATGCGTCCCTTTGTCGATCTCAACCAGGCATTGGCTTTGCGGGACCCATGGAGACCCGCGGCGGACCATATGTTCGACTTGGCGAAGAATGCCATCGAACTTCGGCCGGATACATGATCCGCTGAGGGCTGCTGCTTGCGCGTCGCCGGCGATCGGGATGAGAGTTGCGCAGTCATGCGCGCTCAACTCCTCTTGCCATCCCAGCACTTGTGTTCGCCCAAATCTCCGGGCAGATTGAGTTCGATGGGAATGGAGTTCTCCCGAAACCGCCCGTGAGGGCTGATGACTCCTACCGCGGAAACCGCGGTAGGAGTCCGTCTGGATCCTGCCGCTAAGGCGAGCCAGTTGCTCGCCTCAGAGAGGATCGAGCATGTCTTTCACAAACTGTCTTCTGATCATGATCGGCGGCGCTATCGGAACGCTCGCGCGGTATGTCGTGTCGGTTTTGGCGCTTCCCGTCAGCAGCCAACTGCCTTGGGGCACCATCTTCATCAACGTCAGCGGTTCGCTGGTTATCGGGTTTTTCGGCACGCTGACGCTGGCTAGCGGCCGCTACCCACTCTCCGAAAGCCTGCGCCTATTCGTGATGATTGGCCTTTGCGGCGGTTACACAACATTCTCCTCCTTCAGCTTGCAGACGCTCGACCTCATGCGATCGGGCGGCATGATGCGAGCGGCAGTAAACGTCGTGGCGTCCGTCGTCCTTTGCATCGGCGCGGTGGCGGTGGGCCATCTAATCGCTTCGCACCTCAACAGCGGGGCGCGCCAAATCGCGCAGATCGCCATCGAAGAGGAAGCCTGACCCGGAAATCCTAAGACGGCAGGGGTTTCGCACAGCCTAGGCTCCCCGCGCATAATCGGATGGATCGAGGGCAAGGGGCGGGCCGAGGTCATCCCTCCATTCGGTGAAAATTGCCCATATAGGGCTTTGGGTTTCACCTAATATGACCTCGACAACGCTGTGATGTGTCGAGATCTTCTAGAATAATGCGCCCCGTATCCTAGCAATCACTGTTTGTTTATCGTCGCTTCCACGCGTTTAGAGCCTGCCACAGCGTTGCGACCCTGCTCACGAGCAGTGACACCACACCACTTCTATTGCGACGGCGCTTTCGCAATGTTTTGTGAAATGCTGATCGGACGCGCATCGAACTGAGGAAAACGTTGATGACTGACAAAATGAAGCTCGACCTGTCGGTCATCCTGCCCGGTATTCCGGACGCGGCGGATGCCTGCGTCTCGCGGCTTTTGGAACGGCTTCGCGGTCGCGACGGCGTCGATGACGCGCATGTCTTGCCGGCGATCGGCGATCAGTCGCCACAACTCTGTATCCATTATGACTCCGACCTCCTGTCACTGGCCAGGATAAGGGAGCTCGCAACCGGCACCGGGGCTCAGATCAGCGCGCGATATGGCCATGCGGTCCTCGATCTTGGTGGCCCGGTCCACCAACGGCGTGCGCGCACGCTCGGCGACCGCCTGCTCTCAATTCCCGGTGTCCTTGAAGCCGATGTGAGCGCGGGAGGCCTGGCGCGCATTGAGTACGATCGGGAGCAGGCCGATGAGGCGGCCATTCGGGCAACCCTTGAGAGGAACCCGCCTGAGCCCGACCACGCCGGACATGATCACGGACCAGGAGAGCACGACGACCACGAGGAGGGCCACGCTCATGAGCACGGTGGCATCTTTGGCGCAAACACGGAGATTGTCTTTGCGCTCGCCTGCGGCCTGTTCCTTGCGGTCGGCTTTGCGATCGACAAGCTGATCGTTGGTCGTCCGGACTGGCTGCCGCTCGCCCTGTATGTCGCCGCCTATGGATGCGGCGGCTACTTCACGCTGCGCGAGGCGATCGACAATCTGCGCCTGAAGCGCTTCGAGATCGACACGCTCATGCTGGTCGCGGCCGGCGGGGCTGCGGCGCTGGGCGCCTGGGCCGAGGGCGCGCTGCTCCTGTTTCTGTTCAGCATGGGCCATTCGCTCGAGCATTATGCGATGGGGCGGGCCAAGCGGGCGATCGAAGCGCTCGCCGAACTGGCCCCCCAGACCGCGCTCGTGCGGCGTGACGGCCAAACCGTCGAAATCCCGGTCGAGCAGCTTGCGGTCGGCGATATCGCAATCATCAAGCCGAACGAGCGCATGCCTGCCGACGGGTTTGTGCTGGTCGGCGAATCGAGCGTCAACCAAGCTCCCGTCACCGGCGAGAGCATCCCGGTGGACAAGCGGCCGGTCGACGATCCGCAGGCCGCGGCGAGTGAGAACGGCGGTGCGAAATTCGTCCACGGTAGCGGCGGCATGATGCGGCTGCGGGCGGCTTAAAAGTCGTCCAGTTTTCCCTTTCTGCGGCAGCAGGGAGGGCGTGGGGATTTACAGCGTGGAGCTATATCTGAGAGTTCGTCAGGCTTGTGCGGAGGGCATGAGCCAGCGGGAAGCGGCACGGGTGTTTAATGTGTCGCGGGACACGGTTCGGAAGATGATGTCGTTTTCGGTTCCGCCCGGCTACCGTCGAACGGTCGAAGTCCGCCGCCCGAAGCTCGATCCGTTTATCCCGATCATCGAGGGGTGGTTGGAGGCTGACCGGATCATGCCACGCAAGCAGCGGCATACGGCGAAGCGGGTGTTCGACCGGCTTCGCGATGAGTGTGGCTTCACCGGCGGCTATACGATCATCAAGGATTACATCCGGGAACGTGAGCGACGTGGCCAGGAGGTGTTCGTGCCGCTGTCGCATCCGCCGGGCCACGCTCAGGCCGACTTCGGCGAAGCCCTGGTCCGGATCGGCGGGGTCGAGCAGAAGGCACACTTCTTCGTGCTGGACCTCCCGCACAGCGATGGCTGTTACGTCCGGGGTTATCCTGCAGCGGTGGCCGAGGCCTGGGTGGATGGCCATATCCATGCCTTCGCGTTCTTCGGTGCGGTTCCCCAGTCTGTGCTCTACGACAACGACCGGTGCCTGGTGGCGAAGATCCTGCCGGATGGAACCAGAAAGCGTGCCTCGCTGTTCAGCGGGTTCCTGTCGCACTACCTGATCCGGGATCGCTATGGCCGGCCGGGCAAGGGCAACGACAAGGGGAATGTCGAAGGCCTGGTGGGCTACTCTCGGCGCAACTTCATGGTGCCGCTACCGGAGTTCGCCACTTGGGACGCGTTCAATCTGTGGCTGGAGGAGCAGTGCCGCAAGCGTCAGCGCGCAGTCCTGCGCGGCGAAAGCGAGACGATCGGTGAGAGATTGCAGCGTGACCTTGCTGCGATGCGCGCCCTCCCGGCGGCGCCGTTCGATGCCTGCGATCAGGACAACGGCCGGGTCTCGTCGCAATCTCTGGTGCGCTACAAGACCAACGACTACTCGGTGCCGGTTGCATACGGCCACCAGGATGTCTGGATCCGGGGCTATATCCATGAGGTGGTGATTGGCTGCCGGGGCGAGGTGATCGCCCGCCATCCCCGATGCTGGGATCGCGACGAACTGGTCTTCAACCCGATCCATTACCTCCCGCTGATCGAGCAGAAGATCAATGCGTTGGATCAAGCCGCCCCGTTACAGGGCTGGGACCTGCCGGAGGAGTTCGCCACCTTGCGCCGCCTGATGGAGGTGCGGATGAACCGACAGGGTCGGCGCGAATATGTTCAGGTCCTGCGGCTGTTGGAGGCCTTCGATCTGGCGGACGTGCGGGCGGCAGTGCTCCAGGCTCTTCGGATGGGGGCGCTCAGCTTCGATGCGGTGAAGCATCTTCTCCTGTGCCGGGTGGAGCGTCGTCCGCCGCGACTGGACCTCGACTGCTATCCCTACCTGCCGAAGGCGATGGTCGAGAAGACCAAGGCCGGGTCTTACATGCGGCTGCTGTCGGATGATGCGGCATGAGTGATGCCCCGGAAATCCTGCTCGCCCATCACCTCAAAGCGCTGAAGCTGCCGACCTTCCTGCGCGAACATCAAAAGCTGGCCCGCCAATGCGCGGCGGAAGGGCTGGACCATGTCCGATACCTGGCACGGCTTGTCGAACTCGAACTGATCGACCGGGAAAGGCGAATGGTCGAGCGGCGCATCAAGGCCGCGAAGTTCCCGGCCGTCAAAAGCCTGGACAGCTTCGACTTTGCGGCCATTCCGAAGCTGAACAAGATGCAGGTGCTGGAACTGGCCCGGTGCGAATGGATCGAACGGCGCGAGAATGTCATTGCCCTCGGCCCGTCCGGCACCGGCAAGACCCATGTCGCCCTCGGCATCGGGCGGGCCGCTTGTCAGAAGGGCCTCTCGGTTGGCTTCACCACCGCCGCAGCGCTGGTCAGCGAGATGATGGAGGCCCGCGATGAGCGCCGCCTGCTGCGCTTCCAGAAGCAGATGGCCGGTTACAAGCTTCTCATCATCGACGAGCTCGGCTTCGTGCCCCTGTCGAAAACGGGTGCCGAGTTGCTGTTCGAACTGATCTCGCAGCGCTATGAGCGCGGATCGACCCTCATCACAAGCAATCTGCCCTTCGATGAATGGACCGAGACATTCGGCTCGGAGCGCCTGACCGGCGCACTGCTCGACCGATTGACCCACCACGTCAGCATCCTCGAGATGAACGGCGAAAGTTACCGCCTCGCCAACAGCACTGCCCGCAAGCGGCGCTGATCAAGATCCAGGCATCTTACAACTACTGGCCCTGACGGGCCAGCGCGCCATGGCACGCGCCAGCTATGTGGGAAGCGCGCGCGCCATGGCGCACATCCTCACCAACTGGCCTGGTTTTGCTCCGCCGCCGTGGTCGACTTTTGCGCCGCCGTTGACACCGGCGCCGCAGCCGGCATCTCGCTCGCGGCGATCAGCACCAAGCCTGCTATGGCAGCCGAGTTCAGCTTCAAGGTCGCGACGGGGCAATCACTGACCCAGCCGATCAATGCGCGCCTGGAGCAGGCATGCAAGCGGATTGAGCAGGGCTCGAATGGTCGCATCGAACTGAAATTCTTCCCGGCAAGCCAGCTTGGCACCGACACGGACCTCATCACCCAAGTACGATCCGGCGGAATCGAATTCCTAAACATCGCTGGTTCGGTCATCTCCACTGTGGCGGCCGGAGCCGCCATAACGAATGTTGGCTTCGCCTTCTCCGATTACGACCAGGCTTGGCGCGGAGTCGACGGCCCTGTTGGTGTCTACGTTCGCGCACAGATCGAGAAGGCAGGCCTTATTGTCGCTGCCAAGGCCTCCGATAACAGCTTTCGCCAGATCACGTCGGCATCGAAGCCGATCAAAACACCCGACGATCTAAAGGGATATCGGATCCGGGTACCAGTCTCGCCAATCTTCACCTCTCTCTTCTCGTCACTTGGCGGGAATCCGACATCGATCAATTTCAGCGAGCTTTACACGGCGCTTCAGACGCACCTCGTCGACGGCCAGGAGAACGGGCTAGTCGCGATTGAGGCTGGGAAGCTTTACGAAGTCCAGAAATACGTCTCGGAGACGAACCACATCTGGGATCCCTTCTGGCTCGTAGCAAACCGGCGCGCCTTTAGTCGGCTGCCGAGCGATCTCCAGGCGATCGTTCGACGAGAGTTCGACCAAGCCTCGATGGAACAGCGAGACGACGTTGCGAAGCTGAACGGAACTCTCAAGGCGCAACTCACGGCGAAGGGCCTGACCTTTGAAAGTGCCGATAAGGACGCTTTCCGAAAGGCCTTGACGCAGGCCGGCTTCTACAAGGAGTGGAAAGGCAAGTTCGGCCCCGAAGCGTGGAAGGCGCTGGAAGAAGTGACGGGTCCCCTAGCATGAACGCCGTGGATGGCACCCACGAGGCAGCCCGCTCGGAGTTGGCTCACCATTCGGTTTGGGTTCGCGTCGGCGAACATTGGCTACGCCGTCTGGTGGAGGTGCCCGCCGCCCTACTTGTGATCGCGGAAGTCGTAATCCTGTTTGCCGGGATTTGCGCTCGATCCCTCGGACATCCGATCATCTGGTCGGACGAGCTCGCGTCCCTGCTCTTTCTGTGGCTTGCAATGCTCGGGTCTGTAGTGGCAATCCAGCGCGGGGAGCACATGCGCCTAACCTTCGTGGTTGGGTCCATGTCCCCGCGCGCGCAAGCCTGGTGCGAGACGCTCGCGGTCGGTGCGGTTTTCGTCTTCGTCATCCTGATGCTTCATCCGGCTTACGACTACACGGATGACCAATCCTTCGTAGAGACGCCCGCTCTGGGCTGGTCGGGAACGGTAAGGGCCCTGGCAGTTCCGGTTGGATTCGGACTGGCGCTCCTTAGCTGCACGCTCCGGCTGGCGCGACATAGTCTCGCTGATCTCGCGAGTGTCGCAGGCGTCCTCGGAGTGTTGGCCGTCGCGCTCTCGATAGCTTCTCCCCTGCTCGCCGGCTTGGGCAATTGGGCACTTCTCGTCTTTTTTGTTGGTCTGCTGGGGGTTGCAGTAACCGCGGGCGTTCCGATCGCCTTTTCGTTCGCTCTCGCCACCTCTGCATACCTTCTGACCGTCACATCAACTCCGCTTACAATCGTCGTCGGCCGTATCGACGAGGGCATGAGCAGCCTCATGTTGCTTGCTATCCCGCTCTTCGTCCTTCTTGGTCAACTCGTTGACGTGACCGGCATGGCTCGCGTGATGGTGGAGTTCCTGGCGTCCCTGCTAGGCCATGTGAGGGCTGGGATGTCGTACGTGCTGCTGGGCGCGATGCTTCTGGTGTCTGGCATCTCTGGCTCGAAGACCGCGGACATGGCCGCGGTCGCCCCGGTGCTTTTTCCCGAGATGCGTCGCCGCGGCATGCAAGACGGCGAGTTGCTGTCCCTCCTCGCGGCCTCTGGCGCGATGAGCGAGACGATCCCGCCCTCGATCGTGCTGATTGCGATCGCATCGGTGACGGGCGTCTCCATTGCGGCTCTGTTCACGGCAGGGATCCTGCCCGCGATCGTGTTGGCGCTCGTACTCGCGCTGGTAGCGCGTTATCGCGCCGGCAAGGATGATGACCGTGTCAAGGTAACCCGTGCCCCTTTGTCTGTGGTGATGAAGAGCCTCGTCGTGGCCCTCCCGGCCTTGCTGCTTCCGTTTCTCATCCGTACCGCCGTCGTCGAGGGCTTCGCCACCGCAACGGAGGTTTCCACCATCGGGATCGCGTATTCGCTTCTTCTCGGCCTCGCGGTGTACCGCGGCGGCCTTAGCTGGCGCGCAGCAATACCAATGTTGGCCCGTACGGCTTCGCTCTCGGGCGCCATCCTGTTCATCGTGGGCGCTGCAAGCGCCATGGCTTGGGCCCTCACCCAATCCGGGTTCTCGCACAGCCTCGCACACGCGATGGCAGCAGTTCCGGGCGGCCAAGCCGGCTTCCTGCTCGTCTCGCTCATCGCCTTCGCAGTGCTAGGCAGCCTCCTCGAAGGCATCCCGGCCATCGTTCTGTTCGGGCCCCTTCTTTTCCCGATCGCAAAGCAGTTCGGCATCCACGAAGTGCACTACAGCATGATCGTGATCCTCGCGATGGGTATTGGCATCTTCGCGCCACCATTTGGCCTCTGCTACTATGCGGCCTGCATCATCGGGCAGGTTTCGCCCGAGT
>NZ_JBAFWO020000001.1:0-169634 GCF_043195105.2 Roseixanthobacter finlandensis | reverse complement strand
GAATCAAGCGCGGCGGGTATGGTTAGAAATCACCATTGCGCACTGGCGCCGCGATCATTCGTGACGGCTATCGGGCAATCGAGTCGTGCCGTTCCCACCGTGGAGTGCGGGCGCGATCCGAAGCTGATAGCCGCGCCGAAGCTTGCGATCCAGCCACGTTCCAAGCGCCATGCGCGCATCTTCGCGCTGCGCGTAGAGTTCAGTGCGGCGTTGCCCAAAGCTCCCGATCCGCCCCCATTCGCGCACCATCGCCGTCTCCCCGAATAACGTCGGCTCGATCGACAGCACATAGTAACGCGCCATGTTCTGCGACGCGTCGATACGGTCGAGCACGAGAACCTGAAGCATTGATGGCGAGGGCCGATGATCGTCTAGCATGATGCACAGTCCCACGCGCGTGCGCGCATGGTCCAACGCAATGATTGAATCAGTTGCCCCGTGATCGATTCGTTTTGGTGATGACGGTCGGCTCGGATCAGCCGACGTGACGGCCAGCAGGCTGCGGAGGCAGGGTACGGCCCGCTTCTGACAGAGTTCTGCGACCCCGGCACCCGGGGCTTCCACGGTGAGCCACCCCGCTCTCAATCAGCGCAATTCCTTGGTCTCGGCCATGGCCTTCTGCGATCAACCCGCCAGGGGTCCGCTATGCGCGCATGCGGCCTCTGCGGCTTCGCCTGCGAGGTGATCGCGGCCGTAATCCGGACGCTTCGGGCGCCTGTCGAGCGGGGATGGTCCCCGCCGCAAGACGGGAGCTGATACGATGTCGCAGAACCTCACCCTTGCTCAAGACCACGCCTGGAACCTCGCCAAGACCCTGATGGTCTGCATCACGCTCTTCGAGTCCGACGGCGGCTATGGCGTTCTCCCCTCGGACGAATTCGACGGCGACCCTGCCTCGGTCATTCACGAATATGATCCCTATGCGCGATGAGGCGCTCTCGACGCGGGGCCCCGGCGGGGTCCCCGCGGTCAGGGAATCTGGCTATCCGGTGGCAGCTCCGCCAATCCCTTGATCGCCTCTTTCAGGCGATGGCTACGATACGCGTTGTCGGCAAACCAGAGCTCGATCTCGGCAGGGTCGAGCGTATCGGCATAAGCCGATGTCGGCACTGGACATCCGGACTCCCGGATGGCGCGTATGTTGTGCTGGTAGCGCCGGATCCGCTCCTCCATCGGCAGCTCGGGTCCATGCTTCAGCAATTTGTCCTTCGGCCAGGTCGGCATGGCAGAGCTCCAAACATCCACTCCAGTCAGCGCAACTCGTCGGCCATCTCCGGATGGCGATCGAGCAGCTTGATCAGCTGGCTGGTCGGGCCGCTCGGCTCGACCAGCCCGCGCTCGTATTTGTCGAAGGCGTTCTCGCCGACCTTGAGCAACGCGCCAGCGTCACGCTGGGAGAGGTTCAGCTTGGTGCGCACACGCCGGATCGTCGCCGGCGACGGCGTGCCGTCAACCTGTTCCTTCAGCGTCCGCAGCGCCACGTCAACCACCGCCATGTCCTTGCCGACATGGATGCCGTCGCCCTCGCCGGCCGGATAATAGCCGGGCAGCTCGACCATGAGGCTCACGCCCTTATAGGCCACCACGAACGGCCGCACGCTGCGCGTCAGGATCTCGCCAGTTTCCGGCGCCGTCATGGTGTCGGGAAGCACCGTCTCTTTCATCGCCATGGTCATTTCTCCTTGAACGACATGACCGTGAACTCGGTGATGACGTCCGCCTGGAACTTCACATAGAGCGTCAATCCCCGCGCCGGCACATGATAGACGTCCTGCCAGACGCGATGATCGGCGAACGTTGTCATCGACTTGAAGAACATGCGCCGCTCGATGCCGATAATCGTCTCGACGATGCCACCACGATCGAATCCGAGCGCCGTCGCATCCCGCAGCGCCGATGTCGTCATCGCCAAGCGGTCGACCGACCCCAGTGCCAGTTTGATGGCCTCGAGATCATAGGTCGGCCGCCGCTTCTCCATGGTCGAAATATGCCACCATAAAGGTGGCAGTTCAAGGGCGCGTCCGATGGGGGTCGGACCCCGCTCTATGCCGCCGGCTGCACCGTCTCCACGCAGCCCCGTCCCGGGTCTGCGCCTGCGGTAACGATCGGTCGCGCGGCAGAGGCCAAGCCGCGGATCGCCGGGAAAGGATGGGCGCGGGAGGCAGGCCCTCCAGGAGAGCGAGAGGGTGGCCGGTCCGGCCGTGACGGGTCGAGGGACCAGCGAGAGTGGCTCGCGGCCGGCCCGTCGCGGAGACCCGCCATGGACCATGCAGCCACCCGCCGGCGCCCTGCCCCGAACCGGGCGTCACTCTACCAGGACATCACCGACCGCATCATCGCCGAATTGGAGGCCGGCCGCGTCCCCTGGGTCCAGCCCTGGTCCGCCGCCGCCGCCCCGCTGGCCATGCCGCGAAACGCCACGACGGGGCGAAAATACTCCGGTATCAACATCCTCATTCTCTGGCACACCGTCATCGAGCACGGCTTCAGCACCCAGCACTGGCTCACCTTCCGCCAGGCGCTCGGGCTCGGCGGCAGCGTGCGCAAGGGCGAGCATGGCACCACCGTCGTCTATGCCAGCCGCTTCACGCCGGGCGAGGACAATGCGCGCGGCAGCCGGGACCGTGACGGGCGCGGCGGCATCCCCTTCCTGAAGCGCTTCACCGTCTTCAACGCCGACCAGTGCGACGGTCTCCCCGACACGCTGACGGCGCCGGTGCCCGCTGTTCCCGACGCCGTCGTGCCGCCGGCGATCGACGCCCTCATCAAGGCCAGCGGCGCCGATTTTCGTCTCGGCGGCGACCAGGCCTTTTACGACACCCGGCACGACTACGTCCAAGTGCCACGTCCTGGCGCCTTCCACGTCCCGATCAATTTCGCCCGCACCGCCGCCCATGAGCTGTCGCATTGGACGGGAGCCAGGAAACGTCTCGGGCGCGACCAGAGCGGAGCGTTCGGCTCCAAGCCCTACTTCATCGAGGAATGCGTGGCCGAGCTCTCGGCCGCCTTCGTCTGCGCGTCGCTCGGCATCGTCCCGACCGTTCGGCATGCAGATTATCTCGGCGCGTGGCTGGACATCGTTCGCGAGGACAACCGCGCCATCGTCCGTGCCGCCAGCGCCGCCTCGAAAGCGGCCGACTATCTGCTGGCCTTCCTTCCCGAAGCCGCCAGCCTCGCCGACCAGGACATGGACGGCGCCGAGCAGGAGGCGGCGTGATGCACGGCCTCCCTGTCAAGAACGACCCGGCGGAGCCGCTTCGTATCCTCAGCCTCGGCGCCGGCGTCCAGTCGACCACTCTCGCCCTGATGGCGGCGCATGGCGAAATAGGCCCCCTCCCCCACTGCGCGATCTTTGCCGACACCGGCTGGGAACCACGCGCGATCTATGATCATCTTGCCTGGCTCCGTTCGGAGGCGGTCCTGCCATTTCCGGTGCATGTTGTCGCGGCCGGCAATCTCCGCGAGGATCTCCTGGACGGCGCCCGCGGCCTGCGATGGGCTTCGATTCCCGCTTTCACCCGCACCGTGACGCCCGCTGGCGCCCCGATCGCCGTCTATGGCGAAGATGAGGATGGCGAAGACGTCCAGATCGGCGAGCGGGTCCTCGCGACCGATCTCGTCGACGTCGGCATGATCCGCCGCCAATGCACGTCAGAGTACAAGATCGTGCCCATCCGCAGGAAGGTCCGGGAGCTCGCAGGTCTCACCGGCCGACACTCGCCGAACCACGCTGTCGTCGAACAGTGGATCGGCATCTCGCTAGACGAAGTGGTCCGGATGAAGCCGAGCCGGGAAGCCTGGCAGGTCAATCGCTGGCCCCTGATCGAGCGGCGGATGACTCGCTGGGATTGCCTGCGCTGGCTCGATCGGCACGGATATCCTCGACCGCCGAAGAGCAGCTGCATCGGGTGTCCGTTCCACAGCGACGCCATGTGGCGCGCTCTTCGCGACCACGACGCGGAAGGGTGGCGTGACGCGGTCACCGTCGACCGCGCGATTCGAACAGGCATGCGGGGCATGCGCGCCGAGCTCTACCTCCATCGTTCGGCCGTTCCGCTGGAGCAGGCGGATCTGTCGACCGCCGCCGACCGCGGTCAGCAGGATCTCTTCGCGAACGAATGCGAAGGCCTGTGCGGCGTCTGAGCCGATGATCTCAACTCCGCTTCAATGCGACGAAGCTAAATCACAGCAGGCCGATAATTCTTCTGCCGGCAACGCAATAACATGGCCGGCGGGAACAAATCCAAGTTCGTCACAGAGATCACGGAACGCGATCCGACGTGATTCTTTCTCGGCTTCGGCAGCGACACAGACTTGCACACGCTCGTTCTCGCACAGATCTGAAGGGCTGCAGATTGCGCAGTTCATCCGGTGCAGCGTGCGCTCCCACGCGACCAGCGCCATCAGATAGGCGCGGTGCGCGGCGACGGCGCGCTCCTCCAGGGAACCCGGCTCGGGTGCGACGGCTTTTGCCACGCCTCGGTCTCCCACTCCCAGGGCATGTGTCTGCGGTCCGCCCCCGCAAACATGCCCTCGACCACCCATGATCGGGGAGTTGGAAAACCGAGAGTACCCGGTCCCTACGACCTTTAGCACCCGGGGGCGCCTGGACATACGTCGCAGGCTCCCCGACCGCATGGTCAAGGAATCCGGCGCCGTAACGGCCGGCGCCAAACCGGTACTCTTGGGGTTTCCACGCCCCAGGGCGGCGCGTACCGCCCCGCAGCTTTCATACCGAGTCGGGGCGCTCGGTTCCAGATCGTTGTTCGGCCGTCAACATTTCCGTCGCGGGCGCCGGCCGGGCTGCGGCCGTTCGTGCCCGAGCCGAGAGCGAGAGAGGGGCCGGGTCACTTCGTGACGGATCAGGAGGCGGGGAGAGAGGCTCCCGGCCGGTCCGCCACGGAGAACGAACATGGCACCTGCCATCCAGAAGATCGTCCTGAACGGCGCCCGGGACATCGCCTTCAACAAGCTGATCCTGTCCCAGGCGAATGTTCGCCGGATCAAGGCCGGCGTGAGCGTCGAGGAACTGGCGGAGGATATCGCCCGCCGCAAGCTGTTGCAGAGCCTGAATGTCCGCCCCGTGCTCGACGAGGAGGGAACCGAGACCGGCATGTACGAGGTTCCCGCCGGCGGCCGCCGCTATCGTGCCCTCGAACTCCTCGTGAAGCAGAAGCGCCTCGCCAAGACTGCGTTGGTGCCCTGCGTCGTCGGGGACGCCTCGTCCGGCACCTCGGCGGAGGAGGATTCGCTTGCCGAGAACGTCCAGCGCCAGGCGCTCCACCCGCTCGACCAGTTCCGCAGCTTCAAGGCCCTGATCGACAAGGGCCTTAGCGAGGAGGAGATCGCCGCACGCTTCTTCGTGCCGGTCAATGTCGTCAAGCAGCGGCTGCGGCTCACGACCATCTCGGAAAAGCTGCTCGAGGTCTATGCGGCCGAGGATATGACGCTGGAGCAGCTCACCGCGTTCAGCGTTTCCTCGGACCATGCCCGTCAGGAGCAGATCTGGGACAGCCTGTCCCGTTCCTACAACAAGGAGGCCTATTACATCCGCAGGCTTCTCACCGAGAGCGCGGTGCGCGTCAGCGACCGTCGCGCTCAGTTCGTCGGCCTCGACGCCTATGAAGCGGCCGGCGGCGTGGTGATGCGTGATCTCTTCACCGACGATCATGGCGGCTGGCTGCAGGATCCGGCGCTTCTCGACCGGCTGGTCGACGACAGGCTCAAGGCGGAGGCGCAGACCATCGCGAGCGAGGGCTGGAAATGGGTCTCGGCGGCACTCGACTTCAAGTACGGCTACGCAAACGGCCTGCGCCGTCTGGTCGGCGAACCGATCGACATGTCGGCGGAGGAGCTTGCGAGCTACGAGGCGCTTAAGGCCGAGTTCGACACGCTGAACGAGCAGTATGACAGCGCCGAGGAGCTTCCCGACGAGGTCGATGAGCGCCTTGGTGAACTCGAGACGGCGATCGCGGAATTCGAGGATCGCCCGCTTCGCTACGATCCGGCCGATATCGCCCGAGCTGGCGTGTTCGTCAGCATCGATGCCGATGGTGAGCTCGAAATCGAGCGTGGCTTCGTCAGGCCGGAAGACGAGGCCGCCCCTGATGCAGACGCCGGCACCGCGACCGGGGGCGACAATCCCGGCGCAGGCGCTCGCGCACCTGTCTCGCAGGCGGCGATCACCGTCGGCGGAGCGCCCACGGGCGATGGCGACGGCGTGGAGGCGGAACCGGAAGAGGAGGACACCCTCCGCCCGCTTTCCGAGCGTCTGATCATCGAGCTGACGGCGCATCGCACGTTGGCCCTGCGCGAGGCGGTCGGGGCGGATTTCGACACGGCCTTCCTCGCGGTGCTGCATGTGCTCGTGCTGAACGCCTTCTACCGCTATGCGTCGGACACCTGCGTCGAGATCACCGCCAAGAGCAGCGGCTTCACGGCTCAGGCCCCGGGCCTGAAGGACACGCCGTCCGCCAAGGCGATCGGTGAGCGGCACGAGGAATGGCAGAAGCACCTGCCGGAGAAGTCCGCGGATCTGTGGAACGCCCTGGTCGCTTTCGACGGCGACAGCCGCCAGGCGCTCTTCGCGTACTGCGCGTCGCTCTCGGTGAACGCCGTGCATGAGCCCTGGAACCGCAACAAGGACCGGCAGGCTCACGCCGATCATCTGGCGCGCGCCGTGGCACTGGACATGGCGGCGGTCGGCTGGGTCCCGACGGTCGAGAACTATCTCGGCCGCGTGCCCAAGGTCCGGATCCTCGAGGCGGTGCGCGAGGCGAAGGGGGAGCAATCCGCGCAGCTCATCGACCACCTGAAGAAGGCCGACATGGCAGCCGAAGCTCAACGTCTGCTCGCCGACTCCGGCTGGCTGCCCGAGCCGCTGCGCACGGGCGACGTGGCCGTCGAGGGACCTGATGCGTCGGCCCACGACGCCGGCGACGAGGACCTGCCTGAATTCCTCGCCGGCGACATCGATGCCGACGAAGGCGCGACCGGCGATCCGGACGGCGAACTCGAACACCTCGACGCGGCCGAATGATCCGCTGAGACGTCGGGGCGGCATTGGTCGCCCCGGCTCCTTTCACCCCACCATCCGCAGATGAGCCCGGCCCCGCGCCGGGCTTCGTCGTTTCTGGAGCCCAATCATGTCCGCCAAGGCAATCTACGACACGGCGCCCCTCGGCGCCCTCATCCGGTTCTCCGACGGCACCCCCCGGCCGCCGGCGCGCTTCACCAGGAAGCTTGCAGCATGGCGGCGGTCCAATGGCGTCGGCCGGCTCATCCGCAAGTCCCCGGCCTTCGGAACCGGCCGGTTCAGCGGGATTGCCACCATCACCCTGCATGAGGGCGACATCAGCAGCGCCGATATCGTGCTCGTCATCGTCCATCGCACCCATGGCGTCGACAGCGCCTTGCAGTTCGAGGTCATCGACATTCCCAAAGCCGCCAGGTGGCGCATCGTGCGGCCCTATGGCGAAGCCGTCGAGCTTCTCCATCTCGCCGATGACCGCGCCGCGGCCGACGCTTGGCTCAGGCAGAACCGACACCCCGAGGCCCGCATCGAGCAGATCGACGACTTCGGCGATGCATCCGCCGCCGACGACGCATCGGGGACTCCGGCGCAGGAGGCCGTGTGATGGACTGGTACGCCGACTGCTCCTATCACGCTGAACGCAAGCGCCGGTTCCACGCGACGGCCCGAGCGCGCCTGCGCCAGCTCGTCGCCGAATTGCGCCTTCCTGCCGGCCGCTTCGATCTCCGCTCGAACCAGGGCGGCATCGCCGTCTCGGGCGAAATCACTCTCCATGGCGAGCAGATCTATGTGCAGGTCTGCCAGCCGGCGAGCCGCTGCGACACCGGCATTCTCATCCGGACCTGTCGCGATCGCCGCGACTATACCGGCGGCGCCAATCACTTCGCGCCGCTGTCCCTGCTCGACGACATACCCGCCCTCGCCGCGCAGGTGCGCGCCGTGATGGCGACCCGGCCGAGCCCATCGCACGCCGCCTGATGTCCCATCCCCATCAACCTGCAGCCCGGCAGCGATGCCGGGCCGCTTCCGTTTCAGGAGCACGACGATGCCCGCCTTCACCATCGAGACCACCTATCACCTGCCGGTTTTCCGGCATCAGACATACGAGGCCGAGACGCTCGCGCAGGCCTGCCGTCTGGCCATCGAGGACGATGACTGGTCGCGCGAGCAACGCGACTATGAGAGCGCCGGAGAGACCTATGTGTCCGGCATCTGGCCCGGCGCCGACGCCGCCTATTATGGGGTCGCGTTGCCGGTGCCGACCCACTTCGGCGAGGCCGTCACCCGCAAGGCCGTTCATTTCGAGATCCTGCTCGGGCTGCTGAAACTGCTCGCCCAGGACCGCGATCTCGATGGGCAGGAAAGATCCTACTGGATTCCGCGCGCCCATGCGGCGATCGCCAAGGGCGAAGCGATCCTTGCCGGCGCCCGCGACCCCGATATCGGCGACATCCCGCCGACCGGTTTCGTCGTCGCCCGCGTGATCAACAGCTTCGGCGAACAGGACTACCTGTGCGGCTGGGACCCCGAATGGGGAACACGCGCTTCCCTGTCGATTGCACGGGCGTTTCGCTTTCTCGAGCGCAAGGACGCCGACGCCGCTTGCGAACGTGCTCGCCTGCTGGTGCCGACCTTCGTCGACGGACGACCCGTCGAATACCAAGTGATCCCGGCGCCGCCGTGATCGACCGCGGTTTGTCCTGTGCACACTTCTCCTCAAGCGTCCCCAACCCGCCCGGCTTCGAGCCGGGCTTTTCATTTTCAGGAGCCCATCATGACCAAGGACAACCCTACGCCGATCACGCCGGCCGGCCTCGACGACTGGTCGAGCAAACTCGACGAAAGCCATCGGCAGGCCGTTGATCGTCTCACATCGAACAAGGAGACGCTGTTCAACGCGCTCGCGGCCGCCGGCATCACCAGTGTCGCCGTCAATTTCGACGGCTATGGCGATAGTGGGCAGATCGAGAGCATCGACGCCCTCGCGGGAGCCGAGGCCGTCTCGCTTCCGGACACCCTGGTCGAAATAGCCGGGCTTGCGTGGGGTGAGCCGGAAGCCAGGACGCAGTTGCTGTCGCTGCGGGCCGCCATCGAGGAACTCGCCTACGACTTCCTCGGCCAGACCCATGGCGGATGGCAGGACGGCGACGGCGCCTATGGCGATTTCACATTCGACGTCGAACAGCGGTCGATCAGCCTCGACTACAACGAGCGCTACAGCGCCACCGAAAACTACGTCCACGAGTTCTGAGGAGGCGACGATGGCACATCCCTATCACCACGCCCTGTCCTCGGTGAAGAAATGGGGCGGAACGGTCGAGGACTATCTCGCAATTCATAGCTGGTTCGATGCATCGAAGCAGATCACCGCGGACTTTCGCCACCGCGCCTTGCGGCACCACGCCGAGGGCATCTTCATGGCGGAGACCATTTTCGGCACCACGATCACGCTCTCGACCGGCCGTGTGATCCCGACCCGCTGGGTCGGCGAACAGCACGTTCAGGAGGATCTCGGCTTCATCCCGTCCTTCGCCGATTGGGTTCGGACCATCCGCCCGGAGCCCTGGATGGGGCGCGCGCAGCGCCTTGAACTCCAGGTCGATCCCGCCCTGGCGGCAGCGAGCACGGAGGCGGCCTGATCATGTACGGCACTTATCTTCGGCTCGACATCACCGTTCATGCGAGCTGGCAAGCCGTCGTCCGCGCCGCGTCTCGCAAGCTCGCGCGACAAGCCCGGCACGATCCCGCCAAGCGTGCCCAGCGCAAGCAGTTCTATCGCGTGATGCTCGAACATCACCGCAACGCTCAGGAGCTCGTCCGCACATTCCGCCTGTGACGCGCTCGTCGTCCACCATCGCGATCCGTCGCATCCGCCGATGCGAACACGTCGTCCGTCCTTTCCGCTTCCCGGCCCTCACGCCGGGCTTTTCATTTCAGGAGCAGACCTAATGGCTGACTATCACTCTCCCACGGTGATCCAACCGACCATCCCCAGTGCCGACATGACGGCGCTCGAGCGCTTGATCCTCGGCCACATCTTCGACACCGAGGCGGACGGAGACGGTCTGTACCTCTTCGCCGAGATCGGTCCGAGCGACAGCTTCGAGCTCCCGGTTCCAGACCTTCGGCGTGCGATCGCCGCCTCGGCCGACACCGAGAGTACCGTGAACGCCTATATCTCTGAAAGGATCGCGGCGCTCACCGATGACGACACCCATGTCGAGATCGACCTCAGCGGGATGTCGTGGGAATTCATCCTGCAGGACATCGTCCGGCGCTCGCCGACCCTCGACCATGTCACCGCCATCTCCGCCTTCACCTGCACCCGGATGCGTCCGGACGGTTTCGGTGGCATGGCCGTCGTCATCACGGCTGACGCCATCCGTGGCAAATCCACCAACGACATCGTCGAGGACTTCCTTGGAGACGATGCGCATGATGCCCTCTATGCCGGCACGCATGTTCTTCTTCGTGTCCGCGAGCACGCGGTCAAGGAGCAGATTGCCGAGGCGATCGGGGCCGACCCCGATCTCACCTCGATCAACCCGGACGCGGTGACCGAGAGCGACATTCGCTCCGCCTGTCTCGATGTCGTCGCTTGCAGCGATCTGTCGGAAGAACAAGGCGCCGCCGAGTTTCGCGCGGCGGTCGCGGCCATTCGTGCCGCCGAGAGGCGCGATCAGGCGCCCGGCTGACCTCCCCTTCCCTGCTCACGCCTCCGTTTGCGCCCGGCCACTGTGCCGGGCTTTTGATTCAGGAGACCTGCCATGGCTATACCCGACCATGCACGCGCGAACTTCCAGACGCTCCTGCGGGCCGCCCGCGACGGAAACCTCGCTTTGCTGGAATGTGCTGACGCGGTGACCGGTGCGCCGCGATACGTGATCTGTGCCGTCGGTCGCGACGGCGCCGACTTCACGATGACCCCCTTTGGTCGTCTCGCCGATGCGGACCCCTACGACGCCTATCTGCCGCCTCTCGAACCGCCGGCGACGTCGCCGTCGACCTGACGCGCCCGCAACAGGTCCTGTCTGGACGCCGCACTTTGCGGGTCAACGGACACGCCGTTTCCGCCCCGACCATGAGGTCGAGCGTGACCTGCAAAGCCTGGCTGCGTCCCGCCGACATGCCGTTGCAGCGCGGATCAGGAGGTGACGGCGATGTGCAAGGTTCTCAACAAGCACAAGGTCGGCGTCCCGCACGGCGCCATCTATATCGGCCGCGGGACAAAGTGGGGCAATCCATTCAGGATTGGCCCCGATGGCGATCGTGCGACCGTCATCGCGAAACATGAGCGCTGGCTGCATGACCAGCATCATCTTCTTCGAGCTCTCGACGAGCTTCGCGGTCACGATCTCGTCTGCTTCTGCGCGCCGGCAGCGTGCCATGGCGACCTCCTGCTGCGGCTCGCCAGCGCGACGCGCGAGGAGCGCATCGCCTGGTGGCGCCAGGCGGCCTAACGCCGCCGATTCATCACGTACCCATGGAGGCGTCCCCGCTGTTCCGGCGCGATCCGGCATAGTTCCGGTTCCGGCATACCGTCTGTCCTGGCGGTCATCTTGCCCATGCCCCGTGTATGAGCCGTGGCCATCCCTTCCATTGCCACCTTGGTAGCGGTCTCGCCGGCTGTGTCGGTCAACCCGCGAGGGGTTCCCCTCGTCTACTCGGTGACCGCGCCGTCCAGCCCTCTCCTATGGCGTCATCGGGAATGACCCCGACCAATTTCAGAAAGACTGGATCATGAGCAGGACGACCATGCAGACGCCGCCGTACCATCCCGACGATATCGCAGTGTGGCCGGATGGGGCGTGGGCGACGCTCGGAGAGGTGTGGCGCGGCGAGTTCAGCCACCGATCCGACGACTTCGAAATTGTCCGTCTCGAAGATGTCGCGAGGCTGAAAGAGCTTGGCCTGGCTGATGACTTCGATGTTTCCTGACCCGCCGCGCGCTGGCCGCCGCCAAGTGCCGCGGCCAGGCGTGCCGACCCGAGAGTGAGAGAAAGGCCGGAACGGGGGGATCCGGCCGGGACTGAGAGAGAGCGACCGGCGGATTGCCCGTCCCAGCTCTCCCGGATCGTCCCACATGAACGGCCTTTCCCCCTCGTCTGCAGCGGGTGCCGCTGTATCTCCGGCTCCCGCCTCGTCCGCCCCATTGACTGCAGCCCAAATTCTTGCGGCCGCCGAGTTCCTTCTGCCAGAGCTCGCACGCGGGCGCCGCATCACCACCCCCATTCTCCGCAGTGCGATGGAGGCGGCCACCGGCGGCTCGGATTCGGATGGCAGGTGGCTCTGGCGCGACGCCTATGAGGCCTGCGAGGCCGCGCAGGTCCTGTTCCTGCGCAAGTATGGCCCGGCCATGCGCCGGCAGGCGGCAAAGCCCGCGGCGCTTCTCGCGATGCTCTCGCGCGTCGCGGCGCTGCTGCCGACCCAGACCCGTCGCTCCGAGGAAAGCCAGAGCTTTCAGCAGTTCTCGACGCCGATCGACCTCGGCTTCGTCGCGGCTGTTGCCGCTGGCGTCACGGACGGGGACGTCGTGCTCGAACCCTCGGCCGGCACCGGGCTCCTCGCCATTCTTGCGGAGCAGCCTGGCGTGAGCATGATGCTCAACGAGCTTGCCGCGACGCGCGCGGATCTGCTCGGGATGCTGTTTCCTTCGGTCACGGTCACGCACCACGATGCGGCCCAGATCGATGATCGGCTCGACGAGGGCAGTGGCCCCACCGTCGTCCTGATGAACCCGCCATTCTCCGTTGCCGCTCATGTCGATGGGACAGTGCGGGACGCCGCGTTCCAGCATCTCGTGTCTGCCTTCGCGAGGTTGAGGGACGGCGGCCGACTGGTCGCGATCACCGGAGCGAGCATGGCGCCGGATGCGCCACGGTGGCGCGACGGCTTCATCCGCCTCCAGGAACGTGGGCGCGTCGTGTTCTCCGCAGCCATTGACGGCCGCGTCTACGCGCCTCACGGCACGACGATCGAGACGAGGCTGACGGTCATCGACAAGGTGCCAGCCGAGGATGCGAGCGCGTTTCCGGTCTCGCCCGGTGCCGCGTCCGACGTCGGCATGCTGCTGGACTGGATCGCCGAGCGGCTGCCGAAGCGCGCGCCCATTGGGATGGCGGCGGCTCGCTCGTCCTCCCCGTCGATCGTCAGGCAGCCGCGCCAGATCCCATCGACCGCGTCGCGTCCACTTCGTTCGACCATGCTGCCGGCGCCTGACGAGCCGGTTGTCGAGCTCGCATACGAGACCGTGGATTGGGCGCCGACCGAGCGCGGCAGCCTCTCGGACGCGATCTATGAGGGCTACGCGCTGCAATCGATCCGGATTCCGGACGCGATGCCGCATCCGACCCTTCTGGTGCAATCGGCGGCAATGGCCTCGGTCGCGCCGCCCAAGCCGGCCTGTCGCCCGCGGCTCCCCGCGAAAGTGATCACCGAGGGCCTGCTCTCCGACGCGCAGCTGGAGAGCGTGATCTATGCCGGCGAGGCCCATGCGGGTCATCTCGCGGGGTCCTGGACGGTCGATGCGACCTATGACGTGGTCGCCGCGGCGCCAGACGATGCCGAGAACGCGGTTCGTTTCAGGCGCGGCTGGTTCCTCGGCGACGGGACGGGGGCCGGTAAGGGCCGCCAGGTCGCCGGCGTCCTGCTCGACAATTGGCTGCACGGCCGTCGGCGCGCCGTCTGGGTCTCGAAGTCGGACAAGCTGCTGGAAGATGCGCAGCGCGACTGGTCGGCCCTCGGCCAGGAACGTCTCCTGGTCACGCCACTGTCGCGGTTTCGCCAGGGCTCGGCGATCCGCCTCGACGAAGGCATCCTGTTCACCACCTACGCCACGATCCGCTCGCAGGAGCGCGAGGGTAAGGTCAGCCGCGTCCAGCAGATCGTCGACTGGCTCGGCAAGGACTTCGATGGCGTGATCGTGTTCGACGAGGCCCACGCCATGGCCAACGCCGCCGGCGGCAAGACCGAGCGCGGCGACCAGGCGGCCTCGCAGCAGGGCAAGGCCGGACTGCGGCTGCAGCACGCGTTGCCGGACGCCCGCATCCTCTACGTCTCGGCGACGGGCGCGACGACCGTCGAGAACCTGGCCTACGCCCAGCGCCTCGGCCTGTGGGGCGGCACCGACTTCCCCTTCGCCAATCGCGCGGAATTCGTCGCCGCCATCGAAGACGGTGGCGTCGCCGCGATGGAGGTGCTGGCGCGCGACCTGAAGGCGCTCGGGCTCTACGCCGCGCGGTCGCTCTCCTATGAGGGCGTCGAATATGAGCTCGTCGAGCATCAGCTCACCCCCGATCAGATCCGCATCTACGATGCTTATGCCGGCGCCTTCCAGATCATCCACAACAACCTGCGCGCGGCGATGGAAGCCTCGAACATCCGCTCGAGCAAGGGCACGCTCAATGGCCAGGCGATGTCGGCCGCGCTCTCGGCGTTTGAAAGTTCGAAGCAGCGCTTCTTTAGCCACCTCATTACCGCGATGAAAACCCCGAGCCTGATCGCTGCCGTCGATCAGGATCTCGCCGCTGGCCACGCGGCGGTTATTCAGATCGTGTCGACCGGCGAGGCTCTGCTCGAGCGACGGCTCGCCGAGATCCCGACCGAGGACTGGGGCGATATCCAGGTCGACGTGACGCCGAGGGAATACGTGCTGGACTATCTCCAGCATTCCTTTCCGACGCAGCTTTTTCAGCCTTTCACGGACAGCGAGGGCAATCTGTCGTCGCGGCCGGTCTTCGAGGATGGCCATCCGGTGCAATGCCGCGAGGCCGTGGCGCGCCGCGACCGGATGATCGAGCATCTCGCGGGGCTCGATCCCGTCCAGAGCGCACTCGATCAGATCATCCAGCGCTTCGGGACGGATATTGTCGCAGAGGTCACCGGCCGGTCCCGCCGTATCGTGCGCAAGGCCGGCAAGGACGGCCTCGATCGCCTTGCCGTCGAAAATCGCCCGGGCTCCGCAAACCTCGCCGAGACGCAGGCGTTCATGGACGACGACAAGCGCATCCTCGTCTTCTCCGATGCGGGCGGCACCGGCCGCAGCTACCACGCCGAACTCTCGGCGCGGAACCGGCGCCTGCGCGTCCACTACCTCCTCGAGGCCGGGTGGAAAGCCGACACGGCCATCCAGGGCCTCGGGCGGACGAACCGCACCAATCAGGCGCAGCCGCCTCTCTTCCGTCCGGTTGCGACCAATGTGAAGGCGGAAAAGCGCTTCCTGTCGACGATCGCGCGCCGGCTCGACACGCTCGGCGCCATCACCAAGGGCCAGCGCCAGACCGGCGGCCAGGGCCTGTTCCGCGCCGATGACAATCTCGAATCGGCTTACGCGAAAGCGGCGCTGCGGCAATTCTATCTGCGCCTCCTCACTGGCAAGATCGACGGGTGCTCGCTGCAGCAGTTCGAGAGCGCCACGGGCCTTTCGCTGACCGATAGCGACGGATCGATCCGGGAGGAGCTGCCGGCGATCACCACCTTCCTGAACCGTTTGCTCGCTCTGACCATCGGCACGCAAAACCTGCTCTTCGATGTCTTCGAGACCATCCTGGTGGCGAAGATCGAGGGGGCCATTGCCTCGGGTCACTACGACGCCGGCGTCGAGACCGTGCGGGCCGACAGCATGGTCGTCGCCAAGCGCCGCACCGTCTACGTCCATGACGCCTCCGGCGCCGAAACCCGCGTCTTCACGATCGCGCGGAAGGATCGCAACGAGCCGATGTCGCTCGACGAGGCGTTGCAGCGCGTTGCCGAGCGTGATGCCAGGCTGCTGATCAATGCCAAGTCGAACCGCGCCGCCGTCCAGGTTTCCGCTGCGAGCCTGATGCTCGACGACGGCGAGGTGGAGCGCCGCGTCCGCCTGCTGCGGCCGACGGAGCGGCATGCGATCGGCCTCGACGCGCTGTCGCAGACGCATTGGGAGGAAGCGGATCGCGAGAGCTTCGTTGCGGCCTGGTCTGCCGAGATCGCGGACCTGCCGGAGTTCACGACGTCGACGTTTCATGTCGTCACCGGCCTTCTGCTCCCGATCTGGAAGCGAATCCCCGACGAGACCTGCAAGGTCTACCGCCTGCAGACCGATGACGGCGAGCGCGTCATCGGCCGGCTGATTTCGCCGGCGGCACTCTCGACGCTCTATCGCAATCTTGGCCAGGATGGCGCGCCGACGCTCACCACAGGGGAAGCATGGGAGGCGGTCTCGGCCGGCCGCGCCGTCCTGCAACTTGCCGACGGGCTCCAGCTTCGCCGGGTGCGCGTGATGAACGATCATCGCGTCGAGCTCACCGGGTTCACTGAGGGCATGCGGGACCGGCTCCGCGCGATGGGCCTTTTCAGCGAGATCATCGCCTGGAAGCTGCGCTTCTTCGTCCCGGTCGGCGTGTCGGGCTTCGATGTCGTTGGCCGGCTGCTGGATCGCCACCCGCTCACGACGGTCATCGACCGCGCGGCCGCTTGATCGGAGGCCGTCACGATGTCCTCCGCCAACTCGACCTCCGAGCTGGCACGCCGCCTCGCGCATCACGCCGAAGCGGTGTGCCGGCATTATCTCCGTGCCGGTCACAAGGAAGGTCGCTATTGGCTTGTCGGCGACACGCTCGGCACGCCGGGGCGATCCCTCTATGTCAGGCTCAGCGGCCCCGACTACGGCAAGGGTGCTGCCGGCAAGTGGACCGATGGCGCAACCGGTGAGCATGGCGACCTGCTGGATCTGATCGCACTCAACCGTGGCCTCACCGACATCCGCGACGCCAAGGATGAAGCGCGGGCTTTCCTCAGCCTGCCCCTGCCGGAGCCCCCTCCCCTATCTGGATCACGATTTTCGTCGAAGCCGCGCAATACAGCCGAGGCGGCACGGCGTCTGTTCGCCATGGCGCGCCCGATCGCCGACACGTGGGCCGATGGTTACCTGAAGCACCGTAGCATCGCCTCAGCGATCGTCGATGACCGGTTCCTTCGTTTCCATCCGCATTGCTATTATCGCGACCATGATGATGCACCGACACGCACGTTCCCGGCTCTGATCGCAGCCGTCACCGACGATCGCGGACGCATCACCGGCGTGCATCGCACCTGGCTTCATCCCTACGACATTGGCGAGAAAGCGCCGGTCGCGTCGCAGCGGCGGGCGATGGGAGACCTTCTCGGCAACGGCGTTCGCTTCGGCATGCGCTCCGACGAATCCAACCCGGTGATGGCGGCCGGCGAAGGCGTCGAGACCATGATGTCGCTGCGCATGGTCATGCCCAGGATGCCGATGATCGCTGGCCTGTCGGCCAACCACCTTGCCGCGATCCAGCTCCCGCCTTCGCTGGGGCGTCTCTACGTCGCTGTCGATGCTGATCCTGCCGGACGCAGTGGGATGGAACGGTTGAGCCGGCGTGCGCGGCAGCTCGGGATCGAGGTTCTGACGCTGTCGCCGAGGCTGGGCGATTTCAACGAAGACCTTCGACGGCTCGGCAGCCCCAGTCTCACTGAGGATCTGGGGTCTCAACTCGTCCCGCAGGACGGAGCGCGGTTCCTGCTCGCGGCGTGACGGAATGCGCCGGGAGGGGAAGAGGTGCGCGGCATCGGGGAGCCGGTCGTGCTGATCGCAGGAGATTGTCCCTTGGCGAGAGAGGGCCGCATCCATGGCCTTCTAGAGGGCGAGTGGGCGTCAGAGCGGCCGGGCCGGCAAGTGCGGTCGGCAACTGTTTTCCGCCGGCAGGCAAGCCTGCCTTTGCATCGCGAATCAAAACAGCCGCCGCCCTGCCCTCCTCCGCGATGCTCCGGCCGCCGCGCTGCGCTTGGCGGTGCAAGCCCGACCCCTCCGCCGCCTGATCGCCACGAAGGCCGCGATGGGCGCGGCCGCCGCCCCACGGAGGACATCCCCATGGCGATCGACCAGCACCCCGACGACGAGCCGATCCACGCTTCGTCCGCGACATCCCAGGTCATCCACGAACTGCAGCTCTACGGCCACCGTCCGCACCAGGACGAGCCCGATCCGAGACCCCTCCCCGACGAGCCCGTGGTCCGGGGCGCCCTCGCCGACATCTTCGATGCCCTCATCGCGACCCTGGCCGACACCCGGCTCGAGCCCGACCTCGAGGACCTGCTCTGGTCGACCGTCAACCTGTTCCACCGCGCGGCGGGCCGCATCCAGCGCGAGCTCGACCGCAATGAGGACGACCAGCGCAAGAGCCAGCAGGAACAGGACGGCTCGGAGGTGCGCTCCGTCGAACTCGAGCGCCTCATCGCCCAGGGCACGACCATGATCGAGCGCCGCGAGACCATGGAGTTCTTCCGTGAGCACGCGGCCGACCTCTTCGAGGCCCATGTCGGATCGGTGTGGCATCCGCGGACCGGTTCGAAGGTCAACCATCGCAACCTGACCGCCGCAGTCATAGACAGCCGGGACTTCCTCGCCGCCAAGCGCCGGATCGAGATCGAGCCTCTGATGCCGGCCGGCGTGAAGGTCGCCTTCGCCGGCGGCCTCGACTGCAACGACTACCAGGCGATCTGGGACGTGCTCGACAAGGTACATGCCAAACATACCGACTTGGCGCTGCTCCATGGCGGATCGACGAAGGGCGCGGAGTTCATCGCCTCAAGGTGGGCGGATGCGCGCAAGGTACCGCAAGTGTCCTTCAAGCCCGACTGGACGCGGCACGCCAAGGCGGCGCCTTTCAAGCGCAACGACGAATTGCTCAGGGCGCTGCCGATCGGCGTCGTTGTCTTCCCAGGCTCCGGGATCACCGACAACTTGGCCGACAAGGCGAAGGCGATGGGCATCCCGGTCTGGCGGTTCGGGGGCGGCGCGTGAGCGTCGGTTCCCTTGAAATCATGGGAAACATGGATATGATGGAAATCATGGATATTTTCGGGGAGCATTCACATGCGCGCCTTCACCACCAATGACCTCAACAAGCAGGTCGGCGAAGTCACCGATGCGGCGACGAAGTCGCCGATCGTCATCACGCGGCATCGCAAGCCCCGCTTCGTCATGATGAGCTACGAGCACTACCAGAAGATCAGGGGCGAAGGCGACCCCCGCCGCGCATACGCCGCCGGTGAAACGCCGGACGACGTCGCCTCGTTGTTCTCGGCTGAGCTCGACCGTCTGGCGACGGGCGAAGGCTACGACGATGACCGGTGACCTGCGTCCCGGCACGATCGTCCAGTATCCGTACCTCTGGAAGTGGCAGCAGGAACGCGGCGAGACGGAAGGTCGAAAGGATCGACCCGTCTGCGTTATCCTCGCAGTGCGCGGATCTGACGGTCTGACCCATCTTGCGCTCCTGGCGATTTCAAGCCGCCAACCGGGCTCCGAGCAGGTCGCGATCGAGGTTCCCGAAATCGAATGCCGGCGCGGCGGGCTCAGCGATCTCAAGCGGGCCTGGATCAGCGTCAGCGAGTACAATTATGATATCGCCGAGCGGTCCTTCTATCTCGATGCGGGCGAGCCCGCACTCGGACGTTTCAGTCGTTCCTTCATGATGAAACTTGCGAGCGCGGTGTCTCCCCTCTTCCGGGCCGGACAGGTGCGCATAGACCGCATCGACTAGGGGGTGTTACGGACTTGCCGGAAGGCTTCTGTGCCGACCGCGGAGCGCGTCGGCCTCTTCGCTCACGGCGGTTGCTGAGCGCCGGCCCCGCTTGCCGATGGTGCCCGGCAGCGGTTCTGGCGGGCCGATGTTGCCCAAGATGGGAATGACTCGTCGCCTTGCGAGTTGTCGGGGATGCGCCCTGGACCGTGGCTGGGGATCGACGTGAGGGTTCCTGCCGTTGGTGGCGGTCCGTGGTTCCGGCGGGCGCCGGCGCGGCGCCGTCGGCGTGATCGACCTGCGTATGCCGGATGTCCGCGAGCGGGCGTGAACGTCGGTGTCCCGACTGGCGGTGGCCGGGACGGGGAGCGAGTGCGGCGGTGCGTGTCCTGCCTGGCGCGGGCGTGGCGTGGCCTGGTGGCAGGGGCTCCTGTGGTCGGTGGCTTCGAAGCCCATCCCCTCCTCTTTGCCGCCTGTGTCCGGGTCTCGGCCGCCTAGTGCCGTCAACCCCGCTGGCCACCCCACGATGCGGGCATCGCGGGGACCCCGACCGGGGGTTCCCCTGCGCTGCGGTGACGACGGCGTCCGGCCCCTTCCTTTGGGCGTCATCGGGGATGGTCCCCGAGCAACCTCAAGGAGACTTCACATGGCCACGATCGCAACCCTCACCCAGAAGGCGGACGGCAACCTCGAAGGCACGCTCGCCACCCTCAACGTCACCGCCCCGATCGCGCTGGTGCCGAACACCCGCAAGGCGAAGGACAACGAGCCTGACTACCGCGTGATCTCGCGCAAGAACGGCTTCGAGCTGGGCGCCGGCTGGAACCGGATCTCGAAGACCACCGGCGAGGAGTACATCTCGGTCTCGCTCTCGGCCCCCGAGTTCGGCACCATCTACGGCAACGTGGCGCCGGCGCCGGGCGAGGATCCCGCCAAGAAGGTCATCATCTGGAACCCCGCCAGCTGACCCGAAGCCGCCGGCCCCGCCCAACAGCGGGGTCGGCGCTCAGTCTTTGAGTTGACAGCCGTCAACTCCGCCGTCCCGCAGCATCCTCCGGATTGGCCGCGAGGAGATCGGAGCGCTCGCGGTCAAAAAGTTGACGGCAGTCAACTCGGACGGACCGGCCTTGTACGGTTCAGACCAAGCGAGCGGCAATCAAACTCCGTTCCTGCCATGCCTCCGGGCGCCTTCCTTGGTTGGCCTTCCTGGAAGGCGCATTTGCAAAGATGCGCCCCGATGAGGCTAGTCCGTCACCGCGCGCGCTGGCTGGTCCGGTGCCGGCTATGGACGTGCCGGGATTGCGATTGTGAAGTCGGGCATGCCTCGTCGCCTTGCGCGTTGTCGGGGATGCGGCCGAGACCGGGCCACCGGTTCGACGTGAAGGCTCTCGCCGAGGTGGCGATCTGCGGTTCAAGCGGGCGCTGGCGCGGCGCCGTCGGCGGGATCGTTGTGCGTATGCCGGATGTCCGCCAGCGGGTGTGAGCGCCGGCGTCGCGACTGGCAGTGGCCGGGACGGGGGGCGGGCGCTGCGGTGCGGGTCCTGCCTGGTGGGGGCGAGGGCGGGGCATGGCCTGGTGGCAGGGGCTCCTGTGGTCGGTGGCTTCGAAGCCCATCCCCTCCTCTTTGCCGCCTGTGTCCGGGTCTCGGCCGCCTAGTGCCGTCAACCCCGCTGGCCACCCCACGATGCGGGCATCGCGGGGACCCCGACCGGGGGTTCCCCTGCGCTGCGGTGACGACGGCGTCCGGCCCCTTCCTTTGGGCGTCATCGGGGATGGTCCCCGAGCAACCTCAAGGAGACTTCACATGGCCACGATCGCAACCCTCACCCAGAAGGCGGACGGCAACCTCGAAGGCACGCTCGCCACCCTCAACGTCACCGCCCCGATCGCGCTGGTGCCGAACACCCGCAAGGCGAAGGACAACGAGCCTGACTACCGCGTGATCTCGCGCAAGAACGGCTTCGAGCTAGGCGCCGGCTGGAACCGGATCTCGAAGACCACCGGCGAGGAGTACATCTCGGTCTCGCTCTCGGCCCCCGAGTTCGGCACCATCTACGGCAACGTGGCGCCGGCGCCGGGCGAGGATCCCGCCAAGAAGGTCATCATCTGGAACCCCGCCAGCTGACCCGAAGCCGCCGGCCCCGCCCAACAGCGGGGTCGGCGCCTCGCAAATCCGATCAAGCCGTCACCGATCCGCTCTGGCGGGGCGTCGCCGGGGAAGCGCCGAACGGCCAAGCGAAGAGCGCCAAAGGCGATGTCCACGAGAGAATTGACTCTGGATGGCCAGAGCGTTTGCCGACGCCTCGCGTCGTTAACCTTTCATTAACCCAAAAAGCCTTGCCGCACCGTTAGAATCGGCTCTAAATGCGGTTCTACGTCAGAAGTGGCGTTGAAAGCGCATGTGCGGGAAAAACGAATGGCCGACACTTCACGCGCCACCGATGCAGTTGATGACGTCGACTCGCTCATCATGGAGCATGGTCGCGATCTATCAGCAAAGCTGCAAGCGCATTGGCTTGAGCATTTCCCGCCCGTGGCGGAGAAGTCGCTGCGGTCGTTTCAGTTAAGTGAGGTAGCCCGATTCCTTGGGGTGAAGCCGGGCTATCTCCGAAACCTGTCGCTCGAAGGCAAGGGGCCGGCTCCGTCGGTGACGCCATCCGGCCGCCGCTCGTACAGCGCTGAGCAAATCCTAGAGCTTCGCCAGTACCTCGACGACAATGCCAGAGCCAGGAAGCGCTATGTTCCGCATCGCCAGGGCCCCGAGCATCTCCAGATCATCGCGGTTGCCAACTTCAAGGGAGGAAGTGGAAAGACCACGACGGCCGCCCATTTAGCTCAACATCTTGCGCTGGCCGGTCATCGCGTTCTGGCCATCGATCTAGACCCTCAAGCGAGCCTGACGGCGCTTCATGGCCTTCAGCCCGAGTTTGATGTCGGCCGCAATGAGACGCTCTACGGCGCAATTCGATATGATGACGAGCGGCGCCCTCTCTCGGATGTCATCCGGAGGACGAACTTTGCCGGGCTCGATATCGTGCCTGGCAACATCGAGCTGATGGACTTCGAGTATGACACTCCGCTCGTATTGGCGACGAAGGAAAGCGGCAGCATGGGCCGCCAATTCTTCGCGCGACTGGACGAGGCACTCGGCCCGGTAGCAGACCGGTACGACGTCGTCATTCTCGATTGCCCGCCGCAGCTCGGCTATCTGACCATGATCGCCCTGTGTTCAGCGACCGCCCTGCTCGTCACCGTGCATCCGCAGATGCTCGACGTGATGTCCATGTCTCAGTTCCTGCAGATGCTCGGAGACGTCATGGCGCATCTGAAGAAAGCCGGCGGCAAGATGCAGTACGATTGGGTGCGTTACCTCATCACGCGCTACGAGGCGTCGGACCAACCGCAGACCGAGATGGTCACCTTCATTCGCACACGGTTCGGACGTCACGTCCTGACCAATCCGATGCTGAAGAGCGTCGCGATCTCCGATGCCGGCCTTACGAAGCAAACGCTCTATGAGGTCGAACGAAAGGAGTTCACGCCGAGCACATACGATCGGGCGATCGAGTCTCTCGACGCGGTCAATGGAGAGATCGAGGGGCTAATCCACAAGGCCTGGGGGAGGGGGTAATGGCACGCAAGGGACTGTTCTCCGCCTCACCTGAGAAAAAGTTGACGGCAGTCAACTCCGACGATGCTCCCGCGGTGCCGCAAAGAGTGTCGCCTCCGGCGTTCGCAACCCGAGGCGCTCTCGGTGCCGTCACGCGCTCTATTGACGAGTTGGCCGCGCGAGCAGACGCAGCCAGAGACCTCGAAGCCCGCCTCACTGCCGGCGAGACGGTAATCGATGTCGACCCGGACATCATCGACCCGCCCTTTATCGCCGACCGTTTGTCGCACGACGATGACGCGGACTTCCGTACGCTGGTCGCGGCAATCGAAGCGCGCGGTCAGGATTCCCCCGTGCTCGTCCGGCCCCATCCAAAGGAGAGCGGGCGCTATCAACTCGCGTTCGGGCGACGGCGTTGGCGAGCCTGCAAGGTGCTCGGACGCCAGGTCCGAGCCGTTGTCAAGAAGCTCTCGGATCGCGATCTCGTCCTCGCCCAGGGACAGGAAAACAGCGCGCGAGCGAACCTCTCATTCATAGAGCGCGCTCTGTTCGCCTGGCGGTTGGAGGAAGGGGGCTACGATCGCGAGACAATCATGAGCGCTTTGACCGTCGACAAGACGGTCGTCTCGCGAATGATCTCGGTGGTAAAGAAGATCCCGCTTGCGATCATTGAGGCTATCGGATCGGCGCCGACGACTGGCCGGGACCGATGGGTTGATCTGGCCACTGCTTTCGAGGCGGGTGTCGACATCGAGCAAGTGACCGATTTTCTCGCGTCGGCCGATGTGCAGGCGGCTTCATCCGATGAACGATTTGATCTTGTCTTTGGACTGATCTCGAATCCCCCCGTGCCGGAGGAGCCGGCAGCTCGCGCCGTCGCCAAGAAGGCGCATGGACAATACTGGTCCACACCCGCCGGCGTGCGCGTCGCACGCGTCTCATCGACCGACCGGGCATTCGTTCTGTCGATCGACAAACGCAATGCTCCCGGGTTTGGCGATTTCCTGCTGACGCAGATGGATCGCCTTTTCGAGACCTACAGCAACGAGAAAAAGGAGGACTGACCGACCGTACGAAGCTCACCGCAACCAGCTAGGAGCAACGCGGCAAAAGAAAAAGGCCCCCGAAACGGAGTTCCGGAAGCCCTTCTCGTTCTTTGGCGATTACGAGAATCACACTTCCGCGAATCACAGTCAAGAGTCTCGTGAGAGATTGAGCGCCGTTTCGGCGAGCAGATTTCCTTTGCCCTCATAGAGGCAGAGACATGGAACCACACCTATCGACGACGCCCTTCGGGCGGCGAACGCTGACGCTTGCCCATGTGGCAAATCAGGCGATCGCAAAAGCACGGCCGCTCGAAAAGGCGGTTCACAAATGGCACGTCTATCAGACGCTCTGCATTGCGAGGGTCACATTCGGCGTGTCCGAGCGCGCGCTGTCGGTGCTCAACGCGCTACTGACGTTTCACCCGGAGACCATGCTGACGGGGGAAGACCTGATCGTCTTTCCCTCGAACGATCAGCTGGCACGGCGGGCGCATGGCATGCCGGCATCAACGCTGCGCAAGCACCTGGCCGTCCTCGTCGACGCTGGGCTCATCATTCGCCGCGACAGCCCGAACGGGAAGCGATACGCCCGCAAGGGCCGCGACGGCGAGGTCGCGATGGCCTTTGGCTTCGACCTCGGGCCGCTCGTGGCGCGGGCCGAAGAGTTTGCGCAGATTGCCGAGGCGATCCTGGCGGCCGAGCGTGAGATGAAGCTCGTGCGCGAACGCATCACCATCTGCCGGCGTGACATCGCGAAAATGATCGCGACAGGCCTCGAGGAGGGCGTGCCGACGAAGCGGGCAGGGCAGGGTCCGGCGGACTGGGCGGAGATCCACGGGCTGTTTCGCGCGATCATGGCTCGGATTCCGCGAAGCGCCACACTCGCTGAGCTCGAGCCAGTTGCCGAGGAGCTCACCATGCTGGCTGATGAGATCCTTATGTTGCTGGAGGCTCATGCAAAAACAGAAAAAACGAGCACCAATGAATCCACATTTGAGCGCCACATACATAATTCAAATCCAGACTCCCTAATTGAACTTGAACCTGCTCTCCGAGAAGAGAGGGGGGCGAAGGCAGCGCCAGAACCCCAAACGCCGCGGATGCCGGAAGGGTCCTACCCCTTGGGGATGGTTCTCGACGCTTGTCCCGATGTTTGCGACTACTCCAAGTCCGGGATTTCGAACTGGCGGGACTTCCTGGCGACCGTTGCCGTGGTCCGGCCCATGCTGGGGATCAGTCCGAGCGCCTGGGAGGAGGCGCGGACCGTCATGGGAGAGGTTCAGGCTGCTGTGGTGGTTGCGGCGATCCTGCAGCGCGGTGCCGCGATCAATAGCGCCGGCGGCTATATCCGCGATTTGACGAAAAAGGCGGAAGCCGGAGGGTTCTCTCTTGGCCCGATGCTGATGGCGCTGATCGGCAGCAGAAAGCGCGACAAGAAGCGAGCATGACCCATGTCGAACCGCGGGAATAGCCGTGTAGTCGTCCGGCGACGCTCGGTAACCATCGGGTCGTTCCATTCGGTCGAGAACAACGTTCGTCTCGTGCCCGCACAATCGGACGGCTCGCCTTATGGAAGCCCATTAGGCTGCGGCGGTCTCAAATTCGGTCTCAAGCCCCTCGCGAGCCAGGCGGCCGTGATTCACGAGCAATGTACGAATCGTCAGGGGCGAGACTTCGAAGTGTTCGGCAACGTCCTGTTGATTTTCCATAGAATAATCGTCGCCGAGCATCGCATCGACAACCTCGAACGGGCTGAGCAATTCTGCGGCGAAGGACCGTTGAACTTTCTGTCGGTAGGTGTAAGCGCGAGTCGCGGGCAGAAGAGCTCCGCTCGGCGGTCTGGCAAGACGATCGCCCAGAAGCCGTGCAAGTTCAAAGCGGCGCCCAGTCCGCCATTTGGATCGAAGAACAACCCGGCCCTGAGTGGGCTTTTCGTCGAGCGCGAAAGAGATAGATGCCCCGCCTCGAACGTCCGGTATGATTGCGCGAACAACGCCCGCCATCTCAGCTAACTGGACATCCGTAAGCGGACCCTCACCGAGCCGGTGGTGTTCACGAAGGGCACGGGCCGCCGTGGCTCCTGCTCTGTAAGCGGGGGTCAGACCGCTGCGCTTCGGCACTTCAGTAGCTGGTAGCCGAATGACATCGCGTGGCGAGGCATCGAAACCGCTCCTCTGAGCTGCTTCACGAAGGTCGTCCCCGGTCAAAAGCTTGCCGCTTTGGCCGTGTTCCGCTGCCAGCTCCTCAACACCAGACAACCCAAGATCCTCGATGTCGCGAACCAATTGATCGACAAGTTGCTCCTGGGAGTCAGGATCCTGACCCAGCAGAGCCTCCAATTTGCGAGTGCGTACGAAAGCTGGTGTTTTACGCTCTGCAATTACGCCCGACCAAACTGTCTGGAGATTGCTGTCTTCGATGCCGGCCCAGCTAAGGCGCTCCAACACCTGACTGAGGAACAGGTCAATGCCAGCCTCGAACTCGCTGGCGGGCAGGATGACCGCGTGATCGGTGATGTAGCGGAAAGGCGTTTGGGGGCGTTCCGTCGTGGGTTTCGAAATCAATGCGGTTCGTTCGCCATCGGAGAAAATCGTCAAATTTGGCCAGATATACCCCGATCCAATTGTCGTCAGACGATGGGCGTAAGCCCAATCCTTGGAATTTGAGCGTGGCTCCCAACGCAAACGCCACCAATTCCAGGCGAGCCACTCGGCGAGGTGGTAGGCAGAGAGTAGGGGCGCTTGACGCAGCCTATTGGCTAGGACGTCGTTGCCTTCTGTCAGCCAAAGATCATGCGCCTTGATGCCAAGCGCAGAAAAGCATGCACGCTCCTCCGGCGACCCGGCATCGAGTTGCTCCCATTCGGCAGCTATTGACCAACTGACAGGCATCGTTGCTTCCAAATATCTCTTACGTAGTCGCGCAGATCGTCCTCTTCTTCAAGACGGTAGCCGTGATATACCCCTAACGTAGATGGGTCAGTTTTCGCCTCATAAACCTCGCCATCTTCGTCGACGCACCAGATGAATTTTGGAAAACCATTGTAGGCGAGTTCGCTGACTGCTCCTCGAGAAATGCCTCGACGCATTAGCTCGCTGGCTTGCTCCAACCGGATCACCTTAAGAGCGTCACAAAGCGACTTTGTCGGCCGCGGATTGGTTCTCTCTAGGCCGTAGTCCGCTGGGTTCCTCTTATGATGGCCGCTGCCACCGTATCGCGCATTGACCGCAAGCTCGGCTTTCCGTTCGTCTGTCAGGAAGCCTTCGCGCGCTATCCGTCGCTTCGGATTGTTGCCAGGTCGAGCCATGCTTAACTTGCCTCAAGACGCCTTGGACCGTCACCTTATCAGAGGTGCCTTCCAATTCCCGAAAAATCAGCGGGCAAGTCCGTGAAGTGGCTCGCTGGGCACGCACCGGCAAGGTCGGAGCATGCTTCGGCCGACGCTACAATCCTGCCGCCTTGGTGAGGTTAACGCGGAAGCGGTCGCGCCGGCGCTGGTAGCGCCGGGTCATCTCGGCCGAGGCATGGCCGAGCTGCTTCTGCACGTAGCGCTCGTCGACCTCGGCCGAGGAGGCGAGGCCGGCGCGCAGCGAATGCCCAGCGAACTTACTCTCTCGTTCGCCCTCGCTCAGATCCGGCCGCACGCCGGCGGCGAGCGCGGTGCGCTTGACCAGCCGCGCCACCTGCTGGTCGGTGAGCCGATCCGGGCCGACGTCCTTGCCCTGGCCGGTGACCCGCCGGAATAGCGGTCCATGGGGAATTTTCGCCAGCTTGAGCCAGGTTTGCAAGGCGACGACCGGGCAGGTCGAGTCCGAGGAGCCGCGGCCGATCTCGACCTCGCGCCAGCCGTTCTTGCCGCGTAGCGTCACCAGCATCCCCTTGTCGAGGATCTCGACCCAGCCGCGGCCGTCCTCGGTTTGATCGCGGCCGGCATCGAGCGCGACGATCTCGGACCGCCGCAACCCGCCGGCGAAGCCGAGCAGCAGCATGGCGCGGTCGCGTAGGCCGCGCAGCGTGCCACGCTCGAGCGTCTCCAGCATGGCGATGACGTCCTCCGGCAGCACGGCTTCCTTCTGCACCGGCGGCCGGCCATGGGTGTTGCGGATCCCCGCGAGCACGGTGGCGATATGGCGGTCGGCGCGGTCGAGCGGCGTGCCGCGCTGGGCATAGTTCCAGGAGAGGGCCGACAAACGCCGCTCGATCGTGCCGACGGCGTTCGGCTGGCGATCGGCGGTTGCCGCACCGGAGGCGCAGGCGGTGATGTAGAGCCCGACCACCTGCGGGTCCGGGGGCAGGGGAGACAACGCCTGGCGCCGGCACCAGGCGGAAAAATGCTTCCAGTCGGCGGCATAGGCGCGGCGGGTGTTGGCCGAGCTCGCTGCTTCGGCATAGTCGCGGGCGCGATCGGCGAGGCGTTCGAGATGGGCGGGCAGGTCGGCCGACGGCTGCGGCGCGGAAATGACGACGGGTGGCGGCGCTGCAGGGGAGGGCGGCGCGTGCTCCTGGGCGTCGTTTTCGGGGCTCGGAGGGCTCGTTTCATGCATGCTTCTATATAAAGACAGAAACGACCGATAATGCAACATTATCGTTCGTTTTTATTGTCCGACAGGTGCGGCGGTTAGCGGCCAAATCTCTGGCAGAAAGCGCCGCCATCGGATACGCTCCGGCATGGCCTCGCGCGCGCGACTCATCCCCGAGCCCCCTCCGACCTTTCCGGCCTTTCCCGGCTGGGCGCGCCAGCCCGCGACCGGCGAAGCCGTTGAAGATACGGAGTTTCTCGCCGGGGCGGCGCTGGCGGCGCTGCATCCGATCGCCCGCCACGAGCACCCGCTCGGCACCCTCTGGCGCCAGCGCCTGGCGCTTGGCTGCGCCGCCGCGCTGGCGCAGCAGAACGGCCGCACCGAGGACGAGGCGATGCTGCGCGACCACTGGTATCTGCGCCGCGACGGCGACGACCCAGGGCCCGCCGGGCAGCTCCTCAAGGCCTGGCGCGCCTTGAGCGAGCGGTCGGCGATGGCCGCCGGCGACTGGGAGCTCAAGCTCGCGGCGCTGCTGGCCCACCGCTACGACGACGCGCTGCAGGACGTCATCGCCTTCGCCACCGACCAGCTCAAAGGGCCGGGGAGTGCGGTGCGCGCCGCGGCGGGAGTGGCGGCGACCAGCCTGCGGTTTCGGCCCGACAGCCGGCCGCTGGCGCTCTGGCTCGCCGATGCGGTCCTGGCGCATCGCCTCAAATGGCCGGTGCCGGTGCCTTTGCTCGCCGCCCATCTGAAGCGCGCCGATTTCCGTCACGCCGCCGCGCATGTCGCCGGCGACAGCGGCTGGCTTGCCGCCTGCAACCTGGCCTATGCCCGGGGCTCGGCGGCCGCGGCCGACCTGCACGCCGATCTCGCCCGCCGCGCCGACAGGCTCCTCGCCGCCGCGCCGCAGCTGCGCGGCAAGGACGCCGACATGATGGTGGCGATCCTCATCAGCGAGGACGCGCAGCCGGCCAGGACCGGCAAGGCCGCGAGCGACCGCTCGAGCCGGCGGCTGTTCGAGCGCCTGGTCGCGCTCGGCGGCGTGCGTGAGCTCACCGGCCGGCCGACCTTCCGGCTCTACGGGCTCTGACCATGGCCCGGCGCGCGCGAGCCAAGCAGGAGCTTGACACCGAGCTCGCCGATCTGCCGCCGGAGCTGCGCTGGCGCGAATGGATGGGCCGGGTCGAGGCGGTGATCTTCGCCTCGCCCGAGCCGGTCGGGCGTGAGGTGCTGGCGCGGGTCGTCGGGCGGGACTGCAATCTCGACCTCATCATCGACGATATCCGCGGCGAGCTGCGCGGCCGGCCCTACGAGCTGGTCGCGGTCGCCGGCGGCTGGCAGCACCGCACCCGCAAGAGCTTCGCCGATGCCATCCGCACGGCGACAGGGCTTGGAACCGAGACGAAGCCGCTGTCGCAATCGGATGCGCTGATCCTGATGTGCATCGCGTATTTCCAGCCGATCACCCGCGGCGAGCTTGGCCAGTTCTTCAGCAAGGAGGTCAGCCGCGACACCATCGGCCATCTGCGGTCGCTCGGCTTCATCGCTGCCGGGCCGCGCAGCCCGACGCCGGGTGCGCCCTATACCTACGTGACGACCCCGGGGTTCCTGTCGCATTTTGGCTTCGACACGCTCCGCGACCTGCCGGACATGGAGGCGCTCGAGGATGCCGGCCTGCTCAGCAAAGAGAAGCTGCTGGCTGGAGATATTCCGATCGCCGGCGGAGAGGCCGACGATTTTGACGACGGCGCGAGCGAGTAAGATTTCAAAATGGATCTGTATTTATGGCCGGGGCGAAGCCGCCAATTCATCGTCGGTCAGAATCCGTAGCGCTGGTCAGCCCACCGCAACAGCACCTTGGCGTCATGGTCTGGCAGGCGCACACGCGCGTCACGCAGGCCCTGCGCGATCGCGTCGCCAACATCGGGATCGACTCGGTTGCCGTGCGTCATGAGAAAGTACCAGCCGAAGGCAAGGCCGACCTCGCGATCGATCGCCTCTGTGCGATCCATCAGCATATGCACTGAGGCATCGCCGGCCTCCAGGCTCTCCTTCGGCAGATGCAGCGGACGGGTGATGAACCCGATCTCTCGCTGGCCGTTGTGCTCATAGTCGGTGATGTCGAGTGCCCAATGCTCGAAGACGCGCGCGCTGCGCGCGCTCGATTCCTCCCAGTCCTGAAAGAAGCGCACCTCGCGCGGCACCACATCGAACCAATTGGGCTGCAATTCCAGGAAGGGCCTCTGCGTGCCGTCGGTGCCGATCCAGACGCGCTGTTCCATCTCAGGGCGGCGCGCCTCACGCTTCTCGCGCTCGAGGCGCGCGCACCGCGCGAGGAATGTCCGGACATGCACGACACTGCTGCCGGTACGCTTGCTCAAACGGTAGAGCGGGCCCGCGATCACCTTGTCGTCGGACCTGGCGTCATGGTCGATCCATGACGGATCAAGCAGCTCCAGCTCGCTCCAGGGGCGAGATGATGGATTGACGATCGGCCCAGCACGCCACTCCACCTCGCGGCCGACCGAAATCTGCACGTAGTCGGCCGCGCCCGATCCGGTCGGCGCGAAGGCGTACACGCTGTTGCCGTGCCATTCCGAGATCTGAAGTTCGGTCTGCTGTAACCGAGACCAGAGAGCCCCGACGTTGCCCTTGTCCTTGGCGAGTTCTGCTTCCATCCACGGTCGGTACTCGGCGATCCGGGTTCCGTCGGCGGCAAGCACCGAGCGCTCGACCCGCCAGTACTGGTCGTCGTCAATCGCCGCCAAGAAGGCGAACCCAGGAAACGCCGCGGTCAGCGCTGCTGCGAGCGCGGCTTCGTCGGCGCCGGCCGGAAGGCGCGCCAGGGCCGCTCCAACCGAGGCACGGTCGGGCAGTCTCACCGGTGCATTTTCCAAGATGTCAGCCATGCGATGGTCCTAGCCTTCTGGCTCCGTCCGATTTTTCCGTGTCTCGCCGAGCGGGCCTTCCGATTTGCGACCGACCATTTATCGGCCTCGATCGTTCGCCATCTGCTCGATCTCTTTCATCGACGTCAGAATGTCCGCGAAGAGAGGGGCGTCCCCGAAGATCATCGGTGTCATGTTCGCATAGTCTCGCGCGAGCGCGTCAATCATGGCCGCGGACGGCGCGATCGCGAACGACCCGGTTGCGGCCGACGCCAGATCGTAGTCGGGCCGGTTGAAGAACATGAGGGCGTGCCGAACGCAGTCGGCTCCCAAGGCGGCATCGGCTATTGCCGACCGGCCGACCTCGGAGGCGAAAAGGCAATGGAGGTCGTAGAAGTGTCGCGAGACGCGCTGGCCTGCCTGGCGCAGCTCGCCGCGGCGCTCAAACCAGCGCCGCAGGCCGTGCGCGATCACGACCTTGTCCCAAAACGTGCGCTCGGCATTGATCGTCGTGACGTTCGGGACCGCCAGCTCGAGGCCCGCCACATCCTGGGCAATGTAGGGGCGGATTTCCTTCGGATGGTTCGGGTCGAGGGCCGACTTCGCTCCAGACTCGATCCGCACCGCCGGCCGCACATAGGCCTCGTCGCGCGGCTCGACCTCGGGATACCAGACCAAAAGCGTCTGCCCCTCGGGGTCAGCCTCGTCGATTTCGACGCGGCCGCGTCCGTCCGTTGCCTCGGCAAGGTGCTTGGTCAGGAACCCGTGCAGCGGTCCGGTAATATAGCCACGACAGGCGTCTCGGATCGCGTCCAGTCGAGCCCGCCGCTTCTTGTTCGATAGCGCTTCGAGCTCGTCGACGGAGGCGGGCTCGGCGAGATCGTCGCGAAAGACCGTCACATCGATGTCTTCGGAAAATCGCTCGATCAGCCCGAAAGCCTTCGACAACGACGTCCCGCCCTTGAACAGGAGGCGCGGACCTCCGGCGGGCCGTTCGTGATAGAGGGCGTTGAGGGTCCAGCAGACCCAAAAATCCTTCTCGATGTTTCCGATCGGTGCGCCGAGCCGGTTCGCCGTCGTCAAGAAAAGGTCGAGCTTCTCGCCGGGCGCAGCGGAGATGACCTCGCGAAAGGCTGCGCTGCTCACGAGCGATCCTCCGGCGCAGCGTCGGCAGTATCGAGCAAGGGCCGTAGAAAATCCTGCATCCAGATCGGCATGGCTGAGAGACCCGCGCGAAGATCGTCGCGAAGCTCCTTGCCATGCTGTGGGTCGGCGAACAGCTTGCGCAGGCGGTTCTCGACGACCCGTCGATCCTCCTCCTCCGTCATCATGTCCTGCATCCAATGAAGCGCCTGGACGACGCGCATACCCGGCCGCCCCGCCCAATACAGGCGGCTGGGCGCAGCCGACTTGAAATGGATGACTTGCTTGCCGAGCGTGATCGGCTTCAGGCGCGCGTCGATCAGGACCTCGATGCGTGCGGGGACGGCTGTGGTGAGGCCGAGATCGTTCGCCGCAGTCATGCCGTCGACCACGACGCGGGCCTGGTCCCGCCGCGTCACGGCTCGGATCACGGCACGATAGTCGGGGACCATCGGCTTGCCGGTGAGGTTGCTCTTTCGCGGCCGATCATAGAGCCCACGGTCGATCCGGCGCAGTTCGCCGGCCGCAGCGAGGCGCTGTAGCGTCTTGTCGACAGCTGCGCGATTGCCGAGGTCGGCGAAATCGCCTGGCGTCCAGACCTCGCTCGGCTTCGCGTCGACGCGGGCCAGAAGGCGAGGGCGGAGGTCGGCGGTTGGTTGATCGAGCATGTCCGAAATATGATGCAAATTTCGGACATAAGCAAGGGGCGTCCGAACGATGCTGCATTCTTCGGACATCTTGGCATGCTTTTCCGGCGTGGCCTATAAGAGCGGGAGCTGAATCTACCTCTCGGCCTGACGAGGCAACCCATCCAGTGATGAGACTGTGACGCCGATCAATCGTATGCCCTTTGCGACCGGGAACAGCGGCGCAAGCAAGGACAACGCAAGAGCCTCGATATCCGCTGACGCCGAAAACGCCATGCCGACCGTCCGGCTGCGCGTGACCTGCTGGAAGTCGGCGTATTTCCTCATCTGTAGCCGCGCGGTTCTCTGTAGGCCAGTGACCACTCGGCACTCTGCTTATCGCCAAGCAAGGGCACTCTCCGGGTGAGAGGGTAATAGCGAGGTTTAGGTGGCTATTGCGCAGACATAGTGCCCATCTTCATCGTTCGTAGCCCGCGAACCCCGTCGATTCCACGTTATGGCGCGCTATTCTGCGAGATAGCTACCCAATCACCGCCGATTGCCGCGCTCGAACGAAGGCGAACCGCCCGATTATCCAGATAATTCCTGCGTAAACATATGGAGGCGGCCCTAGCGCGGACATCACGTGCCCAAATTCGTCCGCCAGTGGGCCTTCCCTCGTGTCACACAGGTAAATAGCTGACAAAAACACCGGCCACCGCGCAAAGGCCGAGCGTCGGGATCATTCCGACTTTGAAGCGCAACATGGCAATCATCGCAGCGACAGCGAGAACTGCGGCCCGCCAGTCGATCGATGTGAGCACCGGCAGGTCCGGACCGACGCCGAGAATCTCGAACGTCCGCACCTCCCGAAACACGACGTGTAGCGCGAACCACAAAGCAAGGTTCATGACCACGCCGACGACTGCGGCGGTGATCGCTGAGAGCGCCGATGAGATCGCCTTGTTGCCGCGCAGAGCCTCGATGTAGGGCGCCCCAAGAAAGATCCAGAAAAAGCACGGTGCGAACGTGACCCAGGTGGTCAGGAGAGCACCGAGACAGCCGGCCAGTAGCGGATCGAGAACGCCGGGCGTCCGATAGGCGGCGAGGAAGCCGACGAACTGGAGCACCATGATCAGCGGCCCCGGCGTCGTTTCGGCGAGGCCGAGCCCATCGACCATCTCGCCCGGCGCGAGCCAGCCGAAGGTGTCGACGGCGGCCTGCGCCACATAGGCGAGGACAGCATAGGCGCCGCCAAAGGTGACGACCGCCATCGAGCTGAAGAAGGCGCCGAGCTGGGTCCAGACGCTGGAGGTGCCGGTCAGGAGCCAGAGCAACAGGACCGGCCCGAGCCATATCGGCAGCCAGACGGTGATCACCCGGAAGGCCCGTCCCCAGGAGGGGTCGGCATGGGTGAGTTCGCCGCGCTCGAACATGAGATCGACGACGCCCTTCAACTCGGGAACGGCTCCCTTGGAGCCATGCCCTCCGGCGGCGAAGATCTGCGGCGCCCGCCGGCTGCCGATCCAGCCAACGAGACCCGCAATGAGGATGATCAGCGGAAACGGAATGCGGAAGACGAAGATGCCGATGAAGGCCGCGACGGCAATCGCGATCATCACGCGGTTCTTGAGCGCCCTCCGGCCGATCCGCAGCACCGCCTCGACCACGACCGCGAGGACCGCCGCCTTGACGCCGAAGAACACCGCGTCGATCAGCGGCACCTCGCGGTACAGCACATAGAGGATGCTGAGGCCCAGCATGACGAAGGCGCCCGGCAGGACGAACAGGATGCCGGCGACGAGGCCGCCGACGGTTCGATGCATCAGCCAGCCGATATAGGTGGCGAGCTGCTGCGCCTCGGGTCCTGGCAGCAGCATGCAATAGTTGAGGGCGTGCAGGAAACGCTGCTCGCCGATCCAGCGGCGCTCCTCGACCAGTTCCTTGTGCATCAGGGCGATCTGTCCGGCCGGCCCGCCAAAGCTGAGAAGGCCGATCCTGGCCCATACCCTGGTGGCTTCAGCGAAGGTCGGGGCTGCAGGCGTGGAGACGGAATCATCCGTCGTGAGGGTGATCGACATGGTCGCCTCCCTCATGCCAGCTTCTGGCTAGACGGCCAGTTGTGCGTTTCCTCGGTCGCGTCGCGGGACCAGCGATAAAAGGCGTCGTAGAGCAGCAGGCCCGCTTCGAGCTGTTCGAGATCGTTGCGGAACATCCGCGATAGGCCCAGCGAGGCGGCGAGGAAGCCGGCCGCCTGCGGCACGAGATCAAGCCGCGCCGTGTCCGCCGCTCGCACGATGGTGGCCAGGCGGTCCAGTGGCTCCGAGGTCAGGCCGAACTCCTCGACCATGGTGTCGAAGGTGCAGCGTTCGCCACGGTGGCTCCAGAACACGTCGTCGATATCGAAGGCTATCGCGTTGAAGCGTTCGGCGACGGCGGCCACTTCGGTCGCCGCGACGAACAGGAACACGGCGGTCGGATCGATGAAGCGGCGGATGAGCCAGGGACAGGCGATGCGGTCGACCTTCGGTCGCGCGCGTGTCGCCCAGACGGTGCGGCCTTGCTCATCGCGCGGCGGCAGCTTTTCGGTCTTGACCAGCAGTCCACCGGCCGACCGCCAGGCCTCGAAGCCGCCTTCGAGGGTCTCGGCATTGATCCCCTCATGCCGGAGCCAGGCGGTCACGCCCTGGCTGAGCTTCTGCCCCCTCTGGCAGACGACAACGACGTCGCGGCCGGCGAACTCGGCCGCCCAGTTCGTGACGGTCTGGAAGTCCCGGCGGACAGCCGCCGGGAGGAGACGCGGATCGGCGTCAAAATCCTCGGCCAGGCGCACATCTACGATAGCCGGCGCGGATGGAATACCGACGAGGCGGGCGAGCTGAGACGTGGTTATTTCAGTGCTAGACGGCATGAGCGTCCACTCCCTTCTGGGGAACGATGGACGCGATGTTTGGGCTGCCGCCTCACGGGGCAATCGCGAATAACCCCTTAACCTCAATCTACCCGCAAGGTCCTCCATTCGCAAGCCTATGGCTGGCCTCAAGACCCCTCCACGTGCTCCCGACGGGCCAGCAGCTTGTCGATTCGTCTCCCGTCCATGTCGATGACTTCGAACCGCCAGCCCTCATAGTCGAAATGCTCGCTGACCTCGGGAAGATGCCCGAGCCGGGCGAGCGCGAACCCGGCGATGGTGTGGAAGTCGCCATCCGCCGATCGCAGCTTGAAGCCGAGCCGGGCGAAGGCATCATGTGCCGGCATCATACCGTCGATCAGCAGCGAGCCATCCTCCCGCTCGACGATATCCGGGTCTTCACCTTCCGCATCCGGCAGATCGCCGGCAATCGCTTCCAGCAGGTCGGTCTGGGTGACGATCCCTTCCAGGGCGCCATATTCGTCGATGACGATCGCCAGACGCACCGGCGCCTTCTTGAACTGATCGAGCACACGGAAGATCGGTGTCGCCTCGTGTACGATCACGGGTTCACGGATCGCCGCCATTGGATCGATGGTCTTCCCGTCGAGGACCTGATCGAGGAGATCCTTCTTCAGGATCATGCCGAGCGGCTCGTCGATGCCACCCCGACCGACAAGGAGCTGCTCATGGCGACATTCGCGAATGGTGCGGAGCATCTCATCCGGGCCGTCATCGGCATCGATCCAGTCGATGTCACGCCGCGGGGTCATGATGTCGGCGATGCGCCGATCACCGATGTTGAATACGCGCTCGACGACCTCCTGTTGGGCCTGATAAAGAAGGCCCGCTTCCTGGCTTGCGGCGACGAGCAGCTTCAGCTCCTCGGGTGAATGCAGTGATCCCTCACCGGCACCCGGCTGCAGTCCGCAGAGCCGCAGCACGAGGTTGCCCAAGCCGTTGAGCAAGATGATCGCCGGTCGGAGCAGGAACAGGAACATGCCGAGCGGCCGCACGACCCAGAGCGCCGTGGTCTCGCTGCGCTGGAGCGCAAGGCTCTTCGGCGCCAGTTCGCCGAGCACGATGTGCAGCGTGGTGATGATGGCGAAGGCAATGACGACGGCGATGGTGTGCGAGCCGGCGGTGGCGAGCGATCCGGGCAAGCCGCTCAACAAAGGTTCGATCAGATGGGCCAACGCCGGCTCGCCGACCCAGCCGAGCGCCAGCGACGACAGGGTGATGCCGAGTTGTGTCGCCGCAAGGTTGGCGTCGAGATTGTCGACGGCGCGCTCGAGCGCGGAAGCGTTTAGCCGACCTACTGCGACAAGTTCCGTGACGCGGCTGCGGCGGACGGCAACGAGGGAAAATTCAGCCGCGACGAAAAATCCATTTGCGGCAACGAGAATAAGTACGGCGAGTATCCCGATCAGGTCGGTGATACTACTGCCATCGGTACTAGGCATGGTCTCCTCTCGGGCGGCTCCTGCCGCCTCGGGTTGTTGATAGGCAATACACTTCTAACATCGCCGCGTGACGATGGGGCAGACCGCCCGGCGGATGAACTGGACTGCGGCTTCATCGCCAGATCAGCTCGCGCACGGCAATGGTTGTGAGCAACAGCCCGGCGATCCCCTCGATGGCTCTTGTGATCCTGTCCAGCAGCAGTGGCCGGCCTTCGATCAGATGAACGACCCTCTGGCGAAAGAGGATCGTCGCGACCGCCACCAGCGACAGGACCAGCGCAACGCCGATCATCATCGTGACCGCGAAGGCGACACCGGCCTCCGGCACGCCCCGTGAAATCGCGAAGGTCATGACGAACAGCGTCAGCGGACAAGGGATGAGGCCGGCCATGAAGCCGAAGGCCATGCCTTCGCCGTGGTCATGCTGGTGCGGCCTATGCCGGAAGGCGCGATACAGCATCCACAGGCCGATCAGGCCGAGAAGCCCGCGGCTGACGTCTTCGAGCATTGGCGCGCGCCCGACGCTGCCCAGGCTGATCGAGACCAGCGGCAGCGCCAACAGCGCGATGATCACCGACATGGTGACATGGGTGAACGACAGTGCGAGCGACACGCCGAGCCCGCGAACGAGGCCGGACGGCGATCCGGCAAGATAGGTGGCCAGCACCGCCTTGCTGTGGCCCGGCGTCATGGCGTGGGCGGCGCCGAACAGGATGCCCATGGGCAGATAGACCAGAAACGCGCCCCAGCCGCCGCCATTGGCGAACGCGGTGATCTGGTTCGCAAAAGCCAGATAGATCTCGCGCTGGAAACTGATCAGCTCCTGCAGCATCTGCGTCATGCGAATCCCAGTGTTGCGGCCGCGAGAACAAGGTAGCGGCCAATCTTGGCGATTGTGACAAGCAGCAGGAACATCGGGAACGGCTCACGCAGAACGCCGGCGACGACGGTGAGCGGATCGCCGATGATCGGCGCCCAGCTCAGCAGCAGCGACCATTTCCCGTAGCGGCGATACCAGCGCTGCGCGCGCTCCAGTTTCCCGCCGCTTGCCGGGAACCAGGGCCGGTCCCGGAACCGCTCGATGCCGCGCCCGAGCAGCCAGTTGATCACCGATCCCAGCACATTGCCGACGCTCGCCACCGTGATCAGCAGCCCCGGCGAATAATCCGCGACCAGCAGCCCGACCAGAACCGCTTCCGACTGCATCGGCAGGATGGTCGCGGCGGCAAGCGCGGCCAGGAACAGGCCGGCATAGACGGCGAGATCGGCCATCACTCTGGTCCTGTCGAGTAGCGACGAGCATGCGCAACGGCGAAAGGCCACAACGCATTGTCAAACGTCACGGATGCGAATGCGCAGCAATTTTGCCGAATTCAGGAACACCAGGATATCAGGACCCAAGTGCAACATGGCAGCCTCGATGGGGCCGATCCAGCCCATCAGCGCCGCGGTAATGCCCAAGACATGCACAACACCGACGCCAACGAAGAGATTCTCTTGAATTGTCCGGTAAGCACGTCGAGCAATCGCGCGGGCGCTGACAATTTTTGTGAGATCATCCTTCATCAATGCAATGTCGGCGGCCTCCAGCGCCGCCTGCGTGCCGCCGCTGCCCATCGCAATGCCGACATCGGCGCGTGCCAGCGCCGGCGCGTCGTTGATGCCGTCGCCGACCATCGCCACGCGATGACCCTGCCTTTGCAGTTCGGCGATGGCGGCAACCTTGTCCTGCGGCATCAAATCGGCACGCACTTCATCCACGCCGAGTTCCTTGGCGATGGTCCGCGCCGTGGCCTCATTATCACCCGTCAGCATGACGATGCGCTTCACCCCGGTCGCGCGGAGTCGTGCCAGCGCTTCGCGCGCACCGGGCCGCAATGTGTCTGCAATGAAGATCACGCCCGCGAACCTGCCATCGATCGCGACGTGAACCGGCGTCTGTCCGCCATTCTCGATCGCATCGGAAAGCGGCACGCCGCTCTCGCGCAACAAGGATGCATTTCCGACCAGCACGGCGCGGCCGGAGACCGTCGCCTTCACACCGCGCGCCTGCAACTGCTGATACTGTTCCGGTTCCGGGACGTCGATTTTCATCCGGGCGGCGTAGTTGACGACTGCCTTTGCCAAGGGGTGAGCCGAGCGCCGATCAGCAGCGGCGGCAAGGCTGATCAGATCAGCTTCCGAAATCGTGCCATCTTGCATCTCCACGCCGACGACCTCCGGCTTGTTCGCCGTCAGGGTGCCCGTCTTGTCGAACACCAGGACGTCGACCTTGGCCAACGACTCCAGATAGATGCCTCCTTTGACCAGAATTCCGCTGCGTGCGGCCCGCGCAATGGCTGCGATGATCACCAGCGGGGTCGCCAATCCCAGTTCGGCAGGCGATGTAAAAATCAGCAGAGTGACGATCATCCGGATGTCGCGAGTATAAAGATAAACCGCAACGAGGAAGATCAGCACGACCGGAATCAGCCATGACGCGACCTTGTCCGCCAGTTTCTGGACGGGTGCCTGTTCCGCTTCGGCATTCTCGACCAGACTGATGATGCGGGCAAAGGTGGTGTCGGCACCGACCTTCTCGGTCTCGATGTCCAAAGCGCCGGATTCGACGATGGTCCCCGCAAAGACATCGGCACCGTCGCTTTTGTCCTTCGGAATGCTCTCGCCTGTGATCGACGCTTCGTTGACCGAAGCCGCTCCGCCGACGACGGTGCCGTCGACCGGGATCTTCTCGCCGGCCCGCACCAAGACAACGTCGCCTGCGCGCAGTTTCTCGATCGGGACAATGCGTTCGCCGCGCGCGTCTCGCACAAGCGCAACCTGCGGCACGGAGCCGATCAGGTCTTTGATAGAGGCTCGCGCGCGATCCATATTCAGATCGGCGATGAACTCGGCGATCAGAATGATCACCATGAGGACCGCGCCGGCGACGGTCTCGCCTCCGATCAGCGCGACCACCGTGGCGATGGTGACGAATATCTCGGTGCCGATCTTGCGCTCATTTACGAGGTCAACGACGCCGGTCTTGACAAGCGGATACAAGCCGATGGCAACGGCCACCCACAAGGCTTGTATCGGAATGAGCTGCCGCCAATACAGCAACGCCATCAGGCCGGTAAAGACGATGCGCGCGACCTCGAACCAACGCTCGCGCGTCATCAGCGATCGCCAGCCCTGTGGAACCGCCATGGGCGCCGGTGCAACGCTTTCGGCGCCTGATATCTCGGACATCATGATCGGCTCGCTATCTCGGATTGCGGTCTTGGCTTGAAACGTGAGCGCATCAGGCCCCGGCGGCGGATAGTCCCGCCCAACCGTGGTATCCGACGTAGAGGCCGACCGCGATGATGAGGAGGCTGGAGAAATAGGGGGCCCGCCGGGCGAAGGTCGAGAACCACGACCAGCGCTTGGTCGCGTGGCGGACGCTCAGTGCCGCAGCCGCGCCGACCGTCACCAGCGTGATCGCCAGACCGATCGAGAAGCACAGCACCAGCGCGAAGCCGAGCGTGAACTCCTTGAGTTGAAGGCAGAGCAGCAGGACGGTGATCGCCGCCGGGCATGGGATCAGGCCGCCGGTCAGCCCGAACATGATGATCTGCCAGGTGGTGACGTCGCGGTCGGCAAACTGGCGGCGGATGTCGTTGGCGTGCGCCAGCTCGTGCGCGTCTTGATAGCCGTCGGTCGCCACCTCGAGCCCGCGCAGTTCCTCGTGCATGTGGTCGTGGCCCTGTCCCTCGACGAAGGACAGGTCGTAGTCGTGGGTGTGGCCGCCATGGCCGAGGCTGACCCGCGCCATGAACTCATGCGGCTCGGGAATCTCGTCGACGGATTCGAGATAGCCGCCACGGTCGACGAAGGTGAAGGCCCGCCGTGCGCCGTCCGGCCGCTCGGTGACGACGGTCACGTCACCGGCCGTCCAGGCGTGACCGCGCTCGGTGCGGATGCGCCAGCGCGGCGGCACGCCATCCTCGAACACCTCGACCGCGACGACGCCATGGCCAGTGTCGATGCGGCGGATATCCTCCCCATGGGCATGACCGCCATGGCCATGATCGTGCCCATGATGACCCTCATGGGCGTGGCTATCATCATGATCTCCATGTGGGTGAGGATGATCGTGCCCATGGCCGTGATCGCCGGCTGCGGCCTTGGCCCGCTGCTGATCCTGCCACGTGCGCCAGAGCATCCACAGCGCGATCGCGATGATGATCGCTGCCGAGGCGAGCTGGAAATACGGCTCGAACGTCTCGGCATCGACACCCCGCCAGAGATACATGCCGCCGAGCGCGATGCCCCACACGACGAGGGTGTGCGACGCCGTCGCCGCCAGGCCGAGCAGCACGGCCTGCGTCACGGTTCCACGGACGGCGACGATGAAGGCCGCCATCATCGTCTTGGAATGGCCGGGCTCCAGCCCGTGCAGCGCACCGAGCAGGATCGCGCTCGGGATGAACAGCCAGGCGTGGCCGGAACTCTGTTGGATCAGCTCGGCGAAGGACGGCATCGGGGACTCACAGGTACTTGGTGATTTCCTTGAACTCGTCGATCGAGCGGCGCTGCTCGCGCGCCAGCGGGCCGACGACGTCTTCAAGGCAATGGTCGAGATGGTCCTGGATCAGCGTCCGCTTGGCCTGACAGACTGCCTTCTCGACCGCATGAAGCTGCTGGGCGATATCGAGGCAGGGTCTGCCGGCCTCGATCATTTCGATGATGCCCTTGAGGTGCCCATCGGCGCGCTTCAGCCGCTTGACGATCTCGGGGTGGGTTTCGTGGACGTGAAGGGTTTCGTTCATGGGCTTGATACTATCCCCCTGGAGAGGATATCACAAGACACTGGCCAGGAGATGATTCCGGCCTGACAACGATTCGTTAAGATTTGAGTGAATAGTCGTTGAGCATGCCGAACTGGGCCTACAGCGCAGCCTTTCGCTTTGTCATCGCCGTCGCGATGACGATCGGCATGCTGTTGTCCCCAATGGGCAGCTCCGCCTCGCACAATCCGGTCGCGCTTGCGTCCGCCGAAGCAGCCCGTCATGCTGAATTGGCAGCGCAGATCGAAGCACACGACCACAGCCATGACGACGGCGAAGCCGACGAGCAGAGCCCTGGCCATTCCCACGGCCACAATCCAGCCGATCATACCCATGAGACAGCGAGCATGCTTCCCGGCATCGCACAGCCGGCTCCCTCGATAGGTCGGAGTTGGCTGGCTTACCCGCCGTCGTTTGCCGATCTGGAAACCCGTTTCCGGCTTGAACGCCCTCCGAGACCGATCCTCCTCGCATGATCGCGGCCGCGCACGCGGCCACCCTCAAACGACGACGATAGGAATTCTCATGCAAGGACCCTTCTACGAGGGCCCGCCACGCACGCCTTGCGCGCGCTGGCGGCTCGCCCTTCCCATGCTCATCGCTCTCCTGACCCTGCCGCTGCTCGGCGGGGCGGCCTTCGCCCATGCCGTTGCCGAGGGCGACAAGGGCTACATCCAGGAAATCACCGGCATCAACCTGCTGCCCTTCATCTATCTCGGCGCCAAGCACATGGTGACGGGATACGACCACATCCTGTTCCTGTTCGGCGTGATCTTTTTCCTCTACCGGATGAAGCACATCGGCATCTATGTGAGCCTGTTCGCGCTCGGCCACTCCACGACCATGCTGCTCGGCGTCTATTTCAACGTCGGGATTAACAGCTACATCATCGATGCGATCATCGGCCTGTCGGTGGTCTACAAGGCGCTCGACAATATGGGCGCCTTCCAGCGCTGGCTCGGCTTCCAGCCGAACACCAAGATCGCCACCCTGATCTTCGGCTTCTTCCACGGCTTCGGCCTGTCGACCAAGATCATCGAATACAACATCTCGCCCGACGGTCTCGTGCCGAACCTTCTCGCCTTCAATGTCGGCGTGGAAATCGGCCAGCTCCTGGCGCTCGCCGCCATCCTGATCGTCATGGGCTACTGGCGCCGAACCGACAGCTTCTGGCGCCATGCCTACACTGCCAACACCGTCATGATGACCGCTGGGTTCGTGCTGATCGGCTATCAGCTCACCGGCTGGGTCGTCTCCTGAACATCCGAAAAAGGATTCCTCCCATGTACAACACCGATATTCCGACCCGCGCCGAGCTGCCGACCTCGAAGCAGCTTCTCCGCTCCACCATCATCGCCATCGTCGCGGCGGCGGCGATCCTGGTCACCATCGTCCTGCCGGCCGAGTACGCCATCGACCCGACCGGCATCGGGCGCGCGCTTGGCCTGGCCGAGATGGGCGAGATCAAGACCCAGCTCGCCGATGAGGCGGAACGGGATCGTGCAGCCGGCCAGCAGGGAGAAATCCCGGCCGCGCTGCCGACGCCTGATCAACGTTCCAGCCTGGCCGCCAGGATCTTCGCCGAGCTGGTGATCGGTTCGGCTGCGGCGCAGACCCCGGCAGGCCGCACTGATGTGATGACGATCACGCTGAAGCCGGGCGAAGGCACCGAGGTCAAGCTGGTGATGAATCAGGGTGCCCGCGTGAACTTCTCTTGGACCGTCACCGGAGGTGTCGTGAACTTCGACCTTCATGGCGACGGCGGCGGGCAGCAGACCAGCTACGAGAAGGGGCGCTCGGTGCCGGGCGCCGAAGGAGTGCTGGAGGCTGCCTTCGACGGCAACCACGGCTGGTTCTGGCGAAACCGCGACCGCGCCGACGTTACGTTGACGCTGCGTACCAATGGCGACTACGCGGAGATCAAGCGGGCGCTTTGACCAAGCCCCTCATGGCCGACTTTCGACGATGAAGCGAGGCGGCCTGCTCATCGAGCAGGCCGCCTGACGGAACAATCTCGCTGGCCGAGGCATTCGTTCACGAGGCTGTCGGCCTCACCGAGGAGGATTCGTCCAGCTCCGTCAGACAGGCCTTCTACGAGGGCTCGCGCGCGACGGCTATGTTATCGTCCGGGGCGAGCGGCGCGAGCCGCCAACATTGCGCGCCGCTTTCCCTAAAGATCTTCATGGCCGAGTCGGATTCCGATGATCGAAAGGGACCGTGGAGACCGCTCGATCGTTAGTGGTTGCCGGTGCAGCGTTGAGGTGCTGCTCGAGCTGCGCGATCGCTCCGGAGCCGAGGGCGACGCGGGCAAATCCCGTCGCCAGGAAGGTTCGGCGGTCCATCGGAAAACCTCCCGAGCAGAATGGCGTCGACATGACGATAGGGAATGGACCAGCCTCGCGCGGCCGGCGCAAGACGCTCCCGCCGATCCGCCATTCACGGCCGCGCGAGCGGGAAGTCACGCCATCGCGGCCGCCACCATCCGCCGCGCCTCAAGGTCGCGGCGTGAAAGCGCCCGGCTTCGGCAACCGCCGCAAGGCGATGCTCAAGGACATCGCGGTCCTGACCGATGTTCACGTCGAGCACAAACTCGTCGAGCAAGCCCGACTCATCATCTCCAGCGCGGGTAGGTGAATCGTGTCACCATGAAAATCGCGCAGGAAATCCTCGTGCTTCTCGACGACCGTCACATCGACGCCGGCTTGGGCGAGCAGCAAGCCGAGCATGGGCCAGGCCGGCCCTGCCTCGACGATGACGCAGCCGGTGTCGAGGTCTCCCGCTGCGCCGACCGTCGTCATGAATCGATGGTTGTGGCGGCCTTGCGTCCCCTCTTGGGTCTTGCGGCCGGTTCCACCACCGGCTCAGCAACGGCTTTCGTCCTGCGTGGTGCGCGCTTCGACGCGGCGGTGTCCGGCGCAGCCACAACCGCGGTCGGTGCGCTTGCCTTGATGCGCGAGGCGCGTTTCGGCTTCTCCTCGACCACAGGTGCGGCCTCGACGATTGGCTCAGGCACGGGAGCGGCAGCCTTGCGCAACTGGCCAAGGCCGGACGCCTTCGCCAGCGCTGAGCGGGATTGCGCATAGCTCGGCGCGACCATCGCGTAGTCGGCCGGAAGGTTCCATTTCTGCCGATACTCTGCGGGCGTCAGACCATATTGCGTGCGGAGATGCCGCTTCAGCGATTTGAATTTCTTGCCGTCTTCGAGACAGATGATGAAATCCGGCGTGACCGATTTGCGCACCGACACCGCCGGTCCCGGTTTCTTCTCCGGCCCAATCGGCGCCGCAGCGCCCAGCGACCGGAGGGCAGCGTGGATGTCATCGATCAATTTCGGCAGCTCGGCCGTCGGTACGGAATTGTTGGAAACGTAGGCTGCGACGAGCGCGGCGGAAACCGCCACCAGGTCGGGGGTGTCGGACTGCTCCGGATGCATCCTTGAGTGCCCTTTGTGTTCAATGAGCGCCGCGCTGGACTTAGAATTGCGCGACAGTCACTATTTCAACCATTCGTGGTCCACATCAACTCCGATCGGCGGCGGCGGGCGCCTTCGCTGCTGGACGTCGGATTACACGGCGCATGTAAATAGAACTCCTTAGGGCAACTGACGATGGGGAAGGCGCCGGATTTCGGGCAACGGCAGGCGAAGCTCATCTGCCAGATGCCCTATGACGAGTTGCTCCGATTTATCGCGGAAGGACTGCCCATTCTCCTGGAGAGTGCCAGAGGATTTTGGTCAGCCTCTTGCCATCTGTCAGCGCAGCCACGCGAGGCTGAGGTGTTGGCAGGCTTCGCGCAGGAGGAAGCGGCAAAGATTCTGATTTTGATGGATGCCGTGCGCTGCCCAAGGCACCTCATCGCCGCGAGATTGAGCCAGATCGTCAGTCGGTTCTACGGCCATCTCGAGCGATTGATTTATGCCGAGGTTTGCGACGGATGGAGCCAGGACATTGCGGACCTTCGAAAGCGCGTCGAGCCTCTTCGCAAATCTCATTACATAGAAGGTGATGTCGGAGAGTATATCGTTCCGAACGCAAATCTCTATCGGCGCGAAAGTAAACTCTATGCGGACATCGAAGCCTATGAGGACCGCGTTCCAATCTGGAATGCACCGAAGACCTATCCTGGTTTCTTCGAGCCCCGGAAGCCATCCGTTCTTGCTGTCGCCGAAGCGATGGCCGCATTGGGGATGTTTTCATTGCCTGGCCTGAACGCAACAGCGCAGGTGTGGGGAGCGCTGGATTTTGTCGAGCATGAATCGCTGCGAGATGCAGAACGGCTCACGGATCAACTTGTCGAGCGGCTCGTTACGGAGGCGTTGCCCGTCGACTTTGCAACACAAGATCATGTCTTTGTACTCGGTCGACACTGGCCGTTACCAATGTATAACGTCGAGCTCAAAATGGTTGATGTGTCGCTGGAGGATTTGAAGCAGGAGCAGGACCGGATTTTGTGGGCAGAAGCCGGTTACTAGTCACGAACAGCTCGTTGATTATCGGTTTTCACGCAGGCTTTCGTTCCACCCGTTGCCTTGCGGTCTAATACCGCGTCAGGATTTCCCGGAGACGACCTTCACCCCGATGCGATCCGCGAGGGAGATCAGGTCCGCATAGACGCCGGGTGTGCCGATAACCTCGAGCGACGGGGCGATCATGCGCAGCGCGTCGGCCGGAAGCCGGTTGCCGAACAGGATGATCGCGAGCGCACGATCATCCTGCCTCGAAACCCAACATAGTCCGTGAATGTCGGGGCGTGCGGCGTAGAATGCCTCAGCCCAAGGGCGGGTTTGCGGGTAGCGATCTTTCTCAGTGTCGATGAGCTCGATGCGCCGGACGCCCAATCTGCGAAGTGCCGTGGCGCTGAGATCGGCAAGGACGAGATCCTGGTGTGGCTCCAGCCGCGAATAGGTCTGACCCGTGAGTTTGCCCTTGTCGTAGGTCTTGAGACCCGATGAGAAAGGGACATCGTGAAAAACGGTCTCCATGGCGGCGCAATCGAAAGTCGTGCCGCCATAGAGCGTCGGGATTGCAACGTCGGCGCCGTCGACGATCGGGCTGAAGCGCGCATTGCCCTTGAGGCCCGGGTTGAACTGATCGCCGAGATAGGCGTCCAGGTGCATCCGATGAATGATCTGGCCCAAGGGCCAGATCACCGTTGAGGTCTTTGCTCCCAAGTCCGCCGGAGGAGGGGGCGTTGCATCGTCGGGGGCCTTCGCCTTTGCGTGCTTCGGCTCGGCCGGCGGCTTAGCCATGCGTCACGCCTTGCCGCTCATCTTCGGCCGCCGCGATCACGCGCTGAGACTGCTCCACCAGGAGATCCTGCGGACGCTTGCCGCTGAGGAAGCTGTTGTCCGAGGCGAACCAGTATGCGAGCCCCCAATCGTCCTTGCTGCCGTTAAAGACCTTGAGCACGGCGGCGAGAGCCTTGAGCGGGCGATAGCCCGTCTTCGGATCCAGCGCGTAGCCAGGAAAGTAATCGATCCCCCGATGCCGAACTGCGAAGATAATGCCATCCTTCTTCCACTTGTTCGGCTGGGCGCTGGGATTGTTGGTACTGAAGCCGGCCATCTCGGCGATCTGGGCCGCCGTCAGCCATTCACCGCTCTCCAGCACGGCCTTGCGCGCCTCAGCCGTCATCCGCGCCTCGAGCAACATATGCTGGGGGGGAGGGACGTGAGGCACCAACAGTTCAAGGATCGACTGCATGGCCTCAGTCTCGCGGCGTGCGAGAATGGCGCCGACAAGCGGTGCGATGCTCTCGAACGTCTCGGCGAGCGCGCGCACGGCCGGCTCACTGCCGTGTTCGAGGGTCAAAGCGATGACCTGCTTCGGCTTACCGCCGAGATGGTCGAGACGATGCCGGACCTGCTCCGGCGTGCCGGTCATCGTGGCGAAGCCGGCGAGTGCGCCAGTCGCATCGGTGGCAGCCATGGCCGCGTTCCCTTCGTTGGTTATCATGGTTATCCATATAAATAGATAACCAGAATAATCAAGATGGATTCGCCGCAACCTCCGCGCAGCTGCCGTCTCAGGCAGGTGACCTTCACTACCATGCTTGGCTGGACATGATTCCATATATCGAGTAATCTCGAATTATGGAATCAGAAAGAGCCATTCTCGCCTTCGCGGCGCTTGCCCAGTCGACGCGCCTCGACGTGTTCCGGCTGCTGATCGCACGCGAACCGGAAGGGCTGCCGGCCGGCGACATCGCCCGGCACATGAGCGTACCGCAGAACACCATGTCGACCCATCTGGCGATCCTGACACGCGCCGGGCTCATCGAAGCCGAGCGGCAAAGCCGGTCGATCATCTACCGAGCCAAGCTTGATGCGGTGCGCGAGCTTGCCTTCTACCTCGTCAAGGATTGCTGCGGCGGGCGCCCGGAGATCTGCGCCCCGTTGATCGCCGACCTGTCGCTCTGCTGCACACCCAAAAATGAAGCCACCCAGGAGGCTGTTCATGAGTGACCGTATCTACAATGTCCTCTTCCTTTGCACGGGCAATTCGGCGCGGTCGATCCTCGCCGAGAGCATTCTCAACAAGGATGGCGGCGGCCGCTTCCGTGCCTTGTCCGCCGGCAGCCAACCGAAAGGGACTATCAATCCGTTCGCGCTGAAGGTGCTGGAGAGCTTCGACTATCCGACCGAGGGCTTCCGCTCGAAGAGCTGGGAGGAGTTCGCGATGCCGGATGCCCCTGTCATGGATTTCGTCTTCACCGTCTGCGACAACGCCGCCGGTGAAGCGTGCCCGGTGTGGCCAGGCCAGCCGATGACGGCCCATTGGGGGATCGAGGATCCCGCCGCGGTCGAAGGCACGGATATCCAGAAGCAGGCCGCCTTTGTCGCCGCCTTCCGCTATCTCAGGAACCGGATTTCGGTCTTCGCGGCTTTGCCGGTCGCAAGCCTCGACAAGGCCTCGCTCAAGGCGAAGCTCATTGAGATCGGCCAATTCGAAGGGGCAACCTCGCCCCGCCACAGCGCGGCGTGAGGTCGATCATGGATGTCATCATCTATCACAACCCCGACTGCGGTACCTCGCGCAATACGCTGGCGCTGATCCGCAATGCCGGCGTCGAGCCGCATGTCATCGAATATCTGAAGACACCACCGTCACGGGCGATGCTGGTCCAGTTGATCGCGCGGATGGGGATTTCCACGCGCGGGCTGCTGCGCGAGAAGGGAACGCCCTATGCCGAACTCGGTCTCGGCGATCCCGGCCTGACGGATGACGAGCTTCTCGACGCCATGCTGGCGCATCCGATCCTGATCAACCGGCCGATCGTCGTTTCGCCGAAAGGCGTGAGACTCTGCCGGCCGTCAGAAGAGGTTCTCGATCTGCTGCCTTCGCAACTGGGCGCGTTTACCAAGGAAGACGGCGAGCGCGTCATCGACGAGCGCGGCCGCCGCGTCGCGACGGCGTAAGGAAAACCCATGTCCATTTTTGAACGCTATCTCACGCTGTGGGTCGCGCTGTGCATCGTCGCCGGCATCGCGCTCGGGCACATCATGCCCGGCGCATTTCAAGCGATCGGCGCGGCCGAGATTTCCAAGGTCAATCTGCCGGTTGCCGTGCTGATCTGGCTGATGGTCATCCCGATGCTGCTCAAGATCGATTTCGCGGCACTCGGCGAGGTCGGCCGCCACTGGCGCGGCATCGGCGTCACCCTGTTCATCAATTGGGCGGTGAAACCGTTCTCGATGGCGCTGCTCGGCTGGCTGTTTATCGGCTGGCTGTTCCGACCGCATCTGCCGGCCGATCAGATCGACAGTTATATCGCCGGCCTCATCATCCTCGCCGCCGCGCCCTGTACCGCGATGGTGTTCGTCTGGTCGAACCTGACCAAGGGCGAGCCGCATTTCACGCTGAGCCAGGTAGCGCTCAACGACGCCATCATGGTGGTGGCCTTCGCGCCGATCGTCGGCCTGCTGCTCGGCCTCTCCGCTATCACCGTGCCATGGGGCACGCTGGTTCTTTCGGTCGTGCTCTACATCGTCATTCCGGTGATCATCGCGCAGCTTCTTCGACGCCGACTGTTGGCGACAGGTGGGCGAGCCGCGCTCGATCGGCTGCTGACCAAGCTCGGCCCGGTCTCACTCGTCGCGCTGCTGGCAACGCTGGTGCTGCTGTTCGGCTTCCAGGGCGAACAGATCATCGCACAGCCGCTGGTGATCGCGCTGCTCGCCGTGCCGATCCTGATCCAGGTGTATTTCAATGCCGGGCTGGCCTATATCCTCAACCGGATTGCGGGCGAGCAGCATTGCGTCGCCGGCCCCTCGGCACTGATCGGCGCGTCCAATTTCTTCGAGCTGGCGGTCGCCGCCGCCATCAGTCTATTCGGATTCCATTCCGGAGCTGCGCTCGCCACCGTCGTCGGCGTGCTGATCGAGGTGCCGGTCATGCTCACCGTCGTCTGGATCGTGAACAGGTCCAAGGGCTGGTACGAGCGCGGCGACAAGGTCGCGGCGATTGCCGAGGCCCACCGTTGATGCAGAACGATCTTCCCAATGTCGTTGTCGACAACCTCGACGTGCCGACCATCGACCGGCTGTGCGCGACGCCCTCGACGCATCCGCCGCGTATTCTGTTACTCTATGGATCGCTGCGCGAACGCTCCTACAGCCGGTTCCTGACGCTGGAGGCCGAACGTCTGCTGAAGCACTTCGGTGCGGAGACGCGTATCTTCGATCCGCACGGCCTGCCGCTACCCGACGGCGCGGAGATCGACCATCCGAAGGTGCGAGAACTGCGCGATCTATCGGCATGGTCCGAGGGTCAGGTCTGGACCAGCCCGGAGCGGCACGGCGCCATGAGCGCGGTGATGAAGGCGCAGATCGACTGGATACCGCTATCGGTTGGCGTGATACGGCCGACGCAGGGCCGGACGTTGGCCCTCATGCAGGTGTCCGGCGGTTCGCAGAGCTTCAACGCGGTCAACCAGCTTCGTGTGCTCGGCCGTTGGATGCGGATGGTGACCATCCCCAACCAGTCTTCCGTCGCCAAGGCTTACGAGGAATTCGACGAGGCGGGCCGCATGAAGCCATCCTCCTATTACGACCGGGTGGTCGACGTGATGGAGGAATTGGTTAAGTTCACGCTGCTGACACGCGATCTCTCCCCCTATCTCACCAACCGCTACAGCGAGCGCAAAGAAGCGGCAGAGAAGCTAGCTACCGCATGAACTTCGGCAATCGCCGTTTCCAACGCTGCCCACGCGGCAAACAATCTTGCCCCTCCAGCAGTCTTCGGCGCCGGCGGACTGCCGGGAGTGAAGCGGTGCGCGGCTCGGAAGTCCCAGCCCTCGCTCCATCATCCCCTGCCGGCGCCATCTGCGGGCCTGCACCGACATCGGCAGGCGCGGAAACCGCAACTTGCTTCCGCGCCTTTGTCCTGCGAGGTGACGCTCTCGCTTCGATTGCCGGTGATGACGGGTCATGCAGCCAAAGGGGATCGTCCTGGGTCTGCTCGGTTACAGGCGTGCGGTCGCCTTCAACCGTAAGGACCGGCAAGATACGCGGCTCCGTCGGCACCGAATTGGAGGTGGGACTCGACTGACTTGTGATCTCGAACAGTGCGGAGGCTGCTGCCTGCGGAGATTTCGGGATCGAATCAGCTGCGGGTGTCGGAAGGCTCGCAGCCATATCCCTTGCCGAGATCGTCGACGGTCCGAAGGCTTTTCGCGCGCTGCGCTTGTATTCGACAACAAAAGGCTTCGTCGGGCGTTTCATGGAACCGATTCAAGTTGGGAGATCTTTCTCCATTAGCACGGGTCAATGAGGGCATGAATCCTTAACTTCTCAACCGAGTTCCCGTGAGATCTCGAGTTCGGCGGGCTGCGCGATCGGCTCGGCACGGAGATGCTGGCCTGGCGGGAGCGCCGACCCCGCTGTTAGGTGACGTCGAGCTTCGGGTGTATCGGGCCGATGCTGGCCAGGGCGTGATGGCCCGGCGCTAAGCCTGGGTGTTTGCAAAGAGCTTGGACCGTGGCTGGGGATCGACGTGAGGGTTCCTGCCGTTGGTGGCGGTCCGTGGTTCCGGCGGGCGCCGGCGCGGCGCCGTCGGCGTGATCGACCTGCGTATGCCGGATGTCCGCGAGCGGGCGTGAACGTCGGTGTCCCGACTGGCGGTGGCCGGGACGGGGAGCGAGTGCGGCGGTGCGTGTCCTGCCTGGCGCGGGCGTGGCGTGGCCTGGTGGCAGGGGCTCCTGTGGTCGGTGGCTTCGAAGCCCATCCCCTCCTCTTTGCCGCCTGTGTCCGGGTCTCGGCCGCCTAGTGCCGTCAACCCCGCTGGCCACCCCACGATGCGGGCATCGCGGGGACCCCGACCGGGGGTTCCCCTGCGCTGCGGTGACGACGGCGTCCGGCCCCTTCCTTTGGGCGTCATCGGGGATGGTCCCCGAGCAACCTCAAGGAGACTTCACATGGCCACGATCGCAACCCTCACCCAGAAGGCGGACGGCAACCTCGAAGGCACGCTCGCCACCCTCAACGTCACCGCCCCGATCGCGCTGGTGCCGAACACCCGCAAGGCGAAGGACAACGAGCCTGACTACCGCGTGATCTCGCGCAAGAACGGCTTCGAGCTGGGCGCCGGCTGGAACCGGATCTCGAAGACCACCGGCGAGGAGTACATCTCGGTCTCGCTCTCGGCCCCCGAGTTCGGCACCATCTACGGCAACGTGGCGCCGGCGCCGGGCGAGGATCCCGCCAAGAAGGTCATCATCTGGAACCCCGCCAGCTGACCCGAAGCCGCCGGCCCCGCCCAACAGCGGGGTCGGCGACCTTCTGTTCCCGCGAGCGCCGCCCGGCCAACGCGGTTATCCCGGCAGCTTGCTCGAGCGCGATTGCCGGGCGAGGCGTCGGTCGGCCTGGTTCTTCTTATCGATGGCAGAGACGACCTCGTCATAATCGACGCCGTTCTTCCTGAGAGCACGCCGCGCATCGTCGATCTCGAAGCCGAGCAACTCGAGGACGCTCATATTGAGGCTCGAGGCGATGCGCTCCATTGTCTTCAACGTCGGATTCCCGATCCCCCGAAGGATCGTGTAATAGGTCCCGCGCGCCAATCCTGTCTTCGGCAGGAACGCCTCCATTCCGCCATTCTCGCTCTCGAGCTGCTGGAGCCGGATCGCCAGCATCTCGTTGAGGATGGAGTGATCGACGGGCAGCGGCTTGCGGGCGGGGGGCATGGGAGGGCAGGGGCTCCAAGGCTCAAGATTGAGCCGAGCGGCATGATACAGCAACTCCATCATCTGGTATATTGAATGTTATCGAAATCCTGCCTAACCCCTTGAATCGAGTCGTCTTAAGAGACCTGGCGTCTGCTCCGATTCGAGCTCTGCCGTCGCCGCCGGTCGCGCCAGCAGCCCCGCTGGTTCGACGCCGGCGCGTTCGGCGATCAGTTCGATGTAATCCAGGCTCGGATTCGCATTCGGCGTCATCAGGTGGAAGTAACTTGAGCTCGCCAGACCGAGCTGCGCGGCAAAGGCCTTGCGGCTGAGGCCGCTCGCGCATCGGATCGCCTCGATCGACGCCTGAAAGGTCCGAAGCAGCGTACGACCCTCGGCCGCGTGCGCGGCCTTCCGGCGACAGTCTTTGGTTCTCATCGGCGCGTCCTCGAACATAGAATCCCAAGACGGGCTGCGACCCTCCGCGCAGCCCGACAAGGCGCACGCCAGCACGTTGGACTGACGTTCGACATTCAATATAATGTACGGATTCGGTTTCAACGGAAGAGGTGCGCTCGGACAAAGAAAAACCCGGCAGAGCCGGGTCTCTCAGACGATGGACGGGCCGACGATTGCCGTCGTCAGCGGTGCCCGAAAACACACAAGCATATTAGCCCTCGCCATCCGACAGTTCAAGAGGCCTGCGTTTTCACGCCACGGTCTTTGTTTGCCCCGCGCTCTCGCAAAGAGAGGACGCGAATGCAGATGCTTGGCCAAATCCCAACGACACCCTTCGGGCGGCGGGCGCTGTCGCGCGCCGTCGTCAATACGCAGCGCCTCGTGAAGGAGTGCCCCGAGGGCAAACCCGTCCACAAGTGGCAGGTGTTTCGCCTGATCTGCGAGGCGAAGGCGGTGCTCGACATTTCCGATCGTGCGTTGGCGGTGTTGAACGCACTGCTGACGTTCCATCCCGACACCGTGCTGGTCTCGGGTGCCGGCGACCTCGTCGTGTTCCCATCGAACAGGACGCTGATGTTGCGGGCTCACGGCATCGCGCCCTCGACGCTGCGTCGCCATCTCGCTGTGCTGGTCGAGTGCGGGCTGATCCTGCGACGCGACAGTCCGAACGGCAAGCGCTTCGCGCGCAGGGGCGCCGCCGGCGACGTCGAACAGGCGTTCGGCTTCGATCTCGGCCCGCTCATCGCCCGGGCCGACGAGTTCGCCGCCCTGGCCGAGACCATTCGGGCCGAGCGACGGGCGCTCGCTCTCGCGCGCCAGGCCGTCGCGCTCTGCCGACGCGACATCGCAAAGATGATCGCGACGGGGATCGAGGAGCGCGTGCCGGCCGATTGGCCCGGTCTGCATCGCAGCTTCATCGATATTCTCAGCTCTATCCCGCGCCGTGTGGATCTCGAGGCGCTGGAGCCAATCGCGGAAACACTCGCCGAATTGGCCGCAATCATCCTCACGGCGTTGGAACAACACGTAAAACCAGCGGAATCAGGCGCCACAGAGTCCCGTTCCGAGCACCACATACAGAGTTCAAACACCGAAATCTCGATTGAACCTGAACCTGGCTTTCGAGAAAGCCGGGCGGCGAGGTCGGAGCCAGACCCCAAACCGATGAGGTCGGGGGAAATGGCGTTTCCGCTGGGCATGGTGCTGGAGGCCTGTCCGGACCTCGCCGACTATGCCCGACACGGGATTTCGCACTGGCGCGGCTTCATCGCGACCGCCGCTGTGATCCGGCCGATGCTTGGGATCAGCCCGAGTGCTTGGGCCGATGCCTGTGCGGTGCTGGGCGAGGTGCAGGCCTGCATCGTTGTCGCTGCCATATTGCAGCGCGCGTCCGCGATCAAAAGCCCGGGCGGCTATCTGCGAGCCCTGACGCGACGGGCGCAGGCCGGATCGTTCTCGCTGGGGCCGATGCTGATGGCGCTCATGTCTGCCCGAAATCGAGACTGAAATGCTCCGCGCATCAGATGACCTTGGCCTTGGGGACCAGGCCCTTGCGAGGTCCCGCCGGAATTCCGTCGAGCAGGCTCGGAGGCCGCGCGCATGTTGGTTGGTTCCGTGCCTCAACTTTGCGGCCGTTGCGCTTTCCCCGCAGACATCGGGAATTCTGATGTCACGTGGTGAGTGAAGCTGGCGGATCCGGGACGGCGTGTCGTTCGCCGCTTCGACGATGTCGAAAACGACCGTCTTGTCCTTGAGTCGAGGTTGTTAACGGCGGCTGTCCAGTCGCGGAACGCGACCGGAGCGTAGCGGAGCAGGCCCGTAGCCGGACCGCGCTTTCATAGAGCGCCGTAGGTACGGCGAAGGGCCTGTGGTCAGGCGCCGCGCGGGGGTGGCAGGCGTCCAATCCGTGTTAGGTAGTGGTGAAGAATGCGATCGATCATGGGCGAATCCAGTTGAGGTCGATCGCACGATCCGGTGCGGACTGCGTGGAATCCGGGGCGAGGTCTTTCTCCATCGCTCCGCCGTGCCTCTGGATGAGGCCGATCTCTCGATGGACACCGATCACGTGCAACGCGATCGGTGGCCCAACGAATGCAAGGGGATGTGCGGTCTGTAGCGGCACTGGCAATCGTCATTCAATTGCATTACATTGCGGCAGGAGGAAGGGAGATCGACATGGCCGCCAATGCCCTGGTTCAGACCCGCATCGACGCAGACGTGAGGGACCGGGCCTCCGCTGTGCTCGAAAGCATGGGCCTGACCGTATCCGACGCGGTACGCATTCTGCTGACCCGGACCGCCAATGAAGGCGCGCTGCCGCTCGAGCTGGTCAGCAACAGCGAGGCGCATGACGCATGGTTCCGCGCAAAGGTGCTCGAAGCACTGGCGGATAGCCGACCCGACGTTTCCGACGACGAGGTCGAGGATCATTTCGCGGCACGGCGGGCGGCAGCCCGGCGCAAGGCCGCCTCGGCCGATTGATGAGGCTTGTCTGGTCCGCCTTCGCGCTCTCCGACCGCGACGGCATCTTCACGCATATCGAGGCAGACAGCCCGAGGGCCGCCATCGCCGTCGACGAGAGGATCGCCGCTGCAGCGCGCCGGCTCGTCGAGTTCCCGGAAAGCGGAAGGCCCGGCCGCGTCGCGGGCACGCGCGAACTCGTGATCTCCGGCACGCCCTATATCGCGGCCTACGCGGTGACCGAGAGCACGATCCGCATCCTGCGTGTCCTTCACGGCGCGCAAATCTGGCCAGAGGATTTCACCGGGAGCTGATACCGGATCCCCGTCTTTGCAGCGCCGGCGCGCCGTGAAGGGAGCCCGGCCGCAGCGTCGAGCCAGGCCGTCTTTCTCTCAATGACCGCCCATCATACCGGCAGTCGGGCCGCGTCAAGGACGCGCGGTGCCCCCAATTTTGACGCCGCTGCGCGACGACAAAATCGGCTCCCCCACGCGCCGGCGCTGCCGGTCGCTGCGCGATCCCTGACCCGTCCCTCCAACGCCCGGCCGGCTGCCTCCGTCATCAAGACAAAGGAGGTTCACATGACACAGCTTCTCGACATTCACGCCGAAATCACCGAGCTGCGCGCCGAGCTTGCGCACTGCATCCTCACCCGCAAGGAGCGGCGGGACGGGCTCCGGCGCCTCGAAGAACTGCTCGCGGAAGCCGAGCGTCGGGGTCGCGAAGCGGAGGGGGCGTAAGCCCCTTTTTTTGTCAGCGACGGCGTCCCCGGCTGCTTATCCTCGCATGGCGTCCGGGAGAAGGCGCTGGAAGCGGTCTTCGCAAATACGGCGAAGGGCCTGTGGTCAGGCGCCGCGCGGGGGTGGCAGGCGCCCGATCCGTTTCAGGTGATCGTGAAGAATGCGATCGATCACGCGCAGCGGATGGGTCCGCTCTTCAGCTGCGATCTGCCGGACGACGAGGTCGATGGCGTCGGGAAGACGCAGCGCATAAGGGCGTGACGACGAGCGCTCGCCATAGGCATCGAAGGGGTTGCGCGAGATCTCCGGCTTCACCTTTGCCCTGGGCAACGGCCTCGATGCAGCGACGGTCGCCGGCTCTCCCTGGCTGGCGCCGGCTGTCGAGGCCGGCGCGTGCACGTGGTCTTCGTATTCCGGCGTCACGATAACCGGCTTGGAGGCCGGCTCGGCGGTTCCCACGGGGACGAGGCGCTGCGCGCGAAACGCGTCGCGAGGGAGGGCAGGGCGATCAGGGTGCGGGTCTTTTACCGGATCGCTCATGCCGCACTGTCGTCCTGCGTGACGCCCTGGCTAGCGGCGAGCAATTCGCGCACGACCTGATCGGCATTGTAGCGCGCCTTGCGGATCGACTCGTCCTTGTCGCTCATCTGGTAGAGCGTGCCATGTCCGCTCGTCATGGTGCGATAGGTGATGCGGCGGTAGAGCGCGTTGGCGCAGACGGGGACGTTCTCGGCATTGAGATAGGCGAGGACCTCGCGCAGCGGGCGGGTGTTGCGGTCGAGGCTGTCATACTCGTTGAAGAGGACGCGGTGCTGGCTCATCGGCAGCTTCGCCTCGTCGGCGTGCTGCTGGAGATTGCGGATGGTCCGAACGACCTGCGAAGCATCGAAGGTGTGGACCTTGCAGGGCAGAACGACGAGGTCGGCGCGGAGCGCTGATTGAACCAGTACGCTGCCGTAGTAGCCGGGGGTGTCCACGACGACGACGTCATAGCTGTCGAGACGCTCGATCGCCTGCGTCAATGCCTTCTCGTCGGGCGCACGCACCAGATCGACCCCTTCCGGGCTCAGACCGCGCGCGACCGACGAGGCGTGCCATTGATAGGAGGACCCCTGCGGGTCGGCGTCGACGATGGCGGTGGAGTAGCCATGCCTGGCGAATTCGCCGGCGAGGATGATGGCGACGGTGGTCTTGCCGCTGCCGCCTTTGGGGTTGGCGATGGCGAAGATGCTGGGCATGCGTCCCTCGGGTCGATGCGGCAGTGCCGCAATGGCTCACTCCGTTAATGACAACATACAATAAAATAGACAAACGACAACGCTGCAATGATGTCTTGTCGCTCTGTTGGATTCCGTCATTCTGGTGATGCGGCAATAACCGGAGACAGCAATGCGGCCTTGCCGAGGCGGGGCAATGCGGGATTACCGCATTCCATCACCCAGACAATAACGTATTCGCGAAATGCGGCATTGTCTCAAATAGATAGAACGGCAATGGGTGAATGCGTTATGCCCTGGCCTGCCCTGCAGAGCGCTTTGCGGCGTCGAGTGATCCACAAGGGGGGCGCTTCGCGCCATGCGGCCGGTGGATTCATACGGACTGCTCCTGCGGGCGTTGCCGCCCTTTATGCGCAGACTTCTAACATTCAGTGTATTAGATATTGATTGACAAGATACCGGTTTGTGGGCCAAACCCGGGGAGGCTGCTGAACGCAGCCATTGCGCTGACGCGCGCATGCTGCCGATCCTGGTCGGATCGGCAGGAGTTCGGCTCTCGGGTTGCACCCGTGAGCCGGTTCGCCGTGAAGGGAAGGGGAAGCTGGCCTTGGCCCATTCCGCCGCAATGCCAAGACGCAAGCCCCGGCTCCGGACGGAGTTGTCCGATGCGGATGAGGCGCGCCTCATCGAGGCGGTCGCGCTGTTCGGGCTGCCGAAGGCCGAGGTGGTGCGGCGGCTGATCCGGGCTTCGATCCAGGCGGGACCGGCGCTCTCGGCCGAGAACACCAAGGCGGTCGTCGCGCTCGCCAGCCAGGTCCGCATGGTCGGCCGCAACCTGTCGCAGGTTCTGAAGGCGATCCATCGCGGCCAGGCCGTGCGCATCGAGGACACCGAGCCAGTCTGGCGTGGGCTTCACGAGGTGGTCGCCGCGATCAATGACGAGCTCACCGAGATGACGGTGGCCTATGGCTCAAAGCTGCGGCGCGAGGCGAAGCTCGCACTGCCGGAGGAGATCAAATCATGAGCCGCACCGCGCAGATCGAGTGGTGGCTGGAGCAGGTGGAAGCCGCGCGCCGCACGCTCGATGCAGGGCGCGATGAGCGGCGCCGGCCGCGTCGGTCGGGCGCACTCGACGATGAGCTCCGGCCGAAGGCTGCGCGGGCAGCGCCCGCGCCGGGCGCGACGCCGGCGCATGTGATCATTCGCGGCGCGACGCTATCGGGCGGACTGGACGAGGAGCGGCGTCGCAGGCTGCCGGCGCCGTCCGGCGGCGGAGCAGGGCGACAGGCTGCTTCCCCGAGGTCCGGCTCGGCCGCTACACCCATCGAGGGCGGTCTTTCCGGCGGGGGTGGCGGGCAGGGCGGCGGCGGATCGCTCGCCCGCGCCCGGCAGCTCGCGTCGGGCTATCAGCCCGCCGTGGTCAAGGTGCTGTCCTATGCGACCGGCGTCACCCGGGCGACGAAGACTGCCCAGTACGCCCAGCGCGAGGATGTCCCGGTCGAAACCCATGACGGCCGGATCCTGTCGGATCACGAAGCCGTCGCCGATGAGATCAAGGACTGGTCGAAGGATTTCGATAAGCGCAAGCCCAGCCATGATGTCGTCACCGTCCGCCTCAAGCTTCATGGTGTGCCTGACACGGCCGAGGGGCGTGAGAGCTACGCGAAGGCCATCGCCGCCGGATTCGAAGGTCATCGTCATGCCTCCCGTATCGACCGGCTGCCGTCCGGCGAGCTCGATGCCCATATCGTCACCGCCGCGGCGGGAGGACCGAAGGAGCGTTTCCGTGTTCGCGTTGAGCGGATCGGCACGGCGGAGAACGGCTTCGACCAGAAGCGGTTCGATTACCGATCCGAGGCGGTGATGAAGGCGCGCATCCATGCCGCCGCGGGTATTCCGGAGCATGCCATCTCCCTCGGTCCGGGAAAGCCACAGCATGGACGCGAGGGTGTGACCTGGCAGTTGAACAGGTTGGTCGAGCGCCGGGGGCCGCTGGTCGACGATAGCGGCAGGGCCATCGGCGACGTCGCCGCCGCCCGCAATGCCGCCAAGGAGTGGGGCCGGTCGCTGCGTTCGCAGTCGCCCCGCGACACGATGCACCTGATGCTGTCGTCGAAGGCGGGCCCCGACCCGGAGGCGCTGCGTCGTGCCGCTCGGGCCTTCCTGCACGATCGGTTCGCGGACCATCGCTTCCTGTTCGGCGTGCATGTCGACCGGGAGAGCGACGGGCACATCCACATCCATGCCGTCATCACGATGAAGAACGAATCCGGGCAGAAGATCCACCCGGGGCCGAGCGAGTTCCGCGGCTGGCGCGAGAGCTACGCGCAGCATGCGCAGGCGGAGGGCCTCAAGATCGTCGCGACCTCGGCGATGGAGCGGGCGTCGGCGCAAAGCTACGGCGCGCGCGACAAGGCGATTGTCGATGTCGCCGAGCGTCCGCGTCCGGCACGCGAAGCGCGGGATCGCGCCTATGCCGGGGACCCGGCCAACCAACGTCTCATCGACAACGCCCGGCAGCGGATCGCCGCGGCGCGGACCAATCCGATCAGGCTGCCCACCTCCGAGCCCGAGCGGCGTGTGGTCAATGAGAGCCTCAATGCCTGGAGCATGGTGGCGCGCGAGCAGCCCGACAATACTGTGGCGAAGCACATGCTCGAGCGGCTGACGATGGCGGAGACGGTCGGCACTATTCTTCACACCATCGGAAAGCGGGTGGATCATCTCACCAAGGAGGACCAGCACATGGCGATCACGTCGGAGCAGATGGCGAAGGATCTTCGCCTCATGAACGAGGCGGTGTCGCGCACCGGCGACCTCCTCGATGGCGAGACGAAGCAGCAGTTCCGGGAGACGTCGGCGCGTTATCTCGAGACGCTGGCCAATCGCGTCGACCTGCAGCGCGCCCAGGAAAGTGGTGCACGGCAGCTCTCGCGATCCGAGGTCGAGGCGATCGCCGGGCCCAATGCGGATCGGCTGATCGCCCACGCCCAGCAGGTTCGCATAAAAGAAGATCGAGAAGCGGCCTCGGCCGAAAGGCTGGCCGATCGCGCGATCGAAGCCGAGCGGCGCCAGGAAGGCCGGGGCGGGCTCGACCCGCAGTCGCAGCGCGAGCTGACGGCCGAGAGGGCAATCGTCCGAGGCTCACAACAAGCCGCAGCCCGCGAGGCGCGCGAGGCCGCCGCTGCCGTTGAAGCCGCGCGTGTTCTCGCCGAGCATCCCGCGCAGCCTTTGCCGCAGACGCTGATCCAGACGGACGCGCTGGCGCAGCTACGGGCCGAGCAAGAGAAGATCGTGCGGGAGATCGAGGCGGAGCGTGCCGAGGCCCAATCCATCAAAGGGCAGCGGACTACCTGAACATCACACACTCTGCTTTTGATTAGCGGAGTAATTTGCTGCGAAGCGCCATCGCAATTGCGTGAGGCTTATTGACCGCGCCGAGCTTCTCGCGGGCGGAGACAATGTGTTTGGTCACGGTTGACCGCGAAATCCCGAGGATGACGGAAATCTCCCAGTCGGTCTTGCCCTCGGATGCCCACAGGAGGCAGTCGAACTCTCTTGGCGTAACCTTGCCAATGAGACGCTTTCGGCTCTCCTTGTAGTGCAGGAGATTGCCGACAGCGTAGTTTGCGACGAAGCTCAAGGCGGCGCGGCCTTCTGCACCAATGTCGGCATGGCACCCGCCGAATGAAACGGCAGCGACGCGCCCGTCAAGCATCGTCACGGGGACGACATATCCGACCCGGAGGCCAAATTCAGATGCCTCCCCTTGGATCAGCGCGACATCCTTTGGAAAATCGCAGGAGGTGTATGCCTCTTGCCAATCAAAAGGGTTTCGATCGTGCTGCAGCCGATGAACGATGGGATCGCGAAAGACGTAGCCTCGGTCGTTGTAGCGTCCAGCCCATTCCAAGGGAAACCGCTGGAACAGGATCCGCGACTTGATCTCCTCTGGTGACACGCGGGCAGAGGGTACTACCCCACCGAATAGCGTGCTGAACCCATAGTCGGACGCAATCTCCATCAAGCACTGCTCGACTTGGCCCGCTTCGGTCGAGCGTTCGACACGTTCAATGAACTGCCAGGTCTGGTCGCGTGCCTCGTTCAATTGCCATTGCCCTCTGCAGATAGAACTGAAATCTGCGTTGGTGGTGTTCGATCGATGCCATCTCGGCCCAACGCGCCGCGCCGCTGTCTGGTCATGGCGTCTGTCCGCTTGGACGGTGTCCCGAGACTTGCAGGTGTCGATCAGTTCTCGTTGTCCAGACGAGCAGCATCCTTCGCGGTAAGAGGCTGGAACGTGGGACGGTGCCGTTTGAAGCGTGACCGCACGGGTGAGCCGTGCATGACTAAGAACCGACTATCCCGACTCAGACTTTGACCCGTGTTAAAGAACGCCGTCCAAGAAGCGCCCGGCAACAAGGTCTGTGGCTTGGGGGCGCGCCACGCGCCGCGCACTGCCAGCGGTTCGCCGCCATATTGTCTGACGAGATGGCGCGCTTCGCGCTTCCGGCCTCTCGATAGTTGAAGCGCACTGGAACGCCCCCGATCCTGACGGGCCGAAGATCGCCTGTCGATCTGCGCAAGCGGGATCGGGCATGGCGCGTGTAGAACGCCATGCCCGATCGTCGTCCCATTGATGTCCGAAAAGCCCGGACGGAAATCGGTGTTCAGCGTCTTCTGGCTATTCCCGTGCCAGACTGATGCGGCCATCAAGCTCGTATCGAGCAGGCGGGAGCTTGCGGCCTCAGGCCGCCTCAGCCCTCTCTGGCACGGCCAGGCCGAGCCAGTCCTTGTAGAAGGTGTCGATGTCGGGCTCGAAGTCGCGGATCACCGGATACCAGGGCGTCGGCGCCTCGACGTCATGGAGCGTGCCGCATTCCGGGCAATAATATTCGCGCAGCACCTGCCAGGTCGAGGTCTGCGCCATCAGGCGCGGATAGATTTCCTCGAGCTTCTGCTGCGTATCGCGAACATGGACCTTCGCGAAGAGCTTCCAGTTCTGGCGCCAGTCGCAGAAATCATGCCCGCATTCGGAGCGGATTTTCCATTGCTTGTTGTCCTTGCGCTGCACGATGAAGAGCTTTGGTCCGAGCGGCAGCACGATCCTGTCGTCCCACGGCACGCGATCCTGCAGGATCTCCATGTAGGTGACGAAGCGCTCGGGATCCTTGAGGAACCAGGGTGAAGTCGTGGCGCGTCTCGACGATCGCGAGTTTGCCGCAACGTCGGCGTTGGAGCGTGGGTCGAAACGTCGCCGCCCAGGCCGAGCGAGGATGTTTGCCGGTTGCTTAGTGGGATCAGACTCCCGAATGGAGAATTGTGCAGATATCACGACACCCGCCAGAGCAATCACGTATGGCAGGAGCGCAGTTCCAGCGTGCGCCTCAAACCTTATCCGCCAATTGATGGAGTGGCTCAGCAGCGTTGCGTTGATCAGAACCGCTACCCAAGGTCATCGACGTCGCTAAATGACCGCTCGGCGCTGGAACAAGTCCCCTTGATGCAGACGACTGTGATTATCATGTGTGAGCTTGAGAAGCAGTTCGCACGATAGACAACAGTACCGTTGCTGTCCGACAGCGTTTCGACCTTCGCGGTCGGACAGCCGGCCTTAAGCAAGACAGACTGGAAGTCGCCATCTTTCGCGATCCCGTCGGTCGGGATTCCAATAGACACCGTAATGGCGAGGATAATAGCTCCAACGAATTGTCCCAGGGGCCGCCGGAAGTTCAGTACCTCAATCATCTCAGGAACGATTGGTTTCGAATTTCCGTGATCCTGAATCGGCCATCGATGCGCGTGACGATGCTCCCGAGCGGTTCGCAGGTTCTGATCGTCTTGTTCATCGCCCGATTTGCCACCTTTGAGACAGTGGCCACCTGATAAACTTGTGCTGCCGGTGAAGTAATCCATGATCTGCCCTTAATCCAGAGAGGTGCGGCGCGGCCGGAGTGCGTTGGCCATGACGCTGACAGATGACAGCGCCATGGCCATGGCCGGTCAGCTTCGTGATGCGAATGATTGCCTGCCGCACGCCCGGACCGCCGGGGGAGCCGCCACCTTGATCCGAACGGCGATGGCGAGAGGTCCGTCCGCTTTTCCGTCGATCGCTACGAAGATCGCCGTCGCACCCTGCACCCGTAGCCGCTCGACTTCGACGGCCAAGGCCGACAGCTCGACTTCCGCTTCCGCCATGATGCGATGACTGCCAGGGGCGAGCTTCCTGCCTTCGACCGACCCGCCGACGCCCTTGCCGACCGAACTGCCGAAATCCCGCGCTTCGCCGAACCGGTTGCCGCGTTCCTTTGGCGCATCCACGATCGCGGAGGCAAGTCGATGGTTTGTCGCCGAGGTCGGTTGTTCTCGGATACCCGTCGTGGAGGGCAGATGATTGGCATGTTGCTGCATGACACTCTCCCCATTCACGCGTCGTAACTGACGAACGACATCATGCCGGTCGCCATGTGGTAGAGATGGTGGCAGTGGAGCGGCCAGCGGCCGGGGTTGTCCGCGTCGAATGCCACGGTCACGCGCGCCATCGGCGGCAGCAGGACGGTGTCGCGCAGCGCGCCGCCAAACGTCTTGCCGTTGATGCCGACCACCTGGAATGCGTGCCCGTGCAGGTGCATCGGGTGGGCCATCATGGACATGTTCGCCAATGCGACCTCAACGCGCTCTCCCCGCTTGATCTGCAGCGCGTCGCCCCCTCCGATACCCCAGCTATAGTCCGCCATGTTGCCGGTGAGGGTGAGCGCGAAGCGGCGGTCGGCGGCGCGCTGCGCCAGCGGTTCGATTGCGCGCAGCCTCTGCTCGAGGTCGAGCCCGAGCACCGGTCCCTTGGCCTGTCCGAGCACGGGAATCTTGGCGATGGCTGCGCCGGCGGATGCGAGGATGATCCCCGCTCGTTCTGCGCTGCCCTCGCGAAGGGCGAGGATTGGGTACGAACCGCCCGCCATCGGCAGGGCCAGCCGGATATCCAGTCGCTGGCCCATGGAAATCGGGAAGGACCGGCCGGCGATCGGCTGGACCGCTTGACCGTCGACTGCGATCAGTTCCCCATCCAGCCTTCCAGTATCGATGGTGAAGGCGGTCGCCGTTGCGCCGTTGATGATGCGCAGGCGCACCCGGCCGCCCTTGTCGACCGTCACGACCTCAGGGTCACCCAGCGTGCGGTCATTGGCGAGATAGGCGTCATAGTCGATGTCGTTGAGGTCCATCGCCATGCCCGGCATGCCTTGCATCTGGCCCGTCGCGCCGGAGGCCGTCATGCCGGCCATGCCCTTCATCGCATCGCTCCGGCCCATCGCGCCGTGATCCATCGACATGCCGCCGGCGGCAGGGCTTCCTTTGAGCTTCGCGAGCAGTTCTTCCGCAGGCGTGAACGAAAAGTCGTGCAGCAGGATCACCACCTCCTGCTCGTCCCGCTGCCGGTCGGCGGCGGTCCGGACGATCAGCGGCGCCGCCAGCAGGTTCTGCTCCTGCAGCGTATGGGCGTGCATCCAGTGTGTGCCTCCGGCGCCGGCCGGGAACGTGTAGCGGCGAGTTTCGGAGGGTCCCAGGAGCGCGGCGGGATTGTCCGGCACGCCGTCCATCGGCCAAGGCGGTGTCAGGCCGTGCCAATGGATCAGCGTCGGCTCGCCGATCCGGTTGGAGAGGGCGACGTCGAAGCTGCTCCCGGCATCCAGCGTCAGGCCCGGCGTGCCATCGGGTTGGGCAAGCCCGAACACGCGCGCGGCCTTGCCATTGACCTCGATGGTCCGACTGACCACGCCAAGCGGGCGCGGCGTAGCGTTTGACGCGGGCGGCGGAGCATCGGGCACGGCCTGCGCCCAGGCGTTGATTGGATGGAAGGCGGCTGATGTGCCGAATGCGGCCGCTCCGGCCATCATCCGGTTCAGAAAGTGACGACGATTCATGGTGTGGGTCCTTGTTCCCTTGCCGGTAGCAGGCCGGCTGACTGATCATGCGAATGCGCATAGAGCGACCCGATGCCAGTGCAGCATCGGGTCAGGTCTGATCAGGCACGGGTTCGAGGAGGACCGAGGGTGGGTGGAAAAGCTAGGCCGCGGACGATCTCATCACGCTGTGCGTAACGCGCAGTGAGCACGATGCGCTGCGGGACTGTCGTACCCGGTGCAGCGAGCGCTACGACACAGGATGCGCAGGCACTGCTGCAACAGAGCGTATGGTCGACAGCGTGAGAATGACCTTGGAGCCCATCGCCGCTGATGGCAGCCTGAAACTCGCCGCTTACCATCATGGTTGCTTGCTCGTGGCGGACAAGGTCGTGACACGGCATAGCCTGCGCGCTGACGACAGGCGCAACCAGCAGCGCGATCGCGACCAGAAAGGCCAGCAACGCTCTCATCTGTCCTATCGTTTGCAACCTGACGCTCATGCCCGACCCCTGCCTCCTCAAGAAGGCACCCTCCGCACAATTCCACCTTGACCCACATCAATGGCCTCTCTGAGGCGTTCTCTCGTCACGAGAACTTGTCCCTTTGCGAGGCCCTTGGGCCGGGACAGCCGATCCGGCCTTGGCTCACGTCTCATTCGGCGGCGAGCCGGCCGGCGACGGACTTCGAGCTCGCGGAGTCGGACGCCGCAGCAGTCGACGACAGCCCCCACCCCTTGACCAGGCCATAGATGGCCGGGATCACGATCAGTGTCAGCAGGGTCGAGGAGACCATGCCGCCAATCATCGGGACGGCGATCCGCTGCATGATTTCCGAACCCGCTCCCGTGCTCCAAAGGATCGGGATCAGTCCGGCCATGATGGCGACCACGGTCATCATCTTGGGCCGCACGCGCTCGACGGCCCCTTCCATGATGGCATGCTGGAGATCGGCCCGCGTCAGACTTCGGCGCGCCGCCTCAGCGACCGCACGCTGTTCGCTCCAAGCGTGGTCGAGGTAGATCAGCATGATCACACCCGTTTCCGCGGCCACGCCGGCGAGCGCGATGAAGCCGACAGCGACCGCAACCGACATGTTGAAGCCGAGCCACCACATCAGCCAGAGGCCGCCGACCAGCGCGAACGGCAGCGACAACATCACGATCAGCGTCTCGGTAATCCGGCGGAAGTTCAGATAGAGCAGCAGGAAGATGATCAGCAGCGTGACCGGGACGACGATCTTCAGCCGGGCCTCCGCGCGCTCCAGATATTCGAACTGACCGCTCCACGAGACATAGGTCCCGGCCGGGAACGCGATCTGCGTCGCGACGGCGCGCTGCGCTTCGGCGACATATCCGCCGAGATCGCGGCCGGCGATGTCGACATAGATGTAGATGGCGAGCTGGCCGTTCTCCGTGCGGATCGAGGTCGCCCCGCGGGTGAGCTGCACCTTGGCGACCTCGCCGAGCGGCACGGTCCCGCCGTTCGGCAACGGCACCAGCACATTGCCGGCGATCGAGGACGGGTCGCTGCGGAAGTCGCGCGGATAGCGGATGTTGACGCTGTAGCGCTCGCGCCCCTCTACCGCTGTAGTGACCGCATCGCCGCCGAGCGCCGTTGCGATCACATCCTGCACGTCGCCGATCATGAGCCCGTAGCGCGCGAGTGAACTCCGATCCGGGATGATATCGAGATAATAGCCGCCGATCACCCGCTCGGCATAAGCGCTCGACGTGCCGGGAACCTTCTTGACCACGGTCTCGATCTGCCGCGCCGCGGTCTCCATCTGCGTCAGGTCCGTGCCGAATACCTTGATGCCGACGGGCGTGCGGATCCCTGTCGAGAGCATGTCGATACGGGCCCGGATCGGCATGGTCCAGGCATTGGAGACACCGGGGAACTGGAGCGCGGCGTCCATCTCGGCCTTCAGGCTGTCGATGGTGACGCCCGGCCGCCATTGATCCTTCGGCTTCAGGTTGATGATGGTCTCGAACATCTCGGTCGGCGCCGGATCGGTCGCCGTCAGTGCGCGTCCCGCCTTGCCGTAGACCGTTTCGACCTCGGGGAAGGACTTGATGATGCGGTCCTGGGTCTGGAGAAGCTCCGCGGCCTTGGTGACCGAGATGCCCGGCAATGTCGTGGGCATGTACATTAGCGTGCCCTCGTTCAGATTCGGCATGAACTCGGAGCCGAGCTGCGTGGCGGGCCACCAGGAGGCGCCGAGTGCCGCGAGCGCGACGAGGATCGTCAGCATCTTGGCCTTGAGCACGCCGCGAATGACCGGCCGGTAGATAAAGATCAGGAAGCGGTTGATCGGATTCTTGTGCTCCGGGACGATCCGCCCCCGGACGAAGATCACCATCAGCGCCGGCACCAGCGTCAACGAGAGCAGCGCGGCCGCCGCCATCGAGAAGGTCTTGGTGAAGGCGAGCGGCCCGAACAGGCGGCCCTCCTGCGATTCCAGCGTGAAGATCGGCAGGAACGAGACGGTGATGATCAAAAGGCTGAAAAACAGCGCCGGGCCGACTTCCCTGGCCGCTTCTATCAGAACCTCGACGCGGGGCTTGTCGGGCGGCGCCCGCTCAAGATGCTTGTGAGCGTTTTCGATCATCACGATGGCGGCGTCGATCATGGCGCCGACGGCGATGGCGATGCCGCCAAGGCTCATGATGTTGGAACCGAGGCCGAGCAGTTTCATCGCCACGAAGGCCATCAGCACGCCGACCGGCAACATCAGAATGGCAACCAGCGCGCTTCGGACATGCAGGAGGAACACGATCGACACCAGCGCGACGATGACGCTCTCCTCAATGAGCGTTCCCTTCAGTGTTTCGATGGCCGCGTCGATGAGTTGCGAGCGGTCATAGACCGGGACGATCTCCGTGCCCTTGGGCAGGCTCGGCATGATCTCCGCAAGGCGCGTCTTGACGTTGTCGATGACGTCGAGCGCGTTCGCCCCGAAGCGCTGCAGGACGATGCCGCTCGCGACCTCGCCTTCGCCGTTGAGCTCGGTGATGCCGCGCCGCTCGTCGGGGCCGAGCTCGACATAAGCGACGTCGCGCAGGAGGACAGGCGTGCCGCCGTCATTCTTGAGGACGATCTGCTCGAGATCGCCGACGCCCCTGAGGTAGCCGCGGCCGCGGACCATGAACTCGAACTCGGACAATTCGACGGATCTGCCGCCGGTGTCCATATTGCTCGCCCGGACGGCCTCGCGGATCTTCTGGAGCGGGATGCCGAAGGCGCGCAGGCGCTGCGGGTCGACCACGATATTGTACTGCTTGACGAAGCCGCCGACGCTGGCGACCTCGGCGACGCCTTCCGCCTTGGCGACCCCGTAGCGGATGGTCCAGTCCTGAAGCGAGCGCAGTTCGGCCAGCGTGCGCTCCTTGGCGATGACGGCATATTGGTAGACCCAGCCGACGCCCGTCGCATCCGGGCCGAGGCTGGGCGTCACGCCCTGCGGCAGGCGTTGCGCCGCGGCATTCAAGAATTCCAGGACACGACTGCGCGCCCAATAGGGATCGGTGCCGTCCTGGAAGATCACATAGACGAAGGAGACGCCGAAGAAGGAGAAGCCGCGCACGACTTTCGACTTCGGGACCGTCAGCATCGCCGTCGTCAGCGGATAGGTGACCTGGTCCTCGACGACCTGCGGCCCCTGGCCAGGATATTCGGTATAGACGATGACCTGCACGTCGGAGAGGTCGGGAATGGCGTCGAGCGGCGAGGTCCGAATGGCGTAGACGCCGGCCGAGACGGCGAAGACCGTACCGATCAGGACAAGCATCACATTGCGCGCCGACCAGGCGATGAGGCGACCGATCATTTGGGAACCCCGCCGTTGAGGCCACTCAGTGCCGCCTTGAGGTTGCTTTCGGCATCGATGAGGAAGTTCGCCGCGACGACGACCTTGTCGCCCGCCGTGACGCCGTCCCGGATCTCGACGTAGTCCGCGTCCCGGCGGCCGAGCTTGACCGGGCGAGGCTCGAAGCGGCCCTCGCCCTTGTCGATGATCACGACTTGGCGCATGCCGCTGTCGATCACGGCGCTCGCTGGCACGGTGACGACCGAGGCCGCGGCGCCGGTGGCGATGTCGGCATCGACATACATGTCGGGGCGCAGGATCCCGTCGGGATTGGCGAGTTCGACGCGCACGCGGGTGGTGCGCGTCTCCTTGTTGACCTGCGGATAGATCATCGCGACCTTGCCCGCGAACACCCGGTCGACGAAGCCGCGAGCGCGCACCGAGACGGGCTGCCCGAGCGCGATCATCGGCAGATCGCGCTCGGCGACATCGACCAGCGCCCAGACGATGGAGACATCCGCAAGCCGGAACAGGACGTCTCCGGGAGCGGCCTTCATGCCCTCGACGGCATTGCGCTCAAGCACGACACCGTCGCGCGGAGCAGTCCAGGTGACCAAGCGGGGAACCTTGCGCTGGCGTTCTATCTCGGCGATCGCGTCCGCCGGAACACCGAGGTTCTCAAGGCGCAGGCGCGCGCCGCCGGCGAGGGCGTCGCGCCCGGCGCCGTTGAGATCGGTCAGATAGAGCGCACCGGCGGCGGTGACCTCCGGCGAATAGAGGCGCAGGAGGGCCTGGCCTTTTTTCACCCGGTCGCCCGTCGTCACTTCGGACACGTTCTCCACGAAGGCGTCGGAGCGCACAGCGACGACGACGATCCGCCGTTCATCGAGCTGGATCGTTCCGGAGCCGCGGATGGGGACCGAAAGGACGCGCTGCTGCGCGGGCTCGGAGCGCACACCGGTGCGTTGCAGACGACCTGGACTGACCCTGACGGTGCTCCCGTCATCGTCCTCGCCCGCATAGACCGGGATGTAGTCCATCCCCATGGAATCTTTCTTCGGCACCGGCGAGGTGTCGGGCAGGCCCATCGGGTTGCGGTAATAGAGGACGCGCTTGGTTCCTGCCGCTCCCGAGACTGCGGACACGTCTTCCAGCGCATCCTCGAAGCTGACATCCTCGCTGGCATGGACCGGCCGAAAGGCACGCCCATCCGCCGTCTTGCGGGGCTCGGCGGCGTAGAACGGTCTGCCATCGGGGTCGCGATAATAGATCACTGGTCCCGACACCACCTGCGCGGCTCGGGCGGATGGAAGCGGAAACGCCCCGAGTTCCGGCAATCGGAGCTCATGGCGGCCGGCGTAGTATCCCCCGGCCCCCGCCGCCGTCAGGGCGGCGAGGGTGAGGACCACCGAAGCGATCCGGGGTCTCATGGGATGGCCTTGAGAACCAGCTTGCTCTCGACCGTATCGGCCTCGCCCTGCACCTTGGCGCCGAGCGAAAGCTGCCATCCGCCGGCCATGCTGAGATTGGCCTTGAACTGGTAGGTCCCCGGCTCCGCGCCGGGCATCGGCGTCACCTTGGTCGCCATCTCCTGCATGCCCTCGGGGGCCATATCGAGCCGAGTGGCAAAGATGACGGCGTCCGGCACGGGCTTGCCGATCTTCTTGTTGATCAGGCGGACCGCAATGAGGGCGTCGCCCTTCTTGATATCCGTCTGGACGAGCTGGAATTCGTAGTCGCTCGCGGCAGCGAAGGCGGACGTCAGAGGCATGGCCAATGACAGGCCGAGAAGCGCCGCGCCAAGGGCGCGCGCGGAATTGAACGTGGTCATGTGTCGTTCCTGGAGTCTCAGAATGTCAGATCCACCGGAAAGGCGGAGTGGCGCGCGGCAGCACATGGCTGCGCGCAAGACCGCCGGCAGCACCCAGGCTGCCCGACGATCCGCCGGCCCCAAAAAGCCGGCGCTGAGACCTAGATTCGCGGAGGTCGCATCAGCGGCGGAGGCGCCAGGCTGGCGAGCCGGGTGTCGGCCTTCAGGCCGAACAGTTTGCCCGCGTGCATCGGCAACGACCGCACGACGGCTGCCAGTGGTCCGCTTGAGAAGCACTTGGCAAAGCAGAGCGCCATCGACGGGCAGGTCGCCTTGCCGCAATCGGGTGTCTGTTGCTGCTGTTGGGAGGGGCAGCACGGCATGTCGTCGGACATCGCCGCATCCGACATGTCCATGTCCGACATCGCCATATCCGACGGCTCGACCATCGACACAGCCGCCATCATGCCGGCACCCGCAGGTGCAACGACGGGAGCAGCGACCATACCCACGATCGCCAGGATCGAGAGAAGTCGAAAGAGCCGGGACCGGATCATCGCATCCTAAATCTCACAATGGCTTGAGCGGCGAAAGAGCATTGCGTTCACGTTCTCGGCAGATACCGCAGCAATGACGGCCATCGTCAGGTCAAAGTCGCGTGGATAATTGTTTCGTCATCCTGAGCCGTCTAACACGTCGTACTCACGGCTTGGCGTTCAACAGCGGAAGCCTTGCAAGGAATTTTCGTGTGACTGCCGAGCACCAGCGTCGGAGCTTTTTCACATGACGCCAAAATGGTCCTTGCCATTCACGGCGTCACCTGTATTTTGCGATGCGATATGATGCACTCGCTTCGCTCATTCGTGATTCTTCTGACCGTGCTCGCCTTTTCGGTGACAAGCACGGGTTGGGGCATTGCGAGCAGCTTGATGGTATCGAGCGGCGGGAAAGGGCACCACGCGCCGATCGAAGCCAGCCATTCCAGCGGATCGCATGAGCACGGCGACAGCGACTTGGCCCAGAATTCCGCTTGTCTGGAAGCAGACGGCTCGGCCTGCGCTGCCAAGCATCAGCACGGCGATGAATCCAACTCCTGCTGTGCCATGGCCTGCCACACTGCAATTCCCGCCAGCGGATGCGCTATGGCGATCATCGCTTTTGTGCGGACCATCGATCATCCGTCGCTTGAGGCGGGTGTAAAGGGATCGTCCGCGACGCGCCTCGAGCGCCCGCCGAGATTCGCCGACGTCTGATCGTCGGCCGACTCCCTTCACGACCTCTGATCGCTGACGGACAAGATCCGTCTCCGTTTCCGTCTTCGGGTTTCTGCCGACGGCCTTCGCCGCTGCGTCTCCGCAGCCGCTGAAGATCGCTGTTCGATGCCGCGCGGCCATGCCGCTCAGGCCGACTGGGCCGATTCCGAGGATCTCCATGAAACCTGTCTTGATGACGGCCTTCGCCGTCGTTCTGTCCGCATGTTCCGGACCGCCCGCGATCGAGGTGGGGCCGAGCCCATCCGATGCGAGTTCGAGCGTGAAGCCCTTGCGCTACGCGCCCGTCACCGCGGGAACGGTTGATTACCGTCCGGTCGATCCGAAACCCTGGATCGAGCGCAATGAGCGCGTCGCTCCCAAGACGGGGGGCGAATGATGGCGCTCACAATCGATAGCCAGGCGAAGCCTCTTCCTGCGCCGCCTTGGAAGCGGCTTGTCGCGATCGGCGCCGTCGCCACGACACTGGGTGGCTGCGTAACCTTCACGCCGGACGGCGGCATGAGCCCGGTGTCGGCGGAGGTCTCGGCCGCGATCGGCAAGGACACCGTGAAGATCGCGTCCTCCGCCGAGGCGTCCGCGGTCCAGAGCCGCGTCAAGGCGCTCCTGGCCAAACCCCTGACCGCAGACGGCGCTGTCCAGCTTGCGCTCATCAACAATCGCGGTCTTCAGGCCGAGTACAATGCGCTCGGCATTTCCGAGGCCGCCTTCGTCGAGGCCAGCCTGCCGCCAAATCCGGTCATCGGGGTCGAGCGGCTTTCCACCGGTGCTTCGCTGGATATCGAACGTCGCGTGGTCGCCAACATCCTGGCGCTCCTGACACTTCCGGCCCGCAGCGACATCGCCAGGACGCAGTTCGAAGCCGCCCGGCAGAAGGCAATCGAGGCAACCTTCCGCACTGCGGCGGAGACCCGCCGCGCCTACTACCGCGCTGTGGCGTCGCGGCAGACCGCGTCCTTCCTCGAGCAGGCACGGGTCTCGGCTGATGCAGCCGCCGACCTCACGCGCAAGCTCGGAGAGACAGGCGCCGCGAAGAAGCTCGACCAGGCGCGAGCGAGTTCCTTCTACGCAGAGGTGTCCAACGAGCTTGCCCAGGCTCGATTGAAGGTCGGGACGGACCGCGAGGCCCTGACCCGCATCCTGGGCCTGTGGGGGCCCGACGTCGACTACAGATTGCCGGGTCAGCTCCCGGGCATGCCCCGCATCCAGACCGCACAGCAGGTCGAAGTCGATGCCATTCGAAAGCGCGTCGATCTCATCGCGGCGCGCCTCGAGCTCGATGCCATGGCCAAGACCCTCGGGCTGACCGAGGCGACGCGGTTCATCTCCATGCTCGATGGTGGCTGGCGCGGCAACTACGAGCGATCGACCGTGGACGGCGTACGGGAGAGCTCGTCGCCGCGCGGCTTCGAGCTCGAAATCCAGATCCCGATCTTCGACGGCGGCGAAGTCAACGTGCGCCGATCGCGGGAGACTTACATGCAGGCGGTCAACCGCCTGATGGAAAAAGCCGTGAACGTGCGCTCGGAAGCGCGCGCGGCCTATCTCACCTATCGCGGCAGCTACGACATCGCCCGCCAGTATCAGAACAGCATTCTGCCGCTACGCCGGACGATCAACGAGCAGGCCCTGCTCGAATACAACGGCATGCTGATCGACGTCTTCGAGCTTCTGACGACGGCGCGGGAAAGCATCGCCACCAACGTCGCGGCGATCTCCGCCAAGCGCGACTTCTTCATCGCCACCGTGGACTTCGAGACCGCGATCATCGGCGGAGGCAGTTCAGCCGGCTCGGCTGGCGAAGGCTCCGTCATGGCAGCGGCCGCCGAAGGCGGCGTGAACTGACCCGAGAAAGGAGACCATCATGACGATCTCACGTCGAAATTTCCTCGGCGCCTCCGGTGGCATGGCACTGATCAGCGCAAGCGCCGTCTCAGGCCGCGCCCAGGCGGCCGCGATCCCCGAAGCCGCCACCATGAAAGAGGCGGTCATGCAGCCACCGCTCGTTCCGACGAGCGGTCCGGACTACCAGCCCGTCGTCACGCTCAATGGCTGGACCCTGCCCTGGCGGATGAACGGCGACTGGAAGGAATTCCATCTCGTCGCCGAACCGGTCGTGCGCGAGTTCTCGCCGGGCATGGTCGGCCATCTGTGGGGCTATAACGGCCAGTCGCCCGGACCGACGATCGAGGCGGTCGAGGGCGACAAGGTCCGCATCTTCGTCACCAACAAGCTGCCGGAACACACCACCATCCACTGGCATGGCCAGTTACTGCCGAGCGGCATGGATGGGGTCGGTGGGCTGACCCAACCGCATATCAAGCCGGGCAAGACCTTCGTCTACGAGTTTCAGCTCCAGAAGAGCGGGACCTTCATGTACCACCCTCATGCCGACGAGATGGTCCAGATGGCCATGGGCATGATGGGCTTCTTCGTGGTGCATCCGAAGGATCCCGCATTTCGCCGCGTTGACCGGGACTTCGTGTTCCTGATGGCGGCCTACGACATCGATCCCGGCACCTATGTGCCGAAGGTCGCCGAGATGACCAACTTCAATATGTGGACCTGGAACAGCCGGGTCTTCCCCGGCATCGACCACATCGTTGCCGGCAAGGGCGATAAGGTCCGCATCCGGTTCGGCAATCTCACCATGACGAACCACCCCATCCACATGCACGGCTACGACTTCAAGGTGTCGTGCACTGATGGCGGCTGGGTTCCCGAGGGCGCTGCTTGGCCCGAGGTCACCATCGACTGCGCGGTCGGGCAGATGCGGGCCTTCGATTTCGTCGCCGACAAGCCCGGCGATTGGGCGATCCACTGCCACAAGTCGCATCACACCATGAACGCCATGGGCCACGACGTGCGCAACTTCATCGGCGTCGACAAGAAGGAGTTCGCCAAGAAGGTCCGCAAGCTCGTCCCCGACTACATGCCGATGGGCACGGCCGGCATGGCGGACATGGGCGAGATGGAGATGCCGCTGCCCGACAACACCCTGCCGATGATGACGGGCTTCGCCCAGTTCGGGGCGGTCGAGATGGGCGGCATGTTCTCGGTCGTCAAGGTGCGCGAGGGGCTCGCATCCGGCGATTACAAAGATCCGGGATGGTTCAAGCACCCGGAAGGTACGGTCGCCTTTGAGTGGAAGGGCGAACCGAAAAGAGCCGAACGCGAGCCTCCTGCCGCGTTCGACAAGTCGAGGACCGCCGAGTTCAACGTCGTGAAACCCGGCAAAAAATCCCCCCATGGCAATCATTGAGAAGGATTCCTACGTGCAACCACGATTCCTGATCGCCGCGCTTGCGGCCCTTACCCTGTCGACCGCAGCGCTGGCCGACGCTGGCCATTCCCATGGGGATGACCGCGCGTATGGCGAGCCTGGAGATCCCAAGAAAGCGGCGCGCACCATCCAGATCACCATGCGTGAATCGGACGGGAAGATGGTGTTCATCCCGAACAAGATCGACATCCGCAAGGGAGAGCAGGTCAAGTTCGCCATCCGTAACAATGGTGAGCTCGATCACGAGATCGTCGTCGGCACGCTCGACGAAAACCTCAAGCACATGGCCGAGATGATGAAGAACCCGGACATGGAGCATGACGATCCCAACGCCAAGCGCCTAGCACCGAAGAAGACCGGCGAAATTGTCTGGAAGTTCACCAAGGCCGGGGAGTTCGACTTCTCCTGCCTCATCCCCGGTCACCGGGAATCCGGCATGACCGGCACCATCATCGTCAAGTAGTTGCACTCAACAAAGGAGCATAATTATGCGTAAGCTTATAATGGCAGCGGCGATCTCCGCGTTTTCGACCGCTGCCTTGGCGCAGGCGGCTCCGGTCGATGGACAGATCACCAAGATCGACCAGGCCCAGGGCAAGGTCACGCTCAAGCATGGGCCGATCAAGAACCTCGACATGGACGGCATGACGATGGTGTTCGCCGTCGCCGACCCGGCCATGCTGAAAGCGGTCAAGGTCGGCGACAAGGTGAAGTTCGAGGCGGATCGGGTGAGCGGCCGTCTGACGGTCACCAAGATCGCCAAGGCGAACTAACATCTCGCTATCCCGGGGAGCGCTGCGGCGCTCCCCGTCCACTGGAGGACCACCCGATGAACATGGACCGCAGACGCGTGCTCCTGCTCGCAGGCGCGACGCTGCTCGCGCCAGCGGCTGCCAGTGCCGCCAGCCAACCTTTGGTCACGGTCTACAAGGACCCGTCCTGCAATTGCTGCGGCGCCTGGGCCGAGCACATTGCGAAGGCCGGCTTTTCCACGAAGATCGTCGAGGAGCCAAGGATTAACGCAATCAAAGTTCGCTTTGGGATTCCCTCGGCGCTCTGGTCCTGCCACACGGCCGAGGTCGAAAACTACCTTCTCGAAGGCCATGTTCCAGCCACGGCTTTGATCCGGCTCCTGGCTGCGCGTCCGTCCGTACGCGGCATCGCCGTTGCCGGCATGCCGGTGGGATCGCAAGGCATGGACGTCGCGGGGATGGAACCGGAGACCTACGACGTGATGGCTTTCGGTTCCGAAACGCCAAACCTGTTCATGCGCTTCCGTGGCGCCAGCCCGATTCCGAGCTGAGAGCACAACCATGGACGAACGATCGGTGAGCATTCGGAAGGCAAGCCGGCTAACCAGAACGCTCCTGGTCGCACGCCCTGCAGCAGGCTATTCCGTGGTCCAGCGGCTCTTGCATTGGGGCGTGGTCCTGCTGTGCCTGACCCAGATTCCCACGTCATGGGCCATTGCCCGCACCCACATGACGCATGCCTTCATGCAGCCGGCTCCATTCGACCTCTTCCTGCACCGCGTCCACGCCTGGGGCGGCTGGCTTATTCTGGCCTTCGCAGTAGTCCGTATCGGCCTCAGATATCTTCATGGTGTCCCGCCGCTGCCAGCGGCCTCCTCGCAGATCACGCGTTGGGGGACAGCGGTTAGTCACGCGCTACTGTACGGCCTGCTCTTCGCGCTGCCCATTACCGGCACCGGCGCCATGTATGTGAACAGCGCTGCCTTTGCCCCAATCCATCGGGTTCTCACATGGTCGCTGCTCGCCGTCGCGGTCGTTCACGCCGCCGCGGCACTCTGGCACCATCTCATCCGACGCGACGAGGTTCTTCGTCGAATGATCACCGGGGTTCGAACCGCGAAATGACCACGAATGGGTCAGACGCGGTCCTGACTGGCGTCTTCTAAATCAGGACCGCTCAATACACAGGCCAGCCCCCATGGAGTCGACAATGACACGCGAGTGGAAAATCGGAACAGGCGCAATTCTACTTTCCGCTTGTTTGACACCAGCGTTCGCCGCCGATGATGACAGTCTCGTGCGAATTCTTGCGAAAGCGGATATTGCTCACAATTTTGTGGTGTATTGCGCTCAATATGATCCATCGATCATTGAAAGGACAAGAGGCAGTGTCGGCGATGCGCAACAGCTCATGCTGCACGTTCGAAGTGACGTGATCTCTGGCTTGCCTCAAGCTGAGGCGTTGGAAGTTGTGGTCCGTTCGGCGAATGCAGCGCGCATCGGTGTGTTGCTCGCTATCAGAGAGCGCTACGGACCGACGCAAAGCGAAGAAAGCGCGCGACTTGCTAACTGGTGTGAAAGATCAGCAGCGCCTTCGGTAAAAGAATTCGTCAGTAGTCACGACGATCATCATGATGCGTTTGATGCGGAAATTGCGAGGGCAAAGGAGGACCTGCAGCTCCCTAACAAACATCCTTCCTTCAAGTGAGCCAAATGAATGTAGCCGAAACGCCAGACGTGAAATTTCTCACATCGGCGGCCGCGACTCCTCACTAACGTTTAGCTTTCTGGGTGAGTGCCTCAAAGGAGATCATCGTGAGAATCTACAAACTCTTCGCCTTTGGCGCTTTCGCAATCGTTGCCACAACACCTGTCATGGCGGATTCCTATTCGCCGACGTTGGCAGGAAGGGAACGCGCGCGCCACGAGTTCCGGGATGTCCAGCGTGGGGCTTATCCGAGGGGTCCTGCGCCACAGCTGACCGCACCGGCCCAGCGAAACGTCGTGCCGGCGCCGCTGAAGAGGTTGCTCAGTTCACCGGCCGAAGGCAAGTCCAATATGTGAAAGGCCGATCTCCCTTAGAACGATGTTAAGCCGCACCCATTTCCAGGGCGCGGCTTAACTGCTCCCGATCAATCGCCGGAAAGCTGATCGCCTCTAATTACGAGGCCACGGCCACTTCGGACAATGAAGCCAGACCGCATGAGCTTGGTGAGTTCTTTTGTGACTGCCTCGCGCTGAGAGGAAATACGCAAAGCCAGTTCCTCATGCGTTGGCAGGCAGTCTATCATCAAGGTGCCGTCCGCTCCCGATTTCGCCAACCGCACCAACTCAATCTTCAAGCGGCTGTGCATCGGCAGCGTGACGGTATCGGCGAGGCGCCGGTTCACACGGCACAGCCGCCGGCACATGACGCGCATAACCGCCGTTGAAAAAGCCCCGTGCTCCACAATTGCCCGAAAAAAGCTCGCCCGATCGATGACGAACGTGTTCGAGGTCTCGGATGCCTCGACAACAAGGGGCACAATATTATCCGCAAAAGCGGCTGATTCTCCGATCAGTTCACCGCGCTCAACGTCAGTCACAAAGACGTCGATACCCTGCAGCGTTGGTATCGAAACCCGCAAGCGTCCATCCGCGACGACGTATATCACTGACGCGGTATTGGCCGAGATCTCGAAGCGTTGTGCCTTCGGAATGGTCCGCCTGTGCGCACCGAGCTGAAGGCGGGCGTCGTCCAGAAAGTCGAGGAGGGTGGTGTGACCCGGTGATTCCGAACAAGTGGGGGCTGCAAGAGAAAAGACATTCATGACACTGGCCTTGCAGGCGCGCGCGTCGACAGCGTTTCGCTCCATGCAAGCGAATGCCAGGAGGCGCGGACGCGTTCGCCCAGAGAGTTCGACAGGAGGAGATTTGGAGCGGCCAGTGCTTGTCGCACGGACCGCGTCCGTCGCACCGAAAGACGAATCGACGCTGCGGATGCATCCGCCACGCCAACGGCCCTCAGTGCCGGCTATCAGGTCAGCCGAGGCGGCCGATCCAGCGGGCTAAGCTGGGAACCGTGAACAGAGCTGTGCCCGAGACGGAACGTCAGCCGACGCACGTTCCGCACTGCGGAGATCAGATCCCTGCTAGGCCACAGCACAGCACAGCTCGTGGCGGAACAATCCGAAGGCATCAGCCCAGGATTCATCGCGGAGCCGCACGCTCCATTCTCATCTGGGCACGACAGCGCGTATTCGCGGGACAGTTCCTGTGTGGGGCTCGCGAAAACGCCGGCTCCAACGCCACTATCAAAGGCGCCATGAAACATCCCCGCAGACATTACAAGGACGGCGGTAAGCAACAAAGCAAGGTATCGACGCACTGGTAACGACATCATCAAGGCCGCCCAAGGCAGAAAAAGCCGATCGATTCGACGAAAGGCATAGAAGCCGCTAATCGAGGCGACCGTGTGTCTCTTGTCTGGCAGACCAATCGAGCGTGAACGTGGCAACGACTCGAAGCGGCCGAACCGCCGCTACTTGTCCAGGTTTCTCCTTCCGCGTCGGAATCCCTGGACCAAACAGGTCGGAACTATCAACGCGGATGGACCGCATCGCGCGAGACGACGCGGGTGCCCCCCTCCTCCCGAAGATGAACCCAGATCGATAGAATCTGCCGGCGCGTCCCGCAGAGTGACAAACGCATTTCTCGGGAAGTAAGTATACGTATGTGCATAGGGCGCGAGTATATTTACTGATGATCTCGTATGCTTGCATGTTCCGCGAACATATTCTACAATATACGAAGATTTAACCATCAATTATATTTTCACTTACACCATTTTGTGAAGCCGAATGTGAAATCCTTCACATCGCATCTGCGTCTCTTCCCGCAGTTTCCGGGCATCGCGACAGTGCTTTGAAAAAAGGAAGTTGATATGGCCCTGAGGAAGATCCTGTTCGGTGGCATGGTGGCGCTACTGTCTGCAGCACCTGCTTTCGCTGACTATTATCCGTCTACGCTTTCCCAAAAGGAGCGTGAACGTCACGAGTTTCTCGACGTCCAGAAGGAGGATTTCCCGAGCGGACAGGCGCCCGCGTATATGTCATCCATGCCGCCCGGCGATCCGCAAATGCCGACGATGACGGGTGAGGCCACGATCCCCTCCAAGCCGAGGCTCTAGCAGGCCCCGCATCGCACCACTCGGAAATCGAGCCGCGCCCTTTGTTGGCGCGGCTCAGCACTCCCGCAAAACCTATGAGTGTCGTCCTGGAGCGACGCCGCGGTCGTGTTGCGGCACCTTCGTGCGCTTATCAAAGGATCCTCACGTCACTCTGAATCTTGCTTCCAGCAGATCGACTTCCCTGACCAGCTTGCGCGCCGCCTCGTCTGTGAGGCGCCGGCTGCGAACAATGCGATAGATCTCGTCGCGTTCGGCACGCAAGCCCGCCAGGCGCAGCCTGCGTTCGATCTCGTCGATCTTCCGGGCGAGTTCGCGCTCCTCGCCAGTCTTGGAACGGCCATCGATGCGCTGGCGGTAAAGCTCCATGATCCGCGCTCCGGCATCCACGTAAAGATCGGCGTCGCTGCGTCCCTCGCCCATATCATGCTGGACCCGCTCGACGGCCCGGATCGCCGCCTCCGACGCGGCGATCCGGGCGCGGTCTTCGTCTTCCTGATGCGAAGGCTCCGGCGGCAGTTCCAGCCCCTTGAGAAGATGCGGTAGGCCGATGCTGGCGGCGACGAGCGACAGGATGATCACGCCGGCGGCCAGGAAGATGGCGAGGTCACGCGCCGGAAACGCTGTCCCGTCGGCCATCACCAGCGGCAAGGTCAGAACGCCGGCGAGCGTGATCGTTCCGCGCACGCCTGCAAGCGACATGGCGGCGATCAGACGCCAACTCGGCGTGACAAGGGCTTCACCCCGGCGCGCAGCCCGGAACAAGGTGAAACGCAGCGAGGTCCAAACCCAAAGAAGCCGCAATGCCGCAAGCGCCAGGTTGATGGAGACGACGTAGACGAGGAGCCAGGCCGGCTCGTGATGCCCGGTCTCGTGCACGACCTGCGCCGCCCCGGCCAGGATCTGAGGGAGCTGCTCGCCCAGCAGAACGAAAATGATTCCGTTGGCGGTGAACTGGACCGTGTCCCAGACGGCGCTGCGACGGACACGGGTGACGGCGAGCGCTTGTCCGGTCTGCTCCACATAACTCATGGTGATGCCGGCCGCGACCGCGGCGAGAATCCCCGAACAATGAAGACGCTCGGCCAGAAGATAGGCGGCGAAGGGGATCAGCAGACTGATCAGGATCTGCGAGCCGGTTTCTTCCCCGAATTTGCGCGAGATCCAGTTCTTCGCCTTGGTCGCCGACCAGGTCACTCCCGTGCCGATCGCGATGCCGCCGATCGCAACCCAGAGGAATGTGCCGGCGGCCTCGGCGAGGGAGAATGTACCGGTCAGGGTCGCGGCAACCGCGAAGCGCATGCAGACCAGGCCCGACGCATCGTTGAGCAGCGACTCGCCTTCGAGGATGTGCATCAGCCGCTTGGGAATGGGCACTCTGGCAGCAATGGCCGACACCGCGATCGGATCGGTGGGCGAGACGATGGCCGCCAGCGCGAAAGCAACCGCCAGCGGCATGGCCGGGATCATCCAGTTCACCAGGAAGCCGACGCCGACCACGGTGAACACGACCAGGCCGAAGGCAAGCTCCAGGATCGTGCCCTTGTCCCGGAACACACCCTCCTTGGGGATGCGCCAGCCGTCCAGGAACAGGAGCGGCGGCAGGAACAGCAGGAAGAAAATCTCCGGTTCCAGTTCGAAGCCGAGATTGGCCACCGACGCGATGACCACGCCGAGCGCGATCTGAAAAAGGGGAAGCGGTAGGGCGATCGGCGACATGCGCGCGAGCGCACCGCTGATCACAACGGCTAGCAGAAGGATCAAGGCAACTGAGATCGTCTCCACGTCTGCTCCAGTCCCGGTTGCATGGGCGCGGCCTGTCGATAGCCGGCTTCATCCCGCGCTCGGGACCGGACCCATCTCGCCTCCCACGTCGATCGGCCGCGTATGCAGGAGCCCTATGGTGAAGGTTCATGGCGGCCGTAGTGCGGATTCCGGTCGAGCGAACTCAGCCAGGGGAGGATGAAGCGCAGGTTTGTCGCACAAATGATGGTAGCGTGTCGGCGACATTTTTTCCGGCACTGGAGTTTTGGAACGGCGGCAAATGCAAGCGGTTCTGAGGTCCGGGATGCTCAAGCTGGCGCACGCCGGGTAGCTCGGCGACTCTCCGTCCGTGGGTCGGGGTTACCGTCTCGACAATCGTCTGCCGCCCGAGCCTCGCACGATCCGACACGGCAGGCCGCTACCGCTCGACCGTCGGAGTACGGCACCGAGATTGAGCTTCACCTATGACCTTTTGGCCCATCGGCGAACTTAACCTCGATCAAAGACGTGCCGTGGGGAACCGGCGACCAAGCAGGCTCGGCACGAAATGGCGCTCACGTCGCTGGCGCGCGGGCCGAACCTCGTCGAGCATTCCATAAGCACCATGGTCTCCCAAAGGCCGTAGCAAACAGCAGGATCTCGTAGAATGACCTCTGACCGGCCACATGCCCACGATCACAATGGTCATGCCGATCACGCTGGCGGCAGGCGCCAAGACGATCGTCACACCGATCCCAAGATCGTGGCAGCGGCCGGTTCCAGTCATTCCGAGCATGCCGGGCACGATCATGGTGCGATGGTCGCCGACTTCCGCCGAAGGTTCTGGGTCACACTCCTTCTCACGCCGCCGGTCCTGCTTCTGTCGCCGATGATCCAGCACTGGCTTGGCGTTGCCGAGACGCTGGCCTTTGCGGGAGATGGACTGGTTCTCTTCGCTCTTTCAACGATCGTCTATGTTTATGGGGGTTGGCCGTTTCTCACCGGCTTCCTGTCCGAGCTGCGCAAGGGGCAGCCCGGAATGATGACTCTGATCGCGCTGGCGATCTCGGCCGCCTACTTCTTCTCGGCCGCCACCACCTTTGGCTTTCCGGGAGAGCCATTCTATTGGGAGCTCGTGACTTTGGTCGCGATCATGCTTCTCGGCCACTGGGTCGAGATGCGCTCCGTGATGGGTGCATCGCGCGCGCTCGAGGAACTGGTCCGGCTGCTGCCTGACAGCGCTACGAAGATCGGCGCCGACGGCTCGATGCAAGAGGTCCCCATCTCCGCATTGCAGCCGGGCGATCGGGTTCTCGTCCGCCCGGGCGCCAAGGTGCCCGTCGACGGGAAGATCATCGAGGGGTCGTCCGGCTTCAACGAGGCGATGCTGACCGGCGAATCCCGCCCGGTTTCCAAGACCGTCGGTGCCACCGCCATCGGCGGCGCGATCAACGGCGCCAACGCCGTGACCATCGAGGTGACCGCCACGGGCGATGCCACCTATCTCGCACAGGTCATCGATCTCGTGAAGAAGGCGCAGGCGACGCGCTCCAGGACGCAGGACATCGCCAACCGTGCTGCCTCGTGGCTCACTTACATCGCCCTTACCGTAGGCTTCGGGACGCTCTTCGTCTGGTGGCTCGTTCTCGGCGCGTCGCTTGAATTCGCGCTCGAGCGCATGGTGACGGTGATGGTCGTCGCCTGCCCGCATGCGCTCGGGCTTGCCGTTCCGCTCGTCGTCGCCGTCAGCACCTCGCTCAGCGCCGGAAACGGACTTCTGATCCGTGACCGCGCGGCCTTTGAACGCGCGCGCAATCTAAATGCGGTGGTCTTTGACAAGACCGGAACGCTGACCGAGGGCCGGTTTGGCGTGAGCGACATCGTGCTGCTCGCCGGCGGTGACGAGAACGAAGAACTCGCCTTGGCGGCAGCGGCCGAGAGCCAGTCCGAGCATCCGATCGCCCACGGCATCGTCGCCGAGGCCAGGGATCGCAACTTGACCGTCCCGAAGGCAAGCGAGGTCAGCAACATCACCGGAGAGGGCATCGTCGCAAAGGTTGACGGCGCCGACATCCGTATCGTCAGCCCCGGCCACCTCGCAAGGCAGGGCAAGGCGATCGGCCACGAGCGGCTCAAGCAATTGGAGGCCCAGGGCAAGACAGTGGTCGTGCTCGTCCGCGACGGCGAGCCGCGCGCGCTGTTCGCGCTGGCCGATATCGTCCGGCAGGAATCGAAGGAGGCCATCGCCGAACTGAAGGCGCTCGGGATCAACTCCGTGATGCTCACTGGCGATGCCAAGGGGGTCGCGCAAGCGGTGTCGGACGAACTGGGCATAGCTGAATATTTCGCCGAGGTGCTGCCGGATCAGAAGTCCGAGAAGATCAAGGAATTGCAGGCGCGCGGACTGCAGGTTGCCATGGTTGGCGACGGCGTGAATGACGCGCCGGCGCTGGTCGTGGCCGATCTCGGGATCGCCATCGGCGCTGGCACTGACGTTGCCGTGGAATCGGCCGACGTCGTCCTGGTCAGAAGCGATCCGCGCGATGTGGCCGCGATCCTCGGCCTGTCACGCGCCACCTACCGCAAGATGGTACAGAACCTGATCTGGGCGACCGGATACAACGCAATTGCCATCCCGATGGCGGCCGGCATCACCTTCGGAACGGGTTTCCTGATGACCCCAGCCGTCGCCGCCGTTTTCATGTCGGCCAGCACCGTCATCGTCGCCATCAACGCGCAGTTTCTGCGGTTCTACCGGAAGAAATGAGGAACATGATCCATGCGCCTGATCCTTCCCTTGCCCGGAAACGAAATCTTCGCCCGACATCTTGCCGAGTCCGGGGGATGGGAACTGGGTGCGATCGAGACGCGCCGCTTTCCCGACGGCGAGACCTACGTTCGGATTCTCTCCAATATTGCGAACCGTCCCGTCGATCTCGTCTGCACCCTGGCGCCGCCGGATGACGGGTTCCTGCGTCTCGTTTTCGCGGCCGATGCGGCCCGGTCGCTCGGTGCGCGCGAGGTCACGCTCGTTGCGCCCTATCTCGCCTATATGCGGCAAGACCGTCGCTTTCTGCCCGGCGAAGCGGTGACCTCGAAGACCTTTGCCCGCCTCGTGTCCTCGACCTTCGACCGGTTGGTGACCGTCGACCCGCACCTTCATCGCTATGCCGCTCTTTCCGCACTCTACACGATCCCGACAGAGACGCTTCATGCCGCGCCGCTTCTCGCCGACTGGATCGCGGCTGAGGTGCAGAAGCCTCTCATCATCGGGCCGGACGAGGAAAGCGAGCAGTGGGTCTCGGCCATTGCCGCGCGCATCGGCGCACCCCATGCCGTTCTAAGCAAAACCAGGCACGGCGACCGCAGCGTCGACGTCGAGCTCCCCGACCTCTCGCAATGGAGCGGCCTCCGGCCGGTCCTCGTCGACGACATCGCGTCGTCCGGCGACACGCTCTTTGAAGCCGCATGCAAGCTTCCGCTCCAGGGGTTCGCGCGGCCCGTCTGCGCCGTCATCCATGGCCTCTTCGCCGAGGATTCCTACCAGCGCTTATTGGCCGTCGCCGACAGAATCGTTTCGAGCGATTCTGTCCTGCATGCGAGCAACGCCATCCGTCTCGCACCCCTGATAGCCGCCGCCATCTCGGCCGCCCGGAATGTCCCGCGGGATATTGTCCGCCACAGGCGGCCGGCCGAACCGCTCGATGAAGTCGAACGCGCCGGCATCGACTCCTTTCCGGCCAGCGATCCTCCGCCATGGACAAGCGGCGTCAGTCGAACGCGGACGCCGGTCCCACGACAAGGAAAAGGTGATAGCGCAACATGAGTGAAATGACATCGGACGCATTCGCGATCTGGCATAAGGGCTACGGGCCCATCGAGCACAGCGCCGAGACGGTCGAGCGTGTTGCAGCACTCGCAGCCTCGGGACACATGGCGCCCGACAGGCTCTACCGGCTGCTCGCCGCTGCCGACCGTCTGGCCTGCGCGGCGATGTGGACCGTCGTCCACATGACCTATGCCAGCCGGGTCAATCTCTCCGGCGCGCCGCTGCCGGCCGATGCGTTCAAGCCGACGCCTGAAGGCCATACCGGTGGCTCGCTCAACATGGTTCCTGCTTTTGTCGGCTATCTCACCGCCAACACGATCACCGCCAAGACCCGCTCATGGCTGATGGGGCAAGGCCATTGCGTCGCAGCGATCGAGGCCGTCAATGCGCTGACTGGCGACGTCTCGCCGACGCAGAAAGGCCGCTACGACCGGACCGAGAAGGGGCTCTCTCAGCTCGCGGCCGACTTCTATTCCTATGCGATCGATGCGGAGGGTCGCGCCGCGGTCCCGCTGGGCAGCCATGCTGGTCCCAACACCGCCGGGGCGATCTCGGAGGGAGGCTATCTTGGTTTCGCGGAGGTGCAATATGTGCACATGCCGCTTCCCGGAGAGAGTCTCATCGCCTTCCTGAGTGACGGTGCCTTCGAGGAGCAGCGCGGCTCCGACTGGACACCCCGCTGGTGGCGCGCCGAGGATTCCGGCCTCGCGATCCCCATCATGATCCTCAACGGACGCCGCATCGAGGAGCGCGCTCAGATTGACCAGCAGGGCGGGGCCGACTGGCTCGCGGCCCATCTTCGCCATAACGGCTTCGATCCCTTCGCGATCGACGGCCGCGACCCGGCCGCGTTCGCCTGGGCGATCCTCACGGCCGAGGAGCGGCTCGGACGTTTCGCCGCCGATGCCGATCACGTCTATCCCGCGCCCATCCCCTATGTGATCGCCAAGACGATCAAGGGGTTCGGCTTTCCGGGCGCCGGCACCAATGCGGCGCACAACCTTCCGATCGACGGCAACCCGTCGCGCGATGACGCGGCACGAAACGCCTTCAACGAAGCTGCAGCAGCGCTCTTCGTTCCGCTGCAAGAGATTGACCGCGCGGTCGGCGCGCTTGCCATCCACGACCCGCAGAACCGGCCGCTCGAAAGCCGCCATCCCCTCGCACTGCGAAGCCCGCCGTCACCCCAGCTCCCCGAACCCGAATGGATCCGCGTGGGCGATGCTCCGGACTGCGCCATGCATGCGCTAGACCGCTGGTTCGTGCGCGCCGTCGATGCCAATCCGGATTTACGGCCGCGGCTCGGCAATCCCGACGAGTTGCGCTCCAACCATATGGGCGCCGCGCTCGATCGTCTGCGGCATCGCGTCAACGTCGCCGAGCCCGGGGTAGCCGAAGCCGTTGATGGCGCCGTCATCACCGCGCTCAACGAGGAAGCAGTTGCAGGTGCGGCGCTCGCCAACAAAGGCGGGCTCAACCTGATCGTCAGCTATGAGGCCTTCGCCATGAAGATGCTGGGCGGCCTCCGTCAGGAGATCGTCTTCGCCCGGCGTCGTCGCGAGGTCGGTCAGGAGTCCGGCTGGATCTCGGTGCCCCTCGTCGTCACCTCCCACACCTGGGAGAACTCCAAGAATGAGCAATCGCACCAGGACCCGACGATTGGCGAGGCACTGCTCGGCGAGATGTCGGACACAGCCCGGGTGCTCTTTCCAGTCGACGCGAACAGCGCAATGGCCGCGCTGCGATCGGTCTATGACGGACGCGGCCAGGTAGCCTGCCTGATCGTATCGAAGCGCGACATGCCGCACCGGCTCGACGGCGAGGCGGCTGGCCGGTTCGTGTCCGAGGGCGCGGCCCATATCGATGGCAATCCCGGCGAAGCCGACCTGCAACTGGTGGCGATCGGGGCCTATCAGCTCGAGGAGGCGCTCAAGGCGTCACGACGCCTCTCGGCCCGTGGCCTCAAAGCCGTCGTGACGGCATTGGCGGAACCGGGTCGCTTCCGTGCGCCGCGCGACCCGATCGAGGCCGCCTTCACCGCGAGCGACGAGGATCTCGCCGCACTATTTCCCCCGCAGCTTCCCCGCGTCATCGTCACTCATACGCGGCCCGAGCCGATGCTTGGTCTGTTGAGGCGGCTGGACGGGGGACCGCTGAGAACCGCCGCGCGCGGCTATATCAGCCGGGGCGGCACGCTCGATGTCGACGGCATGCTGTTCGCCAATCGCTGCTCCTGGGCTCACCTGATCGATGCGGCGACCCCGCTTGCCGGTTGGTCACGCGACGATTTGCTCACGCCCGCCGAACGCGCCGCCGTCGACAGTAGGGGTAACCCCGCCGATCTTTTCCAACCCGCGATCTGAAGGCCACCATGCTTACGCTGACCTCGCTGGGCGGTGCCGGCACCGTCACTGGCTCGAAACATCTCCTGACTCATGATGGAAAGCGCATCCTGATCGACTGTGGCTTGTTCCAGGGCCTCAAGAACTTGCGCGAGCTGAATTGGGAGCCCTTGCCGGTCGAGCCCTCCAGCATCGACGCCGTCGTGTTGACCCATGCCCATCTCGACCATTCCGGCTATCTGCCGAAGCTGGTGCGCGACGGCTTTCGCGGCCGCATCTTCGCAACCGAGGCCACGCGCGATGTGGCCGAGCTGATCCTTAAAGACAGCGGCTATCTGCAGGAGAAGGATGCCGAATACGCCAACCGCAAGGGATTCTCGAAGCACAAGCCCGCCTTGCCGCTCTACGGCATTCGCGATGCGGAACGTGCGCTTGAGTTCTTCTCGCCCGTCCCCTTCGGTGAGACCGTTCAGCTTCCGGGCGACGCGACGCTGACATTCCGTCATGCGGGGCACATCCTGGGCGCCGCAACCGCGGACATCGGCTGGGCCGGCCGTCGCGTTGCCTTCTCCGGCGATCTCGGACGCTACGGCGATCCGGTCATGCCGGATCCCGAGCCAGTCTCGGAAGCCGACTTCATTGTCATCGAATCCACCTACGGCGATCGCATTCATAAACCGGGCGACATCACCGAGGTTCTCGGCGCGGTGATCGAGCGCACAGTCCAACGCGGCGGCACCGTCGTGATCCCGGCCTTCGCGGTCGGCCGCGCACAGTCGCTGCTCTATCATCTGTGGAAGCTGAAGACCGCCAGCAGGCTGTCGAACATTCCGATCTATCTTGACAGCCCTATGGCGATCGACGCGACCGATTTGCTTCATGCGCACCGTGCTGATCATCGCCTCACACCGGAGGTCTGCGGCGCGATCTGCGGAATTGCGACGTATACGAGAGATGTCGAAGGGTCCAAGGCGATCACGGCGAGCCCCTATCCCAAGGTGGTGATCTCGGCGAGCGGCATGGCGACCGGCGGTCGCGTGCTCCATCATCTGAAGGCTTTCGCGCCCGAACAGAAGAACACCATCCTGTTCTCCGGCTTCCAGGCCGCCGGAACGCGCGGACGTGCCATGTTGCAGGGTGCAAGCGAGATCAAGATCCACGGCCAATGGATTCCCGTTCGCGCAGAGGTCGACGATCTGACGATGCTCTCGGCTCACGCCGACGCCAACGACCTGATGCACTGGCTCTCGGGTTTCCGTCACAGCCCCTCGCGTGTCTTCATCGTGCATGGCGAGCCCGAAGCCGCTGAGGCGCTGCGCGTACGCATCGACAGGGATCTCGGATGGAGCGCGAGCGTTCCCCGTCAGGATCAGGTGTTCGATCTATGACCGCAGCCCTCGAACGGACCGACGCCCTTGCACAGCCGATGCTCCGCGCCAAGCGTCTTGGCCTGCACACCCAGCATCAGGCCGTGGTCATCATGCGCACAGACTGCCATGTCTGCCGTTCGGAGGGCCTTGCCGCACGCTCGCAGGTTCTTGTTTCGACAGGCAATCGGGAGGTGCAGGCAACGCTCTTTCAGATAGAGGGCGGCGAATTGATCGCGCTCGACGAGGTCGCTCTTTCTGAGACCGCCTGGACGATCCTCGGCATTGCGGACGGCGAAGCCGTTAAAGTCACACATGCGCCGGCGATCGAATCGTTGGCAAGCGTGCGCCGGCGCATCTACGGCAACCGCCTCGACGCATCCGCCTTCGCGGCGATTGTCAAAGACATTGTCGCCGGACGATACACCGACGTGCATCTTGCCGCATTCCTGACGGCGGGCGCCGCCTTGCCTCTGGACGAGCAGGAGACCGCCGATCTGACCGGCGCGATGGTCGAGGTTGGCGAGCGTATGCGCTGGGATGCCCCGATCGTCGTCGACAAGCACTGCATCGGCGGCCTGCCGGGCAATCGCACCACGCCGATCATTGTCGCGATCGTCGCAGCGCAGGGCCTCATCATGCCCAAAACCTCTTCACGCGCGATAACCTCGCCGGCAGGCACGGCCGATACGATGGAGACGCTCGCTCCAGTCGACCTCGACATTGCGACGCTCCGGCGCGTGGTGGAGGCTGAAGGCGGCTGCATCGCCTGGGGTGGCGCGGTGCATCTCAGTCCCGCCGACGACATCTTCGTGCGCGTCGAGCGTGAGCTCGATGTCGATACCGAAGGCCAGCTCATCGCGTCCGTGCTGTCGAAGAAAATTTCCGCGGGCTCGACCCATGTGGTGATCGATATTCCTGTCGGCCCGACCGCCAAGGTCCGCAGCGAGGAACTCGCCGGTCACCTCGCCGAACGCATGGGGGCGGTCGCCGCGCGTTTCGGCCTGACCGCGATATGTCTCCAGACCGATGGTTCACAGCCGGTCGGCCGGGGGATCGGGCCGGCGCTCGAGGCTCTCGATGTCCTGGCTGTCCTTCAAAATGCCGGCGATGCGCCGGACGATCTCAGGAGGCGCGCCGCGACGCTTGCGGGTGCAGCGCTCGAAATCGGCGGAAAAGTGGCAACGGGTGAAGGGACTCGGCTGGCGCTCGAAACGCTCTCCGACGGGCGCGCCTGGGCGAAGTTCGAAGCCATCTGTGAGGCGCAGGGCGGGATGCGGACACCTCCGACTGCGTCCAACGTCCATCCGCTTGTGGCCCCGCATGCAGGACGCATCGTCCATATCGACAATCGAAAGCTCGCCCGGCTTGCAAAACTCGCTGGAGCGCCCGAGGCCAAGGCCGCCGGCGTTCGCATGGACGTGCGGCTGGGCAACGAGATCGACAAGGGCCAGCCAATGCTTCATGTCCATGCCGAGACGCGTGCCGAACTCGCCTATGCCCTGGAATACGCCGCCCGGTCCGGCGATATCGTCAAGGTCGAGGCATGAGGCGGCAATTGGTTCTCGCCGGCGTCGTGGCAGCGCTTTGGGATCAATTCTATCGGTGCGACAAGGTGCTGCTCAGACGAACAGGCGACCGTCATGATCAGCTGCGCTGATGACGTGACTTATCCATCACGGGCCACGCCATGGACTTCTTGATCCTGCAGCTCGGTCTGGCACTTGCCATTGGCTTGCTCGTCGGCCTGGAGCGTGGGTGGCGCGAGCGCGACACGCCGGATGGCGGCCGCGCGGCGGGCATCCGAACATACGGCATCTCCGGACTGCTCGGCGGCGTGGTGGCGGCTCTCAGCGCCAGCCTTGATGCTCCCTCCATTCTGATCGCCGGCTTCCTCGCCTTCACCGCGGTCTTCGCCTGGTACAAGGCACGCGAGTCCCTCCACGATGAGGATTACAGCGTGACCGGCATCATCGCCGCGCTGGGCGTGTTCGCCTTGGGGGCGCTTGCCGTCGTCGGGGATCAGCGCGCCGCCGCCGCCGGTGGGGCCGCGCTCGCCGCGGTTCTCGCCAGTCGCGAGCTTCTGCACGGGCTTCTCAGGCGAATTTCCTGGATCGAGCTTCGTTCGGCTCTGGTGCTCGCGGTGATGACGGCGATCATCCTGCCGCTGCTGCCCGATCGAGCCGTCGATCCCTGGGGCGGCTTCAATCCCCGGCAGGTGTGGCTCTTCACCGTGCTGACGGCGGCGATCTCCTTCCTCGGCTACATCGCGGTCCGGGCTCTCGGCACGACCCGGGGTATTCTGGTCAGCGGTCTTGCCGGAGCCGTCATCTCGTCCACCGCCGTAACTCTGTCGCTGGCGCGGATCGCCAAGACCGGAACGAATCCCTGGCCGCTGGCAGGTGCCGCGATCCTCGCGGCGGGCGTATCCGTGATACGGGTCACGGCAATCGTCGCCATCGTCGCGCCGTCGGTGCTGGGCGTCGCGGGTCTGGCCATCCTGGCCGCAATCGGCGGCTTTGCGACCTGCGGCATTCTCCTCCTGCTGTCGCGCCACACCATTTCGGGCGAAGGTACGCAACCGCCGCGCAACCCCTTCGAGGTGGGGCCGCTGATGTTGTTCGCGGCGCTCTTCGCGGTCGTCTCCACCGTGAGCGCCGCTCTTTCGGTCGGAAGCAGCAGCGGGATGGTGGCGACCTCCGCCATCTCGGGAATATTCGATGTCGACGTGGCAGTGCTCAGCGCGTTGCGGCTGCTCGGACAGCCGGCAACCATGGAGGCGGTCGGACACGCCGTGCTTCTGGCGCTCGCTACGAATGCCATTGGCCGCCTGGCCGTCGCCGCCGTTGCGGGACCGGTTCGCTTCTGGCTCCCGCTGGCGGCCGCTACGGTGGTGGCCATTGCGCTCGGCTACGCTGCCTTTGCGACGCTGCCGCATTTCGAGTGGCCGGGACCGTCAGCCGTGATCGGCTCTTGAATGGACGAGGCGCGGGCATATACCGTCGTCCCGCACCCGGACCGCAGATTTGCCGAGGACGGAGCTCCGTGCCTGAAGTCGCGTCAGAACTCCCACCGTCTGCTCGATCTCATGTTGTTCGGACGGCATGATCTGAGAGCACAGTTCGGTGATCTCGGCGTCGTTGATCTCGGCTTCACGGCGCATCGGGATGGCTCCGGAATGGTGGACGGCTCCCAGCGTTTCCGCACCGAACAACGCACTACAGCGCCGGTCCGCTCCAGGCCAGCGGACCAGCGCCTGTCCTTGCCCCGAGAGAAAGGCGCGTCAGCCGGGCTGAACCTCTGCGGGATAGCCTGCCGACTTGAGCACCGCGCTGATTTGTTCGACGTCTGCCTTGCTCTCCAGCTTTACGGTCTTCAGCGCCGTGTCGACGTCAATCCTGGCGTCGACGTCGATGCTCTTGAGAGCTTTGGTGACGGTCGCAGCACAACCGCCGCAGTTCATGTTGGGGATTTTCAGATAGACCATGGCTTTTTTCCTCAATTTGGCACTCCGTGAGTGAAGGTGGTGCTTCCAACAATGGGAAGGTCAATAGGTCTGCCCGCCGAAAAAATGCACCAGTCGGCGTTGACCTTCCCATTGTTGGAAGCACCATGTTCGCGGTCAGCTGTGATTCAAGGAGCTGACGACATGCCGACCTCAACCGCATTCGCCTCTCCATCCGCAACGTTGCGGCTACGCATCGAAGGCATGACCTGCGCTTCGTGCGTGGGGAGGGTCGAGAAGGCCTTGAAGGCACTGCCAGGGGTGACGCGCGTGTCGGTCAATCTCGCGACGGAGCGCGCCGAGGTCGATTTTTCCGCACAACCCGACCCGGTTGCCGTGGTCGGCGCGGTCGAGACCGCCGGCTACGAGGTCGGTAGCGAGACGGCGGAACTCGTCGTCGAAGGAATGAGCTGTGCGTCCTGTGTCGGACGCGTTGAGAAGGTCTTGAAGGCGCTTCCCGGCGTTCTTGATGCATCGGTCAACCTCGCCACGGAGAAGGCGCGGATCCGGTATCTCGACAATTCTGTTTCCGCCTCGGATATGATTGCTGCGGTAGTAAGCGCCGGCTACGGCTCGCGTCTGGTGACGAATGGGGCGGTTGCCGAGGATCGGGAGGCCGCTCGGCGCGAGCGGGACATGCGGTCGCTGCGCAATGCGCTGCTGCTCGCGGCGGTCCTTACCGTGCCGGTCGTGGTTCTCGAAATGGGCAGCCACTTGGTTCCGGCAATCCATATTTGGGTGATGGAGACCATCGGGCAGCAGGGGAACTGGTATCTGCAGTTCGCTCTGACGACGCTGGTATTGTTCGTCCCCGGTCTGCGTTTCTTCATCAAGGGCGTCCCGGCGCTGCTGCGCGGCCGCCCTGACATGAACACGCTGGTCAGCCTCGGCACCGGAGCGGCCTGGGCCTATTCCGTGGTCGCGACCTTCGCGCCTCACCTGCTGCCGGAAGGCACCCACAACGTCTATTACGAAGCGGCGGCTGTGATCGTCGCGCTGATCCTGCTCGGCCGTTGGCTCGAGGCGCGTGCAAAAGGGCGCACGAGCGAAGCGATCAGACAGCTGATGGACCTGCAGGCAAAAACGGCGCAGGTCCTTCGCGACGGGAAAGCGGTACAGGTTGCCCTGTCCGAGGTCGTTGCCGGCGACATTGTGCAGGTGCGTCCCGGCGAGCGGGTGCCGGTCGATGGCGACGTGCTCGATGGTTCTTCCTTCGTGGACGAGTCCATGATCACGGGCGAGCCGATCCCGGTTCAGAAGGGCGCGGGCGCGGCAGTCGTCGGCGGCACGATCAACAAGACGGGCAGCATCACCTTCCGCGCCACCAAGGTCGGCGGCGACACCGTGCTGGCGCAGATCATCCGCATGGTCGAAGCCGCGCAGGGCTCCAAGCTACCTATCCAGGCGCTGGTCGACCGCGTGACCGGCGTCTTCGTGCCAATCGTCATAGGAATCGCGGCACTGACCTTCGCAATCTGGCTGGTGTTCGGTCCCGATCCGGCGCTCGCCTTCGCGCTGGTCAACGGCGTCGCTGTCCTGATCATCGCCTGCCCCTGCGCCATGGGTCTCGCTACGCCGACGTCGATCATGGTTGGCACGGGACGCGCCGCGAGGATGGGCATCCTGTTCCGCAAGGGCGAAGCGCTCCAGACGCTGAGGAGCGCGAAGGCCATCGCGCTCGACAAGACGGGCACGCTGACGAAGGGGCGGCCGGAGCTGACCGACCTTTCGCTGATCAACGGGTTCGGGGAGTCCGACGTCCTGTCTCTCGTCGCCGCCGTCGAGGAACGCTCCGAGCATCCGATTGCCGAGGCCATCGTCGCCGCCGCGAAGCTGCGCGCTCTCACCTTTGGGACCGTCCAGAACTTCGAGGCGGTTCCGGGTTTCGGCGTCGCTGCGACCGTCGATGGCCGTCAAGTCGAGATTGGCGCGGATCGCTACATGAAGAAGCTCGGTTACGACCTCGCGGAGGTCGAGCCGGTCGGCCAGAGTCTGGCGAGCCAGGGCAAGAGCCCGCTCTATGCCGCGATCGACGGCCGGCTCGCGGCAGCGATTGCCGTCGCCGATCCGATCAAGCCGACGACACGCGATTCCATCGCAGCGCTGCATCGGCTGGGGATCAAGGTAGCGATGATCACCGGCGACAACGCCAGAACCGCCACCGCCATCGCCAGGCAACTCGGTATCGACGAGGTGATGGCGGAGGTTCTGCCGGACGGCAAGGTCAAGGCGATCAAGGCGCTGCGCCAGCGCTTCGGAACCGTGGCCTTTGTCGGCGACGGCATCAACGACGCTCCGGCGCTCGCCGAGGCCGATGTGGGCGTCGCGATCGGGACCGGCACGGATGTGGCGATCGAAGCGGCCGATGTTGTGCTGATGTCAGGCGATCTGCGCGGCGTGGTCAACGCCATCGCGCTCAGCAAGGCGACGATCCGCAACATCAAGCAGAACCTGTTCTGGGCATTCGCCTACAACGCCAGCCTGATCCCGGTGGCGGCCGGCATCCTCTATCCGTTTAACGGAACGCTGCTCTCGCCGATCTTCGCGGCAGGCGCCATGGCGGCATCGAGCGTCTTCGTGCTCGGCAATGCGCTCCGTCTGAAGCGCTTCCGACCGCCGATGACCGTGGACTCCACTCCCGCGAGGCGGGCGCATCGGCCGGCGCTTGTTCCGGCCGAGTGACCCCAGCCGAGCCGCAGTAGGAGAGTTTGGAACATGAACATCGGTGAGGCAGCGAAGCGTTCGGGCGTCAACTCCAAGATGATCCGATACTATGAATCCATCGGACTTACGGAAACGGCAACCCGACAGGAATCGGGGTATCGTGACTATTCGGACAATGACGTTCATGCGCTCCGCTTTATCCGTCGGGCTCGGGACCTCGGCTTCTCTGTCAAACAGATCGGCGATCTTCTCGCGCTTTGGCGCGACCGGGATCGCAGCAGCGCCGATGTGAAGGCAATCTCCCTCCAGCACGTGCGGGACCTGCAGGACAAAAGGCAGGCCATAGAGGACATGATCGCGACGCTCAGCAACCTCGCTCAGCATTGCCATGGCGACGGACGACCAGACTGCCCGATCATCGCCAATCTCGCCGATGCGGACGTCGAACTGCGTGAGCCACAGGCCGAGAGCCGTCCGAGCAAAGCTCCCATCGCTCCCCTCGAAAGGGGCCACCTCGGACGGACGTCCACTCGTAAGGCCTGACCTTGGAAAAGCGAAGAACAAGCTTCCCGTCCTGCAGTGTCATCATCGATGGAAATAGATCGAATTGCGCCTGTGGGCGATGCCGGTCTCTTCGCCAGCTCCTTCCAGCTCGCTGCTTCATCAGCATTTCCGCAGCCGCCCTGCGCCTCGTGGAGTCTTCCCAATCGAGCGATGGCGCTAGGTCTCCGCAAGCGACTTGGCAGTGCCGGTCTGGGGGCTTGTCAGACAGTCCCCATAGCCGAACCGGTTCGCGGCTTACGCAATGTCATCGCGACAAGATAAAGCGACATGAGCGCTCCGCCGAAGCAGAAGACGGAGATATAGGCATAGGCAAAGAATGTGTATGTCACCACAAGAACACCCAGGACCAGCAAGCCAAAGACCTTTACGGCACGGTCACGCGACAACAGGAATGGAACGGTGACGAGCGCAGCGTAGATGCCATAGGTTGTTTCGCGCGTCACCACGAAGTCGAGAAGATTGACATCCTGATAGCGGACTGCCCTTTCGAGGAACGTTGTCGTCAGCCAGCCTTCATGCGCGAAATACGGCACATATTGCAGTGCGCCTAGCATGCCCCCGGCGATAGCGAAGAACAAATAGAGGCTCCGGCGCCGCCCGTGCTCGATGAAGTAGGTCGAGACCGGCGCGCCGACCGGCCAGGCGAGCCAAGTGAAGAACATGTAGGCCAGCGAATAGCGCGTCACGAGGTCCTGATCGCCCCACTGTCCGGCAGTCCATACGAGCCCTTCCGTCGCTTGCTGGAGACCGAACAGGAATGGCAGGGCAGCGATCGCGAGGTATCGCCGATCGGTCTGCCAGGCGCGATAGGTGCTCAATACTCCGGCAGGCATCAGAATCGCGGCGGCCGTGAAGCTCGCTTCTGCGGACAGGCACATCTCAGATCATAGCCTTACAGGACCTTTTTTCGAGATACTGAGATCATCCTTGAACCCTGGTCCGGCAACACCTTCAACGATCATGCGAATCGCATCATGCTCGTCTTGGGACCGAATATCACCTGCGACATGCACGATCCCGCCCTCGACGGCGACGACCGGCTGGGCTGATAGAACCGAAGCGGCTTCGGCGAGGCGTGCGACAATGGCGCGCCGCACAGCCTCGTCGCCTCGGATCTCGGCATCCGGCTTGCCGGTCGCAATGACCTTCAAGAGATCAGCCCGGCTGACGATGCCAACCAGTCGCTCCTTGCGCATGACCGGCAGGCGCTTGATGTCATGCTGGTCGATCAGCTTGGCGATCTCGTGCACAGCGGCGTTCTCGTCGATCGTGATGACATTCTTCGTCATGACATCGCCGACCTTCCAGCTCCGACTCTTCACATAGGCCCTCGCAACCGCATCGGCGTCTTGCGAGGGATTGGGGAACGCCTCTGCGGTTCCGAGCTCCGTGCGCCGCAGGAGGTCGCCCTCGGTCACAATGCCGGCAAGCAGGCCATCATCGGCAAGTACGGGGACCCCGCTCACATGTTCAGACAGCATGATCTGAGTCGCGTGCCATACACTGTGCTCTGGACTCACGGTCGTCGGCACCTCTGTCATCAGATCCTTTGCGTTCATCGTTCAGCCCACGTCCCTCTGCATTGCAGAACCCTGCGTTGATCGATCTCGGCACCTGGCCCCGCGTTCTCTACCCGGAATCGGTACAAGCAATCGTGGCCTTTTCACCGCTCGAGTCGAACCAGCGTCGGCCGCTGTGGTCAGCGCATATAGGCTTCCGTCGCATAGCGGCGCATCATGCGCTGGCTGTTGAAGGTCGCGCCGATCTTGCTGATCGACTGCTTCATCATCCAGATCCAGCGCGCCCTGTCATTGTAATAGAGCGGAAGAACGACGGACTGCAGCTTGTCGAAAAGCGCCGAGGCGTCTCCTGCTCCCGGCGGATGTCCTTCGATCGCCCATCCGGTAACTCCCTCGACCCAACCCTCGATCCACCAGCCGTCAAGGACGCTGAAGTTCAACACGCCGTTCAACGCCGCCTTCATGCCGCTGGTGCCAGAAGCCTCCAGAGGTGGAAGTGGCGTATTCAGCCATATGTCGCTGCCCGAAACCATCGCAGCGCCAAGTTTCATGTCGTAGCCGGGCAGGAATACCACGGGCACGACACCGGCAAGCCGCTCGATGTGCCGGTGAAAGCTCTCGATCAACCGGTGCCCGGGTTCATCGCGCGGGTGAGCAAGACCGGCCAGGACGACCTGGAACGGCTGGTCCTGGGCAATTGTCATCAATCGCTCGAGGTCGCTGAAAAGCAAATCCGGTCGCTTATAGGCCGTCATCCGCCGCGCAAGCCCGATAAGCGGAACATCCGCATGCATCAGCGTGCCAGTTGCATTCCTGACGTGTTCGACAAGTTCCGATTTTGCCACCTGGTGGGCGTTCCACACATCCTCATCAGCCAATTGGTCCGCAAAGGCCAGGATCTCGGGCTCGTGAGCCCAGTGCGGGAACCGCGCCACATGGAGTTCCGCCAGTGCCCGATGCGTCCACGTGTGGGCATGAACACCATTGGTGATCGAGCGTATTTGATAGCCCGGAAACATCTTCCGGGTGGTCTCTGCATGCCGCCGCGCCACGCCGTTGACATAGCCGCTCAGATTCAGGGCGAGTTGCGTCATATTGAGCCGATCCTGGCCGGCTAGCTGTTTCAACTCGTCGACTTCCAGGTAGTCGCCCAGTACGCGGTCGATGAGAGCGTAGTCGAACTTGTCAAACCCTGCCTCGACCGGAGTATGGGTCGTAAATACGCATTTTTCTCGCACCACGCCGCGATCATAGAGACTTCCGCCAGGAGCGAGATCGTCGGTCGGTCGGCGTGTTTCCCGAAGCAACTGCAGCGCAAGAAGCGCCGCATGTCCCTCGTTCAAATGGTAGGTGCGGATCGAGAAGCCGAGCGCGCGCAACGCGAGCAGGCCTCCGATCCCGAGCACGATGTCCTGCTTCAGCCGATAGGCATCGTCGCCGCCGTAGAGGCGGTCGGTTATTTTCCTGTCCTCAGCAGCGTTCTGGTCGAGGTCGGTGTCCAGCAGCAACACCGGAACGGCGTGCCCGATCGGGCATGCCAGGCGGTAGAGCCTCGGCTGGATCCAGACGCTCCGCCCCTCGATGGAAATGGCCACCATGGCGGGAAGCGGATGTGTCGAGTCCGTCGGCGTCCATGGATTCGGCTTATCGATCTGCGCGCCACCGGCGCTCAGCTCCTGGCGAACATAGCCTTCTCGACTGAGTAAGGTTACGAAGACCATCGGGAGATTCAGATCAGCCGCTGAGCGGGCCGTGTCGCCCGCCAGGACGCCAAGCCCGCCGCTATAGGTGTGAATGTCTGGACGGAGCGCGATCTCCATCGAAAAGTACGCGACAGTCGTGTGATAGAGGAAGGGTTCGAGGGCTTTCATGAAGGTCCCCTATTCCCATTCCAGCCAGACTGGCCGGATATCGCGGCAGCCCGGCATCGCACAAAGGCTCGATCGCGTCCAAACCTGCCGCCTACCATCGCCGGCCAAAGCCAGAGCACACCAAGATCACTTTTCAGTACGCACTGCCATGGACGCCCGAAGCAGCCGATGAACACTATGAGGCCTTCTTCGCAGCTGCGGCGCTTTTCAAAGCGAGTTTGCTCTCGGGTTCTGCCGATGTGACCTCGGCTTCGGCTCGCAGCCAATGCTCCAGATCGCAGCCATTCGGACTGCCTTCGCCCACCCAGATTTCATATGCGCGGTGCTCGATCTTCAGCTTGAGAGGGCTGTCGGCCGGACTTTCCTGCTCTGTGCTCATCGTCTCGTCTCTCCTTTTCCGCGCGACATCACGCCCGCCCAATACAGGTCTCCTGCGTTCCGCCGCATGTCATTGATGCAGGTTAAAGATGGCCTCGGGCTCAGCCAGCCCGATGGCCTGCCAAGCCCGACGCCGGATGCGAGGTACAGCTTCGATGCCACCCACGCCGGCGCGATCGGTGAGCCGATGCTGACGCCATGGGCTGCGTTCGAGGAACGTCGCCGGATCGGCGAACAGCGATTTCTGTACGCGTTAAATTACTCAATGCCGCCGTCGGATCCCGGCACATAGCAGCTTGCCAAGAACTGGCAGAGCGCGACGAGATCGGCGTAGCCGGCCGCATCGATCCACTTCCGGCGCACCACGAGTTCGTCGCGGAAATAGCCGAGATCGGCGATCGGCCCGGCGAAGGAGGTGAGGCCCAGCTTGAGGAAAGCGTGGAACACTTCGGGCGGCGTGCCCCAGTCCCGCCTGTCCGCCTGCGGACGATCATCAGGAATGCTCATCGGTGCCTCCGGCCGGGATTGGCCGCAGCGCCCTGAGCGCGTTTAGGATGACGGCGACGTCGATCAGTTCCTGCGTCAGCGCGCCCTGCACCGGCGGAAGGAACCCGAGGGAGGCAACAGCCATCGCCATGACCGACAGACCGATCCCGGCGATGACGCTCTGCAGCGCGATCCGCTTCGTGCGATGAGCCAGGAAAAGCGCGTCGGCCAGCCGGTCGAGCCGGTCGACAAGGAGAACGATGTCGGCCGCTTCCGAGGACGCTGCCGAACCCCGGGCGCCCATCGCGACGCCGACATCAGCCGCGGCGAGCGCAGGCGCGTCATTGACCCCGTCGCCGACCATCATCACCGCGGCGGCGGCTCGTTCGCGCAGGACGACCTCCACCTTGGCGGCCGGGTCCAGCTCACCCTGCGCGGCGTCCAGTTGCAGCCGGTGTCCGACATCCGCCACGACATCGTCGCGATCGCCGGAGGCAAGGACGATGCGGCGGATGCCGGCCTTGCGGAACGCGGCGAGCACGCCTGCGGCATCGGGGCGGATGGGGTCGGCGAGCGTGATGATGCCCGCCACGGTGCCATCCACGGCCACGGCGACCACCACGGTTCCCTGAGCGAGCCCGGTCCCCAATGCACGCGGATTGCCCGCGGCACTGCGGGAGCGGACGAAGTCGCTGCCGCCGACCACGACACGCCGGCCCTCGACGATGCCTTCGATGCCGGTGCCTGCCGTCTCCTGAGCCTCGGAAGGGCTCGACAGAACAAGCCCGCGCTCATGCGCCGCCGTCACCAGCGCCTCTGCCGTGACATGGGCCGAGGCCTGATCGAGCGAGGCAGCGAGCCGCAGGATCTCGTCCTGGTCCCAGCCTTCCACGGTCCGGATTCCGGTGACGGCGGCCCGGCCGAAAGTCAGCGTTCCGGTCTTGTCGAGAATGACCGTGCGTATCCTGGCCAGCGCTTCGAGCGCCCCGCCGTTCTTGACGAGGACGCCGCGCGCGGCCGCGCGCGACATGCCCGATATGATCGCCACGGGCACGGCCAGGATGAGCGGACAGGGGGTGGCAACGACCAGAACCGCCAAGGCGCGCAGGCGATCGCCGCTCAGCCCCCATGCCGCGCCAGCGAGAACGACCGTGAACAGCAGGAACCAGATCGCATAGCGGTCCGCCATGCGTACCATCGGCGCCTTGCTCTTCTGCGCCGTCTCGACCAGACGGACGATGTTGGCGTAGGTGCTTTCCGCCGCCTCGCGGGCCACGACGAGATCGAACGCGTCACCCACGCAGGTGGAACCACTCAGGATCTCCTCGTCGGCGAGCCTGCGTTCTGGCAACGCCTCCCCAGTGAGCGCCGCCTCGTTGAGCAGCGCTTCACCCGCCGCGACCTTCCCGTCAGCCGGGATCACCTCGCCACGGCGCACCAGAATGCGATCGCCGGGGCGAAGGCTTTCGATCGTCACCTCCTCGAGTAGATTGCCGGCATAGCGCATGGCGGTCCGCGAGACGCGCCCGAGCAGCGCCGTCATTTCTCGCCGCGCCCGGCCCTCGGCGAAACTCTCCAGTTGTTGGCCGCCAGCATACATCAACGCCACGACGTTGCCGGCGAGCGGTTCGCCGAAGGCGAGCGCCGTCGACATGGACAAGCCGGCAACGATGTCGAGCCCGATCTGGCCGCGTCGGAGGGCAGAGAAGATCTCGATGATGAGCGCCGCCAGAACGGGGAGCGTCCCTGCAGACCAGAGGCGTTCAGCCCAAGCGCCATTGTCCGTCAGAAAGGCGATCCCGCCGCCCGCCAGCCCAATAATGCGATGACGACCAGCAACAGTCTGGCGCGGGCCGTGGCCAGGCCGGTGAACAGACCCACGTCGAACCTCTGGATGGCTGGTCGCCGACTGCCACGGCGGGCGAATGCCCTTCCTTATAATCATTCTAATTAATACGCCATTCAAAAGTCGCGAACAACAGAGCCAGCAATACCGTTGATCAACAGGCTCACGATTCCCCTTTTTCATCTTCAAAACAGCCCGCCCCGAGAAAGTGTTTCAGTCCGCTGTTCGTACAACGTCCAAACGGTCGAATGCCGCGATCAGTAGATTCTTTGATATCGATTAAGGTTTCCGGTGTTCCCCCCGGCCAGTGTTTGCGCTGGCAATGCAAGGGGATTTCGACATCGTGTCCGGAACGACAGATCGCAATATCGCCGCCCCTTCAGAGCAAGGTTCGAGGTCCCAGTCTGGCCGCGCGCCTCAGGAGCCATCTTGGCTCCGCTCGCATTGGGGCCTGCTTACGGGTCTTGCGGCGCTTATCATCGTCATCATGCTCCCGACCCCGGAGGGGCTGCCCGTCGCGGGCCAGCGCATGCTGGCGGTGCTGGCCTTCGCCGTGATCGTGTGGATGACGGAAGCGGTCGATTACGCCGTCTCGGCCCTGATCATCGCTGCCCTGATGGCGTTCCTGCTGGGGCTGTCCCCCTCTCAGACGAATCCTGACGTGCTGATGGGCACCAGCAGAGGGCTCGGCCTGGCCTTTGGCGGCTTCGCCAATACTGCGCTCGTTCTGGTCGCGGCGGCGCTGTTCCTCGCCGCCGCGATGACGATCACCGGGCTCGACAAGCGCATTGCCCTCGTCATCCTCTCGCGCACCGGCACCCGGAGCCGCGACGTCGTCATCGGCGCGATCATCGTGGGCATCGTCATGGCTTTTCTCGTGCCATCCACCACGGCCCGCGTGGCCAGCATCGTTCCCATCATGCTCGGCATCATCGCGGCGTTCGGCGTGAACAAGAACGGCGCCTTCGCCGGCATGCTGATGATCACCACGGTGAACACCGCCAGCATTTGGAATATCGGCATCAAAACGGCAGCCGCCCAAAACATGGTGGCCGTCGGCTTCATCGAGCGAACCCTGAACTACACCGTTACCTGGCTGGAATGGTTCGTCGCCGCTGCGCCCTTCGCCGTTATCATGACGGTGGTGCTTTATTTCGTCATGACGCGGATGATGAAGCCAGAGGTCGATGAAGTCCCGGGCGGACGGGCGGCGATCCGCAAATCGCTCGCCGAGCTCGGCCCCATGAAGACGGCAGAAAAGAAGCTGCTCACCCTGTCGCTCACCCTGCTCGCCTTCTGGTCGACGGAAGGGGTCCTGCATCCGTTCGACACCTCGTCGACGACGGTCGCCGCGGTAGCGCTGATGTTTGTGCCCGGCATCGGCATCATGACGTGGAAAGAGGCGCAGCCGCGGATCCCGTGGGGCACGGTCATCCTGTTCGGTATCGGCATCAGCCTCGGCACCGCGCTTCTCCAGACGGGCGGCGCGGTCTGGCTCGCCGGCATCGTGGTGGAGCGGTTCGGGCTCGCCGGCGGAACCTCTCTCTTCATCCTCGCCGTGCTCAGCCTGTTCCTTATCGTGATCCATCTCGGCTTCGCCAGCGCGACGGCACTCGCCTCTGCGATGATCCCCATCGTCATCGCCGTGCTGCAGAGCGTATCGACCCCCGGCATCAACATCATCGGCATGACCATACTGCTGCAGTTCGTCGTCAGCTTCGGCTTCATCCTCGTGGTGAACGCGCCGCAGAACATGGTGGCATACGGAACCGAGACCTTCGAGGCGAAGGACTTCGTGCGCACCGGCCTCGTGCTCACAGTGATCGCCTTCGCGCTCGTCATGCTGCTTGGCGCAACTTACTGGAAATGGATCGGATATGTCTAAGATCCGGCAGCACCCTGCTCCCAGTCTTGGCGGCAGACCTTTGACGTCGCGCGTGAAGGCACCCCGGATGCAGGAGATGATGAGATGAAACTGACGGACATTTCCGCACCTGACTATTTTCACAAAGTCGTGGACTGTCAGTGGGCCTGTCCGGCGCATACGCCGGTTCCCGAGTACATCCGTCTGATCGCGCAGGGCCGCTATACCGACGCATACATGATCAACTGGAGATCGAACGTCTTTCCGGGAATCCTCGGGCGCACCTGCGACCGGCCCTGCGAGCCGGCCTGCCGGCGCGGCCGGGTCGAGGAGGCGCCGGTGGCGATCTGCCGGCTCAAGCGGGTCGCGGCCGATTTCAAGGACGACATCCGCGACCGCCTCCCCGGGCCGACTGCCCACACGAACGGCAAGCGCGTCGCGCTGGTGGGCGCAGGTCCCGCCTCGCTGACGGTCGCGCGCGATCTTGCGCCGCTCGGATATGACTGCACCGTGTTCGACGGCAACCCCAAGGCCGGCGGCATGATACGCAGCCAGATCCCGAAATTCCGGCTGCCTGATTCCGTGATCGACGAGGAATGCGGCTATATCCTCGATCTCGGCGTCACCTTTCATTCCGGCAAGCGCATCGACAGCCTTAAGGCGCTGCTTTCGGAGGGTTATGATGCCGTGTTCATCGGCTCCGGCGCCCCCCGCGCCCGAGACCTTGACATCCCCGGCCGGAAAGAAGCGGCAGGCAGCGTCCACATCGGACTCGACTGGCTGGCGTCAGTGTCGTTCGGGCATGTGACAAGCACAGGCCGGCGTGTCGTCGTGATCGGCGGCGGCAACACCGCCATGGATTGCGGCCGCTCTGCCCGGCGCCTCGGCGGCGAGGAGGTCAGCGTCATCGTCCGCGAGGGCTTCGACGACATGCCGGCGGCAAGCTGGGAGAAGGAAGCGCTCCTCCACGAGGGGATCACCATCTCGGCCGATCTCGCGCCCAAAGCCTTCATCGTCGAGGGCGGTCGCCTGACGGGCCTGCTGGTCGAACCAGTCACGACCGTCACCGAAAACGGCCGCTCCACGTTCGTACCGACGGGCGAGCCGCCGCGGCAGATCGACTGCGACGAGGTCGTAATCGCAATCGGTCAGCAGAACGCCTTTCCATGGATCGAACGCGATATCGGAATCGACTTCGACAAATGGGACATGCCGGTCGTGGCGGAAACGACCTTCGCCTCGACCCACCCCAAGGTGTTCTTCGGGGGCGACGCGGCGCGGGGCCCGAAAAACATCATCAGCGCCGTCGCCCACGGCCACGACGCAGCGCTGTCGATCCACCGCCTGCTGTCAGGCGAGGACATCGGCGAACGCCTGTTACCCCATGTGCAGATCGAGAGCGAAAAGCTGGGCATCCACGAGTGGGCCTATGACAGCGAGGTCACGCTCGACCACCGCTTTCCGGTGCCCTCGCGCGATAACAAGACCGCGCTGAAGGACATCCGCACGGAGGTGGAACTCGGCTATGACCCGGCCCTGGCGCTCGCCGAGGCAGATCGCTGCCTCAACTGCGATGTCGAAACGGTGTTCAGCGGGCCGTCCTGCATCGAATGCGATTCCTGCGTCGACATCTGCCCGATGGACTGCATCACCTTCACCGAGAACGGCGAGGAGCAGGAGCTGCGCCTGCGGCTACGGGTGCCCGCGCTGAACCCGCTCCAGGATCTCTATGTCGCGGACGGGTTGAAGACCGGACGCGTCATGGTGAAGGACGAGGACCTTTGCCTGCATTGCGGATTGTGCGCCGAGCGCTGCCCGACCGGCGCCTGGAGCATGCAGAAATACTTCATCGACATGACCCATGCAGGTGACACATGCCCGACACGCTCGCGATAAGCCGCGTCAACGACTTCGTCGTCCGCTTTGCCAACACCAATGGATCGGGGTCCGCAAGCGCCAACGAGCTGTTCGCGCGGGCGGTGCTGCGAATGGGCGTGCCGGTCGCGGCGCGCAACATATTCCCATCGAACATCCAGGGCCTTCCGACCTGGTACGAGGTCCGCGTCTGCGAGGCCGGCTATCTGGGCGCACGCGGCGGAACCGATCTCGTGGTGGCGATGAACCCCCAGACCTTCGCCAAGGACCAGGCCGGGCTCGAACCGGGTGGATACCTGATCTACGATTCGACGCGTCCCGTTCAGAAATCCCAGTTCCGCGAGGATATAACCGTCCTCGGCGCTCCGCTGGGCGCAATCTGCAACAAGGAATACAACGACCCGCGGGAACGGCAGCTCTTCAAGAACATCATGTATATTGGTGTTCTCGCCGCGGTGCTCGAGATGGACACCGGTGAGATCGACACGCTTATCGGCCGGCAATTCGCGGGCAAGGAGCGCCTCATCGAGGCCAACGTCCGGGCCTTCCATCTCGGCCGTGACTGGGCGATCGAAAATCTCCCCTGTCCGATCGGCCTGCGCGTTCGGCGCGCGGACGCCGTCGGCGGGCGCATCTTCATCGACGGCAATTCCGCGACGGCGCTCGGCGCGGTGTTCGGCGGCGCTACGGTCTGCGCGTGGTATCCGATCACGCCCTCGACCTCGATCGCCGACGCCTTCTCCGCCTATTGCGCGCGCTTCCGGATCGATCCCGAGACCGGAAAGAAGCGCTACGCCATCATCCAGACAGAGGACGAGCTCGCTTCCAGTGGCATGGTGATCGGCGCCGCCTGGAACGGCGCGCGGGCCTTCGCGCCGACCTCCGGACCCGGCATCTCGCTGATGCAGGAGTTTCTCGGGCTAGCCTATTTCGCCGAGATCCCGGCCGTGATCATGGATGTGCAGCGCGGCGGCCCCTCGACGGGCATGCCGACGCGCACGCAGCAGTCCGACATCCTGCTCGCGGCTTATGCCTCGCACGGCGACACCAAGCATGTCCTGCTCTTCCCGGAGGGGCCGGCAGAGGCTTTCGAGTTCAGCGCCCTCTCCTTCGATCTCGCCGACCGGCTGCAGACGCCGGTCCTGCTCATGCTCGATCTCGACATCGGCATGAACCATCGGCTCTGTGCGCCGCTGCGCTGGGACGACGACCGGGTCTACGACCGCGGCAAGGTGATGACCGCAGCCGATCTCGACGCCGGCAAGGACTTCGGCCGTTATCTCGACGTCGACGGCGACGGCATTCCCTATCGTACCTACCCTGGCACCCATCCGCGCAAGGGCTCCTTCTTTACCCGCGGCACGACCCGGGACCGCTATGCACGCTATACTGAAGAGGGCGGCCCCTATGTCGACAACATGGAACGGCTGCTAAAGAAGTTCGAGACAGCAAAGGATCTCGTTCCCGGCCCCGTCATCACCCTGGCCAGCACCCCTTCGCGCTACGGGGTGATCTATTTCGGCTCGACATCTCCTGCCATGGACGAGGCAGTCGATCTGTTGGTGGCTGATGGCCATGCTCTCGACCGGATGCGGGTCAGGGCGTTTCCCTTCAACCGCGATGTCGACGCTTTCCTGCGCACACATGAGGCGGTGTTCGTGGTCGAGCAGAACCGCGACGCCCAGCTTCGCACGCTGATCATCACGGAATGCGGCGTCAATCCTGCGAAGCTGACGCCGGTGCTGCATTTCGACGGAACGCCGATCACCGCCCGATTCATCGCGGCCGCCATCGCCGCCCGTCTCGGCGAAGCCGCGAAGCAGAGCGAAAGGGCAGTCGCATGAGTTATCTCGCCAAGCCAAAATTCCATCACCCCGCACTGCCGGAAAACACGCTCGGCTATACGCGACGCGACTATGAGGGGGCGATTTCCACGCTGTGCGCGGGATGCGGCCACGATTCCATCACTGCTGCGATCGTCGAGGCATGCTTCGAGCTATCGATCGCACCGCACCGAGTGGCCAAGATCTCGGGCATCGGCTGCTCCTCGAAGACGCCGACCTATTTTCTGGGAAATTCCCACGGCTTCAACTCCGTGCACGGGCGCATGCCGTCGGTCCTGACCGGGGCCAGCCTTGCCAATCGCGACCTCATCTATCTCGGCGTGTCAGGCGATGGAGACAGCGCCTCGATCGGCCTTGGCCAGTTCGCGCATGCGCTGCGCCGCGGCGTCAACATGGTCTATATCGTCGAGAACAACGGCGTCTATGGCCTGACCAAGGGCCAGTTCTCCGCAACCGCCGATGATGGATCGACGTCCAAGCAGGGTGTCGTCAACATCGACAAGCCCATCGATCTTACCGCCCTGGCACTCCAGCTCGGCGCAAGCTACGTCGCCCGCTCGTTCTCCGGCGACAAGGCGCAGCTCGTCTCGCTCATCAAGGGCGCGATCGAGCACGAAGGCGCGGCCTTTGTCGACGTCATCTCGCCCTGCGTCGCCTTCAACAACCACGAGGGCTCCACCAAGAGTTATGACTATGTCCGCGAGCACAACATTGCGGTCAATCGGATAGACGTGATCGTCGGGCGCACGCCGATCACGGTCGACTACGAGCCCGGCAAGCTCGAATTGGTTCAACAGCACGACGGGTCCTGGCTCCGGCTGAGAAAGCTGAACGCCGAATACAGCGTGCACGATCGCCGCGCCGCAATAGACTTTCTGCTCGAACACGAGGCCAAGTCCGAGATCGTGACGGGCCTGCTCTATGTTGCAAGCGACAAGGATGAATTGCACGCCGATCTCAACACGACAGATACGCCCCTCAATGCGCTGTCGCAAAAGGAACTGTGCCCAGGCATGGCACGATTGGAGGAAATCAATGCAAGCCTTGGCTGAATGTCGCCTCTCGACGATGTTTCTGAGTTTATCGTAACTGAAACGGCGCCATGGCACTGGCGATGGGCGGGCGAGGAAGTATCAATGGACGACCGCGAGCGCCACGCTCCGCGGATTGCGCGAACAGTTGCCGGCTATTCGGTGGAAGAGGCAGGTCTCGACCACTCACGAACAGCACCTTACGACTGTCGTACGAGCATCGACCTGAATCGTGAGAGAGCGGCGGCAAGGAACACCGCCCCCAATGCGGTCATGACCATCAAATCCTTCCAGACGACATCGAGTCCCGCACCTCGATACAAGATCGACTGCGCAAATCTCACAAAGTGCGTCGAGGGCACCGCATACATGATGTCCTGCAGGATCGGAGGCATGCTCTCAAACGGCGTGAACGTGCCTGACAGCAGGAACATGACGACGAACACCGGGATCGCCAGCAGCGCGAACTGCGGCATCGAGTTCGCGATCGTCGCGAGCAAAATACCGAGCGACGTCACCGCGAAGAGATAGATGGCGGTTCCAGCCAGGAAAAGCTCGACAGAGCCGATGATCGGTATCTGCAGCACGAACTCTATGACAACGTGCAAAGAAAAGCCGGCTGCCAGGAGAATGATCAGACCGTTCGCCCAGATCTTCGCTGCGGCAATCTCACTCGGCCGGACCGGCATCACCAGCAAATGTTCAATGGTGCCGTGTTCTCGTTCGCGCATGACGGCTGCCCCGACGAGAATGATCCCGAGCATCGTTACGTTCATGATGATGTCCATGCTCGCATTGAAGCGGATCGCCTCAAGGTTCTGGTTGAACAAGGCGCGGATGACCGGCTCGATGGGAACGACTTCGCTCGTGCCGTGCTGATGCAGAAAGTTTGCCGCCTCGCGGGCGATGATTTCCTGGATATAGGCCGTTCCCACAGCGGCTTGGCTCACGGCCGTCGCGTCGACGTTGATTTGAATCGAGGGGCCACGATTTGCGAGGAGGTCCGCTTCGAGGCGGGGGGGTATCTCCAGGACAAACGTATATGACCCTTTGTCCAACAGCTCGTCGACTTCGGAACGGTCGATGTCGCGCGCTGGGCTGAAGTAAGGCGGCTGCAGCGCATCCTTGATGCGAGACGACAGTGTCGAACGGTCGGCGTCGACGACAGCGACGCTGGCATTGTTCACTTCGGTCTTGAGACCAGTGGCCATAGAATAAACGGCAACTGTAAAAACGTAGATGATCAGCCCGACCATCGCCACGTCACGCAGGACGCTCGCGATCTCTTTGAAACCCAGATAAAGTACGTTGAGGATCCATTGGCGCATCGCTACGAACCTTGCTTGCGGACGGCGAGGCGCGCCAGCAGGAGAAAGACGACCCCGAAGCCGAACAGCACGGCGATTTCGCGCACGAACGCATCGGCATCGAGCCCTTTCGCGAAGACGCCTAGGCTCACGGTCTGAAACCAGAATGCCGGAAAGCCGACCCCCATCGCGCGCGCCAAGCCTTCCAACGTCGAGGCCGGATAGAGGAACCCCGAATAGTGCGCCGTGGGGATTACGGTTAGAACGGCCGTCGCGAAGATCGCCGCGACTTGCGTCGAGACGAACGCGGATATCAGTAGTCCAAAGGCCGTTGCCGCGAACACGTACATGAGCGCTGCGAGAGAAAGGCCGATGAGAGACCCTTTGGCCACAACTCCAAAGAGCGCGCCGGCCAAGAGCACGAGACTGGCGAAGCTGACAAACCCAATCGCAATATAGGGCAATTGCTTGCCGATAAGATATTCGCCCACGGTCGCGGGCGAGGCATACACATTGGTGATGGACCCCATCTCCTTTTCACGCACGACACCAACGGCTGTCAGCATCGCGGGGATGAGGATCAGGAGAAGCATGATCGCGCCGGGCGTGATCGCGAAAACGCTGCGGAAATCCTGATTGTAGCGAAACCGGGGTTCCACATTGATCGGGAGGACCTGTGGAGCGCGGCCGTGCAGCTGGCGGTAGCGATCCGCGGCATAGGTTAGAACAGCGCCCTGGATATAGGCCCGTGCCGTCTCTGCAGGGAACGTCGCGCCACCGTCGAGCCAGAAGCTCACTTGCGGCTGGCGATCCTGCAGAAGGTCGCGACCGAAGCCGGGCGGAATATCGACGGCAAACCGCAGCTCGCCGGATCGGAGACGCCGATCAATCTCAAATTCGTCGTCCAGCCGCGTTTGTTCGACAAAATAACGGGATTGCGAAAACTGCTCCAGGAATAGCCGGCTCTCGTAGGACTGATCGCGATCAAGAACCGCATAATGGAGATTCTCGATGTCGAACGAAATGCCGTAGCCGAACCCGACCATAAGTACGAGCGGGCCGAGGAGCGCAAAGGCGAGCCGAATGCGATCCCGGAGGACTTCCACAGCCTCTCGCCGGGCAAAGGCCCAGACTCGGCGCAAAGAAGCCGACGACGACCTATGCGATGATTGGGATACCGACGATGTTCCCTTTTGGACATTATCCGGGGCACCGATCGGCTTTGGGGCAGCCGCCAATGAAGGCGCTTCCTTCATCACTTTGGACGCAGGCGGCGCTGACGCCTCCTCCAGATAGGCAACGAAAGCGCCCTCGAGAGTCGTGGTGCCACGAGCGACGCGAAGCTCCTCCGGGCTGCCGACGGACAAGACACGGCCCGCATGCATCAAGGATACGCGGTCGCACCGCTCGGCCTCGTTCATGAAGTGGGTCGATATGAAGATCGTTACACCGTCGCGGCGCGACATCTCGACGAGGAGGCGCCAGAACCTGTCGCGCGCTGCCGGATCGACGCCGGATGTGGGCTCGTCAAGGATCAATATTTCAGGCCGATGCAAACAGGCGGCGGCAAGCTGGAGCCGCTGACGCATCCCGAGCGGGAGCGACGCCGGCGAGGCGTCGGCAACGGCGTCGAGGTCGAAACGGGTAAGCGCCGCGGCGACGCGCAGCCTGAGTTCGCCCGAGGGAATGCGGAAGAGACGTCCGTGCAGCTCCAGATTCGCGCGGACGGAGATCTCTTCATAGAGCGAGAACGCTTGCGACATGTAGCCGATGCGCATTCTTGTTGCGATATCACGGGCGTCGATCGGTTTCCCCAGCAGCTCAGCTCGCCCTTCGCTCGCCGGCAGCAGTCCAGTGAGCATCTTCATCGTCGTCGTCTTGCCGCAGCCGTTCGACCCGAGAAACCCAAAAATCTCGCCGCGCCGGATGCGGAAACTGACATGATCGACGGCGGTGAAATCGCCGAAGCGCATGGTCAGGGCCTCTGCGACGATCGCCGGAGGCCCGCCGCTCTCCAGCAGCGGCGGGATTGCCAATGCCGCCTGATCGCCGCGCCGTTCGGGGCGCTGTAGCGCGACATAGGCCTCCTCCAGCGTACGCGTCGCGGTCCGATCAAGTAGCCCCGCCATGTCGCCGGCGGCGATGACCTTGCCCTCGTCGATCGCTATGATGTGGTCGAAACGCGCGGCCTCCTCCATATAGGCGGTCGCCACCAGAAGTGTCATGCCGGGGCGCTCAGCACGGATCCGTTCGATCAACTCCCAGAACTGACGCCGTGACAGGGGATCGACGCCGGTCGTCGGCTCGTCGAGGATCAAGAGGTCCGGATCGTGGATCAGCGCGCAGCACAGGCCGAGCTTCTGCTTCATCCCGCCCGAGAGCTTGCCGGCGAGGCGGTCCGGGAATGGGTCGAGCCCCGTGGCGGTCAGCAGGCCCGCGATGCGTGAGCGACGTTCGTTCTCGCTCTGGCCATAGAGGCGCCCGAAGAAATCGATGTTCTCGACCACCGAGAGCGTCGGATAGAGGTTGCGGCCGAGGCCTTGCGGCATATAGGCGATGCGCGGCGCGACGATGTCACGGTGAGAGCTCGATGCCATGTTGCCGGAGAGGGCCGTCACGGTTCCGGACTGGATGCGCTTGACGCCGGCGATCAGGCCAAGGAGAGTCGACTTTCCGACGCCATCGGGGCCGATGAAGGCCGCCGTCGATCCGGAGGCGATCGATAGGCTGACGCCGTCAATCGCAACGGTGTCACCGTAGCGGTGATGGACCGAATCGACTCGAACGGCCGGCTCGGCATCAGCGGACATCCGGAAGCCTCGGCGTCAGATTCGTCGGCCACGCCGCTCCGGCCTGGACCTTGACGTAGGCGTTGCCGGTCATGCCGGCTTTGACGTAAGCGCGATAGGTCTCGATGAGCTTCGGATCGATGTGCAGCTTGACGCGGTACATCAGCTTCTCGCGCTCGTTCGCGGTCTCGACATATTTCGGCGTGAACTGCGCTTCCGAGGCAACGAAGGCGACTGTTGCGGGAACGACGTAGCCGGGCGTACCATCCAGCATGATACGGGCATCCGACCCGAGTTCGACGCTGCCGACCTGGCTCGTCGGCAGGAAGATCGTCATGTGGACGTCGGAAAGGTCGAGAAGGGTGAGTACCCGCCCGCCGACAGCTACGACCTCCCCGGCCTGTGCAAGACGATACTCGACGCGACCCGATACCGGCGCTTTCAGCGTCATGTCCGCAATTGCGGCTTCGATCTGGCTGACCTGGGCCTCAGCCGCCTCGACGGCCGCCTTAGCGTCCTCGATGGCGACTTTCGCGCTATCCAGCGAGGCCTTTGAAATATCCCTTTGCGCCGTGCGGCGATCAAGTTCCGCTTGCGTCGCCGTATTCGTGCGCATCAGTTCGACGATGCGCCGGAGCTCGACTTCGGCAAGCTTCAACTCTGCCGAGCGGAGAGCCACATTGGACTCGGCGATGGCCACACCCTGGTGGCTGCGGTGCACGGCAGCTCTGGCTGCCGCGAGTTGCGCAAGAATTTCGGTCGTGTCGATGCGGGCGAGGATGCCATCCTTCTGAACATCGGCGCCCTCGTTGACGCGCACTTCGGCGAGGCGGCCCGCGTACTTGGTAGCGATGTCGACGCGTTCGACTTCGATCCGGCCATTTGCCCGGGCCAGTCCCGCGGGGACGCGGGTCGCCTGTTGCCTCCACCAATAGGCATAGCCGGCAGCCCCGGCGGCCGCGAGGATGACGACGGCAATGATCGGAGCAATACGCACATTCTCATCCATGTTAGGCGAGTAGTCGGCGCCATCGTGGAAACGACTTCAGCCAACCCTGGGGAGAGCGGTTTCTGGATGCGCGATTGACCCCCTTCGGCGTATCGCAGCGATGCAATTCGAAATGCCGCCAAATGAGACAAGCGGAACACTGAGTCTGAAGGGGTCGTCAGCTCCGGGAGCGATGCGCGACCCAAGGATGCCGATCCTTAATCGAGATTAAAGATGGCTGACCGGGCCATCGCCTAAGTTTGAAAATCAGGAAATGAGAGTGCGGGTGCGGCATGGGGCGACAGCGCCCGCAATGGCGCCATCTATCGTCGTGCCCGCAAGCAGGAGTCACCGGAATGAGCACCACGTCTGCCGACCAGACCAAGACGACCTCCGAGCATTCGGTCCCAAATGCCTCTTCCTGCTGCGATGGCCATGCCGGCGCAGAGGCCGCGGAGAAAGCGAATGCTCATGGCTCCTGCGGCAATCACGAAAATGCTGCGGCGCCCGACACGGTCGCGCCCGCTGGCGAACTGGACAAGTCAGTCTCCAGTGCTGGTCATCACCCGAAGAAGACCGGCTCCTGCGGCGGCAGTTGACAGCGCGATCCGTGAAAAAGGCGGGTGGTTCGTGGTGGGCATCCGCTCCGATTTCGACAGGAGACGCCGGTTGTGACGACCACAACAATTGACGTGGAGCAATTCTTCGATGTGCTCGATCCGCTCGTGGTCGAGAAGCGCCTGCGTCGATTGCCCGGTGTCACCTCCGCCGCCGTCAACTTCGCGTCCGGCACGGCTACGGTCGGCTTCGACGAGACACGTACCAGCCTGGAGACCATCCAGGCCGAGGTGATCGCCTGCGGCTTCCATTGCCGCGGCGAGGTGGTTCCGAGGCACCAATGCGTGCCAAACGAGACGACCGTGCCGCCGGCGCATCCGGCGGCGCCGCATCGTCATGGCGCCGGTCACGCGGGCCACGGGGCGCATCCTGCCTCTGGGACGCCGGGTAAGGCGATGCCGATCTCGCACGATGCCATGGCCCATGAGATGGGTCATGGCGCGGGAATGGACATGCAGGGCATGGTCCGGGACATGCGCAACCGGTTCTGGGTCGCGTTGATTTTCTCCGTGCCGATATTTCTGCTGCAGCCGATGGGCATGGATTTCCTGCGCATCGATCCGCCATTCGGCCTCGATCGCGAGATCCTCCTTTTCGTTCTCGCGAGCGCCGCGATCCTCTATCCGAGTTGGCCCTTCGTCGTCGCGGCGATCCGCGCGCTGCGCAACGGCGTGCTCAACATGGCGGTATTGGTGCTGCTCAGTGTCGGCACGGGCTACCTGTTCAGCGTCGGCTCGACCTTTTTCTTCAAAGGCCAGCAGTTCTACGAGGCTGTTGCCGTTCTGTTGGTGTTCATTCTGCTCGGACACTGGCTTGAGATGCGGGCACGAGCTGGCGCGTCGGAGGCAATCCGTCAGCTCATGGACCTCGCGCCGCCCAAGGCCACGGTGCTCAGGAGCGGTGCCGAGATCGAGATCCCGACCGCCGAGGTCCTACTGGGCGATACGGTCATTCTGCGTCCCGGCAACAAAATCCCTGTGGACGGCGAGGTTTTCGAAGGTCGCTCCGACGTCGATGAATCGATGTTGACGGGCGAGTCGATGCCGGTCTCGAAGAAGCCGGGCGACATGGTCATCGGAGCCACCATCAACAAGAGTGGCAGCTTGCGCTACAAGGCGACGAAGGTGGGTGCCGACACGGCCCTCGCCCAAATCGTCAAGCTCGTCCAGGAAGCGCAGAATTCCAAGGCGCCGGCGCAGCTTCTCGCCGATCGGGCCTCGCAATGGCTTGTGCTCGCGGCGATCCTGATCGGTCTCGTCACCTTCGCGGTCTGGTATTTCTGGATCGGTCAGACCCTCCTCTTCGCGCTGACGCTGACCATCACCGTCTTTGTCATCGCCTGTCCCGATGCGCTGGGGCTCGCCACGCCGATGGCGGTGATGGTGGGAACCGGGCTCGGCGCGATGAACGGCATCCTGTTCAAGAACGCGTCCGCGCTGGAGGATGCGACCAAGCTCGACGTCATCGTTTTCGACAAGACCGGCACGCTGACCATGGGTCAGCCGCGCGTGGTCGACGTGATCGCGGCAGGCCAGGCGTCGCCCGATGAGGTGCTGCGCATCGCGGCCGCGGTCGAGCACGGTTCGGATCATCCGCTCGCGCTGGCGATCATCGAACGCGCTGAAGGGCTCACTGTGCCGGACGCGCAGTCCTTCCTCAATCTCGAGGGGAAAGGCGCCCGCGCCGAGATCGAGGGTCAGACGACGTTTCTCGGCAACCGTCGGCTCATGGACGAGGAAAAGATCGGCCTTGACGAACTCGCCGATGCGGCGGAGCAGTTGAAGGGCGCCGGCCGAACCGTGGTTCATGTCGCCCGTGGCGGCCGCCTTCTCGGCATCGTCGCGATCGCCGACGCACCGCGCCCGACCGCCCAGGCGACCGTAGCCAAGCTGCGCGAGCGTGGCGTCCAAGTCGCCATGCTGACCGGCGACAACGCCGGCACGGCGAAGCGAATCGCCGCAACTCTCGGCATTGATATGGTGCTGGCGGATGTACTGCCGGGCCAGAAGGCGGCGAAGATTCAGGAACTGCAGGCACAAGGCCACAAGGTCGGGATGGTCGGCGACGGCGTCAACGACGCTCCGGCACTCACCCAGGCCGATGTGGGGTTCGCCATCGGTGCGGGGACGGACGTCGCCATCGAGAGCGCCGACGTCGTGCTGATGAAGAGCGATCCGTACGACATCGTCGGCGCCATCGAGCTCTCCCGCGCAACCCTGCGCAAGATGCACCAGAACCTGTGGTGGGCCGTGGCCTACAATGTCATCGCCTTCCCGCTCGCAGCGGGCGTGCTCTACCCAATGCTGCTGAGCCCCGAAATCGCCGCTCTCGCCATGTCGGGCAGCTCGGCTCTGGTGGCGATCAACGCCCTGATGCTCAAGCGCACACGGCTGGCCGGCATCACGCGCGGCAGCAGAGTCCAAAGTGGTTCAACGGAAACCGCAGTCGAGGCGGCGGCGTGATCGCGGCAAGTTCTTTCCAACCATTGCGATGGTGGATGATGATCTCATTGCTTCTGGCAATGTTCACGATTACCGTGGGTTACGGGTTCCTTCTGCCGATACTTCCGCTTGCGATTCAACGGATAGCAGGAACGACGGATCCTACTGTCCTATCGCGGCATACCGGCATACTGACCGGAACCTACACCCTCGCGCTGTTTTTGTTCGCACCACTATGGGGCCGCCTTGCGGATCGGCATGGTAGCCGCCCCGTGCTGCTCGCGGGACTGATGGGGTTCTCCTTGACCCTGGCACTGTTTGCGCTCGCCGATGGCCTCCCTCTGCTCTATCTCGGCCGCTTCCTGAACGGGTTGTTCGCGGCTTCCATTGTGCCCGCAGCCTATGCCCTTGTCGGCGACTATGCTCGGACCAAGGAATGGCGCGCGCGCCGCTTTGCTCTGCTCAACATTGCCGGTGCCATCGGCTTCCTGGTCGGGCCGATGCTGGGAAGCTTCACCGTGGTTGTCGCCCGCGAACTCCTTCCAGGCTCGGGCGAGGCTGCAATTTCCCTTTCACCCTATTTAACGACATCGGGCTTTTCGCTTCTGGTGGCGCTGGCAGTATGGTTCTTTGTGCCTGACGCCATGGAGCGCGGCGTAAATCAGGAGGGAGTTGCAAGTGGGCCTGAGGGCCGTGCCGCCCTTCCACGCCTCCTTGTCATTTCGTTCGTAACCGCCGCGGCTGTGGGTGCCTTCGAAGTCGGCCTGTCGCTTCGCGGAATGCAAGTTCTCGACATGAGTACCTACCAGATCGGGCTCATGTTCAGTGTGTGCAGCCTCGTCATGTTGGTCGCTCAAACGATCGTCTTCTCGCCGCTCGTCAAGCCGGAGACCACACGCTGGTTCCTCGCGCCCGCCCTTGTTGTCTTGGCAGTGAGCGTCGCCGCCGTGCCATTCGCCGCAGCGACCGTGCCTACGGCCATCGTCGTAGCCGCGATCGCGGCCAGCGCTGGTATCCTCTCCCCCATCGCGACGTACTGGATTTCGCTCAGTGCGGGGGAAAGGCAAGGAGCGGAATTGGGTCGGCAGACTGCGGCCGCAAGTCTCGGCCAAGCGGCAGGATCGGCCGCTGGCGGTCTGCTGTTTGGGGTTTCCTTCGTGCCAAACGCGCCCTTCACGCTAACGGCCCTCGTGGTGCTGGGAGGCGTCGTCGCAAGTCTTGGTATCCCGGGCCTCCTGGCACGGGTTAACTCTCCCGCCGCTCTTGAAACGGCGCACTGATGGATTTCGGCGCCTTTAGATCGCGATTCAGCGAGAGAATGGGAGTTACGAATTGGCAAGCCGAAGATATCCGACTGAGTAGGATCGGCCCCCGGTGAACGCCTGTCTAGGTTGGCAGGCGGCTGCGCTTTCGTACCGTTGAATTGCAACCGACGATACTTCGGAATGCAACAAACTTCATGACAGGAATTCCAGATGGGCAAGAAAGAAAAACACGAAGCCACCAGACAAGCACTTCACGAACTCCAGGTGGAGCTGGCGGGCCTTCAGAAGCACCTCATCAAATCCAGCAAGAAGGTTCTCGTGATCTTCGAAGGACGGGACGCCTCCGGCAAGGATGGAACGATCAAGCGAATCGTTGAGCATCTCAGCCCGCGCGAGACGCGGGTGGTCGCACTGGGCAAACCGTCCGACCGAGACCAGAAGTCTTGGTATTTCCAACGTTGGGTGCCGCATCTGCCGGCAGGCGGGGAGATCGTGCTGTTCAACCGCAGTTGGTACAATCGCGCCGGGGTCGAGCGGGTAATGGGCTTCTGCAGCAACGAGGAATATGACGAGTTCCTCATGACGGCCCCGCTGTTCGAGCAGCTGCTCGCCCATTGTGGCGTCACCATCCTCAAATACTATTTGGATATCTCGCGAACCGAACAGAAGCGCCGGCTGAAGGATCGCCGCGACGATCCGCTCAAGCAGTGGAAGCTGAGCCCGATCGACGATACAGCGACAAAGCACTGGGACGATTATAGTGTAGCCCGGAACGAGATGCTGGCCCGTACGCACACGCCATTTGCGCCCTGGACCGTCGTGCGCGCGGACGACAAGTCAGAGGCACGGCTTAATGTCATCCGAGATTTCCTGACGCGCTTCGACTTCGACGGTAAGGACCGCGCTCGCGACCTCCCCGACCCCAATCTCGTATTCTTGTACGACAAGGCGGCGGTTACGAACGGCCTTATCTCGGAGTAATTAGTCCAGCATAGAACTTGCCATCTTACGATGAAATCGTCGCACGTTAGGTCGGCATGGGTGCTGAGACATGTCAATTGGTGGTGTTGACACGAGAAGTATCTGGCTTTGCGTGTTGCCGCGACGAGCCTGGACGGAGGGCTCGCCCCTTCGCAGATTCTTGTATCTCAGGTTGTGAATTCACGCAGCAAAAGTGCTAAGGACATTCTAATGATGGACCAACCCTATATGATGATTGGCTATTGGTCGGCTTGGCACTGGATCGCTTTCGTCTTGTTTGTCACGCTGCTGCTTTACCCCGTCGGACGCATTCTCGCTCGAATTGGATTCTCGCCACTTTGGTCGATCGTTGCGCTCGTGCCTCTGGCCAACTTGGTGGGTCTCTGGATTGTTGCGTTGCAGGAATGGCCGCGGGATAGGTCTGGATCGCGCTGACGCGCGACCCCTGTCGCTCAAAAGGCCTTGGGGGCCCGAATGCCGCTTGGCGGGAAGTCGAGTTCGGCACTCCGGCGTTTGCCAGGCAGTCCGGTCCTTCGAGTGACGATGTATTGGTTGAGGTAAGTGTGCCGCTGCGACGGAATTGACTGAGATCAAACGCCAGTCACATCGGTGTCGTAGCATGCAAGCCCTGCCGAGAGATTGGAGAGGACGGATGAAACAGTCGGTTCGGCCCTTCGTGGTTGAGATCAAGCGGAACCGGAAATTCTCCGCGAAAATTGAAGCTGGGCTCCACAACTCTTCGAACGGTAAGGGTGACCACCGATATCAGGGCGAAGATGGTGTCGTGTCACCCCGGGGATCGAAGGGTGAAGAACTGCTTTCCTCCCGAGACATCTTGAGGCTTCCGAATGTTTTAGAAAAGCGCTTGGTTAAGGACCAGTAGTTCGTCGCAGCAGTGTATCGGCAACGAGTGGCGCTTCAGGCGCTACGGAGTAATGGCAACCTTCAACACCCCGTCACGCTGATGGGAGAAGAGGTCATAGGCATTCTCGATGTCGTCGAGCTTGTAGCGGTGGGTGATCAGCGGCGTCAGATCGACCCTTCCGGAAGCGATCACGTCCATGAGCCGCCGCATCCGCTCCTTGCCACCCGGACACAGCGCCGTGACGATCTTGTGATCTCCTAGCCCAGCAACGAAGGCCCCAAGCGGGATCCGAAGGTCGGTCGAGTAGACGCCAAGGCTCGACAGCGTGCCGCCCGGCCGCAGCACGCGCAGCGCAGCCTCGAAGGTTGCCTGCGTCCCGAGGGCCTCGATCGCAACATCAACCCCGCGCCCGTCCGTGATCCTCATGATCTCCTCGACAGGGTCAGCTTTCTTGAAATCGATGATGAAGTCCGCGCCGAGCATGCGCGACACGGCCATTCGTTCGGCGATCGCATCGACGGCGATGATCATCGTGGCGCCTCTCAATTTGGCGCCGGCGGTGGCACAAAGGCCGATCGGCCCTTGAGCGAAAACCACGACGCTATCGCCGATGCGAATGTCTCCGTTCTCCGCGCCGACGAAGCCTGTAGACATGATGTCCGGGCACATCAGAACCTGTTCGTCGGTCAAGCCTTCGGGTACGAGACTCAAATTGACCATGGCATCAGGAACGCACACGAACTCGGCCTGACAGCCATCGATCGTGTTGCCGAATTTCCAACCGCCCGCCGGCTTCCACCCGTGCTTGGTGCCTGCCCCGTCCTGCGAGTGATAGCCGCAAAGACAAGCATTGCTATGACCGCTCGGCGTGATTGCGCCGGCGATGACGCGCTGCCCCTCGTGAAAACCGGAAACGGCGGAGCCGAGCTTCTCGATCACCCCGACCGGCTCGTGACCGATGGTCAGGCCTTTGGCCACCGGATACTCACCTTTGAGAATATGCACGTCGGTTCCACAAATCGTCGTGGTCGTAATCCGGATGAGCGCGTCAAGCGGACCAATGTCTGGAATCGGCTTTTCATCAAGGACGATGCGGCCAGGTTCGACAAAAACGGCTGCTCGCATCAATGCCATTGAAGATCTCCTTGTGTCGATCACGTATCGATAGTCTCTCGGCTCGACCGAAGCGAAACATTGCTCGGGGTTAAAGAGCAGTCGAGCGTTGTGAATGTCGCCTTCCGCTTTTGCTGGAACCCACGGTGCACCCGAGCCGTCGTCGCGGCCGCTCTCATCGGCGATCGATTGAAGCCATCATCGAATACCGATGTTTAACCCCAATCAAAGAATGCGCCCGCTCCGCGGGGTTCATTGGCATTCAACAGCCGTCGTCTGCGTGGGGCCCAAGGATGAGCATCCAATCCGATCCTTCGTCTGCTTCCACCGTTTCTGAGAGGCCCCAACCGATTGATAGCGAAGTGAGTCGATCAAGCCCAATTCGGTCGCTCAAAAACATGAGCACGAATGCGACAATGCTCCTGTTTCGGAGGCTGCTTGGGCAGATCATCCACGACGGCAGATTGACTGTGATCGCGCCGAACGGAGGCGTCCATCACATCGGTAACGGAACACCGTCAATTACGATTCGTATCGTGGATCCAGCTGTGATTCCGCGCCTGCTCCTCAATCCAGATCTTGCCCTCGGCGAGGCCTACATGGATGGCGCATTATTGGTGGACGACGGGGATATCTACGGCTTTCTTGATCTCTGCTTTTCAAACATCGGCTGGAGCACTGGCCAAGGGGTGAGGCGCGCACGTGCAGCCCTGAGTCGCCTCGTCCGACGCTTTGTTGTGGATGACCCTTTCATACCACGCTATCCAACTGAAAAATAAAAGATATTATCATGCCGCCAGGCAGCAAGGGTGCGGTGTTTGGGAGCGGTTTTGTGTGCTCCTGCGTGATGGTCACGCTCACTCACTAGCGTCAATCATGAGTCGCTTTGACACACGACACGTCACCATATTCTTTTGATCCCACGCCTCAAGCTCTTCGACCGGATATAGAACTGCTTTTCCGATTTTGATGTAGGCCGGTCCAATCCTCATGGCGCGCCAATTTCTCAGTGTCCCAGCCGAGATGCTCCCGCGATAGCGGTCCGAGACTTCCTCAGCCGTCAGATACTTCCTGTCATCCATCGATGCCTCCATTCGCTCGTCGGGCGGCAGCGCTGCCGAGGCATCGCAAACCGTTGGCCGCGTGCAGGCTCGAGAACGCTCCCGAACCATTGATCACGCAGTTGCACGGCTATGAGTGAGGTCTGCTCCTGAGAAATGAAAGACGAGGAGGAAGGGCGTAGTAACAACGGACATAGCGGGATAGAAATCGGATTATGTATCAGTCAGGCTGATCTAGCGTTGACGAGCCGTCTTCAACGAGGCGGGGCGGGGCGGGGATGAGTTCGAAGTTTTGTCCGAGATGGCTCGCCGCGCCGACTGGACGCCTGACCGGAGTGATTGGTCAATATCGCTGACGGTCGGTCGGCTGCCGGGAAGCTGACGAGGGGCAGGAGCCATGATGAATGAAATGATGAGCGGAGGGATGATGTGGGGCATGGGCGTCATTGGCATCGCCGTGCTGGTGCTCGCCGTGGCAGCTCTCATCAAATACCTATTCTTTCGGTGAGGGTGTCCACCAGCTCCACTGGCCGGGGTCGTCCCGTTTCGGCGTCCCTAAAGTCGCAATCCGCGTGTTCGGCTTGTTTTCGGCACAGTTTAGGACGATGCTTAAGGCTGTCATGAAGCTTTGGTCGGCCAGAAAGCTCGTTGCTCTATTCCTCGCGGTCTTCGTCACCGTGGGGACGAGCCTGTCCGCCGTTCAGGTCAGCGACATGACCGTGAAGATGGCAATGGCATCCGACATGGGTGGTTCCGGGCACGACGGCTGTCCGGGCTGCCCGGCGGGCGGGGGCGACGATGGCATGAAGGCCATCTCCTGCACGGCCGTCTGCGTAATACCTGTCCTGGCGGTGCTCCCGCATGCCGAGCCGGTGATGTTGGTCCACAAGACCGTCTCATTCATAACGCGATACCGGCTGCTTCACGGCAAAACCTCGCCTCCTGAACCTTACCCTCCCAGACCCGTCGACATCGGTTGACGCTGCGGCTCCCGCTTTAAGCGATTGAGCCCGACGAACGAACGCGTCCGCGCGCCATCTGCCGCGCGTTGAGGCCATCGGGTGTAATCAGCAATCGAAGGCCGATGCGTTCCGTCATCCACGATGAACGGAAGGGTCGAACGTGAGTATCGAATTCAGTTATCCAGTATCGCGCAGAAGCCTGCTCGGGGCCGGCGCCGGTCTTCTATTGACCACAGCATTACGGTCGTTGCCGACAGGAGCAGCCACGCCCAACGAGCATCGCATCGCTGCAAGACCGGCCCGCGCACGCCTTACTGGCGCAAGTCATCCGGAAACGGATGTCTGGACCTATGACGGGACCGTGCCCGGTCCTCTCGTACGGCTGCGGCAGGACGAGCCAGCCCGCATCATTGTCGAAAACCGGCTTGACCAGGACACCACGGTCCACTGGCACGGCATAAGGCTACCGAATGCCATGGACGGCGTGCCCGGCCTGACGCAGCCGCCGATCAAGCCCGGCGACAGCTTCGTCTACGAGTTCACGCCGCCCGATGCCGGGACTTTCTGGTACCACCCGCACGCCAATAGCCTCGAGCAACTCGGCCGGGGGCTTGCGGGCGCCGTCATCGTCGAAGAACGCGAGCCTGTCACGGTCGACCGCGATCTTCTCTGGCTCCTCGCCGACTGGCGGCTGACAGCGGAGGGCCAGATCGCGTCAGCCTTCGGCAATCGGATGGAAGCGGCGATGTCCGGCCGGGTCGGCAACACGGTCACGCTGAACGGCCGGGTTTCAGACGAGGAGCCGGTTCGGGCCGGAGAGCGCATTCGTCTCCGCCTCGTCAATGGCTCGCTTGCCCGCATCATGGCGCTGGGCTTCGAGGGACATCGGCCGATGATTGTGGCGATTGACGGCCAGCCCTGCGATCCGCATGAGCCTGCGGGCGGCCGGATCCTTCTCGGCCCGGCCATGCGTATTGACGTCGCGCTCGACATGCAGGGTGAGCCAGGGCGCCGTTACCGCGTCATCGACGATTTTTACGACGGCCTGTCCTATTGGGTGACGCACCTCGTCTACGACGAGAAGCCGCCCATCCGCGAGCATCCTCTCGACGCGCCGCTTAGCCTGGCGCGCAATCCCTTGCCTGAGCCCGACCTCACCGATCCCGAGCGCCACGAACTGACGCTCCAGGGCGGCATGATGGGCGGCGGCGGTATGGTCGGCATGGGCGGAATGATGGGTGGAGGAATGATGCGCGGAATGATGGGCATGGGCGGCGGTGCTGCCTGGGCCATCAATGGCATGTCGATGACCGGCGACGGCCATGCCGGCATGGAGCCCGCCCTCACATTCCAGCGCGGGCGCAGCATCGTACTGAGGCAGCGCAACGAGACCGCTTGGTGGCATCCGATGCATTTTCACGGCCACAGTTTCCGGGTGTTGAGCCGCAACGGCGCCCCGGTGCAGCATCGGCAATGGCAGGACACGGTCCTGATCGCGCCGAAGGATACCGTCGACGTTGCGTTCGTCGCCGACAATCCCGGCGACTGGATGCTGCATTGCCATGTCATGGACCACCAGATGGCCGGCCTGATGACCGTGCTGCGCGTGGCCTAAATTCGAACCTTATGAAAGGAGACCTCCCATGCAAAGACGAACTTTTCTCCTCGGCAGCGCAGCCGTTCTGCTCCTGCCGTTTCCAGCGATTGCGGACACCGGCATTCGGGCGATGCTCTATAAGAACCCTGAGTGTAGCTGCTGCGAGGGCTACGCGGACTATCTGCGCCAGAACGGCTTTCAGGTCGACGTGAAGCCGACCAACGACCTCGCCGAGATCAGCCGCAAGGCCGGTGTGCCGGCAGAGCTCGAAGGCTGTCACACGATGTTCGTCGACGGCTACGTAGTCGACGGCCATGTGCCGGTGAACATTGTGCGCAGGCTGCTCGCCGAGAAGCCGGCGATCGCCGGCATCACCCTGCCGGGCATGCCGATGGGCTCGCCCGGCATGGTCGGCACGAAGACTGAGCAGTTCGTGATCTATGCCCTCACCAAGGACGGCAAGGCTCCGACCGTCTACGCGACGGAATGACTGGGGAGACTATTTCGATGACCGGAAGCACTACCACGGAGCATGTACCGACAGCGGTGGAGCAGCCGGTCGGAGCTATCACGCGGCGTCGGCTCCTGCTCTACGTGGCGCCGGTCGTTGGTTTCGGCGGCCTCGCCTCCGTATTTGCCTCGCGGCTTGGGAGCGATCCCAGCCAGCTTCCGTCCGCCCTGATCGGCAAACCTGTGCCGGCCTTCAGCCTGCCGCCCGTCCAAGGCCGTACGCTTGGGCTGTCGAGCGGTGACCTCTGCAGCGAGGTCTCACGCGTTAATGTCTTCGCATTTTGGTGCGTCGCCTGCCGGGCTGAGCACCCGCTCTTCCTGCACCTTGCGCAGGACAGGACCGTGCCGATCCACGGCCTCAACTACAAGGACCGCCCCGAAGATGCAGCCGAGTGGCTGGGTAACCTTGGCGACCCTTACACCCGCACCGGGGCCGATCGGGACGGCCGCGTCGCCATCGACTGGGGTGTCTACGGCGTGCCGGAGACCTTCGTGGTCTGCGCCGATGGACGTGTCGCCCACAAGCACATCGGTCCGGTGACTGAGCAGGCATTGACTGAGACGATTCTTCCGCTCGTCGAGCGTTTGCGCCAGCAGGCGAAGGGAGGCACGTCATGAGACGGTTCGTCCTCCCCATAGTCGCGTTGATCGCAATGGCGGGACCGGTGCTCGCCGGTCCGCCGCAGAATTTGGTGCTGCGCGACGCGCCGACGCCCGTGCCGGAGTTCCAGTTCACTGACAGCGACGGCAACGTCCGCACGCTCGCTGACTTCCGCGGTAAGGTGGTGTTGCTGAACGTTTGGGCGACATGGTGCGTGCCGTGCCGCAAGGAGATGCCGACGCTCGACCGGCTGCAGGCCTCGCTGGGCGGTCCCGATTTCGAGGTCGTCACGCTCTCGATTGATCGCGGCGGGTCGGAGGTTGTGAAAAAGTTCTTCGCCGAAATCGGCATTCAGAATCTCGCCATCTGCGTCGATCCGTCAAGCAAAGTTGGCTTCGCCCTCGCTGCCGCTGGTCTGCCAACGACGCTTCTCATCGACCGCCAGGGGGAAGAGCTGGGACGGCTGATCGGTCCTGCCGAATGGGATGCGCCGGAAATGCTCGCGTTCCTCAAGTCAATCATCGCCCAGAGGCAAGGCCGCTTGGCCGCTCCGCAACAGGAGGACGAACCGACATGAGCAGCGTGAACACGTCCGACATGCCTTCTCATCCCGAACCGCGAGTGCTTACCGGCAAGCTCACTCTCTCACTGCAGAGGCGGCGAGGACTGATTGTGCTCGGCGCTTTGGCTCTCAGTCTCAGCGCAGCCTTCAATTGGAGTTGGCTCGTCGCAGCGGGTGTGGCCCCGTTGCTGCTGAGCGCGCTGCCTTGCGTCGCAATGTGCGCGCTCGGTCTCTGCATGAGCCGAATGAATGGCCCTTCGGCGGACAAAGCATCGTCCCTGGTGTCCTCCGACGACCCTATCGCCGATGGTTCGATCAAGCCTGGTGGCTCATGCTGCTCGCCCGCTGCCGATACTCCCCCGAGGTGACCGGCATGCGTATCTTGCAATCCGTAGCGCTCGCCTTCGCCCTAATAGGGGCGGTCGTCACGCCGGTCCTGGCGCATTCACTCGCAGAAGTCGACCGTGATCTTCGCGACAAGGACAAGTATTTCCAGCCGGTCGATAGCGAAGCGCCGGGATTCACCTTGCAGGATGCCAACGGCAGCGTCGCCCGCCTCAGCGATCTGCATGGCAAGGTTGTCGTGCTCAATTTCATCTATACGAACTGCCCAGACGTCTGCCCTCTCCACGCGGAGCGGATCGCTGAACTCCAAGCGATGATCAACCAGACGCCTATGAAGGCGATGGTCGAGTTCGTCACTATCACGACCGATCCGAAACGCGACACAAGCCAAGTCTTGCGTGACTACGGTCAGGCCCACGGCCTCGACCCGATGAATTGGCTGTTCCTGACGGCGGCCCCCGATCAACCCGAAGACAGCACGCGAAAGATCGCCGAAGCCTATGGCCTCAAGTTCACACAAGGCGATGATGGCATGCAGATGCACGGGATCGTCACGCACGTGATTGATCAGGATGGGCGACTGCGCGCCAGGTTCCACGGCCTGCAGTTCGAGCCTGTCAATCTAGTGATCTTCGTCAATGCGCTCACCAACCGAACACAAAAGCCTCACGGACATCCGGGCTCGAGCTTTTGGGACAAGCTGAAGGGATTGTTTTGATGTGCGATGAGGGCCTACTCACGAGAGTCGATCATCGCCTCTATCACGCGGCTAACCGTGAGGCGGCATAAAGCGAACGCATGGCACATTGCGAGCCGACGCCTTGCCTCGTTTACGGGTCGGTGTGGTCGGTAGCGCCGCCAGTAGTAAGTGCGGTCCTTGAGCGTGCGACGGCAGACGCGCCAGTCGCGAAGCAGAAGCCCGTCACCAAAGTCGCGCCGGTCAAGAACTGCGCGAACACGCCTTCCCAGGTTGGATACAATCCGAGATTTCAATTCGCGGTGCAAACGCCAAAGGCCTGATGCTCAGCCAGCCTGCTTCTTGCGGCCCAGCTATGCCTTTGCCGGCGAGCACGACTGCGAGTCCTGCCGTTCACCGTGATGCAAGAAGGTCCCGAGCCGCCGCTACAGCCGCTTCGCCATCAGGGCCGTCCAGATTGCCGGGAGAGTCAGCGAGGACTTCGATAATTCGGCAGGATGCGACTTTTCCGTTGTCGCATTCGCTGATCATCCGGGTGAGCTCGGTCCTAAGCCCAAGGAGGCGGCGGATTCGACTCTCGACGGCTGCGAGCTGGCCGGTAGCGATCCGGCTCACCTGCTCGCATGACGCCTCCGGCACGTCCTGTAGAGCGAGCATTGTCTTGATAGCCGCGATGTCGAAACCGAGGTCCCTAGCATGGCGGATGAAGGTCAGGCGCCGAACGTCCTCGGCTCCGTAGAGCCGTCGTCCACTGTCCGTTCGGGGCGGCGGCGGTATGAGTCTGATCCGCTCGTAATAGCGGATCGTCTCGATATTGACCCCTGTGCGTCGGGACAACGCTCCAATAGCGATCATCGGGGCTTGCTCCTGTAGTGACTACAGGATGTAGGTATATCAGTTGACGGGAAGTGTGTGAACCGAGAACGAAATGACGGAACACGTTGGAAGCCTGATCTGGGACGCTTGGCGTGCTCGAAAGGGCGGCGAAGGCGCAATCGCTCAACGCCAGCGCGCCCGTCTCGCCGACATGGTCGCCTACGCTCGGGCCAACTCGCCCTATTATCGCGAGCTGTATGATGGTCTGCGGAACCGGGTCGAAACTCCCGAGCTGCTACCCGTTACCGACAAGAAGACGTTGATGGCTCGGTTCGATGATTGGTGCGTCGATAGGGAAATAACCCTGAAAGGAGCAAAGGCGTTTGTCGAAGATCCGAACCTGATCGGCGAACGGTTCCTCGGTAAATACACTCTGCTGACGACTTCTGGCACGACAGGGACGCGCGGTGTCTTCGTGCTCGACAATCGGAACATGGCCGTCACCAACGCCATGGCGTTTCGCATGCTGACGGCTTGGCTCAGCGCGGGCGATTTTATTCGAATCTTGTTCGGCGGAGGACGCATGGCAATGGTCATGGCGACGGGCGGCCACTTCGCCTCCGCGGTCGCTGCGGCACGCCTGCAGAAGGGCCAAGGACGACGGCTCGAGGTGCTATCAGTGCACATGCCCTTGCAAGAGCTTGTGGCCCGACTCAACCAATTCCGGCCGGTGCTCCTTGCACCCTACGCGAGTATGGCAGCGCTGCTAGCGAGCGAGCAGGAAGCTGGTCGTCTGAGGATCAATCCAGTGTTGTTAGCGCTCTCCGCCGAAGGGCTGCCGGAGGGCGAGTACGACCGAATTGCGCGAGCATTCGAAGCCAAGGTCGGCAACAGCTACGCGGCAACCGAGTGTCCCTTCTTCAGCTACAGCTGCGAGCACGGGTGGTTGCACGTCAACAGCGACTGGGTCGCATTCGAGCCTGTCGACGCGGACTATCGGCCCGTACCGCCGGGTGAGCCAGCACACACAGTGCTCATCAGTAACCTCGCCAATCGAGTGCAGCCGATTCTACGCTACGATCTGGGCGACAGCGTCTTTCAGCAGGCCGGGCCTTGCCGGTGCGGAAATCCGCTGCCGTCGATCCGTGTGCAAGGGCGATCTGCCGAGGTCCTCACCTTCCGCACCGCTGGCCGCGACCGGGTGACCATTGCACCCTTGGCCTTTGCCACGTTGGCCGACCGAACACCTGGACTCCAGATGTTTCAGATAGTGCAGACCGCGCCGGCGAGCTTGCGCGTGCGCCTGAAGATCCACGGTGCTGATTCGGATCGCGTGTGGGAAGCGGTCCTTGCCGGCATCAAACGTTTGCTCGCAGAGCACGGCCTCGATCAGGTTGCCCTGGAGCGCGCCGAGGACCCGCCGGAGCAGTCTAGGGGTGGCAAGGTTCGGCAAGTTGTTCCGCTCGTGGAAGGCGCGCGGTCATAAGTCTCCCTCGGCGGCGAGATGCACGATCGCCGATGCTGAATGTAGCACCACGGTGCCTCCGCATTTCGTGTGACAAAAGCATGAGACTCACCCCTTGATTCTGTAGTGACTACAGGATGTATGGTTAGCAAGAGAGTGAGGAAGCATCGGCGCCGCGCTCAAAGACAACGGTAAGGAGACAAGAATGACTGATGCCGCGACGATGAGCCCTCCAAGCTCGCTGCGCTTCAAAGTTGACGGTTTAGATTGCCAGAACGAGGTTCGCGCGCTTCGCGCCGCGGTGGGGCCGGTTGTCGGCGGCGGCGACAAGCTGTCCTTCAATACTCAAGCCGGTATCATGGAGGTGATATCCGAGAACGCTTCGGTGATTGAGGTTATCCAGCGGGCGGTCGCCACGACCGGCATGCAAGCGCATCTCCTACGGGAGCCGGTGGAGCAGCGTGCACCGGCACTGCTGTTCCGGGTCGAGGGGCTCGACTGCAAGAATGAAGTCGCGGTGCTCAAGCGTGAGATCGGTCCACTGGTTGGGGGCGAGGCTTGGCTGACGTTCGACACCGCGAAGGGGCTGATGACGGTCGCGCCGCAACGGCAGGCGACCATCGACTATATCATTGGCCGCGTCGTCCCGACCGGCATGCGTGCTTCCCTTGTTGAGGATGGCACGGCAGAGACATTGCTCTTCCGCGTCCATGGTCTCGACTGCAAGAACGAGGTGGCGGCCCTCACGCGGGAACTCGGTCCGCTCGTGGGCGAAGACAAACTCGCCTTCGACACCGCGCAAGGCATGATGACCGTGGCTCCCCAGAATCGGGCGGCGCCCGACGCGATCGAGGAAGCCGTGGCTCGAACAGGTATGCGCGCCGAGCCCTGGTCGCCGTTCGCCGTTTCGCTCCGCGTGCTCGAGCCCGCCGGAGCGATTGAAGGTGCGACCTGCGGCTGTGCCACAGAAGTGCAGGAGGCACTCAGCCCGCCGATCCCAACCCACTTGCCCGGCAAAGTCGTGTTTCGCATTCACGGCATGGACTGTGCCGATGAAATCGCGGCATTAAAGCGTGAGGTTGGGCCGCTGGTCGGCGAAGACAAGCTCGCCTTCGATCTCCTCAACGGTCGCATGTCGATCGACGTACCGTCGGATGCGGCGCTCGAAGCCAGCGTTGAGAAGGCCGTTGCCCGCGCTGGTCTGCGCGCAGAACCCTGGATTGAAGGCGGTACCAGCGAAGCCGCGCAGGCCGAAGAGCGCCGCAAGCGGGTGCAGTCGTGGCTGACGACCGCAAGCGGCGGGCTCACGGCGCTGGGCTTTGCGATCCACGCTTGGCTCGGAGGCGGTGTGATCGCGGCCTTTGAGGCAGGCGAACACGCTTTGGGCTCGACCCCGTTGCCGAGCATGGTCCTTTACGTGGTCGCGGTGCTCTGCGCGGCGCGCTACGTCGCACCCAAGGCTTGGTTCGCGGCCAAGCGGCTGCGTCCTGACATGAATCTGCTGATGATGGTTGCGGTCGCGGGGGCGATTGGTATTGGCGCCTGGTTCGAGGCCGCTACTGTTTCGTTCTTTTTTGCGCTGGCGCTGGCGCTTGAGGCTTGGAGTCTCGGTCGCGCGCGCCGGGCGGTGGCCGCACTCATGGAACTCGCGCCGCCGACAGCACGCGTCAAGCTCGAAGATGGCTCAGAGCGCGACGTTCCGGCGGCTGAGGTTCGGGTCGGCGTGCACATCATCGTCCGGCCAGGAGACAAGGTGCCGCTCGACGGCCGGGTTGCCGCTGGCGAGAGCGAGGTCAATCAAGCGCCGATCACCGGCGAAAGCGTCCCCGTATTCAAGGCAGAAGGCGACGAGGTCTTTGCCGGCACCATCAACGGAGAGGGTGCACTTGATGTCGTGACCACCAAAGCGGCGAATGACACGACGCTCGCTCAGATCATTCGAATGGTCGGCTCAGCGCAGAGCCGACGCGCGCCCAGTGAGCAGTGGGTGGAGAAGTTCGCTCGTGTCTACACGCCCGTCGTGATGGTGCTCGCCGTTGCGATCTTTCTTGCTCCGCCCCTGCTCTTGGGCGGCGCATGGGATGTCTGGTTCTACCGGGCTCTCGTGCTCCTCGTGATTGCTTGCCCCTGCGCCCTCGTGATTTCGACGCCGGTGACGATCGTGGCGGCACTCGCCGGCGCAGCGAAGCAGGGCGTCCTGGTGAAGGGCGGCACCCATCTCGAAACGCCTGCGCACCTCAAAGCCATTGCGATGGACAAGACTGGCACGCTCACCGAAGGGCGCCCGAAGGTCGTCGAGATCGTGCCGCTTGGAGGCCGCAGCGAAACACAGGTTCTCGGCTTGGCCGCAGCCCTGGAGGCACGCAGCGGGCATCCGATCGCTCGCGCCATTCTGGCGAAAGCTGCCGAACTCAAGATGGTCGCCGAGCCTGTCGAGGCTGTCCAAGCCATCACTGGCCGAGGCGTCACCGGTCGCGTGGCCGGCCGCGAGTCGTGGCTCGGCTCGCGCCGCTACATCGAGGAGCGGGGTATCAACTCAGATGCAGTTCTGCAGCGGGCCGATGTACTTTCGAGCGCCGGTCGTACCATCGTCGCGGTCGGCGACGCGCAGGAGGTTTGGGGTCTCATCGCCGTTGCCGATGCCGTCAGGCCGGAAGCGAAGGACATTGTTACTTCGCTTCACCTCGCCGGCATCAAACACGTCGTGATGCTCACGGGGGATAACCGGGCGACGGCAGAGGCGATTGCGAAGCAGACGGGCATCGACGAGGTCCGGGCGGAACTCCTGCCTGGCGACAAGGTGGCGGCCGTCGAAGATTTGGTGCGGCGCTACGGGTCGGTTGCCATGGTCGGGGATGGGGTCAACGATGCTCCTGCAATGGGACGTGCAAATCTCGGCATCGCAATGGGCGCCATGGGCAGCGACGCTGCCATTGAAACAGCCGATGTTGCACTCATGTCGGACGATCTGTCGAAGCTTCCCTGGCTGGTGCGTCACTCGCGCTCGACGCTCACCGTCATCCGACAGAACGTCGCCTTCTCCATTGCCGTGAAGCTCCTGTTCACAGCGCTCACAGTATTTGGTCTCGCATCGCTCTGGGGCGCCATCGCGGCCGACGTCGGCGCGTCGTTGCTGGTCGTTCTTAACGGCCTGCGCCTGCTCAACCGTGGTCAGACGACGGTTCAGCGGGGCGGTCCTTCGGCGGGATCCGGAGTTCCGGCGCGCGCGCATCATGGGCCTGGGGTCATTGCGGCGGACCCTGCGCGCTGATCATGGCCGAATGCGTCGGCCCCGGATGATGGCCAATTGGCGTGCATTATGAGGACGGATCGATTGTGACATATGCGACTTTGATACGGCGAGGCGTGCTGGCCGGCGGTGCATTCGCTGCCGCTCTGGCCGCCGATTTTGTAACGAAATGGCTGATCGTCAACATTGTGATGGTGCCGCCGCGCACCATCGAGATCGTGCCATTCTTCAATCTCACTCTCGGTTTCAACACGGGCGTCAGCTTTGGGATGTTCCGCGATCTTTTCGTGGAGCAGCCACTGATGCTCGCCGGGATAACAGTCGTGATCGCGGCAGGACTCCTCGTCTGGGCTGTGCGAACCACAAAGCGCATCGAGACATTCGCCTTCGGCCTGATTGCCGGCGGTGCTGTAGGCAACGTGGTGGACCGGGTGCGTCACGGTGCTGTGACCGATTTTCTTGATTTTCACGTAGGCGATTGGCACTGGCCCACCTTCAACATGGCGGACGTGACAATCACCATCGGCGTCGTCCTTTTGATCACAGGTTCCCTTTGGCCGGCGCAATCGATGGTCTCGGATCGGAAGCGGCCGAGCCACATGGGGCACTGACGATGGCGATCATCGACGTGTCGTTGCTTGGTTTGGCCACCGCCGCAATGGCTGGAGCCATCTCCTTCCTTTCACCCTGCGTGCTGCCGCTCGTGCCGGGCTATCTGTCCTATGTCGCCGGAGGAGCAGACGCCGGTGGAGGGAAGAGCCGCCAGTTCCATGTTCTCGGACCAGCGCTCCTCTTCGTGCTGGGTTTCACCACCGTCTTTGTTCTGCTTGGGCTCAGTGCGATGGCCCTCGGCGGATTTCTGCAACGCTACCAAATTGAAACGAACCTGATCGGCGGCGCGTTGGTCATTGTCTTCGGTCTCGCCATGACAGGACTGGTACGCTTGCCCGTCGCATTGATGGCTGATCGACGCTGGCATGGGCCTACGCAGATTGGAGGCCCCGTCGGAGCCTTCCTCCTTGGGATTGCCTTTGCCTTTGGGTGGACGCCCTGCATTGGGCCGGTGCTCGCCTCGATCCTCACCGTCACGGCGACCTCGTCCGGCAATGGAGCGGTGCTGCTAGGTGCTTATGGTCTCGGACTGGGCGTCCCGTTTCTCCTCGCAGCGCTGTTCTTTGGCAGTGCGGCCGTGGCTTTGAAACGCATGCGGCGCGCTGGTGCGGCGTTGAATGTGGGCGCGGGGGCGGTGATGGTCGGCGTCGGTATTCTGATGATGACAGGTCGCCTGCAGGAGATCGCCATCTGGATGCTGACGACATTTCCGGTGCTCGGCAGCATCGGTTGAGACGCGGGGCCGCATCGGATCGAGCACCTGTCTCCAACGCGCGGACCGTGCCTGCCTTGTTCGGTTGGCAAGATCCGGGCTCCGCCTTCTCCGCCTCCATGCAGCTCGCAGCGCAGGCTGCCGTCATCAGCTATTTTTGGGGTGACGTGAGCCAGTTGGCCACAAATTCGGTCCGCGCCGTTGCGCATCGGGATTTCCGGGACCGACACTTCCGCTTTTCTCTTTGGATTATCGTTGCGACGATCCCGATCGGCGTGGCGGGCGTATCCTTGTCGGGGGTCCTGAACGCCTGCGGTTCCCCTTTGCGGACCCTCGCAATCATCGGCTGGGCCTGCATCGTCATGGCCATCCTCTTAGCGCTCGCGGAGATTTACGCTCGCCACAGACGAACACTTGAAAACGTATCTCTGATCGATGCAATGATCGTGGGCATTGCTCAGATCGGCGCCCTGATCCCGGGAGTGTCGCGTTCGGGCTCTACCTTGACTGCGGCACTTGCGCTCGGCCTTAAGCGAGAAGAGGCAGCGCGATTTTCCTTCCTTCTCAGTTTGCCGGCAATTGCTCTGGCCGGCTTCAAGGAACTTTGGGAGCTCTACAAAGTCCACCTGTCTCCTGACGGTTGGTCGATTCTTCTCTTGGGACTCGTCGTAGCCTCTGTCTCGGCATTCTTCGCGATCTGGGGGCTGATGCGCGTGCTCGAGCGTTTTTCCGCTTGGCCGTTCGTGATTTATCGAGGAGCCCTCGGTATCGTTCTCCTATCGGCCATTGCGCTGGGCAATATCACTTAAGACCCGAACGTTTTAGGAACTTCGCATGAGCGCGCAACAGCAAAAGGAAGAATCTGAAATCCAGCTTGACGCGAGTGATGCCGCTGAACGCAAGACCCTTATGCGGGTCCTAGCCATCAATTTCTTGCAAGTGATTATGGCCGGGCTCGTGGGCGTGATTGCAGACTCCACCGGTCTCCTGGGTGCCGCTCTGGACAATTTAGCGGACGCTGGCGTCTATGCGGTCAGCATCTATGCCGTTGGGCGGACGGTCGCGGCCAAGACGCGTGTCGCGCGTCTGTCCGGCATCCTTCTGATAGTTTTGGGTTTAGCGCTGCTCATGGAGGTCCTTCGACGTTTTTTCGTGGGCGCTGAGCCGATCGGTTTAGCCATGATTGTTACGGCCATCGCAAACGCCGCGACCAATCTGCTTTGCCTGCGGCTGCTGCGCTCGCATCGGGACCGGGGCGTGCACTTGAAGGCGTCCTGGATCTTTACGACTAACGACATGCTGGCCAACGCTGGCATTGTTGTATCCGGCGCCGCAGTCATGTTCTTCAGATCCCCGCTTCCCGATTTGATCATCGGGCTGGTGGTTGGTGGGATCGTTCTCAAGGGCGGCTGGGATATTCTGAAGGAGGCGCGCGAGGCGCAACGGGAGGGATTGTCGGTTCGCGAATAATGATGAGCGTACGGTCCTTCCGCCGTGCTTGCACCGAACTCGCAGCTTAAGGCAACCAGCCTGACGCAACTGCGCTGTCAAGCCTCGATAACATACCTCCGATCTCGATCATATTCCGCTTGATCCTGTAGCGGCTACAGCATGTAGCCTTCCGCACGGTCTTGCACGGCTCGATGACCAAGAAGCGGATACGCCGACGTAGCAGCCTTCTAGGAGCAAGAGTGGCCCGTGTAATTCAGGAGCTCGGGGACTCCAGGCCACGCGAGGTAGCACCCTGACGATCGAACTGCGTCATCTTCGCTACGTTATTGCGGCCGCTGAGCGCGGAAGCTTTCGACGCGCGGCCAAGGCGCTGGAAGTCCAAGAGTCTGCCATCAGCCGACGTATCCGGGATCTCGAAGACGAGATCGGAGCCGCGCTTTTCATTCGTCACCATGGCGGTGTTCATCTCACCCAGGCGGGCCAGAGATTCCTCATCCGCGCTCGCCAGGCTCTGAGCCAGATTGGGCACGCTGCCATGGATGCGGGTTCGTTCGGTCGTGGTGAGGCGGGCGTGGTCCGCATTGGGATATTTTCTTCGCTCGCTTCTGGCTTTCTGTCCGATCTGCTCCGCGCCTATGTCGGGGCGAATCCCGACGTCCGCCCCGACCTCATCGAAGGGGGCCCGACCGACCACATTGCGTCGGTTCAAAGGCATCGGCTGGATATCGCCTTCCTAACAGGCCAACCAATCGCGGATGGCTGCGATTTGGCCCATCTTTGGAACGAGCGGGTCTATGTGGCATTGTCCAGCGATCATGAACTAGCGCGAAAGCGTAAGATCTCATGGCGGAATCTGCGAGACCGGAACTTCATCGTCAGTGAGACCGATCCCGGGCCGGAGATCCACGACTACCTCGTTAAGCATCTGGCCGATCTCGGGCACCACCCCAGCGTCGAGCGTCACGGTGTCGGCCGAGACAACCTGATGAACCTTGTGGCCATGGGACAAGGTCTGACGCTTACGAGCGAGGCGACGATCGCATCGCGCTTTCCGGGTGTCGTCTATCGTCCGCTGTCTGAGGAGATCCTGCCGTTCTGTGCGATATGGTCGCCGCAGAACGACAACCCGGCCCTGCGGCGGCTGCTCAGTCTTGCCACAACCATGTCGCGGCAATCGAAGACCGGATTGCCCGCCTCGCCAAACGCTATTCCCGCGCCGTCCCACCTGTCGTAGCGGGCTGGCGAACAGCCCGGCCTTCTCGGCGGGCCTTGGCGAAGCCCCGGTCGGTTGCCATGAAGCGCTCGATCATCGGCGAGATCAGCTTGGCTGGCTCGCCGACCGGCCGTCCCGTCTCCTTAGCCAGCACCTCGGCATAGGCCACCAGCTCCCGATGAACTGCCGCCGGCAGTTCGAGCGAGATCTTCACCGGCTTGTCATCGTCAATGACCCCGAGCTTCAGCTTCGCCATTGGTCAACCTCCATAGGGTTCGAGGACGAGGTCACGTGTGACGATGACGCGGACCGGAAAGCCCGGACGAATGGTCAGTGTCGGCGCGACGTTGAGCTGGCGGCGGACAATCTGTTGGCCCGCATCGTTGATGGTGTCTTGTCCGCCGTTTCGAATAGCTTGGATCAAGCGGTCGTCGTCGTTCGTTGCGAGTTCGGCCCCGACGCTCAGCAAGGTGGAGAGACCCGCGGTCTTGGCTAGGTCCCACCAGTGATAGTCAACGCCGTCCTGTAGGCCGGCGTAGCCCTCCGCGTCCGCACCGGGTTGGCGCTCGAGCACGATCGAGCGGCCGTTCGGGAAGATCAGCCTATTCCAGACTAGCAGCACGCGGCTTTGCCCGAATTGAACATTGTTGTCGTACTGGCCGATGATGCGGGTGCCCTGGGGCACGAGGAGGATGCGGCCCGTAGGGCTGTCGTAGATGTTCTCAGTCACTTGCGCCGTGATCTGCCCTGGCAGGTCGGAGCGGATGCCGGTGATCATGGCTGCCGGGATGACGGCGCCCGCCTGAAGGATGTTCGGTGACCCGCACGGTCACCGTGATGGTGTCGCCGAGACCAACTGGGCGATGGAAACGAAGAGTCTGGCCAAAATAGACGGTGCCTGGGCCTGGCAGCTCGGTGCCGAGAATGGTCGAGATAAGGGCACCGCCCCACATGCCGTGTGCTACGATCTTGTGAAACAGATCGCTCTTGGCGAACGCTTCATCGACATGAGTGGGATTGACGTCCCCCGACATGACGGCAAAGAGCTCGACGTCCTTTCGGACGAGCGTATGGACGATGCTGGCGGTGTCACCGATCCGAATCTCGTCGAACGTCCGGTTTTCGATCGTGCCCGTTTGGTTCATTCCGGCCTCTGAGGTTCTCTACCCGTATTGGAACCAAGCCGAACGGTCCGGGACCTCTGCGCCCTAGCAGCCATGTCGGTGGTGCTGGGGATGGTTGTCGTCGCGCTGGTTATCGATCGCTTGGCCCGAAGCAGCCATCCCGGTCAGATACTTTTCGGGATCGGCCTCGAACGCCTCACGGTTTTCGCGGGACTCGAAATAGTAGGCGCGCTCCCGATAGACCGAAGATATCGACGAACTGCCGCTGACAGACTGCCGGCTTACGGGATCAAGAACCGACCGCGGACCGGCTCCAGCGTCGGATGGTGGGCCGTCTTGCCCGCTTCCGTGGCTGTGGCGTGCCGATCGGCCCATTCCGCGGCCGCCCATGCGGGTCATGAAGAAGAATGCGCCAATTGCAAGTGCGATCCAGATCCAGTTCTGGGAGATCCAATCCATGTCTGCCTCCTGTCAACTGAGGCACTGAGGAAAGCTGAAATCGCAGTGAGAGCTTTGCCGCAGGTTAAAGATCGCCACTTGCGCCGTGCGAAGCGCCGAAGGAAATCGCAGCGCGCGCCGTGAGGGATTGCAAGCCCGCGGTCTTGCGTTTGTCTTGGCGCTCCCGATCAGTGATGTAGTCTTGCATCATAGTGAGCCTGTTCGTATGGCCGGCGTCGACCCGTCCAGCGCCATCGGGCCCCGCAATCGGCCATATGCGCTGGCCCTGTACTATTGTGGAGTTGATATTCTTCCGAGTGGAAATGCATCCGTTCCATTTGAACGACTCGCTGCGGTTTCACCTCTCTGACCGGCGTAGTCACAAATGGCAGCGCCTCGTTCATCGACATGACCGACGCGCTCGATCGATCACTTCACAGTCGCTATTACTGATGCCGTTCTTCGAATTCCACCTTGATGTCCTGCGCCCGGTCCCGCAGGCGAATTGTCAGGCTGATCCGAAACGGTCCATTGCCCTGCATTTCAAAGTAGTTGCCGTAGCTTTCGGTGCCCGCGATCTCCATCGGATTGAGGTTCTTCTGGCTCCCAGCAAGTCCGATTTCGGAGACGCGGGCCGAGACGTCGGCGCCGGTGAGACGGCGTCCACTCCTGACGTCGAAGAGTGCAACAACGATATGGAATTGCCCGCGGGCCATCGGCTGCCCGCCATGCATGGAATTCTCCGTGTGGCCTTGCGGATGACCGCGGACTAATTCCGCCGGCAGGATTCCCATATAGATCTGGACCTCGCCGACGACTCTGCTGTCGCCGCTAGGGGCCGCCATTGCTGTGTGGACCAATCCGGAAAGCAGGATCAGACCCAGCGCCACCCCGACTCTCATTGCTCGCATGGTCATTTGCTCTCCCACCGCTGGCCAACGACCTAAGATGGTGCACGACGTGCCGGCGAGAGTTCGGTCCGTTCCGATCCCGCCAGGACATCAGCCCATCGCGGCGAAAAGGCTGATATCCGAGACGGATTCGTAGCGACGACCGGCAACAGAAAGCTTGATCTGCGTTAAAGAACGTGGGCGGTCGCGGCCGTAACGTTAAATCCTGTCTGGTTTTGGCAGAGACGTCTCAATAGGACGTTTCAACCATTGAAAGATCTGGCTAGACGATGACCAACAGGCGTGAGACGAATGCTCAGCATTCGGGCAGTGATCCGGAAGGAGAGGACGCCGCAAAACCAGCGGACGCGGCTGTACGACGAGCGCTTGTCGAGGCACGCGAGGAGTTTCTGGTCTTTTTGCATCATCGGGTGGGCAGCCGGGACGAGGCTGAAGAGTTGTTGCAGCAGTTCTCGCTCCGGGCGATCGAGCGCGCCTGGCAATTGCGGGACGTCCGCACGGTCCGCGGTTGGCTCGGGCGCATACTGGCGACGACACTCGTCGATCACCAGCGACGCGCCATCAGGCGGCGTCGCCGGGAGGTCGACATGGAGCAGTCGGACGTCGAGAACCTGGCGATCGAGCCGGATCGAGAAACCGATGAGGCCGTCTGCAGCTGCCTCCATAAATTGCTGCCGACGCTCAAGCCCGAATATGCCGATGTCGTCTGGCGCTCCGACATTCTTGGCGAGCCGCGGGATCGGATCGCCGCGAGCCTCGGCACCACGCTCAACAACATCGCGGTCCGGCTTCACCGCGGGCGCCAGGCGCTCCGCAAGAGGCTCGAGGAAATGTGCCTGACATGTCCGGTCCACGGCTTCCTCGATTGCCGGTGCGATGAGGCCGAGCGCATTCGCCGGCGAGCTCGGGGCCTCGCTGACGAGACCGAGACGCCGCCTGAGAACGGATAACACAATGAATGCAGATGACCTCACCAAGCGCGTGGCGATCATCACCGGCGGAACGCGAGGGATCGGCGCCGCGATTGCGCGTCGCTTCAAGAATGCGGGATACGCGGTTGCGGCCGTCTACCACGGAAACGCGACAGCGGCCGACGCGTTCTCGGGCGATACCGGTATCCCAGTCTACAAATGGGATGTTGCCGATTTTGACGCCTGCCAGGATGGCGTGGCCAGCGTGGCGAACGACCTCGGCGGACCGGTTGAGATCCTCGTCAACAATGCGGGCATCACCCGCGATGCCATGCTGCACAAGATGACATCTGCCCAGTGGGGCGAGGTCATCGCGACCGACCTCACCTCCTGCTTCAACATGTGCCGAGCAGTCATCGGCGCCATGCGTGATCACGGCTTCGGCCGGATCGTCAATATTTCCTCGATCAACGGTCAGAAGGGGCAGCTTGGTCAGACCAACTATGCAGCCGCGAAGGCTGGCATCCTTGGTTTCACCAAAGCGCTCGCGCTCGAGACGGCGTCGAGGGGCATCACCGTGAACGCGGTCGCGCCCGGCTACATCGCGACGGACATGGTCGGTGCCATGTCTGAAGATGTTCTCGCAAGGATCGAGGGGCAAATCCCTGTCGGGCGGCTGGGCAATGCCGACGAGGTCGCACGCATCGTCCAGTTCCTGGTGAGCGAGGATGCGACGTTCATCACCGGCTCAACGGTCACCGCCAATGGCGGCCAGTACATGGCATAGGGGCACCCCCCGGGAAATCGAAAGGACATCCACATGGCACAGTCGAACGTCGTGCTCTGCACCCCGGTGCGGACAGCCATCGGCACGTATGGCGGAACGCTGAAAGACATAGGCGCCCCCGAGCTCGGGGCCGCCGTGATCAAGGAAATATTGATCCGCGCGAAGATCGCAGACGGTGCGATCGGCGCCGTGGTGATGGGGCAGGTCGTCCAGGCCGGCGCCAAGATGAACCCGGCGCGGCAGGCGGCGATCAAGGCCGGCGTTCCGGCCGGCGTTCCGGCGATGACCATCAACCGGGTGTGTGGTTCGGGTGCGCAGGCGATCGCGACCGCCGCGCAGGAGATCATGCTCGGCCTCGCCGAGAGCGCCATCGCCGGCGGCATGGAGAACATGGACCAATCGCCCTACCTGATGTCGGGCGGACGGTGGGGCTACCGCATGGGCGATGCCCAGATCTACGACAGCATGCTGCGCGATGGCCTCAACGATGCCTTTTCCGATCACCACTCGGGCTTGGTGACCGAGGACCTCGTCAGCAAGTTTCAGGTGACGCGCGAGGCGCAGGACCGCTGGGCGGAGCGGACGCAGCGGCGCTTTGGCGCGGCGCAGGCGGCCGGCAAGTTCAATGCCGAGATCGCGCCGATCGAAATCCCCGGTCGCAAGGGGCCGACGATCTTCGACAAGGATGAGCACAACCGCCCGGACGCAACGCTGGAGTCGCTGGCCAAGCTGAAGCCGGCTTTCCGCAAGGATGGAACCATTACCGCCGGCAATGCACCGGGCCTCAACAGCGGCGCCGCGGGCATGATCGTTGCGGATGCCCGCTGGGCCGAGAAGCACGGCCTGACGCCGATGGCTCGTCTTGTGGCCTTCGGGGTCGGCGCGGTCGAACCCGGCCTGTTCGGTCTCGGGCCGGTTCCCGCGGTTCGGCAGGCCTTGGATCGCGCTGGCTGGACGCTCGGCGACGTCGAGCGCGTGGAAATCAACGAGGCCTTCGCGGCGATCGTCTTGGCGCTCATCGGAGAGCTCGGGCTCCCGGAGGACATCGTCAATGTCGAGGGCGGCGCCATCGCACATGGCCATCCGATCGGTGCGACAGGAGCCGTGCTGACGACCCGCCTCCTTCACGCGATGCACCGGGACGGTCTCCGCCGCGGATTGGTGACACTGTGCATCGGCGGCGGTCAGGGGGTCGCTTTGGCGCTTGAGGCTCTCCACTGACCGCGAGAGCGTAAAAAGCGACCCATCGCAGCAAATCGAATGTCGCGTTCCTGAAACTGCAACCAAACAATCAAGGAGAGAACAATGGCCACGAAGAATGAGGCGCCAGTTGGTTTCGATCGCATGAACGCTGTATTCGCATGGTGGGGACTGTCGGGCGCCGACAGTACCGGCAAGCTCGACGGCCAGTTCAAGCGGTTCCAGGCCTTCACGTCCGATCTGCAGAAGGCCTATGGCGAGACATACAGCGCTCAGATGAGCACTCTCCTTGGCGCCAATGAGCGGATCGGACGCTCGCTTCTGGAATTCGTGCAGTGCCGGCGACCGCAGGATGTGATCGCGGGAGAATCGAGCGTCATGGCGGCCATCCTGGAAGAGACGTCGTTGCAGACGAAGACTTGGCTCGATCTCTCGCAGAAGGTCCAAGACTACTGTGCGACCATGGCACGGGAGACCGCAGGCGAAATCCGTCAGCAGGCAAATGGAACCCCTGACACCGGAAGCAGCGTCAAGGCATCGTAGCCGCATATAGTGTTGACGAGCGTCCCGCGGGGTCTTGCCGAGACCGTGGCGTGCGGCTGGCACGGCAGCCGGATTTCTGGCCGCTGTTCAACTTCCTCGCCCTTAAGATCAGATGATGGAGATGGTGATGCCCGAAGCAAGATCGGATTCCGCGCTGGTTGACCAGCCGAAGGCGTCGCCGGGTCGGCAATTGGCTGCTCGGCGGGATATCGTAGCGGCGGCTACGGTGAAAAGCCTGGAACCGGCCGTCGCGGCGAATCCAGTCGGACTGCCGATCAACATCGGTGATCCCTTGGCCTATCAGAGGGATGTCTTCGAACGGTCGATTCTGTTTTGGGACACGCTGCGCCAGCGTGCCAACAACATGATCGCCCATGAGCGCGCCGGCAAGCCGCCGCTTCTCGACTTCGACTATGAGACGCTGGTCGATGCCCGCCGTTTCGAACGACCTGTCAACTACGCCCTCCTGCGGATCACCCGGATCGGGGACGATTGCATCGAGGATTGTATCGATCCGGCGAAGCCACCCGTCGTCATCCTCGACCCTCGAGCCGGCCATGGGCCCGGCATCGGCGGCTTCAAGCGCGACTCCGAGGTTGGGATCGCCATGCACGAGGGCTATCCGGTCTATTTCGTTTCCTTCTTTCCGGAACCCTGCGTGGGCCAGACCCTGGCGGATGTGCTGCATGCGCTCGGACGCTTCGTCGAGGACGTGGTCAAACGTCACCCCGGCAAGCCTCCGGTGCTCTATGGCAACTGTCAGGCCGGCTGGGCGATCACCCTGCTCTCCGCGGATTGCGAAGGCTTGGTCGGCCCCGCCGTGCTCAACGGCTCTCCGCTCTCCTATTGGGCGGGAGAATCGGGCGTCAATCCGATGCGGATCGCGGGCGGGCTGCTCGGCGGCGTCTGGGCCACCCACCTTCTCGCCGATCTCAACGACGGCCGCCTGGACGGTGCGTGGCTCGCCTTCAATTTCGAAAACCTTCAGCCCGAAGCCGTCTGGGAGAAATATGCCAACCTGTTCACGCATGTCGACACGGAACGGGAGCGCTTCCTCGAGTTCGAGCGGTGGTGGAATGGCTTCTATTTCCTCAGCCGGGAAGAGATCGTCGCCATCGTCGAGAACCTCTTCATCGGCAATCGCCTCGAGGAGGGCAAGATGCGGATCTGCGAGGGTTGCGTCGCCGACCTTCGGCGTATTCGCAATCCGCTGGTGATCTTCGCGTCCTACGGCGACAACATCACCCCGCCGCACCAGGCGCTCGGCTGGATCCCGGTGGTGTACAAGGATACGAGCGATCTCAAGGCCGCCGGTCAGCGCATTGTCTACCTGACGAACCCCCATGCGGGCCATCTCGGCATTTTCGTGTCAGCCAAGGTGGCGCGGTTCGAACATCGCGCGATCCTCGAAAGCCTCGGCGAAATCGAGACCCTCGCCCCCGGCCTCTACGAGATGAAGATCGACAATCCGACCGGCAATCCCGACTGCGATAAGCCGGAATACTCGGTCCGGTTCGAAGAGCGGCGTGTCGAGGATCTTCGGTTCGCGACGCCGCGCGCGGAGTTCGAGCAGGTTCGCCATCTTTCAGAGGTGAACGAGCAATTCTACAAGGCCATGGTCAGCCCCTTCGTTCGCGCGCTCTCCAATCCCTGGACTGCGGCGACGCTCGAATGGCTCCATCCGATGCGCACGAGCCGCTACCTGCTGTCGGAATCCTTCAGTCCGTGGATGCGTGGCGTCGCTGCGCTCGCGCGTCTGATCGAGCAGCGCCGCCAGCCGCTGCCGGAGGACGATGCCAATCTCCGTCGTGAGCGGGAGGCGATTGACCGTGTCTCCGAGGTGATCGAAAACGGCCGCAGGCAGCGCGACGCGACGGAGGAACGGGTCTTCCAGGCGCTTTACGATGTTCCCGCCTCGGCTCGGCCAGCAGCGCCACCGGCCGTATAGGCTTGACACCGTCGTCGTTCGCCATGGCAAGCCGGTGCAATTGAACGTTTCCGCGGGAGGAGACGGCGCTCTGTTCCGAGAAGGTCGCTTTCGCTGACTCAATAAGCGCGCGGACCTGTCGGCCGGACAGACGGTTCGGGTGGAGACCATGCCAGACAAGCCCGGCAAATTCGGCTTCGGCTGCCAGATGGGGATATTCACGGACAGGCTTGTCGTGGAGTGAGATCGCATCTTTGGGCGCAGACGCGACCCGTGACGCCGCAACGCAAAGGGGCCGCTGGTGACGGAAGATCAGCGGTTGTCTTTGCGCAACAATGGAGCCGAAGGAGCATGACGCGGCAGCTCGCAACAAGGCTGGATCGGACATTCCGCCCGCTCCATCCCATATTGTCCCGGTCGATCGTCCATCAGCGGATCCAGGACATCACGAGCTGAGGGTCAAGACCTGCGACGTCGACGAGTTTGTCCGGATCGAGGATCCGGAGCCGTCGATAATGGAATTCCAGGATCCTATCCTTTCGCAGATCCCTTAGCACCCGGTTGACATGAACGAAGGTCAGACCCGTCGCATCTCCGATATCTTCTTGGGTCAGCGGAAGATGCATCTCCTCGATATGACTGCCCGGCCATTGCGCGCGGTAGCGGACGAACAGCTTGAGCAGCAGGTGGGCAACGCGCTCACGGGCTGAATGCCGCCCAATGCTGGTAAGACGGTCATAAGCCAGGGTGCAATCGCGCGCGATCAGCCAGGCAAGCCGCAGACCGAACTCCGGCTGCTGTTTGACGATCGGTGGAAGCGCCTTGCGCGGAATTGTGCTGACGACGATATCCGTCAAGGCTTGCGCGCCAAATGTCATCATCGCGCCGCCGCCGGGATGGAATCCAAGCACGGCGCCCGGCAATGCGAAGTGCAAAATCTGCCGTCGCCCATCTTCCAATAAATTATAGAGAATGACCCAACCTTCAAGGAGATTGTAGATCGAATCGCACGGCTCACCGAGGCTGAAGAGATCCTGGCCGGCCTTGAATTCCCGATCAGCAGATTTGTAACTCGCGATCACACAGGGCGATCCCGGCTGGCAATCGCCGCACAAACCCCGGTTAGCCCGCGCGAAGCAAGCCTCACAGCCCGGGGGTTGCTTCGTCGTGCCATTCCCAGGCATCGGCATACGGGCGTTCCTTTCCGCATCACTGATCGTGTTTGCGGTTCCCCAAGGAACTGGGGACCGGACCACCCCGGGTTGCAGACCGTCGTATCGGCCATGGGCGTGATCCCGCGACGCTCGGATAGTGCTCTCCAAATAAGACGCTTGGCTCGGAGTCATATTACAGTCCTCGATCTGGTCGGTTTCACCTGGAAGGTTGAATCCATCTGACCAGGTCGCCCGGCTCGGCCGGCCGCTTTGGCGGCGCGACGCCAGCGGGAATGGAACAATCAAGCCACGCTCCCGATCCGCGCAGGGCGTGGACCGTTGGCAGCTAGATCGCGCTCCGCTGGGCCGATCGACCCGCTAGGTCGAGCGCCGAGGAACTGGGGGGTCGAGTCCGGGGATGACCGAGCCTGGGTCGGCTTCTTCGGACCCCATCCCTACTGAAGAGCGCTCGAAGGCATGGGCCGCGAGGCTGCTAGGGAGGGGCGCCAAGCTCGTTGAGCAGGTGGCCGGGCAGGAGCAGGTACTCATCGGACAGCAGGGCTTGTCCGAATTTGGACACTCCGGGCAGTCGTCGCATTCGTCACTGTGGGGCCCAAGGCCAGAAGCGCTCACAACCACCATGGTCGCATCAGCAGTGATCGCTACTGTCCCGGCCATACTCCGCCCGCTCAGCGTCATGATGATCGCTGTGGCGAAGATCAGTATGGCGAGGAACCGCAGCATCCGCCTCTTTCCAAGAAGGCCAGAACCGGAGGCTATCACACCGCCCCGCAGCTACCAATTTGCCCGGCGGAAACCTATACGGGGAAAGGCCCGGCGAGATTGATTGAAATCAAATGCCGGGCGGGGCGCATCAACCGCCCGGAAACCTGCGCGCGGGGCAACTCTGCGGCCGCCCGTCGGATGCTCGGCAGATGATGTCATGCCGCGCTGCCCGCGCGAATGTTTGATCGAGTTTAAAGTCCGATATGTTAGCCGGTCCCATAATTGCCCGACTCTGCTGGTGTTCAAACGAGGAACCGATGGCTAGGTCCGCCTGCGTACCACCCCCGCCGGCAAATCGCATTGCGATCATCGTGATGAAATCCGACGCGGGCCCAGCACTCTGCCCCTTCTTCGGCAAGTGCGATGGAATATGGATCGTCGATACCGCCACGGGCGCGACAGAATTCCGCGCCAACCCGCAGCGCACGTCCGCAGCGGTATGCGATCTCATTGTCGCAGCCAGACCAGGTCGCTTGATCTGCGGCTTTATCGGCGAGCCAGAGAAACTGAGACTTTGTGCTGCTGGGATCGACGTGAGGCTCGGCTCGTGCGTGAGGACGATCCAGGAACTCGTGGCCTGCTTTTCCGCTCTCGTTGCAGCATGACGCCGGCTGCCACGGGCCGGGGCAGGCGAGGCATCTGATCGGTCCTGCTGCATCGATCCACACCCGGCGGATGTTTAACCGGGATCAAAGATTCAGAACAGATGGCCGGCCATGGTTCGAGCGCTGTCGTGTCGCTCGGAGGATGGCGTCTGGCCGATGCAAGCCTGCATCGTCTAGCGACCTCTGGACGGTTGCAGGGCGTGCCGGTGCGTCCTGGTCTGACGTGGGTGGAGTTTCCAATGGAACACGGCGGTCATGGTGGTGAGGGTGGCTTCTTTCGCTCCCGCGCAAATTGGGTCCTGATCGGTTTTCTCGCGATCGGCGGCTTCTATCTTCTGACCGAGCATCGCGCGCATCTCATCCCGTATTTGGGGTATTGGCCGTTCCTGCTGATCCTCGCCTGCCCGTTGATGCATGTTTTCATGCATGGCGGCCACGGCGGACGGGGAGGAAGCAACGACAGCGGCAGCGGATCGGCGGATGCCGGCCAGAACCAGCCTCACAAACATTGAGCCGCGATCAACGGTCCGGAGGTCGACCATGCACGACGATGTTCCTGCCTATGGCCTCTGGTCACTGGTGATTATCAATTCGGCGATCTTCATCTTCTTCGCCTTCAGTTTTTTCAAGCCGCAGACAAAGCGCGACTGGCGGTCCTTCGGCGCCTTCAGCGCCTTTCTGGTCGCGCTGTTCACCGAGATGTATGGGTTCCCGCTGACGATCTATCTGCTCTCCGGCTGGCTACAGAGCCGCTTTCCAGGCGTCGATTGGTTCTCCCATGACGCCGGGCATCTTCTCGAGGAGATGTTCGGCTGGAGAGCCAATCCGCATTTCGGGCCATTTCACCTCCTGAGCTTCGTTTTCATCGGTGGCGGCTTTATCCTGATCTCGGCCGGCTGGAAGGTGCTCTACGAAGCACAGCGTCATAGAACGCTCGCCACCACCGGCGTCTACGCTTATGTGCGGCATCCGCAATATGTCGGCTTCGTGCTGGTGATGTTCGGCTTCCTGCTGCAATGGCCGACCTTGCTGACCCTCGCGATGTTCCCGGTGCTGGTGTTCATGTACGTGCGTCTTGCCCGCGCCGAAGAACGCGAGTCTTTGGCGGAATTTGGCTCTGACTATGAACGCTATATGCGAGACGTGCCGGGCTTCATTCCACGGCTCGGCGGCCCGAAAAGTAGCCACGCCGGCCAAGGTTGAACAGCGAGTTTCGGGCCTCGCCGTAGCAGGCTCCGCCCTGTCATGACAACTCACAACGCGAAGGAATCGGCTCCGATGATCAAGATGCCCTCGATCTCCATCCTGCTTTTCAGCGCCATGCTCCTCGCAGGGTCACCCGCCTCGGCTAATGATGAGCACCATCCGGCCGGGGGCGCTGAAGCGCCCGCCACGCCTTTGAACGCGCCCGGATCACAAATTCCCATGGGTGGGATGATGTCGATGATGGGTACTGGCGGCATGCCCATGATGGGCATGATGACCGGGCACATTGAAGGCCGGCTGGCATTCTTGAAAACCGAAATCAAGATCACCGACGTTCAGGAATCCAAATGGAGCGTGTTCGCAGACGCCGTGCGAGCCAACGCGAAGGCGATGATGGGCATGCGTGAGGGCATGATGCAGGCACGTGACGGCGCTCTTCCAGTGCGTCTTGAGCGGATCGAGAAGGCCATGGCTCTGTGCCAGGAAGCGCTCCAAAAGATCAAAGTAGCGGTGGAGCCGCTCTACGCAAGCTTCAGCGAGGAGCAGAAGCGCACCGCCGATCAGTTGATGGTGAGCCCGATGGGCCTATTCTGAACGGACGGCGTCTGCTGAGAAGCAGAGCCATCGCGTCGCTTCAAGCTCGTCTCGGTGAGCGACGCGGGCCGCGCGGACCACGGCTACATATTTCATGGCGCGTCGTCGCCGAACCCGTCCTGCAGCCCGGTAAGGGTTGTCAGCGCTTGCCTGACCCGCTCTTCCTGACCAACTGCCGCGGTGCTGGCAGCCATCGCTTCGAAGTCGCGACGCTGAGCGCTTTCCGACGCGGCCAGTAGATCACTGATGTTGCAGTTCTCCCCAGGCGGAACCAATGGCTGGTCACCAAGCGAGAGCTGCTTGCGGGCCAGTCGTTCGACTGGCTTCACCCTCGTGATCACCAGCGGCGCCGGAAAGAAAGCGGGTTCCGCCGCGGCTTGCCGCTTGGCTGGGGCCTTCTTTCCTGGGGGTTGAGGATTTCGCCTTGGCGCCCGTTGCGCGGCGGCTTGGAGCGGTGGCCGGGCGACCGTGTCGTCTTCGGTGCTCTCGGCGGCCGGCGCCGGATTGATCGCGCCGCCCAATGACTCATCCTTCCATTCGCGCAGGCTCGGCAACGCCGGCGGATTTCCCTTCGCCGCCTCGTAGGGCCGTCGATAGGGCTTGTCGAGATAGTGGCGGATCTTGGTAAGCTCGAACGAGCGCGAGTTCTTCACCATCAGGATCGACACGCGGTCGGACATCTCGCGCAATTCGAGCGGGCTGCGTAGCGGGCGCGGCGTGTAGTGCGGCGCCCAGGCGCGCGGCGCGAAGATCCCCTGCCCTGGCCGCATCACCGGCGTTTTGTAGACCTGCGTCGTCTCGCCGAGCATCTCGGACACGAAATCCGACGTCTCCAGATCGTTGATCTGGATGAACAGCTTGATCTGCGAACCGGACACGGTGGTGATGCGCGTGTTGCGGCCATAGAGCTCATCGAGCTGGGAGATGTCCTGCATCACGATCGCCATGCGGAAGCCATAGCCGGCGCTGATGGTAATCTTGGAAATCAGCGAGTCCATGCGCCCGACATGGTAGAATTCATCGAGCATGAGCAGCACCTGGTGCGGCTCATCCTCGCCCGGGATCCTCACCATCATCAGATCATGGATCTGCTGGAACAGGATGCGGATCAGCGGACGGAAGATGGCGAGCTCGGCGATGGTGCAGCCGATGAAGATGGTCATCGGCTGGCGGCGCAGCTCGCGAATGTCGAAGTCGGACGTCTCGGTCGCCGCCGAGATCAAGCCGTTGTTCCAGAGCGACATGGCCATGTTGACGTTGAACACGGCGCTGTTGCGGGTCTCCGGCTCGAGCGCGATGTACTGGTTGAAATTATCGATCACCCAGGTCGGCAGATGCTGCCGCTCGGTCTTCACGATCGCCCGCAGCACCGACGAGATGTCCCGTCCCGTGGTCGTCATCCGGGCGACCGTGCGCATGTGCTGCGCCCCGGTGATCAGCGGCGACGAGAGCACATAGCCGATCAGGGCGGATAGCAGCAGTCGCCCCGCCCCGGCCCAGGTGTCATCCGCTTTCTCGGGGATCACGAAGGAAGCGACGACCAAGCAGTCCGTCGCCATGCGCTCGTCGCGGCGCACGAAGTCGAGCGGGTTGTAGCGGTGCGTGTCATTGGAGCCCGGCGAGAACATGAAGACCTTGTTGCCCATGGCCTTGCGGTGGTTCGCCAGCGCGTCGAAATTCTCCCGCTTCGGATCGAAGAACACCGCCGAACCTTGCCAGAGATAGCCGTTCGGCAGCACGAACCCGGTCCCCTTGCCCGATCGCGAGGGCCCGACCACGAGGATGTGGGCTGGCTCATCCGAACGCACCGTGACACCACCGATCGTCCCCAGCACGATGCCCTGCTTGCCGGTCAGGCCCTGCTTCGCCGCCTCCATCAACGTACCGAAGCGCGCCGCCCCAAAGGGCATCTGGCGGCGATTGATGAAGGCGAACAGCCATCCTGCCAGACCAAGGGCAATGACCACCCCCGCCGCAATGCCGGCGCGGATCAGCGCCTCGATCTGTGTCGCCGGGTAAAGAAGACGGGCATGGAAATGCTGCCAGGCGACCAGGAAGAAGCCGGCCGAGCGGTCGGCATTCTGCAGCCGCAGCAATCCCCAGCGGCTGGCGCCCTCGCCCGGAAAGCGCGCCGGGGCCCAGCGCAGCCCGACGACGATCTCATAGGCCATGCTCCAGAGCAGCCAGAAGGCAATGGCGAGCAGGATCGCAATGCCGATCCTATAAACGACGACGCGGGCCATGGCCGGCCTTCCTTCCTGTCCCCCCTGCCCTCTCCGCCCGCCACTCCGCCATCCGCGAAAAATACACGGCCGAGGTGCCGCGCCAGCCGCCGACCTTGGTCTGCTGGATGACGATCGGCAGGACGGATTTGATGTAGCCAACGATCTCGTCCCGCCGCAGACCGAGCCCGGCCTGCATCACCATCAGCGCGAGCTGCTCGAACGCGCCGGCCGGACTATCGGCATGGACCGTGGTGATGCTGCCGGGATGGCCGGTGTTGATGGCCCGCAGAAACGAATAGGCCTCCGCACCGCGAATCTCGCCGAGGAAGATACGGTCCGGACGCAGGCGCATCGAAGCCTGCAGCAGCGTCTCGACGGTGACGCGGGCTTCACCCTGATCGCCCTTCGAGGCGACCAGCGGCAGATAGTTCCTCTGGATCGGGTTCACCTCGCGGGTGTCCTCGATGGTGATGATGCGTTCCTCGACTGGGACCTCCTTCAAAATCGCGTTGAGGAATGTCGTCTTGCCGGAGGAGGTGCCACCCGAGAGCAGGATCGAATAGCGGTTCACGACGGCGAGGCGGATGAAGTTCTCGATGCGGCCGGCGTCGAGATGCGCGCAGAGCTGCCGGTCGACATCCGACAATTCGCCCTCAGTGACGGTCGCGACTTTCTCGAACGAGCCGAGCCGGCGATAATCATCGAGCCGCATCTCCTTGATGACCTGCTTGCGGATCGCGAAAGCCCCGCCCGCTGTCGTCGCCGGCGGCATCACGCCTTGAAAGCGTTCGCCCGTCGGCAGCGCCGCCGACAGCAGCGGATGCTCTTCGTTGACGCTCTGGCCGGAATGACCGGCAATGCGTTCGGCGAGGTGTCGGATTGCGAGCTCGGTGAGCTCAGGAACCGGATGACACTCCATCGCGGCCTGACCGAAGCGCTCGACCCAGACCTCACCGGGGCCATTGGCGCAGATCTCGACGACCTGGTCGTCGTCGAGCCAAGGCCGAATGGGCCCGAGCGCCCTATCGAGGAAGACTGTCAGGTTTCGCGCCGGCGCGTTCACGCTTGAGCTCCCTGAGCGCCTCCTTCACCGGATCGGGGTAAAGGGAGGAGAAATCCAGGTCCCGGCGCACGAAGACGATGATCCGCGTGCCCTGGTCGAGATAGATCGTCGGCGGGATGTTGATCGAGTTCTTCAGCGCCTCCTGGGCGATATTGGTTAGCGTCTGCGAGACATTCTGCGCGGCGATCTGGCGGGCCTGGAGCGACTGGCTGTTCTGGTTGGTGCCCGTTTGGGTCGTGGTGACGAGGCCCGTGACCGGATCCGTCGTCGTGATCGTGGTGCCATTATTATTGTTGTCGTACTGGCCATAGCCGCTCAGGAATTGCGAGACGCCGCCGACGACCGACAGCATGATCGCGGAGCCGAAGCGCTCGAGGTAGTGATTGTCGACGAAGCCGGCATTGCCGGCGCGGCCGAGATCGTCGGTGCCGTTCGAGCCGAGCTGGACCGACACCCCATCCGAGCGCAGCAGCCGCGTCCACACCACGAAGACGCGGGTCTGCCCCTGCGAGATTCCGGACTTGTATTCGCCAACGAGCCGGCTTCCTGCCGGGATGAGAATGCGGCGGCCGTCGAATGACCAGACATTCTCAGCCGTGACGGCGCGCACCATGCCCGGCAGGTCGCTCTGAACGGCGGTCTCAAGAATCCCGCGGATCATCGTGCCCTGTGCGACAAGCGCATCGATCCGATCGTTCTTCACCGCCTTCGCGATCTCGACGCCGGCGCTCGTGACCGACGCCAGGAAGCGGCGGTTGGGGTCCTCGTCCTGCCCGGCAGCCGCGCGCGCCGGATCGGCGGGACTGCCAGCTGCATCGCTCGGACTGGCGTTGTCGGCAATCACCTGCGGCGCGCGGAACCGTTCCCACTTCCGCCGCTCCTCTTCCTGGCGCAGCCGCTCGAGTTCGGCCAGCCGGCGCGCTTCATCATCGTTCGGTGCCGACAGGGCGAGCGGTGGCTCGGGTGGCGGCGGCGCCGGCAGTGCCAGGGGCGGCGCGATGGGCGGTGGTGGCAAGACCGGCTCGGGCGGCACAGGCGGCGCTTGCGGGATGAGAATAGTGCCCTGGTCGGTCTGGGTCCGTGGGGTTTGCAGCGATGGCGCCGGAAACTGCGTCGTCGTGAACTCTTCCTTGTCCGGCGCGGTCATGTTCCGTGGACCGCTGCCGAGCGAGGCGTAGATCATCCATCCCGCGATCAAGACGGCGCCGAGCGGCACGCCGAATTTCACCAAATTGCCGAGGGCAGTCGAACCCCGCGCTACCGCCGTCGCAGCGGAGGCTTCCAGTTCGAGCGAGCGATAATCCTGTGGCGAGGGCATGGCGCGTCAGCCTCCTGCGCTGGCTGACGGAAAACCTACGCGCTGCGGCGCATAGGGCTCGAGCCCATTCGGCTCGTGCACATTGGTCGCACGCCGATTGAAGATGCAGGTCGATTCCGTGCCATTGCGCAGCGTCCATTGCGGGCTGACCTTGTCGACGACGACGAACGGTCCCTCGGTCCGGAAATTGACCAGGCTCTCATTGCGCTCGGCATCGACGATGTAGATCGCCGGCGTTTCACCCTCGAAGCGGAACCAGGTCTTCACGCCGTCGTCGAACACGGCGACCGGCTTGTTGGTCGACGAGCCCTTGTAGCCATAGTCGCTGTTGGCGTTGGCGATGTTGAGATCGCGCAGGTTCGGATTGGCGGCGCGCTCCTTGGCGGCCGCGAGCAGCTTCGCGCTCGCCTCGTCGTCGGGAAACCGGAACCGAACCGCGTAGATCTGGTCATTCGGCGCGCGCGTGTTCGACCGCAGCAGGAAGCTGTAGATGCGCTTGTCGGTGACGACGTTGAGGTTCGACTGCGCATTCTTGTCGATCGGCTTGACGAAGATGATGTCGCCCTTGCGATTGGGCTCGACCTTCCAGGCAAGGGAATCGCCGAGCGCCAGCGTCTCGATCTTCTCGTCCGGCTGCAGCTGGATCATCGTCGACGTGCCGTAGGTGGCGTCGATCGCCGTGACGTTGTCGCGGTTATAGACGACGTCGCGGACGCGAGCATCGACCCGTCCCGCGCGCGGGATCGCTTCCGCGAACGCATGGCCGGACGCAAGCAAGACGCAGCCTGCAAGGATCAGGCGCCGCCTCATGATCTTTGCGCTCCGGCCGTGCCGGGAGAGGGAGCCGTCTCCTGGTCGCGTCGATATTCGAGCACCTGGAAGCCGAGCGGATTGTCGAAGCGATACTCGTTGCGCATCGGTGCGGAGGTGTAGCGGAAGCGCACGAGCGAGACCCAGTTGCGCGTCGTAATGCTGGTCGCCGTTTTCTCATCGGTGGAGAACCGCACCAGCGCGGTGCGGTTGTTCGGGAACGTCACCGACTTGACCGAGACCGAGACCTCGGTGTTGGAGCTGTAGATCTTGACGGGATTTTGCGGATTGGCCGGCGAATAGATCTCCGTGAGCTCACGCGCCGCGTCGCCGGTGGCGAGCAACTGTGCCAGGTCGAAATTGTCCTTCAGCGCCCTCGGATCGTAGGTCTCGCGCGCCTTGATGTAGCGAACCACATTGAAGGTGGTGACGGCCTCGTCCTGCGTCAGCGGCCCCTCGGCCATCGGGCGTTTGACCTCGACGAAGCCCGTCGTCCTGTCGACGACCACCATATAGGGCTCGTAGGTTTTCAGCGGCACCAGCAGCGCCAATGTACCGAGTGAGGCGACGGCAACGATGGTCATGACGCCGGCGACGATCCAGGCCAGCGCTCGCGAGTTCCGGTTACGCCGTGCGACGTCATATTCCCAGGTTGCGCCCTCAGCGTAATAGCGGGGGTCGATCTTAGCCGAGACATCGACCGCTCCAGCCTCTGTCACTGGGGTATCGCTCAAGGCCGGTTCCCTCCCCCACCTTGCGCCGGCGGCGAGCCGGGATGCTTGATCTGTTCAGCGAGCCTGCGGAACTCAGGCGATTGCGCCCACGACGCCGCGCGCAGCCCGACACGCGCACGCTGGCGCGCCGCCAGCTCCTCGCGCCGCGACGTTGAGCCCGGGTTCAACGGGTTGCGAAAGGCAAGACGGGCCCTGTTTGCCGCCATGCCGAGCCGATAGCCGCTGACCGTGGCGAGCACCGCACCGATCCGCGAACTCGAGATCGGCACGCCGCCGGCAATGGCCGCGGCCACGTTGTTGATCTGGGCCAGCAGCAGCACGCCGATGATGGCCAGCAGCACGACGGGGCCAATCGTCGCCCAGCTCGCGCTCTTGGTATTTGCGACGCCGTTCAGCGTGTCGATGGTCTGCTGGATCAGCGAGACGTAGAAGGCGAGGAATGCGTAGACGAGCACCTGCACCAGAAAATACTGGATGAGCGTACCGAGCCAGCCGCTGAAGAAGCGCGAGGTGACGCCAAACAGCAGCAGGATGATGAATACCGGCGCCAATGCCAGCAGCAGCCACATGAAGAGCTTCGACAGCACGATCAGGAAGATCGCGAAGCCGATCAGCAGCGCCATCACCACATAGAAGACGGCGGCGAAGATGTAGGGCCCCCAATTGGTGAGGCCCGCATTCTGCAGGAACGCTTCGGTGGCGCTGTTGGTGGTGTCCCACATGTTCTGCAGGGCCGACTGCACGCCGTTGACCGAGGTCAGGTTCTGCGCCGTGCCGGTGTTGTTGGCGGTGGTCACGGCGCTGAGCAGCGCGTTGCCGATCGCCGACGGCCCGTCATTCATGAACCGGTACGCCAGCGTCTGAAAATCGTTCCAACTGGTTGCGAGCGCATAGATCAGGAAGGCGCGAAGCAGCCTGAAGGCGTGGTCGGCCGGGCCGCCGGTTGCCGTGCCCTGCCAGATGCCGACGCCCCAGAAGATCACATAAAGCGTCAGGAGCAGCCCGGCGACGCTCGTCGCTCCGCCCGATGTCAGCGCGTTCGACAGCGCCTGGTAGGCGGTCGAGACGTAGTTCTGGCCGATCTGGTCGACCGATTGCAGCAGCGAGGTGATGCTGAACGTCGCCATCGCGCCCTCAGATCGGTTTCATCGGGCCGCAGGCGTCAAGCGACTCGAACGGCTGAGGTGATGGCGTCGGCGTAGACGCCGCGTAGCCGAGCGGCGCGCCGCCTTCGTCCGGCGAACACGGCGCCTTGAGTGGCTTGTAGGCACAGCCCGCGAGGGCAAGCGCGAGACCGCAAAGGGCGGCGAGTGCTGCCGAGGTGCGGATCATTTCTTCGGCTCGGCGGGCGAGGTGAAGGTCATGGCGCGCGCCAGGCCTTCGGTATCCGGCTTGCTCTCCGTCTGCGCAGCGGGTGCCGGTGGCGCGGGCATGCGGATGATGATCACGCTGGCGGCGACGATGAGGATGATCGCAGCGGCGACGGCGATGGTGATCTTGTTCAAGCGTCCTCCAAAGTCACTGCTGGGTGAATTTCATGGCGCGCGCGACGGCGGACTCCGCCGCGATGCGATCGAGATTCGCCTGGTTGGCAGCCGCCGCCGCATTGTTCACGACGCCGTTGAGCTCATTGATGGTCTGTCCGGTCTGGATCTGCACCTGCGTGTTCTGGTCGACGCTGCCCTTCAGGTCCTGGGCCTGGCCGATCTGCTGGCCGCCCTGGGTAAATGCGGAGGAGCGCTGCTGGACGGCTCCCTGCGTCGAGTCGATCAGGCCGGACAGGGTCGCCGCGACATTGACGGAGTTCTTGTAGGCGGTGTCGACCGGGTGCGTCTGGCCGCCGGTCATCCCGGTGATGGTCTGGACGAGCTGCAGGCCGTTGATCAGCGTCGAGACGATGTTCTGCGATCCCGAGCCCAAGCCTGCGAAGGACAACGAGCCGCCCGAAATCACCGAGCCCAGTGACGGGGCCTGCGCCATGGAGAAACCACCACCCAGGGCCATCTGCGCCAGGCTGCCCTGCGCCTGTGAGGTGCGATCCCCGGTCACCGCGGCAAGCGTCTTCTGCGTGAATTGCAGGATCTGCTGGTCGGCGTCGAGGATCTGCCGGGTGCTGGTCGCGATCTCCTGTGCTTTCGTTAGATTCGCATTGTCGATCACCGGCACCTGCGCGCGCGCTGCGGACGTGGCAATGACCAGGCCCACGGCGAGACCGAGCGCCAGTTTCAGAACAGATCGCATGGCAGCCTCCTATTGGCCGTTGGCTTGAATGCTCTCGATCGCGGCGGCGACGTCAGCGCCGGACAAGGGCGGCTGGGCGGAGGGCGCGGTCGCGGCAGTCCGCGCCTCGTCCTGAGCCGCCGAGAGGTAGAACAGGACGTTGCCGTCGCTATCCATGTGGCGGGCCGCGACGCATCCTGGGTCCACGGGCGATCCCGGCGGCGTGGTCGAGCATGACCCCGCCGTGCGGCAGGGATCGGCCACGGTCCCCGATCCGACCATGCCGACCATGCCGACCGTGCAGGCCGGCATGGTCGGGGTGCCGGACGACGACGTTGTCGCCGAGCGCATCCCAATGGTGGCGCGGCTGATGTCGCTGTTCTGCGCCAGATTGAGCGCGTTCAGGGCCGTCACCCAGATATTCGCCGAGCCCATCACGCCGTTCCAGGCGAGGTTGTTCTGCAGACGCGCGGCACTGTTCATATCGATGGCCGCCATCACCGTCGTCGCGGTGCCAACCTGCGAACCGGCGTTGCGAAACGCAGATTGTGCGGCGCCGAGTGTCGATCGGCTGGCATCGAGGCCGGCGACGACGTCGCCCGTCGACTTGAACAAGGTCTGGCTGTTGAGCGCGGCGCCGTGGGCCTCCGCTGTCGGGACCGCCGGCATTTCCGGTGCATAGACCTGGATGGTGCGGCTGCCGGCGCCCGATTGCGGCTGCACCGTCGGATCGGTGACGCTGGCCTTCTTGCCCGTCGTGACGGCGCATTTCACGCCCTGATTGGCGTTCTGCCGTTGCGTGGAGATCGGTACCAGTTTGATGGTCGCGCCTGCGGTCTCCGAATGCTGCGTTAGCTGCGCGGCGTCGGTGGTCGGGATGGCGGCAAAGGCCGCGCCTGCGCCGATCCACGACCAGGCAATCACCGTCAGCGCGAGCCGCTTCATGCCTCAGCCCTTCCCATGAATATCGGCAGCCAGACGGCTGGATCGTCACCGACGCGGGCCCGCAGCGCGTCGAGCTCGGCCACGGTCTCGGTGCGGCCCGACAGCACCTTGATGATGTCCGGCATGCCGGCGAGATTGAGTTTGGCGATGACGCTGTCGCGGCCGTGCTTGATCAGGAAGGAACGGCTCTCCGGCACCGTGCTGCGGATCCAGGTCACTTCGCGCTCCGAGAGCCGGAAGGCGCGGGTGTAGCTTTCGTCATCCGCCTTCGGATTCGGGAAGAAGACATTGGTCGCGGTCTGCTCGATCAGCGTGCTCGCCGAGTTGGAGCGCACGATGTCGGCGGCCGATTGCGTCCCGAAGCCGATGATGCCGTTCTGCTTGCGGATTGTCTTCAGCTTGTCCTTGATGAAGAAGGCGAAGACCGGGTCGTCGAGCAGCCGCCAACCCTCGTCGAGGAAGATCATCACCGGATCGCCCGTCAACAGCTCCTCGGTGCGGTGGAAGATGTACATCAGCGCCGCGGTGCGGATGACGGGATCGTCCAGCACCCGTGTCATGTCGAACCCGAAGATGCTCGAGACCGAGAACTGATCGGCCTCATTATTGAACAGCCAACCGCGCTGGTCCGGCCGCATCCAGCTCTCCAACCGAGCGAGGAGATCGCCCTCGCCGGCCCGGATGCGCCCGCGCAACAGCGTCGAGAAGGCCTTTAGCGTCCGCCCGTCCGGCCCGGCGCTCAGCGCTGAAGCGATGGCGTTGCGGATGACCTGCTCCTCGGAGGCGCTGAGCTCGCCGCCATGGCCTGGCCGCAACATGAAGCCGAGGAGCTGGAACAGGAATTCGCGGTTCGGCGCTGTGTCGGGCAGGGACAGCGGATTGAACCCCGTCGGCTCGCCTGGGACCAGAACCTCATATTGGCCACCCATGGCGCGGATGAAGATCTCGGCGCCGCGATCCTTGTCGACGAACAGCAGCTTCGGTCGCGGCGTGACGCGCTGCGACTGCGCCGAGATGAAGGACAGGAAGACCGTCTTGCCGCTGCCCGAGGGCCCGACGACGGTGAAGTTGCCGAGGTCGCGAACATGGTGATTGTAGTAATAGGCAGTCTGCGAAGTGGTTTCGAACACCGAGATCGCCGGACCCCAATGGTTCCCGTCCAACCGCCCACTCGGGTAATTATGCAATGACGTGAAGCCGGCGAAGTTCTTTGAGGAGATCACCGACTTGCGCGCGATGTAGGGGAAATTCCCAGGCAGCTGGGCCCAGAAGGCCGGCTCGCAATTGAGATCCTCGCGCGTCCAGATCACCGAGCGATCGGTCAGCGCCGCGCCGACCGCGGTCACGGTGGCGGCAACCTCGGCAACCGTGCGACCGAGGCACATCACCGACATGTGGTGCTCACCGTAGATCGCCTCGGACGCCAGGAGTTCGTCACGCGCTTCGTCAAGATGCTCGGCGATGATGGAGCCGGCCTCGTCCGACATGTCGACCTGCCGGGCGACGCGGTCGATCTGCTTGGCCGCCTCGGGGCGGTCGACGATGGCGAAACTCTGCGTCGCGATGAACTCGTGCGGGACACGCAACAGATTGTCGAAGGAGCCCGGTCCGGTCTGCGCCGGATACTCGCGGATCGACACCATGGCGCCGAAGCGGGTGTCCTCGGGCCCGGCGCCACGGATTTCGATGGCGTTCTTGCCGAAGAAGATCCGCTTCATCGACAGCGCATCGGCGAGCGCCATGCGTGGCAAATGCATTGGGCGGGGGATGCCACCATTGACGAGCTGAACGAGGAATTCCAGCGGTTCCGAGTGCCAGACCCCATCCCGGCGTACGACGCCGAGCTGGCGCGCTCCATAGGCGGCGAGATTCTCGCGCACTGCGGTCGAGGCGTCGTGCAACTCGCTCAAGGCCGTCTGCGACGCCACGGATTCGCCGGCGGCGTCCTTGCGTCCAAGCAGCTTCGTCAGCATCGCGTCGAACGTGCCGGCCTGGCCCTGCAGCGGCCGACGCACGATGGTCAGATAGAGATCATTGACGAACATCCGCCGCTGCGACAGCGCCGCGTCATAGCGCTCGTCGATCTCGCGGCACAGCGCATTGTCGAAGCTCGACGCGATCCGCGGCTGCACCTCGCGGCGGATGATATGGCTGACGAGCGCGAAGCGGGAATTGGCCAGCGTGCGGACGAGGTCGTTGCGCGCCAACAGGCGGGAGTTGATCTCGCTAATGTCGGCGGTCTCGAAGGAATAGCCCTCGCATTTCAGGATCGTCATCACCAGACCGTCGCGGGTCTTGATGACGTGATCGTCGACATGGCGGGTATAGGGGATGTGGCTGGCCACCGGACGCTCGCGGCGCGACACCGCACCGTAGGTCAGTTCATCGAGGAGTGCCTTTGCCACCATCTCCTCGCCTCACGCGCGATAGCTGTCGGCGGCCCAGAAGGCGCGCGAGCGGGGTGGGCATCTTGTCGATTTGACGAACAGGATTTCGAAGATGCGATCATCGCGCAGCGTCAATATGTAGCCGAACAGATGCAGCGGGATTGCGACCAGCAGCAGGAACAAATTGTGGGAGATCAGAAAGCAGACCGACGAGACCACGCCGTTGAACATGAAATACATGTACGGCACGCCCATCAGCGTCGGCGCGCGTGTGAGTGCTTTGACCAGCGGGCTGATATGCGGCTCTTCGAGGTGCTGGCTGTTCATTGACCGACCGCCGACTGGAAGAATTGAACGATCTGCGCCGAACCGAACACCAGCACGATGCCGAAGATCACACTGCCGGCGATGCCCCAGGTCAGCCGGCCCGACCAGGCGAAGAAGCCGCAGGCGATGACGGCAAGCGTCGCCAGCGCGGTGGCGATCGGGCCGGTCAGCGCCTGCACGAGGGTGGTCAGCGTCGACTGCACCGGCTGCAGTGTGCCGCCCGACTGTGCGGCGGCGCCGGCGGTCATCAGAAGCAACATGGCTCCGGTGAGGTAAGGAACGCGTCTCGACGGCTGCTTCATCTACGGTCTCCTCAGTCGACATGCATCACGAAGCCGTCGCTCCATTGTGTCTTGGCGCGTGGCTTCGCAGGCTCCGAGGCTGCCGCTGGTGAAGCGCCGCCGGAGAGAGGTTGGATGATGTCGGCAGCGGCCGACGCGACCCGCGCGGCGCCGACTGTCGCGGCCGCGGCGGGGTCTGGCCATGTATAGAAGTCGTTCATGACGTCGGCGACGAAACGCACGGTCTCGGGATAAGGCGGAACACCGCGGCTTTTTTGCACGGCGGCCTCACCGGCGTTGTAGGCGGCGAGAATGAAGAACGGATTCCGGTAGCGCTCGTGCAGCGCGCGCAGAAAGCGGACGCCGCCGCGTACATTGCCTACCGGGTCGCACAGATCGACATCGAAACGCTGCGCCGTCTCGGGCATCAACTGCATCAGGCCATACGCGCCCTTTTCCGATAGCGCCGTCGACAGATAGCGGCTCTCGATCTTGGCGACCGACAAGACGAAGTCCGGATAGAACTTCTCCTCTGTGGCGATCCTCACGATCAGCGCCCTCGCGGCATCGGATGCGAGGTCCGTGGCAGGCGCACAGGGAGATGCCGCGCCCTTCTGACCCTGGAGTATCTCGACCGGTTGCGCCGGCGCTTCGATCGGGACGACGCGGCCGGAACTGTCGACGGTGGCGAGCGTCGTAGGCGCTCCGCTCTGCGCGCTGGCCCCTGCCATCCCGGTCGTCAGGAGCGTTCCGATCGTCAAGCCGCGAATCCACATGCCCTGCCCTCAAATCAATTCGCCATGGACAATATATTGAATGTTGATACGATGGCAACACGACTGGCGACGAGTTTTCCTAGAGGACCGAAAAGGAGGGCGGATGAAGCGGCCTCAGTGGTTGGCGATGGCGATAATCGTCACCGGCGGCGCGCTTGGGCCCGGCGGAGCCGGGGCGCAGGATGCCTCATTTGGCTGCAAGGTACTCCTTTGCGCCGCTGCCACGGCGCCCAGCTGGTCGGGCATCCCCTATTGCGTGCCGGTCATGCAGCAGCTCTTCCGGTCGCTCGCGCGCGGCGGGTCCTGGCCGACCTGCCCGGAAGGCAATGCCGGGCGCCTTGGCTTTGAGCCCTATTTCGCCTGCCCGACCGGCACGACGCCCATGCAACGAACCGGCGGCGATACCGACGCGCTCGTGCCGGCGCCGAACGGTGATCTTTGCGCCGACACCTCCAAACCGCGGCGCGATTGCCATAGTGGTGACGATGGGTCGTGTGAGACTACCTATCCCACGACACCACGGCAGGCTCGCACCGAGCCCAATTATGTCGACATCTCCACGGCGAACGGCGCGCAGCGCTTTTATTTCTCGCTGAGGGGATACTGAGATGCGCCGCGTCCGCGTCGCGCTCCTCGTGCTGGCGGCCGCGGTATCGCCCGTGGCGGCGCAGTCCGCCGCGCCGGGCTGGTTTGCCGTCCCAGGCAACGCTGTCTACCAGACCGGCGACAGCTGGACGGACGGCGGCGTGATCTATCGCCTTTATGGGGTTCAGTCCTGCCTGCGCGGCACCATCGTCACCAATGCGCATGGCGTGAAGCGTGACTGCGGCGAGGCCTCGCTCGCGATGCTGATCGCGCTGACGCGGGACCTGAAGCCACAATGCTACCAGGCGGCTGCCCTGCCGGAGGCGCGCACGGTCTTCGTGTTCTGCATCGCGCAACCATTGAGCGGAGCAGGCGCCGGCTCACGGATCGATCTCGGCACCGCGCTGATTTCGACCGGCTACGGCTTCGCGGCGCTGACACCCGACGGCAAGCCGGTCCACCCGCCCTACTTCGTCGCGCAGCTCGTGGCGCAACGCGGACACGCCGGGCTGTGGGCCTTCGCCGACCTGCCCGAACCGAACGCCATCATCCTGCGCGCGCTCCGGGCGGATCGATCGGCTACGACGCCGTCGCAGCCAACAGCCTCGAGCGCCCCGGACACGCCAGGGATCGCGCCGCCATGACCAACGCCACCACCAGCCGAGGGAGCCTTGCCCATGAGAACCACCAACCTGTTCATCCTTCGCGGCCATGTCGGACAGGCACCGAAGGCCTTTGGCAAGACCGCCAAGGTCAATGTCGCGACCGATCGCGTCTGGACCGACAGCAAGGGCGAGCGAAAGGAAGAGACCGACTGGGTGACGATCAGCCTGCTGAACGAAAAGGTCGCCCAATGGGCGCTGACCCATGTCGTCAAAGGCGACGCCGTCTACGCGGAGTGCCGCATCGCCGACGGCTCATATAAGGATAAGGCCGGTGAGACAGTCTACACCACCGACGTCATCGCCAATGCCTTCCACAAGCTCGACCTGGGCAACCGTGATGACGCGGGGGCGTAACCGCGGCGCCAGAACGGGGACCATCGTCATGGTCGCCACGCTTGCCGCGACCACATTGGCCGGCGCGCAATCGCCGGAAAGATCCGGCCTTTACTCGCCAGGTAGCGCGCTGCAATCGCCACCGCTGCGCGTCGAGGTTCTCGACGGGACGCGCTTTCGCGATATCGAGACGCAGGCTGTCTATCGGCTCTACGGCATCGACACCTGTGCGCCAGGGCAAGCCGCTCATCTCGGCCGTCAGCCCTGGCCGTGCGGCACCGTGGCGGCGGCTTGGCTGGTCTCGGCAACGCTCAACAAATGGGTTGCCTGCAACATTCTTCGCGATGAGCAGGGCGAGCACCTCGCGCGCTGCGCCTCGGCGGATCACGCCGATATCGGCGCCGACATGATCCGCGACGGCATTGCGATGACCCTGCCGCCAAGCGAGCAGGATCCCGCGATCCGCGCCTATGTGTCGGCCGAGAGGGACGCGCGCAAAGCCTATCGGGGCATCTGGGCCAGCACGTTCCAGATGCCCTGGGAGTACCGGACCAGCGATCGGCGGCGTGCCATCGCGAAGAAAGGCGCCGAGGCCGCGCCATGAACGTCGCGGCCTATCTCGCGCCCGGGCTTCTGGCGCTCGCCCTGGCGGCTTGCGCCGCCCCGACGTCGCCGGTTGTCGAGGCGTTGCCTCTGCCATCGCGCGACACGCTCTACGAGCCAGACCGCGTTCAGCCCGGGCGCCTCGAATACGCTCCCGATCGGACGACGTTCGCCCCGATCCTGACCGAACGCTTCTCCTATCCGACGCAGGCCCAGGCCAACGACGCCTATCGCCGGCTGCTTGGCGACGACCCGATCCCGCCGTCGCGCGCGACCTCTGTCTGGCTCTTCGGCTGCAAGCCCGGAGCGCTCGATGCCCAGACCGCGCGCGTCAGCCGCTACCGGGGACCCGTCGTGCATTGCGCCACAGATTTTCTCGATGCCGGGGGCAGACGTCTCAGGCGCGAGACCGCGAACTTCTATCATTACCGCTCTGTCTGGAACATGCAGCCGGTCGATCCGCCGCGAACCCTTGTCCCCTGGCGCGGCGGTGAGCGCTCGCCGAAAGACGCGTGGCGCTGGGTCCCGGGCCGCGATCGATACGAATAGCGCGGCGGGGGCTTTCCACGGGTGCGACATTGGTTCATTATACTAGATGTTGTTGAAGGAATGCGCACCTGCTTTCCACGGCATATCGCGCGACGAATGCCAGCGATCGCCGCTGCATGGATGTCTCTTGTGATCCCGGCACTCGTTCATGCCCAGGCGCTCACCGCAGATCCAGGAGCGTGGCGTCCGATGTCCTATGCCGATCTCCAGCACGCGACGGCGGACACCGCCACCTATGCCGACATCTGGAAGGACGCCATCGAGGACAACAACCGCGCCTATCTCGCGCGCGGCGACACGCGCTACGCAAGCGCCAACGCCCCGGCGACCGAGGCGCATTTCGTCATTTGGAGCGCCAGGAAGGCGGTCGTGCTCAGCATCCTGAACACGGCGACGGGCTGCACGCTGAAAGAGGTCCAGGCGTCGGCGCGCGCCACGATAAAACTCTGTCCCCTGCGGATCGCCATCTATGAAGGCATTCAGGTTCGCACCCTCGACGGGGGGAGCGCCTGCTTCCTCGAACTCGCGCCGGCCGCGGCGGGCGCACCCGTGGACCTCGCCCGAACCGTCGCCTACGCTGCCTATGATGTCGCGACGAAGACGGTGAAGACCGGCCTCGTCATCGACCATCAGGCCGTCGACGGCTGCTCGAACAACATCCCGCTGGGCGCGCCATGATCAAACGGCTGCGCGCCCGCCATCATCCAATGTCCGCTGACGGCGCGGTCAAGGCGACCCCTTGCGGGGCGCGGCTTGCGCCGCGGCCCGGACCGCCCCTGCGGCCATGCCATGCTGGCCGGCCATCTCAGCATCAGGAGGCTTCGATGCGTTCCTTTCTCGTCATCGCACTTGTCGGGCTTACCACCCTCTCAACGGCCGCCGTTGCGCAGGACCAGGGCTCCGGGGCCTGGCAGCCGATGACGTTCCACAATTTCCAGACGCCATCGAAAACCGACACCCTGCAGACGCTCGTCTGGCCGGACGTGATCCGCGAAGCGAATGCCTACGTCACCACCGAGCTCAAGCGACCGCTCAATGGCAAGAATGCCCTGGTGACGGCCCTGTCCTCGACCTATCGCGACGGGTCCCGCACGATCATTGTCAGCACCGCGCTCTCGCGCGATTGCGACAGCGGCGCGAACGACGCCGGCGCCGAGATCGAGCCATCGACCTGTCCGCTGCGCATCGTCACCATCGAGAACGGCAAGGTTCTCGCCATCAAGACGGCAACGGGCTGCTACGCGGATCACGCCGATCCGGACATCCCGGCGAAGAACCGCAATGACAATTCCTACACGCGCTTCGATCCGGCAGCCGGCACCATCGCCTTCCGGACCAATGTCGGCGGTCGCGACGTGCCCGGCTGCGCGCGGACCTATTCGATCAGGTGATTCCCTGCACCAGGAGGCGACCATGGGTAGACAGCTTGCCAGATTGATCACGACGCTCGCATTCGTTCCGATGTTGCTCGCGGCGGTGACAGGCCATGCGCTGGCGCAGAAAGGCCAATATTGCGAGCGCACCAATTATTCAGCCCAGGAGATCACCGACGCGGTGAGAAACTCCTCCCTGCGCGACGATCTCAAGGGGACGTCATGCTCGCTGGGTGGTCTCGGGCGTTTCGAATCCGGCGGCAACAAGGGCGTCTACAATGGCAGTTGCTGCACCGGAATCTTCCAGCTCAACAACGCCAATGTCCAGAAATATGCCGGCACGGATCGCGCCGGATACGGGTGCATGTCGCTGCAGGATCAGGTCGATGCCTGGGCCAGGCTGACGAATGCGGGCTACAACGCGCCGGCCGTGAAACAGCTGGCCTCGATGTCGACCTTCGACGGCCAGAAGGTGGACGCCAGTTTCATCGCGGCGTGTATCCAGCTTGGCACCGGCAACTGCCAGAAGATGGTAAATTCCGGGTCATGCTCAGGCTTCTCCGACATCAACGGGACGACGATCTGCGGTATGGCAAGCAACGCCCGCGCCATGGCTGATCCCAACTGCAAGGATGGACAGGCTGTCTGCGGACCGTCGGGACCTGGAGACTTCCCGACGTCGACGGGCTTCGCCGCCAACCCACCGACGGCAACCACCGCATCGATCGTCGTCGCGCCGACCGACGTTTGATCGTCCGACTGGCTCAGTTCAGGTCGGGCGGATCCGGCAGAATATTTTTCCGGAATGCCGCGAGCTGCTCTTCAGTCGCGTCACACAGATCACCGCTACGATAGTGTGCGTAAACCAATGCCCAAAACACCACCTCGTCCGCCCTGCCGGCAAAGAGGGCCTTCTGCAACGTCCGTCCGATCAGCGCGACGGCGCGGGGCGGCTCGTAGCGAGAATGCAGTTCACTCGCGATGAGCTTCGTATCGGCGGTTCGGATCACGGCGCACCTCCTGATCTAAGAGAGTTGGGTTATGCCGCCGAAGGCAGTGATCCGGGGTCAGGGAGAACCGAGCCTTCGCAATGCCGCGCCTGCTGGATCGTCGTGAGGGTTTCCCGGTTGAATGACATGCGCAGCGCCACGACCTCGTCGCGGCCGATGCGCTTGGGAAAGCCGAGAGGGCGCACGAAGAACCGCAGCTGCATCGCGATCACCATCAGCCGCCAATCGATTGCCACGGTGACGGTATCCACGCGATGCGCCATGCCCCATTCGACCACGCCTTGCGCCAGCTCGAGGAATGGTCCGTTTGCGCTGGGGCGGAGCTCGCGATGACGGGGTGCCACGCAAAAGCGTGTCCATTCGAAGACGCGTGGCCCCCGCGGCGGCTTGCTCCGGCAAAGATCGGTCAGGACGTCGCTCAGCAAATGCGGGCGTGTCGTCGGAAGCAGTCTTTGGTAACCGACGATCTCATCGTCACGCAGGCAGACCTGATGAATCGCATGCGCGTCGTCGAAGCGGTCCCGTTCGAGCCCGTCCGGTTGGCGCAGGTCGCTCCAGCCTTTCTCTTCGACGAAGATGGCATGCCGGAAGCGGAAGACGCGCTCCATCAGATCGCCATGCTGCGCGATCTCGGAGCCAGGGATGAGCAAAAGCATGAGAAATTCCTCGGCTTGTTGGGTAACGAGCCGAGGAGTTCAT
>NZ_CM195536.1:4835000-5319183 GCF_043195105.2 Roseixanthobacter finlandensis | reverse complement strand
CTTCTCCCCTGCGTGGGAGCGGCGCAGAAGGGCGGAGCGGCAGGCGGATTCTTCGATGCCGGCGTTGACGGCGATCGCCGTCAGCGTCGTGCCCCGACGGTGCACCTCGGCCTTAATCGCGTGCCTGTCCCATACGACAGGCGACGATTTGGTCATGTCCTACTCCTCGGACCACCGACCCACGCCAGGGTCGGTTTTTTCGGGGTGAAACGAACACGAACGTGTCCACAATTGTGCGCACGAACGTGAATAAATTCGGTGAATAATGCGATCCAGTCAAGTGGATGCTCGCATTATTTTGCGTGGTCAGAGTTGGAAGGGTGGAGGCACCTCCATGAGGACGCAGGCAAAGCGTTGCGAGATAAGGGTTTGCGAAAACCCTGACGTAACTCCTGCGTGTTGTATGGTTTGGTCAGAGTTGGGCCGATGAAGTCTGACGGCTTTGCATCTCGTCTCGAGTCGGCAATCCAACCGCTTAGCGTCAATGCGTTCGCATTGAAATGCGGGGTTCTGGAGTCTTCAATTCGGAGTTATCTGCGCGGAACCTCTGTGCCGGGATTAGACAAGGCTGCGGCGATGGCTGAGGCGGCAGGAGTTACGCTTGATTGGCTCTGGAGCGGCAAGGGGCCAATGCGTCATATAGCCGGGCAATCGCAGATCATCCCCGCCGATCCAGCCTTGATGGGCCGAGTTGTGGCCGCTATTGCCGAGGCTCACCGGGAAGCCGGAATCGCGTTGCCTGAGGCTCAACTCGGGCGCGTCGCCTATGAGGTGCTATCGGAAATCGCAGCGGCATCCGAAGGCCCGGATGAATATCCTGACCAGATGCAGGTGATGCTGAAGCGACTAAAGAGACGGCTGCAACAAGCAGTTCTGGAGCCGGGGACCGGCAAACGCTCGGCCTGATGCTCGTAAAATTGGCCATTCTCGCCAATTCAGGTTTTGATATAGGTATCTTTCTACAGATTTAGTTACCGGAGGTTGGTCCTCCGGCCGGGTGAGGGGGAACTATGAAAGCTTATTTGATCGCAGGCGCGATGGCGCTCGGCGGGTCGCTCGCGATGGCCGCCGAGTTCCCCGAGTTTCCGACGATGCCAGAACAGCAAAAGCGGTTCATTGCGGCGATTGAGGCCGCGCGCGACACCTACAGCAAGGGAGCGAACGATATGGCCAAGGGCGCTGCCCGCCCTGCTCGCGCGAAAGAGATATGCTCCATCCTGAAGGGCAGCCAGCCGAAAGCGTGGGTTGGTGTGATCTATGACCTTTCAACCAATGGAGACGGCAAAGGGGTTATGGAAGTCACAATTGGACCAAATGTTTACGTAAAAACATGGAATAACTCCCTATCAGACATATCCGATAAGACGCTTATCGATCCGAGTTCGCCCCTGTTTCAATCCGCTGTTGTTCTGAAAGAGGGGCAGAAGGTTATATTGTCCGGCACCTTCTTCAAGTCACCCACGGATTGTGTAAAAGAGGGCAGCCTGACGCTGCGCGGCACAATCACCGAGCCTGAGTTCATCATCAGGTTTTCATCGATTAAGCCTCTCGACAATTAAGGTGCTAATGCGGGCCGTATGTGGTGCTGCAACCAGCTAAAACGGCCCGCTATCCGCGCCGCCCACTCAAAGGCGCGCCCATTTCAGGCGCAAATGGCGGCTAGTGAGTGGGGATTGACCGTTTTCGGTCGCCGGGTGGCATGCCCGCTTCAAGAGGTATGGGCGATTTTGGTCGAAAATGGCGATCCACTGCAAAAGGCCGAATTTTCCATATCGGCCCTCTAATCCTGCACTATCAACGGGTTCCGCCGATTTTTTGTCATCCCTCCCTACTGCAAAATGAGAGGGTCCCCCACACGGACCAGCGGCGCGCAAAAAAATGCCCCGGACCAGCCGGGGCATGTCGTAGAGACGCGTGAAGGGCCGGCGCTTCATCCCTCGCGGGTGCGCACCCATTCGATGATGCCGGAGAAATCCTTGCCGGCATTCCCCTCTTCCTCGAAGGCGGTGTAGAGCGCGGTGGCGGCCGCCCCGAGCGCGGTGGCGGCGCCCGCTTGGCCGGCGGCTTCCTGGGAGAGGCGCAGATCCTTCAGCATCAGCGCGGCCGCGAACCCCGGCTGATAGCCGCGATTGGCGGGGCTGGTGGGCACCGGCCCCGGCACGGGGCAATAAGTGGTGAGCGACCAGCATTGCCCCGAGGAGGTGGAGGCCACATCGTACAGCGCCTGATGGGAGAGGCCGAGCTTCTCCCCGAGCACGAACGCTTCGCTGACCGCGATCATGGAAATGCCGAGGATCATGTTGTTGCAGATCTTCGCCGCCTGGCCGGCACCGGCATCGCCGCAATGGACGATCTTTTTGCCCATCAGCGCGAGGATCGGCTGGGCCTTGGCGAACGCCTCCGCCGTGCCGCCCGCCATGAAGGTGAGCGTACCGGCTTCCGCCCCGCCCACGCCGCCGGAAACCGGGGCGTCGAGCGGCTCGTGTCCCGCCGCCAGCGCCGCCTCATGGAACGCGCGGGCCGAGGCGACGTCGATGGTGGAGCTGTCGATGAACAAAGTGCCGGGCTTGGCGGCGGCGAACAGGCCGTTCTCGCCGGTGGTGGCGCCCACCACATGCTTGCCACTGGGCAGCATGGTGACGACGATATCCGCGTCCGCCACTGCCTCCGCGGCGGTGGAAGCGATCGCGACGCCCTTGGCTTTAGCGGCCTCCAGCGCGGCGGGGGACAGGTCGAAGCCGCGCACGGCATGTCCCGCCTTGACCAGATTGGCCGCCATGGGCCCGCCCATGTTGCCGAGCCCGATGAAACCGATGCTGGCCATATCTTCCTCCCGTTCTTCTTGTTGCCGGATCAGTTCGTCCGCGCCACCAGAGCGCGGGAGATGATGACCCGCATGATTTCGTTGGTGCCTTCCAAGATCTGGTGGACCCGCAGGTCGCGCACGATCTTCTCGATCCCGTAATCGGCGAGATAACCGTAGCCGCCGTGCAATTGCAGCGCTTGGTTCGCCACCTCGAACCCGCTGTCGGTGACGACGCGTTTCGCCATGGCGCACAGGCGGGTGGCCTGCGGGTCGGCGCGGTCATAGGCGGCGGCGGCGCGCCACAGGAAGGTGCGGGCGACCTCCAGGTCGGTGTCCATGTCCGCGAGGCGGAATTGCAGCGCCTGGAATTCGTTCAGCGCCTTGCCGAAGGCGGTGCGCTCGCGCATGTAGCCGAGCGTCTTGTCGAACGCGCCCTGCGCGCCACCGAGCGAGCAGGCGGCGATGTTCAGCCGGCCGCCGTCGAGCCCGGCCATGGCGAATTTGAAGCCTTCGCCCTCGCGGCCCAGCAGGTTTTGCGCCGGCACGCGCACGCCCTCCATGATGACCGCGCGGGTGGGCTGGATCTTCCAGCCCATCTTCTTCTCATTCGCGCCGAACGAGAGACCGGGCGTGCCCGCCTCCACCAGGAAGGCGGAAATGCCCGAGGGGCCGGGCCCGCCGGTGCGCGCCATCACCACATAAAGGTCGGAGACGCCGGCGCCGGAGATGAATTGCTTCACCCCGTCCAGAACGTAATGGTCTCCGTCCTTCACCGCGCGGGTCTTCAGCGCCGCCGCGTCCGAGCCGCTGCCCGGCTCGGTGAGGCAATAACTCGCCACCCGCTCCATGCTGCACAGGCCCGGCAGCCAGGCGAGGCGTTGGGCATCGTCGCCGAAGCGGTCGATCATGGCGGCGACCATGTTGTGGATCGACAGGAAGGCGGAGGTGGCGGGGCAGCCGGTGGCCAAAGCCTCGAAGATCAAGGTGCCGTCGAGCCGCGACAGGCCGGAGCCGCCGTGTTCCTCGCGCACATAGATGCCGCCCATGCCGAGCGCGGCGGCAGCCTTGAGGGTGGGTATGGGGAAATGCTCCGCCGCGTCCCACGCCTGGGCATGGGGGGCGATTTCCTCGCGCGCGAAATCCTGCGCCATGGCGCGGATGGCCTGCTGGTCTTCCGTCAATTCAAACATGGCACCCTCCCGAATGCGAACAACCGGCCGCCGGTTGGCCCGGCGTGCCGAAGGAAGGCGCATGGCGCTGGAACCGGCCGCGTCATGCGCCTGAGGCGTCTACGCTTAAAGCGGTTTGAGCGAACCGGCGCGGCCGCGCAAGGCAGGGCGCGCCGGATTGGCTTCACCCCATGGTGGGGATGACGAATTCCGCGCCATCCTTCACGCCCGAGGGCCAGCGCGAGGTGACGGTCTTGGTCTTGGTGTAGAAGCGCACGCCGTCCGGCCCGTGCTGGTTGAGATCGCCGAAGCCCGAGCGCTTCCAGCCGCCGAAGGTGTGATAGGCGATCGGAACCGGGATCGGCACATTGATGCCCACCATGCCCACCTGCACCTTGGAGGCGAAGTCGCGGGCGGCGTCGCCGTCGCGGGTGAAGATGGCGACGCCATTGCCATATTCATGCTCGGTGGGCAGGCGTAGGGCTTCCTTATAGTCCGGCGCGCGCACCACGCACAGCACCGGGCCGAAGATCTCTTCCTTGTAGATGCGCATGTCGGCGGTGACATTGTCGAACAGGCAGCCGCCCATGTAGAAGCCGTTCTCATAGCCCTGGAGCTTGAAGCCGCGACCGTCCACCAGCAGGTTTGCGCCTTCCTGCACGCCGATATCGACATAATTGGTCACGCGCTCCAGCGCCTCGCGGGTGACGAGAGGGCCGAAATCGGCGGTGACGTCGGTGGAGGGGCCGATCTTGAGGCTCTCCACGCGGGGCACCAGCTTTTCCAGCAGCTTCTCGGCGGCATATTCGCCCACCGGCACCGCCACCGAGATCGCCATGCAGCGCTCGCCGGCCGAGCCGTAGCCGGCGCCGATCAGGGCGTCCACGGCCTGGTCCATGTCCGCGTCGGGCATGATGATCATGTGGTTCTTGGCGCCGCCGAAGCCCTGGATGCGCTTTCCGTTCGCCGCTCCGCGCGCATAGATATATTGCGCGATGGCGGACGAGCCGACGAAGCCGATCGCCTGGATGTCCGGATCGTCGAGGATCGCGTCCACCGCTTCCTTGTCGCCGTTCACCACGTTCAGGATGCCGGCGGGCAGGCCCGCTTCCATCATCAGTTCGGCGAGCTTCATGGGCACGCCGGGATCGCGCTCGGACGGCTTGAGGATGAAGGCATTGCCGCAGGCGATGGCGGGGCCGAACTTCCACATGGGGATCATGGCCGGGAAGTTGAACGGCGTGATGCCGGCCACCACGCCCAGCGGCTGGCGCATGGAATAGACGTCGATGCCGGGGCCGGCGCCGTCGGTGAATTCGCCCTTCAGCAGATGGGGAATGCCGCAGGCGAACTCGATCACCTCCAGGCCGCGCTGGATGTCGCCCTTGGCGTCGGGAACGGTCTTGCCGTGCTCGCGGGCGAGCAGGTCGGCGAGCGCGTCATAGTCGCGCTGCACGAGTTCGAGGAATTTCATCATCACCCGGGCGCGGCGCTGGGGATTGGTCGCGGCCCAGCCGATCTGCGCGGCCTTGGCATTCTCCACGGCGGCGCGCATCTCGGCGGCCGAGGCGAGCGCCACGCGGCCCACCACTTCGCCCGTCATGGGCTGCCACACGTCGCTATAGCGTCCCGACGTGCCCGCGACGTGCTTGCCGCCGATGAAATGGCCGATATCGCGCATGATGCGCCTCCCTGATTAAAGCGTTTCCCAGATTTTTGGCGTCGCTTATTGGCCGGCACAATGGCCTATCATTTTTTGCACATCCAGGGCTATTATCGCACGGTAACTGTGCGGATTTTCACATGCCATCGGCGGCGTTCGACTGGGCGGACCTGCGCCATTTCCTGGCCATCGCCCGCACCGGCAAGCTCACCACGGCGGCGCGGCTGCTAGGGGTGGAGCATTCCACGGTCAGCCGGCGCCTCGCGGCCCTTGAACATAGCCTCGGGGCGAAACTGTTCGACCGCCAGCCGGCCGGCTATGTGCTCACCAGCGCGGGCGAACGGCTCATGGCGACGGCGGAAGCCATGGAGACGCTCGCCGCCGGCGCCCAGCAGGAGATTGGCGGGGCGGATCTCGGCGTCTCCGGGGCGGTGCGGATCGGCGCGCCGGACGGGTTCGGCACCTTCTTCCTGGCCCCGCGCATCGGCGCGCTCGCGGCCCTGCATCCGGCGCTGGACATCCAATTGCTGGCCATGCCGCGCCTGTTCAGCCTTTCCAAGCGCGAGGCGGACATCGCCATCTCCATCAGCCGGCCCAAGGAAGGGCGCCTGCACGCGCGCAAGCTCACGGACTATCGCCTCGGCCTTTATGCCGCGCGCGATTATCTTGCCCGCCATGGTCCCATCGAAAGCCGGGCGGCGCTGCTGCGCCATCCCTTCATCAGCTATATCGACGATCTCATCTATGCGCCCGAACTGGACTATGTGCCGGCGGTCTCGCGCGAGCTGCGGCCGCGCCTGAAAAGCTCCAACCTCGTGGCGCAATTCATGGCGACGCGCGGCGGGGCGGGGGTGTGCGTGCTGCCCAATTTCATGGGCGACACCGACGCCGCGCTGGTGCCCATCCTGCCGCAGGAGGTTTCGCTGATCCGCAGCTTCTGGCTGCTCACCCATGCCGACACGCGCGACCTCGCCCGCGTGAAAGTCGCCGCCGATTTCATCGCCAAGGCGGCGCGGGAGGCGCAGGCGGTGTTTCTGCCGGCCGGGACGAAGTCCAACGCTTAGCTGTTGCGCTAAGTATTCACACGTGATACTTAGCCTTATGGATCAGTATTCAGACCGCTTGGACGGTGTCTTCCAGGCGCTGGCCGACCCCACCCGCCGCGCCGTTTTGGATCGGCTGGGCCGGGGGCCGGCGAGCATCAGCGAATTGGCGGCGCCGTTCGACATGGCATTGCCGTCGTTCATGAAGCACATCCATTTCCTGGAGGGCCAGGGCCTGATCCGCACGCATAAGGCCGGGCGCGTGCGCACCTGTGCCATCGAGGGCGAATCCATCGCGCTCGCCGAATCCTGGCTGCGCGGCCAGCGCGCCCTCTGGGAAGGCCGCGCCGACCGGCTGGAACGCTTCGTGACCACCGCCAACCCGGACACACCAGAATGAGCCCCAGCGTGAATGCCGATCTCGACCTGACCCTCTCCCGCATCATCAAGGCGCCGCGATCCGTGGTCTGGAACGCCTGGGCGGATCCCGCGCAGTTCGCGCAATGGTGGATTCCCGCCCCCACCCGCTGCGAGGTGGCGCAGATGGAGCTTCGTCCCGGCGGCGCCTTCGTGACGCGCATGAGCGAGGATGGCGGCGCCTTCGTGCCCCATCTCGACGCCTGCTTCCTCGACGTGGCGGCGCAGGAGCGGATCGTCTTCACCAACGTGCTGCTGGGCGGCTGGCGGCCGGCGGAAAAGGGCTTCATCACCGCGATCATCACGTTCCGCGACCATCCCGACGGCACCGCCTATGCCGCCCATGTGATGCACAAGAACGGCGCCGACCGCGCCATGCACGAAGAGCTGGGCTTTCATGACGGCTGGGGCACGGTCGCGGACCAGCTCGCCGCCCTCGCCGAGCGGCAGCTGTGCTAGAACATTGCGTTATCGCATTTTCTTCACGCGAACCGGTATCCACTTCGCTCGAAAATGCTCTAGGCTCCAGACTCAATCAGGTCCACCAGATGACGATAGCGGCAAGCGTGACGGCGGCAGCGAAGTTCACGGCGAGCTTGTCGTAGCGGGTGGCGATGCGTCGAAAATCCTTGAGGCGACAGAACATGCGCTCGATGAGGTTGCGCTGCTTGTAGGCGACCGGGTCGAAGGGGTGCCGGTGTTTCCGGGTTGGATTGTTCGGAATCACCGGCATGGTGCCGCGATTTACCAGAAACTGGCGAAGCCCATTGCTGTCGTAGGCGGTATCGGCGGCACACATACGTCCCGGCGGCAGCGGTGCCAGCAGAACGGCTGCCGCCCTCACATCACCCAGTTGGCCGGCCGTTATTTCGAAGGCGATGGGGCGTCCGCAGCCGTCGACGACGGCATGGATTTTGGTGGTGCGTCCGCCGCGCGAGCGACCAACCGCTTGCGCCGCCTCCCCCCTTTTCCCCCACCTGCAGAGCGGTGAGCTTTGGCAGTCGTGCTGTCGATCATCTGCACGTCATCCGGGGTCACGACGATGAGCGCCTGAAAGAGGCGCTGCCATAATCCACGGCCGGACCAGCGATGAAACCGATTGTAGATGGTCGTCGGTGGACCGTAGAACGCGGGACAATCTTGCCAGCGGCATCCCGACTTAAGGACGTGAATGATACCGCTTAGCACCCGACGGTCATCAACACGGCGGGCACCAGGCCTATTACGCGGAAGGTGCGGTTCAATCGCGGCCCACTGCAGATCACTTAGCCAGAATTCGCCTGCCATGACCCAAGCTCCTTCGATTGGAAGTTTGAATCACGACAGGCATTCCAGCTCAAGAGCTTGATTGGGTTTTAACCCTAGACCCGGCGCCAGCCCGGCCCGGTTATTCGGGATAGGTCTCGCCGCCGTCCGGCTCTGGCTTGTGGAACAGGATGAAGACCAGGGGGTTGCCGGGTTCGGCCATGGCGTCGCTGCGCTGGCCGGTGACCGCGCCGGCGACGCCGCTGCGATATTCCGCCACCACCTGCCCGAAACTGTCGCGCTGGACCGCCACTTTCTGTCCCGCTTCGACCGTGTCGTTGAGCTTCACCAGGTGCTCCACCAGCCCGCCCTTGGTCGCCAGGATCGGGAACGCGCTGTTGCCGATGAAGACGTTAACGTCCTTCCCCGTACGCCCCATCGGCCCCGGCAGGATGCCGTGATGCTTGAGGACGTTCATCGTGCCTTCCACGAACAGCGCGGCCATTTCGAGGTTCAGCACCCGCGCGGCGCCGATTTCCGGCGTGAAGGCGGGAATGCCCGCGTCGATGAAGGCATTGTGCAGCACGCCGGGATACACGTGATTGTCGAAGATCTGGCCCACGGGATAAAGCTCCACCATCGCCTTGATGGCGGGCACATCCAGGCCGCCGATGTTGAAGGCGGTGACATCGAAGCCGGTGGTGCCGGTATGAAAATCGATGGCGGCATCGGCGTTCGGCCGCAGCAGACGGTTGAACAAAATCCCGGCATGCCGGCTGGGCGCGGTAAGGCCGTTCTCATTGCCGGGCCATTCCCGGTTCATGTCGATCAGGTCGGCGCCCCGGCCCTCGTTGGGCCACCGGCGCTGCATGCCTTCCAGCGCCGGGCGGGAGACATCCGTGACCGACATCACCGTGCCCGACATCTCACCCGGATCGAGCTGGTTCATCACGCTCTGCACGGTGTGCACGGAACTCATCTCGTCGCCGTGCACGCCGCTGACCAGGACGACCCGCTTGCCCGGCTTCGCCCCCTTGGCGACGGTGACGGACACATACCAATATTGTCCGGTGGGCATCTGGACGCCCTGGAAATATAAAAAATGGGTCCGCCCCGGCTCCAGGTCGGCGACATCGAGCGTGCTGACGACCTTTTTCCCCTGGATCGTATCGCCGGTATAGACCGTGCCCGAGGACGCGCCCGGCACCGCACCGGCAGTGGACGGCGCCGGCCCCTCAGCGTGCGCGGCACCGGTATTGGCCGCCAGAGCGGCCGTTGCGCCAAGGGTTGCAAGGGACACGATCATGAAATCGCGCCGATCGAGGCGCTCTTCGGGCGGGTTTGGCATGAGGAAGGCCCTACCGTGAAAACCGACGTTCCGGGCGCCACCATACACGCCGATGGCAAATCCCTCCCCCGTCTCCCAGCGTCAGACGTGGGGGAGACCGTGGAGAGGTGTGCGCGGAAGGCGCACTGTGAATGGCCCACGACGCCGGAACGCACGTCCCCACCTTGACGCGGAAGCCGGCTCCCCTTATACGAGCGCCTTCCCGATACATGCGGGTGTGAGACGAGGGGCCGGGTTCGGCCCTGGGCTTCCGCGTCCGTGACCAACGAATTTGAAGGACTTCTGCCATGTCCCGGCGGTGCGACCTGACCGGCAAGGGGGTTCTGACTGGCCACCTCGTGAGCCACTCGAACCACAAGACCAAGCGCCGGTTCTTGCCGAATCTCTGCAACGTGACGCTCGAGAGCGAAATTCTCGGCCGTTCGGTGCGCTTCCGCGTCAGCGCCAACGCGCTGAAGAGCGTCGATCATCGCGGCGGCCTCGATGCCTTCCTCAAGAAGGCGCGCGACGAGGAACTCTCCCAGCGCGCCCTCGAGATCAAGCGTCTCGTGGTGAAGGCCCTGGCCGAGGTGAAGCCCGCCGCCTGATCGCGTCGCGCGATCGACGGTTTTAAAGGACGCGCATCCCCATGCCGCGCCTCATGCTTCTGCAATCCGAACCGCGGGCGTTTGCGCTCGCGGTTTTTTTCATGTGCGCGGCGGTGCTCACCGCCAATGTGCTGGTGCAGTTTCCGTTCGAGCCGTTCGGCCTTGCGGATTATCTCACCTACGGCGCCTTCACCTATCCCGTCACCTTTCTGGTGAACGACCTCACCAATCGCTGTCTCGGCCCGACGCGCACGCGGCGGGTGATCTATGTGGGGTTCGCGCTGGCGGTGGCGCTGTCCGCCGTGCTGGCGACCCCGCGCATCGCGACGGCCTCGGGCACCGCCTTCCTCGCCGCCCAATTGCTGGACGCGAGCGTGTTCGATCGCCTGCGCCGGCGCGCCTGGTGGATGCCGCCCTTCGTCTCCGGCCTGATCTCCAGCGCCATCGACACAATCGTCTTCTTCACCCTCGCCTTCGCCGGCACGGATCTGCCGTGGCAGACCTGGGCGGTGTTCGACTATGGGGTGAAGCTGGCCATGATCCTGCTGTTCCTCGGCCCCTATCGCGCCCTCATCGCCCGCATGCCGGTGTGGCCGGGTCCGGAGCGCGCCCGCGCCTCACTCCGCATCTGACTCGGCGCCTGATTTGGCCCGGCGAATTTCGGCACGCGAACCTTTCACCGAAAAGCCGGCTCGGTGTCGCGGAGGAGCGCGGAGAGGGGCCACAAAACCCCTCTTCGTCCGCGCTAAGCTATTGTTTCACGTGAAACATTTTTCTCCGGACCGCGGTGTTTGCAGGCGAAATCCGGTCATTTAATCCTGATCGCGCAGCAGGCGGCGGATCACCTTGCCGGAACTGGTGAGCGGCATTTCCTCCAAAAACACGATCTCGCGCGGATATTCATAGCCCGCCAGATTGTTGCGGACCAACGCCTGCACCTCGGCCTTCAAGGCCTCGCTCGGCGCATAGCCATCCTTCAGCACCAGGAAGGCTTTCACCACCTCCGTCCGCACCGGATCCGGCTTGCCGACCACGGCGGCGATGGCGATGGCGGGGTGGCGCAGGATGCAATCCTCAATCTCCGCCGGGCCGATGCGATAGCCGGCGGAGGTGATGACATCATCATCCCGGCCGAGGAAATGGATATAGCCCTCGCCATCCTGCCGGGCGAGGTCGCCGGTCAGCATCCAGTCGCCGGAGAATTTCTCCGCCGTCGCCTCCGGGCGGTTCCAATAGTTCAGGAACATCACGGGGTTGGGCGCGCGGATGGCGATCTGCCCCATCTCCTCGATGGCGCAGGGCACGCCGTCGGGCCGCAGCACGGCGACGTCATGGCCCGGCAAAGGCTTGCCCGTCGCGCCGGCCCGCGCGACGCCCATGGCGGCGTTGGAGCCGATGACGTAATTGCATTCGGTCTGGCCGTAGAATTCATTGATGGGAACGCCCAGGGCCCCGCGCCCCCATTGGAACGTCTCCGCCCCCAGCGCCTCGCCCGCCGACCCGACGGTCCGCAGATCGAAGCCGAAGCGTTCCTTGGGGCGCGCCACCGCCCGCATCATCTTCAGCGCCGTCGGCGGGATGAAGACGTTGCGCACCTGCGCCTGCGCCATCAGATGGAACGCCCGCTCGGGATCGAACTTGCCCGGCGGCTGCACCACCACCGGCACACCCAGCGCCAGCGCAGGAAAGAGGGTGTTCAGGAGCCCGCCGGCCCAGGCCCAGTCGGACGGCGTCCACATGCGGTCGCCGGACTTGGGCAAATCGTCATGGGTGAATTGCATGCCCGCCACATGGGGCAGCAGCACCCGGTGGCCATGCAGCGCACCCTTGGGCTGGCCGGTGGTGCCGGAGGTGTAGATCATCAGCGCCGGATCGTCCGGCCCGCTGTCCATGGGCAGCGGGGCCGCGCTCTCGCCGGCGCTCATCTCGGCAAAGCCGAGCACGTCGCCGGAGGGGCCGTCGGTGGAGACCAGGACCGACAGGCCGGCCGGCCGCACCGGCAGCTTGGCGAACCCCGCCGCATCGCTCACCAACGCGGCGGCGCCGGAATCCTCCAGGCGATAGGAGATGGCATCAATGCCGAACACCGCCGCCAGCGGCACGGCAATGGCGCCGAGCTTATAGGTGGCGAGATGGGTGGCGAGCACTTCCAGCCCTTGCGGCAACAGGATTGCCACCCGGTCGCCGCGCCCGATGCCGCGCCGGGCCAGCGCCCGCGCCAGCCGGTTCGAGGCGGCGGCCACGGCGCCATAGCTCAGCGGCGCGAAGCCAGTCTCGCGCGGCAGGAACAGGGCCGGGCGATCCGGCTCGCGTTCGGCCCAGCTGTCGCAGGCGTGGATTGCGATATTGTAGCGCGCAGGAACGTGCCATTGGAACGCGGCACGACGGCGTTCATACTCACCCAATGCGGACAACGTCACCTTCCTGCTTAAAGCTTAGGCAGGAAAGCAAGCTAAAGCTCTGTTGCGTCCGCGTCCATCCTCATTGTGCGATGCACCGACGCCGATGCGGACGCCCGGTCAGCGCACTTTCTCCGGCTGCGCCAGCACCAGGGCCCAATAGACCTTGTACTTGGAGCGCGGATTGAAGGCGGTGGCGATGCCCATGCGGGTCACACCGGGGGTGAGCATGTTCTTGTTGTGGGGCGGGCTGTCGCGCCAGCCGGAGAAGGCCTCGGCAAGCGTGTGATAGCCTGCGCCCACATTTTCCACCGCGATCGCCGGATCATAGCCCGAAGCCTTCATGCGCATGACGAAGGTGCGCCCGCCCACCTCGTGCGAGAGCGTGTCGGCCTTGGCCATGGCATCGGCCTGGTCCTGGGCGACGCGGCTGAGGGCGGGATCAATGGTCACGGCGGACAGGCCCTTTCCGGTCCGGTAGGCGCTGATGATGGAGGCGGCGGCGGCCGGATCCACGGGCTGCCCGCTCTTGGAGAGATCGTCATAGAAGGCCGGCTTGGTCGGCTCCACCTCGGTCGTGCCGCAGGCGGCCAGCAGGAACGAGAGGAGCACGATGAGGGGAGCGGCGCGCATGCGGCCTCCAGGACAGGAGAGGTTTCGGCCCGCTATGTGAGGGCGGCGAGGTTTAGGAAGCGTTAGCATCCTCCCCCTCAGGCGCCCTCCGGCTGTTGCGCGGCGCCGAGGATGCCGGGCCGCGCGGGCTTTTCGTCGTGCTGAACCGGAGCCGGGGCGGAAGACCGGGCCGCCGACGGGACGGCGGCGGGCGGCGGAACGTTCTCCGCCTGCGGGGGCGCGGCCGGATCCGGCCGCCGCTCAGGGGGCACCATGTCGGCCGGCGCGCGCGCCAGCGCCGCCCAGGGCTGGCAGGCCATGCCGATGCCCGCCTTGCGGAACCGCGTGAGGATGGCGAAGTGCAGATCGCTCTTCACCGTCAGCCCATAATCCACGTTCGCCACCACGCAGCGCAGTTCGAAGCCGAGCCCGGCATCGGCGAATTTGGTGAGGAATACGCGCGGCGGCGGTGATTGCAGCACCTGCGGATGGTCGCAGGCACAGGCCACCAGAATGTCCCGCACCTCCTCCAGATCCCCGTCATAGGTAACGTTCACCGCCACGATCACCCGGCCGGTGGTGTTGGAATGGGTGAAGTTCTTCACCATCCCCGAGATCAGGTCGGAATTGGGCACGATGACGGTCGCCCGCTCGAAGGTCTCGATCTCAGTGGAGCGCACGCTGATGCGGCGCACATAGCCTTCCTCGCCCTTCACATTGATGGTGTCGCCCACCCGGATCGGCCGTTCCGCCAGCAGGATCAGGCCCGAGACGAAGTTCGACACGATCGATTGCAGGCCGAAGCCGATACCGACCGAGAGCGCGCCGGCCACCAAAGCGATGTTCTCGAGGTTGAGCCCGATCTCGCCCATGGCGACCATCAGGGCGACGATGGTGCCGATATAGCCGACGATGGTCGCGATGGAGGATTGCAGGCTCGGTTCAAGCCCGGTGCGGGGCAGGAATTTGGTCGAGACCCAGCGCTGGATGGTGCGGGCGATGAAAATGCCGGACATCAGCAGGGCGACGGCATAGATCACATTGCTGAGCGTGATGGTGGTGGCGCCGATGCGCACACCGAACGAGGCCCGCTCGATGGTGTCCATCACGTCGGCGGTGGAGGTGCCCCAGCTGCCCGCGATCACCAGCAGGCCAATGGCCAGCAGCATCAGCTTGAGCAGCGCAGCGATCAGCGTACCCAGCAGGTCGAGCCGCTCCTGGCGCAGGCCGAGGGTGCGCGAGATCTGGCGGGCATGGGTGGCTTCGGGCGTGAGGCTGCCGAAGAACGCCTCGATCAGCGCGTTCAGCACATAGAGGCCGGCTATCACCGTGGTTGCGACCACGATCCGCGCGGCCGCGAACGCGGCGAGCCCGATATAGCCCGCCACCAGCGCGCCGGCGAGCCCGGCCAGCACCAGCCACATCAAGAAGCGCACCCAGGGCACGCCGCCGGTCTGCGCCTCTCCGGCAGCGGTCTCCTCATCGCCCTCGCGGGCGAGTACCACCAGCAGTCGCGAGATGAACAGGCCGATCAGCAGCGCCATCACCGCGCTGGTCGCCACCGTCAGCGCCACCGGGGCAAACAAGGCGCGATGGATGGAATTGAGGAAGGCCGCGATCGACAGCGTCCACACCATCCAGCTGAAATAGCGATAGCCGAGGCTGGCGGAATAATCCGACAAAGGCGGCAGGCGCCGCCAGGCCTGGCCCGGCGCCAGCACCGCCCGCGACACCGCAAGGCCGATGGACTGGATGAACACCGCCACCAGCAGCCCGTGGATCACGTCGGCGGCGCGCGGCGGCGTGATGTCGAAGCCGGCGAGAAAGGCGAACGCCGCGATCACCGCCACCGGCGTCGTGAGGGCGTTGAACACGCCCATCTTCACCGCCTCGCGGGCGGAGCGGAGCCGCGAATAGCTGGTGCCTTCCGCCGGCGGGGGACAGGCGAACTTGCGCCGCAGGAACAGTCCACCGGCGAACACGAGACCGAAGATCGCCAGCGCTCCCGCCGTGATCGCCGCCAGCACCGGGCCGCCCTGGCGTTGCAGGGCGAAGGCCAGCCAGTCATTGGCGAGGAACCGCAGCGAGCGGCCCTCGCCGCCGAGCCCGCTTGCCGCCCCGGTCCACAGGCTCGGATCGAGGATGCTCATGGAGCGGTCGAACAATTGCCCGGTGAACAGGCTGCGGCGACGGCTCGACAGGCGGTCCGACAATTGATCCGCCCGCACCAGCAAGGCGCGATTCTGCTTGATCACCGCATCCAGCTCCGCGATCAGGCTCTGCATGCTCTCGCGGTCGGCGGTGACGGAGGGATCTTCCGGCGGCGCGCCGGCGGCTGGTGGCTCGCCCAGTTCCTGCGCGCGGGTCTTGGCATTGGCGAGGCGGGGCACCAGGGCATCGGTGCGCGCTCCCAAGTCGCGCCGCACCGGGTCGAGCCGGTTGCGCAGTTCGTCGAGATCGTCGGCGCGCAACCCCTCCACCGAGAGCGCGCCCTCGATGCTGTCGAGCGAGGACCGTGTCGCATCCACCTTCTCGCGCGCGGCCTGCACCGCCGGATCGCTCGCCGGTGCCGCAAAGCCGGGCGCGGATAGGCCGGCGACCAAGACGGCGATCAAAAATCCGGCCAGAATGGCGGCACGCGCGATGGGTCGCGACATGGGAAAACCTCCAGGGGCGCCCGTAACGAAGGCGCCTTATAGGAAAGCGAAGGCGGCGGACTGATGGCCGCCCGGAACTGGCCGCGACGCACGCAAAGCCGGCGGCAGGCCGCGCGACCGTTTCCATTCGCGGGCGAAGCGCACTAAGAACAGGAAAACCTCGACGCGGATCTACCTCCATGAGCAGCCCCCTTCCCGTCAAGAGCGAAGCCGCCATCGCGGTGCGCGATCCCCTCGCTTTGGCCCAGGCATTGCTGCGCGCGCCCTCCGTGACCCCCCATGCCGAGGGCGCCGTCGCTTTGGTCGCGCAGATCCTCGAAAGCGCGGGCTATGAGGTGACGCTTCTGCCGTTCGACAGCGCCGGCACGCCGATCGCCAATCTCTATGCGCGGATCGGCACCGGCGCGCCCAATCTGTGCTTCGCCGGGCATGTGGACGTGGTGCCGCCGGGCAATGAAGCCGCCTGGAGCCATCCCCCGTTCGGCGCGGAGGTGGTGGACGGGCAGTTGTTCGGCCGGGGCGCCGTGGACATGAAGGGCGCGGTCGCGGCGGCGCTGGCGGCGGCGCTGCGCCATGGCCCGCCGAACAAAGGCGCGATTTCCTTTCTCATCACGGGCGACGAGGAAGGCCCGGCGCTGGACGGCACGGTGAAGGTGGTGGACTGGCTGAAAGCCCGCGGCGAGCGGGTGGACCATTGCATTCTCGGGGAACCCACAAATCCCTCCGCGCTCGGCGATGCGGTGAAGATCGGCCGGCGCGGCAGCCTTTCCGGCGTCATCCACGTGCACGGCAAGCAGGGGCATGTGGCCTATCCCCATCTCGCCGACAATCCGGTTCCCCGCCTCCTGCGGCTGCTGACGGCCCTGACCGCGCAGCCGCTCGATTCCGGATCCGCGCATTTTCCGCCCTCGAACCTGGAAGTGGTCTCGGTGGACGTGGGCAATCCCGCGTTCAACGTCGTTCCCGCCGAGGCTGAGGCCAGGTTCAACGTGCGCTTCAACGACCAGTTCACGCTCGACAGCCTGAAGGCCGAGATCACCCGCCGCCTCGCCTCGGCGCACCGCACCGGCTCCTATGAGGTGCGCTTCCAGACCGGGGCGAGCGCAAGCTTCCTCACCGCGCCCGGTCCATTCGTCGATCTCGTCAGTGCCGCCATCGCCGAGGTGACGGGCCGCGTACCGGAGCATTCCACCTCCGGCGGCACCTCGGATGCGCGCTTCATCAAGGACCTGTGTCCGGTGGTGGAGTTCGGCCTCGTGGGCCGCACCATGCATGCGGTCGACGAATCCACCCCGGTGAGCGACCTGGAAGACCTCACGCGCATCTATGAGCTTATGATCGCCCGCTATTTCGCGGCCTTCGCGGCCTGACCCGTTCGGAACCGACCATGACCACCCCCGGCGCGGAAATCCTCTCCCATCTCGACGTGAACGGCCGCGCCATCGCGGTGCGCCGCCTGCCCGGCCAGGTGCCCGGCGTGATGTGGCTCGGCGGCTTCAAGTCCGACATGATGGGCTCCAAGGCGCAGGCGCTCGCCCATTGGGCCGCCCAGCGTGGACAGGCCTTTGTGCGTTTCGATTATTCCGGCCACGGGGAATCCGCCGGCCGGTTCGAGGATGGCACCATCTCCGCCTGGGCCGAGGAGGCGCTCGCCGTGTTCGACCGGGAGACCGTCGGCCCGCAGATCCTCGTCGGCTCGTCCATGGGCGGCTGGATGGCGCTGCTGCTGGCCCGCGCCCTTGCCGCGCGGAGCCTTGCCGCACGGGGCGAAAGCCGGCTGAAGGCCCTGGTGCTCATCGCCCCGGCGCCCGATTTCACCGAGGATCTGATGTGGGCGCGCTTTCCGCCCGAGGCGCAGCGCACGATCCTGGAGACCGGCCGCTATGAGCGCCCCTCCGAATATAGCGCGGACCCCTATGTCATCACCCGTGCCCTGATCGAGGACGGGCGACGCCACCTCGTCCTTGGCGCGCCGTTCGCGGTGGGCTGCCCGGTGCGCATTCTCCAGGGCGCGCAGGATGAAGACGTGCCCTGGCAGCACGCCATGCGCCTCGTGTCCTGCCTCGCGGAGGACGACGTGGTGTTCTCGCTGGTGAAGGACGGCGACCATCGCCTCTCCCGCCCGGAGGATCTGGAGCGGCTGACGGCGGTGCTGGAGGAGTTCGTCTGAGCCCAAGCGCTTGACCGGGCCGGCGCGGCGCCGCACATCTGGCGCTTGGCCCGCAAGGTCGCGCGGCGAAGGAACGGGCGTTGAGCGAAGTCGTCTTCTATCATCTGGAGCGGCGCCCCCTGGAGGACGCGCTTCCCACCTTGCTCGAAAAGAGCCTGGAGCGGGGATGGCGCTGCGTTGTCCAATGCTCCTCGCCCGAGCGGCGCGATGCGCTCGACGCCCATCTGTGGACCTATAACGAGAGCGCGTTCCTGCCCCACGGCACGGACGCGCAGCCCCAGGTGGAGCGCCAGCCGATCCTCATCACCACCACCGAAGAGAACCCCAACGGGGCGCAGGTGCGCTTCCTGGTGGACGGCGCGATCCTCGCCGATGCGACGCCCTATGTGCGGGTGGTCCATATGTTCAACGGCCGGGATGAAGAAGCCGTCGCCGCCGCCCGCGACCGCTGGCGCGAGGCCAAGGCCGCCGGCCACACCCTCACCTATTGGCAGCAGGACGAGAACGGCCGCTGGGTGCGCAAGGCGTAACCCCTTGCCTTGCCGCTATTTTCCCCGGTCGGACCGCAGCCCCTTCAGCAGCGATCCCACCACCGGCACGAGCAGGGCCGGCAAGGCCGAATCGAAGGGGTGGCGCACCGCATTGGCGATCGCCTTCACCTCGCCCTCGGCCTCGCGCAGGTCCGCCGCCAGCGCCTCGATGGCCGATTTGTGGATTTCATTGGCGAATTCCAGGTCGCGCCCCGGCTTGATGGCACCGGCGATCACCGCCGCAATGCCCGCCACGACGATGTTTCCTCCGCCCACCGCAACCGCCGCCCAGATCGGGCCCCACAGCTCGGACAAGGCGAGATAGGCGGCGATGCCCAGCATCAACACGCCGCCAGTCGCGATCAAGGCGGCGAAGACGAAGATGCCGGACCGCGCCAGCAAAGTGCGCAGATGAATGTCCGCGATGATGGAATCCGCGCGCCAGAGAACCCGCAGGTTTCGCACGGCATTATCGAGTTTCATGACGAACGTCCCCATGCGCGTCCCACCAGGACGCCGAGAAGAAAGGCCGAGGCGACGGAAACCGCCGGATGCGCGGAGACGGCGGCATCGGCCTGCGCCTTCGCGTCGGTGACGGCGGCCTGAAGATCGCGCACCAGGGCCTGAAGTTCGGAAAGGTCCGGCTCCGGCGCCGCGCCGGCCCCGGCATCGGGCGCATCCTCGGCCGGCGGCGCGGCCTCACCCTGAAGGGTTTCATCGGGCGGGGAGGCGGCGGCCGGCTTGGCGCGCGACCGCGCCGTATGTGGGGCGGCGGGGGCGGGATCGGCGGAGGCTTGCGCCGCCAGTTCAGCCTTGAGGGCGTCGAGTTCGGGACGGCGGGTTGCCATGGCTGGCCTTTCGAATGAGCGGCCGGAATAAAGGTCTCGCCTCAGCTTAGACACACTGTCCGCACCGGGCAAAGTCCCATTCAAACCATGCGCCCGTAAAGCTTGCGCGCCTTGACCCGCATCAATCGCGGGCGCGCGCAGCGCCGGAAAAAGGCGCGTGCGCGGGGCGCTCCAATTCCGGCCGGGCGTGCTAGAACACCCGCAATCGGAGGCACCCATGTCCGCAACACCCCGCAACATCGACTATTTCTTCTCCATCGTCAGCCCCTGGACCTTCCTGGGCCATGCCCGCTTCATGGCGGTGGCGGCCCGGCATGACGCGCGGGTGCGGTTCATTCCGGTGGAACTGGGGTCGGTGTTCGCGGAATCCGGCGGCCTGCCGCTGGCGCGGCGGGCGCCGCAGCGCCAGCGCTATCGCCTGCTGGAGCTCCAGCGTTGGCGGGTGAAGCTGGGGGTGGATTTCCACATCCATCCGGCCCATTGGCCGCTCAACGGCGCGCTCGCCGACAAGGTGCTGATCGCCGCGCTGGCCCGTGGGCACAATATCGAACCCCTTCTGCCGCTTATCTTTTCCGGCATCTGGCAGAAACAGCAGAACCTCGCCGACCCGCAGGTGATCGCCGCCGTGTGCGATGCCGCCGGCCTGCCCGGCGCGGACCTGCTCGCCGCCGCGGAAACCGCCGAGGTCGATGCCGCCTATCTCGCCAACCGGGAGCAGGCGCTGGCCGCCGACGTCTTCGGCGCACCAGCCTATGTGCTTGATGGGGAAGTGTTTTGGGGCCAGGATCGGGTCGAGCTTCTGGATGACGCCCTGGCCAGCGGCCGGGCGCCCTTTCATCCGGTGGAGCGGGCCTGAGCGCCGCTGTTCGGCCCCTTTCCCCTGCGATAGTTGGCGGTACGATGGCTGACGGGAGACGGACGATGCAGAGGGTTTTCATGGGCCGACAAACCCTTGCCGGCATTGGCTTTTCGGTGCTTCTCCTGGTGCCGGTGGCGCACGCGGCGGAGCCGGCCGCGCCCGGCACCCCAGCACCGCCATCTGCACCGGCGGGGCCGCGCTACAGCTTCTCTCCGGTGGAGGGAGGCGCGCTGAAGCTCGACACCCAGACCGGCCAGGTTTCCTTCTGCGGCAAGGGTTCGGCGGGCTATTCCTGCGAGGCGGTGCCAGATTCGCGCGATGCCTATGAGGCCGAGATCGCCCGTCTTCAGGCCCGCATCGCCACCCTGGAAGGAAAGCCCGCCACCGCCCCCAATGCGGGATCATCCTACCTTCCGAGCCAATCGGATTTCGACGCCGCTTTGGATTATGCCGAGCGCGCCTTCCGCCGCCTGCGCGATCTGGTGAACGGCACGCCGAGCGGCGACCGCACCTGACGAATACCGGTTTCGTGGCCTTTCTCCGTACCATGAAACCGCTGTTTGGGTCTTTTCACGCCGATTTCGCCCGATATCCGGAAAAGCGCCCCTCCGGCGCGATCGCGAAGGCTGAACCATGAGCGAACCTCACATCCGATTCGCCCCGGCGACCCATGCCGCCACCGGCCGGCCGCGCGCCCGGGGGCTCGGCCTGAAGCTGCCGGGGACGCCGGGTCCCCTCAACGCCATCACCGACGTGGCCGGCGTCGCGGTGGGGACCACCACGCTCACGGTGCCCCAGGACGGCATCCTCACCGGCGTCACCGCCGTCCTGCCCCGCCCGCCCGACGCTCTGCTCGAACCCATCTGGGCCGGCGCCTTCTCCATGAACGGCAATGGCGAGATGACCGGGGTGCACTGGATCCACGAGGCCGGCTGGTTCACCGGGCCGATCACCCTCACCAACACGCTCTCGCTCGGCATCGCGCATCATGCCACCGCGCGCTGGATGTGCCGGCAGTTCGGCCCGGTGATCGGCGAGGATTTGTGGGTGCTGCCGGTGGTGGCCGAGACCTATGATGGATATCTCAACGACATTTCAGGCTTCCACATCACCGAAGAGCATGTGCGCGCGGCCATCGACGGCGCCCGGGGCGGGGCGGTGGCGGAAGGCTCGGTGGGCGGTGGCGCCGGCATGATCTGTTATGAATACAAGGGCGGCACTGGCGCCGCCTCGCGCATCGCCCATACCCCCACGGGCGCCTTCACGGTGGGCGCGCTGGTGCAGGCCAATCATGGCATCCGCCCCTGGCTCACCGTGTGCGGCCGGCGGCTGGGCGACGCGCTGACCGACAACCTGCTGTGGACCCGCGAGCGCGGCTCCATCATTGTCATCCTCGCCACCGACGCGCCCTTGCTGCCGACCCAGATGCAGCGCCTCGCCAAGCGGGCGGCGATCGGCATCGGGCGTGGCGGCACGCCGTCCGGCAATAATTCCGGCGATATCTTCCTGGCCTTCACCACCGCCAATTCGCCGGGCCCGATGCCTGAGCCGCCGCGGCTGAAGCTGGAGGCGCTCTCCAGCGACGATCTCGACCCGATCTTCCTGGCGGCGGTGGAGAGCGTGGAGGAGGCGGTGTTGAACGCCATGCTGGCGGCCGATCCCGTCACCGGCAAGCGCGGGCGGCATGTGGCGGCGCTCGACGGTGCGCGGCTGGCGGAGCTGGTGGGATAGGTCACGCGCCGCCCGGAGGACCGCTCCCCACCCCACACACCGCTGCGCGCCTCTTGAATGCCGCGCCGTTCCGGTGTCGGCTCTGGCTCGGACATAAAACGGATTCGACGCGCGGGAGAGCTTGGGGATGGACATGGCGATTGAAGCGCCCGATTGGCGCGCCCTCGACCAGGAGGCTCGCGACCGCGCCTTCAACAATTCGGCCGCCGTCGCCGACAGCGCCGAGATCCTGCGCGGCTGGGCCGAGCGCTCGGCGGCCCTGCGCGCGCAATGCTGCCTCACCCTCGACCTGCCCTACGGGCCCGGCCCGCGCAACCGCATCGATTTCCTGAAAGCGGGCGAGAATGCCCCCACCCTGGTGTTCATCCATGGCGGCTATTGGCAGATGCGGGCGAAGGAGGATTTCACCTTCTGCGCCGCCGGGCCGCTGGCCCACGGCATCAATGTGGCGCTGATGGGCTATACGCTCGCGCCCGACGCCACTATCGACGAGATCAGCCGGGAAATCCGCGCCGGCCTGCGCCATCTCACGCGCGAACTGCCGGCGCTCGGCGGCGATGTCGACCGGGTGTTCCTCTCCGGCTGGTCGGCGGGCGGCCATCTGGCGGTGATGAACCTCGATCATCCCCTGATCAAAGGCGGCCTCGCCATCTCGGGCGTGTTCGACCTGGAGCCCATGCGCCACATCTATATCAACGCCAAGCTGGGGCTCGACGAAGCGGCGGTGGCGCGCAATTCGCCCACCCTGCTGCCGGGGCGCGGGAAGGTTCCGCTGATCCTGGTGGCCGGCAGCGGCGAACTGCCCCTCATGCGCAAGCAGACCGCCGATTTCGCCGCCCACCGCGCGGCGCAGGGCCTGCCGCTGCATTATGAGGAAATCCCCGGCGCCAATCATTTCACCATATTGGAGACCATGGCCGAGCCCTCGGGCCGCATCGCCCAGCTGATCACCGCTCTGGTGAAGGGCGTAGCGCTGTGAAGCCCCTGGCATGAGCCAGATCCGCCGCGGCCGCCCGCACGTCACCGCCCTCGACATCTGCGCCCAGGCGCTGCTGGAGGTGGAGACGCGCGGCGAGGGCTTCATCGACCTGACCCGCGAGGCGCGCGCCTTCCTGACCGAGGTGGGCGCGCGCAACGGCATGCTGCACCTGTTCTGCCGCCACACCTCCGCTTCGCTGACGATCCAGGAGAATGCCGACCCGGATGTGCGGGTGGACCTGCTCACCGCCTTGCGGCGCCTCGCGCCGGCGGATCATCCCTGGGTGCATGATCTGGAGGGGCCGGACGACATGCCCGCCCATATCCGCACGGCGCTCACCGCCAGCGACCTCGCCATTCCGGTGGCGGACGGCGCGCTGCGGCTCGGCACGTGGCAGGCGCTCTATCTCATCGAGCATCGCGCCCGCCCGCATGTGCGCGAGGTGGTGCTGTGCTTCTGCGGGGAAGCGCGGGACTGACGGCACGCCGGCCGCCGCAGTCAAAAAAGCAGCGCGGACCCCAAAAAAAACGGCGCGGACCCGAAGGCCCGCGCCGCTGATGGGAGGGGATCGAAACGATCAGGCCGCAGCCGAGACGCTGTCCTTGGTGGGAACTTCGGAGATGGTCTTCAGGATCTGCGAAGCGATCTGGTAGGGGTCGCCCTGGGAATTGGGGCGGCGATCCTCAAGATAGCCCTTGTAGTCGTTCTTGATGAACGAGTGCGGAACGCGGATCGAGGCGCCGCGATCGGCCACGCCGTAGCTGAACTTGTTCCACGGCGCGGTCTCGTGCTTGCCGGTCAGGCGCATGTGGTTGTCCGGACCGTACACGGCGATGTGGTCTTGAAGGTTCTTGTCGAATGCCGCCATGAGGGCTTCGAAATAATCCTTGCCGCCGACTTCCCGCAGGTAGGTGGTCGAGAAATTGGCATGCATGCCCGAGCCGTTCCAGTCGGTATCGCCGAGCGGCTTGCAGTGGAACTCGATGTCCACGCCGTACTTTTCGGTCAGGCGGAGCAGCAGGTAGCGCGCCATCCACACTTCGTCGGCGGCCCGCTTGGAGCCCTTGCCGAAGATCTGGAATTCCCACTGGCCCTTCGCGACTTCCGCGTTGATGCCTTCGTGGTTGATGCCGGCTTCGAGGCAGAGCTCAAGATGCTCCTCGACGATCTCGCGGGCGACATCGCCGACATTCTTGAAGCCGACGCCGGTATAATAGGGGCCCTGCGGGGCCGGATAGCCATGCTCGGGGAAGCCGAGCGGACGGCCGTCCTTATAGAAGAAATATTCCTGCTCGAAGCCGAACCAGGCGCCTTCGTCGTCCAGGATGGTGGCGCGGGCGTTGGTGGCGTGCGGGGTGACGCCGTCCGGCATCATGACTTCGCACATCACCAGGGCGCCGCTCTTGCGCGCCGGGTCGGGATAGATCGCGACCGGCTTCAGCACGCAATCCGAGCTGCGGCCCTCGGCCTGATTGGTGGACGAACCGTCGAAGCCCCAGAGCGGCAGCTCATCGAGCGCGGGGAAATGGTCATATTCCTTGATCTGCGTCTTCCCACGCAGATTGGGAACGGGGCTGTACCCGTCCAGCCATATGTACTCGAGTTTGTACTTTGTCATTACGAGCCTCTCGTGAGCTGATGACGCGACATGTGACCGTGTTCGGATGCGCGGTTCCGAAAAGGAACCGGCAGCGAATGGCGTGCTCGGCCGCCAACTGGCTGGCCTCTCCCAAGCATTTCCTATGCCAACCCGGCCAAGAGGCCGGACCCGGCGGATGCCCCTGCGCAATCTGCGGCGGCATCGATTTCTCCCAGGCCCGCACAAGATAGGCGGCTCAGCATGAGGCTGAATGGCGTGCCCAGGAAATGAACAGGCTCCATTTGACAGCAACCCCGACAGAAGCCGCAGGGCGCGGCTGGAACTTCATGCGTAACCGCACGTTCCATCTGCATGGAATGCTAGCCGAAGATGCAAAAACCGAAGTGCTGATAATGTAGTCAAACGGTGATTTTAAAAGAGGCAGCTTGTATAAAACACGGGCAGACCATGCTAAGCTCACCCAACGTCTGATGCGTTATCGCACAGCACAAAACGAGAGAGAGATAGAATGGCCACGAGTCAGTATCCGGGATCCGCAAAGATTTATGCCTTCCCCGCCGGCGGACGCGCGGGTGTTTCCGGCCGGCAGACCGCTGCCAAGCCCGTGAACGACCTAGCTGCGATGCAGATCGCCACCCAGAATTTCGGCAGCAGCTGGTACCACGAAGCCGCAATTCAGGAATCGGAGACGCCCCGCAAGCGCTGAATTCAAGACGTCCACGCAACCCATGCCACGTTCGTCTTTTAAACACTTGCAAACGACCTGAGGGCCGGCCCGTACAAGCGCCGGCCCTTTTTATTTGCAGCGGCGCGCCCGCGTCACCTTGCCTCGCGCAAAATCCTTCTCCCGCTTGGAGCGCCCCTCCCGAGCGGCGCAAAATTCCTCACCGAAGCTAAAACTGCTTATTTCTTAAGCATGATTGCCTTTCGAATAGGCAATGCCGGCACGTGCCCCGCCGCCCGCCCCTGCCGCGGCGATTGCGCCGGGACTTGACCTGGCCGCTTGACTCCACGCCTGCCCCTATGCCCTCAAGACACGGGTGGATAAGCCGGCTTGCAACGCGCGCCGACGGGTCGGATGATTCGGTGATTTCCGATTCGCGCGCGGGCCTCGAGCAAAGCCGGTGGGCAATTAACAGCCGGTGGGACCGGGGGAGAAGCCATTTGGGAGACGCCAACGCCTTCCGGCTCGTCATCGCCGATGACCATCCGATGTTTCGCGGCGCGCTGCGCGAAGCGCTCGCCGCGCTCTATCCTAAGAGCGAGATCGCGGAGGTCGGCACGTTCGACGATCTCCACGCCTTGCTGGACAAGGAAGCGGATTTCGACCTGATCCTGCTGGATCTCACCATGCCCGGCGCGCGCGGCTTTTCCGGGCTCATCTATCTGCGCGCCCAATATGCCGGCGTGCCGGTGGTGGTGGTCTCCGGCAATGAGGAGGCGCCGATCATCCGCCGCTGCCTCGATCTCGGCGCGTCCGGCTTTATCCCGAAGACCCTCGGCGTCACCGCCATGCGCGATGCGGTGGCGACCGTGCTCGCCGGCGGAAGCTGGGCGCCGCCGGATATCAATCTCTCCGGCCGCGGCGACAGCGAATCCGACGCCATCCTCGCCCGCCTCTCCACCTTGACCCCGCAGCAGGTGCGGGTGCTGATGATGCTGTCCGAAGGGCGGCTCAACAAGCAGATCGCCTATGAATTGTCGGTGTCCGAGGCGACCGTGAAGGCCCATGTCTCGGCCATCCTCCAGAAGCTCGGGGTGGAAAGCCGCACCCAGGCCGTCATCGCCGTCTCCAAGGTGGAATCCGGCCTGTGGAGCCATGGGCAGGCCTGAGCTCTTTCGCGATCCGCGCCCGGGCCGCTGGCGGCGGCCCGGCAGTCCCACGCTGGAGCCCGCTTCATGAGCCTTACTTCTGCGAATGCGCGCGTTTCCTCCGCATTCGCGGCGCTCGCGGTCTATCTGCGGCCGAGCGTGCTGGTGGTGATCCTGCTCGGCTTCTCCTCCGGCCTGCCGCTGGCGCTCACGGGCACCACGCTGTCGGTCTGGATGACCGAAGCCGGCGTCAATCTCGCCACCATCGGCCTGTTCTCTTTGGTGGGCCTGCCCTACACGCTGAAATTCCTCTGGGCGCCGATTGTCGATGCGCTGGACGTGCCGGTGCTCTCTGCCTGGCTCGGGCGGCGGCGCGGCTGGCTGCTCGCCACCCAGATCGTGCTCGCCGGCGCCATTCTGTTCCTCGGTCTCCAGGATCCGATGGCGGCGCCATTCGCCGTGGCGCTCGGGGCGGTGATCGTCGCCACCGTCTCGGCGACGCAGGACATCGTGGTGGATGCGTTCCGCGTGGAGCGGCTCGACACCTCCGAGCAGGCCGCTGGCATGGCGGGCTATGTGGCGGCCTATCGCATCGGCATGCTGGTGTCGGGCGCCGGGGTCATCGCCATCGTCGCGGCGCTGGAAGTCTATGGCGTGCCGCGCGCGCAGGTGTGGACCTGGGGCTATGTGGCCGCCGCGCTCTTCATGCTGGTGGGCATCGCCGCGACTTTCCTCGCCCGCGAGCCCGACGCCCCGGTGCGGCACGATGGCGACACGCCGACCCGCGAGGGCAGCGCGCTGAAGCGCGTCGTCGCGACCGCCGTGGGGGCGTTCAGCGAATTCCTCTCGCGCGACCAGGCGGTGACCATCCTGCTGTTCGTGCTGCTGTATAAATTCTGCGATGCGCTCGCCGGCGTGCTCACGGCGCCGTTCGTCATCTCCATCGGCTTCGACAAGGCGACCTATGCGGCCATCGTGAAGGGCGTGGGCCTCGCTGCCGCCCTGCTCGGCGGCTTTGCCGGCGGGGCGATCGCGCGGGCTTATCCTCTGGTGACCTGCCTGTGGGTCGGCGGCATATTGCAGATGCTGTCCAACCTCGCCTTCTCCGCCCAGGCGCTGATCGGCGTGAACGTGGCGGCGCTCACCGCCACCGTGGTGGTGGAGAATTTCACCGGCGCCATCGGCACGGTGATCTTCGTCGCCTATCTCTCGGCCCTGTGCGGGGCGCGGGCGCACACCGCCACCCAATATGCCCTGCTCACCGCGCTCACCGCCGTCGGCCGCACGTTCCTCGCCTCCGGCGGCGGCTATATCGTGGAGGCCACCGGCTGGGCGCTGTTCTTCCTCATCACCGTCCTCGCCGGCATTCCCGGCCTGATCCTGCTGGCATGGCTGCAGGCGCGCGGGCATTTCAAGGCGCTGGCGCGGAAGGATGCGGGCGCGGAGGCGCGGGCCTAAATCCCCAGCCGCTTAATGCTGCGCAGCGGCGTCGTCGCGCCGATACGGGCGAGCGCGGCCGGCAAGGACTCGCGGGCGACTTCCATGGCGAAGGCATTGGCATGGAGCAAGGTCGCCTCATCCTCCACGATCCCCACATGCCCCGCCCAGAACAGCAAATCGCCCCGCCGCAAAGGCGCATCCAGCGGCACGGTGATGCCGAGGGCGGATTCCTGCTGGTCGCTGTCGCGCGGCGCGGCGATGCCGCAGGCGGCAAGCGCGGTCTGCACCAGGCCGGAGCAATCGAGCCCGAAGGCCGAGCGCCCGCCCCACAGATAGGGCGTGCCGAGAAAGCGCGCCGCCACCTCCACGAAATCCGCCTCCAGCAGATCCAGCGGCGCCACATGCACCGCCGGCAGGAACCCCTGCGGCGTCACGGCAAAGGCGCCGCGCAGCTCGCGCACCTCCACCCGCGCGCCGAACGGCAGCACCGCGCGCGGCGGCAGCTTGATATCCGGGCCGGGGAACAGAAAGGTGCGCTGCGCCCGCACCTTATGGGTCGGCGCGGGGTCCATCACATCCAGCGCGTCGCTCGGCAGATAGCCCACATAGCCGTCGGTTTCGAGCTGGCCCCAGGCCCAGCCCTCGCCCTCGTCCTCATAGATGGTGACGATCTCGCCCTGGAGCGCCTCGGTATCGAGCGCGGCGGTGGACGAGGGCGCGCGGCGCATCCCCGCCACCGGCTCCACCACCCGGCGCTTCACGCCTTCATTGTAGAACGGCGCATCGACGATGCCGCGCAGGCTCTCGGCGGCAAGAGTAGCCTTGGCGGGGGTGAGGCGCGGGTCGCGGCCTTTCAGATCCTGGCTCATAAAACGGGCCTCATGCGCCGTAGCGTTCGGCGATCAGGGCATCGAGGGCGCGGATGGTCTGCGCCTCGCCGCCTTCCGGCCGGCCGGGACGGGCGGAGGGGTTCCAGGCGTAGATGTCGAGATGCAGCCAGGATTTGGCGGTCTCGACGAAGCGCGCCAGGAACAGCGCCGCCGTGATGGAGCCGGCAAAGCCGCCCGCGCCGGCATTGTTGATATCCGCCACCTTGGAGTCGATCATCGCGGCATAAGGCCGCCACAGCGGCAGGCGCCAGAGCGGATCGGCCTGCGCCTGGGCGTGGCGGGCGAGATCGGCGGCAAGCGCCTCGTCGTCCGTATAGGCCGGCGGCAGATGGGGGCCGAGCGCGACGCGGGCAGCGCCCGTGAGGGTGGCGAAATCCACCAGCAGGTCGGGGCTATCCTCGTCCGCCAGCGAGAGCGCATCGGCGAGCACAAGACGCCCCTCGGCGTCGGTATTGCCGATCTCCACGGTGAGGCCCTTGCGGCTCGAAAAAATGTCGCCGGGGCGGAAGGCGTCCCCCGCGATGGCATTTTCCACCGCCGGGATCAGCACCCGCAGCCGCACCTTCAAGCCGCGCGACATGATGAGATGGGCCAAGCCGAGCGCGGTCGCGGCGCCTCCCATGTCCTTCTTCATGATCAGCATGCCGGAGGAGGGCTTGATATCGAGCCCGCCGGTGTCGAAGCACACGCCCTTGCCGACCAATGTCACCTTCGGCGCATCTTCCGGCCCCCAGGTGAGATCCAGCAGGCGGGGTGCGCGGGTGGCGGCGCGGCCCACGGTGTGGATCAGCGGGAAATTGCGCGCCAGCAGATCCGCGCCGACGATGGAGCGAAAGCTCGCCCCATGGCGGGCCGCGAGGCGGCGGGCGGCGTCCTCCAGCTCGGCGGGGCCGAGGTCATTAGCCGGCGTATTGACCAGGTCGCGCACCAGGCTCACCGCCTCGAACGTGCGCGCGAGCGCAGCGGCATCATCGCCCGCACCGAGCTTCAGGCGCACCTGCCCCTTGGCATTGGCGCGATAGCGGGTGAAGCGATAGGTGCCGAGGGCGAAGGCGAGGGCATCGAGCGCGCCGATTTCGCCCTCCAGATGATAATCGCCTTCCGGCAGCAGGCCCGGCAGGGCTCCGGCGGCGAACGGATCGCCCTTTTCCCCCGGCACGCCGAACAGGAACCCGGCGACCGCGCCGTCTGCGTCGGGCAAAGCGAGCAATTTACCGCTTTCGCCCTTGAAGCCCGCCGCTTCCGCGAACCGCCGCGCCGCCTGCGGCAAGGGCGCGGTCTTGAAGCCCTCCCGGGTCACGAGGCGCACCGGCATGGAGGACATGGCGGCAGGGGCGAAGCACTCGGGCATCACGATCGGCATGGCGGTCTCCTTGGCCTTGCTGGTTAGCATGGCCCCGGCCCGGCGAGCCAGCACGGCGGCGGGATGGCCCGCAGCTGTGCCATGCATGCCCGCCCGAGTCCGGTTCTCGCGCTTCAGTCCGGCCGGTCCAGGGTCTGCTCCAATGCCGCAAGGAACCGCGGCCATCCGGCCTGGGCGCCGTGATAGGCCTGCTCCTGGCCCGGCCGGAAGCCCGACTGCTCCATGCGCAGCAGCGTTCCCTCGCCGGTCGGGACCAAGGTCCAGGTGACGACGCTTTCCAGCCCCATGCCCGACCACGTGTAGGACAATAGCGCCAGCGGTTCGATCTCCAGCACCCGGCAGGTCACGCCGCCCCAGTCCGCGCGCAGATCGAAGCTGTGGCCCACCACCGGCTCGAAATTGTTCTTCATGAGCCAGGTCTCGATCAGATGCGGCTGCGTGAGCGCACGCCACACCTTCTGGGGGGAATGGGCAAGCGCGCGCTCGACCACGACGGTGCGTGTCTCTTCGGCCATCTCGGTCATTGGTCCATCCTGTTCAGCAGGGTTTCGAGCTCGTCGAACCGGCCGGCCCAGAAGGCCGACATCTGGCGTGTCCAGTCGATCAGAGGGGCAAGGGCGAGGGGCTGGGCGCTGTAGTGAGTCTGCCGGCCCTGAGGGCGGTCGCGCACCAGCCCGGCCAGTTTCAGGGCGCCCAGGTGCTTGGAGACGGCGGGCTGCGAAATCCCGGCCTCCGCCGTCAGCGCGCCCACCGTCTGCTCGCCGGCGCTGCAGAGGCGCTCAAATATGGCCCGCCGGGTGGGATCGGCCAGCGCCTTGAAGAGGAGGTCGGGGGCGTTCGGCATGAAATCATAATCCTGCGGCTATGAATTAGATTCATAACCACAGAGCTATGTATTGGTCAACGGGCAATTCTTCGCGGCGGGGGCGCGGCCAAAACGCCGGAGGCATGCGGCCGGCTCTTTCATGGCGCCATGACCGCACCCTCTGCCGCAGCCGCGAAGGTTGACCCGTGGCGCGGTTTCTGTCCTAGTCCCGCCGCCCCTGGACCATAGATATTCGATGACCACAGACCGATATAACGCCCGCGACGCCGAACCCCGTTGGCAGAAGATTTGGAAGGACCGCGGCATCTTCCGCACGCGGAACGACGATCCGCGTCCCAAATTCTTCGTGATGGAGATGTTCCCCTATCCGTCGGGTCGTATCCATATCGGCCACGGGCGCAATTATGTGATGGGCGACGTGCTCGCGCGCACCAAGCGCATGCAGGGCTTCAACGTGCTCCATCCCATGGGCTGGGATGCCTTCGGCCTGCCGGCGGAGAATGCCGCCATCGAGCGCGGCATCCATCCCAAGGCCTGGACCTATGAAAACATCGCCTCCATGAAGGAGCAGCTCCAGCTGCTCGGCCTGTCGCTGGACTGGAACCGCGAGATCGCCACCTGCGATCCCTCCTATTATGTCGAGCAGCAGCGCATCTTCCTCGACCTGTTCGACAAGGACCTCGCCTATCGCAAGGAAAGCGAGGTCAATTGGGACCCGATCGATAACACCGTGCTCGCCAATGAGCAGGTGATCGACGGGCGCGGCTGGCGCTCCGGCGCGGTGGTGGAGCGGCGCAAGCTGTCCCAATGGTTCTTCCGCATCACCGATTTCGCCCAGGATTTGCTCGACGCCATCGACACGCTGGACCGCTGGCCGGACCGCGTGCGCCTCATGCAGCGCAATTGGATCGGCCGCTCGGAAGGCCTCGAAGTCCTGTTCGAGCTGTCGAAAGCCCATCACCGGGAGAAGATCCCGACCGGCACGGCGGCGGTGAAGGTCTATACCACCCGCCCCGACACGCTGTTCGGCGCGTCCTTCCTGGCGCTCTCGCCCGACCATCCCCTGACGACGGCCCTGGCTGCGAAGGACGATGCGCTCGCCGCCTTCGTGGTCGCCTGCAAGAAGGGCGGCACCACCGCCGAGGCGATCGAAACCCAGGAGAAGATGGGCTATGACACCGGCCTGAAGGTAGTGCATCCGCTGGATGCCAGCCGCACCGTGCCGGTCTATGTGGCCAATTTCGTGCTGATGGACTACGGCACCGGCGCCATTTTCGGCTGCCCGGCGCACGACCAGCGCGATCTCGACTTCGCCCGCAAATACGGCCTCACGGTCACCCCCGTGGTGCTGCCGCCGGACGCCGATCCCGCAACCTTCGCGGTGCAGGACCTCGCCTATGACGGCGAAGGCACGCTGTTCAATTCCCAATTCCTCGACGGCATGGCCGTGGATGCGGCGAAAGAAGCGGTCGCCCGGCAATTGGAGCGGTTCCGCATCGGCGACGAGCCGCAGGGCAAGCGGCAGGTGAATTTCCGCCTGCGCGACTGGGGCATCTCGCGCCAGCGCTATTGGGGTTGCCCGATCCCGATCATCCATTGCGAGACCTGCGGCCCCGTGGGTGTGCCGCGCGACCAGCTGCCCGTGACGCTGCCGGACGACGTGACGTTCGACATGCCGGGCAATCCGCTGGATCGCGCCAAGGCATGGCGCAACGTGCCCTGTCCCAAGTGCGGCGCGCCGGCCAAGCGCGAAACCGACACCATGGACACCTTCGTGGATTCGTCCTGGTATTTCCTGCGCTATGCCAGCGACGACGCGTCGAAGCCGCTCGACAAGGACGCGGTGCGCCATTGGCTGCCGGTGGACCAATATATCGGCGGCATCGAGCACGCGATCCTGCACCTGCTCTATTCGCGCTTCTTCACCCGCGCGCTCAATGCCTGCGGCCGCGTGGACATCAAGGAGCCATTCGCCGGCCTGTTCACCCAGGGCATGATCGTCCACGAGACCTATAAGGACAAAGCCGGCCGCTGGCTGTTCCCGGAGGAGGTGAAGCTCCTCGGTACCGGCAAGGCGGTGAAGATCGACACCGGCGAGGACGTGGTGGTCGGCCCGCCGGAGAAGATGTCCAAGTCCAAGCGCAACGTGGTGGCGCCCGAAGTGGTGGCCGACACCTATGGCGTGGATTGCGCGCGCTGGTTCATGCTCGCCGACACCCCGCCCGAGCGCGACAGCGAATGGACCCAGTCCGGCATCGAGGGCGCGTGGCGCTTCGTGCAGCGGGTGTGGCGTCTGGTGCATGAGGGCATCGCGCTCGGCGCGCCGGCCGATGCGCCGCGCCCGGACAGCTTCGGCCCGGAAGCCACCGCTTTGCGCCGGGCCTCCCACGCCCTGGTCGCCACGGTGGCCGAGGATGTGGAGCGCCTGCGCTTCAACGTGGCGGTGGCGCATGTGCACGAATTCGCCAATGCCTTCGGCCAGGCGATCGCCGGCGTGCGCGCCGGCGAGGTGGCGCCGGACATGGCGTTCGCCTTGCGCGAGGCGGCGGAAATGCTGGTGCGCACCGTCGCTCCCATGACGCCGCATCTGGCGGAGGAATGCTGGGCCGCGCTCGGCCATGAGGGTCTTGTCGCCGAGGCCGCATGGCCGCAGGTGGACCCGGCGCTGCTGGTTGAAAACACCATCACGCTGCCGATCCAGATCAACGGCCGCAAGCGCGACGACATCATCGTCCCGCGCGAGGCGACGCCGGCGGAGATCGAAGCCGCCGTGCTCGCCCTTGAAACCGTGCAGCGCGCCCTCGACGGGCGGCCGCCGAAGCGTATCATCGTGGTTCCACAGAGGATCGTGAATGTTGTCGCCTGATCGCGCCGCGCTATTCGCCCGCCTCGGCCTCGTGTGCGCCCTCTCCGGGGCGCTCGCCGGCTGTTTCCAGCCCATGTATGCGGCGAATTCCACCGTCGCCGGGCCTGCCCTGCAGGAGCGGCTGCAGGATATCGAGATCGTCAAGATCAACGGGCGCATCGGCAACGATCTGCGCAACGACTTGATCTATAATCTCACCGGCGGCGCGGGAAATCCCGCCAATGCGCCGTACAAGATGTTCATCACGGTCCGCTCCTCCAGTTCGTTCGCCATCGTCGATACGCAGTCGGGCCTGCCGGAAGCCAAGACCTATCGCGTGGAAGGCGATTGGAAGCTGGTGCGCGCGGGCGAGGAGACCAAGCCGCCGATCGCCTCCGGCAAGGCGGCCGCCGCGGTCTCCACCGACGTCAGCGAACAGCGCTTCGCCAATTACAGCTCCGCCCGCGACGCGGAGAGCCGCGCCTCGCAGGTGGTCGCGGACCAGATCAAGGTGCAGCTGGCCGCCTTCTTCATCAAGAACCCCACCGGCACGCCCGCTCCGGGTGGCCCCCCGACCGGCAGCCCGCCGGTGGCGCCGCCGCCGGCCGCAACTCCGGCCACCACCACGCCGGCGCGCTGACCCATGGTTGCGGTGCGCGCGGGCGAGGCCGATACCGCCCTCGCTCGCCGCGATCCAAAGCGTCCCGTGGTGCTGATCTACGGCCCCGACATGGGGCTGGTGCGTGAGCGCGCGGCCACCCTCGTGCGCCGCGCCGTGCCCGATACCAGCGATCCGTTCGCCGTGGTGCGGCTCGACGGCGACGAGCTCTCCTCCGATCCGCGGCGCCTTATGGACGAGACGCGCACCATCGGCCTGTTCGGCGGGCAGCGCGTGGTGTGGGTGCGCGCCGGCAGCCGCAACCTCGTGCCCGCGCTCGAACCCGTGCTTGCGGAGCCGTGCGACGCCTTGGTGGTGGTGGAGGCCGGCGACCTGAAGAAGGGCGCGCCACTGCGCTCCTTATGCGAGGGCGCGCCGAATGCGCTCGCCATCCCCTGCTATGCCGACGGCGAACGCGACCTGATGCGCCTCGTCGATACCATGCTGGGCGAAGCCGGCCTCGCCATCGACCTCGACGCGCGCGACCTGCTGGTCTCCCTCATCGGCGGCGACCGCCTCGCCTCGCGCGGCGAGATCGAGAAGCTGGCGCTCTATGCCAAGGGGCAGGGGCGCGTGACGCTGGAAGACGTCCGGCTCATCGTGGGCGATGCCTCCGCACTCGCCATGGACGATGTGGTGGACGCCGCGCTCGCCGGCCAGCCGGCGCAGACCGCCACCGCGCTCGCCAAGGCCTGGGGCGCGGCGACCCGGCCCGACGCCATTCTCGGCGCGCTGCTGCGGGCGCTCATGGCGCTGCACCAGATGGCGCTGGCGGTGGAGGGCGGCAGTTCGATCGAGCGGGTGATCGACCAGGCCCGCCCGGCCGTGCATTTCTCCCGCAAGCCCCTGGTGGACAAGGCCTTACGCGCGTTCACGCCGGACCGCTGCCTGCGCGCCATCCTCACCGTGGACGACGCCGTCCTCGCCTGCCGGCGCAATGCCGCCATGGCCCAGCCGATCACCGAACGGGTGCTGCTGAACCTCGCCGTGCGCCGCCGCGACGCCGCCTGAACGGCACCGCTTAGAGCGCGATCCGATCGCCCTCTACCTGATTGAACAGGGCCGGATCGACATTCACGGCTTGACGCAGTTCAGGAGCGAAACGTCATGCACGGGCTTGTCCCGTGCATCCACGCTGCACCGCTGGCGCCAGCTTTTCAAGGCCCGCGCGGGCGACCTGGCGTGGATGGCCGGGACCAGCCCGGCCATGACGAACGGTAAAAGCAAGACAACCGCGCGCAGGTGCCGTGAGGCTCCTCGAAGATACACCACGCCATTGAATGTCGATCCCTCCTAGCGCCCGAGCACGGCATCCAGCCAGTCGAACATCTCGCGATTGAACAGGGCGCGGGCGCCGCCCTCGCAATGCGCCGCGGCCCCCTCCTCCGCCTTGAAGAGCGCGAGCCGCTTGGTGCAGGCGAGATGCTCGAACAGGCTTTCCGCCGTGGCGCCGATGGCGTCGCCCTGCGCCTTGCAGACCATGGTGGGACAAGCGATTTCCTGCGCGCGGCCCTCCAGGGTGAAGGCGGCGATGGACTGCACATAATCCCACGGCGTATCCACGCCATTGACGAACAGGCCGCGCCGCAGGCCCCAGCCCTTGGTGGGGCTGCGCAGCATGTGATCCATCATCCGGCTCAGCAGGCGGCGGGTGAGGGGATTGCCCTTGGGCAGGCCGCGCCCGAGCCAGCGCGGCAGGCGCGCCCGCATCTCGTCGAGCAGCGCATATTGACCGGGATCGACCACCAAAGCGGCAAGGCGCGGCTCGCCACTGGCGCCGCGCGCCGCCAGATAGCCGCCGAGGCTGAGGCCGTAGAGCGCGATGCGCTCGGGGTCCACTCCCGGCTGGGCGAGGGTGAAATCCACCACCGGCCGCAGCACGTTTTCCCAGTCCGGCCGCAAATGCAGGCCCTGCTTGAACAGCGCCTCGCCCTGCCCCGGCCCGTCATAGAGCAGCACATTATAGCCGCGCTCCAGCGCTGCCGCACCGCTGAAGAAGAAGTTCTCCTCCGCCGTACCGTCATAGCCGCCGGTGACGATCAGCGTCGGGCGCGGCGTGTCGTCGGCGGAAGGCCGCAGGAACAGGCCGTGAAGGCGCGTCTCCTCGAACGGGATGCGCACGCTCTCCACCGGATGGGCCATGAGCGCGCCGGCGCGGGCAAAGGCTTCGGCCTGGCGCTCATAGGCCTTGACCGCACGGGGGTCGACCGGCGCCGCCAGCAGGAACAGGGACGAGGCGCGGAAATAATTGGAGGCGCGCAGAAACGCCTGGCGCGCGCTGGTGCCCCGGCCGGCGGCAAGGCTCGCCTGGCCGGCGTCGTACAGCCGTTCGGCGAGCGTATTCCATTCGCCATGCCAGCGCTCGGTGTCGCCCTGCGGGATGCGGGCGGCGAGCGCGAGGCATTCGCCGATATCGGCGCCGCCATAATAGGTGTGGCCGAGCGTGCGCAGGAACTGGGCCTCAAACAGATCGTCCTTGAACCACAGACCCATGGCGCGTGTCTCCCGCCCCGTCCAACCCGGCTTTGCAGCAACATATCAGACACGCGCGCGCTGTCGCGATGCGAAGGCGTCGCCATTCGGCATGAGGCACGCAGGGCCTCGGCAAAAGGGCGCGATGCTGCATCGCCGCATGGCTGGCACTACCGCAGCGCACTTGCTGCGGCGCATCAATTTGATCAAAGTCAAATCTTATGCTTCGCCCGGTCCCTCCCAGCGCGGACGTTCCCATGCCCTTGTCGCTCCTGTCCCTCGCCGTCGCCGCCTTCGGCATCGGCACCACGGAATTCGTGGTCATGGGCCTTCTGCCCGACGTGGCCGGCGACCTCGGCGTCACCATTCCGCAGGCCGGGCTTCTGGTGACCGGCTATGCGCTCGGTGTGGTGATCGGCGCGCCGCTGCTCGCCATCCTCACCGCCAACTGGCCGCGCAAGACCACTTTGGTGGGGCTGATGGCGGTGTTCATCGGCGGCAACATCCTGTGCGCGCTCGCGCCCAGCTACGGCCTGCTGATGGGCGCGCGCATCGTCACCGCCTTCTGCCATGCCGCCTTCTTCGGCATCGGCTCGGTGGTGGCGGCAGACCTGGTGCTGCGCCACAAGCGGGCGCAGGCGATCGCGCTCATGTTCGCCGGCCTTACCATCGCCAATGTGCTCGGGGTTCCGGCGGGAACGGCGCTCGGCCAATGGCTCGGCTGGCGCTCCACCTTCTTCGCGGTGGCGCTCATCGGCGCCGCGGCGCTTGCCGCCTTGGTGGTGCTGCTGCCCCGCGGCCTGCCCATGAAAAGCGGGCGCATCCTCAGCGAATTCCGCGTGCTGGGCGATGTTCAGGTGGCGCTGGCCATGCTGATCAGCGTGCTGTGCTCGGCCAGCCTGTTCAGCGTCTTCACTTATATCTCGCCGCTGCTGGCGCAGGTGACGGGGCTATCCGCGAACGCCATCACCGGCGCGCTGCTGCTGTTCGGGGTGGGGCTGACCGCCGGCAACATGCTGGGCGGCAAGCTCGCCGACTGGCGGCTCATGCCCTCGCTGATCGGCACCTTGGTGGTGCTGATCGCGGTGCTGGTGGTGTTCGTGCCCGCGAGCACCAGGCCCGCGCCGGCGCTCGCCGTGCTCACGGTGTGGGGCGTGCTCGCCTTCGCGCTCGTGCCGCTGCTGCAATTGCGCGTGGTGGATACCGCCACCTCGGCGCCGAACCTTGCCTCCACCCTCAACCAGGGCGCCTTCAACCTCGGCAATGCGGCCGGCGCCTGGATCGGCGCCATCGCCATCACCCACGGCCTCGCCTATCAGAACCTGCCGTTCGTGGGCATCGCGCTCGCATGCGCGGCGCTCGTGCTCGGACTGGTCTCGCAGCGGCTGGACGCCCGCGCGCAGCGGCAAGACGCTCGCGCGCAGCCGGTCGCGGCCGAGCGCTGCTGAGGGAGCGTTAACCTTCCCCACAAGCTGTGCCGGCGCGAGAGCTGCCGGGCGGGGCGCGTTTACCACTCGGCAAAGGAGCATCCCCTAGCGTTCGAACCAAGGACGGCGCCTCACGCCGTCTGAGACAGCCGCGCGGGACAGCGCGGACGAGGGTGTGCGATGAAGCTCTTGCTGGCCCGCTTCGTGAAAGAACAACATGGCTCGACGGCCCTGGAATACGGGCTGATCGCCGCCGGGCTGTCGATCGCCATCGTCACTGTGCTGACCCAGATCGGCCTCACCCTGGCGCGCCTGAAGGCTGGCGCCGCAGCGGCGGGCAATTGAGCGGCGTGGTCTTCTTCCCGCTCGACCATCTGCTGGTGCTCGGCCTGTTTCCGGCGGCCCTCGCGGCGGTGATCGCCACCGACTTGTCATGGCGGGTGATTCCCAATCTCGTCATCCTCTCCCTTGCCTGCGGCTTCACCCTGCTCGCCGCCTCGGGACGGGTGGGCGACCTTCCGCTGCGGCTGATGCTGGCGGCGGGGGTGCTGGCGTCCGGTTTCTGGCTGTTCGCCCATGATCTCATCGGCGCGGGCGACGCCAAGCTCGCCGCAGCGCTGGCCCTGTGGCTCGATCCCTCCCAATTGCCGGCCTTCGCCTTGATCTGCGGCCTGTTCGGCGCGCTGCTGGTGGGCGGCGTCACGCTCTGGGCACGGGGCGGCTGGCGCGGCCTCGGGATGGCCGGGAGCCTGCCCTATGGCGTGGCGCTGGCCGGCGCAGGGCTGGCGCTGTTCCCCAGCTCCAGCCTGATGACCGCTTTGGTCTGACCGTCCGCGCGACAGGCCGCGCGACGGGCCACCGATTTTCCGCCGGGCATTTCTTAAATCGTTTCAACCCTTTGACGCGCAACACCCGCGGCCGCGTGCCCCTGCCTCGGGCGATGCCCCCTCGACAGCGGCCGGCGGGTGGGGTTCAAAGGCGGCTCGGTTGAGAGAGACACATCATGAGCCTTCCAAGCCCGCTCCCCTTCGTCGCCCGCGCGCCCGTCATCCCGGTGGTGGTGATCGAGCGCCTGGAAGATGCCGTGCCGCTCGCCCGCGCGCTGGTGCAGGGCGGGTTGCCGCTGATCGAAGTGACGCTGCGCACGCCGGTGGCGCTGGAGGCCATCCGCCATATCGTGCGCGACGTGGAAGGTGCGCTCGCCGGCGCCGGCACGGTGACCGACCAGGCGCAGGTGGAAGCCGCCATCGAGGCCGGTGCCGCCTATCTTGTGAGCCCCGGCACGACGCCCCGCTTCGCCGAATCCCTCGCGCAGGCGCCGGTGCCGGTGCTGCCCGGCTGCGCCACCACGAGCGAAGCCATGGTGCTGTCGGGCCTCGGCTTCGAGGTGCTGAAATTCTTTCCCGCCGAGGCGTCGGGCGGCGTCGGTTTCCTGAAATCGGTGGCGGGTCCGCTGCCGCATTTGCGCTTCTGTCCCACGGGCGGCATCGGGCCGGGCAATGTGGCGAACTATCTCGCGCTGCCGAACGTGGTGGCGGTGGGCGGCTCCTGGGTGGTGCCGGCCGATCTGATCCGCGCCGGCGATTTTACCGCCATCCGCGACCTCGCCAGCGTCGCCGCCGCACTGCCGCGGGCCGCGAAATTCGGCTGAGACTGGTTTTGCCGCAATAAAGCAGGGCGCCTGGAGCGCCCTGCCGCTCAATGCGCCGGGATACCTTCCTGCGCGGCGCGCGGGATGATGGCGCCGCGATGCAGGATCACCGTGCCGGCGAGGCGATGGCCGGCGCGCGCCGCCTCTTCCGGGCTCGCGCCCTTGAGGCGGGCGGCGAGATAGGCGGCGTTGAAGCTGTCGCCCGCGCCGGTGGTGTCCACGGGGCGCACCTCGCGCTCCACCGGCACCTCTATGATGCGCCCCTCGGCATAGACCAGCGCGCCGCCGGCACCGTTCTTCACCACCACCTCGCCCACCCCGTAGGTGGTCATGCGCTCAATGGTGGCGTGCGGCGAGGCATCGCCCCATAGCGCCGCCTCGTCCTCGAAGGTGGGCATGGCGATGGAGGCGCGCTTCAGCGCCTCGGCGAACACCATGCGGGCGCGCGCGACATCGCCGCCCCAGCCGCGCGGACGGTAATTGCCGTCGAACACGCGCCAAGCGCCGCGCTCGCCCGCCATCTCCAGCGCCGCGAGAAACCGGCCGAGCCCGACATTGGAATAAAGCGACAGGGTGATGCCGGAGAAATAGGTCGCCCGCGCATCCACCAGGATCTCGGCGACGCCCTGCCAGCCCTCGAACTCGAACAGCGAACGGGCGGGGGCGGTATCGCGCCAATAATGGAAGGTGCGCTCGCCCCGGTCGTCGGTGGTGATGAGATAGAGGCCGGGCACCCGCCCCTTGGCGATCAGCACCGCCTCTCGCTCTACGCCCTCATGGGCGGCAAGATCGAGGATCTGGGCGGAATAGGCATCGTCGCCGAGCGCGGTGGCATAAGCGGTCTCGATCCCGGCGCGGGCGAGATAGACGGCGGTGTTGAAGGTGTCGCCGCCGAACGCAAGGCCGAACCGGCCGTCATTGCCGCGCGCCAGTTCCACCATCACTTCGCCCACGCACACCACTTTGGCCATTGCACTTCCTCGAACGCATCCTTCCGCACCTTTGGCGAAAGGGACCGGCCGGCGCAAGTCCAATGGATTTAGGTTGGGGGCGGGCTTTCTGTTGGAAAACCGGAAAACCGCACCAGCCCAAGCCCCCCCCTCCCCGGCGGGGAGAGGGGGTTTTCTCTCCGGAAGCCAGAGGCTGAGCCGGACGGGACCTCACCTCTCCCCGTGGGGGAGAGGTCGACCGCGCAGCGGGCGGGTGAGGGACCCTCTGCATGGACGCGCCCGGCCTTCGCGCGAGCGGTGCGCCCCTCACCCCAACCCTCTCCCCCGCGGGGAGAGGGGGTTTTCACTCCGGAAGCCAGACGCCGCGCCAGCCAGAACATCACCTCTCTCCCGGCGGGGAGAGGGGGTTTTCTCTCCGGAAGCCAGAGGCTGAGCCGGACGGGACCTCACCTCTCCCCGAGGGGGAGAGGTCGACCGCGCAGCGGGCGGGTGAGGGGGACCCTCGGCATGGACGCGCCCGGCCTTCGCGCGGGCAGTGCACCCCTCACCCCAGCCCTCTCCCCGGCGGGGAGAGGGGGGTTTCACTCCGGAATCTTGCCCGGCTAATCCAGCGGCGGCGCCACGGCGGTGAGCCAGGTGGCGGGGCGGGTGCCGATATTGTCCATCACCAGGGCCGGCGCCGGCGCTGCGGGCGGCGGCACCTCGCCATAGCGGCGGCGCAGATCCTCGGCGCGGCGCTCGTTGTTCGCGATCAGGCACAAGGCCCGCTGCTCGAAATTGCCGATGCCGCGCGGCCCCTCGAACGGCGCCACGCTCTGGCAATCGAAATTGCGATACATGCCGAAGCGGATCTGCGCCTCGTCCAGCAGCACGCGCCAGCGATTGCGCTGCGACGGCAGAAGGTCGGCGCGCGCCTCGATCACCGCGACGGCATTGGCGAGCGCCGCCTCCATCACCTTCTCGGAGACCGAGATCGCCTCGTAGAGGCAGCGGTTATAGTCGCGCGCCAGCACTTCGCCGCTGCGGCAACGGGCGGTGGAGGGCCAGGGCTCCACCACCGCCGCCTTCGAGGGCGGGGGCGGGCTGGAGGTGGGCGGCTGGGCGTGCGCGCTCCCGCCCGGTGCCCCGAGCAGAAGCGCGAATGCCAGAAGGAGACGGACCGCCGGAACAGGTCCAGACGCAAAGCCCGCGCGGATAGGACCGGCGCATTCCCTGCCGGCGAACACTCTGCGGGCGAAGGCGCGGCGTGTCATTCCCCCTTCGCCCGGCGCGGAACTCAGGCGGCCTGCCGCTGCGCCAGGAAGGCCGCGATACGGCCCAGCGCGGCGCGGATGTTCTCGGCCGAATTGGCATAGGACAGCCGCAGATAGCCTTCCCCATGAACGCCGAAATCCGGCCCGCCGATCACCGCCACGCCCGCATCCTCCAGCAAGGCGGAGGCGAGCGCCTTGGCCGAGGTCCACCCCGTGCCGGCGACGTTCGGGAAGGCGTAGAAGGCGCCGCCCGGCGTCGCGCAGGAGACGCCCGGCAGCGCGTTCAGCCCCTCCACCACGATGTGGCGGCGGCGGTCGAACTCCGCGACCATGGCATGCACCGCGTCCTGCGGCCCCTGAAGCGCGGCGATGCCGGCATATTGGGTCGCGGCGTTGACGCAGCTCCAGGCGTTCACCGAAAGCTTGCGCACCTGCTCGTACAGGCCCTTCGGCCAGATGGAATAGCCGAGCCGCCAGCCGGTCATGGCATAGGTCTTGGACCAGCCGTTGAGCAGGATCAGCCGGTCGCGGATCTCCGGATAGGCGAGCAGGGTCTGGTGGGCTTCGCCGTCGAAGACGAAATGATCGTAGATCTCGTCCGATAGGATCGCCACATGGGGATAAGCGGCAAGGCCCTTCACCAATTTGTCGATCTCGGCCTTGGGCGTGACGCCGCCGGTGGGATTGGCGGGGGAATTGATGATCAGCAGGCGGGTGTTCGGCGTGATCAGCGCCAGCGTCTCCTCGGCCGAGAAGGCGAAGGCGTTTTCCTCGCGGATCGGCACCGGGATCGGGGTGGCGCCGGTGTGCTCGATCATCGAGCGATAGATGGGGAAGCCGGGATCGGGATAGAGGATTTCCGCGCCGGGCTCGCCGAACAGGCGGATCGCCGCATACATGGTGACCTTGCCGCCAGGCACGATCATTACCAGGCCGGGGTCCACCTCGACGCCGTGGCGCTTGTGGAGATCCGCCGCCACCGCCTCGCGCAAAGGCGCGATGCCCACCGAGGGCGTATAGCCGTGCTGCCCGTCGCGCAGCGCCTGGATGGCGGCCTCGACGATGTGCTCGGGGGTGCGGAAATCGGGCTGGCCGATGCCGAGATTGAGGATGTCGCGGCCCTGGCTCGCGAGCGTGGTGGCGCGCGCCAGGACGGCGAACGCATTTTCCTCGCCGATCCGGTCGAAGGCGGCGACGGTTTTCAACATGGGGGTCTCTCCCTCGGGCTCCCGGCGGCGCCAGGAACCCCTTGCTGCTTCCTCGGGTTGTTCCCCGGGGCCGGACGGGGCTCGTCCTCACGCCACAGGGCTTGAGCGCACCGATAGCACCAATGAGCAAAAAGGAGAATTTCCATGGCACACCGTCTCGACGGACGCAGGATCGCGGTCCTGGTCGCCAACGGCTTCGAGAATGTGGAGCTGACGGAGCCCGTGAAGGCTCTGAAGGCCGCCGGCGCCGATGTGAAGATCGTCAGCCCCGAGAAGGGCGAGGTTCAGGGCGTCAATCACGACACGCCCGCCGACAAGATCAAGGTGGACGTCGCGCTCGACGCCGCCGATGCCAAAAACTTCGACGCTTTGTTGCTGCCGGGCGGGGTGATGAACCCGGACGCGCTGCGCATCAACGAGAAGGCACTCGCCTTCACCCGCGCCTTCTTCACTGACAAGAAACCCGTGGCCGCCATCTGCCACGGCCCGCAGGTGCTGATCTCGGCCGGGCTGGTGAAGGGGCGGTCGATGACCGGCTACAAGGCGATCCAGGTGGACCTCGCCAATGCCGGGGCGAAGGTGGAAGACAGATCGGTGATCGTGGACCAGGGCCTCGTCACCAGCCGCAACCCGAAGGACATTCCCGATTTCAACGCCAAGATGATCGAGGAATTCGCGGAAGGAAAACACAGCGGACAGCACGCGGCCTGATGAGGCCCGGCTGATTGGGCGCCCGCGCGGCGCTTCGCCCCCGGCCGCCCGGCCGGGGGATTTGTGCTCAATCGCTGGCGAGGATGTGGTTGCGCACCAGCGGATAGACCTGTCCGGCCCATTTGCGCCCGCTGAACACGCCGTAATGCCCGACGCCCGCCTGCATGTGATGGCGCTTGCGGTGGGGCCGCAGCCCCGAGCAGATATCCTGCGCCGCCATGGTCTGGCCGATGGAGCAGATGTCGTCCCGCTCGCCTTCCACGGTCAGCAAAGCGGTGCGGCGGATGGCCTTGAAGTCGATGGGATTGCCGCGATAGGTCAATTCGCCCTTCGGCAGAAGGTAATCCTGGAACACGTATTTCACGGTCTCCAGGTAGAATTCCGACGCGAGATCCAGCACGGCGAAATATTCGTCGTAGAAGTGCTTGGTGGCCTCGGCCTTTTCCAGTTCGCCGGCGGCGAGGTTCTCGTACAGCTCCATGTGCGCCTTCACATGGCGGTTCATGTTCATGCTGACGAAGGCGGTCAACTGGATGAAGCCGGGATAGACCTTGCGGCCGGCACCCTTGAAGCCCATCGGCACAGTGGCGATGAGGTTCTTCTCGAACCAGGAAATGGGCTTGGAGGTGGCGAGCTCGTTCACCTTGGTGGGGTTGATGCGACAATCGATGGGGCCGGCCATGAGCGTCATGGAGCGCGGATAGGCGGGATTGCCCTCCTGCGCCATCACGGCGGCGGCCACCAGAACCTGCACGCACGGCTGGCACACGCCCAGGATGTGGCAACCGGGACCCATGAATTCCAGGAACTTGATGACGTGCTCGACATAATCATCGAAGCCGAAGGCGCCGTGCTCCAGGCTCACGTCGCGGGCATTGTGCCAGTCGGTGATATAGACGTCGTGGTCGGGCAGCAGGGTCTTCACCGTGCCCACGAGCAGGGTGGCGAAATGGCCGGAGAGCGGGGCCACCACCAGCACCCGCGGCTGCGGCACCGTGGTGTCTTTCTTGAAATGCAGCAAGGTGCCGAAGGGCAGCACATGGGCCGGCTCCTCGGTGACTTCCACCTCCTGGTTGCCGACCATTGTGCTCGCGAGGCCGAACGGCAGGCGCGCGTGGCTGAGCCCGGCGCGCTCCACCATTTCGAAGGCAGCCGAGAGATGGCGCATGCTGGTGCGCATGCTCTCGGTGCTGAACAAGGAGAGGAAGGAGTTGTCGAGCGCACGCCGGGCCATGTGGGCCCCGAAGCGCAAGGGATCCATCAGATCGGACTGAGTCTGGTAAGCGAGGTACATCATGATGCCCTTCGCTGACGGAAAGAGGGGGGCTGGGTCCTGGAAGACAGGTTCTTTTTCATCGCGTTTGAACGCCTTTTACCCGCTGGATACCCGCTGAGCGAGCCACGCCGACACCCGGGCCGGCCCGCAATTCGACCTGTCCGAAAGAGCTAAGGCTTTGGCGCAATTTCTGTTCTACACTTCCCTACGCGCTCGATCGGATGTACTTCTAGAAAGGATATTGGAGCGGGGGGTGGTGCATTGCAACACACAACCGCTAAGATTGCTCCAGATGCCTTCGAGCCAGCGGTGACGTTCATGAGCGCCCTCACCATTTCCAGCAAGAATTACTCCTCCTGGTCGCTGCGCGGCTGGCTGCTGTGCAAGATGGCGGGCCTCGCCTTCGAGGAGGAACGGGTGCCGGTGGACGACCCGGACGCGAAGGCCGAACTGCTGCTGCTCTCCCCCTCCTTCCTCGTGCCGCGCCTGGTGCATGAGGGCGTGACCGTGTGGGACACGCTGGCCATCGCCTCCTATCTCAACGAAGTCTTCCCCGACGCCCAGCTGCTGCCCGCCGACCGCGCGGCGCGGGCGCATTGCCTTTCCATCTCCGGCGAGATGCATTCCGGCTTCGCCAACATGCGCTCGGCCCTGCCGATGAACATGAAGGCCCATTTTCCCGGCTTCAAGGTGTGGGCCGGCGCCCAGGCGGACATCGAGCGCATCCTCGCCATCTGGCGCGGCTGCTTCGCCGCCCATGGCGGACCGTATCTGATGGGCGCGAATATCACGCTCGCGGACGCCATGTATGCGCCGGTGTGCTCGCGCTTCGCCACCTATGACGTCGCGCTCGACGCCGCCTGCGCCGCCTATCGCGACCGCATGATGGCGCATCCCTTCATGCAGGAATGGATCGCCGGCGCGAAGGCCGAGCCGGAAGAGCTGGAGGAGCTGGACGTCGAGTTCTGAGGGCCGACACGGCCGGCGCCGCGCGCCCCAGCCCTCACGCCGCCGGCCGCAGATAGGCCAGCAGGCGCTTGGCATAGGCGGGCAGCACGTCTTCGCGCCGCACCGCGATCACCAAAGTGCGGCGCGCCCAAGGTTCGTCCAGCGGCACGAAGACGAGGGCGTGGCTCTCGCGCAATTGCTGCGCCACCGCCGCCGGGATCACCGCGAGCCCCACATGGGCCTCGATGTGCGGCCCCACCATGGTGGCGACCGCGGCGAAGCCGTTCACCCGCACCCGGTATTTGAGCGCCCCGCCGGCCCGCACCGCATTGCGTTCCACTAGGCTTTGCAGGCCGTTGCCCTCGGGCAGGCCGACGAACGGCTCGTCCAGCACATCGGCGATGCGCAGGCTCGCCCGGTCGCACAGGGGATGGCCGCGCGGCAGCGCCACCACCAGATGGTCCTCGCGATAGCGCGTCAGGTGCAGGCCCGAGGTATCGGCCGCGTCCGAGGTGATGCCGAGATGGATCAGCCCCTCGGCCAGCGCCTGGGCGATCTGCCAGCTCGGCCGCTCCTCCAGGTCCATGTCGATATTGGGATTGGCGGCGAGGAAACGCGCCAGCTCCGCCGACAGGCCGTGGCCGAAGGAAGCGGTGTTGCACCACAGGCGCACATGGCCCTTCAAGCCCTTGCCATAGCCCGCGAGCTCGCCGCGCATGCGCTCGCTCTGCGCCAGCATCAGGCGGGCATGATGCACCAGCGCTTCGCCCGCCGGCGTCACGGCGACGCCGGCGCGGCCGCGCTCCAGCAGCGGTGTGCCGATCTCCGCCTCCATGTCGCGGATGCGCGCGCTCACCGAGGCCAGCGCCAGATGGGCGCGGGCGGCCCCGGCCGTGAGGCTGCCGGCCTCCACCACATTCAGGAACAACCGCAGGTCCGAGAGATCCAGGCGCATGGGAGGAGCTTATCCTTCGGATGTTCCGAAGGCTAGAAGCGGAAGTTCCACATTGCCGGGATGGGGCGGAAGCAGCATGTTCGCGCCATGTCCGACTGGTCCTTGCTCACCCTCCTTTTCATCGCCTTCGCGCTGGTTCTTGCCGGCGTGGTGAAGGGTGTCATCGCCATGGGCCTGCCCACCATCGGCGTCGGCCTGCTGAGCATCGTCATGCCGCCCTCCCACGCGGCGGCGATGATCATCGTGCCGGCGACCGTGACCAATGTGCTGCAATTGTTCAGCGGCCCGCGCATCCTGCCCAATGCGAAGCGATTCTGGACGCTGCTGCTGACGCTGATAGCGGGCACGCTGGTCGGCGGCTATTGGCTGGGCGGGCTGAGTTCCCATTGGGCGCCGCCGCTGCTGGGGCTAACCTTGTCCGTCTATGGCGTGCTCGGCCTGCGGGCGATCCATTTCCACACGCCCACCGCGTGGGAAGGCTGGCTCTCGCCGGTGATCGGGCTCGCCGCCGGGTTCCTGACCGGCACCACCGGCGTCACGGTGATGCCGTCCGCGCCCTATCTGCAATCGCTCGCGCTGGAGCGGGAGGACTTGATCCAGGCGCTCGGCCTCACCTTCACGGTGGCGAATTTCACCCTCGCCTTCGCGCTCACCGGCGGCGATGCGCCGCTCGCCGATCCGCACGCGGTGATGCTGTCGCTGATCGCCTTGGTGCCGGCGCTGATCGGCATGGAGGTGGGCCGGCGCATGCGCCTCACCTTCTCCCCGGCGACGTTCAAGACCTGCTTTTTCGCCGGCCTGCTCGGCCTTGGCGCGTTCATGCTGGCGCGCGGCTTCTTCATCTGAGGCGCGCCCGCCGGGCGAACAAAAATCCCCGGCCTGAAAGCCGGGGATTTTCGCATTTCAGCGCCGCCTTGGCGGGCTCAGTCGGGCGGGCTCAGTCGGACAGGCTCTAATCCTCGATGCGGTGCACGTCGTGGACGACGATGGCCGCGCTCTTGTCCGGCTTCACCAGCCATTGCGGATGGCGCAAGGTCTTCACCGTATCCTCGAAGCCCGACGCCCAATGGTCGCGCATGGAGGTGCCGGAGAATTCGTAATCCTTGAAGTCGCGCTCGTAATCCTTCTCCTGATAAATCAGGTGGCAGATGTTGACCGCGCCCGACTTCTCGTAATCGGAGATCACCTGCAGATCTTCCTCGGTGCGCAGCTGCTCGGGAATGCGCAGCACCGCTTCCGCATGCCGGGAGCGCAGCAATTGCACCCGGCGGAACAGATCCGTGGTGTAGCGCGTGCGGCTGGAATAGACGATGTCCTTCTGCCGCTCGATCACCTGGAACATGTCGCGGGGCAGATCGCCGCGCGCGGAGAACAGATCAACCTGGAACACCAGGGCGCCCGGATGATCCGGCTGGTCCAGCAGCCATTGCAGCGGGGTGTTGGAGACCACGCCGCCGTCCCAATAATATTCGCCGTCGATGCGCACCGGCGGGAATGCCGGCGGCAGGGCGCCGGAGGCCATCACGTGCTCGGGACCGATGCGGTGGGTCGTATTGTCGAAATAGATGAAGTTGCCGGTGCGCACATTCGCGGCGCCCACGGAAAAGCGCTTCGACCCATTGTTGATCAGGTCGAAATCGACCAGCTTCAACAGGGTCTCACGCAGAGGTTCGGTGTCGTATAAGCTGGTGCCGTTCGCCGAGCCGGTGGGCAGGAGCCAGGGATTGGGAAAACGCGGCTTGAAGAAGCCCGGTTGACCCAAATTCATGGTGACCATCGCGCTCATCTGGTTACGCAGGGCGCGGAAGATGTCGCCGTCGGGGGTGAACGGCCAGATCTTGCGGCCGGACACCGTCTCCCAGAATTCCCGCAGGCGGGCGATGCGGTTTTCCGGAGTATTGCCGGCAATGATCGCCGAATTGATCGCGCCGATGGAGACACCGGAGACCCAGTTGGGCTCGGCACCGGCGATCGAGAGCGCTTCATAGACGCCCGCCTGATAGGCACCGAGCGCGCCGCCACCCTGGAACACCAGCGCGATACGGTCGTAATCCTTGACGATCTCGCTGATATCGTTGGGATTTTCACAGATCCGCGTGCGCATGTCGTTCCCCATCAGCTTGGCGGCCAGCGGCCCGTTCGGCGCGCGAGGGATGGGGCTTCTCCGCCACCCCTCGCCGGACCACGCCGTCGTGTTCGAAGAAGGCAGAATCAGGCATCGGAGCGCAAGCGCCAAGGGGCGGCAAGCGCTCCGGGCCGGATCATTTCGTCTCGGTCATGTAATCGTAAACTACTTCGCCCATGCCGAGCGTCAGGTCGGCGCGCAGGTGCAGGGCGGAAACCACTTCCAGCACCGGCAGCTTGGCGACGTCCGCCATCACGTGCGGATACAGGCCGAGCGCGGCCGGACCGGTCCAGCATTCCTTGAGCTGGATGTCTTCCATATAATAACGCACCAGCTCGCAGATCCGCGGGGTGGCGTCCACATGGGGGATGATCTTGATCAGGAAGCTCGGGGTCTTCAGGGCGGCGAGCACTGCGTCCTTATCGGCTTGCTTGTGCTTGTAGCCCATAGTGGCTTCCACGCACAGGGTCTTGCCATAATGCAGGCGGCCGACCAGGACGTCCTTTTCCACTTCCATCTTGGGGTGGGCATACTTCTTGGGGAAGCCCCACAGCTCGCGGCCGCCGGCGATCGGCGCCTCGTCGTCCAGATACATGGAATGGACGTAGCCACCTTCCACGCCGTTCAGCTTCACCGGGATCACCTGTCCGGTCTCGGTATAATCGCCGAAGCCGGTGGAATCGGGCATGCGGATGAATTCGTACTTCACCAGCGGCTCGTACACTTCGAGCGGCTCCGGCACGACCCGGCGCAGGGCCTCGATGTCGGTGCGGTAGGTGATGATCATGAACTCGCGGTCGAAGAAGCGATAGGGTCCCGGCGGATAGGCGGGATTCGTCAGGGGCATGGAGTAGGCGTTGCGGCGAACGTCCTCGATCTTCATGGAGCATCTCCGACCGGCATGGTGCATCTCGCGCCTGCGAGATGACGCTGACGTTAGCCGATAGCTGTTCGACGTGACAGCCCCGCGACGATCATAACCAAACGGCGGCACGGCGCGAAATTGATCGGGACCGCCGCGCCTTGCGGGTCGCGCACCTCACCCCACCGCCCCCGCGCATAGCTAAAATTCCAGCAGGCCGGCGCTGCCGCCCAAGGTGCCGAAGGCCACCGCGCCACCGTCCTTGCGCCAGGCGATGGTGCTCACCGCCGCGGCGTCGGGCGCCCGCAGCAGGATTTCCGCGCCGTCGGTCAGGCGCACCATCAGCACCATGCCGTCGTCATAGCCGCAGGCCATCACCGGGTCCTTGGGATGGCACGCCACCACGGTCACGCGGCCGCCGCTGGTGGAGGGCGCCTGCATGGAGGGCTGCTTGCCGATCGGGCCGTCCTTGGTGGCGAACGGCCACAGCACCACTTCGGTGGAACCGGATGAGGCCAGCCATTTGCCGTCATGGGTGAATTCGAAGCTCTTCACCCGCGCGGGATAGCCGGTCATACGCATGTGCGCGCCGTCCGACAGGCGCCAGCCGTGCAGCGAGGGTTCCTGCATGGTGGTGATGATGAAGCGCCCGTCCGGCGAATAGGTGACGCCGAGATGGGAGCCCTTCCATTCCAGCACCTCGGGCTTCACATCGACGGCGTTGGGATACCACAGGCTGACCCCGCCATAATGCGCCACCGCCACCCGCAGCCCCTTGGGCGCGAAGGCGAGGCCGCCGACGGTCGAGGGTGCGGCAAAGCTGCGCACCTCGCCTTTAGCCGGCACCAGGAAAGCGGTCTTGCCGGCGGAATAGGCGACAGCGCCGTCCGGCCCGAGCGCGATGCGGTCAATCCAGCGGCCGTTCTGCGTGGCGATGGTCTTCGCTTCGCCGCTGGCCAGCATCTCCATCACCTTGCCGTCGTCGCCGCCGGTCACGAGCCGCTGTCCGTCGCCCGCGGCGCACAGCACCACGCCGTCATGCAGCGCAACCGTGCGGTCCGCGTCGGGAAAGAGCGCGGTGCCGGTCTCGGAAATGAAGACGCAGGTGCCGCGAAGGAAGGCGGCGGCGGCGGTCGCCCCGTCGAGGGCGAAGGTGCGCACCTTATCGGTGAGCGAAGACGGCGTGGACGGCATTTCGGGCGACATTCCATGAAGGCGGTCGGATGCCGCCTTCATAAGCCAAGGCCGCGGGCTTGTCCCGCCATTGGGCCATGCGGCGGGCGCGGCTCTGGATTTCCCTGCGCTTTGATGGCCTAAGGGGCGGCTCTCTTGGTCGCTTGCTCCATGTTCGATACTCGCCTGCCCATCGACGCCATTCTGCCCGCCCTCACCGCGACGCTGCGCGCGCGGGCGAGCGCCGTGCTGGTGGCCCCGCCGGGCGCCGGCAAGACCACGCGCGTGCCGCTGGCGCTGATGGACGAGCCCTGGGTCGCCGGCCGGCGCATCCTGGTGCTGGAGCCGCGCCGCCTCGCCGCCCGCGCCGCCGCCCACCGCATGGCGCAGACGCTCGGCGAACGCGTGGGGGATCGGGTCGGCTACCGGGTGCGCCTGCGCTCGGAAGTCTCGAAACGCACCCAGATCGAGGTGATTACCGAAGGCGTCTTCACCCGCATGATCCTCGACGATCCGGAATTGTCCGGCGTCGCGGCGGTGCTGTTCGACGAATATCACGAGCGCAGCCTCGACGCCGACCTTGGCCTCGCGCTGGCGCTCGATTCGCAGGGCGCGCTGCGTGAAGATTTGCGCCTGCTGCCCATGTCGGCGACGCTCGATGGCGCCCGGGTCGCCGCGCTGCTGGGCGGGACGGGCGATCCGGCGCCGGTGGTGGAGAGCGCGGGCCGGGCCTTTCCCGTCACCACACGCTATCTCGGCCGCGATGCCCGCGCGCCCATCGATGCCCAGGTGGCGGAGGCGGTGAAGACCGCGCTCGCCGCCGAACGCGGCTCGGTGCTCGCGTTTTTGCCCGGCGCGGGCGAAATCCGCCGCACCGAAAACCTCCTGCGCGCGCAAATGCGCGATTCGTCCGTCGATATCGTGCCGCTCTATGGCGCGCTCGATGCCGCCGAGCAGGATCGCGCCGTGCTGCCGGCACCTGCCGGGCGGCGCAAGGTGGTGCTCGCCACCTCCATCGCCGAAACCAGCCTCACCATCGAGGGGGTGCGCGTCGTGGTGGACGGGGGGCTTGCCCGCGTGCCGCGCTTCGAGCCGGACGTGGGGCTGACCCGGCTTGAGACCGTGCGCGTCTCCCGCGCCGCCGCCGACCAAAGGCGCGGCCGCGCGGGACGCACCGAGCCGGGCGTATGCTACCGCTTGTGGGGCGAAGCTGAGACCGCGAGCCTGCAAGCGTTCGCGACCCCGGAAATCCTCGCCGCCGACCTCTCCGGCCTGGTGCTGGATCTTGCGGTATGGGGCGTGCGCGATGCCCGCAGCCTCGCCTTTCTCGATCCCCCGCCGCTGCCCGCGCTCATCGAGGCGAAGGCGCTGCTGGTGCTGCTGGGCGCACTCGATGAAGACGGCGCGGTGACGCCGCTCGGCCGGCGCATGGCGCGCCTGCCGCTGCCGCCGCGCCTTGCCCATATGGTGGTGATGGGCGCCGATGCCGGCGTGGCGGCGCTTGCTGCCGAAATCGCCGGCATCCTGGTGGAACGCGGGCTCGGCGGGGAGAGCGTGGACCTGCTGCACCGCCTGGACGAATTTCGCCGCGACCGCTCCCGCCGCGCCGATGATGCCCGCCGCCTCGCCGAGCGCTGGGCCGATCTTGCCGGCGCGCGCGGGTCGAAGAAGGGAGAGGCCCCCTCCCCCGCCGCCTTGCTGGCGCTGGCCTTTCCCGACCGGGTGGCCAAGGCGCGCGGCGATGGCACGCGCTTCCTGCTGGCGAACGGGCGCGGCGGGGTGATGGAAGCATCCGCCGCGCTCGCCAAGGCGCCACTGCTTTCGGTGGCGGAGATTTCCGGCCGGGCGGAGGCGCCGCGCATCTCGCTTGCCGCCGCGCTGTCCGACGAGGAATTGGAGCGCCTGTTCGCGGGCGAGATCACATCCGGCATCGAGATCGGCTTCGATCCAGACGCCGCCGCCGTGCGGGCGCGCGAAACCCGCCGTCTGCGCGCGCTGGTGCTCGCCGACGTCCGCGCCCGGTGCCGGCGGGCGCGGAGACGGCGCTGGTGCTGGCGCAGGGGATCGCCGGCCTCGGCATGAACCGCCTGCCGTGGACGGCGGCGCTGTCCCAATGGCGCGACCGGGTGGAATTCCTGCGCCACGCGGAGGGCGAAGCGCAGGGCTGGCCCGACCTCTCCGATGCAACCCTCGCCGCGACGGCGGACCTCTGGCTCGCGCCGTTTCTCGACGGCAAATCGTCCCTCGCCCAGGTCGGCGCGGGCGACCTGGGCAATGCGCTCCACGCCTTGCTGCCCTATGCGCTCACGGCCCGCCTGGAGGCGGAGGCGCCGACCCATTTCGATGCGCCATCAGGCTCGCGCCTGCCCATCGATTATGAGAACCCCGAAGGCCCGCTGCTGGCGGTGCGGGTGCAGGAATTGTTCGGCCTCACCCGCCACCCCGCCATCGCCGCCGGCAAGGTGCCGCTGATCCTCTCCTTGCTCTCGCCCGCCCACCGGCCGATCCAGGTGACGAAGGACCTGCCGCAATTCTGGCGCGGCTCCTGGCGCGAGGTGCGGGCGGAAATGCGCGGGCGCTATCCCCGCCATCCCTGGCCGGAGGATCCCGCCTCCGCACCGCCGACCCACCGGACGAAACCGCGCGGCACGTGATCCGCCTTGACGCTACGGCATATCCAAAGCCAAAAGCGGAGCGGCCAGCTTGCGTTAGCCGCCGCCATCGTCCATCAAAAGGCTTAGGCGAAGTGGGGAGGATGGACGGTGGGGCCAAATCCGGAACGTGAAACCGCAAGGCCGCGCGCATCCCGTAGGGGAACCGGACTGCGGATTCTCGCCGGCACCCTGGCCGCCCTTCCGGTTCTGCTGGGTGCCTCGCTCGCAAAGGCCGCCGCGCCGGGCGTTACGGCCATCAATGGCGCCGATCTGAACCTGCTCTGGGGCCTTCCGTTCGCCGGCATGCTGCTGTCGATCGCGCTGTTTCCGCTACTGGCGAACCATTTCTGGCACCATCATTATGGCAAGGTGGCGCTATTCTGGGGCGCCTGTTTCATGGTGCCGTTCGCGCTCACCTTCGGGCCCAGCCTGATGCTGCACGAAGTGGTGCATACGGCAGCACTGGAATATATTCCTTTCATCATTCTGCTGTTCTCGCTTTTCACGGTGTCCGGCGGCATCCTGATCGCCGGCAACATCCACGGCACGCCGCTGACCAACACCGGCATTCTCGCCTTCGGCACGCTCATCGCCAGCCTCATCGGCACCACCGGCGCCTCCATGGTGCTGATCCGGCCGCTACTGCGGGCGAACGACAACCGCCGCTATAATGTGCATGTGGTGGTGTTCTTCATCTTCCTGGTATCGAACATCGGCGGCTCACTGACCCCGCTCGGCGATCCGCCGCTGTTCCTGGGCTTCCTGAAGGGCGTCAGCTTTTTCTGGACCACCACCCATTTGCTGCATGACACTCTGGTGGTCGCCGGCCTGCTGCTGGTCGCCTTCTATTTCCTGGACCGCTATTTTTATTCCAAGGAAACCCCGCCGCCGCTGATCGACCCCACCCCGGATACCGAGCACGTCAATGTGCGCGGCTTGCAGAACGTACCGCTGCTGATCGGCATCATCGGCGCCATCCTGCTGAGCGCGCTGTGGAAGCCGGGCATCGGGTTCGACGTCTACGGCACCCGCGTGGAACTGCAATGGGTGGTGCGCGACGTGCTGCTGATCGCCATCGCCGTCGTGTCCCTCGCCATCACCCCGCGCCTCGTGCGCGAGCGCAACGGCTTCGACTGGGAGCCGATCCTGGAAGTGGCGAAGCTGTTCGCCGCCATCTTCCTCACCATCATCCCGGTTATCGCGATCCTGCGCGCGGGCTCCACCGGCGCGCTCGCGCCGCTGGTGGACCTCGTCACCGATCCGAGCGGCCAGCCGGTGAATGTCTGGTATTTCTGGCTCACCGGCATCCTGTCCTCGTTCCTGGACAATGCGCCGACCTATCTCGTCTTCTTCAACCTCGCAGGCGGCGATGCCTATCGCCTGATGGGGCCGTTGCAGGTGACGCTGGAGGCGATTTCGGCGGGCGCGGTGTTCATGGGCGCCATGACCTATATCGGCAATGCGCCCAATTTCATGGTGCTCTCCATCGCGCGCCATCGCGGCGTGAAGATGCCGAGCTTCTTCGGCTATATGGGCTGGTCCTGCGTGTTCTTGCTGCCCTGCTTCGCGCTCATCACCGTCCTTTATTTCATCTAGAGGACGATCCAGGTCGCCCTCTACCTCTTGAGGAGAGACGGATTTTCCGGCTCTCGCGGCGGGGCGAGACGGAGCGAAGCCATGTCCTACACCCGCGAACAGATCGAAGAGGCAGCCACCGCCGCCGCCATCGGCCCGGGCGCGGTGGCGCGGCTGCTCGCCGCCTTGCCTCCCGACCCGTCCCCCCACGCCGCCGCGATGGCGAAGCCGCGTTTCGATCTGACCCATCTGCTCTGGTACGGCGGGGCGCTGACCATCATCGGCGCCATGACCCTGTTCGCCACCCTCGCCTTCGCGCAGATGGGCGGGGTCGCCCTGGCGCTGACCGCGATCGTCTATGCCGGAGTGTTCTTGATCGCCGGCGACCAAGTGTGGCGGCGCGGGCTCACCACGCCGGGCGGGCTGATGATCGCGGTCGCGGTGGGCATGGCGCCGCTCGCCGTGTTCGGCATCCAGGATGCGCTCGGCGCCTGGGGGACGCAGGGCACGCCGGGCACCTATGTGGATTTCTACCGCCGGATCCACGGCAGCTGGCTGCCCATGGAGCTTGCCACCCTCGCGGCGGGCGCGCTCGCCCTTTATGTCTACCGCTTTCCCTTCATCGTCGCGATCATGGCGTTCGCGCTCTGGTTCCTCTCCATGGACCTTGCCCCGGTGCTGTTCTACGCGCCGGACCTGAGCTTGGACGAGCGGCGCGACGTCTCGCTCTATTTCGGCCTCGCGGTCCTGCTGGTCGCCTGGGCGGTGGACCTTGCCGCGACCCGCGCCGATTTCGCCTTCTGGCTGCATCTGGTGGCGGCGGTGACCTTCTGGGGCGGGCTGAGCCTTCAGGACGGCGGCACCGAATGGTTGATGGCGCTCTATTGCCTGATCAATGTGGGGCTGGTGCTGCTCGCCATCTTCCTGGCGCGGCGGGTCTATGCCGTGTTCGGGGCGATCGGCATTTGCATTTATGTCGGCCACCTCGTGGGAGCGGTGTTCAAGGATTCGCTGCTGTTTCCGTTCGCACTCTCGGTGCTGGGGGTGGCGGTGATGGGCGCGGGCCTGTGGCTCTACCCGCGCCGCCAGGCGTTCGCGGCCTGGATCGACCGCACCTTGCCCGCCCCGCTCCGGCGCCTGCGCCCGGCGCACGCGCGCGGCTGATGCCGGACGCGCGCCGGGCTCGGCTGGGGCCTCAGGCGGCGCAGCTCAGGAAGCCGCTTTCCAGCTTCGTACGGTCGAGATTGCGGCCGATGAAGACGATGCGGCTCTGCAGCTTCTCCTCGGGCTTCCAGGGGCGCTGGTGATCGCCGTCCAGGATCATGTGCACGCCCTGGAACACGAACCGGTCCGGATCGTCCTTGAACGCCAATATGCCCTTGGAGCGCAGGATGTTCACGCCCTCGGTGGCGACCAGATCCTGCACCCAGGGGAAGAATTTGTCCGGGTCCATGAGCTTGTCGGTGGCGATGGAGACCGACTGCATGTCCTCGTCGTGGAAATGCTTCAGCCCGCCATGGCCGTGATGGTGGCCGTGCCCATGATCGTGCCCGTGGCCATGATCATGGCCGCAGTCCGGGCCGCAGGTCTCGTCATGGACATGCTCGTCCTGCTCCAGGAACGCCGGCTCCAGCGAGAGGATGCGGTCGAGATCGAACGCGCCGCGGTCCAGCACCTGGTCGAGCGCGATGGCGGATTTCTGGGTGCGGTGGAGCGTGGCATAGGGGTTAATGGCGCGGATGCGCGCTTCCACCTCGGCCAGTTCCTCAGGGGTGACGAGATCGGTCTTGTTGAGCAGGATCACGTCGGCGAAGGCGATCTGGTTCTTCGCCTCGGGCGCGTCCTTCAGCCGGTCGATGAGCCATTTGGCATCCGCCACGGTCACCACGGCGTCCAGCTTGGTGCGCGCGCCCATCTCCTCGTCGACGAAGAAGGTCTGGGCCACGGGTGCGGGATCGGCGAGGCCGGTGGTCTCCACGATGATGCCGTCGAAGCCGCCTTTGCGGCGCATGAGCCCGTCGATGATGCGGATGAGATCGCCGCGCACGGTGCAGCAGATGCAGCCGTTGTTCATCTCGAACACTTCCTCGTCGGCGCCGACCACCAGGTCGTTGTCGATGCCCACCTCGCCGAACTCATTGACGATGACGGCGTATTTCTTGCCGTGCGGCTCGGAGAGGATGCGGTTGAGTAGCGTGGTCTTGCCGGCGCCAAGATAGCCGGTGAGCACGGTGACGGGGATTTTTTCGGATGCGGTTGCAGACATGATTTCTCCTGTGCGGGGTTTGGCCCCGCCTCATGCCGCGCGGCCGGCGATGAGGCCGGCCGCGCGGGTCCCATGAAAACCCTTTGCCCCAACCCGCGGTGCGGATCAGCTCGCCAGGGCGGCCGAAAGCTCACGCAGGTTGTAGTGCACCATGTCGATGTAGGTGGTGGCGGGGCCTTTGTCATCGGACAGGGCGTCGGAATAGAGCGTGCCGCCCACCTTGGCGCCGCTTTCCTTGGCGATGCGGTCGACCAGACGTGGATTGGTGACATTCTCCAGGAACACCGCAGGGATCTTCTGCGCCTTGATCTGGCGGATGATGCGGCCGACGTCCTTGGCCGAGGCCTCACTCTCGGTGGAGACACCTTCCGGCGCCAGCAGCTTCAGGCCATAGGCATCGCCGAAATAGCCGAAGGCGTCATGGGAGGTGATGATGCGGCGGTGGGATTCCGGGATGGCGGCCACGGCCTTCACCACGTCGGCCTGGAGCGCATCCAGCTTGGCGAGATAGGCGGCGGCATTGGCGGTGTAGGCGTCCTTGCCGGCGGGATCGGCGGCGATCAGGCCGTCGCGGATATTGGCCACATAGACCTTGGCATTGGCCACCGACTGCCAAGCGTGGGGATCGATCGGGCCGTGGTCGTGGCCGGCGTGCGCGTCCTTCTTGCCCTTCGGCGCGTCGTCGTCCTGCGGCTCGTCGGCGGTGCGCTCGCGCGGCGTGATGCCGGTGGTGGCGACCACCACCGTCGCCTTGGTGCCGGAGGCCTTCACCAAGCGGTCCATCCAGCCCTCGAAGCCGAGGCCGTTGACGAAGATCACCTTGGCTGCGGCGAGCTTCTTCGCGTCGCTCGGGGTCGGCTGGTAGACGTGGGTATCGCTGTTGGGCCCGACGATGGTGGTCATGGCGATGCGATCGCCGCCCACATTCTTCACGAAATCCCCGAGGATGGAGAAGGAGGCCACCACCGGCAGCTTCGCGGCGGGGGCGCCGGCATCGCTCTGGGCGAGCGCGGGGGTTACGCCGAGCACAAGTGCCGCGGCGAGCAGGGAACGACGAGAGAGCATGGGTTACTCCGTTAGGCTTCGAGATGCCGTCTTTGCACCCGGGCGGTCACGATGCCGCCGGCGGGACCGATGAGCACCGACACCGCGTAGGCGGCGCCTGCTACCAGGATGATGGCGGGCCCGGAGGGCGCGCCGAAATGGTAGGACACGAGCAGGCCGATCGCCCCGCTCGCAAAGGCGATGCACGTGGCCAGCGCCACCAGCGGCGTCAGGTCACGCACCCAGAACCGGGCGGTGGCGGCGGGCAGCATCATCAGCCCCACCGAAAGCAAGGTGCCGAGCGCGTGGAAGCCGCCCACCAGGTTCAGCACCACCAGCGCCAGGAAGGCGATATGGCTCGGCCCGCCGGCCCGGCTCACCGAGGCCAGGAACGAGGGGTCCACGCATTCCAGCACCAGCGGGCGCCAGATGACGGCCAGCGTCACCAAGGTCAGCGTGGCGATGCCGGCCACCAGGATCAGCGTTGGGTCGTCCAGCCCCAGCACGGTGCCGAACAGCACGTGCAGCAGGTCCACGTTCGAGCCCTTGAGCGAGACGATCATCACGCCGAGCGCCAGGGAAATCAGATAGAAGGCGGCCATCGAGGCATCCTCCTTCAGCTCCGTCGCACGGGCGATCACGCCTGCGCCCACCGCCACCAGCAGACCGGCGGCGATGCCGCCGACGGTCATGGCGTAAAGGTTCAGCCCCGAGAACAAGAAGCCCAGCGCCGCCCCCGGAAGGATGGCATGCGCCATGGCGTCGCCGGTGAGGCTCATGCGCCGCAGCATCAGGAACGCGCCAACCGGCCCCGCACCGATCGCCAAAGCGAAGACGCCCACCAGAGCGCGGCGCATGAATTCGAATTCCGCGAACGGACCGACCAGCAGGTCATAAACGCTCACGGTTCAGGCCGCCGCGCTGCACGGAGCGGCGCCATTTTGCGGCGCCTCGGTCATGCGGCGCGCCAGCAAAAGATTGTCCGGCGCCAACACCTCGGCGGTCGGCCCCCAGGCGACGGGACCACGCGCCAGAAGCAGGGTCTGCGGGAAATGCGCGCGCACCAGTTCGAAATCGTGCAGCACCGCGAGCACCGTGCGCTTTTCCCCGTGCCAGCGGCGCACCAGGTCCAGCAGATCGGACACGGTCTTGGCGTCGAGCGCGTTGAACGGCTCGTCCAGCAGGATCAGCCGCGCATCCTGGAGCAGCAGGCGGGCGAACAAGGTGCGCTGCATCTGCCCGCCGGACAGCGTGCCGATGGGCCGGCGCTCGAAACCCGTGAGGCCGACCGCGGCGATGGCGTCGGCGATGCGGGTATGATTCCCCTTGCCGATGCCGCCGAACAGGCCGGCGCGGCGCCACAGCCCCATCGCCACCAGATCATAGACGCTGATGGGGAAGGAGCGATCCACCTCCGCCCCCTGGGGCAGATAGGCGATGTCGCGGGAATCGAGCCCGCAGCGCTCGATGGCGCCGGCGAGCGGGCGCAGCGCGCCGGAAATCGCCTTCATGAGGGTGGATTTTCCGGCCCCGTTCGGCCCACACACCGCGAGCAGCGCGCCCTCTTCCACCGCGCCGTCCAGATGGTGAACCGCCGGATGGCGCTCATAGCCGAGCGTGAGGTCGCGGAAGCGCAGCTGCACCGGCGCACTCATGCGATCACCCACAGCACGAACACCCACATTACCGCGCTGAGCCCGAGAACGAAAACCAGCCGGGCCCCGAGCGAGGACCGCAGCACCGAGAACGTCGCCGGCAACGCCTGCGCCATCGCACCGGAATGGCGATGGGCGCCGTGCAAGGGGGCCTGGGACCTGGGATCAATCAGTGTCATGGGAGTTTTGATACAGAGTATCCTTACTGCTGTCCAGCATGACCAAGCGCGAGCCGATCCACTTTTTCGCGAGTCGCGCCGCGTGCCTTGCCAGGGACGGGCGGCGCGTCCATATCCGGCCCGCTGCGGGCGTCCGCCGGGTGGAGCAGAGCGTAATGAGTGAGCAGCGCATTTCCGGCCTCAGCGCCGCCATTCTCGCCGGCGGCCAGGCGCGGCGCATGGGCCACGTCAACAAGGCGCTGGTGACCGTGGGCGGCGTGCCGGTGATCGACCGGCTGATCGCCCGCCTCGCGCCGCTGTGCGAGGAGCTGATCGTGATCGCCGCAGATCCCGAGCCCTATGCGGCGCGCGGGCTCACGGTGCATCCCGACATCGCGCCCGGCAACGGGGCGCTGGGCGGGCTGCAGGCGGCGCTCACCCACGCGCGGGGCGACACGGTGTTCGTTTGCGCGTGCGACATGCCGTTCATTTCCCCGCCGCTGATCCACCATTTGAATGCCAGCATCGGCGCGCACGACGCCGCCGTGCCGCGCGACGGCTATGGCCTGCAGCCGCTGCACGCCATCTATGCCCGCCGCATCGCTCCGCTGATCGCGCCTTTCATCGCCCGCCGGGAGCTGCGCATGGACGGCTTCATCGCCAGCCTTGACGCCGTGATCCTGCCGCCGGCCGATGTGGCCGCCTATGCGGCGGAGGCGGAGATCTTCTTCAACGTCAATACTCCGGCGGACCTCGAACAGGCGCGGCTCCAGGCGCGGGAAGCTCCGCAATCGTCCCAGGATGAGCCGGCGCGCCGGCCGCGCTAGGTTCGCCGCGAAAAGCGAAAAACGGGAAGGAAACATGCCAGACGTCGAGGAGCCCAGCCTCTATGCGCGGATCGGCGGCGCACCCGCCGTGCAGGCGCTCGTGGGGCGCTTCTATCATTTGATGGACACGCTGCCGGAAGCTGCCGAATGCCGCGCCATCCATCCCCCGGGCCTGGAGGGCAGCGCGCGCAAGCTGGAGGAATATCTCACCTATTGGCTGGGCGGCCCGTCCGATTACGTGGCCCGCAACGGCCATCCGCGCCTGCGCATGCGCCATTTCCCAGCCGCCATCGGGCCGGCGGAGCGCGACGGCTGGCTGGCGTGCTTCCGCCAGGCGCTGGCCGAAACCGTCACGGACCGCACCGCCGCCGCCGAGCTTCTGCCGCGCGTGGAAGCGCTCGCCGCCCATATGCAGAACCGGGCCTGACCGGCGCCGGGCTCTTCCCCGCACATCGGCTCCCCACATCGGCACTTGGCGGCTTGCGGGCGGCAAACCGCCGCGCCGCGCAGAGCCGGCGCAATCGAACCGCGCCCGCCCGAGGCCGAGGCCGGCGAACGGCAAAGCCAGCCCGACGCCAAGGCCAGCCCGGCGCTGCGGCAGCTTCCCGCGCGCGCGGCCCCGGCCTTCGCCGCCGTCGGCCGTTCCGGCACCCGGCGGGTGTGACATGACATTTTTATGTCGTCCCGGCCCCTCTTCGCACCCCCAAAATCCCGTCCCAAGCCTTGTGTTTCTTCACTTTTCACCGGGCAAGTGTTGACGGCGGGACCCGCCGTCCGCATGGTGCGGCCGCGCTTACATCTGGGCGTTGACGAGGAGTATTCCCCATCATGAGCCAATGGCCGGTTCACGCGAAAATCGATGGACCCATTGTGATGATCGGCTTCGGGTCGATCGGTCGCGGCACGCTGCCGCTTATCGAGCGCCACTTCGAATTCGATAAATCCCGCTTCGTGGTTATCGACCCCGTGGACAAGGATCGGGCTCTGCTGGACGAACGCGGCATCCGCTTCATCCAGGCCGAGGTGACGGCGGAGAATTATCGCGACCTGCTCACCCCGCTGCTGACGGCGGGCGGCGGACGCGGCTTCTGCGTCAATCTCTCGGTGGACGTGTCCTCGATCGCGATCATGGAAATGTGCCGGGAGATCGGCGCGCTCTATGTGGACACCGTGATCGAGCCCTGGAAGGGCTTCTATTTCGACAACTCGCTCGGCCCCGAGGCGCGCTCCAATTATGCGCTGCGCGAGGGCCTGCTGGATGCGCGCCGGCGTTCGCCGGGCGGCCCCACCGCCGTCTCCACCTGCGGCGCCAATCCGGGCATGGTGTCCTGGTTCGTGAAGCAAGCGCTGCTCAACATCGCCGCCGACACCGGGCTCGACCGGCCGGAGCCCGCCAGCCGCGAGGAATGGGCGCAGCTCGCCCGCGCTCTCGGCGTGAAGGGCATCCACATCGCCGAGCGCGACACCCAGCGCGCCCGCGACCCCAAGCCCGCCGACGTGTTCGTGAACACCTGGTCGGTGGAAGGCTTCGTCTCCGAGGGCCTGCAGCCGGCCGAACTCGGCTGGGGCACGAACGAGAAGCAGCTTCCCCCGGACGGGCGCACCCATGCGAGCGGCTGCGGCGCCGCCATCTATCTGATGCGGCCCGGCGCGGACACCCGCGTGCGCAGTTGGACCCCGACCCCCGGCCCGCAATTCGGCTATCTGGTGACGCACAATGAGGCGATCTCGATCGCCGATTATCTCACCGTGCGCGACGGGGCGAACGTGCTCTACCGCCCGACCTGCCATTATGCCTATCACCCCTGCAACGACGCGGTGCTGTCGCTGCACGAGATGTTCGGCAATGGCGGCGTGCAGCAATCGTCCTGGAAGATCCTCGACGAGACCGAAATCGTCGACGGCCGGGACGAACTGGGCGTGCTGGTCTATGGCCACGCCAAGAACGCCTATTGGTACGGCTCGCATCTCTCCATCGAGGAAGCGCGCGAGCTTGCCCCCTACCAGAACGCCACCGGCCTCCAGGTAACCTCGGCCGTGCTCGCGGGCATGGTGTGGGCGCTGGAAAATCCGCAAGCCGGCATCGTGGAAGCCGACGAGATGGACTTCCGCCGCTGCCTTGAGGTGCAATCGCCCTATCTCGGCGAGGTCAAGGGCACCTATACCGACTGGACCCCGCTCACCAAGCGCGTGGACCTGTTCCCCGAGGACATCGACCTCGAGGACCCCTGGCAGTTCAAGAACATTATCGTGCGCTGACCGCGAGGGCGCATCGTGCGCTGACTGCGGGTCCGCGAATCGCGCACCATGCCGCTCGAACGAGGGCCCTCCCCGCCGGGAGGGCCTTTTTCGTTTCCCGCGCCCTCCGCCGCCCGCCCCGCGCACCTCCTCACCGCAACGTGCGCGCCGGCTGGGGAGAATGTGGTGCCGGCCCCGCACCCCGCCATTTTTATGCCGTCGCGGCAGGTGCCATAATCGGATATTGGCTGAAGCACGCTCGCTTATCCCAGCCTCCGGAGCCGCTGATGCATGTGAAGGTCCGCCTCGCCGCCCTCCTCGTCTCCCTCCTGCCCATCCTGGGCCTGCCGGGGACGATCCGCGACGCGGCCGCGCAGGGCGCTTCCGCCCCCGCAGCGCCGGCGGACGCCGGCCCCTTCCGCTCTGCGACATCCTTGATGGGCACGCCGAAATATCCGGCGGATTTCAAGCATTTCGACTATGTGAACCCGGACGCGCCCAAGGGCGGCACGGTGCGCCTGTCGGAGAACGGCACGTTCGACAGCTTCAACGCCATCATCACGCGCGGCACGCCCGGCGCGGGGCTCGGCCTGATCTACGACACGCTCACCACCCAGTCGCGCGACGAGGTGGCCACCGCCTATGGCCTGATCGCGGACGGCGTGCGCTATCCCGCCGACTTCTCCTCGGTCACCTATCGCCTGCGCCCCGAGGCGAAATGGCATGACGGCACGCCCATCACCCCCGACGACGTGGTGTGGTCGTTCGACGTGCTGACCAAGAACAATCCCGGCCAGGCCTTCTATTATCGCCATGTGAAGGACGTCCAGAAGACCGGCGAACGGGAAGTCACCTTCACCTTCGACCAGGGCGGCAATCGCGAATTGCCGCAGATCGTCGGCGAGATGATGGTCCTGCCCAAGCATTGGTGGACCGGCACCGACGGCACCGGCCGGAAGCGCGATATCACCCAGGGCACGCTGGAAGCCCCGCTCGGCTCGGGCGCCTATAAGATCAAGTCGTTCGTGCCCGGCCGCACCATCGTCTATGAGCGGGTGAAGGATTATTGGGGCAAGGACCTGCCGGTGAATGTCGGCACGAACAATTTCGACGAGATCCGCTACGAATATTATCGCGACGACACGGTGGAGCTGGAGGCCTTCAAGGCCGACCAATATGATTTCCGCGTCGAGATTTCGGCCAAGAACTGGGCCACCGCCTATGACTTCCCCGCCAAGGCGGAAGGCAAGGTGCTGCTCGAAACCTTCGAGAATCGCGCCTCGGGCGTCATGCAGGCGTTCGTGCCCAATCTGCGCCGCGCCAAGTTCCAGGACCCGCGCGTGCGCCGCGCGCTGAACTACGCGCTCGATTTCGAGGGCATGAACAAGACCCTGTTCTTCGACCAATATGAGCGCGTGAACAGCTATTTCAGCGGCACCGAGCTCGCCTCCTCCGGCCTGCCCACCGGGCGCGAGCTGGAGATCCTCACGCCGCTGAAGGACAAGCTGCCGCCGGAAGTCTTCACCACGCCTTATACCAACCCGGTCAACGGCACCGACCAGGACCGCCGCAGCAATCTGCGCAAGGCGGCCGACCTGCTGAAGGAGGCTGGCTTCCAGGTGAAGGGCCGGCAATTGGTGGATGCCTCCGGCACCCCCTTCACCATCGAGATCCTGCTGATGAGCCCCGCGTTCGAGCGCGTCGCCCTGTTCTACAAGCCGGCGCTGGAGCGACTCGGCATCGGCGTCTCGGTGCGGATGGTGGATACCTCGCAATATATTAACCGCATCCGCTCGCGCGATTTCGACATGATCGTCGCGAGCTGGGGCCAATCGCTCTCGCCGGGCAATGAGCAGCGCGATTATTGGGGCTCGGATTCCGCCACCCGCGACGGCTCGCGCAATTATGCCGGCATCTCCAATCCCGCCATCGACGCGCTGATCGAGAAGGTGATCTACGCCACCAGCCGCGAGGATCTGGTGGCGGCGACCCACGCGCTCGACCGGGCGCTGCTGTGGAATGACTATGTCATCCCCGCCTGGACGCTGCACTACACCCGCACCGCCCGCTGGGACCGCTTCAGCCACCCGGAAAAGCTGCCGCGCTATTCCTACGCCTTCCCGGAAATCTGGTGGTGGGACGCGGCCAAGGCGGCCAAGATCGGGACGCGCGGGCAATGAGCGATGTCGATCGCCGCACGCTGCTGCGCCTCGCCGCCGCCGGAGGGGTCACGCTGCTGGCCCGCCCGGCATTCGGCCAGACCCAGGGCGCGCCCGATGGCAAGGCGGCGGCGGAGGCCGAGGGCGGGCCATCGGCCGCGCCGGGCGTCGAGCGGCACGGCCTCTCCTCCTTCGGGGATCTGAAATATCCCAAGGACTTCAAGCATTTCGACTATGTGAACCCGGACGCCCCCAAGGGCGGCACGTTTTCGCAGATCGGCCCGACGGCGGCCTATAACCAGTCGTTCCAGACCTTCAATTCGCTCAACGGCTATATCCTGCGCGGCGACGGCGCCCAGGGGCTGGCGCTGATCTTCGACAGCCTCATGGCCCGCGCCAATGACGAGCCGGATGCGCTCTATGGCCTCCTCGCTTCCGGCGTGACCATCGGCGAGGGCGGCCAGCTCTACACCTTCCGCCTGCGTCCCGAGGCGCGCTTCCACGACGGCACGCCGCTCACCGCCGAGGATGTCGCCTTCTCGCTGAACACGCTGAAGGCCCAGGGCCACCCCTTGATCCGCCAGGCGCTGCGCGAGTTCACCGGCGCCGAGGCGGAGGGGGCGGGCACGGTTCTCCTGCGCTTCACCGCCCAGCGCCCGCGCGACGTGCCGCTCTATGCCGCGAGCCTGCCGATCTTCTCCAAGGCCTATTACACCAAGCACAAGTTCGAGGAGACGACGCTCGACCCCCCGCTCGGCAGCGGCGCCTACAAGATCGGCCGCTTCGAATCCGGCCGCTTCATCGAATATGACCGGGTGCAGGACTATTGGGCCAAGGACCTGCCGGTGAACGTGGGGCGCAACAATTTCGATATCGCGCGCTTTGAATATTTCCGCGACCGGGACGTGGGCTTCGAGGCGTTCAAGGCCCGCGTCTATCTGTTCCGCGAGGAATTCACCTCGCGCGCCTGGTCCACCCAATATGATTTTCCCGCGCTGCGCGACGGCCATGTGAAGCGCGACGTGCTGCCCGACGACACGCCCTCGGGCGCGCAGGGCTGGTTCTTCAACACCCGCCGGCCGAAATTCTTCGATCGCTCGGTGCGCGAGGCGATCTCGCTTGCCTTCGATTTCGAATGGACCAACAAGAATCTGATGTACGGCCAATATGAGCGCACCTGGTCGTTCTTCCAGAATTCCGACCTGATGGCGCAGGGCAAGCCCTCGCCGGCGGAAGAAAAGCTGCTGCACCCCTATGCCGAGCGCCTGCCGCAGGATGTGTTCGAGGAGGCCTATGCGCCGCCCGTCACCGACGGCTCGGGCCAGGATCGCGCCTTGCTGCGCCGCGCGGCCGCCTTGCTGAAGGAAGCCGGCTACACCATCCAGCAAGGCAAGCTGGTGGATGGCAAGGGCCAGCCGCTGCAGATCGAGTTCCTGGATGACGAGGGCTCGTTCGAGCGGCACACCTCGCGCTTCATCGGCAATCTGAAGCTGCTCGGGATCGACGCCACCTATCGCATCGTCGATCCCGCCCAATATCAGGCGCGGCTGAAGGATTTCGACTTCGACATCGTGGTCCGCCGCTATTCGGTGTCGCTCAATCCGGGCGAGGAATTGCGCGCCTATTTCGGCAGCGAGGCGGCGCGCACGCGCGGGTCCAACAATCTCTCCGGCATTTCCGATACCGCCGTAGACGGGCTGATCGAGGTCGCGCTGGCCGCGCGGACCCGGCCGGAGCTGGTCACCGCCGCCCGCGCGCTGGACCGGGTGCTGCGTTCGGGCCGCTATTGGGTGCCGCAATGGAACAAGGCCTCCCATTGGGTGGCCTATTGGGATGTGTTCGAGCGGCCCGCCGTGAAGCCGAAATATGAGCGCGGGGTGCTCGACACCTGGTGGCAGAAGCCGGCATCCTCGCTGCCGCCCGCAAAGGGCGGTTGACGCCGCCGGCGAGAGCCCGCACCGTCGGCGCGAACCTGGAGACCCGATGCTCGCTTATATCATCCGCCGTGTCGCCCTCATGATCCCGACCATCCTCGGCATCATGCTGGTTTCCTTCGTGGTGGTGCAGTTCGCCCCGGGTGGCCCGGTGGAGCGGGTGATCGCCCAATTGACCGGCGACGGCGCCTCCGCCACCTCGCGCATATCCGGCCAGGGCGGCGATTTCGCCGGCGGCGGCGCCATGCCCGGCGGCGGCGGGGCCGATGCCTCGGCCTCGAAATATCGCGGTGCCCAGGGTCTGGACCCGAAATTCATCCAGGAGCTGGAAAAGCAGTTCGGCTTCGACAAGCCGGCCTATGAGCGCTTCTGGCTGATGATCAAGAATTACGCGACCTTCGATTTCGGCCGCTCCTATTTCCGCGACATCCGCGTCATCGACCTGATCGCGGAGAAAATGCCGGTCTCCATCTCGCTCGGTCTGTGGATGACGCTTCTGACCTACGCCATCTCGATCCCGCTCGGCATCTCCAAGGCCATGCGCGACGGCTCGCGGTTCGACGTGTGGACCTCGGCGGTGATCATCGTCGGCTATGCCATCCCCTCCTTCCTGTTCGCCATCCTGCTGATCATCCTGTTCGCCGGCGGCTCGTTCCTGGATTGGTTCCCCCTGCGCGGCCTGACCTCGGACAATTGGGCGCAACTCTCCTGGCCCGAGCGCATTCTCGATTATGGCTGGCACTTGGTGCTGCCGCTCACCTCCATGGTGCTCGGCGCCTTCGCCACCATGACCTTGCTGACCAAGAATTCGTTCCTGGAAGAGATCCGCAAGCAATATGTCACCACCGCCCGCATGAAGGGGCTCTCCGAACGGAGCGTGCTCTATCGCCATGTGTTCCGGAACGCGATGCTGATCGTCATCGCCGGCTTTCCCGGCGCCTTCATCTCGGCCTTCTTTACCGGCTCGCTGCTGATCGAGACCATCTTCTCGCTCGACGGGCTCGGCCTTCTGGGTTTTGAGAGCGTGCTGAACCGCGATTATCCGGTGGTGTTCGGCACGCTCTATATCTTCTCCTTGGCGGGCCTCGTGGTCGGCCTGCTGTCGGACCTCACTTATATGCTGGTCGATCCGCGGATCGATTTCGAGACGCGGGACGTCTGAGCCATGACGGCCCATCCCACCTCCCCGCACACTGCCCCCGCGACCTCGCCGGCTCCCCTGCCGGCGGCGAAGCCGAGCAAGCGGCCGTTCTTCTCGCCGCTCAACCAGCGGCGCATCGCCAATTTCCGCGCCAACAGGCGGGGCTGGTGGTCGTTCGTGCTGTTCATGATCCTGTTCGTGCTCAGCCTGTTCGCGGAATTCATCGCCAACGACCGGCCGATCGTGGTGCGCTTCGACGGCGCCTATTATTTCCCGGTGCTGAAAGCCTATCCCGAGACCACGTTCGGCGGCGATTTCGAGACCACGGCGGATTATCGCGATCCCTATCTGCGCAAGCTGATCGACGAAAAGGGCGGCTGGATGCTCTGGCCGCCGGTGCATTTCAGCTATTCCACCCACAATTTGGACCTGCCCACCCCCGCCCCCTCGCCGCCCACCTGGATGCTGACCGAGGCGCAGTGCAAGTCGGAGGCCGAGCGCAAGGGCGTCTCCGGCTGCGCGGGGCTTGAATATAATTGGCTCGGCACCGACGACCAGGGCCGCGATGTGCTCGCCCGCCTGATCTATGGCTTCCGCATCTCGGTGCTGTTCGGGCTCGCGCTCACCCTCATTTCCTCCGCCATAGGCGTCGCCGCAGGGGCGGTGCAGGGCTATTTCGGCGGCTGGGTGGATCTTCTGTTCCAGCGCTTCATCGAGGTGTGGACCTCCATCCCCTCGCTCTATCTGCTGCTGATCATCTCCTCGGTGCTGGTGCCCGGCTTCTGGGTGCTGCTGGGCATCTTGCTGCTGTTCTCCTGGGTCTCGCTGGTCAGCCTCGTGCGCGCGGAATTCCTGCGCGCGCGCAATTTCGAATATGTGCAGGCGGCCCGGGCACTGGGCGTAAACAATTTCACCATCATGGTGCGGCACCTTTTGCCGAACGCTATGGTGGCGACGCTCACCTTCCTGCCGTTCATCCTCTCCTCCTCGGTGATGACGCTGACGGCCCTGGACTTCCTCGGCTTCGGCCTGCCGCCCGGCTCGCCCTCGCTGGGCGAACTGCTCTCGCAAGGCAAGTCCAACGTTCAGGCCCCCTGGCTGGGCCTTGCCGGCTTCTTCACCGTGGGATTGATGCTGAGCCTTCTGATCTTCATCGGCGAAGCGGTGCGCGACGCCTTCGACCCGCGCAAGACCTTCGGGTGAGGTGTGGTAGGATGCGCGCCACGGAGATGAAGCCATGAACAGGATCGTGCGGGAGCATTATCCCGTGGAGAAGCTGCCGGAGGATCTGCGGGAGAGCGTCACCTCACGCACCACGGTGCGCGTCGTGCTCGAAGACGATATCCCCGCCGCCGCATCCGCCGGCCATTTCACGAAATGGCAGAATGCCCGGCGCAGCCATTTCGAATCGTCGGAAGAGATCGTCGCCCATGTCCGCGCCCTGCGGGACGAATGGGATCGCCGATGACGCTTCCACGCGTCTATCTCGACGCCAATGTCTTCATCGCCGCGCTGGAGCATGTCGGCGCCCACTCGGACCATGCATGGTGGATTTTGCGGGCCATTGAAGCGGAAGAAATCATCGGCGTGACGAGCGAGATCACCCTCGCCGAGATTCTCGTCAAGCCGCTGGAGGCCGAGGCAACGACCGTGGTCGAGGCTTACACCGACATGATCACGCCGGCGGCCGGCTTCGAAGTCCTGGAGGTCGGGCGCGCGCTGCTGATCTCCGCCGCCGCGCTCCGCGCCGCGCGCCGCTCGATCCGGCTTCCGGACGCGATCCATCTCGCGACCGCCCTCGCCGCGCGGTGTTCGCATTTCGTGACCGCCGACGAGCGCCTGCACGTACCGGACGGCCTGACTCGCCTCGCCATCACCCCCTTCACCATCGACGACATCCTGCGCCCCGCATGACCCCCTCCCCCCTCCTCTCCGTGCAAGACCTTTCCGTCGCCTTCCGCCGGGTGGGCGGGGATTTTCTGGCGGTGAAGAACGTCTCGTTCGATGTCGCGCCCGGCGAGACCGTGGCGCTGGTCGGCGAATCCGGCTCGGGCAAATCCGTCACCGCGCTCTCGGTGCTCAAGCTCCTGCCCTATCCGGCCGCGAGCCATCCCACGGGCAAGATCCTGTTCAAGGGCCGCGACCTGCTCACCCTGCCGGAGCGGGACTTGCGCGGCGTGCGCGGCAATGACGTGACCATGGTGTTCCAGGAACCCATGAGCTCGCTCAACCCGCTGCACACCATCTCCCAGCAGATCGGCGAGATGCTGATCCTCCATCGCGGCATGGGCGGGACGCAGGTGCGCGAACGCACGCTGGAATTGCTGCACGAAGTGGGCATTCCCGATCCCGAGCGGCGCCTGTCGGATTATCCCCACCAGCTCTCCGGCGGCCAGCGCCAGCGCGTCATGATCGCCATGGCGCTCGCCAACGAACCGGACCTCTTGATCGCCGACGAGCCCACCACCGCCCTCGATGTCACGGTCCAGGCGCAGATCCTCAAGCTGCTGAAGGATCTCCAGGCCCGCATGGGCATGGCCATGCTGTTCATCACCCACGACCTCGGCATCGTGCGCAAGATCGCCGACCGGGTATGCGTGATGAGCAAGGGCGAGATCGTCGAACAGGGCGGGGCGGAGGAAACCTTTCTCCATCCCAAGCACCCATATACCCAAGCGCTGCTGCATGCGGAGCCGAAGCCCGACCCCGCCCCCGCCGCGCCAGACGCGAAAGTGGTGGTCTCGGCGCAGGACCTGAAGGTGCATTTCCCCATCAAGCGCGGCATTCTTCGCCGCACCATCGGCCATGTGAAGGCGGTGGACGGGGTCACGCTCGATATCCACGAGGGCGAGACCTTGGGCGTGGTGGGCGAATCCGGCTCGGGCAAGACCACGCTGGGGCTCGCCTTGCTGCGGCTGATTTCCTCCAGCGGTCCCATCGCCTTCCTCGGCAACCGCATCGACGGGCTGCGCTTCAAGCAATTGCGCCCCTTGCGGGCGGACATGCAGATCGTGTTCCAGGATCCGTTCGGCGCGCTCTCGCCGCGCATGTCCATCGAGGATATCGTGGGCGAGGGGTTGCGCGTGCACCAGAAGGGGCTGGACGCCGATGCGCGCGAGCAGCGGGTGATCGCCGCGCTCGCCGATGTCGGCATCGATCCCGAAAGCCGCCACCTCTACCCCCACGAATTTTCCGGCGGCCAGCGCCAGCGCATCTCGATCGCGCGGGCGATGGCGCTGGAGCCGTCCTTCGTGGTGCTGGACGAGCCCACCAGCGCGCTGGATATGCTGGTGCAGGCGCAGATCGTGGAATTGCTGCGCACCCTGCAGCGGCGCCGGTCGCTCACTTATATGTTCATCTCCCACGATTTGCGGGTGGTCTCCGCGTTGGCGAGCCGCATCCTGGTGATGCGCAATGGCAAGATGGTGGAGGAAGGCCCCGCGCGAGAGGTATTCCAAAACCCGAAGGAAGCCTACACCAAGGCGCTGTTTGCCGCCGCCTTCAATCTGGAAACCGCCCTGCCGGGAGTGACCGCCCAATGAGCGAGCCGAGCAAGACCGCCCCGAGCAAGACCGCGCCCCCTCGCGCCCATGGCGATTCCGCCGCCGAGGTCGAGGTCTCCCCGCCCCATCTGCTGGGCCAGGGGTTTCGCGATTATCTGCGCTATGACGTGCGCCTGCATCACGAGCCGGGCGGCGCGGCCGAGACGTCCCAGCGCGATATCGTGGTCGGCGGGCGCGTGGTCGCCGTGCTGTGCTTCGATCCGGCGCGTGACCGCGTGGTGCTGATCCACCAATTTCGCCTCGCCGCCCATCTCGCCACCGGCCTCGGGCGGATGGTGGAGATCGTCGCCGGGCGGGTCGATCCCGGCGAGGCACCGGCTGCGGCGGCCCATCGCGAATGCCTGGAGGAAATCGGCATCGCTCCGACGCGCCTGGAAGAGCTGTTCAAATTCATGCCCACCCCCGGCGTGACGGACGAAATCTGCACTCTCTATCTCGGCATCGTGGAGTCCCACGCTCTGCCCGCGCGCGCCGGCCTTGCCCATGAACATGAGGTGACCGCGCCCTTCACCCTCGGTCTGGACGATGCGCTCGCGCTGCTCAGCCCCGGTTGCGTGATGAACGGCTATACCCGCATCGCGCTGCAATGGCTGGCGCTCAACCGCCCGCACCTCGCCCAGCTGGCGGCCAAGGCTAAGGCTAAGGCCGAAGCCTGAGCCTTGCTCCCAAGCCTTGCTCCGCGCCTCGGCGCTAAGCGCCGAAGCCGAGCTTGGCGAGTTCGCGCTCCAGGGCGACGCTCACCAGCACCCCCTCCTGTTCGGCACGGGCGCGGGCGGCGATGCGGCGGGAGCCGGGCAAGCGCGCGCCGTCCTGGCCCTCGATCGCTTCCACCAGCCGCGCCAGATGGTCGAGATAGCCGGGGCCGCCCAGCGCGCCCGGGTTGATCGCCACCAAGGTCTGGCCGATGGCGGGCGGCGGGCCTTCGCCGTCGAAGAAGGACGGCGCATCGATGGCGAAAGTGGCCGCGTTCAGGGCGGCGGACAGCACTTCCACCATGAAGGCGAGCGCGGTGCCCTTGGCTTCGCCCATGGGCACCATGGTGCCGGCGAGCCCGGCCTTGGCGTCGGTGGTGGCGCGGCCCTCTTTATCGAGCGCCCAGCCCTCGGGGATCGGCTCGCCCTTCTGCGCGGCGGCGAGGATATAGCCGCGCGCGACCTTGGAGACGGAGAGATCCACCACCGCCGGCGGCCGGTCCAGCAGCGGGGTTGCAAACGCGATGGGATTGGTGCCGAACACCGCGCGCTGCCCGCCCCACGGGGCGATCGAGGCCGGGGCATTGGTGAAGGCGAGCGCGATCAGCCCCGCCTGCGCCAGGCGCTCCACCGGATGGCCTGCAACGCCGAAATGGCTGGAGCGGCGAATGCCGGCGATGGCGATGCCCATTTCCTTGGCGAGCGGCGCGAGATGCGCTTCGGCAAGCCGCACGGCGGGATAGGCGAAGCCGCTCGCCGCATCGATGCCCACCACCGAGGGCGCGGCCTTGCGCACGGTCGGCACGGCATGTCCGTCGATCTTTCCGGCCTGCGCCTGCAGGCCATAGCTCGGCAGACGCGCCAGGCCGTGGCTGGGCAGGCCGTCGGCTTCCGCCGCGACCAGCGCGTCGGCGACCACGGCCGCGTTTTCGGCGCTGGTGTTGAAATGCTGAAGCGCGGCGGCGGCATAGGCGCGCGCGCCGTTCAGATCGAGCCTGCGGCCCTCGGTCATGACGGGTCTTCTCCTTCAGGCCGCGCATCGAACCGGGACAGGTCGAAGGCGGCCACATCCTCAAGCAGCGCCACGAAGGCGCGGGCGCCGAAATCCGCCGCCGCCGCGCCCTTTTCGGCGCTGGCGGGGCGGGCATCGCCCATGGCGCCGGCGGGGCTCAGATCCTCGCTCAGCCAGCCGAAGCCGACCGGGTGATTGGCGCGCAACTGGCTGAAATCGCCTTCCATGGCGAGGCTCCAGGGGGCGAAATCGCGCGCCTGCGCCATGTCCACCAGATCGGGGCGGAAGGCGAGCATCAGCGAGGTCTCGATATCCCCGCCATGGATGCCGTGTGCCCGCTCCTGCGGCGCGAACAGGCCTTCGGGATAGCCGAAGCGGTGCATGGAGACGTTCACCGCCAGCATCTTGTGGCGCGCTCGCAGCGTGCGCGAGACGAGATCCATCACCGGCACATTGCCGCCATGGGTGTTCAGCAGCACCAGCTTGCGGATGCCGGCGCGCGCCACCGCCTCGCCGATCTCGGTCCAGGCGCGCAGCGCGGTTTCCGGCGACAAGGTGAGCGTGCCGGTGAAGGATTGGTGCTCGTCCGACTTGCCCACCGCCTGGATCGGCAGGAACAGGGCCGTCATATCGGGGCGCAGCAAGGGCAGGATGCGGTCGATATAGCCCTGAGAGATGAACGTATCGGTGCCGAGCGGCAGATGCGGCCCGTGCTGTTCCACCGCCGCCACCGGCAGGATGGCGATCGCCGCCGACCGGTCCAGCGCCGCGAGCGCCGGCGAGGACAGCGCGGCCCAGAATCGGTGTGTCATGGAAGCACCCGTGCGGTCATGCCGGTGTCATCTTGGTCGCGGGGCGGGCGCGCCCGGCTCCGGGGCCGGCGTTTCGGCGCGGACATTAGGAGCGTGCCTGCTGCGCCGCAAGCACGCGGCGGGCACTTGTCTCCCAATCGGCACAAGACCTTCGCAAAATTGTAAGCCGGCGCGTGGATAAGGTAGGCTGCGCGCGGCAATCGACGGCCTGCGGACGATTGCGCTTGGGGCGCGCCAGGGGGTTGGGATGAAGGATCCGATTGCAAAGACCATCGGCTACCGCCTCACGCACACGGCCCGGCTGCAAAAGGCCCTTTCGGCCCGGCTGCTGGCGGACCTCGGCCTGTTTCCGGGCCAGGAATCGGTGCTGAAGCTGCTGATCGACGAGGATGGCCGCACCATGGGCGATCTGGCGACCGCCCTGCGCGTGCGCCCGCCCACGGCCTCCAAGACCATCGCCCGCCTGACCACGCAGGGCCTGGTGGAACGCCGGGCCACCGACGGCGACGGGCGCCTGGTGCGCGTGTTCCTCACCGCCGCCGGCCGCGACAAGGGCAGCGCCATCGACCATGTGTGGGACACATTGGAAAACGAGATGGTCGCCGGCCTCGAGAACAAGGAGCGCAAGCGCCTGCGCAAATTGCTGCGCAAGGTGGAAAAGAACCTCGCCTTGCGCCTCGGCGCCGACGGCGGCGTGGATGACGAGGCCGAGCCGGCGGACGAGGACGACGACAACTGAGCGGACGCTAGAGCGCGATCCGCCCACATGGCCGGTGAATCGCCCTCTAACTTATTGAATAGAGGCGGATTCACTGCCCATATTGCATCGCCTTGGGCGATTCAATATGGGCAGATCCGGCTCTAGGCCCTGCGCGCGGCGCCATCCGGGCCGCTGCGCGCATGCGCCGGGCTTAAGGTTTTCGCCCCCGGGACTCGCGCCTTCCAGCGCGAACGGCAGGCGTTTCCGGACGCCCTCGGCGGCGGCCGCGCCGCCCCGCTTCGCGCGCATGGGCGGTTTCCCGATCCATGCAAGATTAGAGCTTTGCCCCCGTCGCAAGCTCGCGCTATTGCTGGAAATCTAATCGATTAAGAGCCGAAACCTCATTTCGGCCGGAAAGGGAGCCATGTCCAACGCCATTGATCTTGCCGGACGCTGCGCCGTCGTCACCGGAGGCGCGCAGGGCATCGGCCGCGCCGTCGTCGAGCGCTTCCTCGCCTCCGGTGCGAAAGTCGCCATCTGGGACCGCGACGCCGACCTCGCGCAGAGCCTCGCCAACACCCTCGGCCGCGACAAGGTGGTGCCCGTGGCGGTGGATGTGACCAGCCTTGCCGAGGTGGAGCGCGCCCGCGACGCGACCCTGGCGGCGCTCGGGGCGATCCATATCCTGATCAATAATGCCGGCATCGCCGGGCCGAATCACAAGCTGTGGGACTATCCCGCCGAGGCCTGGGCGCAGGTGATGGCGATCAATCTCAACGGCCCGTTCAATTGCTGCCGCGCCGTGGTGCCGGGCATGATCGCCCAGAATTACGGCCGCATCGTCAATGTCGCCTCCATCGCCGGCAAGGAAGGCAATCCCAACGCCTCGGCCTATTCCGCCTCCAAGGCCGGGGTGATCGCGCTGACCAAATCGCTGGGCAAGGAACTGGCGGAATATGATATCGCGGTGAATTGCGTCACCCCCGCCGCCGCCAAGACCGCCATTTTCGACCAGATCAGCGAACAGCACATCGCCTATATGCTCTCCAAGATCCCCCGCAACCGCTTCCTCCAGGTGGAGGAGGCCGCCGCCACCATCGCCTTTGCCGCCTCGGCGGACTGTTCCTTCACCACCGGCGCGGTGTTCGACCTGTCCGGGGGCCGCGCCACCTATTGACCTGCTGCGCTGCGTCGACGCGCGGTGCCGGAAAGCCTTCCATGACCATCGCCGGACACAAGATGCAGCTTTCGGGGCGGCGCGATTCGACGCTCGCGGGAATTGGCCTCATGTGCCTGGCGGTGGTCTGCTTCGCGCTGTGCGACGCCACCGCCAAATGGCTGAGCGGGCACATCAACGTGTTCATGGTGGTGTGGGCGCGCTATGTGGTGCAGCTCGTGCTGGCGCTGGTGCTGTTCAATCCCTGGACCGTGCCGGGCCTGATGCGCACCCGCCGGCCGTGGCTGCAATTGTTTCGCTCGGCCCTGCTGTTCGCCTGCACGGCGCTGAATTTCTGCGCCCTGCAATATCTCCAGCTCGACCAGACCGTCTCCATCATGTTTTCGACCCCCTTCTTCGTCGCCTTGTTCGCCGGGCCGATGCTGGGGGAATGGATCGGCGTGCGGCGCTGGGCGGCGATCCTGGTGGGCTTCGCCGGCATCATCCTGGTGGCGCGGCCGGGGGTGGGCGGCATCCATCCCGCCGCCTTGCTCATGCTGGCGGCGGCGGTGTGCTATTCGCTCTATGGCATCACCACGCGCATGCTGGCGGCGACCGACGCCTCCCAGACCACCTTGGTCTATTCGTCCCTGGTGGGCGCGCTCGCCGCCTCGGTGCCGCTGTTCTGGATGTGGGAAACGCCGCGCGAACCCCTGGTGCTCGGCGCCATGCTGGAACTGGGCGCGGTGGTGGGCGCGGGGCATTTCCTGCTCATTCTCGCCCATGCCCGCGCCCCGGCAGCGACGCTTTCGCCCTTCATCTATACCCAGATCATTTCCATGATCATCCTCGGCTGGCTGCTGTTCGGCAATCTGCCGAACACCTGGACCCTGACGGGCGCGGCGGTGGTGGTCAGCTCCGGCATTTATCTTCTGTTGCAGGAGCGAAGGGACCGCGCGCGCAAGACGCTGTATGCGACCACTCCGGACTGAGGAAACAGGGAAAAGTCCCGCCGCTTCCTCGCTTTCGTCAAATTAGGCCGTATGCTGCGAGGCACAGAATTCGGACCTTGCCCCCATGCCCGCCCCCCATTTGCTCGTTGTCGAAGGAAATACCGCAGACGCCCGCGCCCGCCAGGTGAAGTTCGGCGGTGAAGCGGCAAGCGAGGGCTATGCCCGCCTGCTGCGCGACCTGTGCCCCGGTGCCGTGGTCGACATCTGCTATCCGGCCGACGCGGGTGCCAATCTTCCCGATGCGGGGGGCCTGGAGGGCTATGACGGCATCGCCATCACCGGCTCCTCGCTCAACATCTATAATGGCGGGCTGCCCATCGAGCAGCAGATCGAATTGCTGCGCAGCGCCTTTTCAACCGGCACGCCGATCTTCGGCAGCTGCTGGGGCTTGCAGCTGATCACGGTGTCCGCCGGCGGCGTGGTGCGGCGCAATCCGCGCGGCCGGGAAGTCGGCTTCGGCCGCCGCATCCGCATGACCGAGCACGGCGCGCACCATCCCATCTTCCTCGGCAAGCCGCGCGTGTTCGAGGCCATGACCGTGCATCTGGACGAGGTGGAGACCTTGCCGGAAGGCGCGCGCCTGCTCGCCACCAATGATCATTCGCAGGTTCAGGCCGCGGAAATCCCCGCCGGCGCCAGCACCGCATGGGCGGTGCAATATCATCCCGAATATCCGTTCCGGGAAATGGCCGCCATTTTCCGCCGGCTGAGCCCCTCGCTGGTGGCGGAGGGCTTCTTCCTGGACGAGGAGGCTCAGGAGCGCTTCATCGGCGACCTTGAGACGCTGGAGCGCGAGCCCGCCAACCAGCCCCTGGTCTGGCGCCACGGGGTGGACGGGGCGGTGATCTCCAAGGATCTGCGCACGGTGGAAATCCGCAACTGGATCGAACAGCTCGTGCTCCCCACCCGCGCGGCCCGCGGGCGCGGCTGAGCGGCGCACGGGTCTAAGCGGGCGGGCGCCCCGTCTCAGCGCCTCAGCGCTACGAGAGGACATCTGCCGCAGGTGCCGCACCGCCCCCTCTCCCGCTTGCGGGGGAGGGCTGGGGTGGGGGCACTCACGAGGGCGGCCCTGCGCGCTGCGAACCAACGGAACGCTGCCGTCTGTCGAACCCTCACCTCGCGTTCCCCCTCCCTAACCCTGCCCGGTTCCCCCCTCCCTAACCCTCCCCCGCAAGCGGGAGAGGGAATGAACCCGAGCATTGGGAGGAGATGGCGCATCTTCGGAGAGGACATTGAGACGGATTGCCGAGGGACCTTCACCAAATCTTCCGGAGCCGCCCCACGATCCGCGACCCGCGCCGCACCTAACGCCCCGCTAAAGCTGCGCCGCCAGCGCCTGCGCCACCTTGGAGGCTGGAAATCGGCCGAGCGCGGCGGTGATGTCCCCTCCGGCGGCGGCCAGCTTGTCCAAATCTATGCCGGTTTCGATGCCGAGCCCGTCGAGCATATAGACCAGATCCTCGGTGGCGAGATTGCCGGAGGCGCCCTTGGCATAGGGGCAGCCGCCGAGCCCGGCCACCGCGCTGTCGACCACGGCGATGCCGAGATCGAGGCACGCCAAGACATTGGCGAGCGCCTGCCCATAGGTGTCGTGGAAATGCACGGCCGTGCGTTCCAGCCCGATGGCCTCGACCACCGCGCCCGCCATGGCCTTCGCCTTGTCCGGCGTGCCGATGCCGATCGTATCGCCGAGGGAGATTTCGTAGCAGCCCATCTCCACCAGGGCGCGCGAGACCTCCACAACCTTCTCCACCGGCACCGCGCCCTGATAGGGGCAGCCGAGCACGCAGCTCACATAGCCGCGCACCGCGATGCCGGCGACGCTCGCGGCCGTGAGGACCGGGACGAAGCGCTCCAGGCTCTCGGCGATGGAGCAATTGATGTTGCGTTGGCTGAAGGCCTCGGAGGCGGCGGCGAACACCGCGATCTCGGTGACGCCGCTTTCCAGCGCCGCTTCGAGCCCCTTCATATTGGGCACCAGCACCGGATAGCGGACGTTTTCGCGCGGCCGAATGGCCGCCAGAACCTGCGCCGTATCCGCCATCTGCGGCACCCATTTGGGCGAAACGAAACTGCCCGCCTCGATGGTGGTCACGCCGGCATCGGCCAGCGCCTCGATCAGCGCCACCTTGGCCGAGAACGGCACCACGCCGGGCTCGTTCTGCAAGCCGTCGCGCGGCCCCACCTCGACGATGCGCACCCGCGCCGGCCGGCTCACGCCACATCCTCCAGCACCAGCAATTCCGCGCCCTCGTCCACGAGATCGCCGACGCCGAAGGCGACGCTCTTCACCCGCCCGTCGCGCGGCGCGGTCACGGTGTGCTCCATCTTCATGGCCTCCACCACCACAAGCGCGGAGCCCTTGGTCACCTCCTCGCCGGCGCTCACCGCGACGCGGATGATGGTGCCGGGCATGGGCGCCACGAGGCGGCCGGCGGTGCCGGTGGCCTCGATGCTGGCGAGGCGGGGGTCGATATGGTCGAGGCTGCGCTCGGTGCCGGCGGAGAAGATGGTCAGGCGCGCCCCGCTGCGCACCACGCGCGCATTGGTGCGCACGCCGTCGAGCCGGGCGATGAGACTGCCGTCCTCGCGGCTCGCCCCCTCCACCGCCACGCGCCCGCCGGGCAGGTCCAGCAGGAAGCCACCGTCGGTGTAATGGGCGCGCACGGGAATACGGGCCTCGTGATCGGCGAAGGTCAGGTCCACAAACGCCGAGCGGTTCAACCGCCAGCCCGGCGCGAGCCCCCAGGGCGACCAGGGATCGGCGGGATCGGCCGCGGCGGCGGAAATGCGCGCCTCGTCTAGCAACAAGAACAGAGCGGCGAGCGCCAGCACCCGGTCGTTCACCGGAAGCGGCGCGGGGAGCAGCGTCGCGCGGTGGCGCTCGATGAAGCCGGTATCAAGCTCGGCTGCGGCAAAGGCAGGTTCGGCGACGATGGCTTGAAGAAACATGCGGTTGGTGGGCAGGCCGACCACTTCGGTCGCCGCCAGCGCCGCCGCCAGCCGCCCCAAGGCTTCCGTGCGATCGGCGCCCGCGGCGATGATTTTCGCGATCATGGGATCGTAATGGATCGACACCGAATCCCCGGCGCGCACGCCGCTGTCCACCCGCAGGCCCGCAAGGTCGAACGGCAGGCGCAGATGGTCCAGCCGGCCGACCTGGGGCAGGAAATCGCGCGCCGGATCCTCGGCATAAAGGCGCACCTCGATGGCATGGCCGATGAGGGGGATCTCGTCCTGCGCCAGCGGCAGCTTCTCGCCGCGCGCGACCCGAATTTGCCATTCCACCAGGTCCTGCCCGGTGATGGCCTCGGTGACGGGGTGTTCCACCTGCAAGCGGGTGTTCATTTCCATGAAGAAGAAGTCGTCGCCCTCGGCGATGAATTCCACCGTGCCGGCGCCCACATAGCCGACCGCCTTGGCGGCATCCACCGCCGCCTTGCCCATGGCGGCGCGGCGCTCGGGCGTGAGGCCGGGGGCCGGCGCCTCTTCCACCACCTTCTGGTGGCGGCGCTGGATGGAGCAGTCGCGCTCGTGCAGATAGACCGCATGGCCGTGGGTGTCGGCGAACACCTGCACCTCGATATGGCGCGGCTTAGTCAGATATTTCTCGATCAGCACCTGATCGTCGCCGAAGGCATTCTTCGCCTCGCGCTTGGCGGAGGCGAGCGCCTCGGCGAATTCCTCCGCCGCGCGCACCACCTTCATGCCCTTGCCGCCACCGCCGGCCGAGGCCTTGATCAGCACGGGATAACCGATCTCCCCGGCCTTGCGCGCGAGGAAGGCTTCGTCCTGGTCGGCGCCGTGATAGCCCGGCACCAGCGGCACACCCGCCTTCTCCATCAAGGCCTTGGCCGCGCTCTTGGAGCCCATGGCGCGGATCGCGGAGGCCGGCGGCCCGACGAACACGATATCTGCCCGCGCGCAGGCGTCCGCGAACTCCGCATTCTCGGAGAGGAAGCCGTAGCCGGGATGGATCGCGTCCGCCCCGCTCATGCGCGCCGCATCGAGGATCGCCTCGATCCGCAGATAGCTCTCGCGCGCCGGCGCCGGGCCGATGGGATAGGCCTCGTCTGCGCGCTCCACATGCAGCGCGCGGGCATCGGCCTGCGAATAGACCGCGACGGTCTTCAGCCCCATGGCTTTCGCGGTGCGCATGATCCGCACCGCGATTTCACCCCGGTTCGCCACCAAGAGGGTGCGGATGGGTCGGGTCATGCTTGTCCCCATTCGGGTTTGCGTTTTTCCAGGAAGGAGGTCACGCCCTCGCGGCCGTCGGCGCTGGCGCGGGCATGGGCGATGCGCAGGGCGGTGTCCGCGATCAGTTCGTGGGTCAGGGGACGGTCCACCGCCGCCACCAGATCCTTCGCCGCCTTGAGCGCCGCCGGGCTCGCCGCCTTCACGGCCTTCAGATGCTTGGCGATGGCGCCGTCCAACTCGTCCACCGGCACCACCTGGTGCACGAGGCCGAGCGCGAGCGCCGTATCGGCCGAAAAACGCTCGGCGGTAAGCACATAGCGCCGCGCCTGCCGCGCGCCCATGGCCCGCACTAGATAGGGGCTGATGACCGCCGGGATGAGGCCGATGCGCACTTCGGTGATGGCGAATTCCGCCTCCGGCACGGCGACCACGATGTCGCTCGCCGCGATCAATCCCACCGCGCCGGCAAACGCCGCGCCCTGCACCCGCGCCAAAGTGGGCTTGGGGCAGGTGTCGATGACATGGAGCAGATGGGCCAAGGTGCCGGCATCCGCCACGTTCTCATCATGGGAATAGTCCGCCATGCGGCGCATCCAGTTGAGATCGGCTCCGGCGCAGAAGGATTTGCCATTGGCCCGCAGCAGCACGGCGCGGATGGCGGGATCGCCGGCGGCATGGTGATAGGCCGCAGTCAGCAGGGCGATGAGGCCATCGTCGAAGGCATTGTGCACCTCCGGCCGATCGAGCGTGAGGGTGGCAACGCCGTCTTCATGGGAAACAATGAGGCTCATGGACCTGTTCTCCGCCGGTAAGATGCTCCGAGCAGGACATTGGCCGAGCGGCTGTGACAGGCGCGATACAGCTCCGCCCAAGATTGGGGAAAGCGGCCGGCGCGCGACGAAATTTCGCTCACATGCGGAACACGCCGAAGCGCGTCTCCCTGTCGGGCGCATTGAGCGCGGCGGAAAGCGCGAGCGCGAGCACCATGCGGGTGTCGGCGGGGTCGATCACCCCGTCGTCCCAGATCCGGGCGGAGGAATAATAAGGATGGCCCTGGCGGTCATACTGGGCCTGGATCGGCGCCTTGAAGGCGGCCTCCTCCTCGGCCGGCCAGGCGCCGCCCTTGCCCTCGATGCCGTCGCGCTTCACCTGGGCGAGCACGTTCGCCGCCTGCTCGCCGCCCATCACCGAGATGCGGGCATTGGGCCACATCCACAGGAAGCGCGGATCGTACGCGCGCCCGCACATGCCGTAATTGCCGGCGCCGAAGGAATTGCCGATCACCACGGTGAATTTCGGCACGCTGGCGCAGGACACCGCATTGACCAGCTTGGCGCCATCCTTGGCGATGCCGCCGGCTTCGTATTTGCGGCCCACCATGAAGCCGGTGATGTTCTGCAAAAACACCAGCGGAATATTGCGCTGGCAGCACAATTCCACGAAATGCGCGCCCTTCAGCGCGCTCTCGGAAAACAGGATGCCGTTATTGGCGATGATGCCCACGGGATAGCCGAAGATGCGGGCAAAGCCGGTCACCAGGGTCTGGCCATAGAGCGGCTTGAACTCGTCGAAATCCGAGCCGTCGACGATGCGAGCGATGATCTGGCGCACGTCGAACGGCTTCTTGGGATCTTCCGAGACGATGCCGTAAATCTCGTCCGCGTCATACAGCGGCGCCTTGGGCGGGCGGATGTCGAGGTCGTGCCGCTTCACTTGGTTGAGGTCGCCGATGATGGTGCGGGCGATGCCGAGCGCGTGGGCATCATTCTCCGCCACATGGTCGGCGACGCCGGAGACGCGGGTGTGCACGTCCGCCCCGCCCAGCTCCTCGGCTGTGACCACCTCGCCGGTGGCGGCCTTCACCAGAGGCGGGCCGGCGAGGAAGATGGTGGCTTGGTTCTTCACCATGATGGACTGGTCCGCCATGGCCGGCACATAAGCGCCGCCGGCGGTGCAGGAGCCCATGACCACCGCCACCTGGGCGATGCCCTCGGCCGACATATTGGCTTGGTTGAAGAAGATGCGGCCGAAATGCTCGCGGTCGGGAAACACTTCGTCCTGGTTCGGCAGGTTCGCGCCGCCGCTATCCACCAGATAGACGCAGGGCAAATGGTTTTCCCGCGCGATCGCCTGGGCGCGCAGATGCTTCTTCACCGTCATGGGGAAATAGGTGCCGCCCTTCACCGTCGCATCATTGGCGACGATCATGCATTCGCGGCCGGACACGCGCCCGATACCGGTGATGATGCCGGCGGCCGGGACATCGCCGCCATACATATCGTAGGCGGCGAGCTGGGAGAGCTCCAGGAACGGCGAGCCGGTGTCGAGCAAGGTGCGGATGCGGTCGCGCGGCAGCAGCTTGCCGCGCTTGAGATGGCGCTCGCGGGCGACTTCCCCGCCGCCCTGGGCGATGCGCTCAACCTTTTCGCGCAGATCGCTGACGCTTGAAAACAGCGCCGCGCGATTGCGATGATAGGCTTCGGAGCGGCGGTCCACCGCATCCTCGATGATCGCCATGAGCGCTTCACCCCTGAGTGTCGATTGCGGAAGCACGAACGCCCAGAACACCGCGCCGACAAGGCGGGCGGGCCTTCGAACCGTGTGTCCTCCCGTGCCGCTTCGTGTCGGCTTAGAAACGATCGTACGTTTTTTTAGGAGAACCGCAAGCGCAAATCAGGCCCGCGCCTTGCGCTTGGCGCGGGGCGGCGGGGCGGGCGCCGGAAGGGGCGGCGCTTCGCGGGCGACGGGGGCCGCCAGCGGCGCACCCGGCGCAACCCCCTGGGTGACGAGGTCGCCATAGATGGCCACAAGATCATCCTGGCTCAGCCGCCCGTCGGGCCGGTACCACATGCAAATTCCGGTGAGCATGGAGATGATGGCGTAGGTGGAGACCCTCGGCTCGCTCACGCGGAACACGCCTTGGGCGGCCCCCTCGCGCAGGATTTGTTCCAGGAGCCCCTCGTAATTGCGCCGCATCTCCACGACGACAGCGCGATGCTCGTCATCCAGCGAGCGGATTTCCATATTGGCGATAAAAACATGGGCGCGCCGCGTCATGTGATAGCGCAGATGAAACCCCGTGAAAGCCCGCAGGCGATCCAGCGGAGCGTCCAGCCCCTCAAGAGTTTCCCGCGCCCGGGCGGTCAGATCTTCCATGTGATCGCGCACGATGTCGAACAGCAGGCTCTGCTTGTTTTCGAAATACTTGTACAGCGAGCCGGATTGCAGCCCGACCTCGGCGGCGAGTTGCCGCAGGCTCATGGCTTCGTAGCCGTGCTTGTAGATCAGCAGCACCCCCGCCTGGCGGATCGCCTGGGCGGTGCGGGCACCATTGGAACCGACTGTACGCGCCATCTTTTTCTCAATTTTTGACCGCGCTTTGTGCGCGCGCGATCCTCGCGTGTTGGATGAGGCCGCCGGGTGCGGCAACACCCTAGAGTGAGCGCAGCGCGCCGGGGACGCAAGACGCAAGCGGCCAAAAATGGCCTTGACCGCAAGAGAAAAAGAACGTTCGATTGTTTCCTGATAACCCGACGGAATGATCGGGACTGCGCGCCACGCCACGTCCAGCCGGCGGCCACTATGGGAGAGAGAGCATGACCCGCGCACGGATGCGCCTTCAATCTTTCTGCATCAAAATGGCATGGGATGCCCGCCCGCTGTAGTGGACCCATCCTTCGTCGTCGATGAAGCCGGTATCACCAAGAATATAATAGTCGCCACCGAACGGAAATCGCGTCTTCGTCCTGGCATCATCCTTGAAATAGGAGCGGAACCAGAACAAGGGCGAGCGTTCCACATCGATGGCCAGGGTGCCTTCCGAGCCGGCGGGCAATTCGGCGCCGTGCTTGTCGAGCACCGCAAGGGCAAAGCCCGGCATGACGCGGCCGACCGAGGAACGCCGCGAGGAGGCGGGATCGCTGGGGTCGTATTTCATGCCCACGATCATGCCGGTCTCGCGGTGTCCATACTGGTTGATCAGCGGCACCTCGAGCTTCTGCGTGACCCAGGAAATGACGTCGGGCGGCAACGGTTCACCCCCCACCGTGACCATGCGGATGGCGAACGGGGAGGTGGCGTCGTTCGGATCGCCGCGCCGCCACGCCTTGATCTGGGACGGGGCGGCCGTGAGGTTGGTGACGCGGAACTTCGACAGCACGCGATAGCCCTGCGAGACGTCGTACGGCCCATCGCAGAACAGGATCGAGCAGCCGATCAGAAGAGGACCGATGAGACCGTAATAGATGCCGTATTCCCAACCCTGGTCGGCCATGTTCCAATAGATGTCGTCGTCGCGGACATCCATGCCGATCCGCATGTATTGCTCGATCGCCGCCAGCGCCCGCACCGGGGTCAGAAGACCAAGCCGGGCCTCCACGAAGCTCGGGGCATAGGTCATGGTGAAGGGGTCGCCCGCGGCGTAGGTTTCCACCCCTTCGAGCGGCTCGGATGCATAGATGGACGACCAGAAAAGGGTCACCTTGCCGTCGATCCGGTTGATCTGGTCGCCCTCGATCAAGCAGACGAAGGTCTTCTCGTTGATGTAGCGGGAGGCGCGATCGATCAGGAACCGGTTCGCGACCACGGCCTTGACGCCGCCGGCCTTCAGCCGGGCTTCGACGGCCGCGGGCGAATAGGTGGAGAAGAGCGGCATGTAGACCGCCCCGATCCGCCAGATCGCGAGCGCCGTGATGACCAGTTCCATGCCCTTGGGCAAAAGGACGGCGACCCGGTCGCCCTTCCTGATACCCGCCGCCGCCAAGACACGGGCAAATCGAGATGAATATTCCGCAAGCTTGCCAAAGCTCAATTCGGAGGTCTGGCCCGAAACGGTCTCGTGGATCATTGCGGGATGGGCGCGTTTTACCGCCAGATGCCGGTCGCACAGCAGATGGGCGAGAGGAATCTTGCTGCCGCTGTATCGGCCCGGATGCGCCGCCGGGCGCGAACCCTCCTCCTCAAGCGGGAGATGGGCGGCGGCCGGACCTTTGCCCGCGACGAATTTCGAGAAGAAGGCGCCGAGGGAATAGCACCGGTCGCGGGCGTCATAGGCAAGCAGGGTCTCGAACACCAGCGTCGTCGCCAGGCGGTGGGCGGTGGCCTTCGACAGGCCGGTGCCCTGGATCAAATCGGCGAGGCGCACAGGGTGCGGGGCGGCGTTGGCCACCACCCGCAGCACGGAAATGGCCCGCCCGAGGCTTTGCGCGCCCTTGGGCGCGGCCGGATCAAGTTCGTCGTCGCTCATGTCCTACAATGTGAGACAAAAAAATCCACGCCGCAATATTTAGGATGGCTTGATGCGATCTCCCTTGAAAAAAGCAAACGCTCGCTAGATAATCAAACCAATTCATCTCACAATGTGGGATGTGGCCATAGAAGCCACCCGCTCATATGCGGAATCCGGGAGGGGAACATGTCGACAGGCAAGCGTCCTGGCGCATCCGTCGCCGATTCGTCGTTGTTGAATGTCGATGGCATTTCACTGCGCTTTGGTGGCCTTAAAGCGCTGAGCAATGTCGGATTTTCTGTCCGCAGCGGCGAATTGTTTTCGGTCATCGGGCCGAACGGCGCCGGCAAGACGTCGTTGCTGAACTGCATTTCCGGTCGCTACTCGCCGCAGGAAGGCCGTATCGCGTTCGATGGGAAGGACATCACGCGCCTGAAGCCGAACAAGCGCGCCGCCGCCGGCATCGGCCGCACGTTCCAGAATCTCGCGCTGTTCCACCACATGAGCGTGCTCGACAATATCATGGTCGGCCGCCACCATCTGCTGAAGAACAATCTGTTCACCGGCGCGATCTATTGGATCGGCGGCGCGCAGAAAGAAGAGCTTGAGCATCGCAAGGCGGTGGAGGATGTCATCGACTTCCTCGAAATCCAGCACGTGCGCAAGGCCACCGCCGGCACGCTCTCCTATGGCCTGCGCAAGCGCGTGGAACTGGCGCGCGCCGTCGCCCTGCAGCCCAAGCTGATCCTGCTCGACGAGCCCATGGCCGGCATGAATCTCGAAGAGAAAGAGGACATGGCCCGCTATATCGTTGACCTTAATGAAGAATGGGGCATGACCATCATCATGATCGAGCATGACATGGGGGTGGTGATGGATATCTCCCACCGCGTCATGGTGCTCGATTTCGGCCGCAAGATCGCCGAGGGCCTGCCCGCCGAGGTGCTCGCCAACCCCAATGTCCGCAAGGCCTATCTCGGCGAGGAAGACCTTGTCGTCGAGGATGAGCCCCTCCTCCAGGCCGTGTCCGCGTGAGGCAGCCATGAGCGTGAATACCCCCGCCTCCGCCTTGCCCGACGTGGCGATCTTCGACACGTTCCCCAAGCTGCTCGCGCTCAATGCGCGCCAGCATCCGACGGATACCTGGCTGCGCGAGAAAGACCTCGGCATCTGGAATGCCTATACTTGGCAGCAGGTGAATGCGCGCGTGCAGAACATGGCGCTCGGCCTGCTCGACCTTGGTGTCGCGCGCGGCGACGTGATCTCTCTGCTCGGCGACAACCGCCCCGAATGGCTGATGGGCGAAATCGCCATCCATGCGGTGGGCGGCCAATCGCTCGGCATCTATCGCGATGCGCTGGCCGACGAGGTCGCCTATCTCGTCACCTATGCGAACGTGGCGGTCATCTTCGCCGAGGACGAAGAGCAGGTGGATAAGCTTCTCCAATTGGAGGACCGCATCCCCACCGTGCGGCACATCATCTATGCCGACCCGCGCGGGCTGCGCAAATATGATGATGCCCGCCTCGTGTCCCTGGCGGACCTTGAAGCCCGCGGCGCAGCGCGCGCGGCGGCGCAGCCGGACGCCTATCAGGCGCTCGTGGACAAGGGTTCCGGCGCCGACGTGGCGATCTTGTGCACCACGTCGGGCACCACCTCCCACCCCAAGCTCGCCATGCTCACGGGCGGCGCCGCGCTGCGCCATTGCGCGGCCTATCTCGCCGCCGACATGCGCGGGCCGGACGATGAATATGTCTCCGTGCTCCAGATGCCCTGGATCATGGAACAGATCTACGCCTTCGGTCAGGCTTTGCTGTCCCGCATGAAGGTGAACTTCGTCGAGGAGCCGGAAACCACCATGGCCGACATGCGGGAGATCGGCCCCACCTTCGTGCTGTTCGCCCCGCGCGTGTGGGAGCAGATCGCCGCCGACGTGCGGGCGCGCATGATGGATGCATCCTTTCTCAAGCGCGCCATGTTCGATTTCGGCATGAAGCTCGGCCTCGCGGCGCTCGATCGCGGGCAGCGCTCCGGCCTCGCGGATTTCATCCTGTTCCGGGCGCTGCGCGACCGCCTCGGCTTCTCGCACCTGAAATCGGCGGCCACCGGCGGGGCGGCGCTGGGGCCGGATACGTTCCGCTTCTTCCTCGCGCTCGGCGTGCCCATGCGCCAGCTCTATGGCCAGACGGAATTGCTCGGCGCCTATACCATCCACACCGCAAATGATGTTGATTTCGACACGGTCGGCGTGCCGATGGAAGGCGTTGAAATCCGCATCGACGATCCCGACCCCAATGGCTTGGGTGAAATCGTCACGCGGCACGCGAATACATTCACCGGCTATTACAACAACCCGGAAGAAAGCGCGAAGTCGTTCGTGGACGGCGGTTGGATGCGCACGGGGGATGCCGGCTTCGTCAATCCGCGCGGCCATCTGGTGGTGATCGACCGCGTGCGCGACATGGCGCAGACTGCCCATGGCGACCGCTTCTCGCCGCAATATATCGAGAACAAGCTGAAATTCTCGCCCTATGTGGCGGAGGCGGTGATCCTGGGCGACGGGCGCGAGCATCTCGCCGCCATGATCTGCATCCGCTTCCCCATCGTCTCCAAATGGGCGGAGAAGAACCGCATCTCTTTCACCACTTATACCGACCTCTCGGGCCGGCAGGAGGTGACGGACATGCTGCGCCGCGAGGTGGAGCATGTGAACAAGACCTTGCCCGAAAAGCAGCGCATTTCGAAATTCCTTCTGCTCTACAAGGAATTGGACGCCGACGACGGGGAGCTGACGCGCACCCGCAAGGTGCGACGCGGCGTCATCAATGAGCGCTATGGCGACATCATCGACGCCATGTATCGCGGCGATCCCACCATCGACGTGGACACCACCATCGCGTTCCAGGACGGCAGCAAGCAGCGCATCCGCACCACGCTCAAGGTCATCGACCTGAAGCTGGCGCCGACCGCGTCCGGCTCGAGCAAGAAGAGGGCCGCATGATGGCGCGCGATATGGCGACCGGGCATCCCCCTCTCCCCCACGGGAAGAGGGACGGGGTGAGGGGACGCCAACCTTTCGAGTCCCGGACCAGCGGTGCCCCCTCACCCGACTGCTCCGCAGCCGACCTCTCCCCCTCGGGGAGAGGTGAAATCAAAGGCCCGTGGAGCGGGCGCAGCGCCGCCCGAGGAGCAGCCCAATGAGCTTCCAGCTCTTCATACAATTGTGCATCAACGGCCTCATCATCGGCACGCTCTATGGCGTTGTCGGCATGTGCTTCGTGCTCATCTACAAGGCCTCGCAAGTGGTGAATTTCGCCCAGGGCGAGTTCCTGCTGATCGGCGCCTGGACCTGCTGGTGGCTGCTGACCTATTGGCAGATCCCGTTCGTCTGGGGCTTCCTGATCTCGCTCGCCTTCATGATGCTGTTCGGCCTGGCGCTGCAGATGCTGGTGCTGCGGCCGCTCATCGGCGAGCCGGTGATCTCGGTGATCATGGTCACCATCGGCCTCTCCATCTTCTTCCAGGCGCTGATGAAATGGATGTTCGGCACGTTCGCGCAGCCGTTCCCGCCGATCTTCGCCGTGAGCAAGGTGGATGTGTTCGGGCTCCAGGTGCAGAGCGCCTATCTGATGTCCACCGGCGTCAGCGTGCTGATCATGGCGGGCTTCGCCTGGTTCTTCAAATATTCCAAGATCGGCCTCGCCATGCGGGCCACCGCCTTCAACCAGCAGGTGGCGCAATCGCTCGGCATCTCGGTGCGGCAGATGTTCGCCCTCTCCTGGGGCATATCGGCGGCGGTCTCGGCGGTGGCGGGCGTGGTGGTGGGCATCGTCAACGGCGTGTCCTCCGCGCTCTCGTTCTTCGGCATCAAGGTGTTCCCGGCGGTGATCCTCGGCGGGCTCGATTCGGTGTTCGGCGCGGTGGTGGGCGGGCTCATCATCGGGCTCTTGGAGAACATCGCGCATTATTTCGACAGCCAGTTCCTGCACTGGGGAAACCTGTACGAAATCGTGCCCTTCTACGTCCTCATCATCATTCTCATGATCAAGCCTTACGGCCTGTTCGGCACCCGCGATATCGAGAGGGTCTAAAGCCATGGCCATCGACACCATGCGCCCGTGCGGCGATTATCGCACCAGCTATCGCGCCGACCAGACCATCTTCGACACCCGGCTGACCTTCGCCTTCATCGTCGGCGGCATCATCCTGCTGGCGTTGGCACCGCTGGTCCTCAGCAATTATTATCTGAGCCTGATGATCCAGATCGGCTATCTCGGCATCGCCGCCCTGGGGCTGAACATATTGGTCGGCTTCTCCGGCCAGATCTCCATCGGACACGCGGTGTTCTTCGGCTTCGGCGGCTTCGCCTCGGCGTTCCTTGCCGAGCATGGCGTGCCGGTGCCGATCGCCATCGTGCTGGCGGGGCTGTGGACCACGGCGGTGGGCCTTTTGTTCGGCCTGCCGGCAACCCGGGTGAAGGGGCTCTATCTCGCCATCGCGACGCTCGCCGCCCAATTCATCCTGCAGGACTTCTTCGTGCGGGCGGCCTGGTTCACCGGCGGCTCCTCGGGCGCGGTGGCGGCGCCGTTCACCATCCTCGGCTTCGACATGTCCGGCGACACGCGGTATTTCTACGTGGTGCTGGTGTTCGTCGTGGTGATGTATCTGTTCGCCGCCAATCTCATGCGCACCCGCGACGGGCGGGCGCTGATCGCCGTGCGCGATCATTATCTCTCGGCCGAGATGATGGGCGTGAACCTTGCCAAATACCGCACCATGGCGTTCGGCATCTCGTCCTTCTATGCCGGCATCGGCGGCGCGCTCTATGCGCATTACATCGGCTATATGTCGGTTGAGGGATTGGACATCCTGTTCTCCATCCAGTTCCTGGCGATGATCATCATCGGCGGGCTCGGCTCGATCATGGGCTCGCTGCTCGGCACCATCTTCATGGTGCTGCTGCCGGAACTCACCGGCGCGCTGGCCGGCATTCTCCAGGGCAGCGCCATTGATCGGTTGCTGCATCTGAAGGACGGCATCACCTATATGCGCGAGATGCTGATCGGTGCCACTATCATCCTGTTTTTGATCTTCGAGCCGGACGGGCTCGCCCACCGCTGGAAGCAGATCAAGGCCTATTGGAAGCTCTACCCCTTCTCCTATTGAACAGGATCGCGGACCGGCGCCAGCAACGAGCGCCGGCCGCATGAGGAAACGCAAACACAAATACCCAAGGAGACGTGCATGAAACGGATCGCAACGACCTTCGCCAGCCTTCTCGCCCTCACGGCGGCCGTACCGGCCATGGCCCAGTCCATCAATATCGGCCATCTCGCCGATTATTCCGGCGGCACCTCGGACGTGGGCACGCCCTATGGCCAGGGCGTGCAGGACGCCATCGCCTATATCAACAAGAATGGCGGCGTGAACGGCAAGCCGATCAATTCCGACTTCACCGAATATGGCTACCAGGTGCCGCGCGCGCTGGCGGCGTTCAAGAAATGGGTCGGCAGCGACAAGGTGGTCGCCATCCAGGGCTGGGGCACGGCCGATACCGAGGCGCTGGTCGCCATGGTGACCAAGGAAGAAATCCCTTATTATTCCGGCTCCTATGCCGCGACCCTCACCGACCCCACCGGCAAGGGCGGCCCGAGGAGCGAGCGCGCCGCGCCGTATAATTTCTTCTACGGCCCGTCTTATTCGGACGCCGCCCGCGCCGAGGTGCAGTGGGCCGCCGAGGATTGGAAGAAGAAGGGCGGCCAGGGCAAGCCCAAATGGGTGCACATGGGCGCCAACCACCCGTTCCCGAACTCGCCCAAGGCGGCGGCGGAAGCCTATGCCAAGGAACTCGGCTTCGAGGTGCTGGACCCCATCACCTTCGCCCTCACCCCCGGCGACTACACCGCCCAGTGCCTGACGCTGAAGCAGTCCGGCGCCAATTACGCCTATCTCGGCAACACCGCCGGCTCCAACATCTCGGTGCTGAAGGCGTGCGAGACGGCGGGCGTGAAGGTGCAGTTCTTCGGCAATGTGTGGGGCATGGACGAGAATGCCATGAAGGCCGCCGGCAGCGCCGCGAACGGCGTCATCATTCCGGTGCGCACCGCCGTGACCTGGACCGGGGACGCGCCCGGCATGGCCACCTTCAAGGACATTTCGAAAATGTCCGACCCGAGCGGCACCGCCTATCGCCCGGTGCATTACATGGCCGCCGTCTGCACCGTCATGTACATGAAGGAAGCGATGGAATGGGCCGACAAGAACGGCGGCGTCACCGGCCCGAAGATCCGCGACGGCATGTATCAGAAGGCCAATTGGGTGCCCAAGGGCACGGACGGGGTGTGCAATCCCTCCACCTGGACCGCCAGCGATCATCGCCCCACCACCAAGGTGGATCTCTATCGCGCCGTGGTCTCCGGCGCGACCGAAGGCACCGTCTCGGAGCTCGTGAAGAGCGGCGCCATCAAGCTGGAAAAGGTCACCACCATCGACCTGCCGCGCAAGACCGAGCTGCTCGGCTGGTGATCTGACGGCCTGCGCAACGCGCGCCCTCTCCCGCGTGCGGGGGAGGGTTGGGGAGGGGGCCACGCGGGCCGCCTCCCGGCATTCCCCCTCCCTGCCCTCCCCCGCACGCGGGAGAGGGTTCGCGCCCAGGATCACGCCATGTCCAACGCCGCACTGAAGCTCGATATCCGTCCCGAGGCCGCGCCCGCGCCGATGCTGGCGGTGAACAATATCGAGGTGGTCTATAACGACGTCATCCTGGTGCTGCGCGGCCTGTCGCTGAACGTGCCGGAAGGCAAGATCGTGGCTTTGCTCGGCTCCAATGGGGCCGGCAAATCCACCACGCTGAAGGCCATTTCCGGCCTGCTGAAGACCGAGGACGGCGAGATCACGCGCGGCGACGTGACCTTCCTCGGCGAGCGGCTCAATGGCATCGAGCCGGACAAGATCGTACGGCGCGGCATCTTCCAGGTGATGGAGGGCCGCCGCATCATCTCCGACATGACGGTGCTGGAAAATCTGCGGCTCGGCGCCTTCACCCGCAAGGACAATGGGGTGAAGGACGATATCGAGCGCGTCTACGGCTATTTCCCGCGCCTGAAGGAGCGCACCGGGCTTGCCGGCTATCTCTCCGGCGGCGAGCAGCAGATGCTGGCCATCGGCCGGGCCATGATGGCGCGGCCCAAGCTGATCCTGATGGACGAGCCCTCCATGGGCCTTTCGCCGCTGATGGTGAAGGAGGTGTTCTCCATCATCAAGCAGCTCAACCAGGATCTCGGCGTGACGATCCTGCTGGTGGAGCAGAATGCCCGCGTGGCGCTCTCCGTGGCGGATTTCGGCTACATCATGGAGCAGGGCAAGATCGTGCTGGACGGCACCGCCGAGCAGCTCGCGGACAATGAGGACGTGAAGGAATTCTATCTCGGCCAGGGCGGCGGGGAGGAGCGCAAATCCTTCAAGAACCTGAAATCGTTCAAGCGCAGGAAGCGGTGGCTGTGAGGCCGGTCCCGGCCGTGCCCCCTCCCAACCCTCCCCCGAACCGAAGGCGGATGTTTCCGACTTCGGCACCTGACCGTGCCGAAGTCGGCTACAGCCGAATTCGGGCGGGAGAGGGCTTTCAACCTGCGCGCGCGGCAAGCCCCCTCTCCCGCGTGCGGGGGAGGGTTGGGGAGGGGGCCGCGCAGCGGCAAGGGAGCAAGACATGAACGACCGCAGCCGCCATTACGACGCCGCCGAAACCCGCGCCCCCCACGTGCGCGAGGCCGCCCTCATGGAGGCGCTGGCCGCGCAGGTGGCCACCGCCAAGGCTCGCTCGGCCTATTTCGGCACCCTGCTGAAGGATGTGGACGCAAACGCCGTCACCAGCCGCGCCGCGCTCGCCCGATTGCCCGTCACGCGCAAGTCCGACCTGCTGGAGATCCAGCCGAAAAGCCTGCCGTTCGGCGGGCTCAACGGCGCGGCACCGGGACAGATGGCGCGCATCTTCATGTCGCCGGGGCCGATCTATGATCCCGAGGGCCGACGCTCCGATTACTGGCGGTTCGCCCGCGCCTTGTTCGCCGCCGGATTCCGGGCGGGCGAGATCGTGCACAATTGCTTTTCCTATCATCTCACCCCCGCCGGCTCGATGGTGGAGAGCGGCGCCCATGCGCTCGGCTGCGCGGTGGTGCCCGGCGGGGTCGGGCAGACCGACCTGCAATTGCGCGCCATCGCCGACATCCGCCCCAATGGCTATGGCGGCACGCCTTCCTTCCTGAAGATCCTGGTGGACAAGGCGCGCGAGCAGGGCATCGACATTTCCTCGCTGAAGAAAGCGCTGGTCTCGGGCGAAGCCTTTCTGCCCAGCCAGCGGGCGGAGATGAAGGCCGCCGGGATTGCCGCGTTGCAATGCTACGGCACCGCCGACCTCGGCCTCGTCGCCTATGAGAGCGAGGCGGAAGAAGGCCTGATCGCCGACGAGGACCTGATCATCGAAATCCTGCGCCCCGGTACGGGCGACCCGGTGGAGAGCGCGGGCGAAGTGGGCGAAGTGGTGGTGACGCTGCTGGAGAGCGATTATCCCCTCATCCGCTTCGCCACCGGGGATCTTTCCGCCGTGCTGCCCGGCATCAGCCCGTGCGGGCGCACCAACACCCGCCTGCGCGGCTGGCTCGGGCGCGCGGATCAGGTGACCAAGATCCGCGGCATGTTCGTGCACCCCGTGCAGGTGAGCGCGGCGGTGAAGAAGCATCCCGCCATCGCGAAAGCCCGCCTGGTGGTGGACCGCGCCGGCGACAATGACGACATGCTGCTGGAAGTGGAGGTGGCGGACGCCGCCGCGCTCTCCCAGGATGCGGTGCTGGAGGATCTGCGCGCCTCCACCAAGCTGCGCGGCCGCCTCGTTTTGCTCGCGCCGGGAACCTTGCCGGCGGATGCGAAGACCATCGAGGATCGACGGGCGGTGGGGTGAGCCCCCACGACGGCTATTTCGCCTTCAGCTCGGTCTCGATCTGCAAGGTCACCTCGTCGCTCACCGCCGGCACATAGGTCTTCATGCCGAAATCCGAGCGCTTGATGACCGCTTTCGCGTCGAAGCCAAGCGAATAGGTCTTGTCCAGAGGATTGGTGCCGGCCTTGTTGAAGGTGGCATCCAGCGTGATGGGCTTGGTCACGCCGAGCAGGGTGAGATCGCCGGTGATCTTCGCGCTCTTGCCGCTCGCCACGATCTGCGTCGCCTTGAAGGTGGCGGTAGGGAATTTCTCCACATTGAAGAATTCCGCGCTCTTCAGATGCTGGTCCAGCGCCGGGTCGAGCGTGCCGACCTTGCCGGTGTGCAGGGTCACGGTGAGCGTGCTCTTTTCCGGCGCGGCGGGGTCGAGCACCAGCGTGCCCTCTGCGGCGGGGAGAAGGCCGGTGTAGGTGGAAAAGCCGAGATGCGTCACGCTCCAGCTCACGCGGCTATGGCCGGGGTCCAGCACATAGGTGCCGGCCTTCACCGCGCCGGGATCGCTGGTGCCGGCATCGCTGGTGCCGGCATTCTGGGCGCGCGCGGGCAGCGCGAGCAAAGCGACGCCGAGGACGACGGCGGAAAGGGTGGCAGCGCTGAGGACGGCGGCGGAGCGGCGCGCGAATGTCATGCGGAAACATCCCGTGGGGGCGCGGGCTTCCGGCCCGCGCCAGGAAAAGGCGACGCTACGCAGCGTCAGGAGAAGGTTCAAGTGAAGCCTGCGTGAGGCGCCTGCGGCGGGCCTGAGACGAGCGCTAGGACCGATCGACATTCAGCGGCGTGGCGCATCGTCGAGGCGCCCGACGTTGGGTGCGTGCGATTGTCTTTCTTTCACCGGTCGTCATGGCCGGGCCTGTCCCGGCCATCCACGCGGCGCCGACCGCACCGGCCTTGGAAAGCCAGCTCCAGCGGTGCCGCGTGGATGCACGGGACAAGCCCGTGCATGACGTTTCTCTCCTGAACAGCGCCAAGCCATGAATGTCGATCGGCTATAGAGCTATTCCGCCGCGTCGATTTCCGCGACCGGACGCGCGGCGGCCACCCCATAGCGCTTGGCCACATAGTCTTCCACCATGGCCCGGAATTCGCTCTGGATGTTGGGGCCGCGCAAGGTGGCGACCTTCTTGCCATCCATGAAGATGGGGGCGGAGGGGGTTTCCCCCGTGCCGGGCAGCGAGATGCCGATGTCGGCATGCTTGCTCTCGCCGGGGCCGTTCACGATGCAGCCCATGACCGCCACGTTGAGCGCCTCGACGCCGGGATAGGATTTCTTCCATTCCGGCATGCGTTCGCGGATCATATCCTGCACGCTCTGCGCCAGTTCCTGGAACACGGTGCTCGTGGTGCGCCCGCAGCCGGGGCAGGCGGCGACCAGCGGCACGAAGGTGCGCAGGCCCATGGTCTGCAAGATTTCCTGCGCCACCTGCACTTCGCGGGTGCGGTCGCCGTTCGGCTCCGGGGTCAGCGATACGCGGATGGTGTCGCCGATGCCGGCCTGGAGCACCACGCCCATGGCGGCGGTGGAGGCGACGATGCCCTTGGAGCCCATGCCCGCCTCGGTGAGGCCGAGATGCAGGGCATAATCCGCGCGGCGGGAGAGTTCGGTATAGACCGCGATCAGGTCCTGCACCGCCGAGACCTTGGCGGACAGGATGATGCGGTCGCGCTTAAGGCCGATATCCTCGGCCAGCTGGGCCGAGAGCAGGGCCGAGCGCACCAGCGCCTCGCGGGTCACGGCACGGGCTTCCGCCGGGCGGTGGAGCCTCGCGTTCTCGTCCATGAGGGCGGTCAGCAATTCGCTGTCCAGCGAGCCCCAATTGGCGCCGATGCGCACCGGTTTGTCATATTTGATGGCGGTTTCGACGATGGCGGCGAACTGCCGGTCCTTCTTGTCGCCGAAGCCCACATTGCCGGGATTGATGCGGTATTTGTCCAGCGCCTTGGCGCAGGCGGGATGATCGGCCAGCAGCTTGTGGCCGATATAATGGAAATCGCCCACCAGCGGGGCATCCACGCCCATCTTCAGCAGCCGGTCCTTGATGCGCGGCACGGCGGCGGCGGCTTCGTCCCGGTCCACCGTGATGCGCACGATCTCCGAGCCGGCGCGGGCGAGCGCGGCCACTTGGCGCACCGTGCCGTCGATGTCGGCGGTGTCGGTATTGGTCATGGACTGGACCACCACCGGCGCATTGCCGCCCACCATCACCTTGCCCACGGGCACGCCCACGGTGGTGCGGCGCAGGGCCGGGCCGGCTTCCAGCAATTCGGTGGGCACGACGGGCTGCTGCGTCATGGGAGCGTCCTGTGATGGGCGGCGGCGCGATCTGGCTGGGAGGCGCGATCTGGCTAGGAGGTAGGCCGCGCGCGGGCGAGCGTCAATGTTTCGCGCTTGGGGCGCATCCTCACTCGCGGCAATTTGCGCAGCGGCCGGCGATCTCCAGCACCCGCTGGCGCGGCTCGAACCCTTCCGCGCGCGCCGCCCAGGAAAGATCGCGCCCCACCGCATGGGAGCGCACCTCGCGGGTGTCGCCGCATTGCTCGCAGATGAGGAAGACGACCACCTCGTCCTTGTCGTGCGCATGGCCGCAGGCGAGGAACGCGTTGCGGCTCTCGATGCGATGGGCGAGCCCCTCGGTCACCAGGAAATCCAGCACCCGATAGACCGACATGGGCGGCGGCCGCTCGCCCGCAGCTCCGAGCCGGTCCACCAATTCATAGGCGCCGAGCGGCACATGGCTCTGCGCCAGCGCCTCCATCACCCGCCGGCGCAGGGGCGTGAGGCGCATGCCCTTCTGCGTGCACAAATGCTCGATCCGCGCCATCGCGCCCGAGACGCAGGCGGCGTGGTCGTGGTGATCGGGCGGGGAGGCGGCGGAACCGGGCATCTGGATCTCGAACGGGTGACTTGCGATGGGCTAGCTCGCGACCTGGTGGCTGGCGACTTGGTGGCTGGCGACTTGGCGGCTTTCGACGTGGTGGCTCGACCAGGATCGTGGCTTCGGCGGTCCGCGTCGAAGCCGGGCTACAGGCGGATGAGCCTTCGGGGCGGCATCTGATGAAACAATGTAGCAATGCCCGGCCCGCTTTTCCATGGCCGCGGCCGTCAAATGCGGAAGTCCGGCCGGTTGCCGAAATTCATCGCCGAACCTTCGCCCGAAAAGGCGATGTCATCGGCCGACAGGGCACGTCAAAGCCGCACGAAACCGCTGTTCGTCCGTGCCAAGCCCATGTTTCACGTGAAACATTTTGAGCGCAAAGCGTGCATTTGCGCGCTCCGCCCGACCCGAAGCCCGGCAGAGCGCAGTCGCGCCTCAGCGATTGTCCTTTTTCGCCTGGGCGGTGGCGACAAACTTGGTCACGCGTCCAGCTTCCGCCGGGCGGGCGAGCGACTCCACCCGCTTGCGGGATTTGGCGCGCATGCCTTCGTTGGCGGTGGGGCCGCCGTCGGGATGGTGCGCCCCGCCGGCCGCCTGCTTCAGCGCCAAGGCGTGGCGGGCATTGGCCATCAGCTCTTCGCGGGCCGCCTTTTCAGTGCGGCGGGTCATTTCGCGGCGGGCGCGGGTGAGCGCGTCGGTGAGCACCGAGGCCTTCTGGCGATTGCCGAGATCGGCCTTGTCGTAGCGCACATCGCCCGGCCCCTTGCCGCGCAAGGCCCGGCGCTGGCTGTTGGCGATGGTCTGCGCCCGGTCCCGCCGCTCCCGCAGATGGCCGATAAGGGCGTGAAGATCGGCGTGGGCCATCTCGGCAAGGGCGGGATGGCGGGCCTTGTCGACGAACTCCAGTTCGCCGTCCGACAGCACCCGGCGTTCGTTCTTTCTCGTATGGGCCATGACCGAAGCTCCTCTCCTCAGACGCGAATGGCCGACCTTGGCATGCCTGCGTCGCGCCGTCATGACACCGCGCAACAGCTAACAGGTTTGAATCGCGCGGGTTTTTACTGCGGCGCGGCAAGGTCGCCGGGGCCAGGGCGCCCGCGCGGGCAAAATCATGCTATGCGGGCGCATCGCATCCAGCCCGAAAACACCGCCGATGAATGCCGCGCCCGCCGTTCCCTTGGAAACCCAATCCCCCCTCGCGGCCCGCGTGCTGCATCGCGACGGCATGGTTCTGGTGCTGGACAAGCCGGCGGGCCTGCCGGTGCATCCCGGCCCCAAGGGCGGGGAAACCCTGCACGATCATCTGAACGGCCTGCGCTTCGGCCTGCCGCGCGCGCCCGAACTGGCGCACCGGCTGGACAAGGACACGTCCGGCTGCCTGGTCCTCGGCCGTCACGCCAAGGCGCTGGCGCAGCTGAATAAATTGTTCGCCACCGGGCAGGCGCACAAGACCTATGTGGCGCTCACCAAGGGCGCGCCCGACGAAGATTCCGGCCGCATCGATCAGCCCTTGGCCAAGCGCTCGCCCCATCGCGGCTGGTGGATGCAGGCGGTGCCGAAGGGCTCGCCCGGCGCGCTCGAGTCCGTCACCGATTGGCGCGTGCTCCATCGCGGCGAGGGCTTGAGCGTGCTGGCTTTGTCGCCGGTGACCGGGCGCACCCACCAATTGCGGGCCCATCTCTCCCATCTGGGCTTCCCGATCCTGGGCGATGCCATTTATGGCGGCGCCTCGCGCCTGCCGGGCGGGCCGATGCTGCATTTGCATTCGCGCCGCATCGTGCTTCAGGTGGCGAAGAACGGGCCGGCGCTGGATGTCAGCGCCCCGCTCCCGGCCCATATGGCCGCAACGCTTGCGGCCCTGGGCCTGGACGCCGAGGCGATCGGCGCGGCGGCGGATGCCGCCTTCCCCCTCACCGCGTGACGAGGCGGATGCCGAGCGCGATCGGCACGATGCCGGCGAGATCCAGCAAAGGCACATGCTCGCCCAGCAGCAGCCAGCCGAACAGCAGTCCCAGCGGCGGCATGAGGAAATGCAGCGCGCTCGCCTCGGTGGCGCTGGCGCGGCCGAGGATGAAATACCACAGGCTGTAGCCGCCGATAGAGACGGCCAGCACCATGTAGACGAAGGATCCCGCGAGTGCGGGGGTGAGATTCACCGCGCTTATGCTCTCGGTGGCCAGCGCCAGCGGCAGCAGCGCGAGCCCGCCAGCCAGGCTCTGCACCCCGCTCGCCATGAACAGATCGGCGGAGGTGCGCACCCGCTTGTAGACCAGCGTTCCCGCCGAGAGCGCCACCAGCGCCGCCAGGATGAACAGCGTGCCCACCACGTCCTCATGCCCGCCGGCGATGCGCGAGCGCAGCACGATGGCGACGCCGAGCAGGCCGAGCACCAGCCCCAGCAGCTTGCGCCGGGTGAGATGCTCGCCCAGCACCGGCCCGGCGAGAAACGCCACCAGCAATGGGTTTGCGCTGATGATCACGGCGGCGAAGCCTGAGGAAACGCTGACCATGCCGACGAAGCTGAAGCCCAGATAGACCGCATTGTTCAGCACGCCCGAGACCGCGAGCATTGCGAGTTCCCGGCGCGAGATCGGCTTCAGCCGACCGGTGAGCGCGCAGCCGGCGAGCAGGATCGCTCCCGCCAGCAGGAACCGGACGGACAGCAGCAGCAGCGGCGGGCAATCCACCACCGCGATCTTCGCCGAGACAAAGGCCGAGCTCCACAGCACGCAGAACAAGGCCACCAGCGCCGGCGTCGCGGCGGCCGGCGCGGTACCGGCAGGGCGAGGGGTGGCAACGGGCGCGGCGGTCGGAGCGGCGGTCGGCGCTGCGGTCTGTTTCATGGCGGCGATCTTCGGGTCGTCGAATAGGGGCGCGGCGGAAGCCGCGCGGCCCGGCCTTGTTAACGCTCCGCGCCACCATTGAAAAATGGAATGTCATGATCTTTAATAGTTGAAAATCGAATGAATGACCGACCATGCTGGATCTCGATCTGCTGCGGGCCTTCGTCAGCGTGGTGGATGCCGGCGGCTTCACCCGCGCCGGCGAACGCGTCCATCGCACCCAGTCCACCGTCAGCCAGCAGATCCGCCGGCTGGAGGAGGCGGCGGGCTGCGCGCTGTTCCATCGCGCCGGCCGGGGGGTGCGGCTGACCGAAGAAGGCGAGCGGCTGATCGGCTATGCCCGGCGCATCCTGGCGCTGAGCATCGAGGCCAAGGCGGCGCTTCGGCACGACACCCCCCAGGCCGTGGTGCGGGTCGGCATTCCCGACGATTTCGCCCTCATCGCCCTGACCCGCACGGTGGCAGCCTTCGCCCGGATGCGGCCGGATGTGCGGCTTTCGGTGCGCTGCGGCATGTCGCGCGACCTCGCGGCCGACCTTGCCCGCGGCGATCTCGACGTCGCCTTGCTGAAGCGCGAGCCCGGCCCGGCGGAGGCAATGGCGGTGTGGCCGGAGCATCTGGTGTGGATCGCCGCCGCCGACCATCCCATGCCGCCGCTCGACCCGGTGCCGCTGGTGGCGTTCCCGCAGGGCTGCATCTATCGCAACCGCGCCGTCCATGCCCTGGAGGCGGCAGGGCTCTCTTGGCGCATCGCCTATGAAAGCCCGAACCTCATGGGCCTCCAGGCGGCCCTGGCGGGGGGCCTCGGCGTCGCGCTGCTGGAACGGCGCAGCCTCACCGCGACCCACCGCATGCTCGGCGCGGCCGAGGGCCTGCCCGATGTGGCCGCCGGCGAACTGGCCTTGTGCCTCGCCCCCCAGGCGGACGAGACCGCGCGCGCACTCGCCGGCATCCTCGCCCGCTTCTGCGACACCGCGGCGCCGGCGGATCTCGCCGCCTGAGCCGGCGGGACGGGATCAGCTCTTCAGGCGATAGCCGGTCTTGAACATCCACATGACGATGCCGAGGCACACGCACAAAAACAGCAAGGTCATGGCCAGGCTGATCTCCACGCCCACGTCGGAGATGCCGAAGAAGCTCCAGCGAAACCCGCTCACCAGATAGACCACCGGGTTGAACAACGTGACCGTGCGCCAGAACGGCGGCAGCATGTCGATGGAATAGAAGCTGCCGCCGAGAAAGGTCAGCGGCGTGATGATCAGCAGCGGCACCAGTTGCAGCTTCTCGAAATTATCGGCCCAGATGCCGATGACGAAGCCAAACAGCGAGAAGGTCACCGCCGTCAGCACCAGGAAGGACAGCATCCAGACCGGGTGCACGATGTGCAGATCGACGAACAGCGAAGCCGTGCCGAGCGTGATCAGCCCGAGGATGATGGATTTTGAGGCCGCCGCGCCCACATAGGCGATGACGATCTCCACCGCCGAGACCGGCGCCGAGAGCAATTCGTAGATGGTGCCGACGAAGCGCGGGAAATAAATGCCGAACGAGGCGTTGGAGATGCTCTGCGTCAGCAGGCCCAGCATGATCAGGCCCGGCACGATGAAGGCGCCATAGCTGACGCCGCCGATCTCAGCCATATGCGAGCCGATGGCCGAGCCGAACACCACGAAATAAAGCGAGGTGGAGAGCACCGGCGAGATAATGGATTGCAGCAGGGTCCGGCCGGTGCGGGCCATCTCGAAGATGTAGATCGCGCGGATGGCATGGATGTTCATTGCGCGTCTCTCATCAGGCTCACGAAAATATCCTCAAGCGAACTCTGCTCCGTGTGCAGATCCTTGAAGGCGACGCCAGCGAGGGCGAGATCGCGCAGCAGGTCGGCGATGCCGGAACGCTCGCTGTCGGTTTCGTAGGTGTAGATCAGGTCCGTCCGGTCGGCGGAGAGGGCCAGTTGGTGGGCGGACAGGGAGGGCGGAATCGCTGCGAGCGGCGCCGCCAACTGCAGGGTGAGGTGCTTCTTGCCAAGCTTGCGCATCAGCGTGCGCTTCTCCTCCACCAGGATCAGCTCGCCCTTGCGGATGACGCCGATGCGGTCCGCCATCTCCTCCGCCTCTTCCAGATAATGGGTGGTGAGGATGATGGTGACGCCGGACTCGCGCAGCGTGCGCATCACCCGCCACATGTCGCGACGCAGTTCCACGTCCACGCCCGCCGTCGGCTCGTCGAGGAACAGGATGCGCGGCTCGTGGGACAGCGCCTTGGCAATCAGGACGCGCCGCTTCATGCCGCCGGACAGCGTCATGATCTTGCTGTCCTTCTTGTCCCAGAGCGAGAGGTCCCGCAGCACCTTTTCGATGTGCGCCGGGTTCGGCTTCTTGCCGAACAGCCCGCGGCTGAAGCTCACCGTGCCCCACACGCTCTCGAAAGCGTCGGTGGTGAGTTCCTGCGGCACAAGGCCGATCTGGCTGCGGGCGGCGCGATAATTCTTGATGATGTCTGCGCCGTCCACGGTGACTGTGCCGCCGGTCGGATTGACGATGCCGCAGACGATGGAGATGAGCGTTGTCTTGCCCGCACCGTTGGGACCCAGCAGGGCGAAAATCTCGCCGCGCCGGATATCGAGGGAGACGTCCTTAAGGGCACTGTGGCCGGACGCATAGGTCTTCGACAGATGGCTGATGGAGAGGATCGACTGCATGGGCGGGGTATAGCGCGGGACCGCTCCGCGGTCGACATCGCAAGCTCGTGAACGCGAGCCCGGTCCGTCCAAACCGGGCTGCGCGCCGGCCGTGGAAGCCGTATCGAAGGCCAGGAAACACTCAGTCCGGGAGCGCCCGCAATGCCGATCGAAGACCCAAGCTGCGAGGATCCCGCCCGCCTGTGGCGCGCGGTCCAGACGCGCGACCGCACCCAGGACGCCGCCTTCGTCTATGGCGTGCGCACTACCGGAATTTATTGCCGCCCGTCCTGCCCGTCCCGCCTCGCGCGGCGAGAGAACGTGACCTTCCATGCCGATTGGACCGCCGCCGAAGCCGCCGGCTTGCGGGCCTGCCTGCGCTGCCGGCCGCGTACGGAGGCGACGCCGTAGTACGCTTGCGGAGCCCTGAACTCGATGGGGCCTCAGGATTTGGAGACGTGCTCCGGCTTGCCCTTGCGCTTGGTGGAAGCCATTTTTTCGAGCTCGGCCTCGCTCATGGATTGCGCCATGGAGCGCGATGCGCCCTTCAGCTCGCTTTTCTTGGTCTCACCGCGCTTCGCGGAAAGGGCCGCACCCGCGGCCATCTGCTGGGCTTTGGATTTTGCAGGCATGACATCCTCGCAGCTTGCCCCCCGCGGAATCAACACGTATGCGGCCGGAAGGTTCACGGCGCGCCGCAACTCAGCCCTCGAACACCGTCTTGAAGCGGGCATGCGCATTCTCGATGTGGATGCGCATCGCGGCGGCGGCCCCCGCGGCGTCCTGCTGGGCGAAGGCCTCCAGGATGCGCGCATGCTCGACGATCGCATCCTCGGTGACGCGAGCATGAAAGCGCAGGCGGAACAGGTGCAGATGCACCCGCTGCTGCGTGATGATGTCGTGCAAAAGGTCGTTCTGGCTCGCCTTGGCGATGGCCGCGTGGAAGCGGGCATCCTCCTGGGCGAAGGCGTTATAGGCGGATTGCGCATCGTCGCGCTTGGCGTCTCGCATGTGCGCGGCCAGCCCCGCTATCCCCTGAAATTCTTCCGGCGACATGAGCACCGCCGCCTTGGCGGCCGCCGGCGGCTCGATCAATAGGCGAAGCTCGCACAAATTGTCGAATTGCTTGCGCGTCAATTGCGAAGCGGCGCGATAACCGGAGAGGTGGATTTTCACCACCAGCCCCTGAGCTTCGAGTTGAGAAAGCGCTTCGCGGATCGGTGTCTGCGAAACGCCAAGCTCCCGCGCGAGCCCATCGACGCCTATGCGCTCACCGGGCTGTATTTCCAGGGACATCAACTTCTTGAGCAGGATGTCATAGACTTCGTTGCCCAAGCGGATGGGCTTGGAAATCTGATAGATACTGCTCATTTGGCGCCCAGCCGTCGATCTTGAGGGATTTTCTCTCGATAACAATAAAAAAGTCAATGATATGTCCGCTTACGGGCGCCAATCCTCTTGACTCAGGGAAATCATAGCAGCCATGTTCGCGGCCATCAATTCCGATATCAAATCGGATCGGATATAGGGAGACGTATCATGGGCATGTCCCGCCGCACGGCTATCGGCCTGCTTTCCGCCGCTGCCCTCGTGGGCTCCTTCGGCGCTGTCTCGGCGCAGGAAACCATCAAGATCGGCCTCACCGCGCCGCTCACCGGCCCGGCCGCCGAGATCGGCCACCTCCAGACCGAAGGCGCCAAGCTGGGCGTCGAGAAGGTGAACGCCGCCGGCGGCGTGCTCGGCAAGAAGTTCGAATTGGTGATCGAGGACGACCAGACCACCAACCCCGGCATCGTGCTCGCCTTCTCCCGCCTGATCAGCCGTGGCGATCTCGCCGCCGTGCTCGCCTCGGTGCGCTCCACCCAGGTGAACGCCATTTCGGGCGATGCCAAGAAGGCCGGCATCCCGGTATTCTTCGGCGGCACCGACCCCACGCTCACCCATTCCGGCAATCCCTGGCTGTTCCGCGCCCGCCCCAACGACAGCTATTCCGCCAAGGTGATCGCCGACTTCGGCGTCAACCAGCTGAAGAAGAAGAAGTGGGCGGTGCTGCACTCCACCGACGCGTTCGGCACCAACGGCGCCAAGGCGCTGGTGGAATCCCTCAAGACGCTGGGCATCGAACCGGTGCTGGTGCAGGGCTTCAACAACGGCCAATCCGATCTCACCCCGGTGGTGCTCGCCGTGCGCCAGTCTGGCGCCGACATCATCGCCACCTACACCGCGTTCGAGAACGACGTCGCGGTGCTCGCCCGCCAGCTCAAGCAGTTCGGCGTGACCGCCACCTGGGTCGGCTCGGCTTCGGTCGCGTCCACCACTGCCATGCAGCTCGCCGGCCCGGCGCTCTATGGCACCTATGCGGTCGCCGACTTCAATGCCGACGCCAACCCGATCGCCAAGGCCTATTTCGAGGAATTCTCCAAGAAGGTCGGCCGCGCGCCCGACTACACCTCGGCCTGGGCCTATGATTCCGTGCTCCTGCTGGCGGAAGCCATCAAGAAGGCCGGCAGCACCGATCCCGCCAAGATCCGCGATGCGATCCTCGCCATCAAGGACTTCCCCGGCACCGAAGGCACCTACACCTTCGACGAGAACGGCGACGGCCTGCGCGGCTACAACATCGTCAAGAACGAAAACGGAAAGATCATTTTCGATCGCCACATCGCCTTCGACAAGTGATCGCCCGACCTTTTTGAAGGTCATGGCGTAACCCCTGAATCAGCCGCGATGCCCGGGCGCGTCCCGGGCATGACGCGGTTGCATCAGAGCACCCGGCACCGCTGAAACAGGCGGCCCGGCGTGGATGGCCGCGACAAACTCGGCCCCGACGAACCTACTGATGGCGAGGACGGGCCGCTTCGTCCCCTTTCCGGACAGTCTTTGTATCTTCTCGCGCACAGGATCGGCGATGAGCTTGCTTCCTCAGCTTCTATTCACCGGGATTGGCATCGGCAGCATCTATGCCATGGTCGCCCTCGGCTTCGTTCTGCTCATTCGCTCAGCCAATGTGGTGAATTTCGCCCAGGGCGAGTTTTCCATGCTCGGCGCCTATTTCATGGTGATCCTGTTCGCCGGTTTCGGCGTGCCCTATCCCATCGCCCTCATCGGGGCGGTGGTGCTGATGGCGGTGTTCGGCGTGATCTTCGCCGGCATCACCTATTGGCCGCTGCGCGATCGCGGGCAGATCCCGGTCATCATCTCCACCATCGGCGCCACGATCCTGCTGTCGAACCTGGTCCTCGCCACCTATGGGCCGAGCCCGCAGGTGCTGCCCGGGCTGTTCGACGGCGCCGGCTTCCTGGTCGGCAACATCTTCATGGACACCCAGTATCTCTCCATCATCGCGGTCACCATCGCATTGGTGACCCTGCAATATCTGGTGTTCGAGAAGACCATGGTCGGCAAGAAGCTGCAGGCCACCTCGCAGGACAAGGAAATGGCCAGCCTGCTCGGCATTCCGGTCATCGCCATGATCCTCGGCACCTTCGCCTACAGCGCCGCGCTGGGCGGCCTCGCCGGCATCCTGGTGGCGCCGATCCTGTTCGTGTCCGTCGGCATCGGCCCGCTGATCGCGCTGAAAGCCTTCGCCGCCAACATCATCGGCGGCTTCGGCTCGATCCCGGGCGCCATCTTCGGCGGCCTCTTGATCGGCATCGTGGAGACGCTGGGCGCCGCCTACATCTCCGTTCCCTATAAGGACGCATTCGCGTTCCTGATGCTGCTCGCCGTGCTGCTGGTTCGCCCGCAGGGGCTGTTCGGCGAACGCATCGCCGAGAAGGCGTGAGGAGGCATTCATGAAAACCGCAGCCTCGCACCGCAACCGCGGTCTCCTGTTCGGTGGCATCGCCATCCTCGCCGTGATCGCAATCGCCTTCGTGGCGCCGACCCACGGCTATTATCTCAACATCATGATGCAGGCGGCGACCTATGCCATCGCCGTCGCCGGCGTCGTCATCGTGCTCGGCTATTGCGGCCAACTCGCCCTGTGCCAGGCCGCGTTCCTGGGCATCGGCGCCTATTGCGTCGCCCTCGGCACGGTGGATTACGGCCTGCCCTTCTTCGTCGCGCTCGGCATGGGGGTGGTGCTGACCGGGCTCGGCGGCATGTTGCTGGGCTTTGCCTCGCTGCGGCTCGGCGGGCATTATCTCGCCATGGTGACCATCGGCTTCCAGATGATCGTCACCATGGTGCTGACCAATTGGATCAGCCTCACCCGCGGCCCCGACGGTGTCTCCGGCGTGCCGCGCCCGGTGATCGGGCCGCTCGATCTCTCGGGTGGGTCCACCTATCTCGGCCTATGCATGGTGTTCCTGGTGGTGGTCACGCTTTATGCTGCCCTGCTGAAGACCAGCCGCCTCGGCCGGGCCATGCAGGCGGTGCGCGACAATGAAATCGCCGCTTCCACCTGCGGCATCAACGTGTTCCGCACCAAGACCGTGGCCTTCGGCATCAGCGCGGCCCTCGGCGGCCTCGGCGGCGGGCTGTTCGCCGGCGCCTTCTCCTACATCTCGCCGGACCAGTTCACCTTCAACGAATCCATCGTTCTGCTCACCATGGCGTTGCTGGGCGGGGTGCAGTCCCCCATCGGCGCCCTGCTCGGCACGGTGCTTCTGGTGCTGCTCCCGGAATGGCTGCGCTTCCTGCGCCAAGCCTATCTGGCGGTCTATGGCGCGGCGGTGATCGCCATCATGATCTTCCTGCCGAACGGCGTCTGGGGTCTTCTCACCAAGCGCTTCTTCAAGCCCGCACCCGCCGACACCGGCCCGGTGACGCCCCTGCCCCTGCTCAGCCGCACCGGGACCATGTCGGCCGACGTGGTGCTGGAGGTGACCGGGCTCGCCAAGCATTTCGGCGGCCTTAAAGCCCTCGACGGCGTGGACTTCAAGGTCCGCAAGGGCTCGGTGCATGCGCTGATCGGGCCGAACGGCTCGGGCAAGACCACCATGCTCAACGTCATCACCGGCCTTTACGTGGCGACGGCAGGCCGGGTGAAGCTGCTCGGCGACGACATCACCGCTTTGCCGCCCCATGAGCGCACCCGGCGCGGCATGTGCCGCACCTACCAGAACATCCGCGTCTTCCGCGGCCTCTCGGTGCTCGAGAATGTGACCATCGGCGCCGAGCGGCCCGGCAATGACATTTCCGGCGCCGACGCCACGGTGGAGCGGGCGCTTGCCGCGCTCGACTTCGTGGGCCTGCGCAATGTGGCGCACCTGCCGGTGGGCGATCTGCCCTACGGCCACCAGCGCTATGTGGAGATCGCCCGCGCCCTCGCCGGCTCGCCGGAAATCCTGCTGCTGGACGAGCCCGCCGCCGGCCTCAACCTGACCGAAAAGGGCGAGATGGCGGAATTGCTCAAGCGCCTGAAGGGCCACGGCCTGACCATCGTCATCATCGACCACGACATGAAGCTGATCGAGCAAGTGGCCGACCGCATCACGGTGCTGAACTTCGGACGCGGCATCGCCGACGGCGACCCCAAGTCCGTGCTCAGCCATCCCGAAGTCATCGCCGCCTATCTGGGGGAGCCGCAAAATGAAGCTGCTTGAGATCAAGGGGCTCACCGCGCGCTATACCGCGAGCGACGTCCTCAAGGGGTTGGACCTCACCGTGAACGAGGGCGAGATCGTCGCCCTGCTCGGCTCCAACGGCGCGGGAAAAACCACCACGCTGCGCTCTATCTCCGGGCTGATGCCGAACACGTCGGGCGAGATCCTCTTCGCCGGCAATTCGATCCTGGGCATGAAGACGGGCGCCATCGCCCGCCTCGGCATCGCCCATGTGCCGGAGGGCCGGCGCCTGTTTCCCGGCCTCACGGTGCGCGACAACATCCTGCTCGGCTCGTCCAACCGCTCCGGCGTCAGCCGCGCGCAATTGGAGCGGGAGGCGGACGAAATGTTCGCCTTCTTCCCCGATCTGCAACGCCTGGAGCACGCCTATAGCTGGACGCTTTCCGGCGGGCAGATGCAGATGGTCGCCGTGGCGCGCGGCCTGATGGCCAAGCCCCGCCTGCTGCTGCTGGACGAGCCCTCGCTCGGCCTCGCGCCGAAGATCGTGCAGCAGGTGTTCCGCATCATCGCCCAGATCCGCGAGCGCGGCACCACGGTGCTGCTGGTGGAGCAGAACGCCAACATGGCGCTGTCGGTCGCCGACCGCGGCTATGTGCTGGAGGCCGGCGCCCTGCTGGTGTCGGGCAAGCCGGACGAATTGTGGAACAACGCCCAGGTCCGCGCCGCCTATCTCGGCGGGTTCGCCGCCTCCGCGTGATGTCCGGCGGCGCGCCGCCTCTTTCGAACCGGCGGCGCGGCCCGCCGCCGGCTTCACCTTCCAACCGGGACATTCCCAGATGACGAAAATCGCTCTTGTCGGCTGTGGCCTTGTGGGAGGCTCCTGGGGCCTCGTATTCGCGCGCGCCGGCTTTGACGTGACGCTTTATGATCCCTCGCCCGCCTCCCTCCAGGCGGCGCTCGACTTTGCCGCCGGCGCAGCGCCCGGCCTTGCCGAACAGGGTCTGCTGAACGGCGAGACGCCCGCCGCCGTGCTCGCCCGCCTCATGCCCGCCGCGAGCCTGGCGGAAGCCGTGGCCGACGCCGATTACATCCAGGAGAGCGCGCCGGAGCGGCTTCCCATCAAGCAGGCGCTTTACCGGGAGCTGGCCAAGCTGGTGAAGGCGGATGCGGTGATCGCTTCCTCCACCTCCGGCCTGCCCGCCTCCTCCTTCACGGCCGAGATCGAGGGCCGCGAGCGCTGCGTGGTGGCCCATCCCATCAACCCGCCGCACCTCATCCCGCTGGTGGAAATCATCCCCGCCCCCTGGACCGCACCCAGCGTCGTCGAGCGCACCGACGCGCTGATGAAGGCCGTGGGGCAGGTGCCGATCCGCCTCAACCGCGAGATCGCCGGCTTCGTGGTCAACCGCCTGCAGAGCGCGGTGCTGGGCGAAGCCTTCCGCCTCGTGGAGGACGGCATCGTCTCCGCCACCGACGTGGATGCCGCCATCTCGGAAGGCCTCGGCCTGCGCTGGTTCTTCATGGGCCCGTTCGAGACCATCGACCTCAACGCCCAGGGTGGCGTCGCCGATTATTGCGCCAAGCTCGGGCCCATGTATTACGATCTCGCGAAGGAACAGGCCGACCCGCGCCCCTGGAGCGATGCCCTGGTCGCGCAGGTCGAAGCGCAGCGGCGCGCGAAGACTCCGGCGGACAAGCTCGATGCCCGCAAGGCGTGGCGCGACCGCTGCCTCGCCGCCCTGGTGAAGGCCAAGCGCGCGGTGCTGAAGGAAAACGCCTGACCGGCGGCGGAGCCATCCGCCACCCCTCGCCCCCTCTCACAGAGTGCCCGCCATGCTGCTTGGAGTGATCGCCGACGATTTCACCGGGGCGAGCGACATCGCCAATACCATCGCCAAGGGGATCGCGCCGGAAGGCGGCCTCAAGACGGTGCAATATCTCGGCATTCCCACCGTTCCGGCGGCGGATGACGTGGAAGCCTGCGTCATCTCGCTGAAGAGCCGCTCCATCCCGGCGGACGAGGCGGTGGCGCAGTCGCTGGCGGCGCTCGACTGGCTGGAGGCCCAGGGCTGCCGGCAGGTGATCTTCAAATATTGCTCCACCTTCGATTCCACCCCGGAAGGCAATATCGGCCCGGTGGGCGAGGCTTTGGCGCGGCGGCTCGGCGAGAAGGGCGTCATCGCCTGTTCCGCTTTCCCCGATGCCGGGCGCACCATCTACAAGGGCCATCTGTTCGTCGGCGATCGCCTGCTGAACGATTCCGGCATGGAGCATCACCCGCTCAACCCCATGACCGACGCCGATTTGCGGCGCTGGCTGCAGCTCCAGTGCCAGGATCCGGTCGGCCTGGTGGATTGGCCCGTGCTTCAGCGCGGGCCCGATGCGATCCGTGCGGGCCTTGCGGCCGCGTCGGAGAAAGGCGAGCGGCTCGTCATTGTCGATGCCCTGACCAATGCCGATCTGCTCGCCATCGCCTCAGCCTGCGCCGATGCCCGCCTGATGACCGGCGGCTCCGGCATCGCGCTCGGCCTGCCGCGCAATTTCATCAAGGCGGGCCTCGCCAAGGGCGGAAATCCGGCCGTGGACCTGATCGGCGGGCCGGAAGCGGTGCTGGTGGGCAGTTGCTCACGCGCAACGCTCCAGCAGATCGAGGTGCACGGCAAGGACCATCCGGTGCTCGCCATCGACGTGGACAAGGTGATGGACGGCACCATCACCGCCGCCGATCTCGTGGCCTTCATCCAGGCCAACCCCGGCCACGCGCCGCTGGTCTATTCCTCCTCCCGGCCGGAGCAGGTGACGGCGCTGCAAGAAAAGTACGGTCGCAGCGAAGTCGCCCACAAGCTGGACGGGATCTTCGCCCAGACCGCCAAGGCGCTCTATGACGCCGGCATGCGGCGGATCGTGGTGGGCGGCGGGGAAACCTCGGGCGCTGTTGTCTCGGCCCTCGGCGTCACCTCGTTCCGCATCGGACCTGAGATCGATCCGGGCGTGCCGGTCCTGGTGGCGGAAGACGGCACCGGCCTTGGAATGGCGTTGAAATCCGGCAATTTCGGCGCCCCCGATTTCTTCGGCAAGGCGCTCGGCGCCATCGCCGGCACGACGGGAGCCTGAGCCATGGATGAAGCTGCCACCCGCGATCTCCTGGTGCGCCTGTCGCGCTCATTGTTCGAGCGCGGCTATTCGGTCGGCTCGGCGGGAAATATCTCGGTCGCCGTGGAGGACGGGGTGCTGATCACCCCCACCAATTCCTGCCTTGGCTTTCTGGAGGCCGGCCGCATCTCCAAGCTCGACCGGGACTGGAACCACGTGTCGGGCGACAAGCCCTCCAAGGAAGTGTTCCTGCACCGCGCCTATTACGAGACCCGCCCCGGCACCGGCGCGGTGGTGCATCTGCATTCCACCTACGCCACCGCGCTCTCCTGCCTGCCGGAGATCGACCCCGCCGACTGCATCGCCCCGCTCACGCCCTATGTGGTGATGCGGGTCGGCAAGGTGCGGCTGCTGCCTTATGTGCGCCCCGGCGATCCGGCCATGGGCACGCTGATCCGGGAGCTGAAGGGGGAATGCGCGGCGGTGCTGCTGGCCAATCATGGCCCGGTGGTCACCGCCAAGGACCTCCAGGGCGCCGTCTATGCCGCCGAGGAACTTGAGGAAACCGCCAAGCTGCTGGTGCTGCTGCGAGATCGCCAGCCGCGCCTGCTCACGGCGGCGCAGATCGACGAACTCAACACCGCCTTTCCCAAATAGCCGAGCCGCTTCCCGATGACGACCTCCGCGTCCGCACCCCGCTCATTGGCCCTCATCCATACGGTCGCCGGCCTCGTGCCGGTGTTCGAGGATCTCACGCGGCGCCATCTGCCCGGCTGGGAACCGTTCAACATCGTCGATGAAAGCCTGTTGCGGAATACGATTCGCATGGGCGAGCTCTCCCGCCTCACCATGCGCCGGCTGGCCGGCTATGTGTGGTCGGCGGTAGATGCAGGGGCCGATGCGGTGCTCGTCACCTGTTCCTCCCTCGGACCGGCGGTGGATGCCGCGATCCCGCTGTGCCCGGTGCCGCTGTTCCGGGTCGATGACGGCATGGCCTTGGCGGCATTGGAGAAAGGCACCCGCATCGGGGTGCTGGCCACGCTCTCCACCACCCTCGTCCCCACCACCGATCTTTTGAAACACCATGCCGCACAAAAGGGGGTCCGGGTGACCTTGACCAGTGGGGTCTGCGAGGGCGCGTTCGCCCGGCTCGCGGCGGGGGATCGGGCCGGACATGATGTGCTGGTGCGGGCCGAGCTCGCCGCCATGGTGCCCAAGGTGGATGTGGTGGTGCTGGCCCAGGCGTCCATGGCGCGGGCCCTTGAGGACCAAGGGGATAACGGCTTTTCCATCCCCATTCTCACCAGCCCGGAACTCGGGGTGCGGCACGTGCAGCTGGCCTTGGCGGACGCCTGACTCCAAGAAGATCCAACACCGCACAGCTACCTCACCGTAAAATGTTTCACGTGAAACCAAAGACTTACGGCGGACGAATCGCGGTTTAAAGAGCCTTCTCCGCACCTCTCGGGCCGATCACACCGCGATTTCGGGCGAACGTTCGCCCGACATCTCGGATTGCCCCCCGAAATGCGCGGGAAGCGCACCCGCGCCCGGCACGGGCCTGGCGGCCGGCTATTGGCGGACGCCTATTTCGCCGGCGCGCGGAAAAGCTCCCCGCGGGTCTTCTCGGCGCGCAGGCGGGCGCGCCAGACGCCGGCCTCCACCATGCCGGCGATGACATCGGCCATCACCTGCGCCACCGCCTCGCTGCCGCGCAGGTTCATGGTGCGCTGGGACACCACCACCGACAGGCGCCAGGAGGGGGTGGGATCGACGATCCGCACCGCCACCATCTCGCCGCGCGCCATCTCCTCGGTCAGCGCGAAATGCGGCATGATCGCGAACGCGGTGGACTGGAGCACCAGCTTGGCGATGGCGGGCAGGCTGTCGCAATCCATGGCTGTCGGCACCACGTCGTGGCGGGCGGCGAACTGCTCCACCACGGTGCGCAGCACATTGGGGCGGCCCGGCAGCACGATCGGCAGCTCGAACATGCGCTTGAAGGAAACCTCGCCCTCGGCCGCGAGCGGATGACCGGGCGGCACGAACAGCATGAGATCCTCGACCATCATCTCGGTCCAGGCCACATGCTCGAAGGCCTTGTGATCGTACAGCAGCGCCACGTCGAGCCGGCCGAGCTGGAGGAATTCGTCCAGATAGCCGGTCATCGCCTCCACCACGTGCAAGGTGATGTTGGGCTGGTGCACGGCCAGCGCGTTGATGAGCGGAATGGAGAGGCCCCGGCAGGCGGAGGTGGGCAGGCCCACGGAAACCCGGCCGGAGGGATTTGCCGATTGCGAGCGCACCACGTCCTTCACCCGGTCCACCTCCTGGAGGATGCGGCGGGCGTGGTCATAGAGTTGCTGGCCGATTTCCGTAGGGGTGACGCCGCGCGCATGGCGCACCAGCAGATCAACGCCCAGCTCATCCTCCAGGTTTTTCATCTGCTGGCTCAAGGAGGGCTGCGCGACCCGCAGGATTTCCGCGGCACGCGAGAAATTCCCGCTTTCCGCAATCTGGACGAAGTATTTGAGCTGGCGAAGATCCATGTACCACCTTTGCAAGCCCTGAATTCTCACGAGGGGATTCGATTTGTCAAACGACTTCCCAAGCGCCAAGCTGCTTAAACTATGGGCAGCATTTGTGGAAAAAACGTTATTTTATAATGTATTATTGCATGTGATTGAGCATCGCTTCTGCCTATAAAATGCCTTCATAGGAACTCCCTATATCGGCGATTGGAAAATCATCTTTGTCGGTGGCCCGGACTTGTCGGTAGCTTTATTGTGCAGATGGGAACAGGGGCGAAATGCCCACACATCCTGTAGACAACAGGAGAATAAATACATGCCTTCACACATGCTTTTACGTGGCCAGCTGCTGGCCGCGACGGTCATGCTCGGCCTCTCCTCCACGCTCGCGATGGCGCAGCAGCAGCCCTGCATCGGCAATTCCGCCGCAACCACCGGCCCCGCCGCGTTCGGCGGCGCCGCCATCAAGATGGGCGCCGAAATCGCCGTCGACGAGATCAACGCCAAGGGCGGCGTGCTCGGCAAGAAGCTCAGCTTCGTGCAATATGACGATGCCGGCGCCCCGCCGCGCGGCGTCGACAACACCCGCCGCATCGCGCTCGCCGACAAGTGCGTCGCCATCCTCGGCGGCTATCATTCCACCGTCGCGGTCGCCCAGGCCGAGCCGGTGAACGAGATCGGCATTCCCTATGTGGGCGTGCTCGCCGCCAACACGAAGGCGATCGAGAACGGCGCCAATCCCAATTACATGTTCCGCGTCTCGGCGAAGGACAAATGGGTGGCGCGCTTCCTCGTCGAGCAGGCGTTGAAAGCCTCCAAGACCGGCAAGGTCGCGTTCTTCTACGAGAACACCGGCTGGGGCAACGGCGCCCTGCCGGACGTGAAGGACGCCATGGCCAAGGCCGGCAAGGAGCTGGTGGCCACCGAGACCTTCAACTGGGGCGACCAGGACATGAGCCCGCAGGTGATCCGCGCCCGCGACGCCGGGGCGGACGTGGTGCTGTTCTGGGCGCTGGATCGCGAAGGCAACCAGATCCTGCGGTCCATGGACAAGGTGGGCTACAAGCCGACCATCATCGGCGCCTGGGGCATCGCCGGCAATCTCGGCGAACTCGCCGGGCCGCTGGCCGACGGCGTGGAAGTGATCCAGACCTATACTTTCATGGGCGACATGGATCCCAAGAAGAAGGCGCTGTGGGAGAAGCTCCAAGCCAAGTACGGCCTGAAGCAGCCCTCCGACGTCAAGATGCCATCGGGCGTGGCCAATGCCTATGACGCGGTCTACATCATCGCCGCCGCCATCGAGAAGGCCGGCGCCTTCGATTGGAAGAAGGTGCATGACGCGCTCTACACGGTGAACCTCGACGGGCTGGTGGCCGAATACAAGCCCGCCTTCGACGCCAAGGACCCGGAGCGCCAGGACGCGATCCTGCCCAAATATTACAAGCTGACGGTGTGGGTGGACGGCAAGCTGCTGCCCATCGAGCAGACCAAGTACGGCAAGACCAACTGAGGTCCTGCCGGCCCCTTGGTCGTTCTCCTCCGGAGGACTCGGTCCTCCCCGGCCTTCCCCCTCCCTAGCCCTCCCCCGCAAGCGGGAGAGGGGACGTGTTGTGCAAGGCCTCAGGAGGTTTCGGAGGGATGCCGAAGCCAGGCGCGCCCTGCTCCCTCTCCCGCTTGCGGGGGAGGGGTGGGGAGGGGGCCGCGCGGCGCGACCGGGACATCAGCAACAGCGGCCAACACACGGGCAGCGCGATGAGCACCTTCATTCAATACACCCTCTCCGGCCTCGCCATCGGCGGCATCTATGCGCTCGTGGCGCTCGGCTTCCACATCATGTGGACCGCCGCCAAGGCGGTGAATTTCGCCCATGGCGACACGCTGATGATCGGCGCCGTCCTGGCCGTGCTGGGGGTCGATGCGGGCCTGCCGCTGTGGCTCGCCTGCGGGCTCGGCGTGGTCGCCGGCGCGCTGTTCGGCATTCTCCTGGAGCGCTTCGCGGTGCGCCCGTTCACCGGCGGCACCACCTCGATTGGCTGGATGCTCACCACGATCGCGGTGGGCATCATGATCGAGAGCCTCGCCACCATGCAGTTCGGCGGCTTCTCCCGCCCCCTGCCCTCGCCCGGCGTGGAAAAGGCGGTGCACATCCTGGGCGCCGGCATCTATCCGCAGGAATTGCTGATCCCATTGGTCGCGATCCTCGCCATGGTGGGGCTGAAATTCATGCAGAAACACACGCTGGTCGGCCGCGCCATGCAGGCGGTGGCCCATGACAAGCGCGCCGCCGCCCTCATGGGCATCAATGTCAACCGCATCGTCGCCTTCTCCTTCGGGCTCGCGGCCCTGTTCGGCGCGGCGGCGGGCATTCTCGTGGCGCCGGTGATCCAGGTGTCCGCCACCATGGGCACGCTGCTGGGGCTGAAGGGCTTTGCGGTGGCCATCATCGGCGGCATCACCTCGGCGCCGGGCGTGGTGATCGCCGGCCTGCTGTTCGGCGTGATGGAGAAATTCGTCGAGGGCTACATCTCCACCGCCGCCCGCGAGATCATCGGCTTTTCCTCCATGATCCTGGTGCTGCTGGTGTTTCCGCAGGGCCTGTTCGGCAAAAGGGAGGTGCTCAAGGTATGAGACACCTCACCGCGCTCGGCTTCCTCGTCTTCGCCGCGATCCTCATCGCGGTGCCGCTCACCGCCGGCAACGAATACGAACTGCGCCTGTTCATGCTGTTCCTGATCTATGGCGTGATCGCCGTGGGCCTGAACGTGCTGGTGGGCCTCACCGGCCTCGTCTCGCTTGGCCAGGCGGGCCTGTTCGCCCTCGGCTCCTATACCGGGGCGATCCTCGCGGTGCGGCTCGGCTTCGACATGCTGAGCGCCAGCATCGGCGCGGCCGTCGTCTCCGGGGCGTTCGGCGTGCTGCTGGCCTATCCCACGGTGCGGGTGCGCGGCGTCTATCTCGCCGTCGTCACCATCGCCTTCGGCATCATCGTGGAGAATGTCGCCATCGAATGGCAGTCGCTGACCGGCGGCACCACGGGCCTCTCCTCGATCCCGCGCCCGAACATCTTCGGCTATCGCATTTCCGGCTTCGCCTTCTACGGCGTGCTGGCGGTGACGCTGTTCCTGGCGACGCTCGCCACCTACAATCTCAAGCGCTCGCGCTACGGCCGGGCCATGCTCGCGGTGTCCCAGAGCGAGACCGCCGCCCGCGCGCTCGGCGTCAACGCCACCGCCATGCGCACGCTCGCCTTCGTGGTGGCGTCCGTGACGGCGGGGATCGCGGGCAGCTTCTACGCCTTCCTCAATTCCTACATCTCGCCCGACATCTTCACCTTCGCCGACAGCGTGCGGTTTTTGCTGATGGTGATCCTGGGCGGGGCGGCTTCCACCTTCGGGCCGGTGATCGGCGCCTATATCCTCACCTATCTCCCGGAATTTCTGCAGCAATTCCAGCTCTGGCAGAAGTTCGCCTATGGCGCCCTGCTGCTGGTGGTGATGTTCGCCTTGCCGCGCGGCATCGTCGGTACGCTGTGGATGCTGGTCCAGCGCCTCAACCCCGAAAAGCGCGAGGCGGATCCCGCCGAAGGCATTCCCGCCGAACAGAGCCTGCGCCACGACGTGCGCGAAGGCGAGGCGGAGCTGGTGGCGCGCGACCTCACGGTGCGCTTCGGCGGCCTCACTGCCCTCTCCAAGGCCTCGCTGCGGGTGAAGCCGGGCGAGGTGCATGCCCTGATCGGACCGAACGGCGCCGGAAAGTCCACCTTCGTCAACACCATCTCGGGCTTCTACAAGCCCACGGAAGGCGAATTCGAGCTGGACGGCATCCAGCTCACCGGCAAGCGCTCCCACGAGATCGCGCGCATTGGCCTTGCCCGCACGTTCCAGAACACCGAATTGTTCGGCGAGCTCACGGTGCTGGAAAACGTGCTGGTGGGCTATCAGCAGCGCCTGACCTACGGGATTGCCGACGCGCTGCTGCGCACCCCGCGCCTGCGCCGCGAGGAGAAGGAGAGCCGGCGCGCCGCCATCGGCCTGCTCACCTTCGTGGGGCTCGATGCCTATGCCAATGAGCTGGCCCGCTTCCTGCCCTTCGGCCTGCAGCGGCGGCTGGAGATCGCCCGCGCCCTGGCGGCCAAGCCCCGCCTGCTGCTGTTGGACGAGCCGGCCGCCGGCCTCACCACCCAGGAGATCGACGCGCTGGAAGAGATGATCCGCGCCATCGCCGCGCTCGGCATCTCGGTGCTGCTGATCGAGCACCATGTGGAACTGATCATGGCGGTCGCCGACACCGTCACCGTGCTGGATTACGGCCAGGTGATCGCCAGCGACACCCCCGCAATCGTGCAGGAGGATCCGCGCGTGATCGAAGCCTATTTCGGCGCTTCCCTCGATGCCGCCAAGGCGGAGGACGTGGCATGAGCGACACCGATATCCTCCTCGATATCCGCGCCCTGGAACTGCGCTATGGCGCGGCGGTGGCGGTGCGCGACATCTCGTTGAGCGTGAAGCGCGGTCAACTGGTCGCCGTGATCGGCAATAATGGCGCCGGCAAATCCTCCATGGTGCGCGGCGCCACGGGCCTGGTTCGGCCCTCCGGCGGACAAGTGCTGTTCAAGGGCGAGGACACCACCCGCCTTTCCGCCGACCGGAAGGTGGCGCGCGGCCTCGTGATGGTGCCGGAAGGCCGGCTTCTGTTTCCCGACCAGAGCGTGGAGGACAATCTCATCCTCGGCGCCTACGCCCATGGCGGCCTCAAGTCCGAGCGCTCCAAGGCGACGCTGGAAAAGGTGCTCTCGCTGTTCCCGCGCCTGAAGGAGCGGCTGCCCCAGCAGGCCGGCTCCATGTCGGGGGGCGAGCAGCAGATGCTGGCCATCGCGCGCGGCCTGATGGCGGAACCCGAGCTGCTCATCATCGACGAGCTCTCGCTCGGACTCGCGCCCAAGATCGTGGACCAGCTGATGCGGGTCCTCGCCGACCTCAATGCGGCCGGCCTCACCATTCTGCTTGTCGAACAGCTTGCCTCCTACGCGCTCGCCATCGCCGACCACGCCTATGTGATCGCGAACGGGCGGGTGGCGCGCCACGGGCCGAGCGCGGATCTCGCGCGCGACCCGGAGGTGATGGAGGCGTTCCTCGGCAAGAAGAAAAAGGCGGCGGCCTGAACGCGCCCGAATGCCAGCAATTCCCCCGAAAACCAAGCCCGCCAAGGAGCGACCATGTCCAAAGTCATCGACCTCTCCCTCCTCATCGAAGACAATATGCCGGCCCACAAGCTATTCCAGCGGCCGGTCATCACCACCCATATGAGCCATGAGGGCTCCAAGGGCCTCAATCTCGGCGTGCCCGGCGACGCCATGACCTTCCAGACCAATTTCATTGCCATGCTCGACCATGTGGGCACCCATGTGGACGCCTATCGCCATGTGAACCCGAACGGCGCGCCGGTGGACGAGATGCCGCTCGACATGTTCATGGGCAAGGCGGTGTGCTTCGACCTGCGCCACATCCCCGATCTCGGCGAAATCACCGTCGCCGACATGGAAGAGGCGGAGAAGAAGGCCGGCGTGAAAGTGGACGGCCATATCGTGCTGCTGTGCACCGGCTTCCATACGCGCAATTATCCGAGCCTGGATTCGGTCTGGAAAAACCCGCTCCTCACCGCCGAGGCGACCCGCTGGCTGTATGATCGCGGCTCGAAGATGCACGGCGTGGAAGGCCCTTCCACCGACAAGCCCACGGACAACATCTTCGCCCAGCACCGCCTGTGCCGCGACCTCGGGGTGAGCCATTGGGAATGGCTGGTGAACCTGGAGGAGCTGGTGGGCAAGGGCGAGTTCCAGTTCTTCGGCGCGCCGCTGAAGTTCAAGGGCGGCTCCGGCTCCCCGGTGCGCGCGTTCGCCATCCTCAACTGAGCGGGGCACAACGCCCCCTTTAATCGCAATATGCCCCCTCTCCCGCGTGCGGGGGAGGGTTGGGGAGGGGGCCGGCGAAGCCGGATGGGGTGCTTCATTCCCCAGCGCCTCTTCCCCCTCCCTGGCCCTCCCCCGCAAGCGGGAGAGGGAATCCTCGCCATACCCCGGAGAGCCCCATGTCCGCCGCATTCGACACCATGAGCGCGCTGGAGCTGCGCCGGCGCATCCGCACCCGCGATATCTCGCCCGTGGAGCTGACGCGGCGCGCGCTGGACAAGGCGCAGGCGACGCAAGGCACGCTGAACGCCTTCTTCGTGCTGATGGAGGACGAGGCCATGGCCGCCGCCCGTGTCGCGGAAGACGCGGTGATGAAAGGCGCGCCGCTCGGCCTGCTGCACGGCCTACCGTTCTCCGCCAAGGATTTGATGGCGGTGAAGGGCCAGCGCTATGCCTCCGGCTCGCGCGCCATGGCGGACAATGTCGCGAGCGTGGATGCGCCCGCGGTGGAGCGCGCCAAGGCGGCCGGCGGCATCCTGATCGGCAAGACCACCACCAGCGAATTCGGCTGCAAGCCGGTGGGCGATAGCCCGCTGACCGGCATCACGCGCCACCCCTGGAACCTCGACAAGACCCCCGGCGGCTCCAGCGCCGGGGCGGCGTCTTCGGTGGCGGCGGGGATCACGCCGTTCGCCCTCGGCACCGACGGCGGCGGCTCGGTGCGCATTCCCTGCGCTTTCACCGGGCTTGCCGGCATCAAGGGGCATTTCGGCCGCGTGCCGGTATGGCCCACCTCCGCGACCCCGACGCTGGCCCATGTGGGGCCCATCGCCCGTTCCATGGAAGACGCGGCGCTGCTGTTCTCGGCCATCGCCGGGCCCGACCGGCGCGACCCGTTCGGCGTCGCCGGTCCGGTGCCGGACGTGATGGGCGCGACAAAGGCTTCGGTCGCCGGCATGCGCGTCGCCTACAGCCCGACGCTCGGCTATGCCCGGCCCGACCCGGAGGTGTTGGCGATCACCGATCGCGCAGCCAAGACCTTCGAAAGCTTGGGCTGCGAGGTCGATCTCGTCGACAGCGTGTTCGATAGCGATCCGGCCGATCTGTGGACGGCGGAATTCTATGCCGGCGTCGGCATTCGCCTGCGGTCCTTCCTGGAAAACCAGCGCGATTTGCTGGACCCGGCGGTGGCCGAGGTGCTGGCTCCCGCGCTCGCCCAGGAGATGCGCAGCTATTACACCAGCGTATTCGAGCGCTATGCTTTGCGCGAGAAGCTGCGCGCCTTCTTCGAGCGCTACGACATCCTGATCTCGCCGGTGCTGCCCGTGACCTCGCTGGACGCCGGCAAGAATATTCCCGACAGCCTGCCGGACCGCAATCTGGTGTCCTGGGTGTTCTACACCTATCCCTTCAACCTCACCGGCCAGCCGGCCGGGGCGGTGTGCGCGGGGATCGCCGACGACGGCATGCCGGTGGGGCTCCAGATCGTCGCGCGCGCCTATTGCGAGGAAGATGTGGTGCGCGCCGCCTGCGCCTATGCCCGCACCCAGCCGGCCGGCTACAATGTGCGGGCCTTCGACGCCTGAGCGCGCCGCCGGCTCACAGAGCGGCCGGCGCCTCTTCTTCCCAGCGGACGGAAATCTCGATCAGATTGGCATCGGGATCGCGGATATAGACCGAGCGCAGCGGCATGGTCGCGCCGGTGCGCCGCACCGGGCCGGCGGCGATCGGCACCTCGCAGGCCGCAAGATGGGCGATCACCGCGTCGAGCGGCACCGCCGACAGCAGGCACAGATCCACCGAACCGGGCGTCGGGTGCTCTGCGATCGCGACGATATCCTGCTTCGAACGCCCGTCCTGAAGATTGAACTTCTGCGCGCCGAACGCGAGCGCGATCCGGTTCTCGCCGAATACCTCTTTGCGCATGCCGAGAACGCGGGTGTAAAATTCAACGGTGCGGTCAATGTCCGCCACCGTCAGCACGATGTGGTCGATGGATGCGATCTGCACGCCTGGTCTCCGGCAGGTGTATTCGGGCGGCGGAGCGTAGAACAGGCCGGCGCGGGCCGCCAGCGCCATGGCTCAGAGCCTGATCCGATCAGGTTGAACCAACTTGATCGGTGAATCAGTCTCGAAACATTCGCTAGAGAACGCGTTATCCGATCCGCTTGCGATGCAAGCCGATCGGCGCGTGCTCTAGCGCCGGCTTCGGGTGGGCGCGCGCCCGCTGATGGAGCGCACGAGGCCGGTCTTCACGCTCGCCACATGCTCGCGCATCAGCATTTCCGCGCGATAGGCATCGCGCAGCAGGATGGCGTCATAGATGCGGTGATGGTCCTCGTGGCGGCGGCGCACCTCGAGATATTCGAACGAGACCACGTTGCGGTGGGAGGATTGGGGCACGCTCTGGCACATGCGGATCATGTCGCCCAGCATGCGGCAGCGCGAGGCGGCGTGGATGGTGTCGTGGAAGGCGAAATTGACCGCGCCATAGCCGATCCGGTCGGATTCCTCCAATTCCTCCTTGGCGAGAATGGCGTCGCCATCGGCGAGCGCCCCCTCGATCACCGCCCGCTCCGCGTCGGTCAGCCCGCGCTCGGCGGCGAGCCGGGTCGCGAGCGATTCCAGCATGGTGCGGATCTCATAGGCATCGACGATCTCGGAGGTGAGGAACCGGCGCACCGAATAGCCGCGGTTCGGGGCATATTCCAGCAGCCCTTCACTCGCGAGCGATTGCAGCGCCGAGCGTACGGGGGTGCGCGAAACTCCGAGCCGCTCGCTGAGGCGCACCTCGTGAAGCCGCGCGCCGGGCTCGAAATCTCCGGAGAGAATCGAGGCGCGAATCCGGTCGGCGACGGAGAGCGAGCGGGTCGGCGCGCGCTCCGCGTCCGCGCCTTCGCCGAAAGAGTCCGGGGCGGTTTCGCCGAGCGCGTCGGAAACAATCGCTGACATGCCCGGTGGTCGCTCCTTTTGATCAGCCATAGCCGCCATACCCGAACCCACACGAGGATACAATCCAACCCACCCGCGAAGCCTGACTCCGGGGCGGAACCTGCCTCAGCTAGGACCGGGAAATGAACAGCTTCAAGCCTATATTGCGGGCAGAAGCGGGTGAATTTTTGAGCAAAAATTGTATACATTAATTATTGACGGTCATCAGATTGTACGCAATTTTTGAATTCTCCAGTCGCGCCAGGAAGGACTTCCGGCCCCATGTCCGCCCCCCTCGCCCCCGCAGGATCAGCCGCTCGCGCAGGCCGCGCTTCGTCCGCGCCGCCGGTCCGGGACGCGGCCCGCACGCCCTGTGGTGGAGACGGCGCATGAGGGTCCGCACCAGCCTCCCGCGCACCAAGGCCATGATCCTCGCGGGTCGCCCGATCCTGGCGGTCAATCCCGGCGGGGCGTCCCTGCCGGCGGTCGAGGCGCTCGCCGCCTGCGGCGCCGATTGCCTGTTCATCGATTGCGAGCGCACGGCGGTGTCGGTGGAAAGCGTGCCCATGCTCGCCCGCGCCGCCCAGGCGTGCGGCATGAGCGCGGTGGTGCGCTCGCCCTCCAAGGATCCCGCGATCCTCACCCGCTATTTCGATTGCGGCATCGACGGCTTGGTCCTGCCGCAGGTCGAAAGCGTGGAAGCCTGCGCCATGCTCCATGCCACGGCGCGCGCCGCCACCTGCGGCCGGGAAGCCGACCTGATGCTGATCGCCCAGATCGAGAGCGCGCAAGGCCATGCCCGGCTGGACGCCATCGCCGCCGCTCCCGGCATCGACCTGATCCTGGTGGGACCCAACGACCTCGCCCATTCCATGGGGTTCCTCGGCAATACGAGCCGCCCCGAACTGGTGGCCGCGGTGGACGACATCACCGCGCGCCTCGCCGCCGCCGGCCGCGCCTTCGGCCTGCCGGTGACCGAGCAGACCACCGCGCACTGGGTCGGGCGCGGCGCCACTTTCCTTTATGCGACGCTGGAATCCCTGCTGCGGCCCGGCGTGGCCGCCATCCGCCAGGCGGCCATCGCATGAGACACGCGCTTTTTTCCCGCATCGCTGAATTTCGCGGAGAGTTTCGATGACCCTGCTGCCGCGCGACCGCGCGCCCTATTCCGCCATTGTCGACCGCCCGCCGCTCAAGCTGCCCGGCAAGGCGCGCGTGGTTCTGTGGACCATCGTGAATTTCGAAGTGTGGGACATCGCCCGCCCCATGGCGCGCCAGGTTCTCCCCGCCCCCACCGGACAGGTGCTGTTGCCCGACGTGCCGAACTGGAGCTGGCACGAATACGGCATGCGGGTCGGCGCCTGGCGCTTCTTCAAGCTGTACGAGAAGCTCGGCATCCGCCCCACCCTCTCCATCAATGCCCGCGTCACCGAGGATTATGAGCGGGTCGCCGCCCAGGCGCGCGATGCCGGCTGGGAGTTCATGGGCCACGCCTATGACCAGGGGCCGATCCACAAGCAGGACGACCAGCGCGGCATGATCTTCCGCTCCATGGACATCCTGGAAAAATTCACCGGCAAGCGCCCCAAGGGCTGGCTCGGACCGGGCCTGACGCAGACCCTGGAAACCCCGGAGAACCTCGCCGAGGCGGGCGTGAAATATATCGGCGACTGGGTGTGGGACGACGAGCCCTGCGACATCACCACCGCCAAGGGCCCGCTGGTCACGCTGCCTTATACGGTGGAGCACAACGACATTCCCATGATGGCGGTGGCCCATCATGAATCGCCCTATTGGGTGCAGCGCTTCAAGGACAGCATCGACCGCCTGCACGCCGAAGGGGAAGAGCGGGCGAAGATCCTGGCGGTGGCGATCCACCCCTATATTTCCGGCCAGCCGCATCGCATCAAGTATCTGGAACAGATCTATGAGTATGCCGCCAGCCTCGGCGACGTGCTGTTCTGGAACGGGGAAGAGATCCTCGACTGGTACCAGGCAACGAAGACAAAGGCCTGAGCGCATCCATGAGCACCGCCTTCGCAATTCCCGTCCCTGAGATCGTCGCGCTGCCCGTGGTCGGCCGCGCGGCGCGCTTCCCGGTGCGCCGCGTCTATTGCGTGGGCCGCAATTATCTCGCCCATATCCGCGAGATGAAGGAAGCGGAAGACGAGCGCGATCCGCCCTTCTTCTTCCAGAAGCCGCGCGACAGCATCGTCGCGGACGGCGCCACCATTCCCTATCCCGCCGATACCCGCGATTTCCAATATGAGATCGAGCTGGTGGTCGCCATCGGCGCCACCGCCCGCAACATCGACCTCGCGCAGGCACAGGACGCCATCTTCGGCTATGGCATCGGCATCGACCTGACCCGCCGCGACCGCCAGCGCGATTGCCGCGACAAGCGCCTGCCGTGGGAAGCGGGCAAGGCGTTCGATCTTTCCGCCCCGTGCGGCCCGCTCTATCCCGCCGGCACCGGCGGCGATCCGGCGCGCGGCGCCATCACGCTGAGCGTCAATGGCGTCGAGCACCAGCGCGGCGACCTCGCGCAGATGATCTGGAACGTGCCGGAAATCGTCGCCAATCTCTCGCGCTCCTATCGCCTGGAGCCGGGCGACCTCATCATGACCGGCACCCCCGCCGGGGTCGGCGAGATCCATCCCGGCGACCGCGTCCTCGGCGCCATCGACGGCTTCGGCACCTTAACCCTCACCATCGGCGAACCGGAGGCCTGAGACATGCTGCCCACCGAGCGCATCGCCTTTTCCCCCATTTCCCGCCGACCCAAGCTGACCCTGCCGGGCGGCGCCCGCATGGCGGTGTGGGTGATCGTCAATATCGAGGAATGGAACCCGCGCGAGACCATGCCGCGCACCGTCCTCACCCCGCCGGCCGGCGGCTCGCCCACGCCCGACATCCCCAATTGGGCCTGGCACGAATACGGCAATCGCGTCGGCTTCTGGCGCATGCTGGAAGTGTTCGACGATTTCGCCCTGCCGGCTGTGCTCGCCATCAACGGCTCGGCCATTTCCAGCTATGCGCCGATCGCGGAAGCGGCGCTGGAGCGCAAATGGGAATTCATGGGCCACGGCTTCTCGCAGAAGAACATGCAGAAGGTGCCCGACGAGCGCGAGGACATCGCCAAGACCACGCAGGCCATCGCAGCCTTCACCGGCAAGCGCCCGCGCGGCTGGCTGGGGCCGGGCCTCACCGAGACCTGGGAGACCCCCGACATCCTGGTGGAACAGGGCTATGATTATGTCTGCGACTGGGTGCTGGACGACCAGCCGGTGGTGCTGAAGACCCGCACGACGCCGATCGTCAATATTCCCTACACCCAGGAATGCAACGACGTGGCGATGATGCTGATCCAGCATCACAAAGCGAGCGAATATTACGATCGCGCCATCGACCAGTTCGAGCAGATCCACCATGACAGCCGCGACAGCGCGCGCATCATGGCCCTGGTGGTGCATCCCTACATCATGGGCGCGCCGCACCGGCTGAAGCATTTCCGCAAGATCTTCGAGACCATGAAGGCGAAGGACGACGTCGCCTTCATGACCGGGGAACAGATCTACGACTGGTATCTCGGCCAGCGGCCCGACGCCCTCAGCGTGGCGGATGCGGGATGAACAGCCTCAACGCCTTCCAGCTCCTCAACGGGCTCACCTTCGCGGCGCTGCTGTTCATCGTGGCCTCGGGCTTCACGCTGATCTTCGGCCTGCTGCGCATCGTGAATCTTGCGCACGGCGCGCTGTACCTGCTGGGCGGCTATGCGGGCTATGCGGCGGCGAGCGCCACAGGCAATTTCTTCCTCGGCATCCTCGCCGCCATGGCCGTGGTGGCGGCGACCGGGCTGGTGCTCGACCAAGGCCTGCTGCGCTTCGTGCGCGGATATGAATTGCGCCAAGTGCTGCTGACGCTGGGCGTCGCCTTCATTCTGAACGACATGACGCTCGTGATCTTCGGCGGCGATACCTACACGGTGCCGGCGCCGCAATTCCTGCGCGGGGCGGTGCGCTTCTCCGGGATGTTCTATCCCAAGTATCGCCTGTTCGTGCTGGCGCTGGGCATTCTCATCTTCGTCGCGCTCTGGCTGCTGCTCAACAAGACCCGGCTCGGCGCCCTGATCCGCGCCGGGGTGGACGATCCGGAAACCATCGAGGCGATGGGCATCAACATCCGCCGCATCTTCCTGCTCACCTTCATGCTGGGCGCGGCGCTGGCCGGGCTCGGCGGGGCGGTGGGCGGCGCCTTCCTCACGCTTTACCCGAGCGCGGATGCGGAGATCCTCGTGTTCTCGCTCGCGGTTGTGATCATCGGCGGACGCGGCAGCCTCGTCGGCGCGGCGGTGGGGGCGCTGATCGTCGGGCTGCTGAATACGGTGGGACAGGTGATGTTCCCGGAATTCGCTTATTTCGTCATCTTCGGCCCCATGGCGGCGATCCTCGCCTTCCGCCCGCTCGGCCTGTTCGGAAAGGCGGCGTGATGGCCTCCCCCGTTCCCAATCCCGCCCCGCTCCCCGCCCGGGAAACCGGCATGTCGCGCCTCGCCCTGGGCGCCATCGCGCTCGGCGCGCTCGCGTTCGCGGTGCTGCCGCTGATCCTGCCGACCTATCAGGTGAGCATCCTCACCGAAGTCTTGATCTTCGCGGTGCTGGCCATGGCGGTGGACATACTCGCCGGCTACACCGGCCGCACGCCCCTGTGCCATGGCGCCATCTTCGGCGTCTCCACCTATGTGGTGGTCTATTGGACCTCGCATATGGGCGGCTCGGCTTATGTGGGCGTGGTTCTGGGCATCGCGGCGGCGACCTTTGTCGCGGCGATCTTCGCCTTGCTGGCGATCCGCACCTCCGGGGTCTATTTTCTGCTGCTGACCCTCGCGCTCGGCATGATCGTGTGGGGCGTGTGCCTGCGCTGGACCAGCGTCACGGGCGGGGAAAACGGCCTGCGCGGCGCGGTGCGGCCCGCCGCCCTCGCCGATGGATTTTCCTTCTATTACGCGGTGTTCGCGGCGGTGGCCGTGGTCGCCTTCGTGATGTGGCGGTTCGTGCGCTCGCCGTTCGGGCTGACGCTGCGCGGCATCCGCGACAGCGAGAGCCGCATGCGCTCGCTCGGCTACAACGTGCCGGCGCACCTGTTCCTGGCCTTCACCGTCTCCGGCTTCTTCGCCGGTATCGCCGGGGCGCTCTACGCCATGTTCAACGATTTCGTCAGCCCCTCCACGGTCGGCCTCTCCCAATCGGTGGAAGGGCTGCTGATGGCGATCACCGGCGGGGTCGGCACGCTGTTTGGCGCGTTCATCGGATCCTTCGCCATCATCGGGCTGGAAAATCTCGTCAGCCTCTACACCGAGCGCTGGCAGAGCGTGCTCGGCGCAATGTTCGTTCTGATCATGATCTTCGCCCCCGAAGGCATCCTCGGGCGCATTCGCAGCTTTGTGGCGCAACGACGCCGCTGAAGACGACAACAATCAATTCCAGACAGGAGCGGGACAGATGGATCGCAGGACGTTTCTGAAATCAAGCGCCGCGCTGGCCGCCGTCGGCACCGTGGCGATGCCTTATGTCGCCCGCGCGCAGGCGAGCGGACCGATCAGGATCGGCGTCATGGCGCCGCTCACCGGAGTGGTCGCCGCCGGCGGCCGCGAGATGGTGGACGGCTTCAACATGTATTGGGAAGAGCGCGGCTTCCAGTCCGGTGGCCGCAAGGTGGAAATCGTCGTGGAAGACGACGCCTCCAACCCCGATACCGCGCTCCAGAAGGCCCGGCGCCTGGTGGAGCAGGCCAATGTGGACATGCTGTTCGGCAATCTGCTTGCCAACACCGGCCTTGCGGTGGCGAATTACGTGAAGGGCAACGGCATGCCCTATTTCATCCCGATCATCGCCGCCGACGATCTCACCCAGCGCCACCGCATCAAGAACGTGATCCGGGTCGCCGGCTATACCGCGAGCCAGTTCCCCCGTCCGCTCGCCGACTGGTGCCTGAAGCAGGGCTATCGCAAGGTCGCCACCATCAGCCAGGACTATACGTTCGGGCATGAGCAGTGCGGCGGCTTCTGCCAGACCTTCACCGAGGGCGGCGGCCAGGTGCTGGGCCAGTTCTGGCACCCGCTCAACACCTCCGACTTCAGCCCCTATCTCGGCCAGCTCGCCAATCTCGGCGCCGACGTGATCTTCTGCATGGAGACCGGGGCGGATGCCGCGCGCCTGATGCAGCAATATGCGAACTTCGGCCTGAAGGGCCAGATTCCGCTGGTGGGCGCCATGAACGTCACCGACCAGTCGGTGATCCGCACCATGGGCGATGAGGTCGAGGGCGTCGTGGTCGCCGCGCATTTCGCCGAAGGCTCGGACAATCCGCGCACCAAGGAGTTCGTGGCCGCGTACGGCAAGAAATTCTCCAAGCTGCCTTCGCTCTACGGCTTCTCCATGTATTCCGGCGCCATGTGGATCGACGAGGCGCTGAAGCCGCTCAACGGCGCGACCGCCGACCGCGCGGCGTTCCTGGCTTCTGTGATGAAGACGGACCTCGCCAACTCGCCCCTCGGCACCACCGTGAAGCTCGATGCCTTCGGCAATCCGATCTACGACGTGTCGATCCGCAAGGTGGTCAAGAATGCGGACGGCAAATACTGGAACGTACCGATTGCCACCTATCCGCAGGTGTCGCAATTCTGGAAGTATGATCCGGAAACCTACATGAAGCAGCCGCCCTATTCGCGCGACTTCCAGGGCATCAAGAAAAGCTGAATGCCGCAGCGGAGCCGCCTCTTCCCCCCTTTGGAGGCTCCGCATCGGCTGGCGAGAGGGGTGGGCTCAGCCCTGACGCCGACCCCTCTCGCTTTCCCCTTCGCCGGCAGGCTCGCCGGCATCGAACCGAGGCGCCCCGCGTCGTGACCGATTTTCTGCAACTCGATTCCGTCACGGTCCAATTCGGCGCGCTGCGCGCCGTGGATGGCGTGTCGATCCGCGTCCGAGAGGGCGAGCGGCGCGCCATCATCGGCCCCAATGGCGCCGGCAAGACCACTTTGTTCAACGCCATCACCGGCGTCGTCGCCGCCACCTCCGGCCAGGTGATCTTCGCCGGCACGGACGTGACCCGCGCGCCGGTGCATGCGCGCGCCCTGCGCGGCATGAGCCGGACCTTCCAGATCACCAATCTGTTTCCCAACCTCACGGTGGCGGAGAATATGCGCCTCGCGGTGCGGGGCCTCTCGCCGCGCAAATTCTCCTTCTTCGGCACGGACGCGCTGGATGCGGAGGAAACCCGCCGGGCCGGCGCGGCGCTGGAGATTTCCCGCCTGCACACGCGGCGCGACGCGGCGGTGAAGGAACTCTCCTATGGCGAACAACGCCAGCTGGAAATGGCCATGGCCCTGGTCGCCCAGCCCAAGCTGCTGCTGCTGGACGAGCCCGCCGCCGGCCTCTCCCCGGCCGAGCGCGTGATCGTCTCCGACATCATCCGCGCCCTGCCGCGCGCGCTGACCCTGGTGCTGATCGAGCACGACATGGACCTGATCCTCTCGCTGGTGGACTACGTCACCTGTCTCAACAACGGCAAGCTGCTGGTGGAGGCGCCGCCGTCGGAAATCCGTGGCAACAGCGACGTCCAGGACGTCTATCTCGGCAAGGCGCGGCACAATGCTTGAGGTCGAGGACATCCATTCCTATTACGGCGACGCCCATGTGCTGCACGGCGCGCGCCTGAATGTCGGGACGCGCGAAGTGGTGGCGCTGCTCGGCCGCAACGGCATGGGCAAGACCACGCTCATCCGCTCCATCATGGGGCTGTCGCCGCCCAATGTGCGGCAGGGCGCGGTGCGCTGGAAGGGCAAGAGCCTGCTCGGCGTCGCCCCCCATCTCATCGCCCGCAGCGGCATCGCCCTGGTGCCCCAGGGCCGGCGGCTGTTTCCCTCGCTCACCGTGACCGAGCACCTCACCGTGCTCAAGCCCGCCAGCGCGACCCATGGCTGGACGGTGGCGAAGGCCTTCGAATTCTTCCCCCGCCTCGGCGAGCGGCGCCACCATCGCGGCAACCAGCTCTCCGGCGGCGAGCGGCAGATGCTCGCGGTGGCGCGCGCGCTGATGATCGACCCCGAGCTGATCCTGATGGACGAGCCCTCCGAGGGCCTCGCGCCGGTGATGGTGCAGCATCTCGAAGGCATCATCGCCGAATTGAAGCGCGCCGGGCTCTCCATTCTTCTGGTGGAGCAAAATCTCTACAGCGCGCTGGCGGTGGCCGACCGGGTCTACATCCTGGAAACCGGACGCGTGGTACATGAGGCGCCCGCCGCCGAGATCGCCCGCCAACCCGAAACCCTGACCCGCTTCCTCGGCGTGCACTGAAAGGCCTCACCATGACCGAAGATGATTGGACGAGCCGCATCCGCGCGCTCAACGGTGTCACCCTCGATCCCGCCCAGGCGGCGGCGGCGCGCGACGTGGCGCTGGCGATCAACGCGACCATCGAGGCGGGCGCGAGCGAGCGGATCACGCTCGCCGATGCGCCCTGGAGCTTCGCCACCCTGTGCGCCAGCTTCGCCGCGCCAAGCACCGACACGAAGGCAAAGCCATGAGCGAAATGCAGGAATGGGGCGTTGTCGCCACGGCCGACGCCATCGCGAAGGGTGAGGCTTCCGCCGAGCAGGTGGCCAATCTCGCCCTCGACCGGCTGGAGCGCATGGGACCGCGCTTCAACGCCATCATGCTGATCACCCGCGATAGCGCGCTGGAAGCGGCGCGCGCGGTGGATCAAGCGCGGGCGCGGGGGGAAAAGCTCGGCCCGCTGGCCGGCGTGCCGCTCGCCCATAAGGATCTCTATTACCGCGCCGGGCGCGTGTGCACCGGCGGTTCGCTGATCCGCAAGGATTTCGTCCCCGACACCACGTCCACCGCCCTGGAGCGGCTGGACGCGGCGGGCGCGCTCGATCTCGGCACGCTGCACCTCGCCGAGCTCGCGCTCTCGCCCACCGGCTTCAACGCCCAATATGGCCACGGGCTGAACCCCTGGAACACCGCTTATGGACCGGGCGGCTCGTCCTCCGGCTCCGGCGCGGCGGTGGCGGCGCGGCTGGTGCCGGCGGCGCTCGGCTCGGATACGGCGGGCTCCATTCGCCATCCCGCCGGCATGTGCGGCATCACCGGCATCAAGCCCACCCACGGCCTGGTGCCTCTTTATGGCGCCATGCCGCTCGCGCCCTCGCTGGATACGCTCGGCCCGCTCGCCACCAGCGCGCGGGACGCGGCGCGCATCCTGTCCGTGATCGGCGGGCCGGATCCGCGCGACGCCTCCAGCGTGAACGCGAAGGTGTACGATTATGAGGCCGCGCTGACGGGCGATCTCTCCGGCCTCACCATCGCGGTGCCGCAGGCCTATTATCGCGAGGCCGCGACGCCCGAGATCAACGCCCTGCTGGACGAGAGCCTGCGCGTGATGAAGGACGCCGGCGCACGCGTGATCGAAACCGCAGTGCCGGACATGGCGCTGATCAACGCCCTGATCATGCTGGTGATGGCGGTGGAGGGCGCGACCCTGCATCGCAAGGCGCTGGTGGAGCGGCCGCAGGACATCGGCGCCCAGGTGCGCGCGCGCCTGATGCCGGGCCTTTCGTATCCCGCGACGCGCTATGCCGAGGCGCTGATGATGCGCGGCACCATCGCCCGCGAATGGCTCGCCACCGCCATGGGCGAGGCGGACATGGTGCACATTCCCACCTTCGCCATTCCCGTGCCCTCGATCGCGGAGACCACACAGGCGGATTTCGCGACCGTGCTCGGCAAGCTCACCCATTGCACGCGCGGCATCAATTATCTCGGCCTGCCGGCGGTGGCGGTGCCGTGCGGCTTCACCGACAACGGCCTGCCCGCCTCGTTCCAGCTGGTCGGCCGCCCCTATGGCGAAGACCTGCTGCTGCGCGCGGCCGACGCCTATCAGCAAAGGACCGATTTTCATAAGCGCATCCCGCCGGACTGCGGCGCGCTGTAGGGCACGCGCCGATCAGCTTGCATCGCAAGCTGATCGGATAACGCGTGCTCTAACATAGATTTAGGCCCGATCCGGGCCAGCGACCCCGGCGGCACGACCGCCGACACATGCGGCGGGGCGTTTCTCCCCCGCCGCCCACGCCTGAAGCACGCCCCTCCAAAGCGGAGGCGGCGCGCTTCGGCGCGTCTGCATTTGTGAAAAATCTACTTTTTAATCAACGACTTGCATAAAATTTGCGCTTGACCAATACGGCGCCAATACGTCTCATGCGGACAAATATCTGATCCGATATATCGCTGAGGATGACATGTCCCGCGTCGAAATCCGCAATCTGCGAAAGACCTATTCGGTCCCCGGTGGGAGCCAGGTGGTGGCCCTCCAGGACTTCAGCCTGGACATCGCCACCGGCGAGTTCATCTGCCTGCTCGGCCCGTCCGGCTGCGGCAAGACCACCGCCCTCAACATCGTCGCCGGCCTGCTCAAGCAGTCGGGCGGCGAAGTGCGGGTGGACGAGCGCAAGGTGACCGGTCCCGGTCCCGACCGCGCCTATGTGTTCCAGGACTACGCGCTGTTTCCCTGGCTGACGGTGGCCGAGAACGTCGCCTTCGGCCTGGAATCCCAGGGCTGGCAGAAGACGCCCCGGCTGGAGCGGGCGCGTGCGATCCTCGCCGTCATGGGGCTCGACAAATTCGCCGACGCCTTTCCCAAGCAGCTTTCCGGCGGCATGCGCCAGCGCGTCTCCATCGCCCGCGCCCTCGCCGTCAATCCCAAGGTGCTGCTGATGGACGAGCCGTTCGCCGCGCTCGACGCCTTCACCCGCGCCCAGCTCCAGGACGAATTGCTCTCGATCTGGGAAGCGCTCAACAAGACGGTGCTGTTCGTGACCCACAATATCGACGAAGCGGTGCAGCTCGCCGACCGCATCGTCGTCATGACCTCCCGGCCCGGCCGCATGAAGCTGGTGGTCGAGAACGATCTTCCCCGGCCGCGCGACGTGACTTCTCCGGCCTATCTCGAACGCGTCAACCAGGTGCGCGCCTCGCTCGGCGAGGAGATGGGCCTCGGCCATCACAAGACCTATCGCGGCCTCGCGGACATTCTCGGCGCCGGCGTGCCGGCCCCGGCGCAGGAAGGAGCAAGCCATGTCGCCAATTGATGCGACCCCCGCCGCCGTCGCGGAGCGCGGCCCCCGCTCGGTCATGGACCGCCTGCGCGGCCCCCGCTCCACCCGCTTCGCCCATGCGGCGGTGGGATATCTGTTCCTCGTCGGCGTGATCCTGCTCTGGCATCTCGCCGCCAGCTCCGGCATCTATCCGCGCCATCTCCTGCCGACCCCGATGGAAGTGGCGCAGGCGGTGCGCGAAGCGTTCGCCGACGGCGACCTGATCCACAATGTGACGCGCTCCCTGGAACGCCAGGTGGTCGGCTATGTGGCTTCCGTGATCGTGGGCCTGCCGCTCGGCCTCGTGGTCGGCTGGTCCCGCTGGACGCAGAGCGCGCTGCAGACCACGATCCGCATCATCTATCCCATTCCCGGCGTTGCCTGGGTGCCGCTGGCGATCCTGTGGTTCGGGCTCGGCTTCAAGTCGATCATCTTCGCCATCTTCATCACTGCCGTGTTCCCGATCCTGGTGAACACCGCCGCCGGCGTCGCCGCCATCGACGAGCAATATATCCGCGTGGTGAAGGTGTTCGGCACCAAGCCGCTGCGCGCCTTCCTGCGGGTGGTGATCCCGGCCGCCATGCCGTTCATCCTCACCGGCCTGCGGCTCGGCTACGGCACCGGCTGGCGCGTGATCATCAGCGCCGAGATCCTCGCCGCCACCGACGGCCTCGGCTTCATGATCGACAACGCCCGCTGGCAGCTGCGCCCGGACCTCGTGATCGGCGGCATGCTCATCATCGGCATCGTGGGATTGCTGGTGGAGACCGTGTTCTTCGACTGGCTCGAACGCCGCACCATCGGCCGCTGGGGCATGCAGCGCACCGACTGACCCTCCCTTCCAGAGCAGAACAGGAAAAGCCGACATGACAAGGCACGGATTTTCGTTCCGACCCGGGCGGTTGATCGCAGCCCTCTCGCTATGCGCCGCCACGCTGTTCGGCGCGGCGCAGGCGAGCGCCGCCGAGCCCTATCGCCCGCGCATCTTCGCCGGCTATCCCGGATGGGATCACCTGATGCCCTTCCTCGACGAGGAACTAGGCATCTGGAAGGCCTATGGCATCGACCCGATATTCGACAGCGGCTCCTCCCAGCGCGTGAGCCAGGTGCTCCAGACCGGGGAATGGGACGCGGCCTATACCCAGATCGCCACCGCCCTCACCTATCGCGCGCGCGGTCTGCCGATCGTCATCGCCGGTGCCTCCAGCTACGGCTCGGCCACCGTGGTGGCCCGCAAGGACCTCGCCTCGGAGAAGGACATCAAGAATTTCGGCATCGTGCGCCAGCTCGATACCATGCACCTGCTCGCCGCCGAGCACATCCTGCCGAGCCACGGCATCGATCCCAAGGGCGTGAAATTCATCCAGGTGCCCCCGCCCGAGGCCGGCATCGCCCTCGAGCGCAAGGATATCGACGCCTATTACGTCTATGAGCCCTACGCCTCGCAGATGATCGAGAAGGGCCAGGCCAAGCTTCTGTGGGACTGGCGCGAGGTGTTCGCCAACGGCCAGATCTACCGCAACGCGCTGGTGCTGAACGAAGACTTCATCAAGGCCCACCCCGAAGAGGCCCGCAAGGTGGTGTGGGCGCACCTCGCCGCGCTCGACATCATCCAGAAGGACCCCAAGCGCGCCGCCGAAGTGCTCGCCCGCCGCGCCAAGACCACCGTGGACCAAGCCATGCTCGGCTACGCCAAGGCGGGCTGGGACCAGCGCACCATTCCCGAGGATTTCCTCAAGCTCACCGAGGACGATCTGATCAAGTGGAAGGTGCTGCGGGCCCCGATCGACCTCAAGGCGGCGGTGGATTTTTCGCTCCAGCAGGGATACCGCCCGCCAGACGCGAAGTGAGCGGATGAATCCCCAGCGAGGACGACCATCATGGGCCTGACGGACGGCGAGAAACTGCTTCTCGGCAGCATTCCAAGCCGCAAGGACGCGGTGCTTCAAGTGCTGCGCAACGCGATCATCGAGGGGCGGCTGGGACCCGGCGCGCGCCTCGAACCGGACCGCATCGCCGCCGACCTCGGATGCAGCCGCATGCCGGTGCGCGAGGCGCTCAAGGTGCTGGAAGTGGAGGGCCTCGTCACCTGCTATCCGTTCCGCGGCACCGAGGTGTCGCAGCTGCGGGCCGAGGAGGTGGCGGAGCTGTTCGCCATGCGCACCGCCCTCGAATGCCTCGCTCTGACGCGGTCGGTCCCCAACCTCACCGACCAGGAGCTCGCCAAGATGGGCGAGATCCTGGCCACCATGGATGCGCCGCAGGACCGGGCGCGCTGGCGCGAGCTGAACCAGCGCTTCCATTCCATCATCAATGCCGCCAGCGGCTGGCCGCGCCTCGTGGAACAGATCGACGTGCTGCGCCGGAACGTGGAACGCTACGTGCGCATCTGGGTCGACAGCGCGGGATACGAGACGCCCCAGCGCCAGCACTGGGCGTTGTACGAGGCCTGCCGCGCCCGCGATGTGGGCGCGGCGCAACGGGTGCTGACGGAGCATTTCCGCGACACCGCCGACATGGTGCAGCGGGTGGCCGCCGAACGCGCGAGCGCCTCCCCCGCCCCGCCGCACCCCGCCGAGACGCACTGACTTTCAAAGGACCGAACATGCCGACAGTCGCGGAATGGTTCCTGCGGGGCCTCGCGCTCCATGACGTGGACGCCATCTTCATCAATCCCGGCACCGATACGCCGGCGCTCCAGGAAGCCTATGCCAGCCTGACCCACCAGCAGGTGAAGCTGCCCAAGCTCGTCACCTGCCCGCACGAGGTGATTGCCTGCGCGGCAGCGCAAGGGGCCTATCTCACCACCGGCCGCGCCCAGGTGGCGCTGGTGCATGTGGACGTCGGCACGGCCAATGCCGCCGGCGCCCTCAACGATGCCCGCGCCTCCCAGATCCCGGTGCTGCTGTGCGCCGGCATGTCGCCGTCCGCGCTGGATTCCTCGGTGCCCGGCGGGCGCTCGAAATTCATCAATTGGCACCAGGACGTGCCGGACCAGCACGCTTTGGTGCGCAATTACACCAAGTGGACGCAGACCATCTCCGTACCCGCCGCCATCGGCCCGGCCGTGGACCGCGCGTTCCAGATCGCCAATAGCGAGCCGCAGGGCCCGGTCTACATGGCGTTCCCGCGCGAGACGCTGATGAGCGAGCTTGCCGACGGCGGCCTCATCGGCCCGGCGCGCATCCGCTCCGTGCGCCAGGGCACGCTCTCCACGGACGAGGCGGAAGCGATCGTCGAGCGCCTCATCGCCGCCCGCAATCCGCTGCTGGTGACCGCCTATGTCGGCCGCACGCCGGAACTGCGCCGCGCCTTCGTGGCGCTGGCGGAACTGACCGGCGCCGGCATCACCGAATATCGCGGGCGCTTCAACGCGCCGCTCGAGCACCCCCAGCACCTCGGCTTCAACCCGGAGCAGCAGGTGGTGGAAGCCGACCTGATGGTGGTGGTGGATCACGACGTGCCGTTCGTGCCCGCCGATCTCACCTTGCAGGACGACGTCCACATCATCCACATCGGCAATGATCCGATCCAGCAGCGCTGGACCACCTGGGGCTTTCCCAGCGACACGGTGCACAGCGTGAACGTGGGTCGCGCCCTCGACGCCCTCATCGCCGTCGCGCGCACCCGCGCGGACGATCCGCGCCTCGCGGCGCGCAAGGCGAACATCGCGGCGCGCCATGAGAAGATGATGGCGGACCGCGACCAGCGGCGCGCGGCGGCGCTTTCCGGCGGCGCCATCTCGCCCATGGAAGTCGGTGCGATCCTGGCCCGCGTCGCCCCCGAGGCGATGGTGATCGAGGAGGCCGTGACCTCCGGCAATCCCTTCGCCTATGGCTTCACGCCCGGCGAAGAGGGCAGCTATTTCCGCAACGGCGGCTCCTATCTCGGCTGGGCGCTCGGCGCTTCGCTGGGCGCGCGGCTCGGCGATCCCGACCGCCTGGTGGTGACCGTGGTCGGCGACGGCGCCTTCATGTTCGGCGCACCGACGCCGGCCCTGTGGGCCGCGCGGCAGAACGGCGTGCCGCTGCTGGTGATCGTGCTGAACAACGAGAGCTATAATTCGGTGGTCCTCGCCTCGCGCCAGGATTTCCCGGACGGCGCGCAGGAGCAGTTCGGCCATGTGGGCAGCCTGCTGCCCCAGTCGCCGGCCTTTGAGACTCTGGCGGAAGCGTGCGGCGCCTTCGGGCGGCGCGTCACCCGCATGGACGAGGTGGAACCGGCGCTGCTTGAAGCGCTCGCGGCGGTGCGCTCGGGCCGCAGCGCCGTACTCAACATCATGACCGAAGCCTCGCGGCGGCCGCTCTGAGCCCGTCGCCTTCCCAGATCGAGGAGAGTGCCATGTTCACCCCCGGTGGAGCGGAACCGCTCGGCCTTTACATCAACGGCGCCTATGTGCCCTCGGCCTCGGGCCGTGTGCTCGACGTGCGCAATCCCAAGAACGGAACGCTCGTGGGGCGCGTCGCGGAAGGCGATGCCGCCGACATCGAGCGCGCCGTCCAGGCGGCGGAAGCCGCTTTCCCCATCTGGTCCGGCCTCACCGGGGCCGAGCGCGGCGACATCATGCATCGCGCCGCGGCGATCCTGAAGGCGCGCCTTCCCGAGATCGTCGGCATCGAGGTGGACCAGATCGGCCGCGCGCGGCGCGAGATGACCGCCCAGCTGGCGCGCCTGCCGGAATGGTTCAGCTATTTCGGCGCCGTCGCCCGCACCCATGAAGATACGGTCCCCCCGTTCGGCGGCAATTATCTCAACTATACCCGGCGCGTGCCGCTCGGCGTGGTGGGGCATGTCACGCCCTGGAACCACCCGCTGCTGATCCTGGTGAAGAAGGTGGCGCCCTCCATGGCGGCCGGCAACACCATGGTGGTCAAGCCGAGCGAACTGGCGCCCATCACGCCATTGCTGCTCGCCGAGGTGTTCAAGGAAGCCGGCGTACCGGACGGCGTCTACAATGTCGTACCCGGCTATGGCGCGAGCGCGGGCCATGCGCTGACCACCCATCCCCGCATCAAGAAGATCGACCTGACCGGCGGCACCGAGACCGGCAAGGCGGTGGCGGCGCTCGCCGCGCAGAACCTCACCAAGGTCTCCGCCGAGCTCGGCGGCAAGGCCTCGGTCGTGGTGTTCGGCGATACCGATGTGGAGCGGGCGGTCTCCGCCACCCTGTTCGCCTCCTTCATCGCCGCCGGCCAGACCTGCGTGCAGGGCGCGCGCCTGGTGGTGCACCGCTCGATCCATGACGCGGTGGTGGAAAAGCTGGTGGCCCGCGCCAATGCGATCCGCATCGGCGATCCCCAGGACCCGGCGACCCAGATGGGCCCCTTGGTCTCCGAGAAGCAGCGCGCCTTGACCGAGCGCTATGTGAACATCGGCCTCGCCGAGGGCGCGACCCTGGCGGCGGGCGGGCGGCGGCCGGAAGGCGCGCAATTCGACACCGGCTTCTTCTTCACGCCGACCATCTTCACCGACGTCACCAACGACATGCGCATCGCCCAGGAGGAGATCTTCGGGCCGGTGGTGTGCGTGCTGCCGTTCGAGACCGAGGCGGAGGCGATCGCGCTCGCCAACGGCACCATCTTCGGCCTCGCGACCTCCATCTGGACCCGCGAACTGTCCCGCGCCCACCGCGTCGCCCACGCCATGCAGAGCGGCATCGTGTGGATCAACGACCACCACCGCATCGATCCCTCCTCCCCGTGGGGCGGGTTCAAGATGAGCGGCATCGGGCGCGAGAACGGCCTGATCGCCTACCAGGAATACACCCAGATCCAGAACGTGATCGTCAACCTCTCCGATGCGCCGTTCGACTGGTACGCGGAAGACGGTGTCGAAAAGAGGTATTCGTGATGCGTATCGACATCCACAGCCACGTCATCCCCCCGCGCATTCTCGACGCCATCGCCGCCGATCCCAAGGGATTTGCCGCCCGCGTCGAGGGCACGGGCGCGCAGCGGCGGATGGTGCACGAGCAGGGCTATGTCTATCCCCTGTTCGAGGAATTCATCGACCCCGCCGCCAAGCTGAAGGTGATGGACCGCAAGGGCCTCGACCTCTCCATCGTCTCCACCGCCCCGCCCATGTTCTATTATTGGGCCGAGCCGGAGCTCGCCGCCACCGCCGCTCGGCTCGTCAATGACGGCATCGCCGAAATGGTCGCGACCGCGCCGGACCGCCTGCGCGGCATGGCGAGCGTGCCCATGCAGCATCCCGAGCTGGCGGTTGCGGAGCTGGAGCGGGCGGTGAAGACCCATGGCTTCCGCGCGGTCGAGATCGGCACCACCATCGAGGGCGTGCAGCTCGCCGATCCGCGCTTCCGCCCATTCCTGCGCAAGGCGCGCGACCTCGGCGTGCTGGTGTTCATCCACCCCTATTATGTGGGCGCGAAAGCGGGGCTGGAGGCCTATTACCTCACCAATCTCGTGGGCAATCCCGTCGACACCACCGTGTCGCTGGCGAACCTTTTGTTCTCGGGCGTGCTCGACGAACTCGCTGGGCTGAAGCTGCTGGTGGCCCATGGCGGGGGCTATCTGCCCTATCAGATCGGTCGCCTGGTGCACGGGCAGAAAGTGCGCGCCGAGCCCAAGGCGCTCACCACCTCCTCGCCGCGCGACCTGCTGCGCACGCTCTATTTCGACACCATCCTGTTCGACCCGCAGGCGCTGCGCCATCTGGTGGACGTGGTGGGCGCGGACCATGTGGTGCTCGGCACCGACGCGCCGTTCGACATGGGCGACGAGACCCCGCTGGAGAGCCTCGCCGCCGTGCCCGGCCTTTCAGAGGCGGAGCGCGAGCGCATCGGCGCCGGCACCGCGCTGGCTTTGCTGGACGGGGCGGCGTGACCCTCGCCCGGTCTTACCGTTAACAAAAACGCCCGGCCCCGGTCCCAGACCGGGGCCGTTCGCATCAGGCGGTGCGCGGCGCGCGGTCCCCGCGCACCAGGCCGACCAGCTTCATGATGACCGGCCAGAACAGCATCAGCAGCGCCAGCGTCGTGATGGTGCCCACCAGCCCGTTGGACCAGAACACCCCCATATTGCCGCGCGCGCCGATCATGGCCTGGCGGAAGGCGTCCTCCGCCTTGTCCCCCAGCACCAGGGCCAGGACCAGGGGCGCCAGCGGATAATCGAGCTTCTTGAACACATAGCCCACCACGCCGAACGCCAGCATCAGCCAGATATCGAACATGGCGTTCTGCACTGCGAACGCGCCCACCGCGCACGACACGATGATCATGGGCGCGATGGTGGCGAACGGCACGCGCAGCACCGCCGCGAACAGCGGCACGGTGGCGAGCACGATGATCAGCCCCGCGATATTGCCGAGATACATGGAGGCGATGAGCCCCCACACGAAATCCGCATGCTCGGTGAACAGCAGCGGCCCTGGCTGGAGCCCCCACACCATCAGCCCGCCCAGCAGCACCGCCGCCGTGCCCGAGCCGGGAATGCCGAGCGCCAGCATGGGCAGCAAAGCCGAGGTGCCGGCGGCATGGGCGGCGGTCTCGGGCGCCAGCACGCCGTCGATGCGGCCCTGGCCGAAGCCTTCCTTGTCGCGGGCAAAGCGCTTGGCGAGATTGTAGCCCATGAAGGACGCCGCGATCGCCCCGCCCGGCGTGATGCCGAGCCAGCAGCCGATGATCGAGGAGCGCAGCAGCGTCACCCAATAGCGCGGCAGCGTCTTCCATGTCTCCCACACCACCTTCATGCGGATCACCGCCTTCTGCCCCTTGAAGGCCAGTTGGTCCTCCATGGTGAGCAGGATTTCGCTGATGCCGAACAGGCCGATCACCGCCACCAGGAAGTCGAACCCGCGCAGCAGCTCCACCGAGCCATAGGTCATGCGCAATTGGCCCGACACCGTATCCATGCCCACCGCCGCCAGCAGGAAGCCGACGATGAGCGAGATGACGATCTTGTGCTTCGCCTCGCGGCCGAGGCCGACGAACGAGCAGAAGGTGAGCAGATAGACCGCGAAGAATTCCGGCGGCCCGAACCAGATGGCGAATTCCGCGATGCTCGGCGCGAGAAAGGTGATCAGCAGCACCGCGAACAGCGAGCCCACGAACGAGGCGGTGAAGGCGGCCGTGAGCGCTTCCGCCGCCTGGCCTTTCTGCGCCATGGGATAGCCGTCGAACGTGGTCGCCACCGACCAGGCTTCGCCCGGAATATTGAACAGGATGGAGGTGATCGCCCCGCCGAACAGCGCGCCCCAATAGAGGCAGGAGAGCATCACGATGGCCGAGGTTGGATCCATGGAGAAGGTGAGCGGCAGCAGGATGGCGACGCCGTTCGGCCCGCCGAGGCCCGGCAGCACGCCCACCAGGATGCCGAGCGTAATGCCCACCAGCATCAGCAGCATCTTGTCGAAGGTCAGCAGCACTTCGAAGCCGTGCATCAAGGAGAGGAGCGCGTCCATGTCGATACTCCTCAGAGACCGAAGGCCGCTTCGAGCGGACCCTTGGGCATCAGGACGGTGAATTGCACGTCGAAGACGTAGAACATGAAGGCGGTGAAGATGGCGGCGGTCAGCAGGGCCTTCCAAGCCGGCGCCTTGCCGAGCCAGATCATGAAGCCACTCACCAGGATGAAGCTGGCGACATAGATGCCCAGCAGCTGGATCAGCGCGACGAAGATCAAGGTGGGCACGAACACCTGCATCACCCGGCGCGCCTGCCCGCGCGTGACGAAGCCGTCCCGCCCGCCCGGATCGGTGAGGCTGCGCGCCACGCCGACCAGGGACGCCACCGCCATGATCATGCAGAGATAGAACGGAAAATAGCCCGCCTCCGGCCCGTCCGGGGCCCAGGCGATGCCGACCTGCCAATTGTCATAGGCCAGCGCGAGCGCCACCAGGAACAGCAGCACCGAAACCGAGAGATCGACGGCCCGGCGGGAAATCACGGCCCGGTCGTCGGACGCGGGGGAGGAATGGAGGTCTGCGGACATGGCGCGCTCCGCTGAAGAAAAGGGTGAAGGATCCCCCGATGGGGAAGCTGGCGTTAGCTCCCTCCCCCGCGTGCGGGAGAGGGCTTTGCGCCGGAGTCACACAGACATCAGTGCGCGGCGATGAAGCCCGCCTCGGTCATCAGTGCCTTGTGGCGGGCCTCGTCCTCCTGGAGGAACTTGGTCATGGCTTCGCCCTCGATATAGGCGGCCTTCAGCGCCTGGTTCTTCAGGTAATCCTTGTATTCAGGCGTCTGCGCGATCTTGCGGAACAGATCCTGATAGAAGGCCACCTGATCGGGCGTGACCTTCCCAGGCAGGAAGATGCCGCGCAACATCGTGTAGTCGATATCGAGCCCGACTTCCTTGCAGGTGGGAATGTCCTTCCACGCCATGTCGGGCGTGACCTTCTCGTCATAGGGCAGGCGGCTGGTGTCGAACAGGCACAGCGCCCGCACCTGCCCGGCCCGCCATTGGGCGACGTTCTCGGACGGGTTGTTGACGTTGGCTTCGGTGTGATTGCCCACCAATTGCGTCGCCGCCTCGCCGCCAGACTTGTAGGGGATATAGGCGAACTTGGCGCCGGTCGCCTTCTCGATGGCGGCGGTGAGGATCTGGTCCTCGCGCTTGGAGCCGGTGCCGCCCATGCGCAGGGTCTCGGTGCCGGCCTTCTTCGCGGCGGCGGCGAATTCGGCGGTGGTCTTGTAGGGCGCGCCCGAATTCACCCACAGCACGAATTCATCCAGCGCGATGATCGCCACCGGCGTCATGTCCTTCCAGGAGAAGGGCAGTTTCGCCGAGAACGGCAACGTATAGATCGACGACTGGGCGATGATGAACTTGTAGGGATCGCCCGCGCTCGCCTTCATGTCCATCAGGCCCTCGCCGCCGGAGGCGCCGCCTTTCAGCGAGACCACGGTGGGCACCTTCAGCAGATTGTTCTTCTGCACGGCGGCCTGGATCATGCGCGCCATCTGGTCGGTGGCGCCGCCGGCGCCGGCCGGGACGATGATCTCGATGGGCTTGGTCGGCTCCCAGGCGAGGGCGGGGGCGGCGGCGCACAGGCCGCCGGCGAAGATGGCGGCGACGGCACCGCGTTTAAGCTCGGCACTCCACATGGCTTCCTCCTTGGTTTCCGGCGCCTTTGCGACGCTCGTTCCGGCTGTTGATTTGAAGCTGGTTACGCACGCACCTATTGCGCGGCCTCCTGCGCCTCCCGCTTCTGCTCCACGCCGGCCGCGAGGCTGCGCGAGAGGAGACGGGCGACATGGATCGCGGAGCGTTTGGCGCCGTCCGCGATCTGATGCCGGCAGGAGGTTCCGTCGGCGACGAGGATGGTGTCCTCGCCCGCCGCGCGCACCGCCGGCAGCAGCGAAAGTTCCGCCATGGCCAGCGACACGTCGATCGTGTCCGCCCCATAGCCGAACGCGCCCGCCATGCCGCAGCAGCTGGATTCGATGGTTTCCACCTTCAGCCCCGGCACCAGGCGCAGCGTCTTTTCCACCGCGCCCATGGCGGCGAACGCCTTCTGGTGGCAATGGCCGTGCAGCAAAGCGCTGCCCTCGATCGCGCCGAGCGGCAAGGAAAGACGGCCCTGGTCGTGCTCGCGGGCCAAAAACTCCTCGAACAGCAAAGCATGGGCGGCAAGCCGCTCCGCCGCCGGGCTTTTCAGCAGCGCCGGCACCTCGTCGCGGAAGGTGAGCAGGCAGCTCGGCTCCAGCCCCACCACCGGCACGCCGCGCGACACGAAGGGATCGAGCGCGGCAATCACCCGCTCGGCCTCGGCCTTCGCAAGATCCGGCCGTCCGACCGACAGGAACGAGCGCCCGCAGCACAAGGGCCGCTCGCCGGCCGGCGGCAGGGCGAGATGCACCCGGTAGCCGCCGGCGACGAGCACCTCCAGCGCCGCGTCGAGATTCTCCTTCTCGAACGCGCGGTTGAAGGTGTCGGCGAACAGGACCACTTCCCGCCCGTCGGGATCACCGAACATGCCGCCCTTGGGCGCGAACACGTCGCGCCGCCAGCGCGGCAGACGGCGGCGGGCGCTGAAGCCGGTCAGTTTTTCCGACAGCTGCGCCGCGCCCGGCAGGCGATCCCGCAAATTCAGCAGCGGCGCGAGCTTCGCCGCGAGCGGGGCATAGCGCGGCAGCCACCCCACCAGCCGGTCACGCAGGGAATGGCCGTATTTTTCGGCGCGCGCGGCCAGCACCTCGATCTTCATGCGGGCCATGTCGACGCCGGTCGGGCATTCGCGCCGGCAGCCCTTGCACGACACGCACAGCTTCAGCGTCTCGGCCATGGCGTCGGAGGTGAAGGCATCCGGCCCCAATTGGCCGGTGATGGCGAGGCGCAGCGTATTGGCGCGGCCGCGCGTCACGTCCTTCTCATTGCGGGTGACGCGATAAGACGGGCACATGGTGCCGCCCGAGAGCTTCCTGCAGGCGCCGTTGTTGTTGCACATCTCGACCGCGCCCTGGAACCCGCCGCCGGTGCCGGAATAGGCCGACCAGTCGAGCCGGGTTTCCATGGGCCGGCCGGCATAGCCGGGGCCGTAGCGCATGACGCTGCGATCATCGAACTTCGGCGCCCGCACGATCTTGCCGGGATTGTAGAGGCCGTGCGGATCGAACCGGTCCTTCACCTCAGTGAAGGCGTTCACGAGGCGGGTGCCGAACATGGTCTCGTGGAATTCCGAGCGCACGATGCCGTCGCCATGCTCGCCGGAATGGGAGCCCTTATAGGCTTTCACCAAGGCGAACGCCTCCTCGGCGATCGCGCGCATGGCCTTCAAATCCTTGTCCTGGCGCAGGTTGAGCACCGGGCGCACATGCAGGCAGCCTTCCGAGGCGTGGGCATACCAAGTACCGCGCGTGCCGTGCTTCTCGAACACTTGCGTCAGCTGGTTCGTATATTCGGCGAGGTGCTCCAGCGGCACCGCGCAATCTTCCACGAAGGACACCGGCTTTCCCGCTTCCTTCATGGACATCATGATGTTGAGGCCGGACGTGCGCACATCGGCGATGGCCGCCTGGAGCGCCGGGTTCAGCACATCCACCACCCCGCCCCATTTGGCGCCCGAACGATCCCAGCCGAAGCCGAGATCGCCCATCAGCTGGTGCAGGCGCTCCAGGCGCAGGGCGTTTTCCGCTTCGCTCTCCGCGAACTCCACCAGCAAAATCGCTTCCGGCGTGCCGCGCACGAACTGGTGCAGCGTCGGGCGGAACATGGCGATGTCGGAGGCGAGCGCGAGCAAGGTGGAATCCACCAGTTCCACCGCGATGGGCTTCAGCTTCACCAGATGCTGGGCGGCGTCCATCGCCGCGTAGAAGCTGCCGAAATGACAGGCGCCGAGCGCGCGCTTGCCGAGCACCGGCCACAGCTTCAATTCGATGCGGGTGGAAAAGGCGAGCGTGCCTTCCGAGCCCACCAGCAGATGAGCAAGGTTCAGCGGCTTGCCCGGCAGCAAGGCGTCGAGATTATAACCGCCGACACGCCGCTGGACCTTGGGAAAGCGGGCCGCGACCTCGTCCGCCTCGCGGGCGCCGAGTGCCAGCAGGTCCTGCGCCAGCGGCAGCAGCGGCGAGCCGGTCTCGATCTCGTGCAGATTGGGGGAGACGGCGCCGAAATGGGCGGGCGTGCCATCGGCCAGCACGGCGTCGAGCGCGATCACATTGTCCCGCATGGTGCCGTAGCGCAGCGAGCGGCCACCACAGGAATTATTGCCCGCCATGCCGCCGATGGTGGCGCGCGAGGCGGTGGAGACATCCACCGGGAACCACAGGCCGTGCGGCTTCAGCTGGCGGTTCAATTCATCCAGCACGATGCCTGGCTCGACCACGCAGCGCCGGCCTTCCACATCCAAGTCAAGGATGCGCGTGAGATGCTTGGAGCAATCCACCACCAGCGCATCATTGAGGGTCTGGCCGCATTGGGAGGTGCCGCCGCCGCGCGGCAGAACGCGGGCGCCCTCTTCCCGCGCCAAGGCGATGGCGCGCTCCGCCTCGTCCACGGAGCGGGGCACGACCGCGCCCACGGGCATCATCTGATAGACCGAGGCGTCGGTCGCATACCGGCCGCGGCTGAAGCGGTCGAACAGCACGTCGCCGGTGGTCTCGGCGCGCAGCCGACGTTCCAGCCCGGGCATCAGACGTGCCGCCATGCTCGCATCTCCCCACCCTGGCGCCTTTGTTTCCGGTCTCATCGCCGGACTTGAAACTGATTTTGCATTCATAATTCATTTCATGCAAGATGCGTTTCGCGCGCTGCCGTCGCCGCGCCGTGTCCGGCCCCCGGACCGGCGCCGGCCGACGAGGGCTAATGGCCTGAAACAGAACGCTAAATCGCGGCAGGGATTTTTCCGGTCGCCCAATGATCCAAGGGGAGCCAAACCCGATGGCCAGCAATTCCGCCCGCATCGCGGGGCGCCATTTCCTGCAGATTCCCGGCCCGACGCCGGTGCCCGACCGCATCATGCGGGCCATGGACATGCCCGTGATCGACCATCGCGGACCGGATTTCCAGAAGCTCGGGCGCCGGGTGCTGGAGGGCATCAAGACGATTTTCCGCACCAGCAGCCCGGTCATCATCTATCCCGCCTCGGGCACCGGCGCATGGGAAGCGGCGCTGGTGAACACGCTCTCCGCTGGCGACAAGGTGCTGATGTTCGAGACCGGGCATTTCGCCACTTTGTGGAAGAACATGGCGCTGAAGATCGGCATCCAGCCGGAATTCATCGCCTCCGACTGGCGCATCGGCGCGGATGCCGCCGCCATCGAGGCCCGGCTCAAGGAAGACAAGGCCCACGAGATCAAGGCCGTGTGTGTGGTGCACAACGAGACCTCCACCGGCTGCATCACCTTAGTGCCGGAAATCCGCCGCGCCATCGATGCCGCCGGGCACCCGGCCTTGCTGCTGGTGGACACCATCTCCTCGCTGGCTTCCATCGATTATCGCCACGACGAATGGGGCGTGGACGTCACGGTGGCGGGCTCGCAGAAGGGGCTGATGCTGCCGCCCGGCCTCTCCTTCACCGCCGTGAGCGAAAAGGCGCTCGCCGCCACCAAGACCTCCAAGCTGCCGAAGCTGTTCTGGGCGTGGGAAGAAATGCTCGGCCCCAACCGCAACGGCTTCTTCCCCTATACGCCCGGCACCACATTGCTCTACGGCCTCGCCGAGGCGATCGACATGCTCAACGAGGAAGGGCTGGAGAATGTCTTCGCCCGCCACGACCGCCACGCTGAGGCCACCCGCCGCGCCGTGCGCGCCTGGGGGCTGGAGGTGCTGTGCCGGGAGGCGAAATATTATTCCTCGTCCCTGACCGCCGTGCTGGTGCCGGAAGGCCATGATGCCGACCGCTTCCGCCAAGTGGCGCTGGAGCATTTCGACATTTCGCTCGGCACCGGCCTCACCAAGCTCCAGGGCCGGGTGTTCCGCATCGGCCATCTCGGCGATACCAACGACCTGACCATCCTCGGCGCGCTCGCGGGCGTGGAAATGGGATTGGAGCTCGCCGGCATCCCCCATCACAAGGGCGGCGTGCAGGCGGCCATGGAGTATCTCACGGCAGCCGCGCGCCACCAGGTGGCCGTCGCCGCGGAATAGCCCGCATCATCCCGGCGCGGGACCGCTTGCATTCCCGCGCCGGACCGGGACACTTCTCCTAAGGAGAGGACGCGTTCCATGCCTGAAACCACATCGGACAAGGCCATCATTACCCGGCGCAGCCTGCATGGCGAGCTCGTGCCGCTGCTGCGCGACATGATCCTCGGCGACGAATTGCAGCCGGGCGACAAGATCCCCGAACAGGCCCTGTGCGCCCGCTTCGGCGTTTCGCGCACCCCCTTGCGGGAAGCGCTGAAGGTGCTGGCGGCCGAGGGCCTGCTGGTGCTCACGCCCAATCGCGGCGCCATGGTCGCGCGGATCTCGAATGAGGAGATCGACGCCTATTTCCCCATCATGGGCGCGCTCGAAGCGCTCGCCGGGGAAATCGCCTGCACCCGCATCACCACGGCGCAGTTCGCCAAGCTCAAGGCCATGCACGACGCCATGGTCGCCCATTACCAGGCGGGCGAGGTCGCGCCCTATCTCAACCTCAACAAGGCGATCCACGCCGCCTTCTTCGAGATCGCCGGCAATGCGCCGCTGACCCAGCTCTATAATAATCTGATGGTGCGCATCCATGCGGTGCGGTTCGTGGCCAAGAAATCGCCGGCCCGCTGGCGCGAGGCGGTGGACGACCACGAACGCATGATGGAAGCGCTGGCGGAGCGCGACGGCCCGCGGCTCGGCCGCATCCTGCGCGACCATCTGCGTCACAAGGCGGGCATGGTGCTTGAATCGCTGGCCGGCCTGGACGCCAAGGAGAAACCCGAGCCGCGCACGGCGGGAAAGCGGGCGGCAGCCAAAGCCGGCGACGGCGCGGCCGGCCCGGATCCGGATGGGCGTGAACCGCCTCCGCAGCCGGCGCGCGGCAAGGCCGCGTCCCGCGTCCCGCGCACCAAGGCCGGGACCGTCCCGGCCTCCTGACTATCCTTCCGCCGCCTATCCTTCCGCCGCCCCCGCGCGCCGGGCCGCGTAAAGCGCAGGGCGGCGGTCTTGCAGATAGGGATTTTCCACCCGCGCCGCCGCATAGGCGCCGGGATCGATGCGGGCCATCAGCAGCGCCTCGGCCGCTCCCGCCCGCGCCAGATCCTCCCCGTCAGGCGCCGCGATCACCGAGCAGCCCTGATAGGTCAGCCCGCGCTCGCTGCCGCACAGATCCGCATAGGCGATGAAGACATGGTTCTCCAGCGCCCGCGCCGGCACGAGGCTGAGTGCGATGCGCCGGCAGGAGGGGGTGGCGGCCAGCGCGGTCGGGACCACCACCAAGTCCGCGCCGGCGAGGGCAAGGCCCTGCACCATCTCGGGAAACTCCACGTCGTAGCAGATCAGGAATCCCACTTTCAGCCCGGCGATCTCGACGATGCCGGGGAGCACGTTCGAGGGCGTAAAGGCCGCCCTCTCGTCCGGCCCATAGAGATGGCATTTGCGGTAGACGAATGTGTCGCCGTCCGGCCGCGCCAGGACGAGGCTATTATAGATCTTGCCCTCCGCCCGTTCCGGGAAACCAGCCACCAGCGCCAGCCCGGCGCGCGCCGCGATCTCGCCCAGCCGGGCCACCAGCGGCCCGTCGCGCGGCTCGGCGAGGCGGGCGATATCGGCGCCGATATGATAGCCGGTGACGCCCATTTCCGGCGTCACCAGGAGATCGCAGCCGAAGGCCCCCGCCGCCATGGCCGCCTGCGCGATGCGGGCAAGATTGGCGGCCGGATCGGCGGCGACCGGCGTCATCTGCAATAAAGCGATCAGCATGGACGCTCCGTCGGATGCGTGTTCGGGGCGGGAATCGCGCTCAGGCCGCGTCCGGCCGCACGCCCAGGAAATGAAGGATGAACTCGCGCAATTCCTCGATGTCGGCGGCGATGCGATCATCGCCACGGCTGGCGGAGGCATGGAAGATGCCATCGAGATGCAGGCCGATCAGCCGCGCCATCTTGGCCGTGTCCACGGGCCGATACTGACCAGCGGCGATGCCCCGCGCCAGGGTCTCTTCCACCAGGACGCGCTCGTCGCGATAGAAATCCGCGATCAATTGGTCCACCTGCGCATCGCGGGCGTTCAAGGCCGCATAATCGGCCATGATCTTGACCATGCGCGTGACCGTGGGGGCGATCTCGATCTGGATATCGAGCCAGGCGCCGATATCGGAGAGCGGATCATTGTCACGCGCGCCGCGCCGCGCCTCATAGCCGGCCATGATCTGGTTCAGCGCATGGGCCAGCACGCTGCGGAACAGATGATCCTTGTTCTCGAAATAATGATAGATCAGCCCGACATTGATCCCGCAGGCCAGTGCGATGTCGCGCACCGTGACGATGCTGTAGTGGGACGTGCCGAACAAGTTCAGCGCTTCATCCAATATGAGTTCGGACCGCTTGGCCGGATCGAGGCGCTGGCGCACCGCCTTCACATTCATTGAAACTCTCCCTTCGGGCGGAGCATCGCACACCCCGCCTGATGCGGCCACTTCGGGTTATTCCGTAGGTCATAGGGCGAAAAGCCGGTTTTCGCTGCTGATATCGCAGGCACGGCGGGCCCCCAATTGCACAAGATAGGGCCTTTCAGGCGTTGCGGCATAAGGTTTTGCATAAATGTTGTGCGACGCAAAAATCTCTCTTGCGAGTGCGTATTAAACGCTCGCTTAATAAGCGTCGTCTTGTCGCATTCGACCGTCGGAGTTCGCTTATGAACCGCTTTTTACGCGCCGTGGTCCTGCTCGCCCTGCTCTGTAGCGCCGTGTTCGGCGCCGGCCCGAATCGCGCCGAGGCCGCCGAGAAGAAATCCTTCAAGATGGGCTATTCCATCTATGTCGGCTTCATGCCCCTCGCTTACATGAAGCAATCCGGCATTCTCAAGAAGTGGGCCGACAAATACGGCATCGATATCGACCTCGTCCTGGTGAACGATTACGTGGGCTCCATCAATCAGTTCATTGCCGGAGACCTCGACGGCGTCGGCGTGGCCGGAATGGACGGGCTCACCATGCCGGCCGCCGGCGGCGTGGATACCTCGATCTTCCTCATCACCGACTTCTCGAACGGCAATGACGCGCTGCTGTCGAAGTCCGCCAAAACGGTGGCGGACCTGAAGGGCCAGGACGTCTATCTGCTGGAATTCAGCGTCTCCCATTATCTGCTCGATCGCGCGCTGGTGATGAACGGCCTGCACGGCGTCGGCGCGGTGAAGACCATCAATATCTCGGACGCCGACATCGCCGCCGCCTATCTCACCAAGCCGGAACTGAAGAACGCCGTCTCCTGGAAGCCGATGACCGCCGACATGCTCGCCGGCAGCAAGGACACCAAGATTCTGTTCGACAGCTCCAAGATCCCCGGCGAGATCATGGATGTCTTCATCGGCAAGACCGAGGTGCTGAAGGACAATCCGAACTTCGCCAAGGCGATCACCGGGGCCTGGTATGAGGCACTCGCCACCTTGAAGGCCGGCGGCGATGCCGCAAAGCCCATCAATGAAATCATGGCCAGCGCCATGGGCACCGATGTCCCCGGCCTCCAGTCGCAGGTGGAGACCACCCACTTCTTCTACACGCCGGCCGAGGCCGCAACCTTCCTCACCGCCGCCAGCACCAAGAAGGCCTGGGACTATATCCGCACCTTCTGCTTCGACCGCGGCCTGTTCGGCCAGGGCGCGACCAGCGTGGACGCCATCGGCATCATGATGCCCGACGGCAGCGTGCTCGGCGATGCGAAGAACGTGAAGATGCGCGTGAACGCCGCGTTCGCCCAGGCGGCGGCCGACGGCAAGCTCTGACACGAGCGAACGAAGGGAGGGCTGATCCTTGCGACGCATCATCAATTATCCGCCCGCGCGCGGCCAGAAGCTGATCCTGGGCCTCCTTCCCTTCATCGCCATCCTGCTGATCTATCTGATGGCCTCCGAGGCCCGCCTCGCGGTCAATCCGGGCGACAAGCTCATTCCCAGCTTCTCGTCCTTCTACGGCGCCATGGAGCGGCTGATGGCGCAGCCGGACCGCTCCAACGGCCAGTATCTGTTCTGGTTCGACACCTATCTCAGCCTCTGGCGGCTGTGCGTCGGGCTCGGCATCTCGGCGCTGCTGGGCTGCGTGCTGGGCATCCTGATCGGCTTCATCCCCCATCTGCGCGCCATGTTCGAGCCGGTGCTCGCCGCGCTCTCCTTGGTGCCGCCGCTGGCGGTGCTGCCGATCCTGTTCATCATCTTCGGGCTCGGCGAGGTGTCGAAGATCGTGCTGATCGTGTTCGGCATCGCCCCGTTCCTGATCCGCGACGTGGTGCTGCGGGTGGAGAGCCTGCCGCGCGAGCAGATCATCAAGGCGCAGACGCTCGGCGGGTCCACCTGGCAGATGATGACCCATGTGGTGCTGCCGCAGGTAATGCCGAACCTGATCAATTCGGTCCGCCTCTCGCTCGGCGCCACCTGGCTGTTCGTGATCGCGGCGGAAGCCATCACGGCGGAAGGCGGGCTTGGCTACCGCATCTTCCTGGTGCGCCGCTATCTCGCGATGGACGTTATCCTGCCTTACGTCGCCTGGATCACCCTGCTGGCCTTCCTGATGGATTACGGCCTGCGCCGCCTCAACACTTTTGCCTTTCCCTGGGCCGCGTTGAAGGAGAGCTGAGGTGACGGCGATCAAGATCGACAAGGTCTGGAAGGAATACGGCGACACAATCGTGCTGGAGAATGTCAGCCTCGATTTGCCGGACCATGAATTCCTGGTGATCATCGGGCCGAGCGGCGTCGGCAAGACCACCTTGCTGCGCCTGCTGCTGAGCCAGGAGACCCCGACGCGCGGGGAAATCCTGATCGACGGCAAGCCCATCGCCAGCGAACCCACCGCCGACCGGGGCGTGGTGTTCCAGCGCTATTCCGTGTTCCCGCACAAGACCGTGCTGGGCAATGTGATGCTCGGCCCGCAATGGGCGCAGGCGCCCGTGCTCGGCCGCTTCTTCGGCAAGAAGCATCGCGAACTGAAGGCGCGGGCGATAGCCCTGCTTGAGCGCGTCGGGCTCGGTGGGGCGGTGGACAAATATCCCCAGCAGCTGTCCGGCGGCATGCAGCAGCGCCTCGCCATCGCCCAGGCGCTGATCATGAAGCCCAAGGTGCTGCTGCTGGACGAGCCGTTCGGCGCCCTCGATCCCGGCACGCGCAAGGCGATGCACGTGCTGGTGCGCGACCTGTGGGAAGAGCATGCCATGACCATCGTCATGGTCACCCATGATCTGGCCGAGGCGTTCGCGCTCGGTACCCGCGTGATCGCCGTGGACCGCCCCCGGCGGGATACCCAAGCGCCGGAACGCTATGGGGCCACGATCACCTCCGATTTCGAAGCCAAGTGCCGGGTCGTCCGCGAATCCGAGCGCTTCGAAGCCGCCCGCGCCAAGGCGCGGCAGGACCACGGCCAGAGCGGGGCTTCGCCCCCGTCCGCGGCGGTGATCCACCCCTTCCCCCTCAAGGCCGGCGCCGCCTAACAGCCTCCGCCCGCCTTCAACATCCAACGCCTTGGAGCACGCCACATGGTCGCGCAACCCTTTCACTTGGCCTGGTTCATGAACTTCACCCCCGACGAATGGCGCGAGCCGTTCGGCAATGGGGGGTATCCCTGGGACGGCCGCTTCTACATGGAAATGGCGCAGACGCTGGAGCGCGCCTGCTTCGACTACATCATGATCGAAGACAAGCTGATGGTGCCGGAGACCTTCGGCGGCTCGCGCGATTTCGCGCTGAAGAACGCCATGATGGTGCCGAAGCACGACCCCGCCCCGCTTGCCACCGCCATGGGCATGGCCACCAGCCGCCTCGGCGTGGTCGCCACCATGTCCACCCTCGCCTATCCGCCCTATCTGCTGGCGCGGCTGTGCTCCACCATCGACAGCCTGACGCGCGGCCGCTTCGGCTGGAACATCGTCACCTCGGCGGAGGATCTTGCCGCGCAGAATTTCGGCCTGGACAAGCTGCCGCTGCGCGAAATCCGCTACGAGATGGCGGACGAATACATGGAAGTGGTCAGCAAGCTGTTCGACAGCTGGGATAGCGACGCCATCGTGCTCGATCGGGAGAACGGCATCTATGCCGATCCCTCCAAGGTCCGCACCATCGACCACAAGGGCAAGTATTTCCAGGTGCGCGGCCCGTTGAACACGGTGCCCTCGCCCCAGGGCCGGCCGGTCTATGTGCAGGCCGGCGCCTCGCCGCGCGGGCGCGATTTCGCAGCGCTCCACGCGGATTCCATCATCTCGGTGGCCAGCGGCGTCGCCGAGATGAAGAAGTTCCGCGACGACATCCGCGCCCGTGCCGTGAAGCTCGGCCGCGATCCGAATACGATCAAGGTGCTGTTCTGCATTACGCCGACGCTGGGCGAGACCGAGGCGGAGGCGCAGGCCAAATATCAGCGCCTCGTGTCCTCGCCCCATTTCATCAATGACACCTTGTCCTCGCTCTCCGCTATTACGGAGATCGACTTCTCCAAATACGACGTGGACAAGCCGCTGCCGGAAAAGCTGGTCACCAATGGCGAGTCGGGCACGCTCGACAAGTTCCAGCAATGGGGCTCGGGTAAGACCGTGCGCGAACTGGTGGTGGATGGCGGCGGCGGCCTCGTCTCCTCGGTGGAGCTGATCGGCACGCCGGACCAGGTGGCGGACCGCATGGGCGAAGTGATGGAAGAGGTGGGCGGCGACGGCTTCCTCATCACCACGCCGGTGCTGCGCGTCTCGCGCCGCTACATCATGGAAGTGGCCGACGGCCTCGTGCCGGCTTTGCAGCGCCGCGGCTTGACCCGCACCGCCTACACCCACGAGAAGCTGCGCGACAATCTGCTGGAATTCTGACCGGCGGGCGGCGGCCGCACCCGCGCGCCGCCGCGCCCCGCACCCTGGAGAGAGGCACATGAGCGAAGCATCGCACCCCGGCGCCGTCGGCCCGGATGTTCTCGACACCTTGTTCCGCACCGCCCGGTCCCACAACAAATGGTTCGACGGCAAGATCTCGGATAAAACGCTGGTCGAGCTCTACGACCTGCTGAAGATGGGCCCCACCTCGGCCAATTGCTCGCCCGGCCGCTTCGTCTTCGTGCGCACGCTAGAGGGCAAGGAAAAGCTGCGCCCGGCCCTCTCCAAGGGCAATCTGGAGAAGACCATGGCCGCCCCGGTCACGGTGATCGTGGCGCGGGACGAAGCCTTCTACGAGCATCTGCCCAAGCTGTTTCCCCATGCGGATGCAAAATCCTGGTTCACGTCGAGCCCGGAAGCGGCGCGCGAGACCGCCTTTCTCAACGGCACCTTGCAGGGCGCCTATCTGATCCTCGCGGCGCGCGCGCTCGGGCTCGATGCCGGCCCCATGGGCGGTTTCGACAAGGCGAAGGTTGATGCGGCGTTTTTTGCGGGAACGACCTGGAAGGCGAATTTCCTGGTCAATCTCGGCCATGGCGACCCATCCGGCGTGTTCGGCCGGCTGCCGCGCTTCGATTTTTCCGAAGCGTGCGTGCTGGCATGAGCCCGGCCGCGCGTTCAACCACCCCCGCCATCCTGGAGGGACCCTCATGAACCTCAGCCAGACCCCGCCGGCGAGCACCGGCATGGCCGATGCACCGGCCGTGACCCAGCAGGACTATCGCGACGCCATGTCCCGCGTGGGCGCGGCGGTGAATGTCGTGACCACGGACGGGCCGGGCGGGAAGGCGGGCTTTACCGCATCCGCGGTGTGCAGCGTCACCGATAGCCCGCCCACCTTGCTGGTGTGCCTCAATCGCGGCTCGTCCGTCAGCCCGGCGTTCGCGGCCAATGGCGTGCTGTGCGTCAACACGCTCGCGCCGAGCCACAAGGGCCTGTCCAACCTGTTCGGCGGCAAGACGCCGATGGAGGAGCGTTTCGCCGCTGCCGAATGGGCGCCATCGGCCACCGGCGCGCCCATGCTGGCGGACGCGGTGGCCGCGTTCGATTGCCGGGTGGCCCGCACGGTCGATGTGGGCACACATTGCGTGCTGTTCTGCGAGGTGGTGGGCATCGCCGCCGGCGGGACGCCGGAGGCGCTGATCTATTTCGGCCGGCGCTATCACGCGGTGCACGACGGCACCTCGCAATGAGCGAGCGGACGGCGATGTTCCCGATTTTCTGAACCGGGAAACCGCCCGCCGATTTATGCGGGGACCTGCTCCCCGCGCCAGGCCGCGCCGACGCCCGCCAGGCGCACTACCAGATCGAAGGCATGTTGCAGCGCCGAGGGATCGGCCTTGTTCTGGCCGACGATGTCGAAGGCGGTGCCCTGCGAGGAGGTCACGATGGGCACCGGCATGCCGCCGAGCACGGTGACGTTTTCACCGAACGCGACGGTCTTCAGGGCGATCTGCCCCTGGTCGTGATACATGGTGACGATCAGGTCGGCATCGCCGCGCAAAGCACTGCGGAAGAGCGTGTCGGCGGGGAACGGACCCTCCACGTCGAGCCCATCGGCCTTCATCCGCGCCACTGCGGGGGTGAGGACCTCGATCTCCTCCAGCCCCATCGCCCCGCCTTCGCCCGCATGGGGGTTGAGCGCGGCCACGCGGATGCGCGGCGCATCGATGCCTGCGGCCCGCGCCGCGCGCACGCCGATCTGCGTCGCCTCAAGGATGCGCTCGACCGTGATCGCTCCCGCGACCTCCTTCATCGGAATGTGGGAGGTGACGCGGGTGGTCCAGAGCGGGCCGCGATTGATCAGCTCGAAACAGGTCTCGCGCCAGTTCAGCAGCTCCTGGAAATAATGCATCTCATCCAGGGCATGGTGCCCGGCAAGCTTCATCGCCTGCTTGTTGAGCGGCCCGTAGAGGATGCCGTTCACATGCCCCGCTGCCGCGGCCGCGGCCACCGCCTGGAGGCTCGCGAGCGTATGGCGCCCGGCCTGCACCGAGGCGATGCCGGGCGGAAGGCTCTCGCCCTCGGCCAGCGGCACCTCGATCAGCGTCACCAGGGCATCGGACGCGGCGCTGGCGGCGCTGTCGGCGACCGGCTCGACATCAATGCTGACGCCCGCGATCGCCTGCGCGCGCGCGAACACTCCGGGATCCGCGAACAAAGCGACGGGCACATGGCGATTGGCCGAAAGCACCTTGGCGACCACCTCCGGCCCCACGCCGGCAGGATCGCCGAGCATCATTCCAATACGAGCCATTTGCGTCTCCGATCACCTGATTGACTTCTTGTTAGCCGTCGATTAGCACTAGTGCATACGTATGCGCAAGCCGAGCAGGGACCTCGTCCCGCCGCGCCGAAGTGCAGCGGAATGGCCCGCCGGCACACTCAAAGAGCGGAGCCAGGGCGGAAACGAGAGGAAGCCAATGCTCGATATCAGCGAAGCGATATCGCCCGTCCAGCGCGCGGAAGCCGCCGCTGCGGAAGCGAAGCGTCTTTCCGGAATGGTGGTGTGCGAAGGCCGTCTCCAGGCCGCGCTCACCGACCACAAATTCGAGGTCGACAATCCCGCTACCGCCCGCATCATCGGCCACGCGCCCCGCTGCGGCGGCGCCGACGTGGACCGCGCGGTCGCCTCCGCGAGCGCCGCTTTCGCCGGCTGGCGCCACCTCACCGCCCGTGACCGCGCCGCCCTCCTGGTGAAGGCCGCCGCGCGGCTGGAGAGCGAGGCCGAAGCGATCGCCCAGCTTTCCGCATTCGAGACCGGCAACGCCCTCGCGACCCAGACTCGCGGCGAAGCCGCCACCATGGTGGATATCCTGCGTTTCTTCGCCGGCCTCGCCGGTGAGGTGAAGGGGCAGACCATCCCCTATCTCGACGGCCACCTGCTGTTCACCAAGCGCGAACCGCTTGGCGTGGTCGCCGCCATCATTCCCTGGAATGCGCCGCTGATGCAACTCGCATCCAAGATCGGCCCCGCGCTCGCGGCCGGCAATACGGTGGTGCTCAAGACCGCCGAACAGGCCCCGCTGGCCGTGCTGCGCTGCTTCGAACTGATGCAGGAAGTGCTGCCGCCGGGCGTCGCGAATTGCATCTCAGGCCTCGGCGAAGAGGCCGGGCGCCTGCTGTGCGAGCATCCCAAGGTGCGCAAGGTCACCTTCACCGGGTCGAGCGCGGTGGGCGTTAAGATCCTGCATTATGCCGCCGACAAGATCGCCCCCGTGACGGCGGAACTTGGCGGCAAGAATCCGAGCGTCTTCCTGCCCGACATGGACCCCACGGCCGCCGCCGACGGCGTGGTGCGCGGTCTGCGGCTGCAGCGCCAGGGCCAGTCCTGCACCGCCGGCACGCGCGTCTATATCCACGATTCGCTCTATGACGAGGTGGTGGAGCGGGTGCTTGCAATTATCCCCACCTTCCGCGTCGGCGACCCGCTGGACGAGCGCACGCAGGTCGGTTCCATCATCTCCAAATCCCAGCTCGACCGCGTGGAGCGCTATGTGCATATGGCGCGCCAGACCGAGGGCGCGCGCATCCTCACCGGCGGCGCGCGCCCGCAGGACCCGGCCCTGAAGGACGGCTATTTCTACCAGACCACCCTCATCGAAGGCATCCCGCATTCCTCTGAGGTGTGCCAGGACGAGATCTTCGGCCCGGTGGCCACGCTCGCACGCTGGAGCGATTTCGAAGCGGTGATCCAGGAAGCCAACGACGTCAAGTTCGGCCTCGCCGCCACGGTATGGACCAATGATCTGTCCAAGGCCTTCCAGTTTATCGAGCAGGTGGACGCCGGCTTCGTGCAGGTGAACCAATATGCGGTGGCTGAAGCGAACATCGAATACGGCGGCACCAAGATGAGCGGCCTCGGCAAGGAGCTTTCGCTCGAAAGCATGCTGCATCATTTCACCTGGTCGAAGACCGCCATCATCAATCCGAATATTTCGGCCTAGGGAGCCCGTCATGCGTGTTGCATTCATCGGCATCGGAAATATGGGGCGGCCCATGGTCCGCAACCTGATCCATGCCGGTCACACCGTCTTCGCCTACGACCTTTCGGTGTCCGCCCTCGACGAGGCGGTGCGGCTCGGCGCCCATGCGGCGGTCTCGCCCCAGGGCGCGGCCGCCGAGGCCGATGTGGTGATCTCCATGCTGCCCACCGGGCAGAATGTGCGCGACCTCTATCTCGGGTCCGACGGCCTCGTGACGAAAACCCGCGCCGGCACATTGCTGATCGATTCCAGCACCATATCGAGCACGGTATCGTCCGAGATCGCCGCCGCGGCCCGCGCCGCCGGCAAGACCATGATCGATGCCCCGGTTTCCGGCGGCACCCCGGGCGCGGAAGCCGGCACGCTCACCTTCATGGTGGGCGGCAGCCTTGAGGACCTGGAGCGGGCGCGCCCGCTGCTGGAAGCCATGGGCAAGCGCATCTTCCATGTCGGCGGCAATGGCGCCGGCCACACCGCGAAGCTGTGCAACAACATGCTCTCCGGCGTCTGCATGGCCGCCACCGCCGAGGCGCTCGCGCTCGGCGTCGCCAACGGCCTGGACCCGGCGGTGCTCTCCGAGGTGATGCGCAATTCCTCGGGCACCAATTACGCCCTGGAACGCTATCACCCCTATCCCGGCATCATGCCGAACGTGCCGTCCTCCCACGGCTACCAGGGCGGCTTCCGCTCCGAATTCCAGCTCAAGGACATGCGCTTGGCCAAGCAATTGTCGGCGGAATACAAATCCCTAAGCCCGCTCGGCGATCTCGCGTGCGACCTGTTCGCGCTGCATTGCCAGAGCGGCAACGGCCATCTCGATTATGGCAGCATCATCAAGATGATGATGAAGGTGCCCGAGGCCGCGGCGGCCGGTGCCGCGGGCGAGGACGAGACCATGAGGCGCGCCGTCTAAGACCGGACGAGGTCTCCCACCGCCATAAAACAAAAAGGCGGGGGAGGAGGAAACGCTGAACGCCAAGGACGACCTGCGCGGCGCGATGGAAGCTGGCTTCCCTTAAGGAATACAGCTTCCCGCGCCCTGCCTGCGGCCCCGTCACGCGGCCGCGGGATGGACCGCGCCCGGTCTCCGCACCACCGGAGGAGGGATATGGGCATCGCGATCGAAGCGCGCGACCTGAGCAAGCAGTTCAACGGCTTTTTCGCCGTCAAGGACGTCAGCCTTCAGGTGGCCGAAAACACCATACACGGCATCATCGGCCCCAACGGCGCCGGCAAGACCACGCTGTTCAATCTGTTGACCAGCTTCCTCAAGCCGACCCACGGCTCGATCCATTATCGCGGGCGCAACATCACCCATCTGGAGCCGGCGGCCGTATCGCGCCTCGGCTTGGTGCGCTCGTTCCAGATCTCCTCGGTCTTCGACCAGCTCTCGGCGCGGGACAATGTGCGCGTCGCGCTCCAGGGGAAGGAGGGTGGAAGCTATTGCTTCTGGCGCTCCACCGCCGCGCTCACGCGGTTCGACGACCGCGCCGACGAACTGCTTGAGATGGTCGGGCTCACCGCCTATGCGGACACCGCTTCCGGCGCGCTGGCCTATGGCCGCAAGCGGGCGCTGGAGCTTGCGACCACCCTCGCTTTGGAGCCGGAAACCCTGCTGCTGGACGAACCCATGTCCGGCCTCGGCCCGGAGGATATCGGCCCGATCACGGAGCTGATCCGCACCGTGGCCAAGGGGCGGACCGTGGTGATGGTGGAACACAATCTTCCCGTCGTCGCCACCCTCTCCGACACCATCACCGTGCTGGCGCGCGGCCAGCTTCTGGCCAGCGGCACCTATGCGGAAGTCACCGCCAATCCCGAGGTGATCACCGCCTATCTCGGGGAGGACGACGACGATGAATGAACTGAGCCCCGCCGTCCTCTGCGTGCGCGACCTGCACGGCTGGTACGGCGATTCCCATGTGCTGCATTCGGTCTCCTTCGACGTGCGCCCCGGCCAGCTGGTGACGCTGCTCGGCCGCAACGGGGCCGGCAAGAGCACAACGCTCAAGGCCATGATGGGTCTGCTCGACAAACGCCGCGGCTCGATCCTGTTTCGCGGCAAGGAGACCATCGCGGCCCAGGCCAACCAGATCGCCCGCCAGGGCCTCGCCTATTGCCCGGAGGATCGCGGCATCTTCGCGACCCTCTCGGTGGAGGAGAATTTGCGCCTTCCCCCCAAGCTGCGCGAAGGCGGCATGGGGATCGACGCCATCTACCGCCTGTTCCCGAACCTGAAGGATCGCTGCAAGAGCGGCGGCACCAAGCTTTCGGGCGGCGAGCAGCAGATGCTGGCCATCGCCCGCATCCTGCGCACCGGCGCCGATACCCTTCTGCTGGACGAGCCGACCGAGGGGCTCGCCCCGGTCATCGTCAAGCAGATCGGCGCCGTGATCCGCGAGCTGAAGACGCTCGGCTACACGATTTTGCTGGTGGAGCAGAACATCAAGTTCGCCGCCAAGGTGGCCGACCAGCACTACGTCCTGGAGAACGGCCGCGTGGTGGAACACATCCCCCACGCCGCCAAGGCCGACGAAGTGCGCGCCATCGCCAACTATTTGCACGCATAGGAGGGCCATATGCATAATATATTGGACACCCTCTACAATTTGCCGATCGACGCTTTCATGGGCCAGCTGATGCTGGGCCTGATCAACGGCGCCTTCTATGCCATGCTGAGCCTGGGCCTCGCCTTGATCTTCGGCATGCTGAACATCGTGAACTTTGTGCATGGCGCGCAATACATGCTGGGCGCCATGATGGCCTGGATCCTGCTCCAGACCCTCGGCATCAATTACTGGGCCTCGCTGCTGCTGGCTCCGCTGATCGTCGGCGCGTTCGGCCTGCTGCTGGAACGCTTCGTGCTGCGGCGGGTCTATGCGCTCGATCCCGCCTATGGCCTGCTGCTGACCTTCGGCATCGCCTTGCTGCTGGAAGGCAGCTTCCGCCAGAAGCTCGGCTCCTCGGGCCAGCCTTATGCCATTCCGGCGGAATTGCGCGGCGGGTGGGATCTCGGCTTCATGTACATGCCCACCTATCGCGCCTGGGTGCTGGTGGCCTCCATCACCATCTGCTTCGCGGTCTGGTACATGTTCGAGCGCACCCGCCTCGGCTCCTATCTGCGCGCGGCGACGGAGAAGCCCCAATTGGTGCGGGCCTTCGGCATCGACGTGTCGAAGATGATCAATCTCACCTACGGCCTCGGCGTCGCGCTCGCCGCCGTCGCCGGGGTGCTCGCCGCGCCGATCTACCAGGTGAGCCCGCTCATGGGCTCCAACATCATCATCGTGGTGTTCGCGGTGGTGGTGATCGGCGGCCTCGGCTCCATGTCGGGTGCCATCGTCTCCGGCTTCCTGGTGGGGTTCGTGGAGGGATTGACCAAGGTGTTCTATCCCGCCGCGTCCAGCACCGTCGTGTTTGTCCTCATGGCCTGCGTCCTGCTGGTGAAGCCGGCCGGCCTGTTCGGAAGGAGGGCGTGACCATGCTCATGGCAAGTCCCGCTACGAGTCCCGTCAAAACTCCTCTCGCCGCCAAGGCCACGGCCGCGCGCCGGCGCCAGATCCTCGCCTGGGGGCTCGGCATCGCGGCGCTCGCGGTGTTCCCCTTCATGGTCTACCCGCTGTTCGCCATGAAGGTGCTGTGCTTCGCGCTCTTCGCCTGCTCCTTCAACCTGCTGTTCGGCTTCGCCGGCCTGCTCTCATTCGGCCATGCCGCCTATTTCGGCATCGCCTCCTATGTGACGGCGGAATCGGCGAAATACTGGGGCCTCACACCGGAACTCTCGATCCTCGCCGGCACCGGCGTCGCGATCGTGCTGGGCGCGGCGTTCGGCTGGCTGGCGATCCGCCGGCAGGGAATCTATTTCTCCATGATCACGCTGGCGCTGGCGCAGATGGTGTTTTTCTTCTGCCTCCAGGCGGAATTCACCGGCGGCGAGGACGGCATCCAGAGCGTGCCGCGCGGCGATCTGTTCGGGCTGATCCCGCTCGGCAGCCACATGGCGATGTATTATTTCGTCATGGGCGTGTTCCTGATTGGCTTCCTGATCATCTACCGCACCATCAATTCCCCGTTCGGCCAGGTGCTGCGGGCGGTGCGGGACAATGACATCAAGGCCACCTCGCTCGGCATCAAGACGCGCCATGTGAAGCTGGCGGCCTTCGTCATCTCCGCCGGCGTCGCGGGATTGGGCGGGGCCACCAAGGCGCTGGTGTTCCAGCTCGCCTCCCTCACCGACGTGAGCTGGCAGGCCTCCGGCGAAGCGGTGCTGATGACCGTGCTCGGCGGCGCGGGAACGCTGACCGGGCCGGTGATGGGCGCGCTGATCGTCACCGGCATGCAGCAATATCTCGCCCAGTTCGGCTCCTGGGTCACGATCATCCAGGGCGCGATCTTCGTGGTCTGCGTGCTGGCCTTCCGGCGTGGGATCGTCGGCGAGTTGGACCGGCTCGCCAAGCTCCCCGCATTCTGGCGGCGGCGCCGGGCCGAACGCCGGTTCACGCCGGCGCCCCGCGCCAGCACGGATTTTTAAAATGGCGCGCGCGCGCAAATCGGGCCGCGACCGGCATCTCGCCGGCCTCGGCGCCGGCGAGGACGGTGGGCGAAGCGCTCGCCTGCGGCGCCCCGCCGTTTGGAGCGACACGACGGACCAGTCTATAACGTGGCCGCGCGCAAGCGCCGGGCCAGTGCGGAGGACGGATGAGCAAGATTACCTCGCGCGACGTGGCGCGCGCCGCGGGCGTCTCGCAGTCCACGGTCTCGCGCGCGCTGGCCGGCGACGAACGCATCTCCAGCGAGACGCGCGAGCGCATCCTCTCGACCGCGCAGAGCATCGGCTATACGCCCAACGAGCTGGCGCGCAGCCTGCTGAGCAACAAGTCCAACATCGTCGGCCTGGTGATGGGCGACCTGCTCAACCCGTTCTATCCGACGGTGCTGAACGGCTTCGTCGCGGCGTTACAGAAGCGCGGCAAGCGGGTGCTGCTTTTCACCGTTCCGCCGGGCGGGGAAGTGGACGACGTGCTGCCGTTTCTCCTGCAATATCAGGTGGAAGGGGTCATCATCACGTCGTCGGCCCTGTCCAGCAAGATGGCCAATGCGTGCGAGCGCAACAAGACGCCGGTCGTGCTGTTCAACCGCGCCACCTACAAGGAGGCGGTCTGCTCGGTGTGCTGCGCCAATGTGCAAGCCTCCTTCGACCTGACGGAACGCCTGATCGAGGCGGAGCACGACCGCTTCGCCATCATCGGCGGACGGGCCGACACCTCGACCCATATCGAGCGCAAGCAGGGGCTGGAGGAGGCGCTGGCGCGCCACGGGCTCGCGCTGGTGGGCGACGAAATGGGCGACAACACCTATGAGGGCGGCTTTGCCGCCGCCCTGCGGCTGCTGCGCTTCCGCAGGCGGCCCAATGCCATCGTGTGCGTGAGCGACGTGATGGCCATGGGCGCGCTGGATGCGGCGCGGTTCGAACTGGGCCTGCGCGTGCCGCAGGACCTCTCCATCGTCGGCTTCGACGATATCCCCTCGGCCTCCTGGCCGAGCTACCAGCTCACCACGGTCCGCCAGCCGATCGACGCCATGATCGAACGGTCCCTGGCGCTGCTGTTCGACCCGGAGCGCAAGACCAAGCGCAAGGCCATCACCGAGCGGCTTCCGGGCGAACTGATCGTGCGCTCATCGGCGCTCATCGCCGCGAAACATCCGGCGGAATAACCCCGCGCGCGCCGGGACAACGCCCATTGACACGCGCGTGCGCCTGTGAATGCATACGTATGCACAGGCGCTAGACCTGAAAAACAAAACGTAAGGGGAGATGCCCAAAATGAAGAAACTGTTCTCGCTTCCCGCGCTCGCGATGGCCCTCGTGGCCACCCTGCCGCTCGGCACGGCCCACGCCGCAGACGGCGTGAAGATCGGCGTGCTCACCGACATGTCCGGCCTGTTCTCGGATATTTCCGGCCAGGGCTCGGTCACCGCCGTGCAGATGGCCATCGACGATTTCGGCGGCAAGGTGCTCGGCCAACCCATCGGCCTCGTCTATGCCGACACCCAGAACAAGGCCGACATCGGCGCCGGCATCGCCCGGCAATGGTACGAGACCGACAACGTCGACATGATCACCGATATCTCCAACTCGGCGGTCGCGCTCGCGGTGGTGGATATTGCCGCCTCGCTCAAGAAGATCGCCATCGTCGTCGGCGCCGCCACCTCGCGCATTTCCAACGATAAATGCACGCCCTATTCCATCCATTACGCTTTCGACACCATCTCCTGGGCCAATGTTACCGGCAAGGCGATCCTGAAGGATGGCGGCGACAGCTGGTTCTTCCTCACCACCGACTATGCCTTCGGCCTGGCACTGGAGAAGGACACCGCGCAGATCGTCAAGGATGCCGGCGGCAAGGTGGTCGGCTCGGTGAAGACGCCGCTCAACACGCCGGACTTCTCCGCCTTCCTGCTCAGCGCCAAATCCTCCGGCGCCAAGGTGATCGCGCTCGCAAACTCCGGCGGCGACACCATCAATGCGGTGAAGCAGGCCGAGGAATTCAAGATCACCAAGGACGGCAAGCAGCGCCTCGCCGTGCTCGGCGGCTATATCACAGACATGCATTCCATCGGCCTGAAGACCGCCCAGGGCCTGCTTTACACGGAAGGCTTCTACTGGGACCTCAATGACGAGACCCGCGCCTGGTCGAAGCGCTTCTTCGAGAAGATCGGCCGCATGCCCACCGTCACCCAGGCGGCGGATTATTCCTCGGTGCTGCATTATCTCAAGGCGGTCGCCGCCGTCGGCTCCAAGGACAGCGACAAGGTGATGGCCGAGATGCGCAAGACCCCGGTCAACGACATGTTCGCCAAGAACGGCATCATCCGCGCCGACGGCCGCATGATTCACGATATGTACCTGCTCCAGGTGAAGAAGCCGGAAGAATCCAAGTATCCGTGGGACGACATGATCGTCAAAGCCGTAGTTCCCGGCGACGAGGCGTTCCAATCGATGGAAAAGGGCTCCTGCCCGCTGGTCAAGCGCGGCTGACGCCGCAAACCGATGCCTCGGCTGCCGCCCGATCCGTGCCGGTCTTCGGCCTGACGCAGAAGACCGGCGCGCGGCGCGGGCGGCAGGCGGGGCATCGGCCGCGAAACATTTCGAGGACATCATCATGTTGCTGGAAGGAAAAGTGGTCGTCGTCACCGGCGCGGCCACCCCGCGCGGGATCGGCTTCGCCACCGCGACCCGCTTTGCCCGCGAAGGCGCCCGCATCGCCATCCTCGACCTGGACGGCAAGGCCGCCGGCGATGCCGCGGCACGCCTTGGCACCGCGCACGCCGGGCTGGCCTGCAACGTCACCGACCCCGCGCAGTGCGCGCATGCCATCGAGGCCGTGCTCGCCCATTTCGGCGCGCTCGACATCGTGGTGAACAATGCCGGCGTCAGCCAGCCCACCCGCCTGATGGACGTGGACCGCGCCAATTACGACCTGGTGATGGATGCGAGCCTGCGCGGCACCTTCAACATGAGCCAGGCCATCGTGCCGCATTTCCGCGTCCAACACGCCGGCGTCATTGTGTGCATCGGCTCGCTTGCGGCATTGCGGGGCGGCGGCGTGTTCGGCGGTCCCCATTATGCCGCCGCGAAGGGGGGCGTGCACAGCCTCGCCAAATCCATGGCGCGCGAACTGGCCGCCGACGGCATCCGCGTCAATGCGATCGCGCCCGGCCTGGTCGATACCGACATCTTCCAGGGCCAGCTGACGCCGGAGCGGCGCCGCGCAGTGGAAGAGGCGGTGCCCATGGGCCGGCTCGCTCGCGCGGAAGAAATCGCCGATGCCTGCCTGTTCCTCGCGAGCGACCTTTCCAGCTACGTCACCGGCGCCGTGCTTGACGTGAACGGCGGGCTGCACATGCATTGAGGCCGGCGACGCCGCCTCGCGCGGCCGAGGCCGCCGGACCATTGCGTCCGGCAGGCCCCGCCGGCCTCAGCCCAAGGCCTCTTCCAGCCGGTCGGCGATGGTGCGCAGCACCTTCACCCGGGCGAAATGCTTGTTCTCCGCCTCCACCAGGGTCCAGGGGGCATAGAAGGTACTGGTGCGGTCCACCATGTCGGTCACGGCGTGCTCGTAGAGCGGCCATTTCTCCCGGTTGCGCCAATCCTCCGGCGTCAGCTTGAAGCGCTTGTAGGCGATGCGCTCGCGCTCGGCGAAGCGGCGGGCCTGCTCGTCGGGGCTGATGGCGAGCCAGAATTTCGCCAGCACATAGCCGCCTTCGTGGAGCTGGCGTTCGAAATCATTGATCTCGCCATAGGCCCGGCTCCAGTCCTCCTGCGGGGTCAGTTTCTCCACCCGCTCCACCAGCACCCGACCGTACCAGGAGCGATCGAATACGGCGGTTGAGCCGCGCGCGGGAATGCGCCGCCAGAAGCGCCACAGATAGGGCCGCGCGCGCTCCTCGTCGCTGGGGGCGGAAATGGGATGGACGCGGAAATGGCGCGGGTCCAGCGCCTCGCGCAGGCGCATGATGGTGCTGCTCTTGCCGGCTGCGTCGCTGCCCTCGAACGCACACACGAGGCCCCGCTTGGCGAAGGCACGCGAATTGGTGAGGCGGGTGATACGCTGCTGCTCCACGTCGAGCTGCGCGCGATAGCTCGCCTCGTCGAGTTTCTCGCTGAAATCCAGGGTGGAAAGGATGCTGACTGCCGGCAGCGCCGCCGGGATCGGCGAGGGATGGGCCGGCTCGCTGGCCGGTGCAGGGACCGCGCATTCCGTCGGCGGCACGGCGGTCGCCTGCATCAGCACTTCCATCAGCGCATTACCGACCGCGATGGCGCAATAATGAAGATCGGCGGCCGGCACGACGGTCCAGGGGGCGATGCCCGTGGAGGTCTGGCGAAATGTCTCGGCGGCGCTCGCCTCCAGTCGGCGGCGGATTTTCTTGCTGGAGATGCGCGCCCATTCCCGCACCACCGGCCGGTCATAAGGCCCTTCGTCCAGCGCCTTCAGCCGCGCCTGGGCGTCCTCGGGGTCGAGATAGAGCCACAATTTCAGCAGCAGCACGCCCTCGGCATGCAGCATGGCTTCGAAATGATTGATCGCGTCCAGCGCCTGGGTCAGCTCCGCCCCATCGGGGCCGCCGAGCGCGTGGGTTTCGAGCGGCGTATGGTACCAGGAGCCAAGGATGATGCCGATGTCCCCATGGGCCGGCATGTCGCGCCAATATTTCCAGATCGCCGGGCGCGCCCGCTCCTCGTCGGTGGGCGCCTCATAGGTGAGGGTGGCGAGCTTGCGCGCATCCAGCCAGCCATAGAGCTGGTTGAGGATTGCCCCCTTGCCCACCCCATCCGCGCCATTGATGAGAATGAGGATGGTGCAGCGCTTCTGCGCGATCAGCTCGGACTGAAGATCCAGCAGCCCTTCGCGCAGGCCGGGTTCCAGGGCCTTGAAGCTCGCCTTGTCGAGGCTGCGCTCGATCTTCATGGAATCGAACATGAAATTCCTGTCTGCTGCCAAGCGTCAATCTCAAGCTGCGCGAACATAGCGTCAAGGGGGCGTCACGCGGGCGCTTCTCGGGGCAGTCCGGCGTGAAAATACGATATTACCGCCCCCGAATCAGCGTCTTCAGGCGCGTCCGAACCTTTATTTACTGTTATCTGGAAAATACTCATTGGCTAAATTTTCTCGAATGAACCAATTGGTTGAGCAATCCATCTGTAAAAGCCGCTCGACAACCCCCACTCGCTTCCGCCATGCTGGCGTCACCCGGATGCGTTAATGATTCAGATCATAAGGCATTAGCTGGTGACGGGGCAGGAGGCGGGCATGTCGAACGGGAACACTGGATCCGTAACGAGCACGCTGAATGATGACGAATGGGACGCGGAAGCGCAGCGCCAACAGGGCGATCCCGGCATCGTCACCGCCCTGACCTGGGCGTGGAGCACGAATACCGTGCTCGACTTCGATCCCACCTGCGATACGCTGGATTTCGGCTGGTTTTCCGCCGACACGTTCACGGTGGCGGAAGTCGCCGGCTCGGTGGTGATTTCCATCCCTTCCAGCGCTGAAACCTATACGCTGCGCGGTGTTACCCTGGCAGAGCTTTCGCTTGCCAATATCGCCGCGCTGAACGCTTCCGCGCTGGTGGCCTGGAGCCGCATCCTCGATCCCGGCGACGGGGCCTTCGGCGGCAATGCGGGCCTCGGCAAGGAGATCGACATCAATTGGGGCTGGGCGACGCACGAAACCATCGCCTTCGACCCCGCCCACGACATGCTGGATTTCGGCTGGATCGGCGCCGCCAGCTTCACCTTGTCGGAAGTCGATGGCTCGACCGTCATCGCCCTTCCGGCGAGCGACCAGACCTATACGCTGAGCGGCGTCGGGCTGGCCGAACTCTCCTTGTCCAACATCACGGCGGACGATGCCTCGGCGCTGATGGCCTGGACCGCCGCGCTCTCCGCCGCCCATGCCGCGCCGGATGACGCGGGCGGTACGACCAGCCCGCAGGCCCCCGTAGACCTCCCCGTGGAAACTCCGGCAGAGCCGGTTCCGGCCGCGCCGCCGGTGGTCGAGGTGCCAGTGGTGGACACCCCAGCGGTCGACATCCCTGTGGTCGAGGCGCCGGTCGTCCAGCCCCCGGCAGTCGAAACGCCCGTGACGGAAACCCCGGTGGCGGAGGTTCCGCCGGCCGAGACGCCTTCGGGCGGCACGCCCGTGGACACGCCCGCCAGCGGGGCGAAAGGGCCGATCCTCGCCGGCTATTATGCCGACTGGACCGTCTACGATCACAATTACACCATCTCGGATGTGCCCGCCGACCAGCTCACCAACCTCATCTATGCCGCGGCCAATATCGATTCCAGCGGCCACATGGTGCTGTTCGATCCCTATAGCGACACGCAGATGCTGTTCTCCGCCGCCGACAGCGTGGACGGCATCGCCGATACGGCGGGCCAGGGATTGGCGGGCAGTTTCAACCAGATCGTGGAACTGAAGGCCGAGCATCCCGACCTGAAGGTCTCGATGATGATCGGCGGCTGGACCCTCTCCGCCAATTTCAGCGACACCGCCGCAACCGCCGAAGGGCGGGACACGTTCGCCCAGTCGGTGGTGGATTTCCTCAAGACCTATCCCATGTTCGACGGCGTGGACCTCGACTGGGAATTTCCCGGCGGCGAGGGTCTGGCGGGCAATTCGGTGCGCCCGGACGACGGCGCCAATTACGCCCTCCTGGTCGCCGACCTGCGCCACGCCCTCGACGGGCTGGAGGCCGAAACCGGGCGCGACTACACCATCTCCGTGGCCTCTCCGGTGGGCGCGACCAAGATCGCCAATTTCAACCTCGCCGGCCTCGATCCCTATGTGGATTGGTTCAATGTGATGGCCTACGACTTCCACGGCACCTGGGATACCACCACCGGCCATCTCGCGCCGCTGCTGGATTCCGCCGACGGAACGGGCATTGAAAGCGCGGTCGCGCAATATCTCGCGGTCGGCATCGACCCCGGCAAGATGGTGCTCGGCGCGCCGCTCTATACCGCCGCCTGGAGCGGGGTGGCGGACGGCGGGGACGGCGGGCTCGATGCCGCCAGCACGGGATTTCCCGTCGGCTCCTCGGTCGGCCATTATGATTATGCCGACATCCTCGCCAAGCTGGAGGATCCGAACAGCGGCTGGTCGCTCTATTGGGACGATGATGCCCAGGCGGCCTATGTCTACAATGCCAAGCTTGGCATCTTCTCGTCGGTGGAGACCCCCGCCTCGGTGGCGATGAAGGCGGAATGGGCCCAGTCCCAGGGGCTCGGCGGCATGATGTTCTACGATCTCTCGGGCGATGCGACCGGCAGTTCGGAGAGCCTGGTGAAGGCGGCCTATGACAGCTGGGTTCAGGGCAAGTCGTTCTCCGACATCGCCAATGCCTCCAGCCTGACGCCGGACACGGTGATCGGCGGCAATGGCGTGCTCGACAGCGTGGTCTCCGCCGCGCCTGTCGCCCATGCGCCGGAAACCATCGACATCACTTGGAACTGGGGCAAGCAGGAAGTGATCGCCGATTTCCAGCCCACAACCGACGTGCTGAATTTCGGCTGGGTGCCGGCGGACAGCGTGGTGCTGAGCGAGGTCAACGGCTCCACGGTGATCGCCCTGCCGGAGAATCTGCGCACCTACACGCTGAAGGGCGTGGCGCTGGACCAATTGAGCCTCGCCAATGTCACCGGCCATGATTCCAGCGTCATCGACGAATGGAGCGCCACCCTCGACGCGGCCCACAAAGCGGCGGATGCGCAGGCCGCTCTTCTCGGGGTTTCCACAGATACCCATGTGGCCCTTGGGTGAGGCGATAAGAGCCGACCTGGAGCCGGCTGCCTTTTGCATGCACGGGGCATCATAAGGGCCAGTTTTGCCTATTTTCAGCCCACGATGCTCCCCCTGCGTGCACTACCACACGCGGCCGTTGGCGAAACCCGTTGATTCTGCGTCGGCGGCAACTGGCATGCGATTTGCTCAATTAGGGGCAGAGTTGGCGGCTAGGGTTCCGGCATCGCATCCGCGATGTGCTGGTCCGAGAGCTGCCACCGGTCCGGGAGACATCCGGCCGGGTGCACGGCGGGATAAAAGCCCGGGAGACCTCGGTGGCCAAGGAATTGGCGGCACTGGAGTCTCGCCAATTCCTCATCGTTCGACCTAACGATAGGGGAATAGAATATGCGCTCTCGCTTCTCGAAAATTCTCGGCCTTGCCTGTGCCGCCGCGCTGATCGCCGGCGCCTCCCCGGCGCTCGCCGCGCCGAAGAAGGAATTCAAGGTCGCCTGGTCGATCTATGTGGGCTGGATGCCCTGGGGCTATGCCGCCGAAAACGGTATCGTCAAGAAATGGGCCGACAAATACGGCATCAAGATCGACGTCACCCAATTCAACGATTACGTCGAATCCATCAACCAATACACGGCCGGTGCCTTCGATGCCCTGACCGTCACGAACATGGACACGCTCTCCGTGCCCGCCGCTGGCGGCGTGGACACCACCGCCGTGATCGTCGGCGATTTCTCCAACGGCAATGACGCCGTGATCCTCAAGGACAAGACCAAGCTCTCCGACATCAAGGGGCAGAAGGTCAATCTGGTCGAGTTCTCGGTCTCCCACTACCTGCTGGCCCGGGCGCTCGAATCCGCCAAGATGAGCGAGCGCGACGTGAAGGTCACCAACACTTCAGACGCCGACATGGTCGCCGCCTACAAGACCAAGGCCGTCACCGCCGTCGTCACCTGGAACCCGCTGGTCTCCGAGATCCTCGCCGACAAGTCCGCCCACAACGTGTTCGACAGCTCCAAGATCCCCGGCGAGATCATGGACCTGCTGGTGGCCAACACGGCGACGCTCAAGGACAACCCGGACTTCGGCAAGGCGCTGGTCGGCATCTGGTACGAGACCATGGCGCTCACCACCGCCAAGACCGAAGCCGGGATTGCCGCCCGCACCGCCATGGGCAAGGCCTCCGGCACCGATCTCGCCGGCTTCGAAAGCCAGCTCGCCGCCACCAAGCTGTTCGACAAGGCCGCCGACGCCGTCGCGTTCGTGAAGTCGCCGGCCGTGGGCACCACCATGGACCGGGTGCGCAAGTTCCTGTTCGAGAAGAAGTTGCTCGGCAATGACGCCAAATCCGCCGACGCGGTGGGCATCGAGCTGGCCGACGGCAAGATCCTCGGCGATCCGAAGAACGTGAAGTTCCGCTTCACCGACACCTATATGGCCGCCGCCGCCGACGGCAAACTCTAGGAAGCTGATCGGTATCGAGTGGCTTGACGCCGCTGCGCCCGCACATCGTCATGCACGGGCTTGTCCCGTGCATCCACGCGGTTCCGCCGGTGTCAGCTTTTCGAGGCTCCCACAGTCGGCCCGACGTGGATGGCCGGGACAAGCCCGGCCATGACGAACCGACCCCCTCCCTGCCCTCCCCCACAGGGGGGACAAGCGCGACGGGGGGAACAAGGCAACGGCAGATCGGAGATCCCCTCCATGCGTCTCATAAACCGCAGACCGGACCGCACGGCAGGGCTCCTGCTGGCGATCCTGCCGTTCGCGCTCGTGCTCCTCGCCTATGTGCTCGGCTCGGCCGAGCGCCTGGCGGAAAACCCGGCGGACAAGCTGCTGCCGAGCCTTGCCACCCTCGGCGACGCCATCGTCCGCGTTGCCTTCACCGCCGATGCCCGCACCGGGGACTACATCCTGTGGGCCGATACGCTGGCGAGCCTGGAGCGGCTGGCCAGCGCGCTCGCGCTTTCGACGCTCATCGCCCTGGTCGTGGGTCTGCTCATCGGCCTGCTGCCGGGGGTGCGGGCTCTGCTCGCCTCCTTCGTCGGCATGGTGTCCATGGTGCCGCCGCTCGCCCTGCTGCCGATCCTGTTCATCGTGCTGGGGCTTGGGGAAACCTCCAAGATCGCGCTGATCGTCATCGGCGTGACGCCGTTCCTCATCCGCGACCTCGCCATGCGGGTGCAGGAATTGCCGCGCGAGCAGATCATCAAGGCGGAGACGCTCGGCGCCACCACCTGGCAAATCGCGCTGCGCATCGTGCTGCCGCAGATCCTGCCGCGCCTCATCGACGGCGTGCGGCTCTCGCTCGGCCCGGCCTTCCTGTTCCTGATCGCCGCCGAGGCCATCGCGGCGGATTCCGGGCTCGGCTATCGCATCTTCCTGGTGCGGCGCTATCTCGCCATGGATGTGATCCTGCCTTATGTGGCCTGGATCACGCTGCTGTCCGTGATCATGGATTTCGCCCTCGCCAAGCTGCGCGACACCGCCTTCCCCTGGTTCGGAGGCGCAAAATGACCGCGATCCGGGTCGAGCATCTCTGGAAGGAATATGGCGAGCAGATCGTGCTGGAGAACATCTCCCTCGATTTCGCGCCCCGCTCCTTCGTCGCCCTGGTCGGTCCCTCCGGCTGCGGCAAGACCACGTTTCTCCGCATCCTCTTGAGCGAGGAACAGGCGACGCGCGGCCGCGTGCTGATCGACGGCAAGCCGCTCGCCGGCGAACCCGGTGCGGACCGGGGCGTGGTGTTCCAGCGTTACAGCGTGTTCCCGCATCTGACCGTGCTGGGCAATGTTCTGCTCGCCGCCGAAATTCCTGGCGCGCCCTTCACCGGCCACCTGTTCGGCGCCGCCCGGCGGCGGGCGCAGGAGGAGGCGCGCGCCCTCATCGCCGAAGTGGGGCTCACGGGTGCCGAGGATAAATATCCCGCCGCCTTGTCCGGCGGCATGCAGCAGCGCCTCGCCCTCGCCCAGGCGATCATGCGCAAGCCGAAGATCCTGCTGCTGGACGAGCCGTTCGGCGCGCTCGATCCCGGCATTCGCGGCGACATCCACACGCTCATGCTCAAGCTCTGGCACAGCTGCGAAATGAGCGTGGTGATGGTGACCCACGATCTGCGCGAAGCCTTCACGCTCGCCACCCGCGTCATCGCCTTCGAGCGCAAGCGCAACCGCGCCGAGGAGCGCGAACGCTTCGGCGCCACCATCGCCCACGACATCGAGGTCTGGCCCCGCCGCATCGCCGGCCAGCCGCGCATCCCATCCTCCGATCGGGACGGCCCGATCAGCCCCGAGGACACCGGCCGGGACGACCCGGCGCTTCTGTCGGTCTGAGGAGAGACGCATGACGATGAATGACGAGACACGCGCCCTCATCGCGGCGAACACGCGCCGCTATGAGGAATTGAAGGCCGCCGGCCTGGACCACGCCCCCCGCGCCCTGCCCGCGCCCACCGAACGCTGGAGCGTCATGCTCCCGCCCGGCCCGCTGCATCGGGAAACCATTCCCGGCGGCTGGTATTGGACCGTGAAGGTGCTGGCGGGCGAGGCCCTGCGCCTCTCGCTGCCCGAGAGCCCCTCCGCCATCTCCCTGATCGCCTGGAACGCGGCCGACACGTCCGAACGGCTGAACTATGCCGATACGGTGAAGGTCCAATGGACCGCCGCGCTGGGCAAGGGCCGGGTGATCTTCTCCGACATGGGCAAGGTCATGTTCTCTATCGTCGAGGACACCACCGGCGCCCACGATGCCCTGATGGGCGGCTCGACCCCCGCCTCCAACCGCGCCCGCTACGGCGCCGGCCATATGCGCAACACGCGGGACAATTTCGTTCTGGCCGCCGGCAAGCTCGGCCTGGACCGGCGCGACATCCCGCCCTGCATCACCTTCTTCGCGCCCGTGCGCACCAATGAGGCGGGCGGCTTCGTGTGGCTGGAGGGCAAGCGCCAGCAGGGCGATTTTGTCGACCTGCGCGCGGAAATGGATGTGCTGGTCGCGCTCTCCAACTGCCCCCATCCGCTCGACCCGAACCCTGCCTATGACCCGAAGCCCGTGGAGGTGGTGCGCTTCCAGGCGCCCGCCCCCGCTGCCGACGATCTGTGCCGCACCGCCACCCAGGAAGCCGTGCGCGGCTTTGAAAATCTCGCGCGCTGAGGGAGAGCGATCATGAACAGCACCCCAGTCTTCGCCGCCCCCGTGCACGATCCCGCCAAGGCGCTCCAGGTGCACGACATCCCCGCGCAGGCGCCCTGGTCCGGCCTCGTCAAGCGCGGGCAGTCCATCCGCATCATCGACCTGGAAGGCCAGCAGGCGGTCGACACCCTGTTCTACCGCGCCGACGATTTCGCCGAGCGCTATTCCTCGCAGGATACGCTGCGCGTCCAGGGCTCAGCCTATGTCTCCACCGGCACGCGGCTGATCTCCAACGAGGGGCATTTGATGCTCACCGTCACCGCCGACACTTGCGGTCTGCATGACACTTCGGCCGGCGCCTGCTCGTGCGAGGCGAATACGGTGCGGTTCGGCCACCACACGAAGTATCTTCACGCCTGCCGCGAGAATTTCGTCGTGGAAGTCACGAAACACGGCATGTCGAAGCGTGACATCGTGCCGAACATCAATTTCTTCATGAACGTGCCGGTGGAGCCCTCGGGCGAACTGGCGATCGTGGATGGCGTCTCCAAGCCCGGCGATTATGTGGAGCTGAGGGCGGAGATGGATGTTCTCTGCGTCATCTCCAATTGTCCGCAGATCAACAATCCCTGCAACGGCTTCAATCCGACGCCGATCCGCGTCCTGATCTTCGCGGGCGCCGAGGGCTGAAGATGTTTTCCAAGGTTCTCATCGCGAACCGGGGCGAAATCGCCGGCCGGATCATCAAGACTTTGCGACGGATGGGGATTTCCTCCGTCGCCATCCATTCCGACGCGGACCGCTTCACGCGGCCCGTGCTCGATGCCGACGAAGCCGTGCGCGTGGGTCCCGCCCCCGCCAGCGAGAGCTATCTCGACGTGGAGGCGGTAATCGCCGCCTGCCTCGCAACGGGGGCGCAGGCGGTGCATCCGGGCTATGGCTTCCTGTCGGAAAATGTCGGGTTCGCGCAACGGCTTGCGGAAGCCGGGATCGTCTTCATCGGCCCCCGGCCGGAGCATCTCACCGCCTTCGGGCTCAAGCACACCGCCCGCGAGATCGCTCAGAAGAGCGGCGTGCCGCTGCTGCCGGGCACCGGCCTGCTGGAGGATGTGGACGCGGCGCTTCAGGCGGCGGACACCATCACCTATCCCGTGATGCTCAAGAGCACGGCCGGCGGCGGCGGCATCGGCATGCAGCTTTGCCATACGCCGCAGGAGCTTAAGGAGACCTTCGAGCGGGTCCAGCGCACCGCCCGCGCCTCCTTCGGCGATGCCCGCGTCTATCTGGAGCGCTTCGTCTCCGAGGCGCGCCATGTGGAAGTGCAGATCTTCGGCGACGGCAAGGGCAAGGTGATCGCGCTCGGCGAGCGCGACTGCTCACTCCAGCGCCGCAACCAGAAGGTCGTGGAGGAGACGCCGGCGCCGCTGCTTTCGCCCGAGACCCGCGCACGCCTGCACGACGCGGCGGTAAAGCTTGGGACAAGCGTGTCCTATGCCTCCGCCGGAACGGTGGAATTCATCTATGACCCAGCGCGGGAGGATTTCTACTTCCTGGAGGTGAACACCCGCCTGCAGGTGGAACATCCCGTCACCGAGGCGGTGTTCGGCATCGACCTCGTGGAATGGATGATCCGCCAGGCGGCTGGCGAAGACATCATTCCCACAACTCCGCTGGTGCCCAAGGGCGCGGCCATGGAGGTGCGGGTCTATGCGGAAATCCCGCACGCCAATTTCCAGCCCAGCGCCGGCCTGCTGACGCAGGTGACATTTTCCCCGGACGCGCGGGTCGATACCTGGGTCGAAACCGGCACCGAGGTGACGCCTTTTTATGATCCCATGCTCGCCAAGGTGATCGTTTCCGGCGCCGACCGCCCCGCCGCGCTCGCCGCCTTGCGGGCGGCGCTGGAAGACACCGCAATCAGCGGCATTGAGACCAATCTGGCCTATCTGCGGGCGATTGCGGCGTCCGATCTGCTCGCCTCCGGCAAGGTGGCGACGACCGCGCTGAAGGATTTCGCCTTCCGTCCGGAAAGCATCGAGGTGCTCAGCCCCGGCGCCCAGTCGAGCCTTCAGGAACTGCCGGGCCGGCTGCATCTGTGGCATGTGGGCGTGCCGCCGAGCGGCCCCATGGACGCGCGCTCGTTTGCCCGCGCCAATGCTTTGGTGGGCAATACGGAAACCGCCGTCGCGCTGGAAATGACGGTGAACGGCCCGACGCTGCGCTTCCACACCGACGCGGACATCGCCATCTCCGGCGCCCATATGCCGGCGATGCTCGACGGCGTGCCGGTGCCCCACGATACGGCCTTCGCCGTGAAGGCGGGACAGATGCTCGCCGTCGGCGCCATTTCCGGTGCCGGCCAGCGCGCCTATCTCGCCGTGCGCGGGGCGTTCGCGGCGCCGGAGGTGCTTGGCTCGCGTGCCACCTTCGCCCTCGGCCTGTTCGGCGGCCATGCCACCGGCACTCTGAAGGGCGGCGACGTGCTGCACCTCACCCCGCCCGCCAGCCGCCCAGCGCTGCCGGAAAAGGTCTCGGCGCAGCCCGCGCCGCTGACGCGGGAGTGGGAGATCGGCGTGGTCTACGGTCCCCATGGCGCGCCCGACTTCTTCCAGGACGAGGACATCGCCGACCTGTTCGACGCCACCTATGAAGTGCATTTCAACAGCGCCCGCACCGGCGTGCGGCTGATGGGCCCGACCCCGCGCTGGGCGCGCACGGACGGCGGGGAAGCGGGGCTCCACCCCTCCAACCTGCACGACAATGCCTATGCGGTGGGCGCCATCGATTTCACCGGCGACATGCCCATCATCCTTGGCCCGGATGGTCCCTCGCTCGGCGGCTTCGTCTGTCCGGCGGTGATCGCGCGGGACGAGCAATGGAAGATGGGCCAGCTGAAGCCCGGCGATAAGGTGCGCTTCCACCCGCTGCCCCGCCCGCAGGACCCAGTCGCGGGGCCGGCCGTTAAATCCGTGCCGGAGGCGGCCTCCGCCATTCTCGCGCAACGTGATGATGGGCCGGTGCGGGTGGTCTATCGCCGCCAGGGCGACGATAATCTGCTGGTGGAGTTCGGCGACATGACGCTGGACATCGCCCTGCGGCTGCGCGCCCATCTGCTGGCGGCGGCGGTGGAAGAGGCCAAGATCCCCGGCCTCTTCGACCTCACCCCCGGCATCCGCTCGCTCCAGCTCCATTACGATGGGGCACAGGTCTCGCGCGGAAAACTGCTCGGGCTGCTGGATGAGATCGAACGGTCCCTGCCGGCGGCCGAGGACGTGGTGGTGCCGAGCCGCATCGTGCATCTGCCGCTGTCGTGGAATGACGAGGACGCGCAGCTCGCCATGCGCAAATATCAGGAACTGGTGCGCCCCAACGCGCCCTGGTGTCCTTCGAACATCGAGTTCATCCGCCGCATCAACGGGCTCAAGGACGAGCAGGCGGTGCGCGGCGTGGTGTTCGACGCCCGCTATCTCGTGCTCGGCCTCGGCGATGTCTATCTCGGTGCGCCGGTTGCGACCCCCATGGACCCGCGCCATCGCCTGGTGACCACCAAATACAATCCGGCCCGCACCTGGACGCCGGAAAACGCGGTGGGCATCGGCGGCGCCTATATGTGCATCTATGGCATGGAGGGGCCGGGCGGCTACCAGCTCTTCGGCCGCACCATCCAGGTCTGGAATACCTGGCGCACCACGCCGGTGTTCAAGCCCGGCACGCCCTGGCTGCTGCGCTTCTTCGACCAGATCCGCTTCTTCCCCGTGAGCCATGCCGAGCTAATGGAGGCGCGCGCCGCCTTTCCCCACGGCGCCTATCCGCTGCGCATCGAGGAAACCCAATTCTCCTATGCGGACTATGCGGCGGAACTCGCCCGCAATGCCGGCGAGATCAATGCCTTCAAGGCGCGCCAGCAGGCGGCGTTCGATGCCGAGCGGGCCCATTGGAAGGAACAGGGGCTCGACAGCTTCGTCGCCGACGAGGGGATCGCGGGCGGCGAAGAGGAGGCCATTCCCGAAGGTTGCTTCGGGGTGAGCGCCAATGTTCCGGGCAATGTCTGGAAGGTGCTGGTGGAAGAGAACGCCGAAGTGGCGGCGGGGGAGACCATCGCCATCATCGAATCCATGAAGATGGAAATCTCCATCACCGCCCATGCCGCGGGGCGCGTGCGCGCCGTGCGCATGGTGCCCGGCCGCACGGTGCGCACCGGAGACGTGGTGGCAGTTCTGGAGGCCATATCGTGACCAGCAAGTTCAGCGAGAGCCCGCTCAGCGGCCTCCATTCCCCACCCGCTTCCGCATCCGATCCGCGCGCGGTCGCGGGTGGGCAATTGCCGATCGCCGTGGTCGGCGCGCATCTCTCCGGAATGCCGCTGAACGGCGAATTGACCGGCGCCGGCGGCGCGCTCGTGAAGCGCTGCCGCACCGCGCCCGATTATCGCCTGTTCGTGCTGCCGGATACGGTGCCCGCCAAGCCCGGCGTGGTGCGCGAGCCGGGCTTTTCCGGCCCGGGCCTCGACGTGGAAGTGTGGGCGCTGGATGCCGCCGCGTTCGGCGCGTTCGTCGCCCGCATTCCGGCCCCGCTCGGCATCGGCAAGATGACCCTCGACGATGGCTCGCAGGTGCCGGGCTTCCTGTGCGAGGCCCATGCGGTGGCCGGCGCGCAGGAGATCACCGCGCTCGGCGGATGGCGCGCTTATATCGCATCGCGGCAGAGCTGACCCGCCGCAACGGAGGCGTGGCGGCATGTGCCCTGCGCCTCCAATCCCTTGCGCCATGCTGCATCGCAAACGCGACGAAAGAGGGATTTAGATCGATCTAATTTTTCGTTGACCGTCGGTTTTGCCTCCCCTAGAGAACCCTGGCCGAGCGCAGAAATAGCGTCGGCGGGGAGACGCCGCGTGGATCTGAGGAAAGGCAAAGGCGCGTCCGCGCCCGCTCGCGCACCGGGCGAAACCGCCCCCGGCGGCGCGGCCCTTCCGCTCGCCCATCGCGTCACGCTCAACGACATCGCCGCCCATGCCGGGGTCTCGCGCGCCACGGTCTCGCTGGTGCTGCGCAAGAGCCCGCTGGTGAAGGAAGACACCCGCCAGCGTATCGACCAGGCCATGGCGGACCTCGGCTACGTCTATAATCGCCGCGCCGCGAACCTGCGCTCCGGGGCGTCCCGCACCATTGGCCTCGTGCTGTGCGAGATCATCACGCCGAATTATTCCCAGTTCACCGCCGGCATCGACGATGTGCTGGATGCGGAAAGCTATGTCGGCTTCATCACCAATACGGCCGAGGACGCGGCCCGCCAGAAGCGCGTTCTGGTGCGCATGCAGGAGCATGGCGTCGACGGCATCGTGCTGGTCCCGGCGGAGGAGACCCGTGCCGACGCGCTGGAGGAAGCCCATTGCGGCGGCCTGCCCTGCGTGCTGGCGCAGCGCCGGGTTGAGGGCTTTCCGGCGGATTATGTCGGCCCGGACTATGCCGCCGGGATGGAACTCGTCACCGAGCATCTGATCAGCCTCGGCCATCGCCATATCGGCTTCATCGGCGGCGTGCGGCGCATCGCGCCCTTGAGCGAGCGGCTCAGCGGCTTTCGCAAGGCGCTGCGCCGGCACAAGCTGAAGATCGGCCCCATCGTACCCTGCCCGGTGCTCGATCGCTCCTCGGGCTATGCCGCCGCGCGCGATCTGTTTGCGCAGGACAATCCGCCCACCGCCCTGGTCTGCTACAATGACATCGTCGCCTTCGGCGTCATGCTGGCCTTGATCGAGCATGGCCTTGAACCCGGCCGCGACGTGGCCGTGGTCGGCTGCGACGATGTCGCCGAAGCCGGCCTGCACCGTCCGGCGCTCACCACCTTCACCACCGATCCGCGCGTGGTGGGGCGGGAGGCCGCCAAGCTGCTGCTGCGGCGGATCGAGAACCCCGGTCGTCCGCCGGAGCAGATCATCGTGCCGCCGCGCCTGATCATCCGCCAATCCTGCGGCAGCGCCGCGCCCGGCCGGGCGCCCGCACCCACCGTCGGGTGCTCAGCCGCAACGCAAGCGCCGAAGCCCCGCCGGCCCCGCCGCCCCTCTCCTCAAGCCCTCAAGGGAAGCGCAGGGACATGAACTACGTCTTCCAGTTCGGAGAAGTCTTCAACGCCTGGCAGGATTTGCTTTATGGCGCGTGGCTGACGATCCAGCTCTCGGCCATGGCCATGGTGCTTGGCCTCATCGTCGCGGTGGCCGGCGCGCTCGGCAAGACCGCCGGCCCGCGCCCGGTGCGCTGGCTGGTGGATACTTATGTGGAGATCATCCGCAACACCCCGTTCCTGGTGCAGATCTTCCTCATCTTCTTCGGCCTGCCGCGCATCGGCCTGCGGCTCGACGCCAATGAGGCCGCGCTCCTCGCCATGGTGGTGAATGTGGGCGCCTATGCGACCGAGATCGTGCGCGCAGGCATCGAGACCATCCACAAGGGCCAGATCGAGGCGGGCAAGGCGCTGGGCTTGAAGCCCATGCAGGTGTTCTCCTATATCGTGATCTTCCCGGCGCTGAAGGCGATCTACCCGGCGCTCACCAGCCAGTTCATCCTGCTGATGCTCACCTCCAGCGTGGTCTCGGCCATCTCGGCGGAGGAATTGACCGCCATCGCCAATAATCTCCAATCCCAGACCTTCCGCTCGTTCGAGATCTATCTGGTGGTGACCGGCATGTATCTCGCCATGTCGCTGATGTTCTCGGGGGTTTTCGCGCTGATCTACAGAATGGTGTTCGCGCCCACCGATGTGGCCCGCTGAGGAGGATGCCATGATCCGTCAATTCACCTCCGCGGAACTGCTCTTCCTCATCTCGTCCGTGCGCTGGACGCTGCTGCTCTCGCTGATCGCCTTCGTCGGCGGGGCGACCGGCGGGCTCCTGGTGGCGTTCGCGCGCACCTCGACCTGGCCCTGGCTGCGGGCAACCGCCGCCGGCTATATCCAGATCTTCCAGGGCACGCCGCTGCTCATGCAGCTGTTCCTGGTGTTCTTCGGCGCCACCTTCCTCGGCCTCAACATCGATCCCCTGGCGGCGGCGGCCATCGGCCTCACGCTGAACGGCGCGGCCTTCCTGGGCGAGATCTGGCGCGGCTGCATCCAGGCCATTCCAAAGGGCCAGTGGGAGGCGTCCACCGCGCTCGGCCTGCATTATTTCACCCGCATGAAGGAGATCATCCTGCCCCAGGCGGCGAAGATCGCGGTGGCGCCCACGGTCGGCTTCCTGGTGCTGCTGGTGAAGAGCACCTCGCTCGCCTCCATCATCGGCTTCGTCGAGCTGACCCGCGCCGGGCAGATCGTCAACAACGCCACCTTCCGCCCGTTCCTGGTGTTCGGCGTGGTGGCGGTGATCTATTTCATCCTGTGCTGGCCGCTCTCGCTCTATTCGCGCCATCTCGAAAAGAAGTTCGGAACCGTCTCGCGCTGAGGCGCGGGGCGCAGCTCGATCGATCCAAACCGCGCCGCCCCTCATCGGCACGCCTGCCCCGCACGGGGCCAATCGGAGGAAAGCCCATGTCCCTGACGTCCGTCCTCACCACCACGCGGCGCGCCTTCGCCGCCCTCGGCCTCGCGGCGCTCGCCGCGACCGCCCTTCCCCACGGCGCCTCGGCCCAGAGCATCGACGACATCCTGTCGAAGAAGAAGCTCCAGGTCGGCATGCTGGTGGACCTGCCGCCGTTCGGCCTGCTCAACACCGAGGGCAAGCCGGAAGGCTATGACGCGGACGTGGCCAAGCTGATGGGCAAGTATCTCGGCGTCGAAGTCGAGATCGTGCCGGTCACCGGCCCGAACCGCATCCCTTATCTGCTGACCAATAAGGTCGACGTGCTGGTGGCGACCTTCGGCATCACGCCCGAGCGCGCCAAGCAGGTGCAGTTCTCGATCCCCTATTCCACCATCGAGATCCAGTTGATCGGCCCGAAGAAGCTGGACGTGAAGACGCTCGACCAGACGGTCGGCAAGAAGATCGCGGTGGCCCGCGCCTCCACCCAGGACACCGCGCTGACGGCGGCGGTGCCCAAGGGCGCCACCATCATGCGCTTCGACGACGATGCCACCGCCGCCCAGGCCTTCATCTCCGGCCAGGTGGATTTGCTCGGCGCCAACAATCTCATCGGCGTGCAGCTCGCCGAGGCGAACCCGGACATGGGCATCGAGCGCAAGATCGTCCTGCGCAGCCAGTACAACGGCATCACCGTGCGTCGCGGCTCCACCGATTTTCTTCAGTGGATCAATACGTTCCTGTATTTCGTGAAGAATAACGGCGAACTCGACGCGATCAACCAGAAGTGGTTCAAGACCCCCCTTCCGGTGATGCCCACCTTCTGATCTCCTCAAACGCCGGCAACGGGCGCACGCGTCCGTGGCCGGCCACCAGTCCGGCCCAAGATCCGACCGCATCCTTCGGAGACGTCATCATGAACACCGCCCATGAAGGCCAAAGCCACGGCCACAGCGAAGGCCAGAGCCCGGACCTCGGCGCCGTGGCCGCACTCTCCAAGCAGAGCGGGCCGGTGATGATCCGCATGGAAGCCGTGGAAAAGCACTACGGCACCTATCACGCGCTGAAGAACGTGAACCTCACCGTCACCCACGGCGAGCGGATCGTCATCTGCGGCCCCTCCGGCTCGGGCAAGTCCACGCTGATCCGCTGCATCAATGCGCTGGAGCATCACCAGAGCGGGCGCATCGAGGTGGATGGGGTGGAAGTCGGCACCTCATCGAAGAATCTCGACAAGGTGCGCGCCGAGGTCGGCATGGTGTTCCAGTCGTTCAACCTGTTTCCCCATCTGACCGTGCTCCAGAATTGCACCCTCGCCCCGCGCAAGGTGCGCGGCCTCGCGCCAAAGGAGGCGGAGGCGATCGCCATGAAATATCTGGAGCGCGTGCGCATTCCCGAGCAGGCGAACAAATATCCCGGCCAGCTTTCCGGCGGCCAGCAGCAGCGCGTCGCGATCGCCCGCGCGCTGTGCATGAGCCCCAAGATCATGCTGTTCGACGAGCCCACCTCCGCCCTCGACCCGGAAATGGTGAAAGAGGTGCTCGACACCATGACCTCGCTCGCCCAGGACGGCATGACCATGATCTGCGTGACCCATGAGATGGGATTTGCCCGCCAGGTCGCCGACCGGGTGATCTTCATGGACAAGGGCGAGATCGTGGAGGAAGGCGCGCCGGAGGATTTCTTCGCCCATCCCAAGAGCGAGCGCACCCGCACCTTCCTCGGCCAGATCCTGCACCACTGAACCGGCGCCGGACCCCGGCGCACCCGAACCGCCACCCGAGCCCGCGCCACCCCAAGCAGAAGCGAGATCCGCCCGTGAGCCGCGCGTCCCTCATCGCCCTGGACTGGGGCACGTCCTCGTTGCGCGCCTATCTGCTGGATGGGGACGGCGGCATCCTTGCCCGCATCGAATCCGCCGAAGGGCTGATGGCGGTGAAGGATCGCGCCTTCGCGCCGGTCCTCTCGCGCATCGCCGGCCCGTGGGCGCAGGCGCACGGTCGCCTGCCGATCCTGCTCTCGGGCATGATCGGCAGCCGGCAGGGCTGGGCGGAGGCGCCGTACGTGACGTGTCCCGCCGGTCTCGGCGATCTCGCCGCCGGCCTGATGCCGCTGCCGGTGGAGGATAGCGCCCTCGGCCCGGTGCGTCTCGTGCCCGGCCTGCTGGTGGACGATCCGAAGACCCCGGACGTGATCCGCGGGGAAGAGACTGAACTGTTCGGCGCCCTCGCGCTGCTGGGCCGCGCGGAGGGGCTGTTCGTGCTGCCGGGCACCCATTCCAAATGGGTGCTGGTGGAAGGCGGCCGCGTCACCGGATTTGCCACCTTCATGACCGGGGAAATCTTCGCCGCCCTGAAGGGGCATACCATTCTCGGCCGCATGATGGGGCAAGGGACGCCCTCGCCGGCCGGCTTCCGCGCCGGGGTCGCCGCCTCGCGCGACCTGCATGGTCCCGGCGCCCTGCTCTCGCGCCTGTTCACGATCCGCGCGCTCGGCCTTACCGGCGGCCTCGCCGACGCCGATGCGGCGGATTTTCTCTCCGGCCTGCTGATCGGCGCGGAGCTCGCCAGCGTCACCGACGGCCGCGAGCGCTTCACCTTGATCGCCAATGCCGCGCTGACGCAGCATTATTCCACCGCCGCCGCGCTGCTCGCTTTGCCGCACGACCGCGCGCCGCCCGATTGCGCCGCCGCCGGGCTGACCGCGATCGCCCGCGCCGCCGATCTCCTCTGACCGCCCGCACCGGAGTGCTTTCGATGACCCTCACCTTCCCCCAGGCCCTGGCGCGCTGCCCGCTCGTCGCCATCCTGCGCGGCCTGAAGCCAGACGAGGCGCTGGATGTGGGCACAGCGCTGGTGGAGGTCGGCATCGCCATCATCGAGGTGCCGCTGAATTCGCCCGACCCGCTGCGCTCCATCGCGCTGCTGGCGGAGCGCTTCGGCGCCGAGGCCTTGATCGGCGCGGGAACGGTGATGTCGCCGGCGGACGTGGCGCAGGTGGCGCAGGCCGGCGGGCGGCTGATCGTCATGCCCCATTCGGATGGCGACGTGATCCGCGCCGCCAAGGCCGCCGGGCTCATCTGCACGCCGGGCGTCGCCACCCCCACGGAAGCCTTCGCCGCTTTGCGCGCAGGTGCCGACGCGCTCAAGCTGTTCCCCGCCGAGGGCCTGCCGCCCCAGGTGCTGAAGGCGTGGCGGGCGGTGATGGTGGGCGCGACGCTGCTGCCGGTCGGCGGGATAGATGCCGCCAACATGGCCGCCTATCGCGCCGCCGGGGCCGACGGCTTCGGGCTGGGCTCGGCGCTCTACAAGCCCGGCAAGCCGGCGGAAGCGATCGCGCACGATGCCGCCGCGCTGGTGGCCGCTGCGCGCGCCCTGTTTCCCTGAGTTCTCACCGCCCCCACAGGTCGCACACGCGGGTGGCGGCGGTGTCGCGGGTTTCGCGGGCGAGGAATTCGGCCGTGGCGGCCGCCGGCATCGGCCGGGCATAAAGGAAGCCCTGCGCCACCTCGCATCCGCGCTCGCGCAGGAAGCGCGCCTGGCCCACAGTCTCCACGCCCTCGGCCACCACGCACATGCCGAGGTTCTTTCCGAGCTCGATCACCGTGCAGACGATGGCGGCGTCGAAGGAATCGCTCTCCGTATCCTGCACGAAGCTGCGGTCGATCTTGATGGTGTCGATGGGCAATTGCTTGAGGTGGGTCAGCGCCGCATAGCCGGTGCCGAAATCGTCCAGCGCGAGATTCATGCCGGCGCTGTGCAGCTGGCCGAGAATGGGCGCGACGAAATCCGAATTGCGGCCGAGGAACACGGTCTCGGTGATCTCGACGTCGAAATGGCTCGGCGTCACGCGCTCCGCCGCCAGCAATTCCAGGATCTGGTTCGCCAGGTCGCGATGGGTGAACTGGGCCGGCGAGAGGTTCACCGCCACCCGCCCCACGGGATAGCCCTGGTCCAGCCATTTGCGTACGTCGCGCGCCACCTGCCGCAGCATGGTGTCGCCCATGAGCAGGGCCAGCTCGGGATCCTCGAACGCGGTCAGGAAGCTCTGGGGCTGGAGCACCTGGGTGGTGGAGCGCTTCCAGCGCATGAGCGCCTCGAACCCCATCAGCTGGCCGGTGATGAGCGACACCTTGGGCTGGTAATAGGGCGTGATCTCATTGCCCGCCACCGCATTGGCCAGCGAGCGGTTGAGCGAGATGCGCTCGTTCATGGCGCGCCGCATGGCCGGGGCATAGAGCACCGCGCGGTTGCGGCCTTCCTGCTTGGCGGCATAGAGCGCGAGGTCGGCGTCCTTCATCAGCTCGCCGGGGGCGTAATCGGCATTGGGGCAGGCGGCAAGTCCGATGCTCGCCTTGGTGGAGAGCGAGCGGTCCTGATAGACTAGCGGATGGCGGAAATCGGCGATGATCGCCTGGGAGAGCGCCTGCGCCTCCTCCAGCGAGATCGCCCCGCGCAGCAGGATGACGAACTCGTCGCCGCCGAGCCGCGCCACCACCGCCCGCTCGCCCGCGAGCCGCTCCAGGCGCCGCGCCGTCTCCACCAGCAGGGCATCACCCGCCGCATGGCCGAGCGTGTCGTTCACGTCCTTCAGCCCGTCGAGGTCGACCAGCAGCAGGAAGATCGCGCCGGGCCGGGTGCGCGCCTCGCGGATCGTGGCATCGAGCTGGGCCTGGAAGGCGGCGCGGTTGGTGAGCCCGGTCAAGGCATCGTGGCTCGCCGCATAGCGGATCTTCTGTTCGGCCGCGAGGCGGTCGGTGATGTCGATGACGCCGGAGACCAGGCACGCCTCGCCGTCGATCTCGATGAAGGTGGCCGCCACCAGGACGCTGCGCAGCTCGCCATTGCCGAGGCGGATCTTGGTTTCGAAATTGGTCACCGATCCGTCGCGGATCAGCCGTTCCAGGAACACCCGGCGCGCGCCGAGGTCCGCATAGATCTGCCATACCGACTGGACACCGAACTCGTGCGGCTCGCCGCCGAAATAGCTCACCCCGGCGGCGTTGTAGCGCACGATGCGCCCGCTCTCCAGTTCGGTGATGAGCAGCGGGATGGGCACCGCCATGAAGGTGCGCTCGAGCAGGCGCTCGCTTTGCGAGAGCACCTCGCGGGCGGCCTTCTGGTCCTGGGTCGCGACCCATTCGAGCCGGCTCTGGCGGTTGTTGCGCACCAGCACGAGGATCAGCGCGGCGTTGAGCATCACCACCGCCAGCGCGAGCCCGAGCGCGGTGTCCGTTTGCGGCGGCACCCCGAGATAGCCCACCAGCATCAGAATGCTGCAGAACACGCCGCTCGCGACCGACCAGCGAAACGACACCGGCACCACGAGATAATAGATCGCCGGCAGCAGCAGCACCACGAACAGGGCGATGTCGCTGCGCGAATGCACCAGCACCGCCACTCCGATGGCCGTGATCCATTGCCACAGGACGATGATGAACTGCACCGCGCGGAAACTCACGGCGCGGTTGACGACGGCGGCGCAGGCCAGCGACACCGCGATCACCGCGCACCGGGCGTAAATCGCATCGAGGAAATGCGACTGCCCCTCGAAACGCCAGTCGCTGAACAGGAACAGGGCGTTGAGGAGGGCGGCGAGGAGGAACAGCACGCGGCTATGCCGAACCAGCTCGCCGAAACGCTGGCTCCGGAAGACCTGTTCGCGGATCGGCTCGACGAATTCCCCCGTCAAGGAGTTGAGTCGTCCGTCATCCATCGTCGATCCTGCCGCCTCCCCTTTCCGCTGATTTATCTCTCAAACGCGACGCAGGGATAGTGCACCCGACGCGGGTCCCTAGAAATGCGCGAGATAACCGCCGTCCACAACCAGAACATGCCCGGTGACATAACTTGCGGCGGGCGACGCAAGGAATACCGCCGCGCCGGCGATTTCTTGCGGCTGCCCCCATCTTCCAAGAGAGGTGCGGCGCGAAAGCCAGTCGCCGATGGCGGGGTCCGTTGCCATGGCGGTATTCGCATCGGTGGCGAAATAGCCCGGCGCGATGGCGTTGACGGTGACGCCGTGCGGCCCGAACTCAGCCGCAAGAGCCCGCGTCAGGGCCTCCAGCCCGCCCTTGGCGGCGGTATAGGCGGCATCGCCCGCGCGCGCGATCGGCCCGGCGATGGAGGTGATGTTGATGATGCGCCCCTCGCCCCGTGCCGCCATGCCGCCCGCGACCGCCCGCATGAGGCGCGCGGGGGCGATCAGGTCCACATCCAGAAGGCGCTGGAACGCCGCGTCGTCCAGCTCGAAGAACGGACGCCGGTCGCGGGCGCCGGCATTGTTCACGAGGATGTCCACGGGCGGCGCTTCCTCCAGCGCATGGGCGACCGTGGTGGCGTCGGAAATGTCGAACGGCAGCAGGCTCACCTTGCCGAAATCGGCGAGGCGGGCGCCGGCGGCAAGCAGGCGGGAGCGGTCGCGCCCGTTCAGCAGCACATGGGCGCCGGCCTGCGCCATGCCCTTGGCGATTTCAAAACCCAGGCCCGCCGCGCTTCCCGTGACCAGGGCCGTGCGCCCGGCAAGCGAAAAAAGCTGAGACATGCCGCGCTCCCGACGCATCGTACACGAGCCTTGGCAGATCCCTCCCGCGATCACAAGACGAAGCGCGCTGGACGCGATCCGATCCTGTGGAGCCGCTAACGTCTCCATAGGATCGCTGAATCCGGCGCTAAAGCAATCGGCCCGCGAGCAGGGCGCCGAGGATGGCGGACAGGAACAGGGCGCCGTCATGCAGCGCGAGGCCGAGGCGCGAGGGCGTTCCCTTCTGGTAGATCCAGCCGGTGCAGCCGATGGTGGCGAGCGACCAGCCGGCGCCCACCAGGATCAGCGCTAAGGTCCAACCCCAGGTTTCCGGTGACAGGCGGGCCGGCAGAAGCACGCTCGCGGCGGGCAGGGCGAGCGCCACGACCACCAGCGCGAGCCCCGTGAGCGCCAGCGGACGTGGGGCGAGCCGCGCGCCGAAATAGGCCAGCGGGGCGGCCGGCGCATACATGGCGGCCACATGCAGGGCGATGAAGCCGAACACCGCGCCCTCGCCGATGCCGCAGCCGAGCAGCGCCAGGGGCGCCTGCGCCATCAGCAGGCTCATGCCGAGCCAGGCCAGCGCTCCGCAAAGCGTCGGCACCGCGATCGCCTTCAGCGGCAGCGTCGCTTTTTCGCGGAAGCGCGGCGCGGCATCCGGCGCCATCAGCACCGCGACGGCGAGCGACAGCGTGTGGGCGAGCGCGGCCAGCACCGCAGATCCCACCAGGAAGAAAGGCGAGAACAGCCATTCCGCGCCCATCGCCAGCAGCGGCCCGGCAAAGGCGGCGAGCAGGCCGCCGGTGAGCACGCCCGCGGCGGCGGCCACCGGCCGCCCGGCGGTGGCCGCCGCCTCGTGCCGGTAGAAGAAGGAAAAACCCTGCGCCATGCCGAGCCAGAGCGCCCCGAGGCAGACCCAGGCGAATTGCATCTGCAGAAGGCCGACCGCCAGCAAGGCCCCGCCGCCGATGCCGAGCGAGGCGCCGAGCGCAAAGCCGGTGCGGCGGCCGAAGGCATCGCCGAGAAACGAGGCGGGGAAGGAGGCGAGGGCGGCGCCCACCAGCATGGCGGCGAACGGCACGGTCGCATAATGGGGATCGCGCGCCAGCGCCGCGCCCGCCAGGGGCAGGATGCCGCTCGCCAGCGTCTGCGCCAGCACCGCGAAGGCGAACCCCAGCGCGAGGCCGAACGGGGGCGCCCGCCGCGCGGCATTGTCATTGGCCGGCGGATCGAACTGCGGATCGCAGACACACACCAGCATGCCGGCGCGCGGTCCCGGCAAGGGCGTCGCGGGCTTCATGGGCGCGGCTCCCGCCTGGCGGGGGCGCGGGGCGCGGACGGAAGGTCGTCGTCGCTCAGCACGCGGAAGGCGGCGCCGTCCAGATCCTCATATTGCCCGCTCTTGAGGCTCCACAGGAAGGCGAACAGGCCGATCAGCCCGAGCCCGAGCGCGATCGGCACCAGATAGAGCAGCACCGTCATGCGTGCACCTCCTCGACCGTCGTCGCGGGCGCCGGCCCGGCGGCGGACGTGCCGGCGCGCAGGGCATTCAGCGTCACCAGGATGGACGATCCGGACATGGCGAGCGCTGCCACCAGGGGCGTCACATAGCCCGCGACCGCCAGCGGCACGGCGATGAAATTATAGCAGATCGCGAGGGCGAGATTCTGCCGCATCAGCCGGCCGGCAGTGCGCGCGCCATCGAGCGCGGCGAGGACCGGGGCGAGGCGCTGGCCGATGAACACGGCGTCGGCCTGCGCCTGCGTCACCGCCGCGCCGCTGGCGGGGGAGAGCGACACCTCGGCTGCCGCAAGCGCGGGCGCATCGTTCAGCCCGTCGCCGACCATGCACACGCGATGCCCCGCCGCCTTCAATTTTTCCAGGGCGGCAATCTTGTCGGCCGGGCGCAGGCCCCCTTCATAATCGGCGATGCCGAGCTGTGCCGCGACCGGCGCCACCGCTTCCGGCCGATCGCCCGAGAGAATGCGCGCGGCGATGCCGCGCGCCTTGAGGGCGTCCACCACGGCGCGCGCATCGGGCCGCACTTGCTGGGCGATGCCGATGATGAGGCGCGCGTCGCCGAGCCGGAACGCGATCAGCGAGCAGTCGGGCGGCAAGTCGGGCGGAAGGTCCGCCGGCAGCCGCACATCGCAGAACTCCAGGCTGCCGAGCCGGGCCTCGCCCTCCGGCAGCAAGGTGCGCACGCCCGCGCCGGTCCTTTCCTCCACCTCGGCGAAGGCCGCGCCCTGCGCCGAGCGGGCGAGCGCCGCGGCGAGCGGATGCCGGCTCGACAAGGCGAGGCGCGCCGCGAGCGCCAGCAGACGCGGATCGGCGTCCTGCGGCACGCGCAGCACGGCGTCCGGCAGGGTCAGCGTGCCGGTCTTGTCGAACACGACCATGTCCACGGGCGCGAGGCGCTCCAGCATGTCGCCAGCATTCACCAGCAGTCCGGCGCGGAACAGGCGCCCGGTCGCCACCACCTGGACCACCGGCACCGCCAGCGCCAGCGCGCAGGGGCAGGTGATGATCAGCACGGCGACCGCGATCATCACCGCATCATGCACGCTCGCACCCAGCACCAGCCAGAAGATGGCGGAAGCCAGCGCGGTGAGATGGACCACCGGCGCATAAAGGCGCGCCACCCGGTCGGCGAGGCGCACATAGGCGCCGCGCGCGCTGAGCGCACCATCCAGCAGGCGCTGGACGTCGTCGATCAGCGTGCCCTCGCCGCCGGCGGTGACGCGCAAGGTGAGCGCGCCGGACCCGTTGAGACTGCCGGCATAGACCCGCGCGCCGGGAGCGACGAGGCGCGGCAGGGTCTCCCCGGTGATCAACGCTTCGTCCACCGCCGAGGCGCCGGAGACCACTTCCCCGTCCGCGCCCACCCGCTCGCCCGCGGCGACGAGGATCATGTCGCCCGGCGCCAGCGCCTGCACCGGCACCAGCACCGGCACCCCGTCGGAGCCGAGGCGATGCGCCATCTCCCCGCGCAAGGCGGCGATATTGCCGGCCACGGCGCGGGTGCGCCGGCGCGCCTCATGGTCGAGATAGCGGCCCGCCAGAAGGAAGAACAGCAGCATCACCGCGCTGTCGAAATAGGCGTGCTCCTTGTGCAGCGCGGTTTCGACCACCGACATGCCGAGCGCCAGGATCACCCCGAGCGAGATCGGCACGTCCATGTTCAGCTTGCGGGTGCGCACCGCGCGCAGCGCGCTCTGGAAGAAGGGCTGACCGGCATAGGCGGCGGCGGGCAGGGCGATGAGGGCGGACAGCCAATGGAAGAAATCCCGCGTCTCGGGCGTGATGTCGGTGACATTGCCCGACCAGACCGAGACCGACAGCAGCATCACGTTCATGGCGGCGAAGCCCGCGACGCCCATGCAGCGCAGCAGCCAGCGGGCGCGACGCGCCTCTTCCTCCTCCACCCGGCCGGAAAAGGGATGGGCGCGATAGCCGAGCGATTCCAGGCGCTGCACCACCTCGGCGGGCGCGCCTTCGCCGCTCCAGGCGACGGTGAGGCGATGGGTGGAATAGTTCAGCCGGGCATGGACCACGCCGGGCAAAGATTTGACGCCGTTCTCGATGTCGCTGATGCAGGCGGCGCAATCCACGCCGTCCACGGCGAGGCTCACTTCCGCGCGGCCCTCCGCGTCACGGGCGAGAAAGATGGAATAATCGACGGCCTCGGCCATGTGCGCAGCACCCGGAAATCACGCGAGCCCCGCACCGGCCCCCCCGCACGGCGGGACGCGGCTAGTGCAGTTGAACCCGGTTCTTGGACCGGAACAGGCGTTGCCCGCCTTGCGCAAGATCAAGCATCAGGTCCCATTGCCCGGCATGGGCGGTGGCGGCGCCCATGTAGCGGCCGCCTCCGACGTCGGCGAGGGCGAGGGTCACGTCGCCGCGCGCATCCGTCGGATGGAACAGGCGCCCCGTCACCTCGAGCCCGCTCAGGGGCTTGCCGGCCGCATCGCGCACGATCAGCACGATGTGGCGCTCCAGGCCCTGGCTCGTCATATCGGCTTCCACGTTCCAGCCGCGCGTCGTCTGCTGGGCGGCCGCCTCCTCCTCGCTGCGGAAGGCGAGGCCCGCCTTGTAGGAGCTTTCGGTCTCCACCCCGCCGAAGGTGGAGACGGCGAACCGGGCCATGACCACGTTCACGCCCACCACCACGCCGAAAAAGGCGAGGATGATGAACAATACCATGCGGCCGGTGAGTTCCCGCGGCGGCTTTTGCGCGATGCCGAGCTGTGCCATCGAATGCTTCCTACGGCGCGATGAAATGGTCACTGGCACGGGCGGCGAGGCCGGTCGCCGTGTCGCGGATCTCGAATATCACCGGCAAGGATGCGCCGGCGTCCAACTTATCCCTGGTGGTCACCAGCACGCGCACTTCGCGCGTCTGGTCGGGGCCGACGGTGAGGACATCGCTCTCCGAGCCCGCATCCGTCCCGACCACGTTCAAGGTGGCGCCGGGCACGCCGGAGACCGAGATCGAGAAGCTGCGCTCATACAGCTTCTTATTGATCAGCCGCAGCGTATAGGCATTGCGCAGGGACCCGTCGGACAGCCGCACGAACACCGGATTGCGATCGTGGATGGCGGCCAGGCCCTCGCTGGAGCGGTTCACCAGCGTCGCCAGCATCAGCCCGCCGATGCCGCAGATCAGCGCCGCATAGAGAATGGTGCGCATGCGCACGATGCGCCGCACCGGCGCTTCGCCGCGCGCCTGCGCTTCCAGATTGGCTTCCGATTCATAGCGGATCAGCCCGCGCGGGCGATGGATCTTGTCCATCACAGTGTCGCAGGCATCGATGCACAGGCCGCACTGGATGCAGTCCAGCTGCAGCCCCTTGCGAATGTCCACGCCGGTGGGGCAGACATTGACGCACTGGTTGCAGTCGATGCAATCACCCGCCGGCTTGCCCTCGGCCCGCAGCTGCGCAACCTTCTTGAGCGATCCGCGCGGCTCGCCGCGATCCAGCAGATAGGTGACGTTGAGCGCGTATTCGTCGGTCAGCGCCGCCTGGATGCGAGGCCAGGGGCACATATAGGTGCACACCTGCTCGCGCATGTGGCCGGCCAGCACATAAGTGGTGAAAGTCAGCACCGCGATCGAGGTATAAGCGGTCGCCGAGGCCTGGAAGGTGGCGAGCTCGCGCACCAGGGTCGGGGCATCGTCGAAATAGAGCACCCAGGCGCCGCCGGTCCACCAGGCGATCAGCAGCCACAGCGTATGCTTCAGCGTCTTGTGGGCGAATTTGTCGATGGTCCAGGGCGCGTTATCGGCGGCGATGCGCTCGCGCCGGTCGCCCTCGATCAGCCGTTCCACCGCCATGAACAGGTCGGTCCACACGGTCTGCGGGCACAGATAGCCGCACCACACCCGGCCGGCGACCGCATTCATCAGGAACAGGATCAGCGCCGCGAGGATCAGCAGGCCGGCGACATAATAGAATTCCTGCGGCCAGATCTCGATGAAGAAGAAATAGAAGCGCCGGGCGGGGAAATCGATCAGCACCGCCTGGTTGGGCGCGTCCGGCCCGCGATCCCAGCGCACGAAGGGCAGGAAATAATAGATGCCGAGCGTGATGATGAGCACGATCCACTTGATGCGCCGGAAGGTGCCGTGGACGCTCTGGGGATAGATCGCGCGGCGCGCGGCGTACAGCGGCGCATCATCGGCGTCGATGTCCGGTGCTGCCGGCGGGGTCGCGTGGGTCTTGGCGGCGGGAACGGTCATCACATCACTGATCTGTTGCCCGCCCCCGTGGGGAAAGGCGTGGAAAAAGAGGGCGGCACGCCCTCAAACGCGGAACCCTTCCGCCGGGCGGCCCGAGGCCGGCTCCGGCGGAAGGGCCGGCTTTGCTATTGGCCGCCGCCCAGGGTGTGGACGTAGACGGTCAGGGCCTTGAGGGTGGTCGGCGACAGGCGCTCGCCCCAGGCCGGCATCACGCCGCCCCGGCCATTGGTGATGGTCTGGACGATGGTGGCCTTGTCGCTGCCGTAGAGCCAGATGCCGTCGGTCAGGTTCTTGGAGCCAAGCTCCTGATTTCCCTTCGCGTCTTCACCATGGCAGACGGCGCAATTGGCCTTGAACACCGCCGCGCCCTTCTCGACGCTCGGCGTACCCGCCGGCACCAGGCCCGAGAGCGAGCGCACGAAATCCGCCGCGTCTGAAATCTCGGCCTTGGAGAGCACGGCGCCAAACGGCGTCATGTTGCCCTGGTGGCCGAGATCGTCGCCCGCGCGAATGCCGTGGGTGATGGTTTCCTGGATCTGCGCCAGGGTGCCGCCCCACAGCCAATCGTCGTCATTGAGGTTCGGGAACCCCTTGGCCCCGCCGCCGCCGGCGCCATGGCACGGCGCGCAATTGTCGGCGAAGGCGACCCGCCCTTCCGCCCGCGCCAGCGCCAGCAGCTCCGGGCTCTTCTCGATCTCCTGGAGGGAGGCCGTGGCGAGACGTTCCGAGGTGGCCGCCCGCAGGGTCCGCAGGTCGGCAAGCTGGCCCTGGACGGCGGTACGGGAATTCCAGCCGAGCACGCCGGTGGTATAATTGGACACCAGCGGCCAGGCCGGGAAGGCGATCCAATAGCAGACCGCCCAGAAGATGCAGGCATAGAAGGTCCACAGCCACCAGCGCGGCAGCGGATTGTTGAGTTCGCGGATGCCGTCCCATTCGTGGCCGGTGGTGGCGGTCCCGCTCGCGGCGTCCACGTGCGCGTCATGGCTCTCGTGTGCGGTGCTCACGGGATCAATCCTCCTTCAGCGGAATTTGGGCGGCTTCGTCGCAATTCTTCTGCATCTTCTTGGAAGGCCAGAAGGCGTAGACAATCACGCCGACGAAACCGAGGAAGAACAGCATCAGCCCCCAGGTCTGGGCGAACGATGCAAAGAACATGTAGATGTCACGCATGGCTCACCTCACGTTCGCCTTGTCGTCGTAGAGCTTGAAGTCCACGAGCGTACCGAGCATCTGCAGATAAGCGATCAGCGCATCGGCTTCCGTCAGCTCGGCCGGATTGCCGTCGAAATCGCGCACCTGCGCCTTGGGATAGCGCTTCTGGAGCGCATCCATCTCGTCGGCGTCGGTGGTGGACTGGGTCTTCAGGTCCGCCTGCGCATTGGCGATCATGTCGTCGGTATAGGGCACGCCCTCCACGCGCAGGACCTTCATGTCTGCGGCGATATGCTTGGCGTCGAGCTTGTTATACGCGAGCCAGGGATAGCTTGGCATGATCGAGGCCGGCACCACGGAGCGCGGATTGTTCAGGTGCTCCAGCTGCCACAGGTCCGAATACTTGCCGCCGACGCGGGCGATATCAGGCCCCGTGCGCTTCGACCCCCACTGGAACGGGTGGTCGTACATGCTTTCCGCCGCCAGCGAATAATGGCCGTAGCGCTCCACTTCGTCGCGCAGCGGGCGGATCATCTGGCTGTGGCAATTATAGCAGCCCTCGCGCAGGTAGATGTTGCGCCCCGCCAGCTCCAGCGGCGTATAGGGGCGGATGCCATCCACCTTCTCGATGGTGCTCTTGAGGTAGAACAAAGGCACGATTTCCACGAGGCCGCCGATGGAGATCACCACCAGCACCCCCAGGAGCAGGATCAGCGAGTGCTTCTCGAAGATCGCGTGCTTGCTCCAGATCGAAGTGGTCTTGGTCGACATCTCTATCTCCGTCATTCGGCGGGAGCGAGCGCGGCGCCAGTCGTCTCGGCGACGGTCTCCGGCGAGCGAATGGTCATGATCACGTTCCAGGCCATGATCAGCGCGCCGATCAGGAACAGGATTCCCCCCAGCGCCCGGATCACATAGAGCGGGTGCATGGCCTCGACGGTTTCGATGAAGGAATATTCAAGGAAGCCGAGCGAGGTATAGGCGCGCCACATGAGGCCCTGGAGGATGCCGGCGACCCACATCGAGCAGATGTAGAGCACGATGCCCAGCGTCGAGATCCAGAAGTGCCAGTTGATGGCCTTCATCGAATACATCTCCCGCTTGTTCCACAGCCAGGGCACCAGGCAATAGATGGCGCCGAAGGAAATATAGGCGACCCAGCCGAGCGCGCCGGAATGCACGTGGCCGATGCCCCATTCCGTGTAGTGGCTCAGCGAGTTCACCGCCTTCACCGACATCAGCGGGCCTTCGAAGGTGGACATGCCGTAGAAGGCGACCGACACCACCATCATGCGGATCACCGGATCGGTGCGCAGCTTGTCCCACGCGCCCGAAAGGGTCATCAGGCCGTTGATCATGCCGCCCCAGGAGGGCATCCACAGCATGATGGAGAAGGTCATGCCCAGCGTCTGCGCCCAGTCCGGCAGCGCCGTATAGTGCAGGTGATGCGGGCCAGCCCAGATATAGAGGAAGATCAGCGCCCAGAAGTGCACGATCGACAGCCGGTAGGAATAGACCGGCCGGTTCGCCCGCTTGGGGATGAAGTAATACATCAGCGCCAAAAACCCGGCGGTCAGGAAGAAGCCGACCGCGTTATGGCCGTACCACCATTGCACCATGGCATCCTGCACGCCCGACCACAGAATGTAGGACTTGGGCGAGAACACCGAGACCGGGATGGTCGCGTTATTGCCGAGATGCAGCACGGCGATGGTCAGGATGAAGGCGAAATAGAACCAGTTCGCCACATAGATATGCGGCTCCTTGCGCTTCAGCACCGTGACCAGGAACACCAGGAAATAGGTGACCCACACGATGGTGAGGAACAGGTCGCTATACCATTCCGGCTCGGCGTATTCCTTGCCCTGGGTGATGCCCAGCAGATAGCCCGTGCCCGCGATGACGATGAACAGATTATAACCCCAGATCACGAACCACGGGGCAAGATCGCCCGCGAGGCGCGCCTGGGAGGTGCGCTGCACCACGTAGAAGGAGGTCGCGATCAGCACGTTGCCGCCGAAGGCGAAGATCACCGCCGAGGTGTGCAGCGGCCGCAGCCGGCCGAACGAGGTCCAGGGCAAATCGAAGTTCAGCAGCGGAAACGCCAGCTGAAGGGCGATGATGACGCCCACCGTGAAGCCCGCGATGCCCCAGAATACGGCCAGCAGCGTGCCGACCTTCACCGGGCCCATGTTGTAATTGGGCTTTCCGTCGATGGTCTGCGGCGGCAGGATCGCGTCGCGATCCATGTAGCGATTGCCGATGGCGAACACCGCCGCAACGCTCGCCGCGGCGAACACGAAGGCATGGAAGGCATAGGCCGAGGTGTGGGCCTTGGCGGCCACCACAACGGCGAAGAAAGCGAAGAGCGAGAACACGATCAGGAGACCGGTTTCTCCGAATGTCATGCGCTTCGTGATTGGTGTCTGGACAATGGACATTGGGCACCCCTTGCGCGGGGGCGGTGCAAACCCGCCCTGCAAGCCTTGGGGGCAAAATGGGCTGCGAGCGCTCTTTCTCCTTGATACAGGTCAAAGCTACGGGTTCACCCGGAGGCCGCATTGCCGCACCCGTGGCGAAAAAGCGGCGCGGGTCAGTCCAGAGTCTGGCGGAAACGGGCCACCGCAATTCCCATGGCGATCAGCATCAGCAGCGCCAGTATAGCGATGTCGAGCTGTAGATCGGCGAAGGTGGAGGCCTTCAGCAGGATGCCCCGCACCATGCGCAGATAATGCGTCAGCGGCAGACATTCGGAGATCCACTGCGCCCACACCGGCATGCCCGCGAAGGGAAACATGAAGCCGGAGAGCAGGATGTTCGGCAGGAAGAACATGAACGACATCTGCACCGCCTGGAGCTGGTTTTGCGCCAGGGTGGAGAACGTATAGCCCACCGCGAGATTGGCGGTGATGAACAGCAAGGTCACGATGCACAGCAACAGCAGCGAGCCTTCCACCGGCACGCCGAACAGCACCACCCCCGCGCCGAGGATCAGCACCGCCTGGAGCACGCCCACCAGCACATAGGGGATGATCTTGCCGAGCATGATCTCCACCGGGTGGATCGGCATGGAGAGCAGGCTTTCCAGCGTGCCGCGCTCCACCTCGCGCGTCACCGAAAGGGCGGTGAAGATCAGCATGGTCATGGTGAGGATGGTGCCGAGCAGGCCAGGCACGATGTTGAGCTGGGAGGTGCCGGCGGGATTGTAGCGCCGGTGCTGGACGATCTCGAACGGCATCGCCCCGGCCGCGTCCACGTACCGGATCTGCTTGAGCGCCGTTCCGACGATGCCGGCGAGCGCGCCCAGCGCATTGCCTGCCGCGACCGGGTCCGTCGCGTCCGCCGCCACCAGCAGCTGGGGATCCTCCCCGCGCCGCAGCGCCCGTTCGAAGCCGGCGGGAATCTCCACCAGGAACAGCACCTCGCCGCCGCGCACCAGATGTTCGGCCTCCGCCTCGCTGTGCGCCTCGCGGGTGAATGCGAAGAAGGCGGTGTTGCGCAGCGCGGCGAGGATCGCCCGCGTCACCTCATTGTTCTCATGGCTGAAAACAGCCGTCGGCAGATGGCGCGGGGTGGTGTTGATGGCATAGCCGAACAGCACCAATTGCAGCAGCGGGATCATGATCATGGTCGCGAACGTCACCCGGTCGCGCCGCAGCTGGATGAATTCCTTGCGCACCATCGCCGAGACGCGGCGAGCGAAGCCGGGAAGGCCGATCATCGCAGCGTGTCCTTCGACCGGCTCATGAGGTCGATGAACACATCCTCCAGGGTCGGGGAATCCTGCTGGAAGGCAAGGTCCGGCCGCGTGCGATAGGGCGCGAGCGCGGCGTCGAGGGCGTTCAGATCGCGCCCGGAGATGTGCAGGCGGTTGCCGAACGGCGCCACCATGTCCACCCCGGCGGTGGATTCAAGCGCGCGCGCCAGCACCGCCATGGTGCGCCCGGGATCGGCGCCGGCCACCGCCTCCACGGTATAAGTGGAGAGGCCGGAGGCGGCGATCACGTCCGGCACGCGCCCTTCCGCCAGCAGATGGCCATAGGCGATGTATGCGATTTCGTGGCAGCGCTCGGCTTCGTCCATGTAATGGGTGGAGACCAGCACGGTCAGCCCGTCGGCGGCGAGCGCATGGATCTGCGACCAGAATTCCCGCCGCGCCTGGGGATCGACGCCGGCGGTGGGCTCGTCCAGCAGCAGCAGTTCGGGCGAAGGCAGGATGCAGGCGCCGAGCGCGAGGCGCTGCTTCCAGCCGCCGGACAATTCCCCGGCGAGTTGCTTGCCGCGCCCTTCGAGGCCGAGACGCTCCAGCGCCTGCTGAGCGGCCTGCTCGGGCTTGCGCACGCCATAGAGGCGGGCGACGAATTCCAGATTCTCGCGCACCGAGAGGTCGGCATAGAGCGAGAATTTCTGCGTCATATAGCCGACGTGGCTGCGGATCTCGCGCGCCTGGGTCAGGATGTCGAGCCCGAGGCAGGTGCCGCGTCCGGCATCGGGGGTAAGCAGGCCGCACAGCATGCGGATGGTGGTGGTCTTGCCCGAGCCGTTGGGGCCGAGAAAGCCGTAGATCTGCCCCTTGCGCACCCGCATGGAGAGATCGTCCACCACCACCCTTTTGCCGAAGGATTTGCGCAGGCCCTCCACCTCGATGACGATGTCGCGGCCGTTCCCAGCGTCGGGGGCCGGCGCGGGCGCCGGGGCCGTGGGGCCGGGCGCGCTCACCGCGAAGGTCCCGCCAGCGTCACCGTGACCGGCTGTCCCGGCCGGGCGGCGGAGGGATCGCGCGGGCGCGCCTCCACCAGATAGACCAGCTTTGAGCGCTCCTCGCGGCTGTAGATCACCGGCGGGGTATATTCGGCCACATCGGCGATGAAGGTCACGTCGGCGGTCAGCGGTGGACAATTGTCGCACGACACCGCCACCGGAGCGCCGAGCGCGATCTTGGCGAGGGCCGCCTGGGGCACGAAGAAGCGCACCTTTACCAGCCCCGGCGGCAGGAGGGACGCCACCGGCCGCCCCTCGGGCACCAGTTCGCCCACCCGATAATAGAGCGTCTGCACCGTGGCGTCCGACGGCGTCTTCAGCGCCCTTCGGTCGAGCCGGATCCGGGCGGCGTCGCGATTGGCCTCAGCCTGCATCACCGCCTGCTGGGCGGCGGCGATATCCTCGTCGCGCGAGGCGATCTTGGCATTGTCGATCTGGCGTCGCACCTCGTCGAGGCTGGCCTGGTTCTGGTCATATTGGTGCTGGGCCGTGTCGAGGTTAGCTTGCGAGGAGGCGCCCTTCGGCACCAGGGTCTTCTGACGTTGCAGCTCGATGCGCGAGAGATCGAGCGCCGCGCTCGCGCGCCGCTGGGCGGCATCGAGAATGGCGATTTCCTCCGGCCGCTGCTGGGCCGCCTTCGCCTTGTCGAGCCGCGCCTGGGCCTCGCCCAATGCGGCGACCGCGGCGGCGAGGTCCGCCTTCTGGACGTCGTCCTCCACGGTTGCGATCACCGACCCCGCCTTCACCGCGCTGCCCTCGGCCACCGGCAAGGTGACCACGCGCCCCGGCTCCTGTGGGCCGATGAACAGCAGGTCGCCTTCCACATAGCCGGTGAACTGGTTGTCCGGCGGCGCCGAGCAGCCGGCGAGCACGAGCAGTGCCAGAACCGCGACGGGGAAGCGGAGGGCGCGCGGGGATGGGCGCGCAAGGTCGGGGCTCATGCGTCCGTGCTCCCGAGGCCGCGCAGCAGCACGTCCCGATAGGTTTGGATGAAGGCGCGCACGTCGAGCGGCGCGATGTGCGCGAACAGGCTGTTCCAGACCAGCGATGTCATGGCGGGAGCGATCACGATCTGCGGGAAACGGACGGCGGCATCGGAGGTGATCTCGCCACGGGCAAGCCCGCGCTCGGCGATGGCGCGGATCAGCGCCATCCCTCGCGCGACCACCTCGCGATGATGGAACGCCGCAAGCTCGGGAAAGCGCGGGCCTTCCGCGATCATCAGCAGCAAGATACCCCGCGCCGGCCCCTCGACGATGCGCGAGATCAATATCTCGGACATCGCGTGCAGCAGCTCGCGCGTCGTGCCCTGGTAGGCGGGCAGCAAGGCGGCGGCATCGCTGAGCGCCGGCGCCACCGTATCCTTCACCACCGCCTCGAACAGCGCCTGCTTGTCGGGGAAATAGAGATAGAGCGTGCCTTTCGCGACCCCGGCGGCGCGGGCGACATCCTCCAGGCGGGTGGCGGCATAGCCATGCGCGGTGAATGTCGCGAGCGCCGCCGCCAGGATCGCCGCCTGCCGCGCCTCGCGCTGGCCGGGGCCGGTCGCCGCGCCGGCCCGGCGACGTTTCGCGGCGGGTGCGTGTGAAGGGACGGGAGCGGGGGACACGCTATCGGACATGCCGCATCATGCCAGAATATGACTGACGAGTCAGTCATATTTCCTGAAGTGAAACTTTTCACGCGGGCACGCCCGGCCGGCGTGTGGCGGGGCATTCGGCGCCGTGGCAGCGGGAGCGCACGGACCTGCTCAAGACATATCGACCAGTGAGGAAGAAAAATCGGCGCCGCACCCAGCGGGATGTCCCAGATGCGCCGAACAGCGCTGCCGGCTCTAGATATGCCAGATACGTGCAGGCGTTAATAAAGTTGGCGATTTTGTCTAAAAATCATCGCCCCTTGCGCTGTTGCGGACCCTTGGCTTCTGATAAGCCGAGTCCACCCCTTGGGGCACTGGGAGGATGAATCATGACGCGCTTTCGAGTGATGCTGGCGGCTGTGCTGCTGGCAGGTTCCGTTGGCGGTGCTAGCGCGCAGACCATGAGCTATGCGGACGCCGCCGGCTTGTTGGCTCAAAGCTGCGGCAAGGACATTCAGAAATATTGCTCGACCGTCAATCTGGGCAACGGCGCCCTGGTCGCCTGCATGGACAAGAACATCACCAAGGTCAGCGCACAGTGCAAGGCGGACTATGCGGCGGCTGAGGCCTCCATCGCCAAGCGCGACGCGGCGCAGGACTCGATCATCAAGGTGTGCAACGCGGATGCCGCGCGCTTGTGCCCGGGCATGATCCCGCAGGACGGCAACCTTCTGTCGTGCCTGTTGGAGGCGACCAAGGTGGTCTCCGGTGCCTGCAACCAGGCCATTACCGACGCCGGCTATCGGTGATCGTCCGCAATCCCGCACTCGCTTGAACAAGGACGACCCCCATGACGTCGCCTCTGATCCGTTTCGCGCTGGCGGCAGCGCTCACCTGTGCCGCGTCTCCCGTGTTCGCGCAGACCGCGCTGAACAACAGCCAGGTCCTCCAGGGCCTCCAGGGCCTGACTGACACCGCGCCCGTGATCACCGCGCAGCAGATGCGCGACCAGGTCCAGGCCCACATGGTGCAGTATCCTGGCGAGGCCCTCACCCGGCCCTCGCTCGCGCTGCACCTGGACAAGCTGCCGCAGATCAACGTGCAGATTCAGTTCCGCCTGAATTCGGCGATCATCGAACCCTCGTCCTACCGGACGCTCGGCTCCATCGCCGATGCGATGCACAACCCGATCCTGCACGGTTACAAGTTCATCGTGACCGGCAACACGGACGTGACCGGCTCGCGCGAGCTCAACCTCAAACTGAGCCAGGCCCGCGCCGATGCGGTGGTGACCGCGCTAACCACCACGTTCAACGTCAATCCTTCCCGCCTGGAAGCGGTCGGCCTGGGCGAGGAAGTGCTGCTCGACACCAAGAACCCCACGTCGGCGATCAACCGCCGGGTGCAGATCTTCACCGTTGGCCGCCTCGCCGCCAAGTGAGCCAAATGTTTCGGCGCGGGACCCGCAAGGCGTCCCGCGCCGGCTTCGCCTCTCCCGGCGGTCCGCCCATCTCCCCCGATGGTCGCGCTTGAAACGCGCGCGCTTTGCGACCCTTATGCCTGCCCCGCCCCGAAAGAAGGGCAAGCCTCACGAGGCAACCTCACGAGGGTAACCTCGCCCGCAGGCATCATCACCAGGCACCTAAGGAGTCGTTCATGCTGCCCGAATTGCGCGTTCTGTATTTCGAGGATCTCACCGTCGGCCTGTCGGAGGAGCTGCGAAAGACCATCGTCTCCACGGACGTGGTGGGGTTCGCCGAAGTGACCGGCGACCGCAATCCGATCCATCTCTCCGAGCATTTCGCCGCCAAGACGCCGTTCGGCACCCGCATCGCCCACGGCCTTTATACCGCGAGCCTGATCTCGGCGGTGCTGGGCACCCGCCTGCCGGGGCCGGGCGCGGTCTATATTTCCCAGACGCTGAACTTCCGCGCCCCGGTGAAGATCGGCGACGTGGTGGTGGTGCGGGTGGAAGTGGCCGAGCTGATCCCCGAGCGACGCCGCGCGCGCCTCGCCTGCACCTGCAAGGTGGGCGACGAATTGGTGCTGGATGGCGAAGCTTGGGTGAAGGTCCCCGCCAAGGCGGAAGGCGCGCCGAGCCCGCTGCGCCCCGCCGCCGGCTGATCGCCCGCGCACCGGGCGTCAACGCCGCACATCAGCGGCGGGTGCATCATCGAGGCGCCTGACGGCAGTGCGCGCGATTGTCTTTCTTTCGCCAGCCGTTGTCTTTTGCGCGTCATGGCCGGGCTCGTCCCGGCCACCCACGCCGGGCCGACCGCGCGAACCTTGAAAAGCCGGTGCCCGCGGCGCCGCGTGGATGCACGGGCCAAGCCCGTGCATGACGATTGACTGCTGCAACGGCATCAAGCCATGAATGGCGATCGGTCCTAGCGGCTGGCGCCCGGCACCCAGAGCACGTCGCCCGCGCCGCGCCCGTTCACATAGCGACTCGCCACGAACAGCAGGTCGGACAGGCGGTTCATATATTGGATCGCCGCCGGGCCCACCTTCTCCCCCGGCGTCTGGGCGAGCGCCACCATCTGCCGCTCGCCGCGCCGCGCGATGGTGCGGGCCAGGTGCAGATAGGCGGCGGCCGGGGTGCCGCCGGGCAGAACGAACGAGCGCAGCGGCGAGAGGTCCGCGTTCAGCCGGTCGATATCGACTTCCAGCTTGTCCACCTGGGCCGGCACGATGCGCAGCGCCTCATAGGCCGGCGGCGGCGCGCCGGGCCGCTCGGGCGTGCACAGATCGGCGCCGAGGTCGAACAAATCGTTCTGGATCCGCGCGAACATGGCGTCGAGATCGGGCGTATCCGCCAGATGCAGGCGCACCAAGCCGATGGCGGCATTGGTTTCGTCCACGGTGCCATAGGCTTCCACCCGGGCGTCATATTTCGAAACGCGCTCGCCGGTGCCGAGGCCGGTGGTGCCGTCATCGCCGGTGCGGGTATAGATCTTGTTCAGCTTGACCACGCCGCGCTCCCGTCACCGGCCCATGGCGAAGATGGTGATCATGATGAGCACGATCGCCAGGAACTGGAACAGCACGCGCAATTGCATCAGCTTCTGCGAGCGCTGCGGCGACCCGCCGGCCGCCAGATTGACCAGCCCGAGCACGAGCACCCCGGCGACGCTGGCCAGCGCCAGCGGAATGAGCAGATAGATGGTCCAATGCAGCATGTCAGTACTCTATGGCATGTTCGCGCGGGTTGGAAACCGCTTGTTGCGCCCGGCGGCGGCGGGGACGGCGGCCGGCTAGTTCAGCACGGCGATCGCGCCGTTGAGGCTCGCGGCATAACAGCCCCATATCAGATAGGGCACCAGCAGCCAGCCCGCCAGCGCGTCCACCCGCAGACAGGCGCGCAGCGTCGCCGCGAGCGCGAGAAGCAGCGCCAGCAGGATCAGCAGGCCCGGCCAGATCGCATGAAGGCCGAAGAACACCGGCGACCAGATCGCGTTCAGCGCCAGCTGCACCAGGAACAGCACGATCGCCCGGTGGCGCGCGGGCGAAGCGGGCACCTTGTCCCACAGCCGCCACAGGCAGACCGCCATCATCGCGTAGAGCAAGGTCCAGGCGATGGGGAAGGTCGCGTTGGGCGGGGTCCAGGCGGGCTTGACCAGCGTCGCGTACCAGGTGGGGATCTGCGGATAGGTGGTGACTCCGCCGACGAAGCTCACCAGCGCCACCAGCGCGAGGCAGGCGAAAAATCGCAGGAGCGAGCGCAAGAGCGGGGAAGTTCCGGCCGGAGCGGCGAGCATGGGCACTCCATTGGCACGGCCGAGCGCGGCCGGAAAGGCGAAGAAACTCGCGGCCGGAACGCCATCCGTCAAGGGCGCACATGACGCGGGGAAACGCGGGGAAACGAGTAAGGGGAGGTCTGCGGAAACGGCCAAGCTTTGCGATCATTGCCGAAAACGCGGGTCCGCCATGCATCAAAGAACCCGGAGCGGGCGCTTTCCTGCTTGAATATTGCTGCACTGCAGCGCAAAGGGCTGTCAAAGCACCGTCATCTTCGGCCCCGCGCCGCAAACGAGTTCGCCATGTCCCCTCCTTCGACCGCGCCATCGCACCGCCGCCTGAATGCCGCCGATTATCGCACCCTGGTGCTGTCGGCGCTGGGCGGCGCGCTGGAATTCTACGATTTCATCATCTTCGTGTTTTTCGTCACGGTGCTGGGGCATTTGTTCTTTCCGCCCGGCATTCCCGACTGGCTGGTGCAGCTTCAGGCGTTCGGCATCTTCGCCGCCGGCTATCTGGCGCGCCCGCTGGGCGGCATCGTGCTCGCCCATTTCGGCGATACGCTCGGCCGCAAGCGCATGTTCACCCTCTCCATCTTCCTGATGGCGCTCTCCACCCTGGGCATCGCCTTCTTGCCGAGCTACCAGAGCATCGGGATCGCCGCCCCGGTGCTGCTGCTCGCCATGCGGGTGCTGCAGGGCGCCGCCATCGGCGGGGAAGTGCCCGGCGCCTGGGTGTTCGTGTCCGAGCATGTGCCCGCCGGCCGGGTGGGCCTTGCCTGCGGCATCCTCACCTGCGGGCTGACCTCGGGCATCCTCTTGGGCTCGCTGGTGGCCACCGCCATCAATCGCGGCTTCAGCCCGGCGGATATCCACGACTGGGCCTGGCGCATCCCGTTCCTGCTGGGCGGCGTATTCGGCTTCTGTGCGGTCTATCTGCGCTCCTGGCTGGAAGAGACGCCCATCTTCAAGGAGATGAAGGTGCGCAAGGCGCTCGCCGCCGAGCTGCCGGTGAAGCTGGTGATGCGCCGCTACGCGCCGCAGGTTCTGTTGTCCATGGCGCTCACCTGGATGCTCTCCGCCGCCATCGTGGTGGTGATCCTGATGACGCCGACCCTGCTCCAGACCCGCTATGGCATCAGCGCCGCCGACGCGCTTACCGCCAACAGCTTGGCCACGCTGACGCTCTCCGTCGGCTGCGTGCTCACCGGCCTGATGTGCGACCGGTTCGGCGCAGGCCGGGTGCTGGCGCTCGGCAGCTTCTGCCTCGGCGCCTCGACCTATGGGCTTTATGCCCTGGTGGGCGCGCAACCGGGGCTGCTGCTGCCACTCTATGGGCTGGCCGGTTTCTTCGTCGGCATCATCTCGGCGACGCCGTTCGTGATGGTGCGCATCTTCCCGCCGGCCGTGGCGTTCTCCGGCGTGTCCTTCTCCTACAATGTGGCTTATGCCGTGTTCGGCGGCCTGACCCCGCTGCTGGTGACGCTGGCGCTCCAGATCGACCCCATGGCGCACGCCCATTATCTGGTGGCCGTGTGCGTGATGGGCGGCCTCATCGGCATCAATCTGTGGGCGCGCGAAACAGCCGGCACCAAGGTGAGCGCGCCGCTGACGCGCGCGTGAGGCCGCAACGGGTCATCTGAAACGAAAAAAGCGGTCCGGGCCGAAGCCGGGACCGCCTTTTTTATGAGGAAACCTCAGTTCCCGCCTTCCAGCAGGCGGCGGGCGATGACCTGGGCCTGGATCTCCGCCGCGCCCTCGAAGATGTTGAGGATGCGCGCGTCGCACAGCAGGCGCGAGACCGGATATTCCAGCGCAAAGCCGTTGCCGCCGTGGATCTGCAAGGCATTGTCCGCCGCCGCCCAGGCGACGCGGGCGCCGAGCAGCTTGGACATGCCGGCCTCAAGATCCGTGCGGCGGCCCTCGTCCTTGGCGCGCGCGGCGAAATAGGTGATCTGGCGGGCGATCATGGTTTCCACCGCCATCATCACGATCTTGTCGGCGACGCGCGGGAAGGCGATCAGCGGCTTGCCGAACTGGATGCGCTCCTCGGCATAGCGCAGCGCGGTTTCCATGGCGGCCTGGGCGACGCCCACGGCACGCGCGGCGGTCTGGATGCGCGCGGCCTCGAACGTGTTCATGAGCTGCTTGAAGCCCTGCCCTTCCTCGCCGCCGAGCAATTGGCCCGCCGGCACCTCGAAGCCGTCGAAGCCGATTTCATATTCCTTCATGCCGCGATAGCCGAGCACCTCGATTTCGCCGCCGGTCATGCCCTTGGCGGGGAACGGCTCTTGGTCCGTGCCGCGCGGCTTTTCCGCCAGCAGCATGGAGAGGCCGCGATAGCCCGGCTCGGCCGGATTGGTGCGCACCAGCAGCGTCATCAGATCGGCGCGGACGGGATGGGTGATCCAGGTCTTGTTGCCATTGACCTTATAGACCGCATCCTCCCCCTCGCCTTCCTTCACCGCGCGGGTGCGGAGCGAGGCGAGGTCGGAACCGGTGTTGGGCTCGGTGAACACCGCCGTCGGCAGGATCTCGCCCGAGGCGAGCTTGGGCAGGTAATAGTCCTTCTGCGCCTGCGTCCCGCCGCCGAGGATGAGCTCGGCCGCGATCTCCGAGCGGGTGCCGAGCGAACCGACGCCAATATAGCCGCGCGAGAGTTCCTCGGTGACCACGCACATGGCTTCCTTGGAGAGGCCGAGGCCGCCGTATTCCTCCGGAATGGTGAGGCCGAACACGCCGAGATCAGCCAGCCCCTGGATGATCTCCATGGGGATATAGGCGTTCTTCAGATGCCATTCGTGGGCATGGGGGGCGACCTCCGCCTCGACGAAGCGGCGGATTTCCGTGCGCATGGCCGCCATGGTCTCGTCGAGACCGGATTCGCCCACGGTGCCGCCATGGCTCTCGCGGATGAGGGCTGCGAGCGCGGCGCGGCTCTCGGTGGTATTGCCGGAGCGCGCCAGCTCGGCAATCGCCGGTTCGGCGCGCAGGGCGGCGATGGTCTCCGCGCCGAGGAACAGATCCTCCAGCCGCACGATCTCGCCCTGGCTCATGGGAATGCCGCCGAGGATCTGCGCCACATATTCGCCGAGGCCGATCTGCACCAGCAGCCGCTCGGTCGCGCCGAACTGGCCGGTCTCGGTCAGGCTGTCGGCGTAATGCACCAGCTCGCGCACGCCGAAGACGTAAGTGGCGAGCCAGGCGAGGCCGTGGGAGGCGCGCTGCTCGGCATCCAGCAGCTTTGAGGACAGCTTGCCGCCCTCGCTGACGCGCGCGCGCACCTGGGAGGTGGCTTCCGCGAGCACGCTTTGCAGGACATTGGTCGCCGTCCGGCCGAGGGCCACGGCGTCGATGGGGGCGGCATCGAGCGCTTGAAGCGCGGCACTGCTGGACATGGCGGAATTTCCTCTGGTTGTGCGATGCGGAATTTTCTTGCCAGATTATCCCGCGTCCGCCGCGACGCAACGGGAGATTTGGCTAAGACGGCGCAGTTCCGAGCGCGCTGTCCCCGGCACGGAAGGCGTGCGCGCAAGAGGCGTGCGGGCAAGAGGCCCGTGGGAAGGCGCGAGAAGCCGGTCGGCTCAGGCCGCGTCCTTGCGCGCCTCGGCGAGGCGGGCGGCAAGCTCGATCAGATTGTCGTGGATATAGGCGCAGCCGGCGGCCGCCGCATAAAGCGGCATCAGGCTCGGCCCCTCGCCGGCGAGCGCGCCGGAACTGCCGAGGCGTTCCAGCTCCGCCTGAAGCGCGGCCACGGCGGCGTCGGTGGCGGCAAGGTCCGGCGGCGGCCCCCCGCCGCGCAAGGCGGAAGCGATGCCGCGCACGCCCTGGGCCAGCGCCTGCGATGCCGCCGAGAGCGCGGGCCGCACCTGGTCCGCCACCGCCGGCGGCAGGGGCCGGTCGGCCCCGCGCAGCAGGATGATCACCGAATGCCACAGCCGCCGCCCGCCGCGCACGATGGGGCCGGGATCGGGCGCGGCGTTGAACGGGCCCACCCGCTCGCGCCGTGCCTCCCCGGCCCGCACGTCCGCCGCCCGCAAGGTGACGCGCACCTTCTGGTTCAGCACATCCATGCGCGCCGGATCGAGCCCGCCGTCGAGCAGCGCGGCGACGCCGGCCTCCAGCAGGTCCGCGCTCGCCTCCAGCGCATCGGCCACATGGGGAAACAGATAGCCGAGCGCCTTGTCGGGCAGCACCAGCAACGCGCAGGCCAGGCCCACCGCGCCGCCAAGCGCGATTTCGGACACGCGCTCCAGGCCGGAAATCCAGGGTTCGGCATGGGTCGGGTCCGCCAGCATCACGATCACCACCGTCACCGGGGCGAGCTTGAAGCTGGGATTGCGGGCCGCGATAAAGGCGGACACGAAGGTGCCGAGCAGCAGCAGCGCGAAGGAGAGGCTCCAGGACGGACCGGCGATCATCGCCAGCCCCACGCCGATGCCGCCGCCCGCCAGCGTGCCGAGGCAGCGGTCCACCGCCACCGCGAGGCTCGCGCCGATGGAGGATTGCACCACCAATATGGCGGTCAGCACCGCCCAATAGCCCTTCGGCAGGTCGAGCAGCCACGCCAGCAGAAAGGCGATCGCCGCCGCCACGGTGGCGCGGACGGCGAGGCGAAGATGGGCCGGATCGATACGTGGCAAAGGGAGTTACCTCTGGACAGATGGCCCCGCGACAGGCTTCTCCTTATCATGTGCGCGCCGTAGAGGAATGCGCCGCGCGCCGGCAGCCCGTCGCGCGGCACGCGGCCAGAAGGAGACGAGCCCGGGGATGGTGAAGCGCGCCTACCGAATCGTGATGGATGCGGTGTGGACCTTCGTCGCCGACGACGGCTGGGCCATCGCAAGCCACATCGCGCTGTCGATCCTCATGTCCCTGTTCCCGTTCCTGATCTTCGTCACGGCGCTGGCCGGATTTCTCGACCTGCGGCCGCTCGCGAACGAGACCATCCAGCTCATCCTCGACACCTGGCCGCAGCAGGTGGCGGCGCCCATCGCCCAGGAAATCCGCAGCGTGGTCAGCCATGTGCGCACCGATGTCATCACGTTCGGCGTGGTGCTGGCGCTGTATTTCTCCTCCAACGGCATCGAGAGCCTGCGCATCGGCCTCAACCGGGCCTATCAGGTGAAGGAGGCACGCTCCTGGTACCGGCTGCGGCTGGAATCCATCGTGTTCGTGGTGATCGGCGCGGCCGGCATGCTGGCTCTGTCCTTCCTCGTGGTGCTGGGGCCGCTGATCTGGCGCACGGTGCTCCACAATGTGCCGGCGCTCCAGCCGCTGAGCGGCATCGTCACCGCCGCGCGCTTCGGCGCGACCACCATCATTCTCATCATCGGCCTGCTGGTGGCGCATCTGTGGCTGCCGGCCGGCCAACGCTCGCTGCGGGAGGTGACGCCGGGCATCGTCATGACGCTCACGCTCTGGCTGGTGGCGGCGACCGTGTTCGGCATCTATCTCGCCGAATTCCCGGCCAATTACGTCACCACTTACGCCGGCCTCGCCTCGGTGATGATCGCGCTCGTGTTCCTTTACCTCACCGCGACCATCTTCGTGTTCGGCGGCGAGTTCAACGCCGCCATCGCCCGCGCCCGCGAGGCCCGCCAGCGCGCGCGCCGGGATGCCGCCGCGCGCGAACAGCTGATCATGGAGCCCGATCTGTGACGGCGCCGGTTGCGCCGGTTCCCCCGCCGGACGGGCGCCAGTCGCCCACCGCGCTGGCGCTGCAACGCGGCGTGCTGCGCCATTTCGCGGCGCTGGGGCTGATCGGCATTCCCGAATTCTGCCTCGCCTCGGGCCGGCGGGCGGATATCGCCGCGCTCGACCTCAAGGGCGAGGTGAGCATCGTGGAGATCAAGTCCAGCGTCGCCGATTTCCGCGCCGACGCCAAATGGCCGGACTATCTGCTGCATTGCGACCGGCTCTATTTCGCCGTGACGGTGGATTTTCCGCTGGAGCTGCTGCCGCTCGACGTGGGCATCCTGGTGGGCGACGCGTTCGGCGCGGCGGTGATCCGCCCGGCCCCGGCCCATCCCTTGCCGGCGGCCACCCGCAAGGCGCTGCTGATCCGCCTCGCCCGCGCCGGCGCCGGCCGCCTCGCCGCCCTCTATGATCCCGAACTGCGGGGCATGAGCGACTTGTAGCCGCCAGACGCGCGCTATTTGCCCGCCGCGTCGATCAGCGCGAACAGGGTCGCCGGTGCCACGGGTGCGTCCCAGCGCTGGATCACCTTGCCGTCGATCCCCACCAGGATCACCTGGAACGCGTCCGGCGCCACGTCGAAGCGCTGGCGCTGGGCGGGGTTCAGATCATCCAGCTCGATCACCACGAGATCGCGCGCGAGCACGCCCGCGACGGCATCCTTCAGGCTTTTCATCTGCACGGCGAGGGCGGGGGACTTGCTGCCCGGCGCGACGATGAAGACCGCCGGCGCGCGCCCGCGATAGGTCTCGAGAGTCTGCGCCTGAACGGCACAGGGCACCTGGAGCGCCGCCATGAGGACGAGCGCAAGGGCCAGGCGAACGAGGGAGGGTCCTGCCATGCCGCCGGATGTCCGCTTCGTCGATGAGAATGCGCCGCCCCGTGGACACGGGCCGGACGGATCGCGGGAACCCGCGCCTGAAGCCGAAACGTCGAAACCCGACATCCGGTTCCCGCTTATTGCAACCGGCAGATCAGATTGCAACCACCAGCCGCATCACCGCGGTGCGCGCTTGGCCAGGATACGCTGCAACGTGCGACGGTGCATTGACAGCCGCCGGGCGGTCTCCGAGACGTTGCGACCGCACAATTCATAGACCCGCTGGATATGCTCCCAGCGCACCCGGTCGGCGGACATGGGATTTTCCGGCGGCGAGGGCTTGTGGTCGGCATTGGCCATCAGGGCGGCGACGATATCGTCGGCATCGGCCGGCTTGGCGAGATAATCCACCGCGCCGAGCTTCACCGCCGTCACCGCCGTGGCGATATTGCCATAGCCGGTGAGCACGATGGCGCGCGCGCCCGGGCTCTTCTTCTTCAGCGCCGAGATCACGTCGAGCCCGGTGCCGTCGCCGAGCCGCATGTCCACCACGGCATAGGCCGGCGCGCCGCTCTCCACCAGGGCCAGGCCCTCGGCCACGCTCTCGGCGGTGGACACCTCGAAGCCGCGCGCTTCCAGCGCACGCGCCAGGCGCTGGAGAAACGAGCGATCATCGTCGACGATCAGGACGGAACGCGGGCCCTCGATCTCGGGCAAGGTGGGTTCAGGCATCATCTCGTTTACCTCTTGGGCGCCTGTTCTTCCAGCGGCGCCTGTTCCGGCCGGGTTGACCTTGCGGCCACCCTCAGCCCGGCTTTGCTTCAGCATAGGGGGCGGGGGGCGGGTTTGTCCCACCGTCCTCGGGATCCATCTCGATGGTGTTGCGCAGCCAGGAGATCTTCACCTCGGCGCCGCGGCCCGGCGCCGCCCGGTTTTCCACCACCAGCGCGGCGCCGGTGCGCTCCAGCAGCGTCTTGGCGATGAAGAAGCCGAGGCCGAGCCCGCTTTCCTCCTCGCTGTTCTGGCGGTCGCGGGCGCGGCTGGTCACATAAGGCTGGCCGATGCGGTCGCTCACCTCGGGCGAGAAGCCGGGGCCGTCGTCCCGCACCAGGATGTCCATCCGGGTGGTGGTCCAGCGCGCCTCGATCTCCACCCGCGCGGTCGCGAAATCCACCGCATTCTCCACCAAGTTTCCCAACCCATAGATGAGGCCGGGATTGCGCGCCAGTACCGGTTCCTGCGTGCGGTCCTCGGGCAGGGTCACGGAAATGTAAATGCCGAAGTCGCGGTGCGGGCCCACCACCTCCTCCAGCAGCAGCGACAGCGGCATGCGGTCGAACGGCGCGTCTCCCGAGCCGAGCGAGGTCAGGGTCTGGAGAATGTCGCGGCAGCGCTGCACCTGGTCGCGCAGCAAGGCGATGTCCTCGGCCATGGGATGGTCGGGCGCGGTGCCGCGCGCCATCTCCTTCACCACCAGGGCAATGGTGGCGAGCGGCGTGCCGAGCTCGTGGGCGGCGGCGGCGGCGAGGCCGTCCAGCTGGGAGAGATGCTGCTCGCGCGCCAGCACCAGCTCGGTTGCCGCGAGCGCATCGGCGAGTTCCCGCGCCTCCTCGGTGACGCGCCAGGAATGCAGGCCGATGAAGCCGATCGACACCGCGATGGAGACCCAGGTCCCCGCCAGATACAGGTCCGGCAGCGCCAGAACCTCCGGGCCGGACCAGGGCAGCGGCTGGTGCCACAGGCCCACCGCGCCGGCGCAGCCCATGGCCAGCACGCCAAGCGCCACCGTGGTGCTCCAGGACAAGGCGGTGGCTGAAATGGTCACCGGCGCCAGGTAGAGCAGGGCGAACGGATTGTTCAGCCCGCCCGTCAGATAGAGCAGGGCGGTGAGCTGGAGCACGTCATAGGCGAGCAGCGGCCCGGCGGCGGCATCCTCCAGCCGGCGCGCGATCGGGAACCGAACCCGCAGCAGGAGGTTAACCAATGCGGAAAGCGACACCACCAAAAGGCAGGGAATGAGCGGAACCGGAAATCCCAGCAGGCCATGGACCACCAGCAGGGCCAGCACCTGTCCGGCCACGGCCAGCCAGCGCAGACGAATCAGCGTGTCGAGCCGAAGTCCGAAGGATCTTCCATAAGGGAAGGTCGCAGATCCGTATTGCATGCCGGGTTCTCTGTGTGGCGTCAGGATATCGTTAGGCTGGCGCAAGCATAATGGTGGATGACTTGGGTCAAGTGTTGAGTTGACCTTTTGTCGAGATTGACCGCTTGAAAACCCGGCCACACTCTCGTGCGATAAGAAAGAACGTGAGGGACGACCATGGCTATCGGTGAATTTGGCGGCGCCGCGCGCCAGCCATCCGCGAACGGGAGCAGCCTGTCCGCGCCCTTGTACTGGATGTACGAGATGACGCATGCCGCGCTCAACCCCTCGCGGGCGCTTGCCGATGCCAGCCGCATGTTCTTCGCCAATCCCATGAATCCCGCGTCCCACACCACCGCCGGCAAATCCATGGCGGCGGGCTTCGAACTGTTCGAGCGCACCACTCGCCGCTACGGAAAGCCGGAATGGGGCATCACCCATACCATGGTCAGCGGCATGAAGGTGCCGGTCCATATCAACCCGGTGTGGAGCCGCCCGTTCTGCCGGCTGCTGCATTTCTCGCGCGCGTTCGAATATCCGCCGCGTCGCCCGCAGCCCAAGCTGGTGATCGTGGCGCCCATGTCGGGTCATTACGCCACCTTGCTGCGCGGCACGGTGGAAGCCTTCCTACCCACCCACGACGTCTACATCACCGACTGGACCGACGCCAAAATGGTGCCGCTGGCGGAGGGCCGGTTCGGGCTCGATGATTACGTGGATTATCTGATCTCCATCTTCCGCAGCTTCGGCGGCGACTGCCACGTGCTCGCGGTGTGTCAGCCGGCGGTGCCGGTGCTGATGGCGGTTTCGCGCATGGAGGCCGAGCAGGACCACACCGCGCCGCGCTCCATGATCCTCATGGGCGGCCCCATCGACACCCGCGAGGCGCCCACCGCCGTGAACCGGCTCGCCATGGACAAGGGCATCGAATTCTTCCGCCGCAACGTCATCACCACCGTGCCATGGGCCCATCCCGGCGCCATGCGGCAGGTGTATCCGGGGTTCCTGCAACTCACCGGCTTCATGAGCATGAACCTCGATCGCCACGTCAAGGCCCATTACAACCTGTTCCAGGACCTGGTGAAGGGCGACGGCGAGCCGGCCGACAAGCATCGCGAATTCTATGACGAGTATCTTGCCGTCATGGATCTCTCGGCCGACTTTTATCTTGAAACGGTTGAAAAGGGCTTCATCACCCACGCCCTGCCCAAGGGCGAGATGACCCATCGCGGCCATCTGGTGCGGCCGGAGGCGGTGCGCAACGTGGCGCTGATGACGGTGGAAGGCGAGAAGGACGATATTTCCGGCGTCGGCCAGACCTTCGCCGCCCATCGTCTGTGCGCCAATATCCCCGAGGACAAGCGTGCCCATTATCTCCAGCCGGGGGTCGGCCATTACGGCGTGTTCAACGGCTCGCGCTTCCGCTCGGAGATCGCGCCGCGCATTTCCGACTTCATCATGAACCAGGAACGCCCGCGCGCCGACGCCCACGTCGCGCCCGGCTCCCGCGCCGATGCCGATAATGTGACACAGCTGTTCCCGCACTAGCGGGGGCGGCACTCTTTGGCCATTCGCGCTTTTCCCCTGTCCAGATGCCGCGAAGGGGTAGCGTTTCGGCGGCGAATCTTTTCACATTCGGCGATAAGCTTGTCCCTGGCCGCTCCTGGCCCACCCAATCGTCGGAATGCCATGCTCTTTCGCAGGCAGGATATATCGCCGACGGCGCGGCGCGGCGCCGAATGGATCGACCTGCTGGTGGATGGGGAGACCGTGCGGGTCAGCGTGCGGCGGCATCCCACCGCGCGGCGGCTGACCTTGCGCGTGCGCACGGTCTCGCGCGACGTCACGCTCACGGCGCCGCCCCACGTGCCGCTCGCGGCCGCCAACGCCTTCGTGCAGCGCCATCTGGACTGGGTGCGCACGCGCCTCGTGCGGCTGCCGCAGCAAGTGCCGTTCGCGCCGGGCGAGATCATTCCCGTGCGCGGCATTCCCCATCGCATCGTCCATCGCGAGCGCCTGCGTGGCACCTGTTCGGTGGAGATCGACCCGCAGGACGGCATGCACCTGCTGTGCGTGTCCGGCGACCTGCCCCACATCGCCCGCCGCATCGCCGATTATCTCAAGCGCCAGGCGCGAACCGACCTGACCGCCGCCGTGCGCCGCCACGCCGCCGCGCTCCAGGTGGAGATCGGTGCCCTCACCCTGCGCGACACGGCGAGCCGCTGGGGCTCCTGCGCCGCCTCGGGCGACCTGTCGTTTTCCTGGCGGCTGATCTTCGCCCCGCCCCATGTGCTGGATTATCTCGCCGCCCACGAGGTGGCGCACCGGCTCGAAATGAACCACGGCCCGCGCTATTGGCGCGCCGTGGAGCGCATTTTTCCCGAGCGCAAGATCGCCGAAGCCTGGCTGCGCGCCAATGGCGCCGGCCTGCACAGCTACGGCGCCGAATAGCGCTCACCCCGTCAGAGCGTCAGCGCTTGCGGCCGGCGAGCGAGAAGGCGCCCGCGCCGGACACGAAATAGAACATCGTGCCGCCGACGATGGCGATGTTCTTGAGGAAATGGATCTGCTGCCCGACGACGGCGGCGGGGTCCGCCACATCCCAGAAGCGATGCGCGATCAGCCCCGTCAGCAGCACGAAGCCGCCGGTGAGGAAGGCGGTGAGGCGCGGCACCACGCCCAGCACCAGCAGGATCGGCAGGCCGACTTCCGCGCTCGCCGCCGCGATCGCCATCAGGTCCGGCGCGGGCAGGCCGAGGCCGGCGAAATATTGCGCGGTTCCGCCAAGATTGGTGGCCTTGCGGAAGCCCGAAGGCAGAAGCAGGGCGGCCATCAGCAGGCGGCCGACCAGCAATGCGAGATCGTCGATACGGTTCATGAGTGCCCCTCCGGCATGGCTATCCGCTCTCATTGGGCCGCGCGCGCCGGGCAAGGCAACACGGCCACGCTCACGATGCGGTGACCGTGCGCCCGTCGCCTCAGTCCGGCGTGCGTTGTCGACGAATCGTGAACAGCAGATGGGCCGCGAGGGGCAGAAAAACCGAAATCCCGGCGAAGCGGAACAGATGATGCGCACTCATGAACGCCGGGTCGTATCCCATGGCGAAGCCGAGCACGGTCATGGTTTCCAGCGCGCCGGGGGAAAACGCCGTGATGAGCTTGCCGGGATCGTCATGGGTCAGGTGCGCCGCCAGCAGCGCGCAGGCGACCGACACCACCAGCGCCACCGCGAACGCGCCGAGCGAGGCGAGCAGGCACGAGCTCAAGGTCGCCCGGTCGGTGCCCTGGAACCGCATGCCCACTCCCGCGCCGAGCACCACATACGCCGGGATCAGCAGAATCGGCGGCACGAAGGCATGGGACAAGCCGAAGGCGTGCAGCAGCGCGCTGCCGGTCATGGCACCCACCAGCATGCCGCCGGGCACCCGCAGGCGGTTGAATGCCACCCCGGTGGCGAGGCTCACCGCCAGCAAAATCGCGATATCCGGCAGGGAGGAGAGCGGCACCGCCGCCGGCGCGCCGGAGGGATGGCCGACCCGGCCCATCACATGAGGCAGGGCCGCCACCAGCAGGAACAGCCGCATGGCCTGGGAGAAGGCCACCTTGCGCATGTCGGCGGGCGTGGTCGCGGCCATGGCCACCACCGTGCTGAGCGCGCCCGGCGCGGAGGCATAGAAGGCCGATTGCGCATCCCAGCGCGCCACCCGCACCAGGAACGCCATGCTGCCGGCCATCACGCCGACCACGCTGACCGCGAGCAAAGCCATGGAGATCGGCCAGGTGGCAGCATGGGTCAGCATGTCCGGCGACATGGCGGTGCCCATGGAGGCGCCGAGCACCAAAAAGCCCACGAACCGCACCGGCGTCGGCACCGCCAGGGGCGCGCCGCACAAGGCGAGCACCGTGGTGACGATCAGCGCGCCCGACATCCAGGCCGCCGGCATGCCGATGCGGAAGAACACCAGCCCCCCGAGCGCGCCGCTGGCGAGGGTGACGAGGCTCGCCACCAGGATGGCCCGGCGCGACGGGGGAGTGACGGTCATGAGACGATGCCTGAACGCTTCACCGGCCCGTGGGGCGGGCCTCCAGCCAGCGCACCAGCCGGTCGGCGGCGGTACGCAACTGCTCTTCGCCGCGGGCATAGCACAGGCGCATGAAGCCTTCACCACCCGCGCCGAAGGCGGTTCCGGGGGCAAGGCCGACATTGGCCTCGTCCACCAGCCTGAGGCCGAGCTTGCGCACGTCGCGTTCCCCCGCGATGCCGAAGAACAGATAGAAGGCGCCATCCGGCTTCACGAGATCCACCTTTCCGGTGGCCAGCAGCGCGTCGGCGACAAGATCGCGGCCGCGACGGGCGCGGGCGATCTGCGCGGCGACGAAGGGCTCGCCCTGCGTCAGCGCCGCCACCGCGCCGCGCTGCATGAAGGCGGCGACGCCGGAGGTGGAATATTGGATCAGATTCTCGATCACCTGCCCGAGCGCGGCTGGCGCCTCGATCCAGCCGATGCGCCAGCCGGTCATGGCCCAGTTCTTTGAGAAGGTCTGCACGAACAGGATATGGTCGTCGGCCTCCATCACATCGTGGAACGAGGGCGAGCGCACGCCTTCCCCATAATGGAAGCGGCCGTAGATTTCGTCGGCGACGATCCACAGCCCGTGCTTGCGGGCGAGCGCCAGCACGGCTTTCAGATCCTCCAGCGCCGCGACGAAGCCGGTGGGATTGGCGGGCGAATTGAGGAAAATGGCGCGGGTGCGCGGCGTCACCGCTTCGGCCAGGCGCGCATGGTCCAGCGCGAAGCCCTCCGGCCCATAGGAGAACGGCACATAGACCGGGTGCGCGCCGGCCTTCTGCGCCGCCGCCGCCGCATTGGGCCAGGTGGGCGAGGGGATGAGCACTTCATCGCCCGCCCCCAGCGCCATCGCGAAGGCGATCTGGATCGCCTGCATGCCCGAGCCGGTGACGAAGAAACGCTCGGGCTCGGCCGGCACGCCATAGAGGCCGGCGATATAATCGGCGATCGCCGCGCGCAGGTCCGGCAGGCCGCGCTGCCAGGTGTAGAAGGTTTCGCCCGCGTGCAGCGCCTGCGCCGCCGCCTCGCAGATGAAGGCGGGGGTCTGGATATCCCCCTCGCCGGCCCACAGCGGCACGATGCCCTCGCGATTGCGCCCGTAATTCATCACTTCCACGATGCCGCTCTCGGGCAGGGCGCGCACATGGGCGCGCACCGCATCCAGCAAGGGATCGGCGGCAGGACCGCTCGCGTGCGGGAGGGGGGCGGATGCGGGGGCGGATGCGGTCATGGGGACAGCCTGGGCAAAAGCCTTTGGGCGCAGGAGCGCGGTGGAAGCGCCCCCTTTTTGAGCGGGAGGGGCGCGGTGGAAGCGCCACCTTTGAGCGGAAGGGGCGCGGTGGGGAAGCGCCCCTTGGGCGCAGGAGCGCGGTGGGGGGCGCCCTTCGGCGCGACGGCGCAAAGGGAGCGCGGCGACCATACCCATGTTCGCCCGCCAGCACCCATCAAATGCCGTGACGCATTAATCAGCATTCTTGATATGTGGTTTGCATCCTTGCAAACGACCCTTGCAGGACACCCCCCTATCCAGCCCCGTGCCGCAAGCTTAAGTCGAGGCGATACCGGGCCCGCGGCCCGGCCCCTCCATATGGTGACGCCATGAGCTATAAGATTGATCAGGCCGCTTTGGACACTCTGTTCCTGAAGGCGCGCTCGCAGAACGGCTGGACCGACCAGGGCGTGAGCGAAGCCGAGCTGCGCGCGCTCTATGACCTTGCCATCTATGGCCCGACCTCGGCCAACACCCAGCCCGCGCGCATCCTGTTCCTGGCGTCCGATGAAGCCAAGGCGCGCCTGAAGCCGGCCCTGTCCGAAGGCAACCTCAAGGCGCTCGCCGCCCCGGTCATCGCCATCATCGGCTATGACCTTGAATTCTACGAGAAGATCCCCCAGCTGTTCCCCCACGCGCCGGGCTTCAAGGATCTGTTCGTGAACAATCCCGGCATGATCGAACCCCACGCCTTCCGCAACTCCGCGCTGCAAGGCGCCTATTTCATGCTCGCCGCCCGCGCGGTCGGCTTGGACGTGGGCCCCATGTCGGGCTTCGACGCGGCCAAGCTGGATGCGGAATTTTTCCCGGACGGAAAGGTGAAGACCAATTTCATCACCGCCCTCGGCCATGGCGACCCGGCGAAGGTCATGCCCCGCCTGCCGCGCCTGCCGTTCGAAGAGGGTGCGAAGATCCTCTGAGCGGCGGATCGCTTCCGACGCATCGCTCCTGACATATCGCGGGGCGCCTTCGATGAGGCGCCTCTCGCCGAGCGGCGCAAAAACGCGTTTGCCGAACTTCGGGGCGCACGTTCGGGCGAATAGGCGGCTTCATCGGCCGGAAAAGCGGCGCGATGCTCCACGGATCCGCCGTTCGTCCGTGGCCCGCGAATGTTTCACGTGAAACATTTTACCGAAAATAAAGGGTTTGCGCGCTTCCGGCCGGGTGGATCCCGTGCCGCCCCAGCTTTGGGGCGGAATTTTCTATTTAAGTCCCGCGAATAATTTCCCGCACCAGATCGTCCAGATTTCCCCCCGCATAGAGATGCCCCGGCACCGCGGCGCGCCGGGCAGCTTCCATGTCGGTGTCTTTGTCGCCGATGAGGAAGGAGCGGGCCCGATCCACCGGCCATTCTTCGAGCGCGCGCAGGATCATGCCGGGATTGGGCTTGCGGTCGAAATGGTCCAGGGCATATTCCGCGACGCTGCCGTCCGGGTGGTGGGGCGCAAGATAGAAGCGGTCCACATGGCCGCCCTGGCAGGACAGCGCCTGCGCCAACGCCGCGTTGAACGCCTGCGCCTGCTCAAGCGTATAGAGCCCGCGCGCGATGCCGGACTGGTTGGTGACCACGAACACCAGATAGCCGGCCGCATTCAGCCGCGCCACCGCTTCCCCCGCGCCCGGCATCAGGCGCAGGTCCGCCGGGCGGAAGGCATAGCCGATATCGACGTTCAGCACGCCGTCGCGATCCAGGAACGCGGCGGGACGCAGGGCCTGCGCCTGCGTCCCCTCGTCTGCTTGCACGTTCAGTCCTGGCCGGGATCGGCGCGGAAGCTCGCCGCCTCGATGCCGGCGACGGCGCAGGCCTCGTCATTGTCCGAGGTGTCGCCGGAAATGCCGACCACGCCGCAGATGGCGCCTTCGGCATCGCGAATCAGCACGCCGCCCGGCACCGGGATGAGGTCGCCCACCACTTCGCCGGCGGCGGCGATGAAGAAGGGCTGCTCCTTGGCGCGGCGGAACAGCGAGCGCGAGCCCATGCCCAGCGCCAGCGCGCCGCGCGCCTTGCCGATGGCGATCTCGCCGCGCTTCAGGCTGGTGCCGTCCTGGGCCGCGAACGCCTTGAGCGCGCCGCGCCCGTCCAGCACCACGATGGCAAGCGGGCTGAGATTCTGGGCCACTGCCTGGCGCAGCGCCGTGGACAGGATGGTCTGGGCCTGGTCGAGGGTCAAAACCGACATGCGCGTCTCCCGTGCCGCCCCGTGCGACGGCAGGAGGAGTAGTACAAGCCCGGCCGCAGGGAAAGACATCGGGGAAACACGGCACCGGTTGCGCCGGCGCGGTTTTTTGTCGATGGCAAAGGCCGCGCGTGGCAGCATCGCGGCGAGCGGGAAAGGGCCGGATCATGCATCCCATCACCAACACCAATCCCAAGCGGCAGATCAACGAGCCGGGGCATCGCCGCAAGTTCCTGGTGGTGATCGACGAAACCCCGGAATGCGACCGCGCGGTCTATTACGCCAGCCGCCGCGCCGCGCGCACCGCCGCCGGGGTGGTGATGCTGGGCATCCTGGAACTGGAGGGCGCGCGTCAGCAATGGCTCGGCATCGCCGACCTCATGCGCGCGGAAGCCACCGAGGCCATGCAGGCCCATCTGGACGATTATGTCGCCCGCGCCCGCCAGCTCGCCGGCATCGAGGCGGAAACGGTGATCCGCGAGGGCGGCAAGAGCGCCGCTTTGCTGGACCTGATCGGCGAGGACCGCGATATCGCCATCCTCGTGCTCGCCGCCGGAACCGGATCGGACGGGCCGGGGCCCCTGGTCGCGGCCGCCGCCGGGCCGCACGCGGCGCGCTTTCCCATTCCCGTCACGATCGTGCCCGGCGCGCTCTCGGACGAGGAGCTGGACGCCCTCGCCTGACACGGTCGGGGAGCGGCGTCGCGAGGCCACACGGGATGGAACGGGAGGGGACGGGCGTTGGACTTGTTCGAGGCGCGCAGGCCGGCCACGCTGGAGAGCATCTCTTGGATCCGCAAGGCGTTGCGGCGCGAGCTGGCGCAATTGCGCATCGGCGCGGACATCAGCGACGAGGTGGTGCTGGCGCTGGTGGAGCTCGCCACCAACGCCGTGCAGCACGCCCGCCCGCCGGCGCGCGAACTCATCGTGCGGGTCCGCCTGGAAGGCATCCTGCTCACTCTCGATCTCGTGGATGACGGCGGCCCGTTCCTCGGCTTCGCGGCGGCCTGGGAGGCGGCGAGCCTCACCCGCATGGCGCCCGATGCCGAATCCGGGCGCGGCCTGCCGCTGGCCCGGCATTTCCTCGACCAGGTGCGCTATGAGCCCGGCCCGCCCAACCGCTTCCTCCTGCGCCGCCAGCTGGCGCGCCGGCGCCCGCAGGTTCTGGTGGTGGAGGACGAGGAAATTCTCCTGGAAACCTATCTCGGCCTGCTGGAGCCGCATTATCGCGTGATCGCCGCGCGCGACCTGCGCAGCGCGCTGCTGCTGGCGCGCGAAACCAAGGTGGACCTGATCCTCACCGATTTTCATCTCGGCTCCGAGCCGGGAACGGCGCTGGTGGCGGCGCTGGAGGAAGATCGCGACCGGCCGCCCATCCCGATCGTCATGATCACGGCGGATTCCAGCGTGCGCACCCGCGCCCTGGAGCTGGGCATCGACACCTTCCTCACCAAGCCGGTGACGCCGGAAGCCCTGTTGGAAACCATTCAGCTCACGCTCACCCGCGCGCTGCGCCAGCGGCTGCGGCTGTTTCGCTATTTCGGCACCACCCTCGGCCAATTGGTGCAGCCCAACCTGCCGCAGGCGCTCGGCCCGTTCGCCCTGGCGCTGCTGCACGAAACCGCCGACATCGGCGGCGGCGATCTCGTGGTGCATCTGCCGCGTCCGGGGCGCGAGCGCATCGTGATGGTGGACGTGATGGGCCATGGCATCGATGCCAAGGCCGGCGCCATCGTCCATGCCGCCATGGTGCGCGCGCTGGATCTCGATCCCAGCCTGTCGCCTGGGCGGTTCCTCGCCCGCTGGTCGGACCTGATTTTCGGCGAGCCGGCCTTCGATGCCGCCATCGCCACCGCCTTGGTGGTGGACCTGCTGGCGGACGGGACGATCGAGATCGCCTCGGCCGGCCATCCCCATCCCATGATCCTCAGCGCCACCTCGGCGCGGGCGGTGGCCTGCGAGGGACCGCTGCTCGGCTTTGCCGACCGGCCGCGCTACGAGGACATGCGCCTGACCCTCGCCCCGGGGGAACGCCTGCTGCTCGCCACCGACGGGCTGGACCCAGCGGAACTGGCGAGCGGCGGCAACTGCCCGGACTGGCTGGTGGGCGAAGTACAGAGCCGCGCCGCCCTGCCCTTGTCGGCCGCAGCCGGGCGGACCGCCGCGCGCATCGCGGCCCGCCTCGGTCCCGATCCGCAAGACGATTGGATGCTGATCCTGCTGGAACGCAGCGACACCGCCGCGTCCGAGATCGCACCGGCGGCCACCGTCCATGCGGACCCGCACCGCGATGCCGCGCCGGCGACGTTAGATCCGGCCGGCCCGTCAGAAAGCCGCGACGCCCCGCCCCCTGCTTCTCTGGCGCCGGAACCCGTCCCGCCGCCGGTCCCCCGCGATAGCCCCGTTGCGGCGGGCGTGGACGGTCTCGACCTGTCCGGTGTCGCGGCCCTGCGCAATGCGGTGAGCCCGGCCGCCTTCCAGGGCCTTGCCGAGCGGTTCGTGGAGAATGCCGCGCGGCGGTTCGAGGCCTGGAGCGCACTGGTCGCGGCAGGCGACGGGGCGGCGCTGCGGCGCGAAGCCCATGCGCTCGCCGGCCTGCTCGGCCAGTTCGGCCTTGCCGGCGCCGCCGACCTTGCTCGCCAGGTGGAGCACGCCCCCGACGCGGCGGCGCAGCTTGGCCCTGCGCGCGCCTTGTCCGTCGAGGGTCCGCGCCAGCTGGAAAAGCTGAAATCCTGGCTGGAACAGGATCCATAGATCCGATCGCCTTTCATGACTTGACGCCGTTGCAGCAGAGCATCGTCATGCACGGGCTTGCCCCGTGCACCCACGCGGAGCCGTTGGAACCGGCCTTTCAAGGCACGCGCAAGCGGCCCGGCATGGATGGCCGGGCCTGTCTCGGCCATGACGCGTGAGGGAGGACGGCCGGCGAAAGAAGAACAATCGCACGCGCCTGCGGTCAGGTGCCTCGACGATCCACCACGCCGCTGAATGTCGGTCCGCCTTAGCCCGGGCCGGCTACAAGTCGCGCCCTTCGCCGGCGGCATAGAGCGCGGCGAGGCCCTGGCGATAGGTGGGATAGGTCAGGGTCACGCCCAGCTCGTGCTTCAGCCGGCCATTGTCGACCCGCTTGTTGGCCGCCCAGAAGGACAGCGCCATGGGCGTCATGTCCCGTGCCGCCTCGTCGAAGGGAATGGCCGGCGGGGGCTCCACCCCCAGCAGGGTCGCGGCGGCGAGGATCGGCTCGCTGGGCGCCGTGGGCAGATCGTCGGTCACGTTCACCACGCCGTGGAACCGTCGCTTCACCGCGTTGCGGATACTGGCGCTGATGTCGTCCACATGGATGCGGTTGAACACCTGGTCCGGCTTGTCGATGCGCCGGGCTTCGCCACGCGCCACCTGAACCAAAGCGTTGCGGCCGGGGCCATAGATGCCGGCGAGGCGCAGGACCGCCACCGGCACGTCACGCGCGCCGCCGAACCGCAGCCATTCGGCCTCGGCGGCAAGGCGCCGCTCCAGGCGCACGGAGCCCGGCTTCGGCTTGGCGCGTTCATCCACCCAGGCGCCCTTGTGGTCGCCGTAAACCCCGAGCGTCGTCAGATAGATCACCGAGCGCAGATGGGCATTGGCCATCAGCGCCGCGCGCCCCACAGCCAGAACCGGATCGCCCGCCTCGCCGGGCGGCGCCGAGAGCAGCAGCACATTGGCCGTGCGCAGCGCCTGTTCCAGATTGGCCGAGAGGTGCACGCCGTCGAACGGCAGGCCCGTGACCGCAAGCCCAGGCCGCGACAGGGCGGCGAGGGCCTGTGCCCCTTCGCGCGTGCGGCTGGTGCCGATCACGCGTGCGAACGGCAGCCCGTCGCGCGCCAGGAGGGCGCGCCCGCAATATCCCAATCCCACCGCCAGCAGCGTGCTCATGCCTTCGGTCATGACGCAGCCGCGCGCATCCGGCAAGGGTGAAAGCGGCCGTTCCGCCGCCCGCCCCGCACTCAGGAGAGCGCGGCATCCCATTCCGCCCGGACATCGCCGTCGGGGTCGGGCACGCGCCGTGCCGCGATCCGCGCGAAGTCCGCCGCCGGCATCAGGCGCGAGAGCGCCCACACCGCCGCCCCGCGCACCAGCGGCGCGTCATCCTCCAGCAGAGGCAGGATCTGCGGCACGAATCCGGGATGGTTCGAATTGCCCATGGCAATCAGCACATTGCGCACCATGCGCACGCGGCCGGTGCGCTTGATGGGACTTTTCGCGAAGCGCGCGCGGAACGCTGTGTCGTCCAGAGCGACCAGCTCCGCCAAGGCGGGCGCGCGATTTTCGTCCCGCGCGGCAAGCTTCATCTCGCGTCCGGCCTGGGCGAACTTGTTCCAGGGACAGGCGGCGAGGCAATCGTCGCAGCCATAGATGCGATTGCCCATGAGCGGGCGCAGATCGCGCGGGATCGGCCCGGCATGCTCGATGGTAATATAGGAAATGCAGCGCCGGGCATCGATGCGATAGGGTGCGGGGAAAGCCGCCGTCGGGCAGGCATTGAGGCAGGCGCGGCAATGTCCGCAATGATCGCCCTCGGGCGCATCCACCGGCAGATCGAGCGTGGTGGCGATGGCGCCGAGGAACAGCCAGGAGCCGCGCGCCCGCGATACCAGATTGGTGTGCTTGCCCTGCCAGCCGAGGCCGGCCGCCTGGGCGAGGGGCTTTTCCATCAGCGGCGCGGTGTCCACGAACACTTTCACGTCCCCGGTCCCCGCCTTGGCCAGCAAGGCGCGGGCGATGCGCTTCAGCTTCGCCTTGATCAGCTCGTGATAATCCTCGCCCCGCGCATAGACCGAAATGACGCCGCCCGTACGCTCGGCCAGCGCGGCGCGCGGGTCCTCGTCCGGCCCATAGTTCAGGCCCAGCATGACGACCGTGCGCACCTCGCTCCACAGGGTGCGCGCGTCGGCGCGGCGGTCGAGGGTCTCGGCCATCCATCCCATGTCGCCATGATTTCCCTCGGCCACCCAGGCGCGCAGGCGCGGCCCGGCGGCGGAGGCCGCAGCGGGATCGGCGATGCCGAAGGCGTCGAACCCCTCGATAAGGGCCAGCGCGCGCAGGTAGTCCTTGAGGGTGGCCCGATCCGGCGGCGTATCCACCACCGTCGATGCCCTCTCCCGCTTGCGGGGGAGGGTTGGGAGGGGGAAGGTGCCGGTCATGAGGGGCGGCATGGGGGTGAGGGAAGAGGATTTCCCTGCCCCGCTCCGGGGAGAGGGGGGTGATCCCGACGGCTCAGAAATCCAGGTCCGCGTAGGTGCTGGAGGCCGGCATGCCGGGAATGGAATCGTTCAGCAGGCCGCGAAAGGTCGGGCGCGATTTCAGCCGCGCGTACCAGGCCTTCGCATCCTCGTCCTCGTCCCACGGCACGTCGCCCAGATAATCGGCCACCGAGAGATGGGCCGCGGCGGCAAGGTCCGCATGGCTCATGCGCTCGCCGGCCAGCCAATTGCGGCCCTTCGCCAGCCAGCCGATATATTTGAGATGGTAGCGCAGATTGCTGCGCGCCGCACGCAGCGCCTGGGCATCGGGCGGGCCGCCGCCCTGGTCGGATTTCATATAGCGCTTGTAAATGCGCTCGCGCACCAGATGCTCGGTGCTTTCCAGGAACAGCTTGTCGTGGAACCAGGCCACCAAGCGCCGCACTTCCACACGCCCGGCCGGGTCTTCCGGCAGCAGGCGGCGGTCGGCGAGGGCAAGGCCGCGCGTCTCGTCGAGATATTCCGCGATGATGCTGGCGCCGGGAACGGAGGGCGCCTGCTGCTCCACCATCACCGGCGTTTCGCCGGCGGGGTTCAGCGTGAGGAACTCGGGCTTGCGCTCCCACACGCGCACTTCCACCAGCTCCGGCTCGATGCCGTATTCGGCAAGCAGGAGGCGCACGAAACGCGAATGAGGGCAAAAAGGATGATGGTGCAGATGCATGTCTGGGGGGTTTTCGCCGCTGCGGCTGACCCCGGTCTAGATCGGTTCTCGCAGTGCCGCAAGACCGAATGGCCGCCCGCGCTGTGGCAATAGGGCCACATGGTGAACCAAACCAAGCCCCTGACGCAAGGTTCGCGCCGACGCCAGCGGGTGCTTTTGCATTGCACCGATTAAGCGAAAATTTCAGGATGCCGCCGCTTCATGGCCCCTGGCCATTCCCCCTTCACGCCCGGACTCCCGCGCCATGACCCTCGGCACAATGCTCGAAGCCCTGCTCCTCGGCCTTCTGGAAGGATTCACCGAATTCATTCCCGTGTCCTCCACGGCCCATTTGCTGCTGGCCGGGCATTTCCTGGGCTTCGAGAGCACGGGAAAGACGTTCGAGGTGCTGATCCAGCTCGGTGCGGTACTGGCGATCCTCACGGTCTATTTCCAGCGTTTCCTGAAAGTGGCGCTGGCGCTGCCCACCAGCCCCGGCGCCCGGCGCTTCGTGCTCGGCGTGCTGATCGCGTTCTTGCCGGCGGCGGTGATCGGAGCGGCGCTGCACGGCTTCATCAAGGCGGTGTTGTTTGAAAGCCCCATGCTGATCTGCTTCACGCTGATTTTCGGCGGCATCGTGCTGCTGTTCGTGGATCGCATCGTGCCGGAGCCGCGCTATAACAACGCCATGGGCTTCCCGCTCCCGCTGGCGCTGAAGATCGGCTTCTTCCAGTGCCTGGCCATGATCCCCGGCATGTCGCGCTCGGGTTCGACCATCGTCGGCGCCATGCTGATGGGCGTGGACAAACGGGCGGCGGCGGAATTCTCCTTCTTCCTGGCCCTGCCGACCATGTTCGGCGCCTTCGCCTATGACCTCTACAAGAACCGCAACATCCTCTCGCTGGATGACGGGCTCTTGATCCTCATCGGCTTCGTCGCGGCGTTCTGCGCCGCCGTGCTGGTGGTGCGCTCGCTGCTCGATTTCGTCTCGCGCCACGGCTATGCCGTGTTCGGCTGGTGGCGCATCGTGGTGGGCGTGGCGGGCCTGATCGGCCTCGCCATCGTGCACTGAGGAGCCGCCGCGCGCTGGATCTGCGGCCTCAGAAGTCGGAGGCGATGCCGCCGACTTCCCAATCCCCGTAACGCACGGGCTCAGTGCCGCCGCGCCCGTTCAGCTCCTTCGGCATGGACTTCGACACCGCGTCGATCGCCGCGCGCCGTTCCGCCGCCTCGGCCAGGGCGCGCTGCGCCGCCGGGGAGAGGGGCTTGCCTGGGGCCGCCGCCGGCGCCGATGCCCGGATTTCGGTTTCGCTCATGCTGGTCTTCCTCATGTCATAAGCGGGGTTGCCTATGGTGCATCCCCGCTGGTGTCCTTGCCCCTGGTCCTGAGGCATGCTAGCGACCCGCCACCTCGCATGGGGACGAGGACCAGCCTCAAGGGAGACGAGCATGGCGACTCAAAATGGCAGCCCGGCGGACAATGTGGCGCCTTCGCTCAATGTCCTCGCACAATATATCAAGGATCTCTCGTTCGAGAATCCCAACGCCCCGAATTCACTGGCCAGCCCGACCGGCCAGCCGGACGTGAGCGTGCAGATCAATGTCAACGCCCGCCCGCTCGCGAACAATGAGTTCGAAGTCGAGCTGAAGGTGGACGGCAAGGCCTCGGTCCAGGGCAACACCATGTTCGCCTTCGACCTCACCTATGGCGGCATCTTCCGCATCCAGGGCATTCCCGAGCAGAGCCTCCAGCCGGTGGTGCTGATCGAATGCCCGCGCCTGCTGTTCCCGTTCGCCCGCCAGATCGTGGCGGACGCGGTGCGCAACGGCGGCTTCCCGCCCCTGATGATCGATCCCGTGGACTTCGCCAGCCTGTACCAGCAGCGCATGATGGCCGAAGCCCAGCGCCTCCAGCCGGTCGGCCAGGCCTGAGGTTTTTCCACGCGGGGTGCGGGCTTTCGCTGATCGCGGCGGCCCCTCACCCCAACCCTCTCCCCGGCGGGGAGAGGGGGATTACCGACGATTCAAGGCACTCCCAAAACTTCCCTTCGAGAACGCTCCACCTCTCCCCGTGGGGGAGAGGTCGGCCGTGCAACGGCCGGGTGAGGGGGTTCGCACGCTGCCGGAGGCCGGGAGCTTCAGCCCTGCGCGGCCTCTTCGGCCCGCACTTCATCCACGAGATATTGCGCCCACAAGGCTTTGTCGCCCATCTGCGCGATGAAGGCGCGATGGATCGCGTGCTCTTCCTGCGTCAGGCGGGGCGCCAGCGGCACCGGGCGGGCGCGGGCGGCGATCACCGTGTCGGCCACCAGGCGCGGCGCGGCATTGCCGCTTTCCTCCACCAGCCCGACCAGCATGGCCTGCCGGCCGCCCAGCAATTCACTATAAACTTCCGCCAGCAACTCGGCATCCAGCAAGGCGCCATGCTTGACCCGGCGCGAGCTGTCGATGCCATAGCGATTCATCAGCACGTCGAGGCTGTTCTGGGCGCCGGGATGCTTGCGGCGGGCCAAAGCGAGCGTATCGATCACCCGGTCGCGGGCGATGACGGTCCGGCCGGAGCGGGTCAGTTCGGCATTCAGAAAGCCGATGTCGAACGCCGCATTATGGATCACCAGCGTGTCGTCGGCGATGAAGTCCAAAAACGCGTCCGCCACCTCGGCGAATTTCGGCTTGTCGGACAGGAAGTCCGCGGACAGGCCATGGACGTTGAACGCCTCCGTCGGCATGTCGCGTTCCGGATTGATATAGACGTGGAACACCGTGCCCGTGAGGATGCGGTTGACCATCTCCACGCAGCCGATTTCCACCAGCCGGTCGTCCTTATTGGCGTCGAGGCCGGTGGTTTCGGTGTCGAGGACGATTTCCCGCATGGTCTTTTCCGTTCAATCCCGCACCTGCGGCCGCCGGCCCGGCCCGCTCAGTGCGCGCACGATGCCGCGCACCTGATGCCGGGCGCTGTCGAACCCGCGCCCAGTATCGATCAGGAAATGAGCGCGGGCGCGCTTTAGCGAATCAGGCAGCTGCTTGGCCAGAATGGCCTCAAACCGCTCCGGCGTCATGCCGGAGCGCTCCAGCACCCGCCTCTTTTGCACCGCCGCCGGCGCACTCACCACCGCGACCGCATGCACCCGCCGTTCGCCGCCGGTCTCGAACAGCAAAGGAATATCCAGCACCACCAGCCGCGCCCCGGCGGCACGGGCCTTGGCGAGAAACGCCATCTCCTGCGCCCGCACCAGGGGATGGACGATCGCTTCCAGCCGCTTCATCGCCGCCGCATCGCCCAGCACGCGGGCGGACAGGGCCGGGCGATCGATGACACCGTCCCGCGTCACGCCGGGAAAGGCGGCTTCCACCGGCGCGACGGCCTCCCCGCGATAAAGCGCATGCACGGCGGCATCGGCGTCATACACCGGCACGCCTTCCGCCCGGAACAGGCCGGCGGTGGCGGATTTTCCCATGCCGATGGAGCCGGTGAGGCCGAGAATCCACATGAGATCAGGCCTCCAGTTGGCCCTTGGCGCGCAGGTCCGCGACGATGAGCTCACGCAAGGGCGCATCCACCTGCGGGCGCACGCCGAACCAGCGCTCGAAGCCGGGCACGCCCTGGTGCAGCAGCATGCCGAGACCGTCCACGATGCGATGGCCGCGCGCCCGCGCCGCCTTCAGCAAGGGCGTCTCCAGCGGCACATAGACCGCATCCGTCACCACCGCCTCGGTTTTCAGGGGCGAAAAATCGAGCTCCAGCGGCGGATGGCCCTTCATGCCGAGCGAGGTGGTGTTCACCAGCAAAGCCGCATCCGCCAAGGGCGCGGCGATCTCACCAAGGGAAATCGGCACCACCCGCGGCCCGAACTGGTCCGCCAGCGCCTGCGCGCGGTCGAGCGTGCGATTGGCGAGCCAGAGCTTCTCCACGCCGCGCGACAGCAAGCCATAAACGATGGCCCGCGCGGCCCCACCCGCGCCGAGCACCAGCACCGGGCCGCCGCTCGTGTCCCAGCCCGGCGCGCCGGCATCGAGATTGGCCATAAATCCATAGACGTCGGTATTGCCGCCGTGGAGACGCCCATCCTCGAACCAGAGCGTATTCACCGCCCCGAGCGCGCGAGCGGTCTCGTCCGCCTCGACGACCGCGCGAAAGGCGATTTCCTTATTTGGCGCGGTCACATTGCCACCGGCATAGCCGCGCGCGGCGAAATCCGCATAGAACGCGGCGGCGTCCTCCGGCGGCACGTCCTCGCGGCCATAGGTGCCGGAAAGACCGTGCTTTTCCAGCCAATAGCCATGGAGCATGGGCGAGCGGGAATAGGCCACCGGATGGCCGCTGATGCACAGTTTCACGCTCACAGCAAAACGCCCTCGTCGCGCAGGAATCCCAGCAGCGGCAGGAGCGGCAGGCCGAGAATGGTGAAATGATCGCCCTCGATGGCCGCGAACAAATTCACGCCCAGCCCTTCCAGCTGATAGCCGCCGACGCTGGCGAGCACGGCAGGCCCCGCGGCGTCGAGATAGGCGTCGAGCGCGGTATCGGAGAGGGCGCGCATGGTGAGACGGGCGGTCTGGACGGTCTCGAACACCACTTCCGCGTCCCGCACCACCGCCACGGCGGAATGCAGGGCGTGGGTGCGGCCGGCGAGGCGGGAGAGCTGGGCACGGGCGCTCGCGCGGTCCTTCGGCTTGTGAAACACCTCGCCAGCCAGCGCCAGGGTCTGGTCGGCACCGACCACCAGGCGATCCGCATCCACGCACCGGGCGCCCGCGAACGCCTTGGCGCGGGCGAGCATGCGGGCGACATCGTCCGGCCCGGCCTCGCAGGCGGGCGCCGCCGCCTCGATGGCGCGCTCGTCCACCTCGCCGTCCACCAGTTCCACCGGCAGGCCGGCGGCTTCCAGCAGGGCGCGCCGGGTGATGCTGCGCGAAGCGAGCGCGAGGGGAGAAGGGCCGCGCCAGAGAGTACCGCGCCAGAGAGTCATGGGCCGGTCCGTCCGCTCAGGTTTCCACGATGGAGCGGCGGCGGCGCTCGGAAAGATGGCCGATGATGGCGGCCGCCGTTTCCTCGATGGAGCGGCGCGACACGTCGATCAGCGGCCAGCCATGGCGCGCGCACAGGCGGCGCGAGAGAGCCAGTTCCTCGGACACCGCCTCGCGATCCACATAAGCGGTGTTCGGGCTCGCGGCATTCAGCCCCAGAAGGCGGTTCTGGCGGATCTCCACGATCCGTTCCGCGCTGGCGACGAGGCCGACGATCAGCGGCTTTTTCAGCCGTTCCAGCCCCGGCGGCAAAGGCACATTGGGCACGAGAGGGATATTCGCGGTCTTGATGCCGCGATTGGCGAGATAGATGGAGGTGGGCGTCTTGGACGTGCGCGACACGCCAAGCAGCACCACGTCCGCCAGCTCCAGATCGTCGGTCATATGGCCGTCGTCGTGCATGACGGTGAAATTGAGCGCGTCGATGCGCTTGAAATAGGTGGCATCCAGCGCGTGCTGCCCACCCACGCGCGGCTGCGGCTCGCCGCCCAGATAGGATTGGAACATCTGCACCACCGGCGCCAGAACCGAGAGGAAGGGCACGCCGAGTTCCCGGCAGCGCTCCTTCAGCCGCTCGCGGACTTCCTTGTCCACCAGCGTGTAGAGCACGATGCCGGGATTGTTCTCGATGTCGATCAGCACCCGCTCCAGCTGCTTCATGGAGCGCACGAGCGGGTACACATGCTCGATCGGCAGCACATTGGCATATTGGGCGCAGGCGGCACGGCCGACATTGATCAGCGTCTCGCCGGTGGCATCCGAGACCAAGTGCAGATGGAAATAGCTCTCATTGGGAACGCGCGGTGCCGTCACGTCATATCCTGCCACTTATCCACCGGCCTGTGGACGGTTGGTGCAGAAACGCACGCCCAAGGGGGTCATGCAAGGCCGGCGAAAGAGTCATGGGGATCGTCGTCCACAATTGAACCCGTGGGGACTGACTCACAGGCACCCTCTGTGGGCTTGTGGGGATATCTCCCGGCGCGGGGCGATTTACCTTTTGTTAACGATTGTTGGCCGGCTCACCGGACAGGGTGCGCGGACGTGTCAGCCTGTGGACCGGTTGTCGACGGCGCTGCGAATAGTTAATCAACCGTTAAGACATAAAAGACTCTCTCTTAAATAAGATTCCTTTTTAGATAGTTGGAGCGGGATGACGAACAGCGCGGCGCAGCCTTCCCCCTTTCTCGCCGTGCTCGATGGCGTGCCCCAGGCGATCCCTCCGCTCTGGATGATGCGGCAAGCCGGGCGCTATCTGCCCGAGTACCGTGCCGTTCGTGCGACGGCCGGCGATTTCCTCACCTTGTGCTACACGCCCAAGCTCGCCGCCGAGGTGACGCTCCAGCCGATCCGGCGCTTCGCCTTCGATGCGGCGATCATTTTTTCCGACATTCTGGTCATTCCCCATGCGCTCGGGGTGGATGTGCGCTTCGAAGCCGGCGAGGGGCCGCGGCTGGAACCTGTGACCAGCGGCGCGGGCGTTGCGGCGCTGCGCGGAACGCTCGACCCGGATCGCGTCCAGCCGGTCTATGAGGCGCTTTCGCTGGTGAAAGCGGCCCTGCCCCGTGAAATCGCGCTGATCGGCTTCTGTGGCGCGCCCTGGACGGTTGCGACCTATATGGTGGCCGGGCAAGGCACCGACGATCAGGGGCCGGCGCGTTTGCTCGCGCTGCGCGATCCCGCGCTGTTCCAGACACTGATCGACGTGCTGGTGGAGATGTCCATCGCGCATCTGAACGGGCAGATTTCCGCCGGTGCCGACGCGGTGCAGATTTTCGACACCTGGTCCGGCGTGCTCGATCCGGCTTCGTTCGAGCGCTGGTGCGCGAAACCCCTGGCGCGGATCGTCGCGGGGGTGCGGGCGGTGCATCCCGGCGCGCGCATCATCTCGTTCCCCAAGGGCGCGAGCATGGAGGCGCTGGAGAAGCTGGCGGCCCCGGACGCCAACGGGATCGGCCTCAACGGCATCGGGCTCGACTGGAGCGCGGATCGGCATGTTGCGCGGGCACGGCTTGGGGATAAAGTGGCGCTCCAGGGCAATCTGGACCCGCTGCGGCTGATCGCCGGAGGGGCGCAGCTGGATGAGGAAATCTTCAATATCCGCAAGGATTTTCAGGGCGCGCGGCACATCTTCAACCTGGGCCACGGCATCAAGCCGGAGACCCCCATCGCGCATGTGGAAAACCTTGTGGAAAAGGTGCGGATAAGCCTGTGATCTTCCGGTGCACAAAAGCTGTTCGAGGCGGACGCTGAGATGCTCTATCTCTGGATCAAGGCGCTGCATGTGATGGCGGTCATCGCCTGGATGGCCTCGCTGTTCTATCTGCCACGCCTGTTCGTCTACCATTGCGACGCGCCGAAGGGCTCGGTCCAATCGGAGACGTTCAAGGTCATGGAACGCCGCCTGCTGAAGGCGATTTCCAACCCGGCCATGATCGTGACCTGGCTGGCAGGCGGTTTCCTGATCTATGAGGGCGGCTGGATTTCCGCGCCCTGGCTGCACGCGAAGCTGGTTCTGGTGCTCGCCTTGTCCGCTTTCCACGGGGAATGCGCGAAATGGACAAGGGCGTTCGCCGAGGACCGCAACATCCGCAGCGCCAAATTCTACCGTATCGCCAACGAGGTACCGACGCTCCTGATGATCGGCATCGTGATCCTGGTGATCCTTAAGCCCTTTTGATGAGCCGGCAGGCTTCGACGGGGCTTGCATAAAGGCCTACGATTCCGGTATTGTTCTCAGGCTTTCCTAAACGCAGGCAGCGCGCGTTTCGTTTTTATGGCCACGTCATGGGGCCAACACGGAACGTCAGGTGAGATCCCGGTATCCCGGTGTTTCCTGAAGATCTGCGATTCCCCGCCCCTTCCATCTGCCCGGCTTTGGTTCACGAAGCCGCCGGCCCAATTCAAGATTTCGAGGCTTTCCCATATGCGGGAAGTGAAACTCCAGGATCTCAAGTCCAAAACCCCCGTCGAACTGCTCGCCTTCGCTGAAGAAAACGAGGTCGAAAACGCGAGCACCCTGCGCAAGCAGGAGCTGATGTTCGCGATTTTGAAACAACTCGCCGCCAGCGAAACCGAGATTATCGGCGAGGGCGTCGTCGAAGTGCTCCAGGACGGCTTCGGCTTCCTGCGCTCGCCCGACGCCAATTATCTGCCCGGCCCGGACGACATCTATGTCTCGCCCTCCCAGATCCGCCGCTTCGGCCTGCGGACCGGCGATACGGTCAACGGCCAGATCCGCAGCCCCAAGGAGGGCGAACGCTATTTCGCGCTTCTCAAGGTCAATACGATTAATTTCGAAGACCCCGAGAAGACCCGGCACAAGATTAATTTCGACAATCTGACGCCGCTCTATCCCGACGAGCGCCTGAAGCTGGAATTCGAGGATTCGTCCAAGAAAGACTATTCGGCGCGCATCATCGACATCGTCTCGCCCATCGGCAAAGGCCAGCGCGGGCTGATCGTGGCACCGCCGCGCACCGGCAAGACGGTGCTGCTGCAGAATATCGCCAAGTCCATCACCGCCAATCATCCGGAATGCTTCCTCATCGTGCTGCTCATCGACGAGCGGCCGGAAGAAGTCACTGACATGCAGCGCTCGGTGAAGGGCGAGGTGATCTCCTCCACCTTCGACGAGCCGGCCTCGCGCCATGTCCAGGTCGCCGAAATGGTGATCGAGAAGGCCAAGCGCCTCGTGGAACATGGCCGCGACGTGGTGATCCTGCTGGATTCCATCACCCGCCTCGGCCGCGCCTACAATACGGTGGTCCCCTCCTCCGGCAAGGTTCTGACCGGCGGTGTGGATGCCAACGCCCTCCAGCGGCCCAAGCGCTTCTTCGGCGCGGCGCGTAACATCGAGGAAGGCGGCTCGCTCACCATCATCGCGACCGCGCTCATCGATACCGGCTCGCGCATGGACGAAGTGATCTTCGAAGAGTTCAAGGGCACCGGCAATTCGGAAGTCATCCTGGACCGCAAGGTGTCCGACAAGCGGGTGTTCCCCGCAATCGACATCACGCGCTCCGGCACCCGCAAGGAAGAACTTCTGGTTCCCGCCGACGTGCTCAAGAAGATGTACGTCCTGCGGCGCATCCTCAATCCCATGGGCACGGTGGACGCCATCGAATTCCTCATGGACAAATTGCGCCAGACCAAGACGAACCAGGATTTCTTCGATTCCATGAACACTTGATCCAGGAATACCCGACCCAGGAATACCTGATCGGGGAATTTCCGAGGAAATGTGAAAATCAGCCGCACCGCCTGCGGCTGATTTTTTTTGTGGCCATGCCCGCTACCCGAGCAAGATTTATCCCGATCCGTGCGAATGATGCCGCCATGGGCTGATGCGCCGGGCGGTGCATCGATCGTGAGGAATGCAGTTCGATGCCTGATCCGGTGATCCAGCAGGACCATGCCCGGCATCGACCCTTGGTGCGGCGGGTGCTGCTGGACACATCGTTCGTGAAGCCCGATCCGGCGCCGCTCGGCATCCACCGGGTGCTGGCGCAATATGCCGCCCATGGCGCGCGCTTCGCCGCAGAGGCGGGCGTCGGGTTCGATCTGGTGGAATGCACCGCCGACGGCGGTTTCACGCGCCGGCTGGCACCGCTCATCGGCGTTCCGCAAAAGCCGCCCAAACCGCCTCTGGCGGTTCGCATGGCCATCGGTACAGGCCTTGAAGTATTGCGCTATGGCAGCCGCGTGCTGTCTGCGGGCGGCAATCTTCTGGCAGCCCTGGTGCCAGCGGCGCCGCTGAAGCGCGGCAGCGCGGCCCTTTCTCGAACGATGGAGCGGCTTGTCCCAGCGGCACGCGCCGCCCTCGCACCTGCGCCGGTGCAGGGCGAGGCGATCCCCTTTGCGCCGGGCGACGTGCTGTTCTGCGCCGGCTTCTGGCATGAGATGGATTTCAGCGCCTATCGGCGGGCATCCGTCGCAGGAGCCGAGATCGTGTTTCTCGTCCACGACATCCTGCCGGCGCTCATGCCGACCTTCTATCAACATCCCTGGCGACTGAAATTTGAGCGCGCGCTGATCCAGGCCGTGGCGCTGGGCGGACAATTTTATGCGGTCTCTGGCCAAACTTTAAACGACCTGCGCGATTTCGCGCGCTGGCACGGCCATGAGGTCCGCGGCGCGATCGCCTATAATGGCTTTGATCCGACGGACGGGCAGGGCGCAATCTCCGCCGCGCTGAGCGATGCGCAGCGCGCCGTTCTCGCGCGGCGGCCCTGGCTGATGGTGGGCACGGTGGAGCCCAAGAAGGGCCATCGCGATGCCGTCGCCGCGTTCGAGAGGCTCTGGCGCGAGGGCTATGACCGGCCGCTGGTGATCATCGGCCGTCGCGGCTGGATGAGCGAGGACATGCTGGAGATCATCTGCGGCTCGCCCTGGTTCGGGCAGCGGCTGTTCTGGCATCAGGACCTCGGGGACGCCGAAGTGGCGGCGCATTATGCCGGCGCCCACGCGCTGCTGTTTGCCTCGTTGGCCGAGGGGTTCGGATTGCCGCCCCTGGAAGCGGCGACGCGCGGGCTTCCCGTGCTCGCGCGCGACATCCCCGTGGTGCGTGAAGTGCTCGGCTCGGCGGGGTGCTATTTTTCCGGCAGGAGCGATCTGCCGGATGCGATCCGCGCCCTTGAGGATGCGGCGGTTTATGCTGCAACGCAGCATCGCCAATCGCACCTCGCCTGGTATTCCTGGCAGGTGGTGGTGGAGCAGCTGATGGCCGATCTCCTGCGCCCCACGTCGGTGCGCGCGCAGGGGGCGGATCTGCTGGCGTCGGTGCCGCGAGTCCCCGTGCGGGTAAATGCCCGCTAAACGGGCATTTACAACCGAGTTTCGCGAAAAAGTTGATCCTCTCAGAAGCCTTTGTGCGGCAAAATCGAGGATCGGATGACCCATTCTTCATCCGATTTGAAATCGCCGTCATGCGCCTTCTGAAGCGATTTTAGAGGCATCCCCTTTTTCCGCCGCCGAAATTTCCTCTTTTCAGGCGCGCGCGGCCTGCAAAGCCGGCGCGATCGCCTCCGGCTCGGTGATCGGCAGGGTGCAGCGTCCCTCGACGCAGATGAAGGCCGCGCCGGAGGGCGGGGCGCTCTCCATGCGCGCGCGGGCAAGGCTGCCGGCGGGCAAATCATCGGCTTCGGCGGCGCGGATCACGACCCGCGCGAGGAAGGGCAGGCGCAAGCCCGCCTGCGCCAGGGCCTCCCCCGCCGCGCCGGTGGTGACGATTTCCGCCAGCCGCAGGCGCGTGTCGATGGCATTGAGCAGCGCGCCATGGGCGAGCGCGTTCCCGGCCGCCGCCGCCGAGAGCCCACGCAGGATGCGGTCGGCCCGTTCGCGCAAGGCATCATCGCCCACCAGAGCGGAGAGGCGCACCAGGGCATCGGCGGCCACCGCATTATAATTGGGCTGGGCCTCGTCCATGGTGGAGAGCGGCCGCACGACCAGAGCGTCCGCATCGTCGGCGGTGAGGAAATAGGCGCCGCTGGCGCTATCCAGATGGTGGCGCTCCAGCACCGTGAGAAAGGCCACCGCGCGGTTCAGCGGTTCGCCGACGCCGGTTGCCTCATGTAGGGCGATGCCGGCGCGCGCCATGGCGGCGAGATCGCTGGCAAGGCCGGGAAAAAGCGTGCGGCCGGCGCGATAGGAATGGCCGAGCCGGTCACCCTCGCTCATGAGCTCCACCACGCCCGCGAACGCGCGCGCGGCAAGGGCGATCCAGGCGGGTTCGTTCAGCAGCGCGCCGGCGCGGGCGAGGGCGGCGATCATCAGGCCGTTCCAATCCGCCAGAACCTTGTCGTCGCGTCCCGGCCGCACGCGTTTCGCCCGCGCCGCGAGGAGTTTTTCGCGCATCGGGGCAAGGCGCGCCTCGTCCTCGTCCGCCACGTCGCCGGCCTTGGTGCGGTTGAGAATTGTGGCAGCTTCCCAGTTTCCGCCCGGCGTCACATCATAGAATTGGGCAAAATACTCGGCGTCATCCGCACCCAGAACCTCTTCGATCTGGGCCTTGGTCCACACATAGAACTTGCCTTCATGGCCCTCGCTGTCGGCATCCAGGCTGGCGCAGAAGGCGCCCCCGTCGGTCAGCATTTCCCGTTCCAGCCAGCCGACGGTTTCGCGCGCGCGGGCGAGAAACAGCGGGTCGCCGGTCTCCCGATGGGCGAGAGCGAGCAATTCCAGCAGCAAGGCGTTGTCGTAAAGCATCTTCTCGAAATGCGGGACGAGCCAATATTCATCCACGCTGTAGCGCGAGAAGCCGCCGCCGAGATGATCATAAATGCCGCCCTCGCACATGCGATTGAGGGTGAAGGCGCAGATGGCTTTCAGCTTTTCATCGCCCGTGCGCTCGCCCGCGCGCCAGAGCATTTCCATCAGCCCGGTCTGGGGAAATTTCGGCGCGCCGCGCAGGCCGCCATTGGCCTTGTCGAACAGGCCGGCGATCTGCTGCGCCGCCCGGTCCAGCTCGGCAAGGCCGATCACCACCTCGCCCTGGGGACGGGCCGCTTTCTCTAGCCGTTCGAGGATGGCGTCGCGATTATGGGCGATCTTTTCAGGCGTCTCGCGATAGACCTCGGACACCTGTTGCAACACGTTGGTGAAGCCGGGGCGGCCATAGCTCGCATTGGGGGGAAAATAGGTGCCGCCCCAGAATGGCTTTGCATCCCCGTCCAGGAACATGGTCAGCGGCCAGCCGCCCTGTTCGCCGAGCTGCTGGAGCGCGGCCATATAGATCTGGTCCACGTCGGGCCGCTCCTCGCGATCCACCTTGATGTTCACGAACAGGTCGTTCATGACGCCAGCCACCAGGGGATTTTCGAAGCTTTCATGAGCCATGACATGGCACCAATGGCAGGCCGCATAGCCCACGGAGAGCAGAACCGGCTTTCCCGTGCGGCGGGCTTCCGCGAAGGCTTCGGGGCCCCACGGCCACCAATGGACGGGATTGTCCTGATGCTGGAGCAGATAGGGACTGGTCTCGGACCCGAGGCGGTTTTCGGTCATCGTCCTAACTCCAGTTTCAAGGCCTGTGCGTGATGCGGTCATCGGACACGATCTTCGCTTTGTCCAGCGGGCGCTTGCCCTCGGGAGTGGCGCTCGTGCGCATTTCCGGCCCCTCCGCACGCGCGGCAGCCCAGGCATTGGCCGGCACGGTGCCTGCGCCGCGGCACGCGACCTACACCATCTTGCGGGCGCCGCCGACGGGGGAGGCGCTGGACCGGGGGCTGGTCCTGTTCTTCGAAGGCCCACGCAGCGCCACGGGGGAAGACCTCCTGGAGCTTCACCTTCATGGCGGCCGCGCGGTGGTTGCCGCTGTTCTTTCAACCTTGTCGGGTCTCGATGGGTTCCGCCCCGCGCAGCCGGGCGAATTCACCCGCCGCGCCCATGCCAATGGCAAGATGGACCTCGCCGAGGTGGAAGGCCTCGGCGATCTCATCGCGGCGGAGAGCGAAGCCCAGCGCCGACAGGCTTTGGCGCAAGCCTCCGGCGTCCTGTCGCGGCGCGTCTCGGGCTGGCGCGCGCGGCTGATCCGCGCCCTCGCGCTGGTGGAAGCCACCATCGATTTTTCCGATGAGGACGACGTCCCGGAGGATCTCACCGGCCCGGCGCTGCTGGAAACCGGCCTGTTGCGGGAGGAATTGGCGGCGGCGCTCGCTGACAGCGCGCGCGGGGAAATGGTGCGCGACGGGCTGTCCATCGCCATCGCCGGCCCGCCGAACGCGGGCAAATCCACCTTGCTGAACCGCCTTGCGGGGCGCGAGGCGGCCATCGTTTCGCATCGTCCCGGGACCACGCGCGACCTGCTGGAGGTGCATCTGGAGCTGGCCGGGCAGGCTGTGACGCTGATCGATACGGCCGGCCTGCGGGAGACCGACGACGAGGTGGAAGCGGAAGGCATTCGCCGCGCCCGCGCCCGCGCCGCTTCGGCCGATCTGGTGGTGTGGCTGAGCGAGGAGGGCGCCCCACCTCCACCGGAACTCGCGCACGCGCTCGCCGTGCGCACGAAGATCGACCAGGCGGAAGAGGGACCGTCCGCGCCGTGCGATGCCACGACGATGCTCGCGATTTCCGCCGCCACGGGGCAGGGGATCGATGAACTGATCGCTCTGATCGAGGCGCGGGCGGCGGAATTGGGGGGCGGGGAGCCTGCGCTGATCACGCGCGAACGTCAGCGGCTCGCGCTTAAGGATGCGCTGGCGCACCTCGATCGCGCGCTGGCACGGGCGGACGGCGGGGGCGAGGGTCTGCTGGCCGAGGACCTGCTTGCGGAAGACTTGCGCCTCGCCGCCCGCGCGCTCGATGCTCTGGTGGGGCGGGTGGACATGGAAGACGTTCTCGACGCTCTGTTCCGCACTTTCTGCATCGGCAAGTGACGCGCGGGGCGAGGCGCGGAGGCGCAATGTTTCACGTGAAACATTTTGCGCGATGCGGGTGAATGAGCCGGCCGGCTCGCCTTCGCCGCTCCTCTTGCCGAAAGTGAGAACCGGCGGACGCGGTGCGGCGGATCTGGCCCTGTCGGTGAGCCTCGCGTCGGCGGCCCTTCTGCGCTGATCAGAAAATGTTTCACGTGAAACATTGTCGACTGCGGCGCCTGGCCCCGGTGAAAACAATCGCGATTGCCTCTGGTCCACCTGGAATGTTTCACGTGAAACATTCCACTCGGTCGTGACGAAGCGGGGCCGGATGAAAGGTCGATCGCGGCGGACCCGGTTGGCGTGCGGTCCCACCATCGCGACGCCAGGAGGCGGGATCATCGCCATTCAGCGAAGCGGTACGCGGCCCAAAGCCACCGCCGAAAGCCGTCGTTCGTCACCCCTGGCAAATCGCGAAAAAGAAGCCGGCAGAGGCGATGGCCCACGGGCCCTCGCAGAATGTTTCACGTGAAACATTCCGCGTCCCCGGTTGTGGCTGAGCGGGCCGAGATGAAAAGGAAACGTGGCGGCAGCGGGTCGCGGTAATCCCCCGCCGTCAGGCAGGCAGGGGCCTCGCGGGCCGTGAGGTGCGCAGGAACAGCGTGCCGCTCCATATCCGCTCGTCAATCCCGGTCGATTGGCTTTTGAAGTCAGACGGCCGCGAGGGTCTGCGAAAGATCGCCCGCTTGCATGCCGCAGAATGTTTCACGTGAAACATTTTCGCGGACTTCGCCCGGCCATTCCGCCCGCCTATGTGCTCTGAGGGGAAGCGTTGTGGTGCGGCGGCGTTCGGGGAACCTGCGTGGTCTCCGGCGAGGCACTCAGGATCGCGCAATGTCGCGCGCAGGGGGTCGTGCGCCTGCGAACGCGCGTCGCGCCGCTTGAGTAAAATGTTTCACGTGAAGCATTTTCGCGGACCGGTGCACGAAACGAAATGCAAGGCGCCTTATCAGGCCCTGGAATGTTTCACGTGAAACATCCGCTCCATCCCCCGCCTGTGGTGGATCAGGATGGAAGGAGGTTGTCGCCGGTGGAACCAGTATTGGCGATGCCGAGGATCAGGCGCCTGTCGGCGAGAGGGCGGGGCATCAGAAACCATCGCGCATATCGTGTTGGCGGTGCCCGGCATAGCTGGCGCAGACGAGGTATCGCGCAGTCCCGATCATTCGGCGGGCCATCCGCCTCAAAATATTTCACGTGAAACATTCGTCCCGCCTCGCGCCCATGGCCGGTGCCTGCGGAATAAAAACCAGCCTGTGCCGTTCTCGCTGCTGTGGCCCCCCAGGCGAGAGCGCTGGGGCATGCCGCGTTTGGAGAGATCACCCTATTATATCGAGGCGGAGGGCAGCCATGTGCGATGTCGCGCGGAGCGGACAGCGCAGATCCGACGCTGTGTGTGTCCTTCCGCAAAATGTTTCACGTGAAACATTCCGATGCTTGGGGGGAGACTTCGGTGGCCGCCGTCTTCCGCATGTCTCGTTAATATTGCGCCGGGTCGGCCAGCTCAGCGCGATGGTGCGGAACGGACCGTCCAGATCCGATACCGTGTCGGCTCCTCCAAGCAAAATGTTTCACGTGAAACATTTTCCGCACGGGCCGGCGGGCATGCGGAGCGGCGGGCTCAGCCGGCGACAAGCTTGGCGCTCACTGAGAATGTTTCACGTGAAACATTCGAAAAGCGCGGGCGGTGGCCGCTAGGCCGGCAATCCTTCGCTTCGCGCGCGGGCCCATCGCCCCAAAATGTTTCACGTGAAACATCTGCCCGGCCCATACGTCCAGCCACGCATTTTCCGGGCGCCTTGACCCCGCCGCGAAAGTGCCGTTCCTGTCTCTCCAATCCAAAAAATACGGCGGCGTCCCCGCCCACGGCCCTTGGGCCACGAGATGCGAATGAGCAAGCTGGAATTCCGGTTCGATGTGATGGTGGTCGGCGGCGGCCATGCGGGCTGCGAGGCGGCGGCGGCTGCGGCGCGCCTGGGCGCCCGCACCGCGCTTGTTACTCATAGCGCGGCGACCATCGGCGCCATGTCGTGCAATCCCGCCATCGGCGGGCTCGGTAAGGGCCATCTGGTGCGCGAGATCGATGCGCTGGACGGGCTCATGGGCCGGGTGGCGGACCAAGGCGGCATTCAGTTTCGCGTGCTTAATCGCCGCAAGGGCCCCGCCGTGCGCGGCCCGCGCGCCCAGGCCGACCGCAAGCTCTACGCCCGCGCCATGCAACAGGCGCTTGCGGCACAGGAAAATCTCACGATCCTCGAAGGCGAGGCGGACGATTTGATTCTCGCGGGCGGGCGCGTCGCCGGCCTGCTGCTGGGGGATGGCCGCGCTTTCTCCTGCGGCGCCGTGGTGCTCACCACCGGCACGTTCCTCAATGGCCTGATCCATATGGGCGAGGTGCAGATCCCCGCCGGTCGCATGGGGGAGAAGCCCGCGCTCGGGCTCTCCGGCACGCTGAAGCGCCTCGGCCTCGTGCTCGGCCGGTTGAAGACGGGCACGCCGCCGCGCCTCGATGGCCGCACCATTGATTGGGCGGGCCTGGAGATGCAGGACGGCGACGAACCGCCGGAGGCGTTCTCCAGCCTCACCACCCGCCTGCCCAATCCGCAGGTAAAGTGCGGCATCACCCGCACCACGCAAGAGACGCACGATGTGATCCGCGCGAACCTCTCGCGCTCGGCCATGTATTCCGGCCGCATCGAGAGCACCGGGCCGCGCTATTGCCCGTCCATCGAGGACAAGGTGGTGCGCTTCGGCGATCGCGACGGCCACCAGGTCTTCCTGGAGCCCGAGGGCCTGGACGATCCGACCATCTATCCCAACGGCATGTCCACCTCGCTCCCCCAAGAGGTACAGCACCTCTTCCTGCGCACCATTCCCGGCCTGGAGCGGGTCGAGGTGCTGCGGCCGGGCTATGCCATCGAATATGACCATGTGGACCCGCGCGAGCTTGCCCCCACCTTGGAGGCGAAGCGCGCGGGCGGCTTGTTTCTCGCCGGCCAGATCAACGGCACCACGGGCTATGAGGAAGCCGCCGCCCAGGGCCTGCTCGCCGGGCTGAATGCCGCGCGGCGCGCCGGGCAGGCGGGCAGCGGGGCAGGGGAGGCGGGCGAGGCGGGCGAGGGCATCGTGATCGACCGGGCCGAGGGCTATCTCGGCGTGATGGTGGACGATCTCGTCACGCGCGGCGTGACCGAGCCTTATCGCATGTTCACCTCGCGCGCCGAATATCGCCTCACCTTGCGCGCTGACAATGCCGACCAGCGGCTCACCGCGCGGGGCCTGGCGCTCGGCCTCGTGGGGGCGGAGCGGGCGGCTCAGTTTTCCGCCAAGATGGCGGCGCTTGACGGCGCGCGCGATCGCGCCCGCGCGCTGAACGTCACGCCCAATGAAGCGGCGGCGTTTGGGCTGAACGTGAACAAGGACGGCCAGCGCCGCAGCGCCTTCGATCTTTTGGCCTATCCGGACATCGGCCTGGAGCAGGTGGCGCGCATCTGGCCGGAATTCTCCGATCTGAGCCCGGCGATTGCCGAGCAATTGGAGATCGACGCGAAATATGCCGTCTATCTGGATCGCCAGGCGGCGGATATCGCCACCTTGCGGCGCGACGAGGATCTGATCCTGCCCGAGGCGCTGGACTATGCGCCGCTGCCGGGCCTCTCCAACGAGCTGAAGCACAAGCTCGCCCATGTGCGCCCGCGCACCATCGGCCAGGCCGGCCGCATGGAGGGCATGACCCCGGCCGCGCTCGCGCTGCTGGTGACCTATGCCCGGCGGCAAGGGGCGGTGTCGGGGAGCGGGGCTGTGATCGCGGGCGTGGAGCAGGCGGTCGGTTGAGGATGGACGGAGCGGCAGGGAAGGGTGCGGCGAATCGCCCTTTGGCCCTCACTCCCTCTTCCACAGAGGGAAGCGTCGGGGGAGCGGTACGCTTCCGGCGTCGGCAAGGGCCTTTCTCCTTGCCGTTCCGGAAATCCCGGTGTGAATCCTGGGGAACGTAACCCGTAACCTGGCCCAAAACCGCGGCGCGCCCATTTCGGCGAAAAACGTACTGCCGAATCTGCGGTTTCACGTGCGATAAAGCCGCGGAAATGGGCACGAAAAGCGCATGAGAAACTCTTCGGATTCGGCCAAGGCGGCGATCGCGCAAAATGTTTCACGTGAAACATTTTCCCGGCTGGAAACCATCGCGAACCTGCTAACCAAATGGCAGAAAACGATAAATCTCGTTTCCCCCGCCACCATCCCGGAGCTGTGGACGCGCCATATCGCCGATTCCCTGCAACTTATGACCCATGTGAGCAATGATGTTCGCGCCTGGGTGGATCTTGGGTCCGGCGGCGGATTTCCCGGTCTCGTGGTCGCGGCGGTGCTGGCGGAGCGGGACGGCGGCCATGTGGATCTGGTGGAGAGCGACAGCCGCAAGTCCGCCTTCCTGCGGGAAGCGGCGCGGCTCGCCGATCTGCCGGTGAGCGTGCATCCCCAGCGCATCGAGCAGGTGGCGGAGGCGTTGGCGCCTGGAAAACACGTGGTTTCCGCCCGTGCGCTCGCGCCGCTGCCGAAATTGCTGGCGCTTGCCGCGCCGTTTTTCGCGGCCGGCGCCATCGGGATATTTCCCAAGGGCAAGGATTGGCAGCGCGAATTGACCGAAGCCCGCAAAGACTGGACACTCGACCTCGAACTGCGCGACAGCCTCAGCGATCCCCACGGGAAGATCCTGGTTGTGACGCGCGCCCTCAAAGCGGTCCCGTCCCCGGCCGTCCCCGGCGGACACCTACGCGGAAGCGCACATGACTGATCATTCCGTCACCGCCCCCATCGTCGGCGGCGTCACGCCGCGCATCCTGGCGCTGGCGAACCAGAAGGGCGGGGTGGGCAAGACCACCACCGCCATCAATCTCGGCACCGCCCTTGCCGCCATCGGCGAGAGCGTGCTGGTGGTGGATCTCGATCCCCAAGGCAATGCCTCCACCGGGCTCGGCATCGATCGCGGCCGGCGCAAGCTGTCCACCTATGACGTGCTCAGCGGGGAAGCGACCATGGCGCAGGCGATCGTCGATACCGGCGTTCCCTCGCTGTTCGTGGCGGCTTCCACGCTCGACCTCTCGGGCCTGGAGCTGGAAATCGCCAATGAGCGCGACCGCGCGTTTCGCCTGCGCAATGCCCTGCGCGACATGGTCAACGACCCGGCGGCGCCGAAATTCACCTATGTCCTGATCGACTGCCCGCCCTCGCTCTCGCTCATCACGGTGAATGCGATGGCGGCGGCGCACGCCATATTGGTGCCGCTGCAATGCGAGTTCTTCGCGCTGGAAGGCCTCTCCCAATTGCTGAAGACGGTGGAGCAGGCGCGCACCGCCCTCAATCCCGATCTCACCATCCACGGCATCGTGCTGACCATGTACGACGCGCGCAACAATCTGTCCGAGCAGGTGGTGGCGGATGTGCGCCAATTCATGGGCGACAAGGTTTACGAGACCGTGATCCCGCGCAATGTGCGGGTCTCGGAGGCGCCGTCCTATGGCAAGCCGGTGCTGCTCTATGATCTGAAATGCGCGGGCTCGCAGGCCTATCTGCGGCTGGCCTCCGAAGTCATCCAGCGCGAGCGGGCCGCCCGCGCGGTCGCAGCCTGAGGCGGCGCGTTCCAATGGGGAAGAAGGACATGGCGGAAGAAGGCCGCTCGCGGCTCGGCCGGGGGCTCGCGGCTTTGATCGGCGACATGGGGCAGGACGATACCCGTCCTGCGCCCAGCCAGAAGAGTGCCGGTACCCGCAAGGTGCCGATCGAATTCGTGCGCGCCAATCCGCGCAACCCCCGCCGCACCTTCTTGGAAGAGGGGCTGGACGATCTGGCGAGTTCGATCCGCGAGAAGGGCATCATCCAGCCCATCGTGGTGCGGCCAGTGGCGGACCATCCCGGCAGCTTCGAGATCGTTGCCGGCGAGCGGCGCTGGCGCGCGGCCCAGCGCGCCGGCCTGCACGAGGTGCCGGTGGTGGTGCTGGAGCTCACCGACCGCGAGGCGCTGGAAATCGCCATCATCGAGAATGTGCAGCGCGCCGATTTGAACCCGGTGGAAGAGGGCCTCGGCTACGAAGCCCTGATGGCGCAGTTCGATTATACCCAGCTCGATCTTTCCAAGGTCATCGGCAAGAGCCGCTCCCACATCACCAACACCTTGCGGCTGCTGAAGCTTCCCGAGAGCGTGAAGGCCTATCTCGCCGAAGGCCGCCTCTCCGCCGGCCACGCCCGCGCGCTCCTCGCGCACGAAGATCCCGAGGCCATCGCCCGCGACGTGGTGGAAAAGGGCCTGAGCGTGCGCGACGTGGAGGCCATGGGCAAGGTGCGGGAGGCGCTGTCGTCCGTGCCGGCGCCCAAGCCCGCCCCGGCGCCCAAGGATGCCGACACCCGCGCGCTGGAAAAGCGCCTCACGGATGCGCTCGGGCTGGCCGTGAGCCTTCAGGCCAAAGGCGAGGCGGGCGAACTGCGCATCCGCTATGGCGACCTCGACCAATTGGACCTGATCTGCCGGCGGCTCGGCGTCGCGTGAGGCCTCCGGCCTGACCCGGCAAAGACTTTTCCCGCGTTTCCCCCACACCTCGGGGCCGGTCGCACAAGCCCTTATGCTGCAACGCGTCATGCGCGTGTCACGGGCTGGTGCGAGGTAACGGAAGGTTTTTCCGGGTCGGTTGAGGGGGGTTCGATGACGGCGCACACTGCTGCGAAACCGGCGCATGCCCATGGGGCGGCGCACGGCCACGCGCATCGCGAAAAGCCGGTGAAGCTCGATCGCAAGAACGGCGCACCGGAGATTTTCATCTTCTTCGCCCTGCTCATCGGTGGCCTTGGCTACACGGTGTGGTCCATCTGGACCGACGTGCAGGCGGCATCTCCCGGCGTGCTCACCTTCGCGCCGTTCATGCTGCTGCTGCTGGCGCTGCTGATCGCGCTCGGCTTCGAATTCGTGAACGGCTTCCATGACACCGCGAACGCGGTGGCGACGGTGATCTACACCAATTCGCTGCCCGCCCATTTCGCGGTCGTGTGGTCCGGCGGCTGGAACTTCCTCGGCGTGCTGGTGTCCTCGGGTGCGGTGGCGTTCGGCATCATCTCGCTTCTGCCGGTGGAACTGATCCTGCACGTGGGCACCGGCGCCGGCATGGCCATGGTGTTCGCCCTGCTGATCGCCGCCATCATCTGGAATCTCGGCACCTGGTATCTCGGCCTGCCGGCCTCCTCCTCCCACACCCTGATCGGCTCGATCATCGGCGTCGGCATCGCCAACCAGCTGATCCAGGGCAAGAGCGGCGTCGCCGGCGTGGATTGGAGCCAGGCCGCCAACGTGGGCTATGCGCTGCTGCTGTCCCCGGTGGTCGGCTTTTTCGCCGCCGGCCTGCTGCTGCTGACCATGAAGGTACTGGTGAAGAACCCGGCGCTCTATGCCGAGCCCAAGCCCCACCACCCGCCGCCGTGGTGGATCCGCGGCCTGCTGGTGCTGACCTGCACGGGCGTCTCCTTCGCCCACGGCTCGAACGACGGCCAGAAGGGCATGGGCCTCATCATGCTGATCCTGATCGGCATCGTGCCCACCGCCTACGCGCTGAATCGCGCCATCGACTCGACCGATGTCGCCCAATTCCGCGCGCTTGCGTCGGTGACCCAGGCGTCGCTGGTCAAGGCCTCCGACAATGCCGCCGTTCCCGCGGACCCGCGCCAGGCGCTGACCGATTATGTGCGCGACCGCAAGCTGACCCCTGAAACGGTGCCGGCCCTCGCCGCCGTGGCGGGTGAAATCTCCGCCCTGGTGGGCAATCACGAGACGCTCGCCCAGGTGCCCGCCGCCGCCGTTCCCAACATGCGCAACGACATGTACCTGGCTTCGGAAACCATCCGCCTGATGGGGCGCCAGAAGGAACCCACCTTCGATACCGAGACCAGCGACAATCTGGCGGCGTTCAAGCGCGCGCTGGACAATGCCACCAAGTTCATCCCGCTGTGGGTGAAGGTGGCAGTGGCCATCGCCCTCGGCCTCGGCACCATGGTGGGCTGGAAGCGCATCGTGGTGACGGTCGGCGAGAAGATCGGCAAGACCCATCTCACCTACGCCCAGGGTGGCGCGGCGGAAGTAGTCGCCATGGGCACCATCTTCGCCGCCGACATGTATGGCCTGCCGGTGTCGACCACCCATGTTCTGTCCTCGGGCGTCGCGGGAACGATGGCGGCCAACAAGTCCGGCCTCCAGCTCTCCACCGTGCGCAACCTCGCCATGGCCTGGGTGCTCACGCTGCCGGTGGCGATCATCCTCTCCGGCGGGCTCTATATCCTGCTGCGCCAGCTGATGTGATCGGCCGGGCGGATGTCCGCCGGTCGCTTCTGTGGATCTGAAACCGGGCGCGGCTCCTACGGGATGCCGCGCCTTTCTCGTTGGGGCCGGCCTTTTCCCCGCCGGACACTCCAATGACAGGGGAAAGGGCGGTGGCGCGATTTCCTTGCCCGGCCGCGTGCTCTAGCCTGCGGCCATGACCAGCGAAGGCATCCATCCGCAAGCCGATCCCGTCGAAATCGATCCCGTCCCGTCCGGGGCGGGGGAGGGCGCGCGTGCCGCAAAGGCGCAGGCGCCGCGCGCGGGCGAGGGGCACGTGACCCCGGTCATGGCCCAGTTCGTGGAGATCAAGGCGGCCAATCCGGACTGCCTTTTGTTCTACCGCATGGGCGATTTCTACGAATTGTTCTTCGAGGATGCCGAGCAGGCCTCCCAGGCGCTCGGCATCGTGCTCACCAAGCGCGGCAAGCATCTGGGTGAGGACATCCCCATGTGCGGCGTGCCGGTGTCGCGGGCGGAGGAATATCTCCACAAGCTGATCGCGCTCGGCTTCCGTGTCGCGGTGTGCGAGCAGCTGGAAGATCCGGCGGAAGCGCGCAAGCGCGGCGGCAAGAGCGTGGTGCGGCGGGACGTGACCCGCCTCGTCACGCCCGGTACCCTCACCGAGGATGCGTTGCTCGATGCGCGGCGCGACAACGTGCTGCTCGCGGTGGCGCGCACCCGTGCCGGCGGGGAGGGCGAGGCCCATGCCTATGCGCTGGCCTATGCGGACGTCTCCACCGGCGGCTTCCGCGTGATCTCCACCAGCCGGGCCGATCTTGCCGCCGATCTTGCCCGCATCGAGCCGGCGGAAGTGCTGATCTCGGACGCGCTCTATGAAGACGGCGACCTGCGCGAGATCTGGGACCAGCTGCCCGCCGTCACGCCCTTGCCGCGCCAGGGTTTCGAGGGCACGGGGGCGGAAGGCCGGCTAGCGGGTTTCTTCGGGGTGGCGACGCTGGAGGCGTTCGGCGCCTTCTCCCGCGCCGAGCTGATCGCCGCCGCCGCCATCGTCGCTTATGTGGAGCGCACCCAGCTCGGCGCCCGGCCAGCTCTTGCCCCGCCGGTGCGCGAGGCCGATGGCGCCTTGATGCTCATCGATGCCGGCACGCGGGCCAATCTGGAACTGGTGCGCACGCTGTCCGGCGAGCGGCGCGGCTCGCTTCTGGCGGCGGTCGACCGCACGGTGACGGCGGCCGGCGCCCGCCTGCTGGCGCGGCGCATCTCCGAGCCGCTGACCGATCTTGGGGCGATCCGCGCACGGCACGACGCGGTGGAATTTCTCGCCGGCAATGCCGAGATTCTCGCCGTCCTGCGGCGCGGGCTGGCCGGTGCGCCGGACCTTGCGCGCGCTCTCTCCCGCCTTTCGCTCGGCCGGGCGAGCCCGCGCGACCTTGCCGCCATCGGCCGGGGCCTGGAGGAAGGTTTTGCGCTCGCCGCCGCCTTCGTCGACGCGCCGCCGCGCGATCTGGCCGACGCCGTCCTGGCGCTTGCCGGCATGGACCGGGAACTGGCGCGCGATCTTGCCGCCGCCTTGGAGGACGAGTCGCCGCCGACCCGCCGCGACGGCGGCTTCATCCGCGCCGGCTATGATGCCGATCTCGACGCCACACGGGCGTTGCGCGACGAGAGCCGGCGCGTGGTGGCGGCGCTGGAACGGCGCTATGTGGACGAGACCGGCATTCGCTCGCTGAAGATCCGGCACAATGCGGTGCTCGGCTATTTCGTGGAGGTCACCGCCCAGCACGGCGACCGCCTGCGCGAGGCGCCGTTCTCGGCGACCTTCGTGCATCGCCAGACGTTGGCGGGCGCGGTGCGCTTCACCAGCGTGGAACTGGGCGATCTGGAGAGCCGCATCGCCAGCGCCGGCGAACGCGCGCTCGCGCTGGAACAGCATATTTTCGACCGCCTCGCCGCCGCCGTCGTGGCGCAGGCGGGCGAGATCCGCGCCGCCGCCGAGGCCCTGGCGGAGCTGGACGTGTTCGCCGGCCTCGCGCGGCTCGCCGTGGATGAACGCCATGTGCGCCCCGAGATGACCGGCGCGGTGGATTTCGAGATTGAGGGCGGGCGCCATCCAGTGGTGGAACAGGCGCTGGCGAAGGTCGGCGGGCCATTCGTCGCCAATGATTGCGATCTCTCCGCCCCGCCCGGCAAGGAGGCCGGCCGGATCTGGCTGGTCACCGGCCCGAACATGGCGGGCAAGTCCACCTTCCTGCGCCAGAACGCGCTGATCGCCGTGCTGGCGCAGGCCGGCGCCTTCGTGCCGGCGCGGTCGGCGCGGCTGGGCGTGGTGGATCGCCTGTTCTCGCGCGTCGGCGCGGCGGACGATCTCGCGCGCGGCCGCTCCACCTTCATGGTGGAAATGGTCGAGACCGCCGCCATCCTGAACCAGGCGACGCCGCGCTCGCTGGTGATCCTGGACGAGATCGGGCGCGGCACCTCCACCTTCGACGGCATGTCGATCGCCTGGGCGAGCCTCGAGCACCTGCACGAAATCAACCGCAGCCGGGCCTTGTTCGCCACGCATTTCCACGAGCTGACCGCGCTGACCCAACGCTGCGACCGGCTGATGAACGCCACCGTGAAGGTGGCGGAATGGCAGGGCGACGTGGTGTTCCTGCATGAGGTGATCGCGGGCGCGGCGGATCGCTCCTACGGCATCCAGGTCGCAAAGCTCGCCGGCCTGCCGCCCGCCGTCATCGCCCGCGCAAAGTCGGTCCTGGCGGAATTGGAAGCGGCGGAACGGGCAGCGCCGGCGCAGAAGCTGCTGGACGAACTGCCTTTGTTCGCCGCCGCCCGCCGGCCGGAGTCGCAAGCTGAGACGCGCGCGGTCAATCCCGCATTGACGGCGCTGGATGGGCTCGATCCGGACAGCCTCACGCCGCGCGAGGCGCTGGAGGCGCTGTACCGGCTGAAGGGCCTGCGGACACAGACGGCCGGGTGAGCTGCGAGGAGATCAGCCCCCGCCCGGCGCGGGCGCGGTCATGGGCGCGGTGCCGGCGTCGATGGGCGGCGGCGGAGCGGCCTGCGGCTGCCATTCGCCCCAGGCGGTGAAGGCATCCTGGAACGCCTGTTCGCCCGGCGCGCCCTTCTCGAATGCGATGATCGCCCGCTTGTTGTTGGTATAGACCACCGGAATGTCGATCCACGGCCGGGTCTGAAGCAATTGAATATTGCGCTGGCGATCGGCCGGCACGGCGGAGAGGCCCACCAGGAAATAGGTCGGGTTGACCCGCACCGAGAGCCCCACCAGCGGCGCGCCCTGGGCGCCTTCGGTCTGCTTCATGCGGATACCGGGCACATTGGTGATGCCACCATAGGGGAAGTCAGCCGGCAGGGTAAAGCCGATCTCGATGGTATGCGAGGCCGGCAAGGTCTGGTCGGTATTGCGCCGGAGCACGAACGACAGCGCCATGCGCCGTTCTGGAATCTGTAATTCGGCCCGAATGCCGGTGTCGGGCGGCAGGCCGGGGCCGGCATTGAAGGTCTCGGTCTTCCAGGTCACCGTGCCTTCATAGCTTTGCAGGCCCTGCGGCCCCGAGGCGCTTTCCTCGAACAGGACCGCGCGCTGGGTGCCGCTGGTCGGGCGCAGCGGCATGGGCGGGGGACGGCGGGCGGCATCGCCAGAGGCCTGGGCGACGCGATCCGCGCTCTTGGCCGGTTCGCTCGCGGGCCGGGAGGCATCGGCGCCCTGCGTGGCTGGACCCGGCGGGGGCGCCGCGCGCGAGAAGACAAGCTGCTCCAGCGTTTCGTGATTGACCACGGCGAGCGCGATGCCGCCGACCGCCACGATGGCCAAGGCGAAATAGATGAGCGTGCGCCGGCCGCGACCGCTGGTCTTGCCATCGTCGGAAGCCGGCATGCGCGGGCGGGCGGTACGGCTCGCGACCTTGGGCTTGCCGAGGGTCGGGCGCTGGTCGGTGGCGGCATCGTCCGCCGCATCCGGGACCTCGTCTGCGGGTGGCGGGGGGAAGGCCGGGCGCGCGGGGCTCTCGCCGAGCCGGCGGCGCGGCGGTTCGGTGCCGGAGGGGGCCGGCTCCGGCGGCGGGGCGGCGGGCTTTTCAGGCGGTGGGGGTTCCGCCGCGGCGGGCGGCTCCACGGCCGGGAAGAGAGTCTTCTGTTCCGCCTCGATCCGGCGGATGGCCTCTTCCAGGGACTGGCGCTCGCGGGTGATTTCTCCTTCCGGCAAGGGCGGCTCGACGCCGCGCAATTGCTTCAGGAGGGTGTTCCGCGCGCGGTCGAACATCATCTTCCGCTTCTCGGCCGTGTTGGACGGGAGACCGGCGATCGCACGAACCAGGAGCGGGTAATAATCAGCCATCAGCGCTTATGTCTGGAGGAGAACAGGAAAGCTTTGGTTAAGCTTGAAACGGATTTTGCACCAAAATTGTGTCATCGCGTTCCGGGCTTGTCGAAAGCACGGCCACCGGGCAGCCGATCAGCTCCTCGACCCAGCGCACATATTTCACCGCCTCGGCCGGAAGATCGGCCCAGGAGCGGGCGCCGGCGGTGGATTCCTTCCAGCCGGGAATGGTCTCGTAGATGGGTATGGCGCGCGCCTGCTGGCCGCTTTCGGCCGGGAGATAATCAATCTCCTTGCCGTCGAGCATGTAGCCGACGCAGACCTTCAGCTCCTCGAATCCGTCCAGCACGTCGAGCTTGGTCAGCGCGATGCCGTGGATGCCGCAGGTCTTCACGGTCTGGCGCACCAGCACCGCGTCGAACCAGCCGCAGCGGCGCGGGCGGCCGGTGACGACGCCGAACTCGCGGCCTTTGGTGCCGAGGGCCTTGCCCACCTCGTCCGTCAGCTCCGAGGGGAACGGGCCTTCGCCGACGCGGGTGGTGTAGGCCTTGGTGATGCCGAGCACATAGTCCAGCGCGCCCGGCCCCACTCCCGATCCGCTCGCCGCGCCGGAGGCCACGGTGTTGGAGGAGGTGACATAGGGATAGGTGCCATGGTCGATGTCCAGCAGGGCACCCTGGGCGCCTTCGAACAGGATCTTCTTGCCGTCGCGGCGGGCCTTGTCGAGCAATTCCCACACCCGGTCCATAAACGGCAGGACCTTGGGGGCGATGGCTTCCAGCTCGGCGATCAGCGCCGCCGCATCCACCTCGGCGAGGCCGAGGCCGCGCCGCAGCGGATTGTGATGGCTGAGCAGGCGCTCGACCTTGGCCGGCAGGCTCGAAAGATCGGACAGGTCCACGAGGCGGATGGCGCGGCGGCCGACCTTGTCCTCGTAAGCCGGGCCGATGCCGCGCTTGGTGGTGCCGATGCGGGTGCCGGAATTGGCGCCTTCGCGCAGGGCGTCCAGCTCACGGTGCAGCGGCAGGATCAGCGGGGTGGTTTCGGCGATGCGCAGGCGCTCGGGGCCGACGACGACACCCTGGGCCGCGAGGCGGGCGAGTTCATCCACCAGCGCCTGGGGATCGAGCACGACGCCATTGCCGATGACCGAGAGCTTGCCCGGCCGCACGACGCCCGAAGGCAGCAGCGAGAGCTTATAGGTGACGCCGTTCACCACCAGGGTATGGCCGGCATTGTGGCCCCCCTGGAAGCGAACCACCACGTCGGCCTGCTCGGAGAGCCAGTCGACGATCTTGCCTTTTCCTTCGTCGCCCCATTGCGAGCCGACAACGACCACGTTGGCCAAGGTGAGCGGTCCTCCGCCGGAGCGCGGCCGGATTCGGCACGCGCGAACAAAGCAAAGCCCCGGTTTGTCCGGGGCATTAAGGGTGCGTCTTACGGGATCGAGGCTTGCGAGGCAAGGCGTTACGCCGCGGCGGGCGGTTCCGATGCCCGCCGCCCGGCGGGCGAGACCGTGCGGGGCCGCGCCCTTTTCACCCCGAATTGCGCAATCCGGCGGAGATGCCGTTGATGGTGAGCTGGATGCCGTGGAGCACCTTGTCCCCCACATCCTCGCCCGCCTCGGCGCGGCGGTGCAGCTTCAGCATGTGCACCTGAACGTGATTGAGCGGGTCGAGATAGGGGAAGCGGTTGCGGATCGAGCGGTCGAGCAGTGGATTACCCTCCAGCAGGCGCTTCTGGCCCATGATGGCGAGCAGCAGTTCGATGGAGGTCTCGTATTCCGCCCGGATGCGCTCGAAGATGCGGGCGCGCAGCCCTTCGTCCGGCACCAGCTCGGCATAGCGCGAGGCCACCGCGATCGAGCTTTTCGAGAGCACCATGTCCATGTTGGACAAAAGCGTACGGAAGAACGGCCATTCCTTGTACATGGCGCGCAATTGCGCCATCCCATCGTTCGGATGGGCGGCGAGGAAGCCCTTCACCGCAGTGCCGAAGCCGTACCACGCCGGCAGCATGAGCCGGCACTGGGCCCAGGAGAACACCCAGGGAATGGCGCGCAGCGCCTCGATGGAACGGGTCTTGTTGCGCGAGGCGGGGCGCGAGCCGATGTTCAGGGTGGCGATCTCGCTGATCACCGTCGAGGCCCAGAAATAATCCTCGAAGCCGGGAGTCTCGTAGACGAGGCCGCGATAGGCCGCGAAGGCGCGGGCCGACAAATCCTCCATGAAGGCGGAGAATTCCGGCCGGGGATCGGCCTGTTCGGGCTGGAGCAGGGTGGCGTCGAGAGTCGCGGAGACCAGGATCTCCAGATTGCGCCGGCCGACATCGGGATTGGAATATTTGGAGGCGATGATCTCGCCCTGCTCGGTCACGCGGATCTGCCCGTCCACCGCGCCGGCGGGCTGGGCGAGAATGGCATCGTAGCTCGGGCCGCCGCCGCGTCCCACCGAGCCGCCGCGCCCGTGAAACAAGCGCAGTCGCACATTGTGGCGGGCGAAAACCTCGATGAGCGAGGTCTCGGCCTTGTACAATTCCCAGCCCGAGGTGACGAAGCCGCCGTCCTTGTTGCTGTCGGAATAGCCGAGCATCACTTCCTGCTCGCCGCCGCGGCTGTCCACCAGGCTGCGGTATTGCGGGATCGCCAGCATGCGGTCCATCACCTTGGCGCAGGCCTGCAGATCGCCGATCGTCTCGAACAGCGGGATGATGTTGAGCGCGCTGGTGCCGTTTGCCTGCACCAGCCCCACTTCCTTCAGCAGCAGCGCCACTTCCAGCAGGTCGGAGACGCCCTCGGCCTTGGAGATGATGCAATTGGGGATCACCGCGCCGCCCAGCATGCGGTGGGCGTGCGCGGCCTCCCGCAGGATCGCGAGTTCCGACTGGGTCTCGTCCGAATAGGTGAGGAAGGGCGAGGCCAGCGGGCGGGCGTTGGTGAGCTCGCGCGTGAGCAAAGCGATGCGCGCCTCCTCGTCCAGCGCGGCGTAATTGGTGCCGGGAGAGACCGCCTCCAGCAATTCGCCGACAGTGCGGGCATGGACGTCGGAATTCTGCCGCAGGTCGAGGCTCGCGAGATGGAAGCCGAAGCAATCGGCCGCGCGCCGCAAATTGCGTAGCCGGCCCCGCGCCAGGACGCGCGAGCCGTTCGCGCACAGCGAGCGGTGGATGATGTCGAGATCGGCCTTGAAGGCGGCGGCGCTTTCATAGGGCGGAAAGGCCGGGTCGGCGGGGGCAGGTTCGCCCTTCAGCGCCGCCTCGCTCGCGGCGAGGCGGGCTGCAACGGTGGCGAGGGCCCGGCGATAGGGCTCGTCCTGGTGGCGCGCGGAAGTGTCCGGGGAGCGCGCGGCGAGCTCGGTCAGCTCCGCCGAGACCGGCACCAGCCGGCTCGCGAGCGAGAGTTCGGCGGCGAGGGCTTCCACCTCCTCGCGGTAGAATTGCATGGCGCGGTCGCGGTGCAGCTCCACCGTGGTGCGCAGCACGTCGGCGGTGACGAAGGGATTGCCGTCCCGGTCGCCGCCGATCCAGCTGCCCACCCGCAGGAACGAAGGCACGTCCACCGGCCCGGCGCCGGGGTCGAGCTGTTCGAGATGGTCCTCGATGGCGCAGAACAGGCGCGGCACTTCGTGCAGGAAGGTGTAGTCGTAATAGGATAGGCCGTTCACCACCTCGTCGAGCACGGTCAGCTTGATGCGCCGCAGGATTGCGGTCTGCCACAAGGTGAGCACCGCGCGGCGTAGGGTGTCGATGTCGCGGGCGGCCTCCTCCGGGGTGGCCTCCACCCGCTGGCGCCGGTCCAGCAAAGCGGCGATTTCCATCTCGCGGTTGAGTGTGCTCTTGCGCCGCACCTCGGTGGGATGGGCGGTGAGAACCGGGCTGACCAAAGCGGTGTCGAAGAAGGCTTTCAGCGCATCCGGGCTCTTGCCGCCGGCGGCGGCGCGGGCGAAGGCGTTGGCGAGCGTGCCGACGCGCGGCGCGGAACCGGCGATGGCGTGGGCGCGGTTGCGGCGGGTGTGGTGCACGTCCTCGGCGATATTGGCGAGGTGCGAGAAATAGCTGAAGGCGCGGATGATGCGTACGGCGGTGTCCGACTTCAGGCTCTCCAGGAGGCCTTCCAGCTCCTGGCGCGCGCCCTCCTCGGAATCGCGGTGGAAGCGGAGCGAGGTCTGGCGGATGCGCTCCACGAGCGCGAAGATATCGTCGCCTTCCTGCTCGCGCACCGTGTCGCCGAGGATGCGGCCCAGCAGGCGGATATCCTCCCGGAGCGGGCGATCCTTCTCGCTGGTTTCATCCGCCGGCTCGTTCAACCCCGCCCAGACCGCACTCGACATATGTCCGACCCCCGTCGCCGCTTCGCGTATTGCTCTTTAGTCTAACGAGCTTTTTTGCATGCGCGAAGCAAATGCTGCATCCCGTCACCGGCGCGTCACCCGGGTGCGGCATGAGAACAAAGCTGGCGCAACGCTTTCCGCTCTTGCCAATGGGCGCGCGGCTAGCGACAACAGAATACCGGCCTGCGGGCCGGGAAAGCTTTCGCTCCTCGGGGAGGGGCGGTGTGGTCCGGGGGTCAATGGTCAATGTCGCTCGCAGCCTCGCGCTCGGCGCTTCCGACGGCGCCTACAGCGCTCGATCATGCTTTGCGCGCGGCTAAGCCGGCCCTTTGGACGGTCGTGGTTTTCAGCTTCTTCATCAATATTCTCGGGCTGACCGGCTCGCTCTACATGATGCAGGTCTATGACCGCGTCCTGGCGAGCCGCAACCTGCAGACCCTGGTGCTGCTGACCATCATCGTCGCCATCCTGTACCTGGTCTCCGCCGCGCTCGAGGCGCTGCGCACGCAATTGCTGGTGCGCGCCGGGGCGAAGTTCGACGAGAGCATCAAGGAAGAGGCGTTTGACGCGGTGCAGCGCGCCTCGCTGCGGCGGCCCTCGCCCAGCCATGTGCAGGCGCTGCGGGACGTGGACACGGTGCGCGAATTCTTCGCCGGCCCGGGCCTGATCTCCTGCTGCGACGTGCCCTGGGTGCCGATCTACATCATCTTCGCCACCTTGCTGCATCCCTGGTACGGCATACTGGCGGTGGTGAGCTGCGTGATCTCCGGCGTGCTCGCCTTCGCCAACGACAAGGTCACGCGGCCGATCCTCGACCGGGCGACCAAGGCGAACATCAGCGCCAATAACGAGGCCACCACCACGTTCCGCAATGCCGAGGTGCTGCAGGCCATGGGCATGGTGCGGCAATTGCGCGAGCGCTGGATCATCCATCGCGGCGCCGCGCTCGGCTGGCAGGCGCTGGCCTCCGACCGGGCGGCGTTCCTGATGGCCGCCACCAAGTTCAACCGCATGTTCATGCAGAGCCTGATCCTCGGGCTCGGCGCCTATCTCGCCATCAACCGCGAAATCTCGCCGGGCATGATGATCGCCGCCTCGATCATCGTCGGGCGCTGCATCCAGCCGATCGAGATGGCGATCGGCAATTGGAAGGGCATCGTTGCCACGCGCTCGGCGTTCCGCCGGGTGCAGGAGCTGCTGCGCATGTCGCCGCCCCCCGCCACCCGCATGCGCCTGCCCGATCCCACCGGCGCGTTGCAGGTGGAAAATCTGGTCGCCCACGCGCCGGGCCGCGACGTGCCGGTGCTGCGGGGGGTCTCGTTCGCGGTGCCGGCGGGCGCGGTGCTCGGCGTCATCGGCCCGAGCGCGGCGGGAAAATCGAGCCTTGCCCGCGTGCTGGTGGGCGTGTGGCCGGCCAGCGCCGGCGCGGTGCGGCTCGACGGGTCCGACCTTAGCCATTGGGATCCCGAGCAGCTCGGCCGCTGCCTCGGCTATCTGCCGCAGGACGTGGAATTGTTCGCCGGCACGATCGCCGACAATATCGCCCGCTTCACGACCCGCGACGAGGCGCAGGTGGTGCAGGCCGCGCAGATGGCCGGCGTGCACGAGATGATCCAGCGCCTGCCGCGCGGCTATAATACCGAGATCGGCGAAAGCGGCGCCTCGCTGTCCGGCGGCCAGCGCCAGCGCATCGCGCTCGCCCGCGCCATTTACGGAAGCCCCGCTTTGGTGGTGCTGGACGAGCCCAATGCGAGCCTCGACGCCGCCGGCGAGCAGGCGCTGATGGTGGCGGTGCAGGCGCTGCGCAAGGCCGGGCGCACCGTGGTTCTGGTGACGCACAAGACCAACAGCCTCGGCCTGTGCGATTATATCCTGCTGCTGAACGAAGGCGTGGTGCACGGGTTCGGCCCGCGCGACGAAGTGCTCGCCAAGGTGCTCGGCCCGCGCCTGGTGCAGCCGGGGGAAGGCCCGGCGCCCGCACATATCGGCGGCCACGCCGCCGGCGCTTGAGGGGAAGCAGATGTCCACTCGTCCTGACAGCCCCATCCGCTCCGTGAAAGAGGCCGCCCGCGAGCGGCTCGGCGCGGTGCTGCGGGGGATCGGCCAAAGTCCCCTCGGCCAAAGCGCGCTCGGCCAGACCGCGCTGGCGCGCCTCGCCACCGCGAAGGACGTCAGCGTGCGTTTCGTGCGCGACGTGATCGTGCCGCCTCCGGCGCCGGAGATCGCCGACGCGGACAACGGCATGAAGGCGCCGGTGGCCTCCAGCGATTTCCGCCGCGTGGCGACCATGGGCTACGGGGTGATCTTCCTCACCTTCGGCGTGCTCGGCGGCTGGGCCGCGCTCGCCAATATCGACAGCGCGGTGATCGCCTCGGGCGTGGTGTCGGTGGAGAGCAAGCGCCAGGTGGTGCAGCATCTGGAGGGCGGCATCGTCGCCGAAATCCACGTCAAGGACGGGCAGAGCGTGGAGCGCGGCGCGCTGCTGTTCCGCCTCGATCCCACCAGTTCGCAATCCAATTACGATTCCCTGCGCGGCCAGCTCGACACGCTGCTGGCCACCGACGCCCGGCTCACCGCCGAGCGCGAGCACGCGAGCGCCGTCACCTTTCCGCCCGAGCTCCTGGCCCGCGCGGAAGATCCGGCGGTCAAATCCATCCTCGCCGACCAGGTGATCCAGTTCCGCGACCGCAAGACCTCGCTGGAGGGACAGACCGCCATCCTCAACAGCCGGATCGCCCAGGGCCAGACCGAGATCGATGGGCTCGCCCGCGAGCGCACCTCCGCCGACCAGCAATTATTCTATATCGACGACGAACTGGCCGGCGTGCAGCAGCTCAACGACAAGGGGCTGGTCTCCAAGCCGCGGGTCGCCCAGCTCCAGCGCGAGAAGGCGCGGCTCCAGGGCACGGTGGGCCGCAACATGGCCGATGCGGCGAAGGCGGCCAACACCATCAGCGAAATGAAGATGCAGATCCAGCAATTGGATCAGAAGCAGCAGGAAGAGGTCGCCGGCCAAATCGTCGATGCGCGACAGAAGATCGCGGACCTGCGGGAGAAGCTGAACGTTTCCCGGAACGTGCTGAGCCGGATCGACATCCGCGCGCCGCGCTCCGGCATCGTGCAGAACATCAACCAGAAGATCTATACCGTCGGCGCCGTGGTGCGGCCCGGCGACACCATGCTGGAAATCGTGCCGCAGAACGACGACCTGATCGTCGACGCCCAGGTGCCGACCACCGATATCGACCGCCTGCACGGCGGCGTCACGGGCGTGGAGGTGCGCTTCCCCGCCTTCCATTCGCGCACCACGCCGCTGATCCTCGGCGAGCTGCGCACGGTCTCGCCCGACCGGCTCATCGACGAGACCACCCACCAGCCCTATTTCCAGGCGGTGGTGGCGGTGGCGAGCACGGACATTCCCGACGACATGAAGGCGCGCCTGCGCCCCGGCATGCCGGCGGAAGTGGTTTTCAACACCGGGGAACGCAGCGTCATGAGCTATTTGACGCGCCCCCTCACCGATGCCCTGACGCGGTCGTTCCGGGAGAAATGAGGGCGGTGCGCGGAGCGGCGGAAACCCGCGCCAGCTTACGCGTTGACAGGGTTTCGGGCCACTTCTAGGTTGCCCGCCCCAAGGTTTGCTGCGCTGCGTGGTTTGCGGCGCATGGCTCCGGCGCGGGAGTTTTTCCGCAGCCGCACTTAAAGTGGGTCGGGAGGAGCGCTCAACAATGAAGATCCTGGTGCCTGTCAAGCGGGTGGTGGACTACAACGTGAAGGTCCGTGTGAAGGCGGACGGGTCCGGTGTGGAACTGGCCAACGTCAAGATGTCCATGAACCCGTTCGACGAGATCGCGGTGGAAGAAGCCCTGCGCCTCAAGGAAGCGGGCAAGGCGACCGAGGTGGTGGTGGTCTCCATCGGCCCGGCGCAAGCCACCGAAACCCTGCGCACCGCGCTCGCCATGGGCGCCGATCGCGGCATCCTGGTGAAGGTGGACGGCATCGTGGAGCCGCTCGCGGTCGCCAAGATCCTCAAGGGCGTGGTGGGCGAGGAAGCCCCGCAGCTCGTGATCCTCGGCAAGCAGGCGATCGACGACGATTCGAACCAGACCGGCCAGATGCTGGCGGCGCTGCTCGGCTGGGGCCAGGGTACGTTCGCCTCCAAGGTGGTGCTGGAAGAGGGCGCGGCCCTGGTGACGCGCGAGATCGACGGCGGCCTCCAGACCGTGAAGCTCTCCCTGCCGGCCATCGTGACCACCGACCTTCGGTTGAACGAGCCGCGCTATGCCTCGCTGCCCAACATCATGAAGGCGAAGAAGAAGCCCATCGACGAGAAGACGCCCGACGCCTATGGCGTGGACGTGGCGCCGCGCCTGAAGGTGCTGAACACCGCCGAGCCGGCGGGCCGCAAGGCCGGGGTGAAGGTGGGCTCGGTGGCCGAGCTGGTGGCGAAGCTCAAGGATGAGGCGGGGGTGATCTGATGACGACTTTGCTGCTCGCCGAACACGACAATTCGGTTCTCAACGGCGCCACCGCCAAGGCCCTCACCGCCGCGGTCGCATTGGGTGGCCCGGTGCATATCCTGGTGGCCGGACAGAATGCCGCCGCCGTGGCGGATGCCGCCGCCAAGCTTTCGGGCGTGGAAAAGGTGCTGCTCGCCGAGGGCGAAACCTATGCCCACCGCCTCGCCGAGCCGCTGGCGGCACTGATCGTCTCGCTGGCTCCGGCCTATGACGCGATCGTCGGCCCCTCCACCTCGGTGGCGAAGAACGTGCTGCCGCGCGTCGCCGCTTTGCTGGACGTGATGCAGGTGTCGGACATCGTGAAGGTGGTTTCGCCCGACACGTTCGAGCGGCCGATCTATGCCGGCAACGCCATCCAGACGGTGCAGGCGACCGATGCCAAGAAGGTCATCACCGTGCGCACCGCCTCGTTCGGCGCCACGGCCGAGGGTGGCTCGGCCAGCGTCGAGACCATCGGCGCGGCGGAAAATCCCGGCGTGTCTTCGTTCGTGGACGAGAGCATCGCCGCCTCCGACCGTCCCGAGCTGACGGCGGCGAAGATCATCGTCTCCGGCGGCCGTGCGGTCGGCTCCAAGGAGAAGTTCGCCGAGGTGATCGAGCCGCTCGCCGATGCGCTGGGCGCGGCGGTGGGCGCTTCGCGCGCCGCCGTGGACGCCGGCTATGCCCCGAACGACTGGCAGGTCGGCCAGACCGGCAAGGTGGTCGCGCCCGAACTTTATGTGGCGGTGGGCATCTCGGGTGCGATTCAGCACTTGGCGGGCATGAAGGATTCCAAGATCATCGTGGCCATCAACAAGGACGAGGAAGCGCCTATTTTCCAGGTTGCGGACTACGGCCTGGTGGGCGATCTGTTCTCCATCGTGCCCGAGTTGCAGGCGGCGATCGTCAAGGCGAAGGGCTGAGGGCCCGCCCGGCGCCCATCGAAGCCGGGCGACATCTCCATGCGGCGCCGGTCCACCCGGCTCGGCGCCGACCGGGGCCATCTCGGCCCCCAATATCGGAAAGACGAGAGCACCATGCCGCTCGAGATCAAGAAGGTCGGGATCATCGGCGCCGGCCAGATGGGCAACGGCATCGCCCATGTCTGCGCGCTCGCGGGCTATGACGTGGCGCTGAGCGATGCCGATCCGGACCGCATCCGCTCCGGCCTTGCCACGATCAACGGCAATATGGCCAAGCAGGTCTCCAAGGGCACCGTGACCGAGCAGGCCCGCCAGGACGCGCTTCAGCGCATCGTCGGCGCGCCGACCATGGACGGGCTCGCCGAGTGCGACCTCGTGATCGAATCGGCCACCGAGCGCGAGGATGTGAAGCGCAAGATCCTCGCCGATCTCTGCCCGGTGCTGCGGCCGGACGCACTGATCTCGTCCAACACCTCGTCCATCTCCATCACCCGCCTCGCCGCCTCCACTGATCGGCCGGAGCGCTTCATCGGCATTCATTTCATGAATCCGGTGCCGCTGATGGAGCTGGTGGAGCTGGTGCGCGGCATCGCCACCGACGACGACACCTTCGAGAGCGCCAAGCAGTTCGTGACCCGGCTGCACAAGACCTATGCGGTAGCGGAGGATTTCCCCGCCTTCATCGTCAACCGCATCCTGCTGCCCATGATCAACGAAGCCATCTACACGCTCTATGAGGGCGTGGGCTCCGTGGACGCCATCGACCGGGCCATGAAGCTCGGCGCCAATCATCCCATGGGCCCGTTGCAGCTGGCGGATTTCATCGGCCTCGACACCTGCCTCGCCATCATGCAGGTGCTGCACGAGGGGCTTGCCGACAGCAAGTACCGTCCGTGCCCGCTGCTGGTGAAGTACGTCGAGGCCGGCTGGCTCGGCCGCAAGACCCAGCGCGGCTTCTACGATTATCGTGGCGAGAAGCCGGTTCCCACCCGCTGAGGCCGACCCCCGCGGCACTGCCGCTGGGGCACCAGATCGCCGCTGTTCCCGATTGCGTGTACAGTCGCCGCCGTCCCTGATCTCGCCGCAAACCGGGCCTTGCCTGGGCGCGAAGGTCGGGGGAGCGGCGAATGCTGACACGGCGCGCGATGGTCCTGGGCGGGCTGGCGATGGGCGGGCTCACATCGCCCCTCGGAAGGCGCGGCGCCCGCGCGCAGCCGGTCGGCGACCCTTCCTTAGCTGCCCCTTCCCTCGCGACGTCAGCCCTTTCGAGCGGCACGGACCCGTTCCAGGCCCTGATCGATGCGGAATGCGCCCGGGCGCGGGCGATGCGCGCGGCGCGGCTTGCCCTGGTGCTGGGGGTGGTGGGGCCGGACGGCAAAGGCCGCCTGCTGTTCGCGGGCGGCACGGACCTGACCAACCCCCTTGGCGCGCCGCTCGCCCTCGACGCGAAGACCCCGTTCGAGATCGGCTCGATCTCGAAGGTCTTCACCTCCAGCGTGCACTTCAAACGGCATGGCCCGTTCGAAGGCACGCTCGGCACCTGGCTCGGGGGCAGCGCGCGCCTTTCCGCGCCGCTGGAGGGGCTGCGCCTCGTCAATCTCGCCACCTATCGTCCCGGCCTGCCGCGGGACAACCAAGGCGGCGCCTATCCGCCGCGCACCATGGCCGGCTTCCAGACCCTGTTCGACTTCCTCTCCACCTATAATCCGCCCATGGAACAGGGCGCCTGCTATGCCTATTCGAACCTCGGCTGGGCGCTGCTCGCCATGGCCGGAACGGGGATCGCGGGCGCCGATGCGGACGGCTTCGCCGAGCGCTACGACCGCCGCCTCGGGGATTATTGCGCGAGCTTCGGCGCCGGCGACACCGGCTGGTTCCGGCCCGGCATGAAAGCCCGTTTGCCGCTCGGCTATACCAAGCAATGGCAGGCCCTGCCGCGCGACGCGTCCTATCGGCCGACCCATGCGCTGGCGGTGGGCGCCGGCGGCATCGTCAGCACCGGGGCGGACATGCTGGCCTATCTGCGGCTCAACATGGGCTTGGCGAAAGGCGGACTTTCGGACCCGGCGCTGGCCTATCAGCAAGGTGCCGATGTGTTCGCGCCCGCCTGCGCCGGGGGACGCGCGCCGCACACCGCCTATGGCTGGTTCCGCGCCGAAGTGGAAGCGCCGCGCGGGCGCGTCACGGTGCTCAACAAGAACGGCGGGGTGGCGGGCTTCACCTCCTGGATGGGCTTTTCCGCTTGGCAGGGCAGCGGCAAGCCCTCGGGCGAAGGGGTGTTCGTGCTGTGCAACGGCCCGTCCGCGACGTTGGTCGGCACGCGGGCGATGAAGCTGCTGCTGGGGGTTTGAGGCGCCAGCTGCCGAGGGAGGGAGAGGCGAGCGCGCCACATGCGAGGGCGGTGCCGAAAACCTCAGCCTTGCCCGCCGCCGAGCGCGCTCTTGATGAGGTGCTGGGCATCCTCGCTCGCCCATTCGGCGGGGCCGGCGAGATAGCCGAGCTCGCAGCCTTGGTCGTCCACCAGCAAGGTGGTGGGCAGGCCGAAGCCGCGCCCCACCGCGCGCAGGGCCTGGAAGGTCTTGGTGCCGCTATCGGCGTAGAAGGCGAGGCTGGAGATGCCGATCTCCTTCAGGAACGCCTTCGGTTTTTCCGCGTCGCGGGTATCGAGATTGATCGCCACCACCTGGAAATTCGCCCCGCCAAGGGTCTGCTCCAGCCGGTCGAGGGCCGGCATTTCCTTTCGGCAGGGCACGCACCAGGTGGCCCACAGATTGACCAGCAGCGTCTTGCCCTTGAAATCCGCCAGCGTCTTCGGCGTGCCGGTGCCGTCGGCGAAGGAGAGCGGCGGCAGGCGGCGCGGCTCGGTGGCGAGCGTGAACGCGGCGATTTCGCCCTTGGCGAGCGGCGCCAGGCGCTTCGCCGCCTCCACCGCCGGCGCGCAGGCGGGATCGCGGGCCGAACTGCCGCTCTCGGGCGCCGCGGCGACTTGTGAATTCGTCGGCGATGAAGCGGCCGTGAGCGTGGGTGCATTGCCGGGAAGGGCATTCATCCCGTATAGGGCGAGCGCGCCGGCCACGGCGCCAGCAAGTGCCGCTCCTGCCACCACAGCCAGCATGCGCCCTTTGCCGCCACGGGCGGGTTCGGCGCGGTGTTCCGGGGGGGCGGGCGGCAAGGTCGGCTCGGTCATCAGCGGAGATCCGTCATGAGCAACAAGATGTGGGGCGGGCGATTCTCCACGGGCCCCGATGCGATCATGGAGGAGATCAACGCCTCCATCGGCTTCGACCAGCGTCTTTTCGCCCAGGATATCGCCGGTTCCAAGGCCCATGCGGCCATGCTGGCGACGCAGGGCATCGTCGCGGGCGAGGATGTCGAGAAGATCCAGGACGGTCTAGACACGATCCTGTCAGAGATCGAGGCCGGCAAATTCACTTTCCGGCGCGACCTTGAAGACATCCATATGAATGTCGAGCAGCGCCTCGCCGACATGATCGGCCCGAGCGCGGGGCGCCTGCACACCGCGCGCTCGCGCAACGATCAGGTGGCCACCGACTTCCGCCTCTATGTGCGCGACACGGTGGATGCGCTCGACGCCCAGATGGCGGACCTGCAACTGGCGCTGTCGGAAAAGGCGCTGGCCCATGCCGCCACCGTCATGCCCGGCTTCACCCATCTGCAGACCGCCCAGCCGGTCACCTACGGCCATCATCTGATGGCCTATGTGGAGATGCTGGCGCGCGATCGCAGCCGGCTGCGTGATGCCCGTGCGCGGCTCAACGAATGCCCGCTCGGCTCGGCGGCGCTGGCCGGCACGTCCTTCCCCATCGACCGGGACATGACCGCCAAGGCGCTCGGCTTCGACCGGCCGACCGCGAATTCGCTGGACGCCGTGTCGGATCGCGATTTCGTGCTGGAGACGCTCTCCGCTGCCGCCATCTGCGCCGTGCATCTCTCGCGCTTCGCGGAAGAGGTGGTGATCTGGACCTCGCCCGCCTTTTCGCTGATCAAGCTGTCGGATAAATTCACCACCGGCTCCTCCATCATGCCGCAGAAGCGCAATCCGGATGCTGCCGAGCTGGTGCGCGCCAAGGCGGGCCGCATCATCGGCGCGCTCACCGGCCTGCTGGTGGTGATGAAGGGCCTGCCGCTCGCTTATGCCAAGGACATGCAGGAAGACAAGGAAGGCGCCTTCGACGCGTTTTCCGCCCTGTCCCTGGTGATCGCCGCCACCGCCGGCATGGTGCGCGACATCAAGCCCGACACGGCGCGCATGAAGAGCGCCGCCGGGCAGGGCTATTCCACCGCCACCGATCTCGCCGATTGGCTGGTGCGCGCGGCCGGAATGCCGTTCCGCGAGGCGCACCATGTCACGGGGCGCATCGTCGCGCTGGCGTCCGATCGCGGCATCGGCCTGCACCGGCTGTCGCTGGAGGACATGCGCAGCGTGGATGAGCGCATCACGCAGGATGTCTTCAGCGTATTGTCCGTCACCCGTTCTGTGCAGAGCCGCGTATCCTATGGCGGCACCGCGCCGAGCCGGGTGCGCGCCCAGGCCAAGCGCTGGCTGAAGCGCCTCCAGGTGGAGGCCGCCAAGGCCTGAGGCGCAGAAGGCCTTAGGCGCACAAGGCCCGAGGCGACGGACAAGAGGATCGCACCGCCGCAAACGGCGGGCGATTGCGGCAGGGAGGGAGGCACCCATGGTCGCGCACGAAGGGACCAACGGCGGCGCGGACCCCGCGCCGTGTTTCGATGCCGCGTTCCGCGCGCGGCTGCGCGATCTGCTCGCCTGGCGGCGGGACGTGCGGCACTTCCGCACCGATCCGCTGCCCGACGGCACAATGGCGCGGCTGCTGCAAATGGCCTGCCTGTCCCCCTCCGTGGGCTTGAGCGAGCCCTGGCGCTTCGTGCTGGTGGACGATCCGGCCCGCCGCGCGGCGGTGCGCGCCTGTTTCGAAAGCTGCAATGCCGCCGCTTTGGCCAGCCAGTCGGCGGACAAGAGCGCCGCTTATGCCCGCCTGAAGCTGGCCGGGCTCGATGACGCGCCGGTGCATTTCGCTGTGTTCGCCGATCGCGAGACCGCCCAGGGCCACGGGCTCGGCCGGCTCACCATGCCGGAAACGCTGGATTATTCGGCGGTCATGGCGGTGCAGACCCTCTGGCTTGCGGCGCGGGCGGAGGGCATCGGCCTCGGCTGGGTGTCGATCCTGCCGCCGGAGCAGATGGCGGGGATTATGGACGTGCCGGCGCACTGGCGCTTCATCGGCTATTTCTGCCTCGGCTATCCGCGTGTGGAAAGCGCCGTGCCGGAGCTGGAAACCCGCCAGTGGGAGCACCGCCACCCGCCGGAAGGCTTTGTGCTGCAGCGCTGAGGGGTGCGTGTCGTGCTTTTCTCCGCTTGGCCGCGCCTGAGCGGTTAAGCCCCCTCTCCCGCGTGCGGGGGAGGGTTGGGGAGGGGGAAGGGCTCGGAGGGGATGCGCCACCAACGTCGCACTCGGGCGCGACAGCGGCGCTGCGGTGCGGTAGAGAGAAGCGCCGCCGTGCGCGGGGCTCGCCTTTGGCGTATCCCTCGCTATAGTGGCGTCGAAATTTTCTGGATGGCCTCGCCGTGTCGCATCGCTTGCCTGTCTCCCTGGCTTTCCTGTTTGCCTTGGCGCTCGCCGGCTGCGGCGTGAAGGGTCCGCTGGAGCCGCCCGGCACCAAGCCGCCCACCCCGCCCGGTCAGAAGGCCGCCGCCGCGACCACCGGCCCCGCCGCAGGCCCGGCCACCGCCGCCAACGGCCCGGCCGCGCCGGCCGCGCCCCAAGGGTCCGCCGACAATACCGGCGCCCTGGTGACCACCGACGACATCATGTCCACCAATTCCGCCCAGCCGGGCAACGCCGATGCGCGCGCGGCGTCCGGCAATGCCTATATCTCGCCGAACACGCCCGGCGATTCGGTCTCCCGTCCGGTGACGCAGACCCCCAATATCGCCAAACGTCCCTTCATCCTGGACGGGCTGCTCTGACGCGCCCGGAGCCGCCATGCATCATTTCGATTATCGCGACGGTCGCCTCCATGGCGAGGACGTCGACCTCACCGCGCTCGCCCACAGCGTAGGCACGCCTTTCTATTGCTATTCCACCGCGACGCTGGAGCGGCACTATCGCGTGTTCACGCAGGCCTTCGAAGGCCGCGACATGCTGCTGTGCTATGCGCTGAAGGCCAATTCCAACCAGGCGGTGATTTCCACGCTCGCCCGCCTCGGCGCGGGGGCGGATATCGTTTCCGGCGGGGAATTGAAGCGCGCGCTCGCCGCCGGCGTCCCGGCGGAGCGGATCGTGTTTTCCGGCGTCGGCAAGACCCGCCAGGAAATGGCCGATGCGCTCGATGCCGGCATCAAATGCTTCAATGTGGAGAGCGAGCCGGAGCTGGAGCAGCTCTCGCAGGTCGCCACCGCGCGCGGTGTCATCGCCCCGGTGTCGCTGCGGGTGAATCCCGACGTGGACGCGAAAACCCACGCCAAGATCTCCACCGGCAAGTCGGAAAACAAGTTCGGCATCCCCATCTCCACCGCCCGCGCGGTGTATGAGGAGGCCGCGCGCCTGCCGGGTATCCGCATCGCCGGTGTCGACATGCATATCGGCAGCCAGATCACCGACATGGCGCCGTTCGAGAATGCGATTTTGCTGCTGGCGGAACTGGCGCGCGACCTGATGGCCGCCGGCCACGCGCTGCGCCATCTCGATCTTGGCGGCGGGCTCGGCGTGCCTTATGCGGCGAGCGATCCCGTGCCGCCGGCGCCGGATGCCTACGCGGCGGCGGTGAACCGCGCGCTGGGCGGCCTCAATCTGCCGCTGGTCTTTGAGATGGGCCGCATGATCGTGGCCAATGCCGGCATCCTCGTGACCCGCGTGCTTTATGTGAAGCACGGCGAGGGCAAGACCTTCGTGATCGTGGACGCGGCCATGAACGATCTCATCCGCCCCACCCTGTACGACGCCCATCACGACATCCTCCCCGTGGTTCAGGCGGCCGAGGGTGCGCCCACGCTGCTGGCCGACGTGGTGGGGCCGGTGTGCGAGACCGGGGATTATCTCGCCCTCAATCGCGCTTTGCCACAGCTGAAGGCCGGCGACCTGCTGGCGGTGATGACCGCCGGCGCCTATGGCGCGGTGCAGGCGGGCACCTACAACACCCGTCCGCTCATTCCCGAAGTGCTGGTGCGCGGGGCCGAGCATGCGGTGGTGCGGCCGCGCGTTTCGGCGGAAGCGCTGATCGCGCTGGATCGCCAGCCGCACTGGTTTGCCTGAGCCTGCGGGAAAAGCGGAACAGGCTGGTGTGCACGGTGTTGCTCCTGACGAAGGGAGACGCTCATGCACCCGCCGAAATTTCACGATGATCCCCGCCCGAGACCAGATGAGCCGCCGCGCGACCTTCAGCGCGACCTGCAGCATGACTTGCCGCGTGACCGGGCGGCGGATCACCGCCAGGATGCGGGTTCCATCCCGCCGCCGGCACCACCCGCGCGGGCCGGGCTTGCGCTGACGCCGAGCGAGGAACGGGCGCTGCGCTCCTTCACCACCGATCCCTCCTTTGGGCCCGCCGCCGTGCCGCTGGGCACCGACGACGAGGCGGCTGGCGTGACGCCCACCACGACCCGTCCCTATCCGCCGGTGCTCACGCCCGCGGGGCGGGATGCGGGCGACCCGCTCACGCCCTTCCTGAGCGCGGAAGACCCGCGCGCGGGCTCGCGCCTGCATCCCAGCTGGACCATGTGGAGCCTGATCGTTCTGGCCATGGCGGTGGGCGCGGCGGTGCTGACCGCCATGGCGGTCTGAGCGCCCTACGGCTTCAGCTCCAGCTCGACCCGCATCACGGTATAATCCTCGCCGGTCTTGGCGATGAAGCCGAGATCCTGCGCCATGTGCATCATGGGCTGGTTCTCCCGCAGCACGTCGCCATAGATCATCTTCAGGCCGCGCTGGCGGCCATAGGCGATGATCTCGTTCATGAGCCGGTAGCCGAGCCCTTTGCCCTTCATGTCCGAGCGCACCATGATGGCGTATTCGGCGGTCTCATTGTCCGGATCGGCGATGATGCGCACCACGCCGAGGAACGCGCCGGCCGTGTCCACCGCCACCAGCGCCATTTCCCGGTCGTAGTCGATCTGCGACAGGCGGGCGGCGAGCAGATGGGGAAAATCCTTCAGCGAGCCGAGGAACCGCATGCGCACGTCGCGCGGGTCCGAGCGGCGCACGATGTCGACGATTCCCGGCTCGTCCTCGGGCCGGATCGGCCGCAGCTCCAGTGCCTGGCCATCGGGAAGCGTGATCTCGCGCACGAGCCCGGTGGGGAAGGGCTTGATCGCGAAGCGCTCCGTGCCCGCCCCCTCGGTGGGATGCACCACGATGCGGGCATCGAGCGCGATTACGCCGTGCTCGTCCGCCAGCAGGGGATTGATGTCCAGTTCGGCGATCTGCGGCAGGTCGCCGAGCAGGTCGGAAATCTTCACCAAGGTCGCGGCCACCGCGTCGAGATCCACCGGCGGATGGTCGCGATAGCCGGCGAGCAGCTTGGAAATCCGCGTGCGGCCGATCATCTCCAGCGCCAGCACGCCGTTGAGCGGCGGCAGGGCGACCGCGCGGTCGGCGATCACCTCCACCGCTAGCCCGCCCTGGCCGAACAGAACCACCGGGCCGAAGGTGGGATCATTGGCGATGCCGGCGATCAGCTCCTGGGCATTGGGCCGGCGGATCATGGGCTGGACCGTGAAGCCTTCCACCCGCGCGCCGGGCATGCGCGCCTCCAGCGTCGCGAGCATGTCGCGCGCCGCCTCTTCCACCGCCTTCGGCCCGTGCAGGTCGAGGCGCACGCCGCCCACATCCGATTTGTGGAGCACGTCGTGGGACAGGATCTTCAGCACCAGCACCCCGCCCATTTCGGCGGCGATGCGCCCGGCCTCGGCGGGATCGTGCGCGATGCGGGTCTCGACGATGGGGATGTCATAGGCCGCGAGCACCGCCTTGGCCTCGAACTCGCTCAGGGTGGAACGCCCCTCGGCGATGGCGGCGCGGATCACCTCCGCCGCCTTGGCGCGGTCCGGCTCGTCGAACGAGCGCGCCGGAGGAGTCTCCATCAGCAGGGTCTGGTTGCGCTGGTAGGAGACCAGATGTGCGAACGCGCGCACCGCCTCGTCCGGGGTCTCATAGGTCGGCACGCGCTGGGCGGTGAAGCGCCGGCGGGCATCGGCGACCGCGCTTTCGCCCATCCAGCAGGTCAATACCGGCGCGCGCGGACGCAAAGCGAGCGCGGCGATCACCGCATCCGCCGCCTGGCCGCTGTCGGAGACGGCATTGGGGCTGTTGAGGACCAAAGTCGCGTCGGTGCCCTCGTTCTCCATCAGGATGGCGAGCGCGTCGGCATAGCGCTTGCCGTCGGCGTCGGCGCCGATGTTCACCGGATTGGCGTGGGACCAGGCGCGCGGCAGCGCGGCGTCGAGCTTCGCCAGGGTCTTGGGATCGAGCGTGCCCAATTGGCCCGGCATGTCCTCCAGCGTGTCGGTGGCGATGATGCCGGCCCCGGCGCTGTTGGTGAGCACGCCCACCCGCTCGCCCTTGAGGCGGATGCCGGACGAGAGGGTGGAGACCGCCTCGAACAATTCGCGCAATTCGTGCACGCGCAGCATGCCGGCGCGGCGGAACGCGGCGTCATAGACCATGTCCGAGCCGGCGAGCGCCCCGGTGTGGGAGAGCGCCGCCTGTGCCCCTGCCGCGCTGCGCCCGGCCTTGATGACGATCACCGGCTTGGAGCGCGCGGCGATGCGCCCCGCCGACATGAATTTGCGGGCGTCGGTGAGGCATTCCACATAGAGCAGGATGGCGCGGGTGGAATTGTCGAGCGCGAGATAATCCAGCAGGTCGCCGAAATCCACGTCCGCCTTCTCGCCCAGCGAGATCACATGGGAAAAGCCGAGCCCGCGCGCATGGGCCCAGTCCAGCACCGCGGTGGCCATGGCGCCAGACTGGCTGACGAAGGCGATATGGCCGCGCGCCGGCATCAGGTGCGCGAAGCTGGCATTGATGCGCGGGCCGGTGGAAATGAAGCCGAGGCTGTTCGGTCCGATGAGGCGCAGCAGATGCGGCTTGGCGGCATCCAGCACCTGCTGGCGCAACGCGGCATCATAGATTCCGTCGGCCACGTCATAGCCGGCGGTGGCGATGATGGCGGCGCGGCAGCCCTTGGCGCCGAGCTCGGCCACCGCCTGGGGCACCTTGCTCGGCGGCGCGACGATCACCGCGAGGTCGACCGGGATCGGCAGCGCCTCGATGGTGGGATAATTGAGCGAGGAGCGGATCGCCCGTTCGCCCGCCTTCACCGTGAGGATCGGCCCGTTGAAGCCGGCCTCGAACAGATTGCGGGCGATCACCGTGCCGATCGAGCCGGCCCGGCTGCTGGCGCCCACCAGCGCGATGGCGGAAGGCGTGAACAAGGCGTCGAGATTGCGCATCGTCATGGGCGGGACCTTTGGCAGGAACTCGGACAGAGCGATGGAGCTTCGCGCTGATCATGACGCATTCCCGCGACGGCCGGGAGACGGGCGTGCGGGTTTTGGAGTTTGCGGCTCCAAGCGGCAAGCGGTGTGGCAAGGAGCGTGGCGTTGCGAAGCGGCGTCAGGAGCCGCGTGCGAGGGTGTCGCGCACCGCATCGCTCAAGGCGTTGCTCAGCAGCGGTTTTTCGATGATCGCGACGCCGGCGGAAGAGGCCCGGCGGCGGACGTTTTCGGCGGGGTTGCTGGTGATGAGAATGGCGGGAAGGGAGACGTGGCGGGCTTTCAATTGGCCGAGCAGTTCCAGGCCGTCCTGGCCTGGAAGGTAATAATCAACCACGATACAGCCGCGCGACGGCAGATCGGCGGCGAGAATCTCCTCGGGCAAAGCGAAAGTCCGCACGTCGAAGCCTTCCAGCTCCAGGGCGAATTTCAGCGAACTGCGGATCGCCGGATCGTCATCCACCAGCAGAACCACATTGCCGGGCATGTCCCGCATGTCCTGGTTGTCCCCGGCCATCAACACCGCCATACGCCTCTTGCATGAGACTCCCGCCTTCTTGCGAGACACTCCATCCGCCGCTGCGACGGACCCGTCTCGCATTCTCAGCTGGAGAAGTATTTAGATATGGCGGCGCACCGGCCTTGAGATAGATCAAGGCCGGCCTGAGGATCCCGCAGCGGCGTCAGTCCACCGGGCCGCCGACCCCGGCGATCAGTGCCATGCGCACCAGTTCGGAGAGGCTGGCCGCCTTCATCTTGGTCATCACATTGGCGCGGTAAACCTCGACTGTGCGCGGGCTGATGCCGAGATCCTGGGCGATCACCTTGTTGGCATGGCCCACCAGCAGCAGTTCCAGAACCTGATGCTCGCGCTGGGAGAGGGCGGCGATGCGCTCCTCCACGTCGCTGCGCACCGCATCCTGGTGGTGATGCAGGGCGGCTTGGGTGAGGCAGGTGTGCACCGCGGCGAGCAGGGCATCGTCGTCGAACGGCTTTTCCAGGAATTCGGCGGCGCCGAGCTTCATCGCCTCCACCGCCAGCGGCACGTCGCCATGGCCGGTGACGACGATGACCGGGATCTTCGAGCCGCGCGTGTTGAGATATTGCAGCAGCTCGACCCCGCTCAGGCCGGGCATGCGCACGTCGGTGATGATGCATCCGGCGCTCGCGGGAACGCCGCCGTCGATGAAGGCGCCGGCGGAGGGGTGCGCCTGCACCTTGAAGCCGGCGCATTCCAGCAGGAAGCACAGGGAATCGCGCACCGCGTCGTCATCGTCGATGATATGGATCGGCAAGGCGTCCTTGGGAAAGGTGTCCTGGGGAAAGGTCTCAGGCATTGCCCACGGCCTCCTCTTGCACGGCGCGCAGGGTGAATCGGAAAATGCTGCCGCCCTCGGGGTTCGGTTCGGCCCAGATGCGGCCGCCGTGCGATTCGATGATGGTGCGGGAGATGGAAAGGCCCACCCCCATGCCATGCTGCTTGGTGGTGATGAAGGGCATGAACAATTGGTCGGCGACCTCCTTGGAGATGCCGTGGCCGGTGTCGGACACGGAAACCGCGACCATGTCGTCCTCCTCCGGGCTGGTCTGCACCACCAGGAAGCGCCGTGGCGCCTCCATCATCGCTTCCATGCCGTTGCGGATCAGATTGAGCAAGACCTGCTGCACCTGCACCTTGTCCGCGAGCACGAGGTCGCACGCGGGATCGAATCTGAAGCGCACTTCGATGCCATATTCCTTGGCCCCCACCAGGGCGAGGGCGCTCGCTTCCTCCACCAACTTGGAGAGGCTTTCTACCCGCCGCTCGCTTTCCCCGCGCGAGACGAAATCGCGCAGGCGGCGAATGATATGGCCGGCCCGCAGCGCCTGTTCGGCGGCCTTGTCGAGCGCGCCCTGCAATTGCGGCGCGTTGCGCGATTCGTCCTGTTCCAGCAGGCGGCGGCAGCCCTTGATGTAATTGGCGATGGCGGAGAGCGGCTGGTTGAGTTCGTGGGCGAGGGTGGAGGCCATCTCGCCCATGGCGGTGAGGCGTGAGATGTGGACCAGCTCGGCCTGCAATTCCTGAAGCCGCGCCTCGGTGGCCTGGCGCTCGGTGAGGTCGCGGATGAAGCCGGTGAAGAACCGGCCGGACCCCGAGCGCATCTCGCCCACCGACAATTCCATGGGGAAGGTGGAGCCGTTCTTGCGCAGCCCCGCGACCACGCGGCCGATGCCGATGATGCGCCGTTCCCCGGTGGTGAGATAGCGCTCCAGATAGGCGTCATGCGTGCTCTTGTGGGGATTGGGCATGAGGATGGAGACGTTGCGGCCGATGGCGTCCGAGGCGGTGTAGCCGAACAGGCGCTCGGCGGCGCTGGAGAAGGATTGCATGATGCCGCGCGCGTCGATCACGATCATGGCGTCGGGCACGGTATCGAGGATGGACGAGAGGTGCGCCTCGCGCGCCAGCAGCGCTCGGTCGCGCGCGGCGGAATCGAGCTTGGTGCGGCGCAGCCGCTCCCCCAGCACGCTCGTGGAAAGTCCAAGGACCAGAAACAGCAGCGCCGCCGGGAGCGTGGGGGGGGCGTTGTCGGCGCCGGTCCAGGCCAAGGCGGATTGCGCGCCGAGCGCGATCGCCACCGCCGGCAGGCAGGCGGCAAGGCCGCGCCCGCTGACCAGCACCACCGCGCAGCCACAGGCGAGCAGGGCCGCAGGGCCGAAGGCGGGCCAGCCGAGCAGGTCGCCCGCCACCACCGCGATCATGACCGCGAACGCGCCGGCGAACAGGCTGGTGAGCGCCTCGCCGGTGAAGCTCGCCATCTGTCCGCCGCCGGCCGGGAGCGGCGCCACCGCCGCAGGGGCGGCGGGCTTGGTCTCGTTCTGGCTGGTCATCCCGCCTGTCCGTACCCCATTGCGCAGGCGCGGCGGGCGCGACGCGCCTGCCGGCTACCGCCGCCGCTTACATACACTTTGGCCCACTCCGCGCCTCCGGGAAATCCCTTAAGGCGCCCTACTTAAGGGTTCGATCCGAATTTATTGATCAAGAGCAAAGACCTAATCCTCTAATCGAACCTTTGGAGGCCTGTTCGATGCCCGCCACCGCCGCCGCTATCGTCGCGAACCGCGCCTTTCCCGCCCCCTTGCCCGCCGCCATCCGGGAGGAAGAAGACGTGCTCAACCCCGCCGCCGCCGTGGCGCGCATGGGAACCGTCGTCAGTTTCACCCGCAATGCCGAGATTTTCGGCGAGGATGAACCGGCCGATCATGTCTTCGTGGTGCTCTCGGGCGTCGTGCGCATCTGCAAGCTGCTCGGTGACGGGCGCCGGCAGATCGAGACCTTCTGCCTGAAGGGCGATGCCTTCGGCTGGGAAACCGCCGAGCGCACCCGCTTTTCCGCCGAGGCGGTCAGCGAATGCCGCCTGGCCCGCGTGAAGCGGTCGCTGCTGTTCAGCCGGGCCACCGACGACAGCGTGCTCGCCCGCGCCATCTGGAACCTCACCTTCACCGAATTGCACCGCGCGCAGGACCATCTTCTGCTGCTGGGCCGCAAGACCGCGCAGGAGCGGGTCGCCACCTTCCTGCTGGACCTTGCCCGCCGCTCCAGCCCGGTCGATCTGAGCGAAGTGCATTTGCCCATGTCGCGCCAGGATATCGCCGATTATCTCGGCCTCACCATCGAGACCGTCTCGCGCACCCTGACCCAGCTCGAGGGCTCCGCGGCGATCGCTTTGCCGTCCTCGCGCTGCATTGTGCTGCGCGACCGCAACGCGTTGCGTCGTCTCGACAGCTGAGACCAGCGGCTTTCGTCGCGCGGGCTTTCCGCGCGGGGGCGCGTCGAAGGCGCCGCCAAGTGCGTGGCCAAGTGTGCGGCCCGTTTCACGGTCAGTTTCACTGTCTTGTCCCGCCGCCTTGCGGCCGGGCTGTCGTGAAGGAAGCATCCCTTTCTTCCCCAGGCGCGTCCCGGCAATCTGTGCCGCCTCAGGCGCCCGGGCCTCGCCGGCCGTGTTCCCGCAGCGCCGACCGGATGGCCGGGATACGCACGGGGACGAAGGCACATCCCTAGGAAGACGCATCCCAAAATAGCGCAGGCGGGTCCTCCCGCTGCCGTGGTGCTGATCGACATTGGTGATCCGGCGCGATTGCAGCAGAGCCTCGTCATGCACGGGCTTGTCCCGTGCATCCACGTGGACCCGTTGGTGCCAGCCTTTCAAGACCGGTGCGGGCGGCCCGGCGTGGATGACCGGGCACACGCCCCGCCATGATGAACGAAGGGCGTGCACCTGCTTTCCGGCGCACCCACACCCCTTAAGGCCAAGCAGCCCTCGCCCTCACACCGCCGCCGCGTGCCGGCGCGGGGCCGGGGCCGAGTCAGAGGCCGCGCCCGATTGCGGGGCGAGATAGGCGTCGAACACCGCGCATACGGTGCGGGTGAAGGCGCGCGCGGTTTCCGGCACGCGCACCGATGCTCCCTCCCGCACCGCCAGTCCGTCCGCGATCAGGGGCGCGAGGGCGCCAAGCTCCTGGGCGAACACCCCGGCATCGGTGCCGTGGGCGGCGCAGACGGCATCAAGATCGACCGAAAGATCGCACATCAGCCGCTCGATCACCGCCCGCCGCAGCCGGTCGTCGGCGGTCAGGGCGCGTCCGCGCGCGATCGGCAATTCGCCCCGCGCCACCGCCTGGTGCCAGTGCGGGGTCGCGGGCAGGTTCTGCACATAGCCCTGGGGCAAAGCGCCGATGGCGGACGGGCCGAAGCCCAGCAGGATCGGGGCATCGTCGGTGGTATAGCCCTGGAAATTGCGCTTCAGCGTTCCGGCCTCGGCGCGCTCCGCCATGGCATCGCCAGGACGGGCGAAATGATCCAGGCCGATGGATACATAGCCGGCTTCATTTAGCAGGCGGGAAATAGTTTCCGCCTGTTCGAGCCGGGCGGCGGGGCCGGGCAGGGTGGCTTCGGAGATCAGCGCCTGGTGCTTTTTCATCCACGGCACATGGGCATAGCCGAACACCGCGATTCGGCTCGGCTCCAGCGCCAGCGCGTCGTTCAGCGTGCGCGTCACCGAGGCCGTGGTCTGGTGGGGCAGGCCGTAGATCAGGTCGAGATTGATGGCGCCGATGCCGGCCTTGCGCAGGGCATCGGCGACGGCGGCGGTTTCGGCGAAACTTTGCCGGCGACCGATCGCCTCCTGCACCTTGGGGTCGAAATCCTGCACGCCGAGGCTGGCCCGGTTGATGCCGGCTGAGGCCAGCGTATCCACCTTGGCCTGGTCCATGACGCGGGGATCGATCTCGATCGCGATCTCGGCATCGGGACGGACCGCGAAGCGCGTGCGCAGCAGCGCCATGAGGCGCAGGAAATCGGGATTGCCCAGCATGGTCGGCGTGCCGCCGCCCCAATGCAGGTGCCCCACCTCCAGCCGGCCGGGCAGGCGCGCGGTCACAAGCGCGATCTCCTCCTCCAGCCGCGCCGCATAGGCCACCAGCGGCGTTATCCCGCGCGCCACCGTGGTGTGGCAGCCGCAGTAAAAACACAGCTCGGCGCAGAATGGCACATGCAGGTAGAGCGAGGCCGTCGCGTCCGGCGGCACCGCCGCCAGCCACCCGGCATAGGTCGCGGCATCGACCTCCGCGCCGAAATGGGGGGCCGTGGGGTAGGAGGTATAGCGCGGCACCGGGCGGCCGGCGCGCGCGAGCAGATCTGCATTCATGATGCGCGGATCATCGGCGAAACGCCGGCAAATCGCATTGATTCACCGCAAGGCACGCCCGCGCGGCGCCGTTCCGAAGACGCCGCGGCGAACATTTGCCGAAATGCGCGGACATCGCCCCGAACAGACCGGAGAAGGCGCGGAGGAGCCCTCCTCCGCGCGGTTCGTCAGTGCTTGAAGTGGCGCACGCCGGTGAACACCATGGCGAGGCCGGCGGCGTCAGCGGCGGCGATCACCTCCGCATCCCGCATCGATCCGCCCGGCTGAATGACCGCCGTCGCGCCCGCTTCGACCGCCGCTAACAGCCCGTCCGCAAAGGGGAAAAAGGCGTCGGAGGCGACCACGGAGCCCTTGGTGAGCGGCACCGTCAGCCCGGCCGCCTCGGCGGCGTCCTGGGCCTTGCGGGCGGCGATGCGGGCCGAATCCACCCGACTCATCTGCCCCGCGCCGATGCCCACCGTCGCGAGGTCCTTGGCATAGATAATCGTGTTTGATTTCACATGCTTAGCCACCCGGAAGGCGAACCGCATGTCGGTCAGTTCGGCCTCCGTCGGCTCCCGGCGGGTGACCACCTTGAGGTCCAGATCGTCGATCGAGGCATTGTCCCGGCTCTGCACCAGCAGCCCCCCCGCGACGGTGCGGACATTGAGGCCGGGGCTGCGCGGATCGGGCAGGCCACCGGTCAGCAGCAGGCGCAGATTCTTCTTTGCGGCTATGAGGTTAATCGCTTCCTCGGTGGCGTCGGGAGCGACGATCACCTCGGTGAAAATCTCCACCATCGCCCGCGCCGCCTCGGCATCGAGGGTCCGGTTGACGGCGATGATGCCGCCGAATGCCGACACCGGATCGCAGGCCAGCGCCTTGGCATAGGCCTGCGCCAGCGAGCTTCCTTCTGCGACGCCGCAGGGATTGGCATGCTTGACGATCACCACCGCCGCCGTGCGGGCCGGGTGGAATTCCGCGACGCATTCGAAGGCCGCGTCCGTGTCGTTAATATTGTTGAACGACAATTGCTTACCCTGAACCTGCCGGGCGGTGGCGACGCCCGCGCGCTGCTCGGAGGTGGCGTAGAAGGCCGCCGTCTGGTGCGGGTTTTCGCCATAGCGCAGGGCCTCGATCAGCTTGCCGCCGACCGCGCGATAGGTCGGCGCCTCGGTCTTCACCTCAACCGCGAACCAGTTGGAAATGGCCGCATCATAAGCGGCGGTGCGGGCATAGGCGGTCTGCGCCAGCTTGCGCCGCAGGGCGAGGGTGGTGCCGCCATGCAGTTCGATTTCCGCCAGCACGGCGGAATAGTCGGAAACATCCACCACCACCGCCACGTCATTGTGGTTCTTAGCCGCGCCGCGGATCAAAGCGGGGCCGCCAATGTCAATGTTTTCAATTGTTTCATCGAAGTCCGCGCCGCGTGCGACCGTGGCTTCGAAGGGGTAGAGATTGACCACCACCAGATCGATGGGGGGAATGCCATGCTCGGCCATGGAGGCCTGGTGGCCAGGATCGGTGCGGATCGCCAGGATGCCGCCATGGACGCGGGGATGCAGGGTCTTCACCCGGCCGTCCATCATTTCCGGATAGCCGGTCAGCTCGGCCACATCCACCACGGCAAGGCCGGCCTCGGCCAGGGCCTTGGCGGTGCCGCCGGTGGAGACCAATTGCACGCCGGTCTTCACTAGGGCGGTGGCGAAGGGGATCAGGCCCGCTTTGTCGGACACCGAGATCAGGGCACGGGTGACGGGGCGCACGTCGGCGGGCATGGGGCAACTCCGGATCTGAATTGCGCTCGCCCTATCACGGAGAGGCGGTGCTCGTCACCGGGTCCGGGCGGAAGAGCTGCCCCCCACGGGAAGCGGGGGCTGGCGCTCGCGGGTGCGCACCAGGGTCCAGAGCACCCGCCCGGTTTCGGCCAGCGAACCGGAAATCACCAGTTGCACCGTGCGGCGCGGGCCGTCCGGGGCCGCGAGATAAATGCTCTCTTCCAGCAGAACGCTTTGATTGGGTGCGAGAAAGGCCCAGGCTTCGCCACCGGGCAGGGCCAGCAGTACGGTGCTCGGATCGGCGAGCCGCTCCACCGTCACGCTCGGATGCAGGTGAAAGCGGATGGCGAAGGCGGTGGCGGGCAAGGTGGCCGGCGCCCCCTCCGCCGGCTTGAACAGGTCCTCGCCATCGAGCCGCGCGCCTTCGCTCGCGAGGCGGAACGAGCGCTGGTGGACGACGCCGAAGCTCGTGGCATAGCCATCGTGGCTCGCCCGCAGCATCAGGGAATCGTCCCTCTTTCCCCGTTGCACCGGCACCGCATTGGGGCCGGAGACGATGGGGAAGCCAACCAGCTTGCCCAGCCATTTCCATTGCAGGAAACGGGCGGACGAGGTGTCGCCGATCACCGCCGTGCAATGGGCGGCGGTGGCGCGCGCCACTTGCCACCACATCTCGCGGTTCATCGCCGTCATCCCGCAATTGACGAAGATGCGGTTGCGCCCGCTGGAGAATTCAAACGCAAGGCAGCTTGCGTGCGCCTCCCAGCCGGCGGCCAGCGGCGGGGCGACACCGGTGTCGGCGATCAGCACGCTGCCCTTGGCGTCGAGCCGCTGGAAGCCGGAATGGGGCGCATTGGCCACCGGCGCGCCGCGCGCGTCATCATAGGCGAGGATGGTCGCGAGCTGATCGGCGGCGGTGTGCCCCATGCCGTGGAAATGGGCGAACGCGCCGTCTCCGTGCCGAAAGAAGCGCAGCATGGGCATCATACGATCGATGGCGTTCATCAGCGCCTGCGGCGCCGGCTGGTTGCGCGCGGCAAAGGCGTGGCGCAGGGGCAGAAGATCCAGCAGCAAAGCGATCAGGCTGTCGGGATTGCGGGTGATGATGCCGCCGTCCGGCAGGATCTGCCGGTCCAGCTCTTCTTCCAGGCGGCGCTGGGAGACCTTGAGCAGCCGGCTCTGGTCGGACATGCACAGGCCCGCGAACACCAAAGCGATGGTGGAGATGAGGCGGGGATAGCCGTCCGGCGCGGCGATCGCGCTGCGCCGCAGGTGGCGCACCTGCCGGGCGAGGCTGCGCATGAAGCGGCGGTAGAATTCGTGGTCTGCGTCCTGGAGGATGAACGGCGCCTGGGTGAGCCAGGAGATGATGCGGCGGGCCGTCACCTCCGGCTCGGCGGCGATGGCGCGGGCTTCGCCGGGATTGCGGATCCAATCGCCCACGATGGCGCGGGCATTGGCGCGGGCGATGGTGGTGCTCGCCGCCCGCAAATGGCGCAGCCAGCCGAAGCCGTGCAGCGTCTGCGCCCATTCGTGGGAAGGCGGCTCCAGCTCGAACGGGGTGCGCCCGTCCAGCAGGGCGATCTTGCCGGCGAAGGCGAATCGCCCGGCATAAATCTCGCTGGCGCGGGTGGCATCCCCGGTGCGCAGGTCCTGCGGGGCGATCAGCAGGCGCTCGGGCACCGGAATGCTCACCCGGCCGAGCGATAACGGCAGGCCGGGCAGGTGCGCGAGAAGCAAGCGCCAGCCCTGCCCCGCGACGAAGGCCGCGAGGCGCATGCGTTCTGCCAGGGCTCCGCGGGTCATGCCTGGTGACTACCCCCGACGGCGCGTGCCGCCTTTCACTATCCGTGCGGCAAAGAAGCCGTCGAGGCCGGACCGCTCCGGCTCTCCCCGCACCCAATCACTGGGCACAGTGCGCAAATCACCTTGAGGAGTGATGAACGGCGCGAGCTCCGGCGCATCTTCTGCCCTCAGGGGCGCTCTTTCGGCCTCCGGGCGTGCGGCCAGCAGGCGCGCGATCTGGGCTTCGCCCTCCTCCGGCTCCAGCGAGCAGGTGGAATAGACCAGCACGCCGCCGGGCTTGAGCAGGTCGAGCGCGTGGTCCAGCAGCCGGCCCTGAAGCTCGGCTAGGCCGGCGATGTCGCCGGGCCGCTTGTTCCAGGCGATGTCGGGGTGACGGCGCAAGGTGCCGGTGGCGGTGCAGGGGGCATCGAGCAGGATCGCGTCATAGGGGCCGCCGGAAAAATCCGCCGCATCCGCCTCCACCACTTCGGCCGAGAGCTTGAGGCGGGCAAGATTCTCCGAGAGGCGCACCAGGCGCTGGCCGGAGCGGTCGAGCGCGGTGACGCGGGCCCCCGCAGCGGCAAGCTGGGCGGTCTTGCCGCCGGGCGCCGCGCACAGATCCAGCACGTTCAGGCCACTCACATCGCCGAGCAGGCGGGCGGGCAGGGCGGCGGCGGCATCTTGCACCCACCATTCGCCGTCCTCATAGCCGGGCAGGGCCCGCACCGGGCCGGCATGGAGAATGCGCACGGTGCCGGTGGGCAGCACCTCGCCCCCCAGCTTCAGCGCCCAGCCTTCGGGATCGGATTTCACCGTGAGATCAAGGGCCGGCTCGTGCGCATGCACGGCGCAGATCGCGGCCGCGCGTTCAGCGCCATAGGTCTTCGTCCAGCGCTGGCGCAGCCAGTCGGGCGTGTCGGCGGCGAGCGCATCGATTGCGGCGAGGCGCTCGGCGCCCTCGCGGGTCAGGCGGCGCAGGACCGCATTGATGAGGCCCGCGAAGCCAGAGGTGGTGCCGTCGCCGCGCGCGATTTCCACCGAAAGCCCGACCGCCGCATGGTCTGGCACGTCCATGAACAGGATCTGCGCGGCGCCAACGAGCAGCACGGTTTCGACCTTGGGCGCGGATTTCGGAAAGCCACGGTCCAGCATGGGGCCGACCACCGCGCGCAAGGTGCCGAGGCGGCGCAGGGCGGTGGCCACGATGCGGAAGGCGAGCGCCCGGTCGCGTGGTTCGAGGCCGGCGGCATTGTCGAGCGCATCTTCCAGCGCGGTGCCTCCGCGCAGCACGCGGTCCAGGGCATCGGCTGCGACCAGGCGGGCGCGCAGGCCGGCGGCTTCCGGCGGGCGCCGCTCGGGCGAGCGGGGGGCGGTTCGGGCGGCGGATCTCGGGCGGGACGGGGTTTTCATTGCGCGCACCTAGAGCCATGCGGGGCGCTTGGCAACCTCGCCACGGGTTTCCGTACCTGTCGCACCCTCAATTCCACCTGAACCGTGTGCTTTCGCCTATCCCCATCAGCCCCAGGGCCCGCGGCGCTGCGGGCCGCCGGTGCCGCCCCAGGGGCCGCGCGGCGCTTGGCCTTGGGGCACGTGGCCGTGGGGCGTCGCTGCGGCGGGCGCGCTCGCGAAACCGCGCGCGCCCATCTCTTGCGCCAGCTGGCGCAGCGCGGCGATGCGGTTCTCGGTGGCCGGGTGGGTGGAGAACAAATTATCCATCCGCTCACCCGACAAGGGATTGATGATGAACATATGGGCGGTGGCGGGATGGCCCTCGGCCTCATAATTCGGGATCCGGTGCGCGGCGCCGGAGATTTTCGCGAGCGCGGCGGCAAGCGCCATGGGATGGCCGCAGATTTCCGCGCCGGTCCGGTCCGCCACATATTCGCGCGAACGCGAGATCGCCATCTGCACCACCATGGCGGCGATGGGGGCGAGGATCGCCATGAGGATGGTACCGACCATGCCGAACGGCGAATTGTTCTCGCGATTTCCGCCGCCGAAGAACAGGCCGAAATTCGCCAGCATGGAGATGGCGCCGGCGAAGGTGGCGGTGATCGTCATGGTCAGCGTGTCGTGATGCTTCACGTGCGCCAGCTCGTGCGCCATCACGCCGGCGACCTCCTCGCGGGTCAGCATCTGCAGCAGACCGGTGGTGGCGGCGACCGCGGCATTCTGCGGATTGCGGCCCGTGGCGAAGGCGTTCGGCTGGGGATTGTCCATGATATAGACCTTGGGCATGGGCAATTGCGCCCGCGCCGCAAGCTCGCGCACCATGGACACCAGTTCCGGCGCGGTGCGATCGTCCACTTCCCGCGCGCCATACATGCGCAGGACCATCTTGTCTGAATTCCAATAGCTGAACACGTTCATGGCGGCGGCCACCAGGAATGCGATGAACATGCCGCTGGTGCCCCCGAGGGCGAAGCCGACGGCCATGAACAGAGCGGTCAGGCCCGCCAGCAGGATCGCCGTCTTCAGATAATTCATTCTCTCCTCCACGCGGCGGCCGCGCCGCCCGATATCCTGTCATAGGATGGGAATGCGGCCCATGTCCCGCAAGGTCAGCCGGAAGGTGCAGAACAAAAGGGCATAGGGCGCGGGTCAGCGATTCGCCCCCGCTTCGTTCCCGGCGCGTTCGCCCGTCGGGTCCGTCCGTTCGTGTCGGCGTGCCGATTTGGCACGGCCCTTTCAGTTTGCGGCCCGGCACCTTATCTTAAGAACTATATATGCGGCGCAGGCCGCCACCCTTTCGCGCAAGGATGCGAACCATGTTCATCCAGACGGAGCCGACGCCGAATCCGGCGACGCTGAAGTTCCTGCCGGGCCGCGACGTGCTCGGCGAGGGCACGCTCGACCTGAAGACCTCCGAGGAGGCCGGCCGTTCCCCGCTCGCCCAGCGCCTGTTCGACGTGGACGGCGTGGGCGGCGTGTTCCTCGGCTCGGATTTCATCACCGTGACCAAGACCGGCGGGGACTGGGCGCATCTGAAGCCCGCGATCCTCGGCGCCATCATGGAGCATTTCATGTCCGGCGTGCCGGTGCTGGCCGATGGCGCGGCGGCGGATGGCGATGATGCCGACGAATTCTTCGCCGAAGCCGATACCGAAACGGTCGCCACCATCAAGGAGCTGATCGAGACGCGGGTGCGCCCGGCGGTGGCCAATGACGGCGGCGACATCACCTTCCGCGGCTTCAAGGAAGGCGTCGTATTCCTGAACATGAAGGGCTCGTGCTCGGGCTGCCCGTCGTCCACCGCCACGCTGAAGAACGGCATCGAAAACCTGCTGCGGCACTTCGTGCCCGAGGTGGTCGAGGTGCGTCCGGTCTGAGCTATGCCCCGCTGATTTGCGGTGCGGACCGGGGATTTAGCACTATCCCCTTCCGTTAGATGCGGTTTCGATGGATTGTGGGCGCGGGATTCGGGCGTCCACACTCATCATGCTAGTTCTTGCCATAGATACCGCGCTGACCGCCTGTTCGGTGGCCGTGCTGGACGCGGAAAGCGACACCATCGTCGCGGGCGATTCGTTGCTCATGGAGCGCGGACACGCCGAAGCTTTGATTCCCATCGTCGAACAGGTGATGGCGGATGCCGGGCTGGATTTTCCCGCCCTGGGGCGCATCGCCGTGACCGTCGGTCCGGGCAGCTTCACAGGGCTGCGGGTGGGCCTCTCGGCCGCACGGGGCTTCGGGCTCACGGCGCGCCGTCCGGTGGTGGGCGTGACCACCCTTGCCGCCCTGGCGGCACCGTTCCTGGCCATGGACGACAGCATGCCGGTGGTCAGCGCGATCGATGCGCGGCACGGCCATGTGTTTCTGCAGATGTTCGGCGCCGGCGGGCGCACCCTGATCGCGCCGCGCATCATGGCCGCCAAAGACGCGGCGCGCTCCGCCGCCATCGGCGCCATTCGCCTTGTCGGCTCGGGCGCCGCTTTGGTGGCCGAGGCCTGGCCGCCGGGCGAGACGCTGCCCTTCAGCGTCGATCTGCAACCGGCCCCCGACGTGGCCTGGGTCGCGCGGCTCGGCGCCGTGGCGGACCCGGCGCGGGCCGAGCCGCGCCCGCTGTATCTGCGTGCGCCCGACGCCAAGCCCCAGGATGGGGCAAGGATCGCACGGCGGTGAGCTTTCTGGACCTGTTCTCGCGGCGGCCCCGGCCGCCTTATATCCGCGCGGCGGAGGCGCGGGACAGCGAGCATCTGGCGCGCATCCATGCCGCCGCGTTCCATCGCGGCTGGGGCATTGACGAGTTCGAGCGCCTGCTGAGCGAGCGCGCGGCGCGGGGGCACCTGCTGTGCGCGGCGCCCAAAACGCCGCCGATCGGCTTCGTCCTGTCCCATGTGGTAGCGCCGGAAGCGGAGATTCTCTCGCTGGCCGTGCTGCCCTCCGCGCGCGGCAAGGGGTATGGCGCGCTGCTGCTGGACCATCATCTGCGGCGGCTGGTTTGCGAGGGCGTTGCGGTCTCCCATCTGGAGGTGGAGGAAAGCAACCAGCCTGCGTTGCGACTCTATCGTGCCCTCGGCTATGTGGAGAGCGGCCGCCGCAAGGGCTATTATGCCGGTGGAACCGATGCGCTGGTGATGCGCCGGGATCTGTGACCCGAGGTTGCACGGGGCATGCCTTGCGAGGACCGGCGCGGGCGGCGATAAGAGCGGCGAATTGAGTGAGGATTGGCTCTTGAGCGACATCATCAGTGCCATCGAGCACGCCTGCGCCGCCAAGGGCATGCGCATGACCGACCAGCGGCGGGTGATCGCGCGCGTGCTCACGGCAGCCGAGGACCATCCCGACGTCGAGGAATTGTATCGCCGCGCCAGCGCCATCGACGACAATATCTCGATTTCCACCGTCTATCGCACGGTGAAGATGTTCGAGGATGCCGGGATCATCGAGCGCCACGAGTTCGGCGACGGCCGCGCCCGCTATGAGCCGGTGCCCGAGGAACACCACGACCATCTCATTGATCTGCGCAGCGGCAAGGTGATCGAATTCCGCTCCGAGGAAATCGAGCGGCTTCAGGAAGAGATCGCGCGCCGGCTTGGCTATCGCCTTGTGGGGCACCGCCTTGAACTGCATGTCCTGCCGCTGGACGAGGACCCGTCGTGAGCGCCCCCCGGGACGATCTCAATATTTTCGACGAGCTGGCGGGCGGGCGCATGAAGCGCGGGCGCAAGCATCGCTCGTTCTTCGGCCATTCGGCAGAGCCGATGCCGCGCTCCAGCTTCGATGCCGAGCCCATGCCCGACCTCGGACCGGACCAGCCGCGCCTCGGCCGCTTCTTCGATACCGTGCGCGTGGGCGTGATCCTGACGCTGGTGGGCTTCGTCACGGCGATTGGCATTCCCTTGCAGTGGGTGTCGCTGAAGCTGCACCTGCCCAGCCGGCGCATCATCCCGCTGCTTTACCACCGCATCATCCTGTTCCTGATCGGCGTGCGCCGGCATGTGAGGGGTGCCCCGGCCGCCGGGCGGCCCTTGCTGCTGCTGTCCAACCATGCGTCCTGGCTCGACATCTGCGTGCTGGGATCGTTGACGCCGCTGGTGTTCGTCGCCAAAAGCGAGGTGTCGCGCTGGCCGCTGATCGGCCTGCTGGCCGCGTTCCAGCGCACCATCTTCGTCGATCGCCAACGCCGCCACGCCACCGGGCAGGTCAATTCCACCATTGCCGCGCGCCTCGCGGAGGGCGATCCGGTGGTGTTGTTCGCGGAGGGGACCTCCAGCGACGGCAACCGCATCCTGCCCTTTCGCTCGGCGCTGGTGGGGGCGGTGCGCGAGACTTTCGAGGCTAACGGCAAGGTGCTGGTCCAGCCGCTGTGCGTCGCCTATGTGAAGATCCAGGGCATCCCCATGGGGCGGTCCCATCGCGGCATCGCCGCCTGGTTCGGCGACATGGATCTTGCGCCCCATCTGCTGGAAGTGCTGCGGCAGGGCGCCATTGATGTTGAGGTCACGTTCGGTGAGCCCGAGGCGCTCGACGGCGCGGCGGATCGCAAGGCCGTGACCAAGGCGAGCGAAGAGGCCGTGCGCCGGCTCAGCGAGACGAGTTTGATGGGCCGTGCCCCTGCGGTCTGAGTTCCCAAAACGCCAATTTGCCGGTAAAGACGAACGTTCCAGGTTTTCAATCGGGGGCGGACTGCGCGGGCGTCACGGGAGCGTCGCGCCCATGCGCGATGGTGGAGTTGGCAGAACGCGAAACATGCACGAACCCCGCAAGCTTTATGTGAAGTCCTTCGGCTGCCAGATGAACGTGTACGATTCCAATCGTATGGCGGACACCCTGGCGAATGAAGGCTATGTAGAGACGAATGATCCGGCAGACGCCGATCTCGTCATCCTGAACACGTGCCACATCCGCGAGAAGGCGGCCGAGAAAGTCTATTCCGAGCTGGGCCGGCTGCGCAAAGCCAAGGCCGAGGACGGGCGCGACACGCTGGTCGCAGTGGCCGGCTGCGTCGCCCAGGCGGAAGGCGCCGAGATCATGCGCCGCTCGCCGGTGGTGGATCTGGTGGTGGGGCCGCAGAGCTATCATCGCCTGCCCGAGCTGCTGGCGCAGGTGAAGGCCGGCGTGCGCGCCGTGGACACCGAATTTCCGGTCGAGGACAAGTTCGACCATCTCCCCGCGCCAAGCGATGCCGCCACCCGCAAGCGCGGGCCGACCGCCTTCCTCACCGTGCAGGAAGGCTGCGACAAGTTCTGCACCTTCTGCGTGGTGCCCTATACCCGCGGCGCCGAAGTCTCTCGCCCGGTGGCGAAGATCCTGGCGGAGGCGGAGCGCCTCGCCGACCAGGGCGTGCGCGAGCTGACCCTGATCGGCCAGAATGTGAACGCCTTCCACGGCCTCGGCCCGGACGGCGGAGTGTGGACGCTGGCGCGCCTGATCCATGCGCTTGCCGAAATTCCGGGCATTGCGCGCCTGCGCTACACCACCAGTCATCCCCGCGACATGGGCGAGGATCTCATCGCCGCCCATCGCGACCTGCCCGCGCTGATGCCCTATCTGCATCTGCCGGTGCAGTCGGGCTCCGACCGGGTGCTGGCGGCCATGAACCGCAAGCACGGCAAGGATGTGTTTCTCGATATCGTCGCCCGCATGCGCGCCGCGCGGCCGGACATGGCGCTCTCGACCGATTTCATCGTCGGCTTCCCGGGTGAGACCGACGCCGAGTTTGAGGAGACCATGGACTTGGTGCGCGAGGTGGGCTTTGCCGGCGCCTATTCCTTCAAATACAGCCCGCGCCCCGGCACGCCCGCCGCCGATCTGGACGCCCAGCTTCCCGAAGAGGTGAAGACCGAGCGCCTCGCCCGCCTCCAGCAGGCGCTGGAAGCCTCCAAGCGCGCGTTCGACCGCTCCCTGATCGGCCGCACTTTGGATGTGCTGCTGGAAAAGCCGGGCCGCCAGGACGGCCAGATGATCGGCCGCTCGCCCTATCTCCAATCGGTGGTGGTGAACAACCCGCCGGTGGGCATCGGCGCCTTCGTCACCGTCACCATCACGGACGTGGGGCCGAACAGCCTCGCAGGCCGTGTCGATGCTGTTTCCCCGTCCGCGCACGCACCCGCGTTCGCCGCCATGGAGGCTTGAGCTTGCGAAAGTCCGGCGCCGATAAAGACCGTCCTTCTCCTTCGGCGCAGGCCCCCGCTCGGGCGGCCATCAGCGATCCCTGGGCCATCAATGGCGACGACACCCCCGCCCAGGTGGTTCTCGCGTTCGACGACAATCGTCTGGCGACGCTGCTGTTCGGCCATTACGGGCGCAACCTCGCCCTGATCGAGCGCAAGCTCGGCGTGAAGGCGGATTCGCGCGGCAATCACGTCAGCCTGGAAGGCGGACGCGAAGGCTGCGAGCAGGCCCGCAAGGTGCTGGAGCATCTCTACGAGGCCCTGAAACGCGGCCGCGACATCAGCGTCGGCGACGTGGAAGGTGCGATCCGCGAGGCGGTGGCGCAGGGTTCGCTGTTCGATTTCGACCCGGCCGAGGGCCAAGCCTTCGACGAGATCCAGCTGCGCCGTCGCCCGGTGCGGGCGCGCACGGCGGCGCAGGATGCCTATATCCGCGCCCTGAAGCGCAACACGCTGAACTTCGGCACCGGCCCGGCCGGCACCGGCAAGACCTGGATCGCCGTCGCTTACGCTGTCCATTTACTGGAGCGGCGCATGGTGGACCGCATCATCCTGTCGCGTCCGGCGGTGGAGGCGGGCGAGCGGCTCGGGTTCCTGCCCGGCGACATGAAGGAAAAGGTCGATCCCTATCTGCGTCCGATCTATGACGCGCTCTACGATTTGATGGACCGCGCCTTCGTCGAGCGGGCGCTTCAGACCGGCGAGATCGAGATCGCGCCGCTGGCCTTCATGCGCGGCCGCACGCTTTCCAACGCGGCGGTGATCCTGGACGAGGCGCAGAACGCCACCTCCATGCAGATGAAGATGTTCCTCACCCGCCTGGGCGAGAATTCGCGCATGATCGTGACCGGCGACGCCAGCCAGACCGATTTGCCCGTGGGGCAGACTTCAGGCCTTGCGGAAGCGGTGCGTCTTCTTGAGGGGATCGAGAGCGTGGGCATCACCCAGTTCAAGGCGGCAGACGTGGTGCGGCACGAATTGGTTGGGCGCATCGTCGGTGCCTACGAAGCCCACGAAGCGGCACGCATTGCCGCCAAGGGGGCCTGAGATGGCGCGTGGCGCGACATCGGTGTCTTCGCCCGCGCCGGATCGGTTCGCCGTCGATATTCTGGTCGAGGACGCGCGCTGGGATGGTGTGCCGGACGCTCCGGCGCTCGCGGAACGGGCCGCGCAGGCCGCGCTCGCCGCCTGCGGGGATGGGTTCGCGCGCGCGGCGGAGATGAGCGTGACCCTGACGGATGATGCGCGCATCCGCGTGCTGAACCGGCAATGGCGCGAAAAGGACAAGGCGACCAACGTTTTGTCCTTCCCCGCCGCCGAAGTGCCGGAAGATGTCACGCCGGAGCCATTGGGCGATGTCATCGTGGCGCTGGAAACCGTGCTGGCCGAGGCGCAAGCCGAGGACAAGCGGCCGCAGGATCATCTGGTGCATCTCGTCGTGCACGGCACGCTGCATCTGCTGGGCTTCGACCATGAGGACGATGCCGAGGCCGAAGAGATGGAAGAAATGGAGCGTGGCATACTGGAGGGGCTCGGCATCTCCGACCCCTATGCGTTGCCCGCGGAAACTTGAGGCCGACCCCAAAGGGAGACCATGTCCAACATCGACCAGTCGAGCGACCCCGCCTCAGCGGAGCCGCAGAGTTTCATCGATCGATTGCGTGCCCTCCTCGGGACGTTCCGACCTCATGGCTCCTTGCGCACCGACCTTGTCGAGGTGCTTGAGGAGGCAGGCGGAAGCTCCGGGGAGGTGAGCGAGTTTTCGCCATCCGAGCGCAAGATGCTGCGCAACATCCTCCATCTGAAGGAAGTCGGCATCGGCGACATCATGGTCCCGCGATCGGAGATCGTGGCCATCCAGAAGGATGTGTCGCTGGGTGAATTGATGGTGGCTTTCGCAAACGCCGCCCATTCCCGCCTTGTGGTGTTCGATGATGATCTCGATGACCCGGTCGGCATGGTCCATATCCGCGACCTTCTCTCCTTCATGACGGGCCCGCTGCCGGAAGGCGCCGAGGACCATCCCGCCGACAAGGAAATCGACCTGTCGAAGGTCGATCTGCGGCAATCCCTGACCGATGCCGGGCTTGTGCGGCGCCTGCTGTATGTGCCGCCGTCCATGCCGGCGGTGGATCTGCTGGTGTCCATGCAGGCCGCGCGCACCCATCTCGCCCTGGTGATCGATGAATATGGCGGCACCGACGGCCTCGTCTCCATCGAGGACGTGGTGGAGGAAATCGTCGGCGAGATCGAGGACGAGCATGACGACGAGGCGGCGCTGATCCAGCGTCAGGGCGACGGCAGCTTCGTCACCGATGCGCGCACCCCGCTGGAAGACGTGCTCAATGTGCTGGGCGAAGATTTCGCCCCGGCCCATGTGGCCGAGGAGGTCGACACCCTCGGCGGGCTGATCGTGACCATCGCCGCGCGCGTTCCGGCCGTGGGCGAGATCATTACCCTGCCGGGTGGTCACAGCGTCGAAGTGCTCGACGCCGATCCGCGCCGGGTGAAAATGTTGCGGATCCTCCCGCCCGCGCAGGCGGCGAACGACGCGGCAGAGGCTTCGGACGGCGATCAGGCGTGACGCGCCCTGTTCTGACGCGTGGTGTTCTAACGCGTCTTGCCCTGACGCTTGGTGCGCTCGCCCATAGGGTCAGCGCGCTCGAGGGGTGGCGCCGCCTTGCGGCGGCCTTCGCCGCAGGGGCGCTCGCGGCCTTGTCGACAGCGCCGTTTGACCTGTGGCCGGTGCTGGGCTTGAGCTTTCCTATCCTGGTGCTGCTGGTGGATGGCACCCGGCGCGGCACCCGGCGCCCGTGGCGGGTCGCGGCCGCCATCGGCTGGTGGTTCGGCTTCGGCTATTTCCTCTGCTCCTTGTGGTGGATCGGCGCGGCGTTCCTGGTGGATGCCGATGTCTTCGCCTGGCTGTTGCCGGTCGCGGTCGTGTGCCTGCCAGCGGGCCTTGCCTTGTTTCCCGCGCTCGGCCTTCTTGCCGCGCGCCTGCTGTGGTCGCGTGGAGCGGCCCGGCTGTGCGCGCTTTCCGCCGGCCTCGGGGGCGCCGAATGGCTGCGCGGCCATGTGTTCACCGGCTTTCCCTGGAACACCTTCGGCTATGCCCTGGCGGAAAATCTGGCCCTGGCGCAGAGCACGGCGCTGATCGGCATCGGCGGGCTGACGTTCCTTACGATCCTCCTGCTCTCGGCGCCGGTCTTGGTGGTTTCGGCCGTGGCCCGCCCGCGCCATCTGGCTTTTCTCGGCCTCGCGGCGGTCACCCTCGGCGCGATGTATGCCGGCGGCGCGCTGCGGCTCGCACGCACGCAGATCGGTTCGGTGCCCGGCGTCAACCTGCGCCTGATGCAACCTGCGCTGCCGCAGGACGAGAAATTCGCCTATGGCCGGCGCGAGGCGATCCTCGACGATTATCTGGCGTTGAGCGCCACGCCGAGCGCGCGGTACCCCGGCGGCCTGACGGACGTGAGCCTGCTGATCTGGCCGGAATCGGCCTTCCCCTTCCTGTATGAACGAGAGCCCTGGGCGGCGCGACGAATCAGCGAGAGCCTGCCGCGCAACCTGGTTCTGGTCACCGGCGCCGCGCGCTACGGGGTGCCGCCGGAGGGGCAGATCTCGCCTTACTTCAACTCCATCCGGGTGATCGCGGCGGACGGCACGGTGCTCCAGAGCGTGGACAAGGTGCATCTCGTCCCATTCGGCGAATATCTGCCGTTCCAGGCGTTTCTGGAACGCATCGGCCTGGAGCAGCTGACCCGTGTGAGAGGCGGATTTTCAGCCGGGGAAGCGTTGCGGGCCTTGAATATTCCCGGGGCGCCGCTGGCCGCGCCGCTGATCTGTTACGAGGCGATCTTCCCCGGCGCCGTCATTCCGGAAGGTCCGCGCCCGCGCTTCCTGCTCAACGTGACCAATGATGCCTGGTTCGGCGAGACGCCGGGCCCGCACCAGCATTTCCTGCAAGCACGCATCCGCGCGATCGAGGAAGGGTTGCCCTTGGTCCGATCGGCAAATACGGGCATTTCGGCCATCGTTGATCCGCTGGGACGGATTGTCGCACATTTGGGATTGGACATACGCGGTGTAGTGGACGGATACCTCCCGCAAGCGTTGGAGAATCCACCGCCCGCTGCCCGCGCCGGTGGTTCCATCGTCCTATCCATGTTTCTTTTGATTCTGACGTCTGCGTGGCTGGGTGCTGGTGGCTTGCGGATCTTGCGAGCTGCACGCAAAAGTTGATCGACGCGCTAACCATGTATGCGTATCTTCGCGCCGTCAGGGCAGCCTTCGCGATGCGAAGTGTGACACATTTCCGATCCAGCCGGAGAGAACATGGCCAAGAAGGCGCCAAATCCTATTGATAAATATGTAGGTAGCCGTGTGCGTATGCGACGCATGATGGTTGGGATGAGTCAGGAGAAGCTTGGGGAGAGCCTCGGCATCACCTTCCAGCAGATCCAGAAGTACGAAAAAGGCACGAACCGAATCGGTGCCAGCCGATTGCAGCAGATTTCGCTCGTGCTCAGCGTGCCCGTTGCCTTCTTCTTTGAAGGCGCGCCGTCCCTGACCACTGACTCCGAAGGTTTCGGAGAAGCGCACTCCCCCGCCTATGTCTCGGATTTCCTTGCGACATCCGACGGCCTCGTCCTGACCCGCAATTTCATGCGCATCACCGACGCCAAGATCCGCCGACGCATCGTGGAACTGGTGACCGCGATCGCCGGCGAGGAGGAGGCCGCAGAGCGGCCGGTCTGATGCTGCTATAGCTGCGAGCCGGTCTTGACCGGCTCGCGGGCCTTTGACACAAGGACCGCGAGCTCCGTCGGTGGGCGAGAGGAAGCATATGTCGCGTCAATCCTATTTGTTCACCAGTGAGTCCGTGTCCGAAGGTCATCCCGACAAGGTGTGCGACCGCATCTCGGACGAGGTGGTCGATACTTTCTTCCGCGTGTCGGAAGAGCAGGGCTTCGATCCCTCCCAGGTGCGTGTGGCGGCCGAGACGCTTGCCACCACCAATAAGGTCGTGATCGCCGGCGAGACCCGCGGCCCCTCGACCATCACCAAGGACCTGATCGCCCACAAGGCCCGCCTTGCCATCAAGGACATCGGCTACGAGCAGGACGGTTTCCATTGGGAGAAGGCCGATATCGAAGTGGTGCTGCATGCGCAGTCCGCCGACATCGCCCAGGGCGTCGACATCGACGGCAACAAGGATGAGGGCGCGGGCGACCAGGGCATCATGTTCGGCTATGCCGTGCGCGAGACCCCGGAGCTGATGCCGGCCCCCATCTTCTATGCCCATAAGATCCTGAAAACCCTCTCGGAAGCCCGCCGTTCCGGCGAAACCGGCGCCCTCGGCCCGGATGCCAAGAGCCAGGTGACCGTGCAGTACGAGGCCGGCAAGCCGGTCGGCGTGACGCAGATCGTGCTCTCCACCCAGCATCTGGACGAGCACCTCACCTCCCACGACGTGCGCTCGCTGGTTGAGCCCTACATCACCAAGGCACTGCCGGAAGGCTGGATTTCGCCCGAGACGGTGTGGCACGTGAACCCCACGGGCAAGTTCGTGATCGGCGGGCCCGATGGCGATTGCGGCCTCACCGGGCGCAAGATCATCGTGGACACCTACGGCGGAGCGGCGCCCCATGGCGGCGGCGCGTTCTCCGGCAAGGATCCGACCAAGGTGGACCGCTCGGCCGCCTATGCCGCGCGCTATCTGGCCAAGAACGTGGTTGCCGCTGGCCTGGCCGATCGCGCGACCATCCAGCTCGCCTATGCCATTGGCGTGTCGGACCCGCTGGCGGTCTATGTGGACCTGCACGGCACCGGCCAGGTGGAAGAAGCCAAGCTGGAGAAGATCTTGCGCGAGGTGGTGAACCTGCGTCCGCGCGGCATTCGCGAGCATCTCGGGCTCAACAAGCCGATCTATGCCCGCACCTCCGCCTATGGCCATTTCGGCCGGGCGCCGGATGCGGATGGCGGCTTCTCCTGGGAGCGGACGGACCTTGTGGATGCGCTGAAATCCGCGCTCTGAAGGTTTCACGTGAAACATTTCGTTCGGCAGGCGGGGCTTTTCCCGCCTGCCGAACGTGTTTTGGCGGCACTTCTCCGTGCGATCTCCGTGCGATTTCCCGGCTTCTCCGGGTGAATTCGGCCGAATGTTTTTCCCGAACTTCGGCGTAGCGGTAAAATATTGCCGCGTGCCGCGGTTTCAGAACGAAGACCCATGATTGCCGATTATGACGAGAAGGGCGCCTTCTACGGGCGCCGGGTGGGCAAGCCGCTGCGGCCCAACCAGGCGGCGGCCCTGCGCGATATTCTTCCGCGCTATCTGATCGACCTCGATACCATCGCCCCCGAAATGTCCCTGCGCGATCTGTTTGCCGGCGCGGTGGACGAGGTGCGCCTGGAAATCGGTTTCGGCGGCGGCGAGCATCTGCTGGCCCGGGCGCATGAGGCGCCACGCACCGGCTTCATCGGCGTGGAGCCCTTTCTCAACGGCATGGTGAAGGCGGTGACGGCGCTGGAGGCGGGCCCGCGTGACAACGTGCGCCTGTTCGACCGCGACGCGGCGCTGCTGCTCGCGCGCCTGCCGGAAGGATCGCTCGCCGGCGCGAGCCTGCTCTATCCCGACCCCTGGCCCAAGCGCCGCCACTGGAAGCGCCGCTTTGTGCGCGCCGACAATCTGGACCTGCTGGCCCGCGCGCTCGCGCCGGGGGGCACCTTCCGCTTCGCCAGCGACGTGCCGGACTATGTGGGCTGGACCCTGCGCGAGATCCGCGCCCACGGCGCCTTCAGCTGGACCGCCCGCACGGCGGACGATTGGCGCCTGCCCTACGCCGGCTGGCCCGGCACCCGCTACGAGGCCAAGGCGCTGCGGGAAGGGCGCGTGCCGACGTATCTGGAGTTTGTGCGGTGAAAAAAAGTGTGCGACTTGGGTTAAGGTAGATATCATTCTTTTCGGAAATGCCGTCAGCACATCGAAAATGCTGATTTCGGATTAGAAAAATGCCTGCAAAATCCGGTGGTCAGATGTCAAGTGGGTCAAATGAGCGGGCTGACATTTATCAGCGCGGAGCAGAACCGTCGATTGTCCAAAGCTTCTCAATAGTTGGTTTGTATGGATATCGAACAATATCGTTGTCATCGGAGTACGCTGCAACGATACTAATTGCAAGAAATGGGTCTGGAAAAACAACATTACTTGGCGCACTTGATGCATTCTTAAAGATGCAATTTTCTAGATTGATGGATTTACAATTTTCTGTAATTAAATGCAAATTTCGCGGCATCAAAGATGAAGTAATTCTCTCAAGAGATGACATATCTAATTTTTTTGACGTTTCTTTTGACAGCGATGTCGCAAAAATGGCTCGAAAAATCGAGGTAGAATCACAGGCGTTACTTAGATTTTTATTTGAGACATTTCCCGTTATTAAAGATGATTACCGAAATTTACTTGATGATCCGATATATAGTGTGATATATCGCCATTTTGGATACGAAAACACGCTTGATAATATTGAGCGTTTAAAATTAGGGCTAACCGGCAGAGTAAGCCAAGTAGATTTTGCGATGTCCGCAATTTCGAAGGCGCTTTCCGGTGTTGAAGTTGTTTATTTGCCGACATATAGAAGAATTGAATTGCCATTAGTTTCTGAACCCGAAGAGCAGGTGAGAAGAAGAGGTCGCCAAAAGGCTGCGCAGGGGCGATTTTTTAATGGGGCCATGCAATTCGGATTGGGAGATATAGATGATCGACTTGCGGAAGTCAATCAGAACATACTAATTAATTCGAATTTTGGGTATAGACAGATTAGCGCAAGTATTATTACTGAATTACTGGACGGAAGTTTCGAAAAAAATACGGCTGACTTGTCAAATATTCCGAGTAAAGATGAGCTTAATTTATTTTTTACTAGAATAAAGGAGGGGCAACAAAATGACTTTTTAGCAGACGTAACGTTACCAAATATTGATAAAATATATACTTTGGATCAAATTCCTTCGCCGTCAAATAAATTTTTAAAATATTTTCTTGGTAAGCTAAACGAGGTTATACAAAGAACACGTCAAATCGAACTTCCTATCGAGGAGTTTGTAGTAAGTTGCAATAAATATTTGTCGTCAGAAGATTCTATATCCGTAGATGATCTATCGAAATCAGACGTCCGCTCTAGTGATGGTAAGAAACTTGTTCTAAATCGAAATAATTTGAAAATTCACGCTCAAAGTATCTGGGGCGGTAAAAAAATATCGCTCAATTCGCTTTCGTCAGGCGAAAAGCAGATGATATCATTATTTGCGAAAATATTTTTATATCCGGAGAAGAAATTAATTTTGATCGATGAGCCAGAACTTTCGTTATCAATGAACTGGCAGCGTAGAATATTGCCAGACGTTATAAGTGCTCCCTTATGTCAACAAGTAATAGCTATAACTCATTCGCCTTTTGTCTTCGACAATGAGCTAGATCCATTTGCTCAATCGCTGAGAATTGCTGTCGATTTGGAAGCGCTTCCTCCAGATTCATTGGAGAATGACGCCAGTGAACAATGATAATATAGTTTCTATAGTCGATAATTCTATAAACGACCTTAGGCGGGGGCGTAAACAACCCAGTGTGGTAAAGTCCGACCTTATCGCCTTGCGTAGTTTTGATAACAGCAAGATTGTCCTAGTATTCGAGGGCCTAGACGATAAGATCGCTTACCATAGCTGGCTTAAGCGATTAGATTGGAATTTAAAATATGAAGCATTGCCGTGTTCCGGTAAGAAATGTCTACTCCAGTTTAGGGAAATGATAAAAAGGGATTTAAATAATTTAAATAAGAATGTTTTATTTTTTGTCGACCGAGATTACGATGATCTGGGAGTGTATGAAGCTGGCCCGGATATATTTGTGACGGATAAGTATTCCATAGAAAATTACCTTGTGTCTGGAGACGTCTTGGCCGAAATTCTTCAAAATGAATTTCATTGCCATGTTAGGCCAGATATTCGGAGCATTATTATTGACGAGTTTGAAGCCCTGTATGATTCATTTTTGATAATGACAAAGTCTGTCAATTTTCAGTTGTATTTAGAGGCAAATAAGGTTGCGAAGTTCGCTTCACCAGCCCCTAGCAACGTTTCAGATATGGTTGATATTCGACTACGAGAAGTAATTCTGCGGAATTCGATTTATAAAGAAATAGAATATTGCATATCTGAAACTGATTCAGCAAATTTTTATTTACATAAATCAATTTTCGATAATTTTTATCCTCGTGACCGTTATCGTGGAAAATACAATCATGATTTTTTTATCAAATGGATCAATTTATTATTTAATGATTACAATAATATGGAATCTATTTTTTTTCCCAAATGCGCGATCGTCGCAATTACCGAGTTAGGATCCATGAAATTACATTAGGAAGTCTCGCGACAAAATCTGCCATGCCCGAAGGGTTGCAGGACTTCATAAGTGGCGCAATGCGTGCGATGCACGATCCGCCAAATGATTAATAGGTTGATCGGGGTGGCGCCTCCCCAACCCCCGCCCTTGCATCCCCCGCCGTTCCGTCTATATTAGCGCTGTCCCCCAACGGGGATACCTCAGAGCCATCGTCGTCGAAGGTGATGAGAGTGGGCCCCGGCCGGGACCCGCTCGATTTTCGTTTACGCGATCGTCCGCGGGGCGCAGAAGTCCCGCACGCTTTCGTTTCGAACCCCTTCGATCCGGTCCGCCCCGCCGCCTCCTCAAGGTCGGCCGGTGCGGGGAGAAGGCGGCGAAAAGGCCAAGGTTCGGCGCCCACGCGCCGCACGACACGTAAGGCGCAGACGCGCCACTGAACATCAGGCGCATCCGCGCCACAGGAAAAGAAAGACGTCCCGGAGGGACATGACCGATACGCAAGCGACCCACGGTGTGGACACCGCAGACCTGAACGAGCCCCGCCTCATCATCGAGACGGGTGTGGCCGCGCGCGTCGCCGGCATCGTCGGTCCCGTGCTCACCGGCCTCGGCATGCGGCTGGTGCGCGTCAAGCACACGGCCCGCGACGGCGGCACGCTGCAGATCATGGCCGAGCGGCCCGACGGCTCCATGACCATCGATGATTGCGAAGCCGTCTCCCGCGCCATCTCCCCCGTGCTCGACGTGGAAGACCCCATCGCCAGCGCCTATCGCCTGGAAATCTCCTCCCCCGGCATCGACCGGCCCCTGGTGCGCCTCACCGATTTCGATCGCTGGTCGGGCCATGAGCTGAAGGTGGAAATGGCCGTGCCGCTGGACGGCCGCAAGCGCTTCCGCGGCATCCTGCTCGGCACCGAGGGCGGCCTCGCCCTGGTGCGGCGCCCCGATGCGCCGGCCGGGGAAGATCCGGTCTCGCGCCTGCCGGTCGCCGACATCGGCGATGCGCGGCTGATCCTCACCGACGACCTCATCACCGAGGCGCTGCGCCGGGCGAAAGCCGCCGGTCGCGCGATGGAGGATGCGGACGACGAATTGGCCGACAGCGCGCTCGACGATCTCGCCGACGAAGCCGTTGAGGCGCCCGCCGCTCCCGTCAAGCCGGCGAAACCCTTGCAGCCGCGCAAGCTCACAAAGCCCAAGGCCGACAAGTCCCAATCGAAGCCGTCCGCCCGCAAGGCGAAGGGCGGCAATGCCAAAGCGAAGGAGACGCACTGATGGTTGCCGTCAGCGCAAACCGGCTCGAGCTGCTGCAGATCGCCGAAGCGGTCGCCCGCGAGAAGACGATCGATCGCAGCATCGTCATCGCCGCCATGGAAGACGCCATCGCCAAGGCCGCGCGCTCGCGCTACGGCCAGGAGACGGACATCCACGCCGACATCAATCCCAAGACCGGCGAATTGCGGCTCGCCCGCCATCTGCTGGTGGTGGACGAGGTGGAGAATTTCGCCACCGAGATCAATCTCGACGGCGCCCGCCGGCACAATCCCGCCGCCCAGGTCGGCGACACCATCGCCGATACGCTGCCCCCGTTCGATTTCGGCCGCATCGCCGCGCAGAGCGCCAAGCAGGTGATCGTGCAGAAGGTGCGCGAGGCCGAGCGCGATCGCCAGTATGACGAATACAAGGACCGCATCGGCGAGGTCTCCAACGGCCTCGTGAAGCGGGTGGAATACGGCAATGTGGTGGTCGATCTCGGCCGCGGCGAAGCCATTCTGCGGCGCGACGAACTGCTACCGCGTGAGACCGTGAAAGTGGGCGACCGCGTGCGCGCCTATATCTACGACGTGCGCCGCGAGCCGCGCGGGCCGCAGATCTTCCTCTCGCGCACCCATCCGCAATTCATGTCGAAGCTGTTCGCGCAGGAAGTGCCGGAAATCTATGACGGCATCGTCGAGATCAAGGCGGTCGCCCGCGATCCCGGCTCGCGCGCCAAGATCGCCGTGATCTCGCGCGACCAGTCGGTGGACCCGGTCGGCGCCTGCGTCGGCATGCGCGGCTCGCGCGTGCAGGCGGTGGTGAACGAACTGCAGGGCGAGAAGATCGACATCATCCCCTGGAACCCGGACATCGCGACCTTCATCGTCAATGCGCTCGCCCCGGCCGAAGTGGTCAAGGTGGTGCTGGACGAGGAGCGCGAGCGCATCGAAGTGGTGGTGCCCGACGCCCAGCTCTCGCTCGCCATCGGCCGGCGCGGACAGAATGTGCGCCTCGCCTCCCAGCTCACCGGCTGGGACATCGACATCATGACCGAGGCGGAAGAGAGCGAGCGGCGCCAGAAGGAATTCGCCGAGCGCACCACCATGTTCGCGGAAGCGCTCGATCTCGACGAGATGATGGGCCAATTGCTTGCGTCCGAAGGCTTCGCGAGCGTCGAGGAAATCGCCTATGTGCCGATTTCCGAACTCGCCTCCATCGAGGGCTTCGATGAGGAGACCGCCGGCGAATTGCAGGCGCGCGCCCTGAAGCATCTCGCCGACGTGGAAGAGGCGCTCGACAATGAGCGCAAGGAATTGGGCGTGGAAGACGCGCTCGCCAGCGTGCCCGGCGTCACCTCCAAGATGCTGGTGGCGTTCGGCAAGCACGACATCAAGACCGTGGAAGACCTGGCCGGCTGCGCCACCGACGATCTGACCGGTTGGTCCGAGCGCAAGGACGGCGAGACCACCCGCTTCCCCGGCGCGCTCGACGGCTTCGAAGTGAGCCGCGAGGACGCGGAACACATCATCATGCAGGCCCGAGTCGTGGCCGGCTGGATTTCGCAGGACGATCTCGACTCCGACGCCGCCGGCGCCGTTGAGGACGAGCCGTCCGACGAAATCCAGACCTGAGAGAAAAGGAGATGACCCGGCGTGCTGGCAGCGAGTTTGATCGAGGAAGAGACCGATGGGGGGCCGCGCGGGCTTGTGTCCGCGCGTGCGCCGCTGGCGCGTCTGTGCCTCGCGACGCGCGCCGTCACGCCGGTGGCGGAGATGATCCGCTTCGTGCTGGGGCCGGACGGAACCATCGTTCCGGATCTCGCCGCTAAGCTTCCCGGCCGGGGCGCCTGGGTCACCGCGACCCGCGCCGCCCTCGCCGAGGCGTTGAAGCGCAAGGCGTTCGGCCGCGCGTTCAAGGGCAAGGGCACCATCGCCCCGGATTTGCCCGACCTCATCGAATCCCTGATGCTGACCGAAGTCCGCAGCGCCTTGTCCATGGCGAACAAAGCGGGCCGCGTCATCACCGGCACCACGAAGGTGGATGCCGCCCTCCATGCGGACCCTGTGCGCGTGCTGCTGCATGCTGCCGACGGCCGTCCGGACGGGAAACGCAAACTCGACGGCATCGCCCGTCAGAGAGAAGCTGCCGGCATGAGCCCGGTGGCCATCGTCGACTGTTTATCGGGCCTCGAATTGGACTTGGCGCTCGGGCGGTCAAATGTGGTACACGCTGCGCTGCTCGCGCATCCGACGACCGCGGGATTTCTCGCGCGCTGCCGAAAGCTCGAGCGCTGGCGGATGGGAACATCCGCCCGCGCACCGGACGGGCATGGCCTGACGCTCGACCGGATGCCAGGAACGGATACGGAATGAACGACACTAAGACACCCGGCGACAAGACGCTCCACCCTGCCACCGGCAAGACGCTGACCCTCAAGCGACCCGTGGAGCAGGGCACCGTGCGCCAGAGCTTCAGCCATGGCCGCTCCAAGGCGGTTGTGGTGGAGAAGGTGAAGCGCCGCGTCTTCGGTCCGGGCGACGCCGCGCCGGCGAGCGCTGCTCCGGCTGCGCCGGCGGCCGCCGCGCCGCGCCCGGCCGCGCCCGCTGCACCTGCCGGAACCGCCCCGGCTACGCCCAGCCCGGCTGTGCCTACGCCGCCCACCGCTCCGGTCCGCGCTGAAGCCCCTGCCGCTCCGGTGGAAGCCAAGGCGCCCGAGACCGCCCCCGCCGCTCCGGCGGCGAAGTCTCCCGTGGTGAAGACTCCCGTGGCCAAGCCGCCGGTGGTCGAGGCTCCCGCCGCTCCGGTGGAAGCCAAGGCAGCCGCGCCCGCCGCGCCTGTTCCCGCTCCGGCCGCTGCCGCGCCCGCCGCTCCGGCGGCCGAGGCGAAGGCGTCGGCAGAACCCGCTCCCGCCCCCAAGGCACCCTCCGAACCCGTCTCGCAAGCAAAGCCGATGGACGCAAAGCCAACCGAGGCAAAAGCCCCAGAGCCCCGCGCGGCCGAACCCCGTGCGGTGGAACCGCGTGCGGCCGAGACCCGGCCCGCCGCATCCGCCCGGACCGGCGAAGGCCGCACCGGTGCGTCCGGCTCCTCCTCGCGCCCAGCCGGCGCGGGTGGAAATCGCAGCGCCTCCGGCGCGCCGCAGCGTGGCGGCCAATCCGGCTCCGGTGCGTCCGCGTCCGGCCAGGGCCAGCGCCCCGGCCAGGGCGGCCCCCAGCGCGGCGGTGCCGCACCGAGCGGCGAGCGCCGCCCCGGTGCCGGCGGCGCCCCGGCCGGGCGTCCCGGTTCCAACCGCCCCGGCGGATCGGGCGTGGTGCTGCGCACCCTGACCGATGAAGAGCGCAACATGCGCGCCAGCGCCCTTGCCGACGCCCGCGTCCGCGAAGTGGAAGAGCGGCGTATGGCGGAAGAGCGCCGGATCGCCGAGGAAGAGGCGCGTCGTCGCGCTGAGCGCGAGCGCATCGAACGCGCCGAGCGCGAGGCCGCCGAAGCCCGCAAGCGCGAGGAAGAAAGCCGCCGCGCCAACGAGGACGAGAGCAAGCGCCGCGCCGAGCAGGAAGCGCGCAAGCGCTTCGGCGGCGAGGACCAGAGCGGCGCCGCTGCCCGCTCCGGCACCGCCGCTCCGGCGGCCACCACCGCCCGGCCCCTCACCGCGCGTCCCGCCGGCACCACCGCCACCGAGACGAGCGAAGAGGAAGAGCGCAAGGGCGCCGCGGTCCGCCGCAGTCCCGCCGCGCCGCGTCCCGCGCCCCCGGCCAAGCTGCCCAAGGGTCCCGGCGCCGAAAAGAGCCGTGGCCGCCTGACCCTCGTGACCGCCCTGTCGGGCGACGAGGAACGCCAGCGCTCGCTCGCTTCGTTCCGCCGCCGCACCCAGCGCATGACCGGCCACCGGGTGCAGGAGACCAAGGAAAAGATCAGCCGCGAGGTGATCCTGCCCGAGACCATCACCATCCAGGAACTCGCCAACCGCATGTCCGAACGGGCTGTGGACGTGATCCGCATGCTGATGAAGCAGGGCCAGATGGTGAAGATCACGGACGTGGTCGACGCCGACACCGCCCAGCTGATCGCCGAGGATCTCGGGCACACGGTGCGCCGCGTGTCGGAATCGGATGTGGAAGAAGGCCTGTTCGACACCGTCGACGCGCCCGAATCCCTGCAGCCGCGCCCGGCCGTCGTGACCATCATGGGCCATGTCGACCACGGCAAGACCTCGCTGCTGGACGCCATCCGCAAGACCGCCGTGGTCTCCGGCGAGGCCGGCGGCATCACCCAGCACATCGGCGCCTATCAGGTGACCTCGCCTTCGGGCAGCAAGATCACCTTCATCGACACCCCCGGCCACGCCGCCTTCACCGCCATGCGCGCCCGCGGCGCCAAGGTGACGGACATCGTGGTGCTGGTGGTGGCGGCCGACGACGGCGTGATGCCCCAGACGGCGGAAGCCATCGCCCACGCCAAGGCGGCGGGCGTGCCGATCATTGTCGCCATCAACAAGATCGACAAGCCGGACGCCAAGCCCGAGCGCGTGCGCACCGAGCTGCTCCAGTATGAGATCCAGGTAGAAAGCCTGGGCGGCGACACCTTGGAAGTGGAAGTTTCCGCCACCAAGAAGCTCAACCTCGACAAGCTGCTGGAGCTGATCGCCCTGCAGAGCGAACTGCTCGATTTGACCGCCGATCCCACCCGCCCCGCGGAAGGAACGGTGGTCGAGGCCAAGCTCGATCGCGGTCGCGGCCCGGTGGCGACCGTGCTGGTTCAGCGCGGCACGCTGCATATCGGCGAGATCGTGGTCGCGGGTGCCGAATGGGGCCGCGTGCGCGCCCTCATCAACGACACCGGCGCCAATGTGGACGAAGCCGGCCCCTCGGTGCCGGTGGAAGTGCTCGGCTTCAACGGCACCCCGGAGGCGGGCGACCGCCTCGCGGTGGTAGAGAACGAAGCCCGCGCCCGCGAGATCACCGATTACCGCCAGCGCCAGAAGCGCGAGAAGGCGGCGGCCCGCTCCGCCACCATGCGCGGCTCGCTCGAACAGATGATGAGCCAGGTCAAGTCGACCGGCCGGAAGGAATTCCCGCTCATCATCAAGGGCGACGTGTCGGGCTCGGTGGAAGCCATCATCGGCGCGCTGGAGAAGGTCGGCAACGACGAGGTCCAGGCCCGCGTGATCCACGCCGGTGCCGGCGGCATCAATGAGAGCGACGTGACGCTGGCGGAAACCTCCGGCGCCGCGATCATCGCCTTCAACGTGCGCGCCAACAAGGAAGCCCGCGATGCCGCCGCACAGGCCGGCATCGAGATCCGCTATTACAACATCATCTACGACCTGGTGGACGACGTGAAGAAGGCCATGAGCGGCCTGCTCGCCCCCATCAATCGCGAGACGATGCTGGGCAATGCCCTCATCCTGGAGATCTTCGCGGTCTCCAAGGTGGGCAAGGTCGCGGGCTGCCGCGTCACCGACGGCAATGTGGAGCGGGGCCAGCACGTGCGCCTGATCCGCGACAATGTGGTGATCCACGAAGGCAAGCTTGCCACCCTGAACCGCTTCAAGGACGCCGTGAACACGGTGGTCGCGGGCCAGGAATGCGGCATGTCGTTCGAGAACTACCAGGACATGCGCGCCGGCGACGTGATCGAATGCTACCGCGTCGAGGTCATCCAGCGCTCGCTGTGAGGACTGGCTGAGGCGTCTCCTTTCCGAGGACCTCCCTCCCCCCGTGTGGGGGAGGGTCGGGGAGGGGGGTGCCTCGCCGACCGCGCGGAAATCGTTTGCGTGGAGAATACCCCCCTCCCGAGCCCTCCCCCGCAAGGGGGGAGGGACCTTAGGGGACGTCAACGCCATGCGTTCGCCGGGTTTGCCGGTATGATTGCCATCGAGGCCGGACGGTCCAAGTCCGCCGGCCTCATGTTTTCCATGGCGCTCAAGATCCGCGAAAAGCGGCGCGCCGAGAAGGTTTCGACAATGAAGACTCAAACTCGTTCTGGACCGGGCACGGGCCCGAGCCAGCGTATGCTGCGCGTCGGCGAACTGGTGCGCCACGCGCTGGCCGATGTGCTCGCGCGCGGCGATGCGGTGGTGGACCCGGTGCTCACCGGCCGCATCATCACGGTGCCGGAAGTGCGCATGTCGCCCGATCTGAAGATCGCCACCTGCTATGTCATGCCGCTCGGCGGCGCCGACATCCAGCCGGTGCTGAAGGCCCTGGCCGTGCACCAGAAGGTGCTGCGCACCGAGGTCGGCCGCCGCGTGGAGCTGAAATCGGTTCCCGCCCTGCGCTTCATGAAGGACACCTCGTTCGAGGAAGGCGCGCGCATCGACGCGCTGCTGCGCCAGCCGGAAGTGCTGCGCGATCTCGAACACGAGCCCTTTACCCTCGACGACAAGACCAAGACGGAAGACCAATGATGCGGACCGAGGACGAAGCCGGCGTGGCGACCCTGGACCTCAACGCGGACCTGAACCCGGCTCCGGCCGACCTGCCGGCCGCCGACGCCCCGCAGGCGAGCACCCCGCAACTGAGCACCCAGCACGTGAGCGCCGAGGATGCGCGCCAGAGCGAATTCGGCGGCCGCGCCCCGCGCGAGGGTGAGCGCCCCCGCTATAAGAGCGCCGATCCGCGCCCCCGCACGCCGCGCGCGCCGGACGATCCCGAGCGTCCGCGCCTGCCCAAGCGCGACATCGACGGCTGGGTGCTGCTCGACAAGCCCATCGGCATGACCTCGACCCAGGCGGTTTCGGTGGTGAAGCGCCTGTTCAACGCCAAGAAGGCGGGCCATGCGGGCACGCTCGATCCGCTCGCCTCCGGCTGCCTGCCGATCGCCTTCGGCGAGGCCACCAAGACCGTGCCCTATGTGATGGACGGGCAGAAGACCTATCGCTTCACCGTGCGCTTCGGCACCGAGATGGATACCGACGATGCCGAGGGCACGCCGGTCGCCACCAGCGACGTGCGCCCGAGCGATGAGGATATTCTCGACGCGCTGGAGCAGTTCCGGGGCGAGGTGATGCAGGTGCCGCCGGCCTATTCGGCTCTGAAGATCGCCGGCGCGCGCGCCTATGATCTGGCCCGCGAGGGCGAGCAGGTGGTGCTGGAGGCCCGCCCGGTGGTGATCCACCGGCTCGATCTCGTGGCCCGTCCCGACGCCGACCATGCGGTGCTGGAAGCGGAATGCGGCAAGGGCACCTATGTGCGCGCCATCGCCCGCGACCTCGGCCGCATGCTCGGCACGTGCGGGCATGTCTCCATGCTGCGCCGCGCGGCGGTGGGGGCGTTCCTGGAAGAGCAATTGGTGACGCTCGACGATCTGCGCGCCCGCGCCGATGCCGGCGAGGGGCCGCTGTTCGAGGCGCTCGACCCGCTCGACTGCGCGCTGGAGGATCTGCCGCAGCTCTCGGTGTCGCCGCAGGACGCCCATCGCCTGCGCTGCGGGCAGAATGTGTTCCTGCGCGGCCGCGACGCGCCGATCTTCGACGGCCATGTGGCGGTGAGCTGCCAAGGCAGCCTGATCGCCATCGGCGACATGGTGGAAGGCGAAATCCGCCCGCACCGCGTGTTCAACTGGTCCCGCGCCATGCCCCGCGCCCTGCGCCGCACGGCGTGAGAGAGGTCCTTCTCCGGCTAAATTCGGCCCGATAGAGCTCACTTCGCCGAGATTGTGCTTGCCCCCTCCCCAACCCTCCCCCGCAGGCGGGAGAGGGAGTTTAGGGGGCTTGCGGTACCTGCAGCTCCCCATAAACCCGGCCCATCCCCTCTCCCGTTTACGGGGGAGGGCTAGGGAGGGGGAAGAGGCGCGAAGGGTTGAGGAGGGACCGCCGCGAGAGGCGCAAGCGCGCCGCGGCGCTGGTGGGAAAACGCCGTCGCGGCGCCGGTTTCAAGAAGCACTGGCGCTTGAGGGGCTTTCGTGTATGGTGCCCGCGTGCAGAGCACTGGAGTTTTCCAGGATTTGCGCACGCCCTTCTTTTGACCGCGCTGGACGACATCCCGGCCCGGCCGAATGGGCAAGGCCCCCTCGCCACCGTGTTCCGCAGCCCGTTTTTCGCAGCTGCGGCCCGTGTGCCAAGGCGGAGCCTTTCGTTTTCTTCTGACTGAAAGGATCATCCGATGTCGATCACGGTCGAGCGCAAGCAGGCGCTCATTCAGGATTTCGGTGCCAAGGCTGGCGACACGGGTTCGCCGGAGGTCCAGGTTGCGATTCTGTCCGAACGCATCTCCAACCTGACCGAGCACTTCAAGTCCCATAACAAGGACAACCATTCCCGCCGCGGCCTGCTGAAGCTGGTCTCCACCCGCCGCAGCCTTCTGGACTATCTGAAGCGCAAGGACGAAGCCCGTTACAAGGCGCTGATCGAGCGTCTGGGCCTGCGTCGCTGATGCCGGCGGAGCCTGCCGCGGTCGAAAAGGTCGGACCTTTTCCGCGTCGGGCTCCGGTGCCTCGCCCGTGAGGCGGGGCACGACGTGTCGGGCATGGGGCCCGCCGCGCAAAAGCGAAGCTCAAGGGAAAGTCATGGCAGGATCGCCGGACGCAACCGTCGCACGCCTTCCCGATGCGGGAAGCGCAGGCGCGCGGTGCGTCCGGCCGTCTTGCTCATGGCTCTCCCGCTTCGAAGGACGAGAGAGATAATTCCATGTTCGATATTCATCGCGAGGAACTGGATTGGGGTGGACGTACCCTGATCCTCGAAACCGGCAAGATGGCCCGCCAGGCTGATGGCGCGGTGCTTGTCACCTATGGCGACACCAAGGTTCTCGCCACCGCCGTTTCCGCCCGTGAGGCGAAGCCCGGCATCGATTTCTTCCCGCTGACGGTCAATTACCAGGAAAAGACCTATGCGGCCGGCCGCATTCCCGGCGGCTATTTCAAGCGCGAAGGCCGTCCGAGCGAAAAGGAGACCCTGGTCTCCCGCCTGATCGACCGCCCGATCCGCCCGCTGTTCGCCGACGGCTATCGCAACGAGACCCAGGTGGTCATCACCGTGCTGGCGCACGATCTGGAGAATGATCCGGACATCGCCGGCATCGTCGGCGCTTCCGCCGCGCTCACGCTCTCCGGCGTGCCCTTCATGGGCCCCATCGGCGGCGCCCGCGTCGGCTTCATCGACAATGAATATGTGCTGAACCCGACCACCGACGAGCTCAAGGAAAGCGCGCTCGACCTCGTGGTCGCCGGCACCGGCGATGCCGTGCTGATGGTGGAATCGGAAGCCAAGGAGCTGCCCGAGGAAATCATGCTCGGCGCGGTCATGTTCGGCCACCGCCATTTCCAGCCGGTGATCGAGGCCATCATCCGCCTCGCCGAGAAGGCCGCCAAGGAGCCGCGCGCGTTCGCCGCCGCCGATAATTCGGCGCTGGAAGCCAAGATCCGCGAAATCGCCGAAGCCGATCTGCGCGCCGCCTATAAGATCGTGCAGAAGCAGTCCCGCTATGAAGCGGTCGGCGCCGCCAAGTCCAAGGTGAAGAAGTATTTCGAGGAACTGGCCATGGACGGCCAGCCCGCCCCGGCCAGCCAGCAGGTCGGCGAAGTGCTCAAGGCGCTCGAAGCCAAGATCGTGCGCTGGGCCATCCTCGACGACGGCATCCGCATCGACGGCCGCGACGTGCGCACCGTGCGCCCGATCGTCTCCGAAGTCGGCGTGCTGCCGCGCGCCCACGGCTCGGCCTTGTTCACCCGCGGCGAGACCCAGGCGCTGGTTGTCGCCACGCTGGGCACCGGCGAGGACGAGCAGTTCATCGACAGCCTGGAAGGCACCTATAAGGAGCACTTCCTGCTGCACTACAACTTCCCCCCCTTCTCGGTGGGCGAAGCCGGCCGCATGGGTTCGCCCGGCCGCCGCGAAATCGGCCACGGCAAGCTCGCATGGCGCGCCATCCGCCCCATGCTGCCGCCGAAGCATGAATTCCCCTACACCCTGCGCGTGGTCTCCGAGATCCTGGAATCCAACGGCTCGTCGTCCATGGCGACGGTCTGCGGCGCCTCGCTCTCGCTGATGGATGCGGGCGTTCCCCTGCGCCGTCCGGTGGCCGGCATCGCCATGGGCCTGATCCTGGAAGAGGGCAAGTTCGCCGTTCTTTCGGACATCCTGGGCGACGAGGATCACCTCGGCGACATGGACTTCAAGGTGGCCGGCACGGATCGCGGCGTCACCGCGCTCCAGATGGACATCAAGATCGCCGGCATCACCGAGGAGATCATGAAGGTCGCCCTCGGCCAGGCCAAGGAAGGCCGCGCCCATATCCTCGGCGAGATGGCCAAGGCCCTGACCTCCGCGCGTTCGGAACTCGGCGAGCATGCCCCGCGCATCGAGGTGATGAACATCCCGGTGGACAAGATCCGCGAAGTGATCGGTTCCGGCGGCAAGGTGATCCGCGAGATCGTCGAGAAGACCGGCGCCAAGATCAACATCGAGGACGACGGCACCATCAAGATCGCGTCCGCCAACGGCGAGTCGATCAAGGCGGCGATCAATTGGATCAAGTCGATCGCCTCCGAGCCGGAAGTCGGCCAGATCTATGACGGCACGGTCGTGAAGGTCGTGGACTTCGGCGCCTTCGTGAACTTCTTCGGGTCCAAGGACGGCCTGGTCCACATCTCCCAGCTGGGCAAGGAGCGCGTCAACAAGACCTCGGACGTGGTCAAGGAAGGCGACAAGGTCAAGGTCAAGCTGGTCGGCTTCGACGAGCGCGGCAAGACCCGCCTGTCCATGAAGGTGGTCGATCAGACCACCGGCGAGGATCTGGAAGCCAAGGAAAAGGCCGACCGCGACGCGGCCCGCGATGCGGCCAAGGAGGAGACCGAGGCCGGCGCCGCCGAGTGATCGGCAGCCCCCTGCGGATTAGAACAGGAAAGGGCGGCCCTCGGGTCGCCCTTTTTGTTTGTGCGCGGCTTTTGCGGTTTCGCGCGTCCTCCGTGTCGGCGCGTCCTCACGCAAAACGCCGCGAGCCGGCGACGCAGAGCACCACGACGGCGGCGGCCGCCACCATGGTCCAGGCCACGGGCTCCCCCAGCAGCAGCCCTGCGAGCGCGAGCCCGAAGAAGGGCTGGAGCAATTGGAGCTGGCCCACCCCGGCGATGCCGCCCAGCGCCAGGCCCCGGTACCAGAAGACGAAGCCCACCAGCATGGAAAACACCGAGACATAGGCAAGGCCCAGCCACGCCGGGCCGCCGATGCCGCTCCAGGTCTGCGGCACGGTGAAAAGCGCGATCACCGCCATCACCGGCAGGGCGAGAACGAGCGCCCAGGAGATCACCTGCCATCCCCCCAGATGGCGGGAGAGGCGGGCGCCTTCCGCATAGCCGAGGCCGCAGACGAGGATCGCCGCGACCATCAGCAGATCGCCGACGAGCGAGGCCGAACTGCCGCCCGCCAAAGCAAATCCCGCCACCGCGGCGGCGCCGGCCACCGAGAACAGCCAGAAGGCCGGCTTCGGCCGCTCGCCGCCCCGGATCACGCCGAACAGAGCCGTGGCCAGCGGCAAGAGGCCGATGAACACGATCGAATGGGCGGAGGTGATGTGCTGGAGCGCGAGCGCGGTGAGGAGCGGAAAGCCGATGACCACCCCGAGCGCCACCACCGCCAGCGGCAGGAGATCGCCGCTGGCGGGACGCTTCTGGCGCAGCAGCGCGAGCAGGGCCGCACCGAGCAAAGCGGCGATGACCGCGCGGGCCGAGGTGAGGAATAGGGGCGAAAATCCACCCACCGCCACACGCGTCGCCGGAAGCGACCCGCTGAAGATGATCACGCCGAGGAGGCCGCTGCCCCAGCCCTCCGTCCCACGCTGCATGATGGTGTCCCTCGCCTCTCCCGCCGCGATAGCGCGGCCGGGATTGCGGCGACAGCCACACACCCATACGGTGAAGTCGAACAGTATGGGTCACGGAGGCCGCACACTTGGCGAACAGTGACGCGGATGGTGCGGCGGCAAGCGGCGCCGCCCAGGAAGATGCGGGCCGGCAAGATGCCCGCCACGAAGATCCCCGCCACGAAGATGCCGCCCCGGCGCAGGCGGGTGCCGCTCCGGAGGGAGCGCATCCGACGCGGACGGTTTCGGTCATGGCCGAGATCCGCCGCCGCATGGCGACCCGGGTCCTGACGGCGGGCGAAAAGCTGCCCTCGATCCGCAAGTTTGCCCGCGACATGCAGGTCTCGCCCTCCACCGTCGTCGAGGCGTACGACCGGCTCGCGGCGGAAGGACTGATCCGCTCGCGTCCCGGTTCCGGCTTCTATGTCGCCGGCGCCGTACCGGCCGGCGCGCTGCGGGACGTGGCGCCGCAGCTCGACCGCGCCATCGATCCCTTGTGGGTGTCGCGCCAATCGCTCGATGCCGCGCCCGAAACCCTGCGGCCCGGCTGCGGCTGGCTGCCGGCCGACTGGATGCCAGAAGCCGCGATCCGCCGGGCGATCCGCGCGCTCGCCCGCGCGGACAGCGCGGTGTTGACCGATTACGGGCCCACGCGCGGATCGCTCGCCCTGCGCCGGCTGCTCGCGCGCCAGTTCGCGGCCGAGGGGATCGAGGCGGGGGCGGACCAGATCCTGCTTGCGCCGTCGGGCTCGCGGGCCATGGACCTGCTCTGCCGGTTCCTGCTGAAGCCCGGCGATACGGTACTGGTGGACGATCCCTGCTATTTCAATTTCCAGGCGGTGCTGCGCGCCCATGGGGCGCGGATTGTCAGCGTGCCCTATACGCCAGGCGGGCCCGACGTCGCGCGCTTCGCCGAGGCGCTGGCGGCCCATCGCCCGTGCCTCTATCTCACCAATGCGGCGCTCCACAATCCCACTGGCGCGACGCTCTCGCCGAAGACCGCCCATCGCATCCTGACCCTCGCCGCGGCCCACGATTTGACCATCGTGGAGGATGAGATCCTGGCCGATTTCGAGCCCGAGCCGTCGCCCCGCCTTGCCGCGCTGGACGGGCTTGCGCGCGTGATCCGCATCGGCAGCTTCTCCAAGACGCTGTCGGCCTCGATCCGCTGCGGCTATATCGTCGCCCGGCCGGATTGGATCGAGGGCCTCATCGATCTTCAGGTGGCGACGAATTTCGGCGGGCCGAGCCCGGTCGCGGCCGAGCTGGTGTTCGCGACCCTGAGCGACGGCAGCTATCGCAAGCATCTCGCCGGGCTGCGGACCCGGCTCGCGAAACGCCGCCGGGAAGTGGTCGGCCAACTCGAAACGCTCGGCATCCGCCCCTGGACGCTGCCGCGCGGCGGCTTCTTTCTATGGTGCCGCCTGCCCGACGGGCGCGACGCGGGGCAGCTCGCCAAGGGAGCGCTGCGCGAGGGGGTGGTGCTCGCGCCGGGCAATGTCTTCAGCGTCACCCAATCGGCCGGCGAGCTGATGCGCTTCAACGTCGCCCAGACGAACGGCGCAGCGCTGCGGGTGATCGCGCAAGCGCTCCGGTGAGCGCCGTGCGATCGGACCCCCTCACGCCGCGCGCACCGTGGTGAGGAAGGTGCGCACCTGGCCGCGCAGAAGCTCGGCTTGCTGTGACAGCCCGGTGGCGGAGGAGAGCACCTGCACGGCGGCGCTGGCGGAGGCCTGGGAGGCCCGTTCCACGCCGGCGATATTGGTGGTCACCTCATGGGTTCCGGTGGCCGCCTGCTGGATGCTGCGGGCGACCTCGCCGGTGGTGGCATTCTGCTCGTCCATGGCGGCGGCGATGGCCAGCGAGCCGGCGTTCAGCTCGACGATGGTGCGGCTGAAGCCAGTGATCGCGCCGAGCACGTCGCCGGTGGACTCCTGGATGCCCGAGACGCGCTCGGCGATATCGGCTGTGGCCTTGGCGGTCTGCCCGGCCAGCTGCTTCACTTCCTGCGCGACCACAGCGAAGCCGCGGCCTGCCTCGCCGGCGCGGGCCGACTCGATGGTGGCGTTCAGCGCCAGCAGATTGGTCTGACCCGCGAGGGTGTCGATGACGCTGACGATGCTGCCGATCTGGTCGGCGCAGGCACGCAACTCGCCCATCTGGCCGTTGGTATTGTCCACTTCCGTCACGGCGCGCTCGGTCATCTGCGTGGACTGGCGCAGGCGCTCGCCGATAGCCCGTGCGGAGGCGGAGAGTTCCTCGACCGCCGAGGCGACCGACTGCACATTGGTGGTGGCAAGGCCGGCCGCCGACGCGACGGCGGCGGCCTGGGCCGTGGTTTCCTCGGCGGTGGAGCTGAGCGTCTCCGCCGCCTGCTGCAATTCGGTCGCGGCCGAGGCCACCGTATCCACCACGGCGCCGATGGCGCTTTCAAACTGATCGGCGAGCGCGCGCATCTCCGCTTTGCGCCGCTCCACCGTCTGACGCTCCTCGATGCTGCGCTGCTGACGCATGTGTTCGGCTTCGGCCAGCCCGTCGCGGAATACGGTGAGGGCCCGCGCCTGGTCGCCCAGTTCGTCGTTTCGGCGGGCGTAGGGGATCTGCGCGGCGAAATCGCCGCTCGAGACCTGTTCCATGGCGCTGCTCAGGTGCTTGATCGGTCGCGCGATGGCGACCACCGAATAGGCGGCCGAGGCGATGGCCGCCGCAATGGCGATGATGGTGAGTGCCAGGATCTGGAGCAGGCCGGAGGAGAGTTCCGCCGAGGACACTTCATCGAGCGCCTTGGAGCGGGCGGTGGCGCTGACCACCGCCGCCTTGATCTGGGCACTGGCATATTCGGTGCCGGGGCGAAGGCGCTGCTCCAGAACGTCCTTTCGGATCTGCACTTGCTTGAACGCATCGCGGGCCGCGACGATATAATCCTTAAACAAACCACCGATGGCCGCGATCTTTCCGGCGATCGCGCCATCGCTCGCGATGGATGTTGCGATCAGGTCGAGTGCGGCCTGTCCCCGCTTTTCGTCCTCATCGACCATGAGAGCTTCGCCGCCGTCTCCGGTGGTCGCGAAACGCCATGCGGCGGCGTCGATGCCGCGCAAGTGCTCATCGAGCACCATAAGCGCCGCCTCGGCGGTGCTGGCCTGGGCGGTGGTCACACCGCTCGACATCTTGATCTCGTTCCGAAGATCGCGAAGCGCGGGATCCCACTGCGTGATGATATCGTTGCGCGCGGCGAACGACGCGATTTCCGCCTTCTGCGTCGCGGCGATCTCCGCCACGCCGGTATCGATGTGGGAGAGGCGCGCCTTGATCCGGCGATAGCCGTCCGCGGCCTCCTTCTCGGTGATCAGCGCGATGGTCTTGTCCAATTCCGTTTTCGCCGCGGACATGTCGATGGAGATCTTGCCCAACAGGACATCCACCTCCCAGCCGGCCACCGCCAGGCGGATGTCATTGGCATTCACCTGTATCTGGCCGAGCAAAAAGCCGACGTGTTGTGTTCTTGAAAGAATATCGCTTTCCGTTTCGGCAGCCTTGTCCGCAGCCGCAATTTGGGAGGCGGCATATTGCTGGCTGAATATGATCCCTCCAGACAGGAGGATTACTATACCGGAAGCAATCCCGAGCTTCAGGCCGATGCCCATGCGGATGGCCATTGTGTCTGTCCACGGTTGATAAGCGCTCCCCAAGATCCGCCCAAACGCTTGCCCGAGGCTGTCGTGTCGCTGGACCGCCTGCCGCGCGCCCTGCGGCTCTTCACCCTGCGGCTCTTCACCCTGCGGCTTGCACCCTGCGGTTCTTGGAAAGGCACCGGCCGGCTTGCCCAGCCGACCCCTTGGACGTGCTTCGCGCACGTGCGTCCGGAATGAAGATAAAACATGGACTTGATGGATGCCGGCGCACCGGTGTCGTCAGATGTGCCGGAAACCTGGTCGCGGCTATTTTCCACAGCCCTGGGTATCGATGAAGTCTAAAACCCTCACCATGGGCTGGGGCGAGATGCTGACCAGGCCGTCGAACGGCCCGCTCATTTCCGAAATCAGGAACAGGGCGCCGGCAATGGACGCGGCGCACAGAAGCAGCGAGCCGATCACCACCATATTGGGTGGGGAGTACAGGCCGAAGCTCACGAAGATCAGAGCGAGCCAGGCAACGAGGACGATCACGAAAGCGATGGGAATGGCGGCGGCGGAATCCTGGCTGACGGTCCACCGGCTGGTCAGAACGGTCCGCAAGCCGTTCTGCACATTCGTCCGCACGGCGGCATCATCGGCGGTGGCGGGCGTCCAGTCGTGAATCATGCCATCGAGCTGAAGCAGGATCTGCCCCGAGCCTGCCGAATTGCGCTGCTCGGGCAAATCCGTCGCGCCGGTCCAGGTCTCATGCAGCACGCTGCGGATATAATCCGCCAGAAGAACCTGGGCCGGACAGCTCTGCGGCTGAAAATGACGCATGTCCGTGTCGAGCGAGAGCAGGTTCAGGGCGTAGCTGTTCACATCCTTGCTGGCATTGCCGAAATTGCCGCTAACCGAGGCGGTCATCAGGCCCAGTACCAGGGAGGCCATGGCGGCGATCATGCCGACGCCCAGCTTCACCGCGTCCTGGCTGTCCTTGCTGAGATGATGTGCCGGGAGAAGAGGCGCGACCCGTATGGCGATCGCCGCTCCGCCGAACAGAGCCGCAAATACGATTAACCCCAGTGTGAGGGCGTCCATGCATGATCTCGTTGCTGCGATGCCGGGGAGCCAGCATCCCAGCTAGAACATGAACGTGACCTTGGCAATAGCGGAGCAGAATACCGCAGGAGAAGGGGCATCGCGTTAAATGTAAACGCGGCGCGCCCGTCCGGGTGCCTTTCCTTGCAATCCAGGGACTTCCCGATCTTGACGAACGAGAGAAAAGGCACGCGGCCACGCGCCTGAAGGTCCGCGCGGCTATTCGGCGGCGTTGGCGGGAAGGTCGCCGGCGAGTTTCGCCTCGGCGTCTTCCTGGGTCTTCAGCACGTCGGGATGCGGCATGGAGATGATGTTGTAGCCGCTGTCCACGAAATGGGTCTCCCCCGTGACGCCGCTGGAGAGATCCGAAAGCAGATAGAGCGCGGAATTGCCTACTTCCTCGATGCTCACCGTGCGGCGCAGGGGGGCGTGGCGCTTCTGGTAATTGAACATCAGCCGAGCATCGGCGATGCCCGCGCCCGCCAGCGTGCGCACCGGGCCGGCGGACAGCGCGTTGACGCGGACGCCAGCCGGGCCGAAATCGGCGGCGAGATAGCGCACGCTCGCTTCAAGCGCCGCCTTGGCAACGCCCATCACATTGTAATTGGGCATCACGCGGGTGGAGCCGCCGAACGTCAGGGTCAGCAGCGCGCCGCCCTTCGGCATCAGGTCCGCCGCCCGCTTGGCGATCTCGGTGAAGGAGAAGCAGGAAATGATCATGGTGCGGGAGAAATTCTCCCGGCTGCTGTCCGCGTAGCGGCCCTTCAGCTCCGACTTGTCCGAGAAGGCGACCGCATGGACCACGAAATCCAGCGTGCCCCATTCGTCCCTTAGCCGGGAAAACAGCGCATCCACGCTGGCGAGGTCTTCCACGTCGCAGGGCGCGATGATGGTGGAGCCGAGGCTTTCCGCCAGCGGGCGCACCCGCTTGGCCATGGCCTCGCCCTGGTGGGTGAAGGCCAGTTCGGCGCCCTGACCGGCCAAGGCCTTGGCGATGCCCCATGCGATGGAATGGTCGTTGGCCACCCCCATCACGAGGCCGCGCTTGCCTTTCATCAGGTCCTGCATTGCCGGCTACCCCAGGTGTGACCCTGTCGGGTCGGAAACGTTCGAAAGGGCGATTATCAGACCTTGCCGCCAGAAACCATCGCCAAGTCGCTCCCGCGTGCCCGAACGTGATCACCTGGCATTTCAGAACCTGACGGTTCTCGCCGTGCTGTCCCGGCAGCGGCCGTGCGGCCGGTGCCGGGGGAGAGGCTCAGGCGTCGAGATGCTTCAGCACCAGGCTGGCATTGGCGCCGCCGAAGCCGAAGCCGTTGGACAGCACATGGCCGAGCTTCGCATTGTCCACCCGCTCGCGCACGATCGGCATGTCGGCGAAGGCCGGGTCGATCTCGTCGATATGCGCGCTCTTGGTGATGAAGCCGTTCTGCATCATCAGGATGGAATAGATCGCCTCATGCACGCCGGTGGCGCCCTGGGAATGGCCGGTGAGCGACTTGGTGGCGGAGATCGGCGGGCACTTGTCGCCGAACACCGCGCGGATCGCCTCGATTTCCTTTAGGTCCCCGATCGGGGTGGAAGTGGCGTGCGGGTTGATATAGTCGATCGGCGCCTTGATGCCGGAGAGTGCCAGCTTCATCGCCCGCGCGGCGCCCTCGCCGGAGGGCGCGACCATGTCGGAGCCGTCGGAGGTGGCGCCATAGCCGGCGATTTCCGCATAGATGCGGGCGCCGCGCGCCTTGGCGTGCTCCAGTTCTTCCAGCACCAGCACGCCTGCGCCGCCGGAGATGACGAAGCCGTCGCGGTCCTTGTCATAGGCGCGCGAGGCGACCGCAGGACGGTCGTTGAAATTGGAGGACATGGCGCCCATGCCGTCGAACAGCACGGAGAGCGTCCAGTCCAGATCCTCGCAGCCGCCGGCGAAGATCATGTCCTGCTTGCCGAACTGGATCAGCTCATAGGCATTGCCGATGCAGATGTTGGTGGTCGCGCAGGCGGCCGAGATGGAATAGCTCAGGCCCTTGATCTTGAACCAGGTGGAGAGCGTCGCCGAGGCGGTGGAGGACATGGCCTTCGGCACCGCGAACGGGCCGACGCGCTTGGGACCCTTGGTGCGCGCGGTGTCGGCGGCTTCCACGATGGTCTTGGTGGAGGAGCCGCCCGAGCCCATGATGAGGCCGGTGCGCTCGCTGGAAATCTCGCTCTGCTCAAGGCCCGCGTCGCGGATCGCCTGGTCCATGGCCACATGGTTCCACGCGGTGCCGCCGCCGTGGAAGCGCATGGCGCGCCGGTCCACGACCTCGTCGGCCTTCAGCGTCGGGGCGCCCTGCACCTGCGAGCGGAAGCCGAGCTTGGCGTAATCTTCCGCGAACGTGACGCCGCTGCGGGCTTCATGCAGGCTGGCCAGGACTTCCTGGGTGGAATTACCGATGGACGATACAATGCCCATTCCGGTCACGACGACGCGACGCATGTCACCTCCCTAAATCGGACCGGCACCCTGGCCGGCAATCGTGGCGGAGCGGTGTCAGCCGCCCACCGGCGCCGGGGCGTCCGCCTGGAACAAACCGACCTTCAAGTCCTTGGCGCGATAGATCACCGTGCCGTCGGCCTCCAGCCAGCCGTCGGCGATGCCGAGCACCAGCTTGGAGCGCATGACGCGCTTGAACTCGATGCCATAGACCACCTTGGAGACGGTCGGCAGCACCTGGCCGGAGAATTTCAGCTCGCCGAGGCCGAGCGCCCGCCCCCGCCCGGTGGAGCCGAGCCAGCCGAGATAAAATCCCACCAACTGCCACATGGCGTCCAGCCCGAGGCAGCCCGGCATCACCGGATCGCCCTTGAAGTGGCAATCGAAGAACCACAGGTCCGGCCGCACGGCGAGTTCCGCGCGCATGAACCCCTTGCCGAATTCGCCGCCGGTCTCGGAAATCTCCGCGATGCGATCGAACATGAGCATGGGGGGCAGCGGCAATTGGGCGTTGCCGGGACCGAACAGTTCGCCACGTCCGCATGCGAGGAGGTCTTCATACTCGAAGCTGGTCTGCCGCTCGGCCATTCTAACGGGTATCGCCATTCTGCCCACGAAGGGGTGAGTTTCGTTAGACCTCAAGGCCCGGCAAAGCCAGGCTCGAGGTTGCGCGCGTTGCGAGCGCGGGCACTCCCTATCATAGGCGGGGGCGCGCTCAAAGTCATGAAAGCGTCATGCCGCCACTTGGGGCAGGTGCTCGGCAGACGCGCGCCGCGCGCAGGGGCAGGCACACGTCGCGTGGGCGGCAAAGCGCCTGCGGCGTGAAGGCGTAAGCGCCTGCGGCACGAACGGGTCAGCGCCTGCGGCGCGCGGGGCAATCCGCCGCTGGGGCAGGGGCATGGGCATGATCGCCCCGCGCGCCGCCTCAGCGCCCGCCCAGGGGCGAAAAGCGGCGCAGCAGGGGCCAGCGTTCGGAAACCGCGGGCACCAGGCCGAGCACCAGGGTCAGCAGGGCGCCGAGCGCGAGCACCGGTCCCGCCAGCAGGAACAGGGCCAGGGGTTCGCCCCAGGCGTCCGCCGCGCCCACCGCCGCGAGCAGGAACAGCGCCACCAGGGCGAGCCGGCCGAAGGGATAGGCGATTCGCGCGTAATGATAGGAAATCGCCAGGGTCAGGGCGAAGCGCAGCACCTGCGCGGCCAGCGTCGCGCCGATGGCGCCGGCGACCCCATAGCGCGGGATGAACACGAAATAGAGGGCGATGACGACGCCGGCCGCCACCAGATTGATGGCCAGCGGCGCGAAGCCGTCCTTGCGCAGGAAGCAGCCCACCGCCACCAGCGAGGTGGATTCCTGCACCACATAGATCAGCGCCAGCCACGGCACATAGATTGCGGCGGCATGGAAGGCGGGCGGCGTCATGAGCGTGATGACCAAGGGCCCCGCGAGCGCCACGCCCGCCGCCGCCAGAAGCGTGATGAGGATGCCCACACCCACCATGCGCGCGCTGCGCGCTGCGCCCTCGGGCTCCTCCAGCACGATGAAGCGCTTGGGCATCCACCACATGTGGAACGGCTGGAGCAGCACGGCGGTCAGCACGCCGATGCGCACCGCGACGCCGTAGAGGCCGAGGGCAGCGGGATCCACCGCATCCGCCAGGATCCAGCGGTCGAACGTGCCGAGCGCGAACGCGGCGATGCCGGAGAGCAGCAGCGGCACCACATAGAGCGCCAGCCCCGGCCAATTGATGCCGCGCAGGCGGATGCCGGTGTCCTTCACCACCAGCCACACCATGGCGAGCGTCTGCGCGCCGGCCGATGCGGCGGTGGCGATCAGGATGCCGATGACGCCGAAGCCGGCATACAGCAGGCTGATGGAGAGTAGCGCGAACAGAACCGTACGGCCCAGACTGAGGGCGAGGAAGGTGCCGGCCTGTCCGCGAATCCTCAGCCAGGTGAGGCCCACGGCCAGCAACCCCTCGGTGCACAGGGCGATCAGCAGCATGCGCACTTCCCAGGTCGTGGGCGTGCCCGGCAGGACCGAAGCGAGCGGCGTCGCGAACGCCAGCCCGGCGGCGCCGAAGACAAGCGCGGTGAGCAGCGCCACGCCGAACATTTCCGCGCACACCCGCCGCCGCTCGTCCCAGCCCGCCGCCGCCCCGACGAACCGGCTCAGCGCCGTGGGCAGGGCCAGCGCGAACAATTGCGAGCCCACGTCGGCGAAGGCGAGCAGCACTTCCAGATGGCCGTAATCGTCGGCGGAGAGAAAGCGCGTGTTGACCGGCAGCAGGATCAGGCCAATCGCCCGCACCATGATGATGCCGGTGGCGTAATACAGGCTTTCGCGCACCCCGGCCGGCAGTCTCTGGAGGCTGAAGCGGGTCCGGAACGTCATTGCGCCTCTATCCGCCCCGCAATCCATTGCGGCGATGCGGGCGGAAGATTCCTTTTTCCCCGATCCCGCGCAAGCCCTTTCGCCCGCGCCGCGACGGCCTGCGCCGCGCCGGGGTGCGGCACGCGCGCCGCTATGGACGCAGGCCCCGCCATGCTAAGGCAGGCGGGAAGTTCGGGGGGACCATGCGGCCGATCTGTTCCATCGTCATGCCGACGCGCGATTGCCTCGCCTATCTGCCGAAGGCCTTTGCGAGCATTCGCCTTCAGCAGGTCGAGGGGCTGAAAATCCTGGTGGTCGACGATGGCTCCACCGATGGCACCGACGCCTTCCTGGCGGGGGAGGCGGGCCATTGGCGGGCGCTGCGGGTGCTGTCCACGGACGGCATCGGGCCGGCGCGGGCGCGCAACCACGCCATCGAACGCGCCGAGGGCGAGCTGATCGCCTTTCTCGATGCCGATGACGTATGGCTGGACCACAAGCTGTCGCGCCAGCTCGCCTACCATGCGGCCAACCCCGAGGTGGCGCTGACCGGCACCGATTATCGCTTCGTGAACGAGGCCGGGCAGACCTTCAGCACCTTCTTCGACCTTGTGAAGCCGGACGAATTCTTCTTCGGCGCCCCCGCGTTCCAGCGCCTCGCGGACCCGTGCGCGGCGCTGCTCGGCTGCAATCTCATCGGCACCTCCACCGCCGTGGCGCGCACGGAGGTCCTGAGGGCGGTGGGCGGCTTTCCCACCGACGTGCCCTCGGCGTCGGACTGGGCACTGTGGCTGAAGATCGCCGACCGGCACCCGGTCGCCATCTCCGGCGCGACCTTGGTGGATTATCTCGACCGGCCGGGCAGCGTGTCCAAGAACATCGCCGCGCGCATCGCCGCGCTGCATGCGATTGTCGATGCCTATGCCGATCGCACCAGCCCGGCGATGGTGAAGTCGGTCCGCCGGGTCCGCACCCAAATCGCCCTGGTGGAGGCGGAAGCCGACCTTGCGGCGGGCCGGACCTGGGCTTCGCTGGTCGGGCGACTCAGGGCGTTCGCCGGCGATCCCTCGCCGGAAATCGCGCGCGGCATCGCGGCGAGCCTGCTGGTGGGCATCGGCGCCCGCTCGATCTGATCGCATTTTGCGCGCGCGCCTGCCTGTTTGGCGGGCGCGGCGATCGCAAAAAAGGCCGATCCGCGCGAAAGCGGCCGGCGGATGCGCGCGGGGCTTGCATCGCGGCGCGGCGGCGGCAAATCTCTGTGCGCAGAAATGAGATCCTCATGTCCGACAGCGCAGTGATCGTCCGCCGCAGCCTTCATGGCGCCCTGGTGCCTTTGGTGCGAGACCTGATCCTCGGCGGCGAGCTTCAGCCCGGCGACAAGATCGCCGAGCAGGCCTTGTGCGTGCGGTTCGGGGTGTCGCGCACGCCGCTGCGGGAGGCGCTGAAGGTGTTGGCGGCCGAGGGCTTGCTGACGCTCACGCCCAATCGCGGCGCCATGGTCGCGCGCCTCTCCGACGGTGAGATTGATGCACTGTTCCCCATCATGGGCGCGCTGGAGGCGCTGGCCGGGGAACTCGCCTGCGCGCGCGTCACCGATGCGAAACTGGCCGAGCTGAAGGTCCTGCACGAGGCGATGGTCGCGCATTATCGCGCCGGCCAGTCGGCGCCTTATCTCAATCTGAACCGGGCGTTCCACGAGGCGCTGTTCGAGATCGCCGGCAATGCGCCGCTGACCCAGCTCTATCATTCCATGATGGTGCGCATCCACGCTATCCGCTTCGTGGCGCGCAAATCGCCCGCCCGCTGGCTGGAGGCGGTGGAGGACCATGAGCGCATGATGGAGGCGCTGATCGCCCGCGACGGGGCGGCGCTCGGGACGGTGCTGCGCGAGCATCTGCGCCACAAGGCGGAGATGGTGCACGAATCCCTCGCCGGCCTCCCAACGTTGGAGGCGCAGGGCGCGGAAACCGCCACGCGTCAGCGCAAGTCCGCGCCCACCGCCTCGGCCACCGAGGAAAATCCGTCGGCGCGCAAATGGGCGGCCAGCTCGTCGCGCACGCGCACCACCAGGCCGGGCCCCTTGAACACCAGCGCTGAATAAAGCTGCACCAGGCTCGCCCCGGCCCGGATCTTGGCATAGGCGTCCGCGCCCGAGGCGATGCCGCCGCAGCCGATCAGCGGAATGCGGCCCTGCGTGAGGCGCGCGAGCGCCGCCAGGCGCTCGGTGGAGAGCGCCATCAGCGGCTTGCCGGAGAGACCGCCGGTCTCGCTTTTGTGGGCGCTGCGCAGGCTCGCCGGACGCGACAATGTGGTGTTGCCGAGAATGATGCCGTCTGCGCCGGTCTCCAGCACCACTTCGACGATGTCGGCGAGCGCCGCGTCGTCGAGATCGGGGGCGATCTTCACCAGCAGCGGCGGGCGGCCGACGGGATCGGGAATGCTCTCGTTGCGCGCGGCGAGCGCATGGTCGATCAGCCGCCCCATCTCGGCGCGGGCCTGGAGATCGCGCAGGCCCGGTGTGTTGGGCGAGGAGAGGTTGCACACGAGATAATCGGCGAGGCGGCAGGTGGCCGAGATGCCGGCGGCATAATCCTCGCTGGCGTCCTCGGTATCCTTGTTCTTCCCCACATTGGCGCCGACGATGCCGCCGGACCCGAGCCGCTTGCCGAGTCGGTAGATGAACGGCGCGAGCCCCTCGGAATTGAAGCCGAAGCGGTTGATGACGCCATCGTCCTCATCCAGGCGGAACAGGCGCGGCTTGGGATTGCCGCTCTGCGGGCGCGGCGTCACCGAACCCGCCTCCACGAAGCCGAAGCCCATGTGCAGCAGCGGGTCGAGCACTTCGGCATGCTTGTCGAACCCGGCGGCGAGGCCCACCGGATTGGGGAAATCAAGGTTCCAGACCCGCGTCGCGAGAATGGGATCGCAATCGGTCCGCGCTTTCGGCCCGAAACCCGCGCGCAGGGCGCGGATCGCGAGCGCATGGGCGGTCTCGGGCGAGATGCGGCTCAGCGCGGGACGCAGGAGGGGATAGAGATCCATCGCGCGGGTGCTATTCGGCCATCTGCGCGACGCCGCCATGGGCTTTCGACCAGGCGTGCGGATCGTTGAGGAAGGATTCGATCTCGGCCACCTGGGCCGCGGGGAACAGGTTCTGCCGCTTCACCTCGGCGAGGATGTCCCACCAGGTGAGCAGGCGATGCAGCGACAGGCCGGATTCGGCGAACACCCCCGCCGCTTCGGCGAAGATGTCGTAATAGAAGAACACGAAGCAATGCTCGCATTCCGCGCCGGCGGTGCGCAGGGCATTGACGAAATTCACCTTGCTGCGCCCGTCGGTGGTGAGATCCTCCACCAGCAGCACCCGTTCGCCCGCCGAGAGGTGGCCCTCGATCTGGGCGTTGCGGCCGAAGCCCTTGGGCTTCTTGCGGATATATTGCATGGGCAGCATCATGCGGTCGGAAATCCAGGCCGCGAACGGGATGCCCGCGGTCTCGCCGCCGGCGACGCTGTCGAACTTCTCGAAGCCGATCTCGCGATAGATGGTGGAGACCGCGAAATCCACCAGCGCCTGGCGCACGCGCGGAAACGAGATCAGCCGGCGGCAGTCGATATAGACCGGGCTCGCCCAGCCCGAGGTGAAGATGAAGGGCTCGCCGGACGAGAAGCGCACCGCCTCCACTTCAAGGAACATGCGCGCCGAAAGCTCGGCGATGGTGGCCTTATCCGGGAAAGCTGTCACATTGGCCATGATCGGCGGCGCCCTTCGTTCGTTCGTGTGCGGAAAACGCATATATCAGAGCCGGCGTCCATGGGCACCCGGCGGCGCAGCCGAAGATGCGCGCGGCGCGCAGGGCTGGGTCCAATCGCCACAACCCGCCGCGCTGCGAGACTCCATCCGTCCGCGACTGTCTTTCGGAGCGTGGACCGCGGCCACGCCGACGATTTTCCACCGTCAGCGCCAGCCCTTTGCCGGCCATCCGCGCCCGGCGGCGGCGGGCACGGGCTAAATTATCGCTGGCGGTTCGGCGTGGATACCCGGCACAAGGCCGGGCATGACGCGGCATGATGACCGCGGGTCGCAAACGGGCGGGTCACAAACGGACGGGGGCCCGGTGGGGGCCAGGTGTGCGGGGGCCAGGTGGCAGGGTTCGGGACGGAAAGGGGAGGCGGCGTGGCGGGCGGGGAAATCTGGCAATTGGTGGATTCGCGCGGCATTGGCGGCATCGAGCGCCATGTGGCGATCCTCACCCAGGCGCTGAATGACGCCGGCCGGCCGGCGCGGGCGGTGCTGCTGGCCGACCATGGCGATCATGATTTCCTGCGCCAGCTGCGCGCCGCCGCCGTGCCGTTCACGGTGTTGCCCGGCGGCTTCCGGCCGCTGCGCGCGGCGCTGGCGGATGGGCTACCCGCTTTGCTGCACACCCATGGCTATAAGGCCGGCATTCTCGGCCGGTTCGCCGCGCGCCTCGCCGGCATTCCTTGCCTCTCCACCTTCCACGCGGGCGAGAAGGGGCGGTTTCCGGTTTCGCTCTATCAGGTGCTCGATGCCGCCACCGCGCGCCTCGGCCCGCGCATCGCGGTGAGCGAACCGATCGCGCAAACCTTGCCGCAGCCGGTGTCGGTGATCGGCAATTTCGTGCCGGTGCCGGACCAGGCGCCGCCGCCGCCGCCCTCGCGCGTCATCGCCTTCGTCGGCCGGCTGAGCGCGGAGAAAGGGCCGGACCTGTTCTGCGCCCTGGCGGAACGGTTCGCCGGTCGCCTGTCGTTCGAGATGTTCGGCGACGGGCCGATGCGCCCCGGTCTTGAGGCCGCCCATGGCGGGCGGGTGCGGTTCCACGGCATGGTGAGCGATCCCGCCGCCATCTGGCCGCGCATCGGCCTGCTGCTCATGCCCTCGCGCGCGGAGGGCCTGCCCATGGCCGCCATCGAGGCCATGGCGGCCGGAGTGCCCGTGGCGGCAAGCCGGCTCGGCGCCTTGCCGGAGCTGATCGACGATGGCGCGAACGGCTATTTGTTCGCGCCGGGCGATCTCGCTGCCGCCGCTGCCGTGCTGGAGCGCTGGACGGGGGCGGATGCGGCCGCGCGCGCCGCGCTCTCGCATCGAGCCTGGGAGAAGGTGCAGGCCGCCTACGGGCCGCATGCGCGCCTGCCTCAAATTCTCGCGCTTTATGATGCCGCCCTCGCGGGGCGGGACGGGCGCGTGTAGACTCGCCGCCATCGCCTGCTGCGCCGCGAGCCCCGTGTGACCGAACGCCTTTTCGACCCTCCCGCCGATCCGCGCCCGCGTCCCTGGCGCGAGATCGCCATCGCGGTGGGCGCGGTGCTGGCGGTGTTCGCGGCCTGGCTCAGCGTCGCCGAACCGGTGGTGCCGATCGCCCTGGCGTTCGGGCTGATCTTCCTGATCTTCGCGTTCCGCTGGCCGTTCGTGCCGTGCATCCTGTTCATCATCTTCTCCTTCCTGCGCATTCCCGAGGTGTTCCCGGTCCTGCTCAATCTGAAGATCCCGCTGCTGCTGGCCGTGCTCACCATCGCGGTGATCGGCTGGCACCTGTTCTTCCTGCGGACGATGAAAGTGTTCTGGACGCGCGAATTGAAAATCTTCGCGCTGTTCTTCTTCTTCTGCACGGTCTCGGTGGTGTTCGCGAAAAGCAAGGATCTGGCCTTCACCTTTTGGGCCGACGTGTTCGTGAAGATCGGTCTGATGACCTTCGTGGTGGCCTGGGCGACGCGCAAGCCGGAGGATTTCAGCCTCATCAGCCGGTCGTTCTGCGTGTTCGGCTCGGTGGTGGCCATGGTGGCGATCTATAATTGGATGAATGGCATCGGCCTCGTGGAGGGGTCGCGCGTCACCATCGGGCGCAACATCCGCTCGCTGCTGGGCGATCCCAACGATCTCGCGCTGGCGCTGCTGTTTCCCTTCTCGTTCGCCGCCGCCTTGCTCATGGGACGCTGCGGCTGGGCCGACCGGCTGCTCGGCGCCGTGGCCTGCGGCACCATCTTCTGGGGCATCATGTGCACCCAGAGCCGCGGCGGGCTGCTGGGGCTCGCGGCGGTGGCGGCGGTGATCGGCAGCCGGTTCGTGAAGAGCAAGCTGGTGCTGATCGGCGGCGGCCTCGTCTGTCTCTTCATTCTGTTCGCCGCCGCCGGCATTTCCGGCCGCTCGTCGGGCGGGGCGAGCGAAGGGGCGATCGTGGACGAGTCGTCCGAAGGCCGGCTCACCGCCTGGCGCGCCGCCACCAGCATGGCGATCCACAATCCGCTCACCGGCGTCGGCATCGCCAATTTCACGGCCAATTATTTCGAATATTCCGATACCTGGGACGGCAAGCCCCATGCCGTGCATTCCACCTGGTTCGGCATTCTCGGCGAGATCGGCGTACCCGGTTTCGTCACATTGATGGTGCTGGTCACCTGTATGTGGCGCATGTGCCTGCATTCCCTGAAGGCGGCGCAGGCGCCGGAGGTGGATCCGCGCTTGAAAATGTCGGCGGTGGCGCTGCTGGCGGGGCTCGCCAGCTTCTGTGTCTCCGGCACCTTCCTCACACAGGGCACCACATGGCCGCTTTATGTCATCCTCGCCCTCAGCGTCGCACTGGATCGCGCGCTCGCGCCCCCGGACGCGGAGGGGGAAGCGGACTTTCTCCCACCGCCGCGCCCGGCGCCGCGGGCGGCCTTTCCCCGCGCGCACGCGCCGGCGCCGCCCGGCCAGGGGGAGCGGGGCGAACAGGGAGAGAGGGGCGGTCATGGCAGCTGATCTGATCGTCTTCGGCGAGGATTGGGGCGGCCATCCCTCTTCGACCCAGCATCTCATCGGCCATCTGGCGCGCACCCATAAGATCGTGTGGGTGAATTCCATCGGCCTGCGGCGTCCGCGCCTGGGCGACATGCGGCGGGTGGCGCACAAGCTCGCCGCGCTTGCCGGTTCGCCGGCATCCGCCGATGCATCTGTGGTCGATGCGCCGGGCGCCGCCCCCGGCTTTCGCGTGGTGGCGCCGCGCGCCGTGCCCTGGCCCGGCAATCCGCTTGCGGAGGCGGCGAACGCCAGCCTCCTGGGCGGGCAATTGCGCGCCGTGATGGCGCAGGAAAACATGGTTCGGCCGATCCTGTGGACCTCGCTGCCGAGCGCCTTGCCGGTGGTGGGAACGCTCGGCGAGCGGGCGGTGGTCTATTATTGCGGCGATGATTTCGGCGCGCTCTCGGGCGTCGACCATGCGCCGGTACTGGATATGGAGCGCCGGCTGGTGGAGAAGGCCGACCTCGTGATCGCCGCGAGCCCGGTGCTCGCGGAGCGCTTTCCGCGCGAAAAGACGGTGCTGGTGCCCCATGGGGTGGACGCGCGCGTGTTCTCCAGCCCCGCCCCGCCCGCCGCCGATCTGCCGCAGGGCAAGGTGGCCGGCTTCTACGGCAGCGTGTCCGACTGGCTGGACCTGCCGATGCTGGCGCGCGCGGCGCAGGCGCTGTTCGATTGGACGTTCGTGTTCATCGGGCCGGTGCGCACCGATGTTTCGGCCCTGGCCCGGCTGGAGAATGTGCGCTTTCTCGGCGCGCGGCCCCATGCGGCGCTGCCGGGCTATGTGCAGCATTGGACGGTGTCGCTCATCCCGTTCCGCGACACGCCGCAGATCCGAGCCTGCAACCCGCTGAAGCTGCGGGAATATCTTGCCAGCGGCACGCCGGTGGCGGCGACCCGCTTTCCCGCGCTCGCGCCCTATGCCCATCTCGTCAGCGCCATCGATCCCGGCGGCGATCTCGCGGGCGCCATCGAGGCGGCGGCGCACCAGGCCGGCGGCGCCCTGGCCCGGCTGCGCCAGCTGGCAGTGGCGCAGGAGGGATGGGACCTGCGCGCCGAGGCGGTGGAGACCGCGCTCGGGCGGTTCTGAACGCGCGGCGATGGCCGGCGCCGCAGGGGAATCATCTATTAAGGCGGATGACGGTAAACTTGCGGCCTGCGGTCCGCCGATTCGGGGATGGGCGCTTCGGGGGAAAGGGTGATGGGAAGCCGGCGTGCTCCAGAACGCTTCGCCGCCGTCCTTCTGTGGGCTCTGCTCGCGGGAGGGCTGGGCGGCTGCGCGGGCCCGCGCGACCCCACCGCACTCATTCCGGTTTCGGTGCAGACGACGGTGATGGCGGAAGACAGGCTGCGCGAGGCGCGCGCCGCCGCGTCGGCGCAGAAGGGCGACGGGTCCGCCGTGAGCGTCACCGACATTCTGGCGCGCGCCCGTGCGGTCCAGGACCAACCGACACTCGCACAGGCGCCTTCGAATGCCTCCGCCTCCGCCGCGTCCGGTATGGCGGGCGGGCCTCCCCCCGAGGCCGCGACGCCGGAAGCCGCCGCGGCCCGCCGCGCGCTGCTCGCCGCGACGCCGTCCCCAGTGCCGTCCTCGGCGTCCGCCGGTCTTCCCGCCGCGCGGCAGGTCAGCGCGTTCGCCGCAGATTCCACGGGAGACACCACGGGCGCCCTGCCGCGCCCGTCCACCCGTGCGCCGCTGATCGACATCGTGTTCGAGCCCGGGCAGGACGCGCCGAGCGCGGCCGACGCGGCGGCTTTGGCCAGGGCGCTCAAGGCGGCCCGGCTCGGTCCCGGCCGCCCGGTCACCGTGCTTGCCGGCCCGGGCTCCGCCGACGATCCGTTCGCCCAGGCGCTGCTGGCGAACAAGCGGGCGCGTGCGGTCAAGGCTCTGCTGCCGCCGGATCTTCCCGCCACCCAACTCTACGACCCGGATCTTGAGCCCGATACGGTGCGCATCCTCGCGGGAAGCCGCCCATGAGCGCGCTGTTCGAAAGCACCGCGGACACCCTCGCTTATATCGCCCAGGTGGCGTGGCGGCGCCGATTCCTGGCGTTCATCCCGCTGCTGCTTCTGCCGCCGCTCGCGGTGGTGACCGCCATGGTCGCCCCCAAGCGCTACGAGGCGCGCATGACGATGCTGGTGCAGGAGCCCTCCAAGCTCAACCCGATCCTGAAGGATATCTCCATCAATCCCAATCTGAAGGAGCGCATGTCGGCCCTGGTCGCGCTCGCCCATTCGGAGGTGGTGCTGGGCAAGGTGCTGGAGGATCTCGGGCGGATCGGACCGACCACGGACCCGCGCGACCGCGATTACATGGTGCGGGCGCTTTCGCTGGCGGTGAACATCCAGCTGGTGGGCAGCGACATCATCGAAATGCGGCTGCGCTCCGGCGATCCGCTCTCGCCGGCGGCGACGCTGACCGCCATTGCAAACCGCTTCGTGGAGCGCCTGGTCTCGCCCGAGCGCACATCGGTCCAGGACAGCGAGCGCTTCCTGAAGCAGCAGATGGACGAGCGCCGCGCCAGCCTCGATCAGGCCGAGCAGGCCTTCGCCGCATTCCGCTCCGCCAATGCGGACAAGCTGCCGGCGCTCTATAACGCCACGGTCCAGCGGCTTGCCGGGCTGATCCAGCAATTGGAGGAAAAGCAGATGGCGCTGGGCAGCGCGGATGCCGCGCTTCAGGATCTGCGCAAGCGCCTCGCCAGCACCAACCCCTTGATCGGGCGCATCGAGGAATCCATCGTGCAGGTCTCCGCCGAGCTCGCGAGCCTGCGCGCGCGCTATACCGACGCGCATTCCGAGGTGCAGGCGGCCGAGCGCAAGCTCGCCCGGCTCGAGGAGGAGCGCCAGCACCTGCTCGGAGCGGCGAAGAACATCGAGACCGTGGATCTCGACCGGCTATGGAACCTCGCCGCCGGGGTGACCCAGCCCGGCGAGAACGGCCAGGCCCTCGGCTCGGCCCCGCTGCTGGTGTCGCAATTGCAGCGTCTTCAGGAGGCGCAGGCCCGTCGGGTGACGCTGGCCAAGGAGGTCGAGCAGATCAAGGAAGTGATCGCCACTTTGCAACGCGACATCGCGGCGTTCGGGCCCATCGACCGGCAGCAGCAGCAGCTGGAGCGCGAGGTGGGCATGGCGCGGGACAATTACGACGCCCTCGCCAAGCGCTATGAGATGGCGCGCGTCACCGGCGCGCTCGGCGTGTTCGAGGCGCCCGAGCGCGTGAAGGTGCTGGAAGACCCCGACAGTCCGGCCCGCAAGATCACGCCGGGTTATATCGTCTATATCCTCGCCGGCATCGTCGCCGGCATAGCCCTTGGAGCAGGTTTGGCCGGCATGGCGGAATTTCTCGACACCCGCTTGCGTAAGCCGGGCGACTTCGCACGCATTTTCGGCGTTCCCGTCATTGCGCGCATTCCGCGCATCGAGCCCTCTGGCGAAAGGCTTCCGGCATGAGCGCCCCGCGAGCGGATGGCGCGCCGTCGTCATTCTGTAACGAAAATCGTGATTTAACCCCCCATTGCCGGGATAAATCCGGCCCGGCTGCGGCGCCCGGCGCTTCCGCGCCGCATCCGCAGTCCGGGGGCGAACGCATCGGCCCGCACCGGATCGGGCCAACCCCTATTCAGCAACGAGATCAGATGGGTGAGGATCAGATGGGTCGCGATTTCGCCGCCCGCGCACAGCAGGCCTCATTCCAGAGCGGGCGCCGGGCGCTCGTGCTCGGCAGCCTGTTCACGCTTGCCGGATGCAGCGCGCTGAAGCCGCCGAAATCCACCCAGGTCAGCGCCAAGATCACGGCCGACCTGTCGATCAACCCGGCGCCCGACGGCACCGCCACGCCGGTGATCATCCGCCTCTATACGCTGAAGACCGACAATGCCTTTCAGCAGGCGGACTTCTCGTCTTTGTTCAATGCCGATGCCGCCACGCTCGGCCAGGACATGCTGGGCAAGCGGGAATTCCTCATGGCTCCCGGCAAGGTGGAGGGCTACAAGGACGACGTGCCGCTGGACACCGCGTTTCTCGGCGTGGTCGTGGGCTTCCGCAATATCGACTTCGCCGATTGGCGGGCCATCGCGCCCATCCAGGAAAACGCACTGAATGCGGCGACGGTGAACATCACCGCCTTGGCGGTCTCGATCCCGCTGGTGAAGGTTTATTATCACAACTGGTTCTAGGGTTTTGCACTGCGCCACCGCGTCGATGCGATGCGATCCGAGGGCGACAGGGAAATCGCTGCCGTTCGCCGGCGCCGGTGCTAAAGTGCCGTGAGATCAGGCGCGCATATGGGCGCTGCGGCACTGGCACTAACACTGGCGCGGGGCGCTGGCGCGGAAGCAATCAGGACCCGGCGGAAACAGGGCGTGTCACGGGTCAGCACAAGGGTCGGGACATGGCCGGATATTCCTCCGCAGTCGAGGCCATCGAGCTTTTCCTGACTGGCGAGATCGGCGTCCAGCACCTGGGCGAGCGGCTGGTGGGCTGCGGCGTCGCGCCGGAGGAGATCGCCGCCGTCCTCACGCATTTCGTCACCGCCGGCCGCCTGCCGGAGCGCCTCGCGGCGCTGCTGCTCGATCGCGTGCGCGCCGGCGCGATGCCGGAACGCCGCCGTTCGCTTTCCCCCGATCCGCTCCGCTCCGCTCCGCGTGGGGCCGATCCGCGTGGCACCGATCTCCGTCGGACCGATCCGCGCCGCGCCTTGCCGTCCGCGCAAGCCGGCGTCCCGATGGGACGGCGAGAGCCGCTGCTTCCGCCCGATCCCGCGGACTTCGAGCCGGCGCCGCCGGCCAGCTTCGACGCTGCATCCTCCCGGCGCACGCCGTTGCCGCAGCCCCAGGAGGAGCGCACGCTTCGCCCGGTGGTCGATCCGCGCCGGTCCGTGCGCCCGCTGCCGCTGTCGGACGCGCGGGGTGGTCTCGACGAGCGGCCGCTGCTGGACCGTCGCGGCCTCGCGCCGGACGCGGTCCGCGCCTTCGAGCCGCCGGAGGTGGCGCCGCCCCCGGCCGGGGCGCCCGACCGCTTCGCCCGCGACCGGACGGGCTTTGCCCCCGCGCCCCTCCAGCCCGCGCCCCTCCAGGCGCCGGAGACGGGCGTCGCCCGAAGGCCTCTGCTGCCACCGAGCGCGGCGGGTGCGCTGGCGGGGCCGAGCGGTGGTGCGCTTCCCACGCCCGGCGGACCACGTGCGCCTGTGCCCCGCGATGGCACCCCGCGCGATGGAACGCCCCGCGAGGTCGCGCCGCGGGTTCCCGCGCCGCTTCCGCTTCCCACATTGCCCACGCGGCCCCGCGGTCGCACCCCGCTCGCCGCCGCCCCGGATGCGGCCGACGCCGGTTCCGCGACGCCGCGCGCCCGGATCGAGGAGAGCATTACTTCGGCCCTGCTGTCCGGCCTGCGTGGCCTGCGCCACAAGGGCGCCGAGGCGCACGGCCCCGGGCTCAACGAACGCCATCTGGACGGCTGGCTCTCCGGCTTCCGCAGCATGCGGGTGCGTCGGCAGGCGGATCTGGTCCATGACGGCGAGCGGCTGGAGCCCAAGCGCCTGCCCACCGCCGCGCCCAAGCTCGCCATCGGCTTCATGCTGAAGGATCGCTTCGTGCTCGACGACGAGCTGGGCCACGGCGGCATGGGCGAAGTGTTCCGCGCGGTCGATCGCCGCCGCCTGGAGGCGGGCGACCCCGATCCCTATGTGGCGCTCAAGGTGCTGTCCGCCCAGTTCCGCCTGCATCCCGACGCGCTGGCGGCGCTGGAGGCGGAGGCGCGCAAGGTGCAATTGCTCTCCCACCCCAACATCTGTCCGATCTTCGATTTCGACCGCGACGGGCCGCATGCCTTCTTCGTGATGGAGCTGCTCCAGGGCGAGACGCTCGACCTCGCGCTACGCCGCACGCCGGGGGAGCCGCTGGACGTGGATCTCGCCGGCCACGTGGTCTCCGGGGTGCTGGCGGCGATGTCCCATGCCCATGCGCTCGGCATCGTGCATGGGGATCTCAAGCCGGGTAATGTGTTCATCACCCGCGAAGGCATGGCCAAGGTGCTGGATTTCGGCGTCGCCGTGGCGCTGCGGGGCGGCGGGTTCAATCCCGAGGGGCTGGCCGCCTATACGCCCGCCTTCTCCAGCCCGGAGATGATCGCGGGCGCGCCGCGCGATCCGCGTGACGACGTGTTCTCGCTCGGCTGTCTCATCTATCTGGTCTATTCGGGCGAGCATCCCTATGGGCGCCGCCCGGCGGGGGAGGCGGCCCAGCTCGGGCTGGTGCCCGCGCCAATTCCCGGCATGCCGGACATGGCCCGGCGGGCGTTGGAGCATGCGCTGTCGTTCAACCGGGCGGACCGCCCCGCCGATGCCCGAGCTCTCGCGGCCGCGCTATTGCCCAGCCTCATCGGCCGGCGCGGGGAGGATTGAGGCGTCCCGCTCCAGCGCCATCGCCAGCTGGCGCACCCCGCGCGAGAAGTCGATCTGCGGATAGAGCAGCGAGACCAGCCCGGAAGAGCCGGTGCGCACCAGTTCGTCGCTCATCAGGATCATGGCGCCGACTTCCGCACCATAGGTCTCCGAGATCCGCTCGGAGAGCACGGCGGTGTCGAAATCGGGATGCACCTTGTTGACTGCCATGACGATGCGCGGCACCTCCAGCCGGCGGGCCAGCTGCATCGTCACCGCCGTGCCCTGGTAGTCCTGGTGGTCCGGCCGCAGCAGAATCAGCGCGATATCGGAAATGGCGATCGACAGCAGGGTCTCGTTATTGAGGCCGGGATGGGTGTCGAGGATCAGATAGTCGAGGGCGAGCGAGCGGCAGAGCGCGATCAGCCCCTCGTTCAACAGCTCCACCTCATAGCCTTCCTTCACCACGCGGGCGATATCCACCGCCTTCAGGCTCGCGGGCAGCAGGCTGAGATGGCCGAGACGGGGCACTTCCTCCGGCGGCACGGCGCGCGCCACCATATGGGTCACGTCCACCGCCACCTTGTCGATCGCGCAGCGGCCCCAGAGGAAATCATTGAGGGTGCTGACCTCGTCCACGTCCACCTCGAACAGGACGTGGATGCCGGGGGATTGGATGTCCGCATCCACCAGCGCCACGCGGCGGCCGGCGCGCACCAGCTCGGCGGCGAGGTTGCCGGCCACATTGGTTTTTCCGGTGCCGCCCCGATAGGAGTGCAGCGCGAGGATCTGGGTCATGGGGGCACTGTTCTCTAGAGGGGGCGATCTCGCAGCCGCTTGGCCATGGCCTGGACGGCGCGGAACTGATCGGTATCGACGATCTCGGCCACCGCGCGGTCGCGCTGGGAGATGTCGATGCGCAGGCGGTGCACCTCGGCGGAGAGGGCTTCGTTGCTGGCGGCGAGGTTGCGGTTGTCCTTCTCCAGCAGCGCCTGCGCCTCCTTCAGCGCGGCGAGGGTCTCTTCCAGATGCAGCTCGCGCGCTTCCACGCGCACGATCATCATGCCGAACGCCTCGGCGAGGCGCCGCACCGTGTCGGGCAGCGCCAAATCGCCGGTCATGGCGAGCAGCACGTCCACATCCTCGTAGCGCCCGCCGGATATGGCTTCGCACAGCGTGCGCAGCTGATCGAGTGCCTGGGTTTCGCTGTGCTGCTCCGCCATTCTGGGGTCCGCCGCTGCCGTTCCCGCGCGGCCCAAGAGCAGCCGCGAGGCGGGAAAGCTAAGATGTAGCATCGAAAAATGACAGAAGCGTTTTCACGGCCCTGCCGTTACAGGAGGGACTTTCGCGCGGGGCGTTTTTCTGCGGTGCAGCAATTTTCAGCCGGCTCAAAACGTAACATGTGCTATATTGTCGCAGATTTCCCTCGCTTTCGGCTGCCCACGGGGGTCGACGCGGGGCCCTCTGCCGGTCGTAAGCGTGCGGACATACGGGAAAACCCTTATGTCCCGTCGCCGGGACATCTTTGCTGCCGCGCCACAGCTTCCTCGGAGCCGAGGCTTTGCCGTCCGGTGCGCTCGCTGGCGGTCGCAAACCGACATATTGTTCTAGTCATTCGTGAATAGGTTCGCGCCGCGCGGGGGATTGCACCCCTCGGCGAGCGACCTGCGCGGGCGCGCGGGCCGGATCAGCGGCGTGGGGACGACAATGGCGGCTGTGGATCTCAAATCATTGATTCTGCGCTTGGACGATGTGTGCCGCGCGACCTTGGAAAGCGCCGCAGGCTTCGCCCTCATGCGCACGCACTACAATGTCGAGGTCGAGCACTGGATCGCCAAGCTGGCCGGCGAGAACGACGCCGATTTCATCGCCGTGCTCAATCATTACGGGGTCGAGCAGGGCCGCCTTGCCGCCGATCTCAACCGCGCCCTCGACAAGATGAAGACCGGCAATTCCCGCCCACCCGGCCTTGCGCCCGACGTCGTGGATCTCGCCAAGCAGGCCTGGCTGCTCGCCTCGCTCGATCAGGGCCAGTCGCGCGTGCGCTCGGGCCATATCCTGTGGGCCATGGTCGCGGACGACGCGCTCGCGCGCCGCACCTATGAGATTTCCGACCAGTTCCGCCGCATCCAGCCGGACGCACTGAAGCGCGATCTCTCCGGCCTCACCATGACCACGGGCGAGGCCAATTCCGTGGCCCGCACCGCTCAGTCGAGCGATGGCGGCGGCAACGACATGGCCCTGCCGCGCGGCAAGGGCGCGCTCGACCAGTTCACCATCGACCTCACCGCCCAGGCGCGTTCCGGCAAAATCGACCCGATCCTCGGCCGCGACGAGGAAATCCGCCAGATCATCGACATCCTGTCGCGCCGCCGGCAGAACAATCCGATCCTCACCGGCGAGGCTGGCGTCGGCAAGACGGCGGTGGTGGAGGGCTTCGCCCTGCGCATCGCCGCGGGCGACGTGCCGCCCGCGCTCAAGGATGTGACCCTGCGCACGCTCGATCTCGGCCTGCTCCAGGCTGGCGCCGGCATGAAGGGTGAGTTCGAAAATCGCCTGCGCTCGGTGATCGACGAGACCAAGGCGAGCCCGACCCCGATCATCCTGTTCATCGACGAGGCGCACACCCTGGTGGGTGCCGGCGGCGCGGCGGGGCAGGGCGATGCCGCGAACCTGCTGAAGCCAGCGCTGGCGCGCGGCGAATTGCGCACCATCGCCGCCACCACCTGGGCGGAATACAAGAAATATTTCGAGAAGGACGCCGCGCTGACCCGCCGCTTCCAGGTGGTCAAGGTGGAGGAGCCGAGCGAGCCCACCGCCATGGCCATGATCCGCGGCCTCGTCGCAACCCTGGAAATGTACCACAAGGTGCGCATCCTGGACGAGGCGGTGGGCGATGCGGTGCGCCTCTCCGCCCGCTATATCCCGGCCCGCCAGCTGCCCGACAAGGCGGTGTCCCTGCTCGACACCGCCTGCTCGCGCGTGGCGGTGAGCCAGAGCACCATTCCCGCCCCGATCGAGGATCGCCAGCGCAAGATCTCGCTGATCGACACCGAGCTGGGCATCCTGGATCGCGAGACCCGCTCCGGCGGCGAGCACTCCGTCCGCGCCGGCGAGCTCCAGGCCGAGCGCGCCACGGCCACCACCGAGCTTGCCGCGCTGGAACAGCGCTGGGGCGAGGAAAAGGCGCTGGTGGAGGAATTCGAGGCGCTGCGGGCGAAGCTCGAAGATCCCGCCGTGCTCGACGACAAGGACGCGCTGCGCGCCGCGCTCCAGGACGCGGTGGCGCGCCTCAAGGCGGTGCAGGGCGAGCAGCCGCTGGTGTTCCCGGTGGTGGACGGCCAGGCCGTGGCCGAGATCGTCCAGAGCTGGACCGGCATCCCCGCCGGCCGCATGCAGTCGAACGAGATCCGCACCGTCCTCGCCCTAAAGGAGGCGATGGAAAAGCGCATCATCGGCCAGGCGCACGCGCTGGAGGCGGTGGCGCAGGCGATCCGCACCTCGCGCGCCAAGCTCACCGACCCACGCAAGCCGGTCGGCGTGTTCCTGATGGTCGGCCTCTCCGGCGTCGGCAAGACCGAGACCGCGCTGACGCTGGCGGACCTGCTCTATGGCGGCGAACAGAACCTCACCACCATCAATATGAGCGAGTTCAAGGAAGAGCATAAGGTGAGCCTGCTCATGGGCTCGCCTCCCGGCTATGTGGGCTATGGCGAAGGCGGCATCCTCACCGAGGCGGTGCGCCGCAAGCCCTATTCGGTGGTGCTGCTGGACGAGATGGAAAAGGCCCATCCCGGCGTGCAGGACGTGTTCTACCAGGTGTTCGACAAGGGCAATATGAAGGACGGCGAAGGCCGCGACATCGACTTCAAGAACACCATCATCATCATGACTTCCAACGCCTGTTCCGACCTGCTGGCGAAGCTGTGCGCCGACCCGGAGACCATGCCCGAACCGACGGTGCTCGCCGAGGCGCTGCGGCCGGAGCTGATGAAATTCTTCAAGCCGGCCTTCCTCGGCCGCGTGACTTTGGTGCCCTATCTGCCGCTCACCGACGCCACCATCCGCACCATCGTTGGGCTGCAGCTCGGCCGGATCGCGAAGCGCGTGCGCGAGGCCTACAAGGCCGAGTTCTCCTATGCGCCCGAATTGGTGGAAACCATTGCCGCCCGCTGCACTGAAAGCTCGTCGGGCGCGCGCAATGTGGAAAACATCCTCTCGCGCACGCTGCTGCCGGAAATGTCCGCGCGGGTGCTGGAAAAGCTCACCGAGGGCCTGCCCATCACCCGCATCCAGGTCGGCCTCGGCGATGACGGACAGTTCACCTATGACGTCGCCTGAGCGCGGTCGGTTGTTCTCCCGGCCGGCGTCCGCGCCGGCCGTGCGGAGGCATGTCTGATGCCCCCCGCTGCCCGCATGGGCGATCAGGTGCTGCAAACCGCGCCGCATTGCCATGCGCCGATCCATCCGCCGGCGCTGGTGCCGACGCCCGTCCCGCATCCCGCCACGCCGCTGGCAATCATGAAGGGCTGCCCCACGGTGCTGATCGGCAACATGCCCGCCGCCCGCCTCACCGATACCACCATGCCCTGCATGCTCATCGGCTGCGTGCCCGGCGGGCCTGGCATGATCATGAAGGGGTCCGCCACGGTGCTGATCGGCAGCCTGCCGGCCGCGCGAGTGGGCGATTCCTCGCTGCATTCCAGCTGCGTCGCGCCGATCCCGAGCCCGAGCGGCACGATCCTGCCGCCCGGCTGCCCCACCGTGATGATCGGCGGCTGACCCCATGCGCCATGCTCATTTCGAGGCGCTCCAGCCGGTCTGCCCGGCCTGCCTGCGACGCGGCATCGAATCCCCGCTCCAGCTTGCGCCGGGCGCGCTGGAGGATGCCGCCGGCGTGAGCTCCGGCCTGCTGCGTTGCGCCGTGGTGGATTGCGGTATCGCCTATCCCATCATCGATGGCGCGCCGATCCTGGTCCCGGATCTCGCCGGCTGGCTCGCCGCCAACGGCCACCTGCTGCTCCAGCGCCACGAACTGCCCGACCCGGTGGAAGCGGTGGTGGCGGCCGCCCTCGGGCCGGACGCCGCGTTCAACGTGATCCGGACCCAGCAGGCGAGCTACGCCTACGACCATTACGGCGACCTGGAAGAGGACGGCGGCACACCCGCCGCGTTCGGCCCCCCTCCGGGAAACGCCGTGCCGGGGAATTGCGCTCCGCCCACGCCCACGCCCCCTCAGCCCGGCGCGGTGCGGCGCACGCTCGCCGCCGCGCTGGCGCAGCTGCCGGCGACCACGGGTCCCGTCCTCGACATCGGCTGCGCCGTGGGCCGCACCGCGTTCGACCTTGCCGCCGCGTCCCCCGGCCTCGTTCTCGGCCTCGACCTGAACTGGCCGCTGCTGGCGATCGGCCGCGGCATCCTGGATCGGGCGGTCCTGTCCTATCCGCACCGCCGCCTGGGCATGCATTTCGAGCGCCGGCGCCATGCGGTGTCTTTCCCCGGCGGCGAGCGGGTGGATTTCTGGATCGCCGATGCGCTGGCCCTGCCGTTCCGCGGGCAAACCTTCGATCTCGCCATGGCGCTGAACGTGATCGACTGCGTGAGTGCTCCGCCGCGCCTGATCGCGGAGATGGCGCGGGTGCTCAGGCCCGGCGGCGGCGCGGCGATCGCGACCCCGTTCGACTGGAGCAGCCAGGTCACCCCGCCGGACGCGTGGGTGGACGGGCCGGCGGCGCTGGAGACGCTGCTGGCGGAGGTCGCCGCACAGGCCCGTCAGGCGGGGGTCGGCGCGTTGGTTCAGAGCGGTCCCGCACGCGACCTAGACTGGCATGTGCGCCTGCATGATCGTGCTGCGATGCATTACGCGGTCCATTTGCTCACCGCCTCGCTGGACTGACTTTGAATTTCAGGAGTACGGATAAATCAGTTGTACGACTGTCAATATAGGGTGCTACAGCCAAGCCTCGATGATCTCCGCAGCCGCGCCGATCATGGGTGAAAACAGGGAAACCCCACCATGGCCATCTATGTGAATTACGACGGCATTCCGGGTGAAGCCACGCAGCAGGACCACACCAAGTGGATCGACGTGCTGTCGCTCTCCTGGGGCGTCGGCCGCGGCATCGCCACCGTTTCGGGCTCCACCAACAATCGTGAAGCCTCCGAGCCGTCCGTGAGCGAAGTGTCGATCGTCAAGATGTTCGATTCCTCCTCGCCCAAGCTGTTCACGGAATCCTGCACCGGCAACACCGGCAAGACGGTCAAGATCGACCTGACCACCACCGGTAGCCCCGGCGTGACCTATTGCACCTACACGCTGACCAATGCGCTGATCTCGTCTTATTCGGTGTCCTCCGGCGGCGACCGCCCGACCGAGTCGATCTCGATCAGCTTCACCAAGCTCGAGTTCAAGTTCACCCCCTATGACGACACCAACAAGGCCGGCACCCCGGTCACCGTGTCGTACGACATGTCGACCACCAAGACCTCCTGATCCGGCGATGTATCCGGGTCGGCGCTGTACGCCGGCCCGGAGGCTGGCGCTTGTCAGGGACCGGGCGAATGCAACTCGGCCGGCCCATTAAGCCTGCGGCCGCGCCCGCGGTTTTTCGAAGGGGGACGTCATGGACATCAAAGAGTTCACAAGGCTCATCGAATCGACCGTGACCGCGGCAGGTGGCGCCGACACGCTCGCGGCATGCATGACGAAGCCGGCGGGCACCCTGATCGCCCAGTATGGCCCCCTGACCGACAAGATCATGAAGGACAAGGCCGTCGCCAAGGCGCTCGAGCTTTACGACGAGCATATGGTGCGGGTGCCGAACCAGCAGTTCGCCAACGCGCTTGCGGAACTTGCGCTGGTGGTCAACGGACTGCCGGCGCAGGCGACCACCGGCGCGACCACGGCCATGGGCGCGCTCGTGTACCAGACCCAGCGCTTCGACGCGAACCTGAGCGCCGTCCTGGCCGGCGTGAAGCCGCCGCCGGCGGGCATGATGGGCGTGTTGCTGGCCGTTATGGATACGTCGATCACCGCCGGCCTCGCCTTCGTGCCGGTGGCAGGCCCGTTCCTGGTGCCGCTCTCGCAGGGCCTCGGCAGCGCCATCGGGTTCGGCATCAATGCTGGCATCCAGGGTGCGGTCAACGATCCCTCGCTTCTGTTCAACACCGGCAACGCCCAGCAGAAGGCCGACCAGAAGACGGCCATCTCCGGGAGCTCCGACGTCAATTCCGCCCAGAACCGCGCCGATGCCTCCGGCAACGCCGGCAAGGCGATCAGCAGCGGCGTCTCCAGCGCGTTCGGCGCCTTCGACAAGGAAAGCACCATTGGCCAGTTGGCCGCTCAGAAGGGCATCGCCAGCCTCGTGGCCACGGGCATCGGCATGCTGGTGAAGCGCAACGAGGAAGCGGTTCTGAAGAACCCCGATTCCACCAGCGGGCGGGCCTTCACCAACGTCATGATGGGTCAGGTCCAGTCGCAGAACCAGTCGGTCGCGGTCGAGATCAACAGCCTCAACAAGATCAATCTCAAGCTGCCGGATGTGCTGCGGCCGACCGCCGACCGGACCAAATTCTACCTGGATGAGAAGAAGTCCCTGGGCGATTTCCGGACCAAGACCCAGGAAATGTTCATCGCGTTCTACAAGCTGATCAGCCAGGTGATTTCGGCCGGCTTGCGGGAATCCTTCAAGAGCTCCACCGACCGGATCGATCGCCCGCTCTCCGACCAGCAGAAGATCGCCTTGCTCATCCTTGGCTATTTCTACGCCAAGCGCTGGGACAAGGGCACCCAGATGGTCACGCACACCACCAATCTCCAGCGCCTGACGGGTGAGAAGGGCGTGATTGAAACGAGCATCCAGAGGAATACGGGTGATCTCGCCAATGCGCAGGGCATTGACCGCGGCCCGCTCGAGGATGCGATCAGCCAGCTGAACCTCGATCTGCGCAACAAGGAAGGCCAGATCGCCTCGACCCAGCAGGCGCTGGCCCAGCTGACGTCGAAGAAGAATACGCTGACGGCGGTTCACACCTTCTGGCAGCAGGCAGGCAATCAGGACGATGCGTTGATGGCGACGAGTTACGCCACCTATCAGAAAGCCAGCACCGCGCTCAGCAAGAGGAACTTTCTCGGCGACACCTTCACCCGCTCCGACATCTCCATCGAGAAGCTCGACCAGGTGAAGGCGGCCTCGAAGGAATATTTCAGTGCCCTGAAGGATGCCCTCGTGTCGGACATTTCGACCGCCATGAACAAGGGCAACGAAGGGATCATGAACGACAAAGACATGGTCGAGATGTGGAAGGTCTATATCGGCGCCAACCTCATCATCAACCAGACGCTGCGGGATGCGAAACTGAAGGAAACCAGCAAGCTCACGCGGTTCTCGCGCGCGATCACCCCCACCACCGACGCCACGTCCATCGACAACCGCTACATCCAGATGCTGGAGGACGCCGGATTCATCGAGCGTTATACCGGCACCTTCGGCGTGGTGACGAAGGCGAAGAAGGCGACGCTGGCCGCGACTGGCCGACTGCGCTGGTCGGTGAGCCCGAGCAACACCGAGCGCGCGATGGTCATTGCATTCTGCACCGTGGTGGCCTTCTCATTGGACGTCGGCAAGATTTCGTTGGGCTTCTGCAGTTGGAAGGAAACAAAGCTTGCCCTCAATCAGGTCTGCAAGACGATTTCCAACACAGCGGTCAAATGATTCGACCTTCAGCCTCATCTAGAAGGGCTGGAGTTCAATTTTTCCCAACCAGTTGAAACAGCAGGAGGGCAGCAATGGCCATCTATGTGAATTACGACGGCATCCCGGGTGAAGCCACGCAGCAGGACCACACCAAGTGGATCGACGTGCTGTCGATGTCCTGGGGCGTCGGCCGCGGCATCGCCACTGTTTCGGGCTCCACCAACAATCGTGAAGCCTCCGAGCCGTCCGTGAGCGAAGTGTCGATCGTCAAGATGTTCGACTCCTCCTCGCCCAAGCTGTTCACGGAAGCCTGCACCGGCAACACCGGCAAGACGGTCAAGATCGACCTGACCACCACCGGCAGCCCCGGCGTGACCTATTGCACCTACACGCTGACCAATGCGCTGATCTCGTCTTATTCGGTGTCCTCCGGCGGCGACCGCCCGACCGAGTCGATCTCGATCAGCTTCACCAAGCTCGAGTTCAAGTTCACCCCCTATGACGACACCAACAAGGCCGGCACCCCGGTCACCGTGTCGTACGACATGTCGACCACCAAGACCTCCTGATCCTGCAAGGTATCCGGGTCGGCGCACTGCGCCGGCCGCTTCGTTGCCAGCCGGGATGCGGGGCGCGCGCCATCGCATTCCGGCTTTGCCGGTTCTGGCATCGCGCTACACTGCGCTGCGCTCAAACTGCGCCGCGGGACGCCAATCGGGCCTCGCGCGCCACGGGACCTGACCTATGAGTACCGAAGCGCCGGTGCAGACCGATCGCCTGCTGACCCTCACCACCCCGCTTGGCGGCGATGTGCTCATCGCCACGGCGTTTTCGGGGACGGAGGGGCTGTCGCAATTGTTCCGCTTCACCCTCTCCATGGTGTCGACCAATAACGCGATCACCCCGGATAGCCTGTTGGGCAAGCCGATCACGGTGGCCATCGCGCGGCCCGGCGCCGACCCGCGCTATATCAACGGAATCGTGATTTCCTTCATGGCGGCCGACAAGACGGTCGACGGCATGCGCCGCTACGAGGCGGTGCTGGCGCCGAAATTCTGGCTGCTCACCCGCACCGCCGACTGCCGCATCTTCCAGAACCAGAGCGTCACGCAGATCGCCGATACGCTGTTCTCGGACGGCGGCATCACGGATTACCAGAAGCAGGGCCTCACCGGCTCGCATCCCTCGCGCGATTATTGCGTGCAATATCGCGAGACCGACTTCGAATTCCTCACCCGCCTGTTCGCGGAAGAGGGGATCTATTATTATTTCCAGCACACCAACGGAAAGCACACGCTGATCCTCAGCGACAGCACCGCCGGATACACCGATTGCGCCGACAAGAGCGTGCAGCATGCCCAGCCGCAGAGCGGCGAGACGGTGGCGGTGCAGCGCTGGGAATCGTCCTATCATTTCGAATCCGGCAAGACGACGCTGGACGATTATAATTTCGAGCAGCCGACCACGGACCTCACCTCCACCACCTCCACGGTGCTCACCAACTCGGCGTTCAAGTCCTGGGAAATCTATGATTATCCCGGCGACTATACCAAGAAGGACGATGGCACCTCCACGTCGCGGGTGCGCATGGAGGCGGTCGAGGCGACCTATTCGGTGGTGCGCGGGGAGGCGAATTACGCCTCCTTCCAGGCCGGCTCCAAATTCACCATGGCCAAGCATGAAGTGGCCGCGGAGCAGGGCAAGCCCTATGTGCTCTCAACCGTCACCCACCAGGCTCAAGATCCCACCCACATCGGCAACCAGACCAAGAACGTGGTCTATTCCAACAGCTTCACGGCCCTGCCGGCGACCGTGGCCTATCGCCCGCCGCCGGTGACGCGCCGCCCGCTGATTCCCGGCCCCCATACCGCGACCGTGGTCGGCCCCTCGGGCGAGGAGATTTATTGCGACAAGTACGGGCGCGTTCGGGTGCAGTTCCATTGGGACCGGCTCGGCACCAATGACGAGAAGAGCTCGTGCTGGATCCGCGTATCGCAGGGCATGGCGGGCAACAGCTGGGGCGCCCTGTTCACGCCGCGCGTCGGCATGGAAGTGGTGGTGAGCTTCCTGGAGGGCGATCCCGACCGGCCGCTGATCACCGGCTGCGTCTACAACGCCACCAACATGCCACCTTATACCCAGCCCGACAATAAGACCCAGAGCGGGCTGAAGACGCGCTCCACCACCGGGGGCGACGCCACAACCTTCAACGAGCTGCGCTTCGACGACAAGAAGGGCGCCGAGCTGATCTACATGCACGCGCAGAAGGACCAGACGCGCGACGTGGAGAATGACGACACGCTGAACGTCAAGCACGACCAGATCATCACCATCACCAACAATCGCACCGAGACGGTGTCGGAAGGCAATGAGACCGTCACGGTCTCCAAGGGCAACCGGGCGGTGACGATCACCACCGGCACCGAGGACCTGACGGTGTCGAAGGGCAACCAGACCCTCACCGTCTCGCAGGGCAATTCCACCACCACCGTCAGCCAGGGCAATCACGCGCTGACGGTCTCGCAGGGCAATTCCACCACTGATATCAGTCAGGGCAACCAGACCGTGACGCTCGGCTCGGGCAATGCGACGCTGAAGTGCAACGGCGGCAGCATCACCTTGCAGGCGGCGCAGACCATCACCCTCAAGGTGGGGAGCAATTCCATCACCATCAGCCAGAGCGGCGTCGCCATCAGCGCGACACAGGTTACGATTTCCGGTACCGCCAAGGTTGCCGTCAGCGGGCCGATGGTGTCCGTGAACGGCAGCGGCACGGTGCAGGTCCAGGGCGGCCTGGTCACGATCAATTAGGGGAGGGGAACATGAAACTCGGTTTTCTCCCCAAGCTGCGCTATGCGCTGGCGGAGCATCTCACGGCCCAGCTTGAGCCGAGTGAGGAGGCGCAGGCGCTGCTGACGCCGGGCCTGACTGCAGCCGGCTTCATCCAGGCGCTCGCCGACGCCGAGCTCACCACCGAGGCGCTGCGGTTCCTGGCACTGGGCCTGCCGCGGCGCGAGGCGGTGTGGTGGGCCTGCGCGGCGCGCCAGCGGTTCCTGCCGGGCGAACTGCCGGAAAAGGAAACCGCGGCCTGGAACGCGGCCGAAACCTGGGTTTATGAACCCACCGAGGCGAACCGGCGGGCGGCCTATCGTCCGGCGGAGGCGCTGAAGTTCGAGACCGCCGGGGCCTATGCCGCGCTCGGCACCTTCTGGTCGGGCGGCAGCCTCGCGCCGCCGGAATCGGTGCTGGTGGTGCCGCCGGGCGATGCCCTGACCGGCAGCGCGATCGGCGCCTCTTTGCTCCTGTGCTGCGTGCCCGGTCCGGCCAAGACCATCGGTGAACGTCATGCGGCGGCATTGATGATCGGCGCGGATATCGCCAATGGTGGCAGCGGACAGCCCGCCGCCTGAAGGAGCGCATGAGGAGCATGGCACCGAGCCTTCGCCTGACCATCGTCGATCCGGCCAACCTGCCGCTGCACGAGCGCACGCGCAGCATCACGCAGGGGCCGTTCCGCATCGGCCGTGTGGATGACAACGACTGGGTCATCGAGGATCCCGCACGGCTCATGTCCCGCCACCATTGCACCATCGACCTGAAGGCCGGCGTGTTCGTGGTGATCGACACTTCGGTCAACGGCCTGTTCGTCAACAGCGCCGAGCAGCCGCTGGGGCGCGGCAATTCGGTGATCCTGAACGACGGCGACCTCTTGCACCTCGCCAGCGTCACCCTTCAGGCCAGCCTCCAGGATGCCGAGGCGCAGCGCGACCCGTTCCTGGCGATCCTGCCCGGCGCCGCCGGTTCGCGTGCCGCTCCGCCGCCGGCCGCCGATCCCTTCGCCGACGCGCCGCAGATCGGGGGGAGCACGGCATTCGCGCCCTATTCGCCCACCTCGCTTCTGCCCTGGACGGAAGATCCGCCCGCGCACCTGCCGGACCCGCTGTTCGCCACCAGCCCGTGGCAGAACGCGACCGAACCGGACCACGTACCCGCCGAGCTCCAGGCGCTCGGCACCGTGACGCCGGTGAACACCCATATTCCCGAAAGCTGGGAGGAGGAGGTGCTGGGCGCGCCGCGCCAGAGCCCCGGCTTCGGCACGCCCGCCCCGGCCTTCGGAGCGCCGATCCCGCCTTTCGGCGATCCTGCTCCGGCCTTCGGCGGTGCGAGCGCGGCGGCGACCGGCGGGCCGCCTACCTTGCCGCGCGCGACCGTGCTTGCCTTGGTGGAGGCGCTCGCCCGCATCTCCGAGGCGGCGGATGCCCAGGGCGGCGAGGATATTCTCGCCGGCACGGCGGAAGAAGCGGTGGCGCGGCTTGCGGCGCTGGATCCGGAATGGGCCGCCCTGTCCCTGGTCAGCCTGTCGGTACGGATCACGGGCCAATTGCGGGCGGACCGCGACTTCTCGGGTGGCCCGGCCCAGCACGCGCCATTGCCACCGGACGCGTGGGACCCCCCCGACCCAGCCGAGGCCCCCTACCGCCGCCCCTTTGACGGAGACGACACGCGATGAACACCAATGGCAAGGTCGTCTGGTCCGAGGGCATGTTCCTGCGCGCCCAGCATTTCCAGCAGCAGGACCGGTATCTGGAGCGCTTGGTTCGATCGCGGGTGGAGGGCCTGTGCCCGTTCCCGTGGGGGCTGCGGGCGCTGTCCATCAATCGCGACCTGCTGGCGCTGGGCAAGTTCGCGCTTGACCGCTGCCAGGGCGTGTTCGAGGACGGCACGCCATTCGACATTCCCGAGGACCATGAGCATCCCGAGCCCATCGACCTGCCGGTGAGCCTTACGGATTCCATCGTCTATCTCTGCATTCCGGTGCGCCAGCGCGGCGCGGCGGATGTGGAAGTGGGCACCATGCGCAATTCCGCCGCCCGCTTCGGCTCCGAAGAGATGGAGGTGGTGGACGAGATCAGCGGTTCCAACAATACCGCCCGCATCCGCACGGCCAAGCTGCGGCTTTCGCTGCTGCTGCATAACCAGGACCGCAGCGGCTTCCATTGCCTCGGCCTGGCGCGGGTGGCGGAAGTGGGGGCGGACCGCAAGGTGCGGCTCGATGCCAATTACATCCCGCCCTTCCTCGATGCCGCCGCCTCGCCGGCGCTTTCCGGCTTCCTCAACGAGCTGACGGCGATGCTGCACCATCGCGGCGAGGCGCTGGCCCCGCGCGTGACCGGGTCCGACAGCCACGGCGTCGCCGAGATCGCCGACTTCCTGATGCTCCAGGTGATCAACCGGGCGGAACCGCATCTTGCCCATCTGGCGCGGCTGTCCGGGCTGCATCCCGAGCGCCTCTATGCCACCTTCCTGGAGCTGGCGGGGGAATTGTCCACCTTCACCGCGGTGCAGAAGCGCCCGCGCGATTTCGCGGTCTATCGCCACGACAATCTGGAAGAGACGTTCGAGCCGGTGATGGTGGAATTGCGCCGCTCGCTGAGCGCGGTGCTGGAGCAGAGCGCGGTGCAGATCCCGCTTCAGGATCGCAAATACGGCATCCGCGTCGGCACGATTCAGGACCGCACGCTGATTTCCGGCGCGAATTTCGTGCTGGTGGTGAAGGCCGAGATGCCCGGCGAGACCATCCGCCGCTCGTTGCCGGCGCTGATCAAGATCGGCCCCGTGGAGCAGATCCGCGAACTCGTGAACGTCCAGCTCCCGGGCATCCGTGTCCGCCCGCTGGCGCTTGCCCCGCGCCAGATCCCCTACAATGCCGGCGCGGTCTATTTCGAATTGGAGCCGGCCAGTCCGCTTTGGAAGCAATTGGCCGTGTCGGGCGGTATCGCCGTCCATCTCGCGGGCGATTTTCCCGGAGTCCATATGGAGATGTGGGCAATCCGCAATTAAGGTTAAGCGGAGCTTTCGGGCCTTAGTCATCGGATCGCAACAGGAAAGCATCACAAGTTCAGCTCACACGAGGTATGTTGGATCAAGCTGGAAACTGATCACATGAACCGCAATGGACCGAGCGAAGGGGATATGGATGACACCATTTTCGCTCGTCCTGCTGTCGCAGCGCGGCAGCTTGGTTCCGTGGTCGCCGCGCCCGCCGATGGTCCGGTAAAGGCGCAGTCGGCGCCGCCGACGGGCCGCGCACGTGCCGCGCCGTTCGAACAGACGCGCCCGCCCGCGCCGCCGCCGCCGCAGAGCCAGACGATGTCCGCGACGCGCGGGGCCGATGACCGCGCCGCGCCGCGCAAGGGACCGCCGGCCGGGACCGAACGCTCCGATGCGCTTTATGCCGCGTTCGATGTCTATCGCGACAATCCCAGCCTCGGCCTCGCGGCGCCGATCTTCGATCTCCTGGCCAGCGTCGAGGCCACGACCCAGACCCCCGATATCGAATGGCTGCACCAGACCTTGGTGCAGGGGCTGCAGGATTTCGAGGCCCAGGCGACCGCCAACGGGCTGAATTCCCAGCAGGTGCGCATCACCTTATATGCCCTCGCCGCGACCGTGGACGATGGCGTCCTGAAGACCAATTGGGGCAAGGACAGCTTCTGGTCCTCGAAGAGCATGATTTCCATGTTCTTCCGCGAGACCTGGGGCGGCGAGCGCTTCTTCGCCTTGCTCAACCAGATGATGGCGGCGCCGCAATCGGTGCTGAAGGAGATCGAGTTCTTCTATTATTGCCTGGAGTTCGGCTTCGAGGGCAAATATCGCCTCGCGGCGAACGGGGCGGGCGAGCTTGCCCATCTGTGCGAGGAGATCTTCCAGATCCTGCGCAGCGCGCAGGGTGCGGTGAAGACCGACCTCTCGCCCAAATGGCGCGGCGTCAGCGTGGAGCAGCACCAGCTGCGCGACCTGCTGCCGATCTGGGTCGGCGGGGCGATCCTCGGCACCCTGCTGGTGGCCGGCTTCATCGCGCTCGCCGCCGTGCTGCGGCACGACAGCAGCCTTGCGGCCGAGAAAGTTTCCGCCCTGCTGGCCGCTCCGGCGCCCCCTGTGGCCAAGCCGCCGACCCCGGTCGCCGCGCCGCCGGCCCAGCCCGCACCTGCGCCGGCCCCCGTCGCGCCTCCCAAGCCGGCGGTGCCCGCGCCCGATCCCTATCAGATCATCTCCACCTTCCTCGCGCCCGAGCAGAAGGCCGGCGTGCTTCAGGTGATCAAGCAGGACAACAAGGTGGTGATCCGCACCGTGGGCGAGGTGTTCGCCACCGCCAGCACCGGGATCCGCGCTCAATTCACCAATGTGATCAAACACATCGGGCAGGCGCTGATGAAGACGCCCGGCACGATCGAAGTGATCGGCTATAGCGACAACGTGCCCATCAATACCGCGACCTATCCCAACAACCAGGTTCTCTCCCAGGCGCGTGCGGGCCGGGTGGCGGATTTCCTCGCCGCCGAGATGGGCAGCCCGGCGCGCATCACCGCCACCGGGCGCGGATCCTCAGATCCCATCGCGTCCAATGCGACTCCCGAAGGCCGCCAGGCCAACCGGCGGGTCGAAATTGTGCTGACTCCCCAATAGCGCCCCGCAGAGCCCAGGTGAGGGGACAATCTCCATGGTGAAAATGCTGACGTCGCGCGCATTCTGGCGCTGGGTGGTGCTGATCGTGGTGGCCACCCTGGTCGCCGCCGCCATCTGGTTCCTTGCCCCGCATCTCAGCATCGCTGGGGAGGCCCCGCTCGTCGCCGTGACGCCGCGCGTGCTCGCGCTGCTGGTGCTGGTGCTGGTCTGCGTCCTCATCGTTCTGAGCTGGCGGCCGTCCGTGCCGGCGCCTGCGGCCGGCGGCCTGCCGCAGGACAAGAAGGGACTCATGCCGGCCGGCGTGGTTCCCGCCCGCGATGAACATGTGGAGGCGCAGACGTCCGCCATGGCGGACGGCATGCAGCGCGCCCTCGGCGTCCTGCGCCGCATGCGCCTGTCGCACCGCTGGGGCCACTCCTACGTCTATCAACTGCCCTGGTATCTGGTGACCGGAACCGCCGGCGCGGGCAAGACCTCGCTGATCCGCCGCTCGGGCCTGCGGTTCCCGGTGAACGACCGCCGCGACGGACCGGGCGGGCAGATCGCCGCCGGCAACAGCTGCGCCTTCTTCTTCTCCGATGCGGCGGTCCTGGTGGACACCCAGGGTCCGTTTCGCGGCGACGGCGTCGCCTCCGGCAGCGACCGGCAGGTGTGGAATAATTTCATCGGCCTGCTGAAGAAGCACCGGCCGCGCCAGCCGATCAACGGCGTCATCCTGGCCATCAGCCTGGAAGACCTGGAGAATTGGAGCGAGACCGACCGCCTCACCCATGGCGCCGACATCCGCCAGCAGCTGGTGGGCTTGCAGACCCGCCTGAAGGTAAGATTCCCGATCTACGTGGTCATCACCAAGGCCGACCGCATTCCCGGCTTCCATGCGTTCTTCGACGGCATCACCGTGGAAGAGCGCAACCGCGTGTTCGGCCTGACCTTCCCGCTGTGCGACGAAAACGGCCTCACCGCCGACGGCGAAACCATGTTCGCGTTCCTCAACCGCGAATACGACAATCTGCTGCATTGGCAATTGCCGCGCGTGCTGAACCGGGTGAACACCGAGGCCGATACGGAACGGCGCTTCGACACCTTCATGTTCCTGCCCTATCTGGCGGCGGTGAAGCCGGCGATCTGCGATCTGCTGGAGGACATGTTCAAGCCCAGCGGCTATGAACGCCCCCTGCTGCTGCGCGGCCTTTACCTCACCAGCGCCGACGCCGAGGACGCCGCCAACGAGAGCCCCTATCGCCTGATCCCTCAGGAGCGGCCGGAAGGCGGCACTGCGGTGGTGGAGCGCCGCCGCACCGGCTTCTTCATCCATGATGCGCTGGAGAAGGTGATCTTCGGCGAGGCCGGGCTCGTCGGGGTGGATGCCGAGCTGAAGCGGCGCCAGAAACGCATGACGTGGGGCCTCACCGCGCTCACCGCCTGCCTGGCGGCGGGGCTTTCGATCTGGTGGGCGGCCAGCTTCGTCGGCAATCGCGAATTGATCGAGCAGGTGGATCGCGCCGCCGACAATGCGAAGGTGGTGATCGCGCCGCTCCGCAACAGCACCAATGTGAAGCCCGACGACGGGGACCTCTCCGTCACCATTCCCGCGCTCACCACGCTCGCCGCCATGCCGACCGGGTGGAATGATCGCAACCAGGACGTTCCGCTGCGCCTGACGGCGGGGCTGAGCCAGACCCCGCTGCTCTCCACCGCGACCCGCTCGGAATATACCGACGCCCTGGAAACACTGTTCCTGCCGCGCCTCGACCTGCGCCTGCAACGGCAGATCGAGGCGAACATGGGCAAGCCCAGCGCGCTCTATGGCGCGCTGATGGTCTATCTGATGTTCGGCGGCGTCGCGCCCATCGACAAGGATCTGGTGATCGCCTGGATGCGGCAGGATTGGGCCGACGCCTATCCCGGCCCGGCCCAGGCGCCGCTGCGTGCGGCGCTGGTGACGCAGTTGACCAATCTGTTGCAGGCCGGCTTTCCCAAGCTCGATCTCAACAACAATCTGGTGGCCCGCGCCCGGGTGGTGCTGAACCAGTATCCCGCCGCCGAGCGCGGCCTGGCGATCCTGGAAGACCAGCCGGAAGTGAAGGACCTGACACCCTGGACGCTCGCCGAAGCGGCGGGCCCCCTTGCGCCCTATGCCCTGGTGCGCCGCACCGGCAAATCGCTCTCCGACGGTATCGCGGGCATGTATACCGCGGCCAATTTCTTCACCGTCGTGCTGCCGGGCATTTCCAAGGTGGCGGAAGCCCTGGTGCGCGAGGATTGGGTGCGTACCCCGGCCAATTCCAACACGCCCGCCTTGGTGCGTACGGACCAGCTGAAGAAGGATATGCTGGCGCTCTACACCAGTGATTATGCCGCCCAATGGGAAGACCTGCTGAGCGATGTCACCATCGCGCCCTTCAGCACGCTTCAGCAGGAAATGGCGGTGCTTCAGGCGCTGATCGGTCCGCCTTCGCCGCTCAAGATGTATCTGAGCGCGGTGGCCCAGCAGACCACGCTGGCCCCGCCTGCCAAGCCCACCACGGTGCAGAATGCCTCCGCCGCCAAGGCGGAGCTGGAAAGCCTGCTCGGCGGCGGTCCCTCGCCTGGCCAGCCGGTGACGGACCGTTTCGCCGGCTTGCACAAGTTCGTCTCCGGCACGCCGAGCCCGGTGGACGATGTCATCAAGGCGCTGACCCAGCTGCGCATGGCCATCGGCCCCGCCGCCAGCGCGGGCGATGCCAGCCCCTCCCAGGTGACCGAGTTGACCTCCGGGCCCGCATTCGCGCAGATCCTCGGGCAATTGAGGATGAGCACGCTGACCGCCCCGCCGGCGCTGGCGGAATCCATCATGGCCCTGGTGCGGCAGACCTCCACCATCACCAATGCCGGGGTGCGCGAGGACATGAACGCGGCCTGGAAGGCGCAGGTGCTGCCGTTCTGCCAGGTGGCCATCAACGGGCGCTATCCGTTCGAGAATTCGCAGAATGAGGCGACCTTGCCGGACTTCACCCGCATGTTCGCTCCCGGCGGCCTGCTGGAGCAGTTTTTCGACAAGCAGCTGAAGCCGTTCGTGGATACCAGCATCGCGCCCTGGAAGCTTTTGTCCAATGCCAGCGCGCGGCCCGACATCACGGTCGCCGCGCTCGGCTATTTCGAGCAGGCGGCGCGCATCCGGGCCATGTTCTTTCCCGCCGGGGCCACCGCGCCGCAGCTCAATTTCGACGTGACGCCGACCCGCCTCGATCCCGGCGCCATGCGCGTGAAGCTCGAGATCGACGGCCAGTCGATCATCTACCAATATGGGCCACCGCAGGCGCTGGCGGTGAAATGGCCTGGCGCCACGGGCATCATGCGGGTGGAGTTTGGCGCCCAGGAAAGCGGCCAGCCCTCCTCGCTCACCGTGAACGGGCCATGGGCGCTGTTCCGCTTCCTGAATGCGCGCGGCCTCACCCGCATCACGGCGAACCGATTCTCCTTCAATGTGAATCTTGGACCGCGTTCGGCCGGTTTCACGCTGGACGCCGCGAGCGTGAACAATCCCTTCCGCCAGAACCCGATGACCGGCTTCAAGTGCCTCCCCTCGCTGGTGCCATGATGATCCTTGCTTGCACTGCACAATCCCGCGCGCGAACAAATATTGTGCTGTCACAATGGTGTTTTGGTCTCCGGCCTAGCTTCCAGCCGACACATCCGTTAGCGTATTTCCCGATGCGACGGCGCTGCGACTGCGCGCATCGACAATCGGGTGCAGCACATCTAGGGCACGCTCGGTAACCCATGGCCATTGCAACCACTTTCGATCCTGAAGTTCTGCTTCAGCCCATCAGCGAGGAGGCGCCTTGCGGCACCGATCCGCGCGCCGATATCTCCGTCACTTCGCGCTATCTGCGGGTGAAGGACGCCCGCGCCATGGCCCGGCGCGCCGAGCGCGCCAACGATGTCGACAATGACGGCGCGCCCCCGCTGCAAGAGTGGGGCGACGTGGTCGATCTGTCCGGCGAGATCCTGTCCCTGGAGGGCAAGGACCTCGAGGTGATGGCCTGGATGATCGAAGGCATGGTGCGGATCGACGGCTATAGCGGCCTCTATACCGCGCTGAAGGTGGCCGAGGGCTTGGTCGCCACCTTCTGGGAGGGAATCCACCCGCTACCGGACGAGGACGGGAACGAGGCGCGGCTCGCGCCGTTCATCGGCCTCAACGGCGTGGACGGGCAGGGCACGCTGATCCAGCCGCTGCGCAAGCTGCCGATCACCGCGGGCGATCCGGCCTATGCCTTTTGGCAGTATGAGCAGGCGAACGATATCGTCCATATCGCCGATCAGGCCAAGCGCGACGCGCGGCTCGCGGCGGGCGGACTGACGCTCGATGCCTTCACCGCATCGGTGCAAGCAACCCAGGCCTCCTTCTATTCCAATCTCGTGGCCGAGCTTGAAGCCTGCCTGGAAGCGCTGAACGCGCTCTCCGAGGCGTTCAGCGCCCATGTGGGCCGCGATGCCCCGCCGGCCGGCACCATCCGCGGCGTGCTGACGGGCGTGCTGGATGCGGTGCGGGTGTTCGCCGCCGACAAGCTGGCCCAGGCCGCGCAGCAGAGCGAAATGCACACCTCCCAGTCCGAGGCTCCCGCGGAAGAAGGCGGCACCGTCGGCGCGGCGCCGGGCGGGGGAACGGCGGCGTTCGGCGCACCCTCGAACCGCGAGGACGCCTTGCGGCAGATCCTGCGCATCGCCGCCTATTTCCGCGAGCATGAGCCGCATTCGCCGATCTCCTACACGCTGGAAGAGATCGTGCGGCGCGGGCGCATGCCGCTCGGACAGCTTCTGGACGAACTGATCATCGACCATGATGCCCGCCGCTATTTCTACATCGCCTCCGGCCTGAAGGCGCCGGAAGTGGAGAGTTGACCGCGCCCGGCCGCCGCGCCGGATGTCGGAGATCGTAACGCCAACTGCGTAGCCGAGAACAAGGGGTTGAAGCGCGATGCCCAGCATTCACGAAAAGCTAAACCGCGTGCGCAAGCCGCGTGTCCACATCACCTATGATGTCGAGACCGAAGGCGCGGTCGTCCAGAAGGAACTGCCCTTCGTTGTCGGCGTGCTCGGCGATTTCTCGGGCGATCCCACCGAGCCGCTGAAGCCGCTGAACGATCGCAAGTTCATCCAGATCGATCGGGACAATTTCGACCAGATCCTGGCGCGCATGACCCCCGGCTTGAAACTGAAGGTGGACAACACCCTCGCCGACGACGGCAGCCAGATGATGGTCGAGCTGGGCTTCAAGTCCATGGACGATTTCGACCCGGCCTCCGTGGTCCAGCGCGTGGAACCCCTGCGCAAGCTGATGGAAGCGCGCGACCAGCTGCGCGACCTGCTCTCCAAGGCCGACCGTTCGGAAAACCTGGAAAGCCTGCTTGAGCAGATCCTGACCAAGGAAGAAGATCTGAAGACGCTGAGCAGCCAGCTCGGGCTCGAAGCCGAAACCGAAAAGAAGGAGGGCTGATCATGGCCGACGCTCAGACCCAGGAAGGCGCCGCCCCGGAGGGCGCAGTCGCCGAAGCCGGTACCCCTTCCTTCCTCGACCAGGCGATCGCTGCCACCAAGCAGACCGATCCCGACCGCACCGCCGAACTGCTGCGCACCTTCACGCGCGAAGCGATGTCCGGCACGGTCACCTATTCCAAGAACCTGTCGCAGACCATCAACAATGCCATCAAGGGCATTGACGCGAAGATCTCGACCCAGCTCAACGCCATCATGCACCATGCCGATTTCCAGAAGCTGGAAGGCACCTGGCGCGGCCTGAACTATCTGGTGATGAATTCGGAAACCGGCGCGGGCATGAAGATCCGCGTCATGAACTGCACCAAGAAAGAGCTCTACAAGAGCCTCACCAAGTCCTCCGAATTCGACCAGAGCACGATCTTCAAGAAGATCTACGAGACCGAGTTCGGCAGCCCCGGCGGCGAGCCCTATGGCGCGCTCATCGGCGATTACGAATTCTCCAACCATCCCGAGGACATCGAGCTGCTGACGCAGATGTCTTCCGTGGCCGCCGCGGCGTTCGCCCCGTTCATCGCCGCCTCCAGCCCCAAGCTGTTCGGCTTCGACGATTACACCGAGCTGTCCAAGCCGCGCGACCTGGAGAAGATCTTCGACTCCATCGAATACGCCAAGTGGCGCTCGTTCCGCGACAGCGAGGATTCCCGCTTCGTCACGCTGACCTTGCCGCGCACGCTCGCCCGCCTGCCCTACGGCGCCGACACCAAGCCGGTGGAAGCGTTCGATTATGAGGAGGCTCCGGTGGTCAATGGCGTGCCGCGCGCCATGAACCATTCCGACTACACCTGGATGAACTCGGCCTATGTGCTCGGCGTGCGCCTGACCGACGCGTTCGCCCAGCATGGCTGGTGCACCGCCATCCGCGGCGCCGAAGGCGGCGGCAAGGTGGAGAACCTGCCGAGCCACGTGTTCGTCTCCGACGACGGCGACAGCGACCAGCAGTGCCCGACGGAAATCGGCATCACCGATCGCCGCGAGGCCGAACTCTCCAAGCTCGGCTTCCTGCCGCTCTGCCACTACAAGGGCACGGATTATGCCGTGTTCTTCGGCGCGCAGACCACGCAGAAGCCCAAGAAGTACGACCGCCCCGAGGCGACCGCCAATGCGGCGATCTCGGCGCGCCTGCCCTATATGATGGCCACCTCGCGCTTTGCCCATTATCTGAAGATCATGGGACGCGACAAGGTCGGCTCCTTCATGGAAGCCACCGATTGCGAGAAGTGGCTGAACCGCTGGATCATCAATTACGTCAACGGCAATCCCGATGCCGGCCAGGACATGAAGGCCAAGTATCCGCTCGCCGAGGCCAAGGTCGAAGTGCGCGAGATTCCCGGCAAGCCCGGTTCCTACAACGCGGTCGCCTGGCTGCGTCCGTGGCTGCAGATGGAAGAGCTGACCACCTCGCTGCGCATGGTGGCCCGCATCCCGACCGCGTCCTGAACTGATTGAGCGCCACGGGAGGACACCCGTTTGGACTCCCTGGTGGATCAACTGCACCCGGGCCCGGAGGCATCACCTTCCGGGCCCGCTCCCTTGGCGGGCGCGGGCCGGTCGTCGGATCTCGACCTGCTGGTCCCACTGCCGCCGCCGCTGCGCCGCCACGCCATCGACATGGCGCTCGGCCGCGCGGATGACGCGCGCCTGACCGCGTTCCTGGCCGAGGACGATCCCCTGCGTGCGCTCATCGCCTGGTTCGGCGCGGATCTGGCGCAGATGCCCAAGGGCACGGCGCTCGCCGGCCTGATCGACCGCGACATCGCGTTTCTCGACGAATTGCTCACCGACCAGCTGAACGCGGTGCTGCACCACGAGCGCTTCCGCGCGCTCGAAGCCTCCTGGCGCGGGCTGGCTTATCTCGGCGCCTGCGCCGCCTCGGCCCAGAAGGTGGTGGTGCGGGTGCTCAACCTGTCCTGGAGCGAGGTGTGCGCCGATTTCGACCGCGCCTCGGATTTCGACCAGAGCCATTTGTTCGGCAAGGTCTATAATGAAGAATTCGGCATGCCGGGTGGCCTGCCCTATGGCGTGCTGCTATGCGACTATCAGGTGCAGCACCGCCCGACCCTCGATCATCCCACCGACGATGTGGCCGGGCTGGCGGGACTGGCGGGCGTTGCCGCGGCCGCCTTCGCCCCGGCGATCCTCGGCGCATCCCCGCGCATGCTCGGCCTCGACAGCTTTTCCGAGCTGAGCCACCTGCCGAGCCTGAGCGGGCTGTATCGCGGGGCGGAATACGCCCGTTTCGAGCGGCTGCGCGCCACCGACGACGTGCGCTTCCTCGGGCTCGTGCTGCCGCGCGTGCTCATGCGCAAGCCTTACACCCAGGACGGGGTCGCCGGCGTCGGCTTCCGCTATCGCGAGGATCTGCGCGGCCTCACCGAGGACGACATGTGCTGGGGCAGCGCGATCTATCCCTTCGGCGAGGTGCTGATCCGCGCCTTTGACCTGCACGGCTGGTTCGCGGATATCTGCGGCACACGGCGCGACGAGATCGACAACGGCCTCGTCACCGGCATCCAGGCGCCGAGTGCGGAAACCGATACGCCGGGCGTGGTGGATCGGTTCGGCAGCGAGCTTGCGATCGCCAACCAGACCGAATTTGATCTCTGGCAGATGGGCTTCATGACGGTGAATGTCTGCAAGGACACGCCCTATCTGGTGTTCCATTCCAGCCCGTCGATCCAGAAAGTGCCGATGAGCGGGCATTCGGCGGCGAATGTGAACGCGCGCCTCTCGGCCATGCTGCGCTATATCCTGTGCGTCTCGCGCTTCGCCCATTATGCCAAGGTGAAGATCCGCGACCGGATCGGCGCCTATGTGAATGCCGAGGCGTGCGAGCGCGACCTTCAGACGTGGCTGCATTCCTATTGCCTCGGCAATGACGATGCCGGCCCCGATATGAAGGCCCGTTATCCGCTGCGCGAGGCGAGCGTCGAGGTGAAGGCGGTGCCGAGCCGTCCCGGCACGTTCGCCTGCGTCATGCATCTGCGGCCGCATTTCCAACTCGACCAGATCTTCACCACCTTCAAGCTCGTCACGGACGTGGCCATCGCCACGTCGCGGACCGGCTGAACCGACGTCCAGGAGAGTCTCCCATGACCGATTCCGCGCTGAAGATTTTCGAAGCCGGCCGTCTGAGCGACGCCATCGCCGCCGGAAACGCGGAGGTCAAGGCTGCCCCGCAGGACATTCAGCGGCGCAGCCTGCTGGCCGAGCTGCTGTGCGTCGCCGGCGATCTGGAGCGGGCCGAGCGCCAGTTCGACGCCATCGCCACCCAGGACCCCACCACCGCCGTGCGCGTCGCTGCGCTGCGCCAGCTTGTCCGCGCCGACATGGCCCGCCGCCAGGTGTGGACCGAGGGCCGCATGCCGGAATTCGCCGGCACTCCGCCCGAGCATGTGACCCTGCGCCTCGAAGCGCTGATGCATCTGCGTGAAGGCCGCGCCGAGGAAGCCGGCGCCTGCCTCGCCCGCGCCGAGGAGGCCCGCCCGGTGGTCGCCGGCACGCATAATGGCGTGCCGTTCGAGGATTTCCGCGACCTCGATGATCTCACCGCCGGCATCTTCGAAGTGATGACCGTGACCGGCAAATATTTCTGGATTCCCTTGGAGCAGGTGGACGAGGCGGTGTTCACGGTGCCGAGCCGTCCGCTCGACAGTGCCTGGCGCACGGTTCAGATGAGCGTGCGCGGCGGGCCGGAAGGCGAAGTGGTGGTTCCCGCCACCTATCCCGTTCTCTCCGGCGAGCTGCGCGAGGCGCTGCGGCTCGGCCGCGCCACCGACTGGATCGAGGACCGCGCCGGCTTCGTGACCGGCCAGGGCCTGCGCTGCTTCCTGGTGGGCGAGGAGAGCGTCTCGATCCTGGATCTGCGCGCGCTCGCCTTCACCTCGGCGGTCTCCGCGCAGCAGGACGCTCCCGCCGCATGAGGCGCCCGGAGCAACTCGCCCCGTTCGGCCTGTCGCTGGTGGACCGGCTGCTCGACGCGGACCGGCCCACGGTGGCCGCGTTCCGCGACGGGTTGCGGCGCGACCTGGAGGAATTGCTGAACACCGATCGGCGGGTGATCGGCTGGGCAGCCGATCTCACCGAGCTGGACACCTCGCTGGTCAATTTCGGCGTCATGTGCCTGTCCACGGTCAATCTGTCGACGGAGCAGCGGCGCGCGCAGGTGGTGGAGGAGATTGGCGACATCATCCGGCAATGGGAGCCGCGGCTTGCGAACATGCGGGTCAGCGCGGTGCCCAATGTGGATTCCAGCGACCGCTCGCTGCGCATGCGCATCGAGGCGGAGATCATGATCGAGCCCTCCCCGGAACCCATGATCTTCGATACCCTGATCGACCCGCTCGGCAATACGGTCTCCCTCACGAGTGCGCGCAGTGACTGACGATCTTCTGTCCTATTACAACCGCGAGATCGCCTATCTGCGGCAGATGGCGAGCGAATTCGCCAGCGCCAATCCCAAGATCGCGGGCCATCTGCGCCTGTCCGGCGATGCCATCGACGATCCCCATGTGGCGCGGCTGATGGAGGGCGTCGCCTTCCTCAATGCCCGCATCGGCCGCAAGCTCGACGATGAATTTCCCGAGCTGGTGAACGCGCTGCTGGAAGTGCTCTACCCGCATTATCTCGCGCCGATTCCCTCAATGGCGACGGTGCAGTTCCAGCCCAAGGCGGAGATGACCGGGCCGCAGCTCATTCCCGCCGACACAGAGCTGGAATCAGAGCCGGTGCAGGGCGAGGTCTGCCGCTTCCGCACCCGCTATCCCGTGACGCTTTGGCCGATCGTGCTGAACGACGCCTCGATGACCGGGCGGCCGCTGGTGGCGCCGCCCAATCCCGCCGCCGATGGCGCGGCGGCGGTGCTGCGCCTCTCGCTCGCCTGCACCACGCCCGGCGTCACCTTCACCCAGCTCCAGCCCGACAAGCTGCGGGTGTATCTGCGCGGCCAGCCGCATCAGGTCTACACGCTCCAGCAATTCATCCTGAACAACACCGTCTCCATTGCCCTGGCGGACGGGGTGGGCGACCAGAATCCGGTGATCCTGCCGCCGAGCGCGGTTTCCCCGGTGGGGTTCGGCCCCGAAGACAACATGTTGCCCTATCCCCCGCAGTCGCAGCATGCCTATCGGTTGCTGACGGAATTCTTCGTCTTCCCCGAGAAATTCCTGTTCTTCGACATCGACCTTTCCGCCAAGGTGCTGCGCGACGCCGGCGCGGCGATGGACGTGTTCTTCTATTTCGACCGCACCGACGTGACGCTGGAGCGCACCGTCTCCCGCGAGCTGTTCGCGCTCGGCTGCACCCCCATCATCAATCTGTTTCCCCAGCGCGCGGAGCCGATGGTGCTCTCGCAGAACCGCTATGAGCATCGCATCATCCCCGATGCCCGCCGGCAGGGCGTGCTGGAGGTGCACTCCATCCTGTCCGTCATCGGCACCGATGCCGATGGCGAGCAGCGGCCCGTGCTGCCGTTCTATGCCCGCCGCCGCGCCGGCCGCGAGGTGAACGCCCCGGCCTATTGGGCAGCATCCCGCCGGCCCGCGGGCGGGCGCGATCCGGGCACCGAGGTGTTCCTCTCCTTCGTCGATCTCGATCGCGACCCGACCGGCCAGCAGGATTGGGTGGTGTCGCTGGAAACCCTGTGCCTCAACCGCGATCTACCCTCCAAGTTGCCCTATGGCGGTGGACATCCCTATCTCAAGCCGGTGCACGGCATCGGCACGGTGGGGGAGATCAGCTGCATTTCCCCGCCCACGCGCACACTGCGCCTCGGGCCGGGGCAGGGGCATCGCTGGCAGCTGGTCTCGCATCTGCTGCTCAATCATCTCTCGATTTCCGGCACTCACGGCCTGGAGGCGCTGAAGGAAATCCTGCGGCTCTATGATTTCCGCGATTCCGCCGAGAGCTATCGGCTGATCGACGGCATCGTCGAATTGACCGCGCAGCGCGGCACGGCGCGCGCGCCGGTGCGGCCGGGGGATGTGGCCTGGGGCGACGCCATCTGCCGCGGCATCGACATCGGCATCGAGTTCGATCCCGCCAATTTCAGCGGCAGCTCCATGTTCCTCTTCGCCATGGTGCTGGACCAATTCTTCGGGCTCTATGCCTCCATCAATTCCTTCACGCGGCTGACCGCCACGATCAAGGGACAGTCAGGAACCCTGTGCACATGGCCCGCGCGCGCCGGATACCGTCCGCTACTGTAATCGAGCAGCTCATCGCCACGCCGGAGAGCTTCGACCTGATCCAGGCGGTCCGCGTGCTGGAGCGGCGGTGGCGCGACAAGCAGGGGCCGATCCACGATCAGCGCGGCAGCTGGTCGTCCGGCTTCGGCGATGACCGCGACGTGCATCTGGATGCGGTGCGCTTCGTCTCCGAGCCCTCGCTCAAATATCCCACCGCCACCATCACCCGCGCGGTCGCCCCGCAGGGCGAGGGGCCGGTGCAGCTCACCGTCGCGCTGTTCGGGCTGATCGGGCCGCTCGGCGTGATGCCCTATGGCTATACCAATCTTGCCACCCAGAGCCTGCACGAGAAGAACCCCGCCTTCGCCGCCTTCCTGGACATCTTCCAGCACCGGGCGGTGACCCAATTCTATCGGGCTTCCACCAAATACCGGCTCGCCGCCTCCCACGAACAGCGCACGCCCAAGACGCCCGATCCCTTCACCATCGCCCTGCGCGCCCTGGTGGGGCTCAGCCCGCCGGCGCTGCACGATCGCCTCGCGCTGGCGGACGAGGTGGTGTTGCACCATGCGGGCCTGTTCGCGAGCGAGGCGCGGCCCATGTCGGGGCTCGAGGCGCTGCTGGTGAACGAGCTGGCGCACCCGGTCTCGATCGTCTCCTTCGTCGGCGGCTGGCTGTCCGTTGCGCCATCCGAACAGACGCGCCTGCCGTCTGCTGGCGCGCCGCAGGGCCTTCACTGCCGGCTCGATTCCAGCGCCATGCTCGGGTCACGCGCCTGGGCGGCGCAGGATTGCTTCCGTGTGGTGATCGGCCCGGTGGACCGCGATGGCCTGCAAGATCTCCTGCCCGGCGGGCCGGAATCTAATCGCATCGTGGATCTGGTGCGGCTCTATTGCGGGCTGGAGTTCGATTTCGACATCAATGTCATCATCAAGGCCGACGCGGTGCCGGCGGCCCGCCTTGCCGGCGCCGCGCACGACGCGGGCGCCGCCCGCCTCGGGCAGACCGGCTGGATCCTTTCCGCGCCGAGCCCGGTCGATCGCTCGGACGCCATCTTCCCCGCCGGCCGGCTCGGCTGATTCGCGCCGGTTCGCTCCCTCTCCTTCACATCGCAGCGTGCACCTCATGACCTCCTGGGCTTCCGGCTATGTCAGCGACATCGAATATCTTCCCGGCATGTATGTGGAACAGGCGCCGGGGCATCTGATCCTGGCCTGCCTGATCAACGGCATCGAACCACCGCTGCTCGGCGACACGTTCGATTATTGCGAATTGGGCTGCGGGCAAGGGGTTACCGCCAATGTGGTCGCCGCATCCAATCCAGCGGCGCGCGTGGTGGCGGTGGATTTCAACCCGGCCCATATCGCCCGGGCCGGCGGCGTCGCGCGGGCGGCGGGGCTCGACAATGTGGAGTTCCTCGAGCTCAGCTTCGAGGAAATGCTCGACCCCGAGAAGGCCGACCTGCCAGCGTTCGACATGGTGACGCTGCACGGGGTGTGGTCCTGGGTGAGCGCCGAACACCGCGCCGCCATCACCACATTCCTGGCCCGGCGGGTAAAGCCGGGCGGCATCGTCTCGCTGAGCTATAATGCCATGCCCGGCTGGACCGCCATCCTGCCGCTTCAGCGCCTGATGCTGGAGCATGCGGCGCTCAGCCACGAGCGCAGCGACGTGCAGGTGCTCCGCGCGCTGGATTTCGCGGAAACCCTGCAGAAGGCCGGGTCCGGCGTGCTCGGTTCGCCCACCTTGTTCGAGCAGTTGCGCGCCGGCTCCGCCAAGCATGCGGGCGACGAGAAAGCGGTCTATCTCGCCCACGAATATCTCAACGCCAATTGGCAGCCGCTCTACCACATGGATACCGCGCGCCTGCTGGGCGAGGCCAAGCTGACCTATGTCGGCTCGGCGACCCTGACGGAGAATTTCCCGGACCTGGTGTTCAATCCCGCCCAGCGGGACATTCTCGCAACCGTGCCCGCCGGGCCGTTGCGCGAGAGCGTGAAGGATTATCTGGTGAACCGGCCGTTCCGCCGCGACATCTTCGTGCGCGGGGCCCGCCGCATGCCGGATGCGCTGCGCGACGCGCGGCTGCGAGACTTCGGCCTCGCGCTCAGCGTGCCGCTGTCTGACACCAAGACCGCGCTCGACGTTCCGGCCGGCAAGGCGCAGCTGGAGGCGCGCTTCTATCGCCCCGTGTTCGAGGCGCTGGCCGAGCGGCCGCACACCTTGGGCGAGCTGGTGGATCTGCCGGAGCTGCGGGGCCAGGCGGGCAGTCCGTCCCTGGTGGAACTGGCCGGCATTCTCATCGGCACCGCGCAGGCGCTGCCGGTGCCGTTCGGCCTCTCGGCCGGTGCTCGCACCGCGAGCCTGGAATTGAATCGCGCCGCGGTGCGCGAAGTGGCCGAGAAGCGGGCGAAAACGGCGGTGGTGGCCGCGCCGCTCACCGGGTCGGGCCTCACCCTCACGACCATGGAAGCCCTGGTCTACGACGGCCTCGCGCGTGGCGTGCCGGCAGAGCTGCCGGCATTGCTGGCCCATGTGGAAGCCTGCATGGCGGCGGACGCGGTGCCGCTGATGCGTGACGGCAAGCGCATGGAGAATGCCGAGGAGGCGCGGGCCGCCGTCACCGAAGGTGTGCAATGGTGCTTTGAGAATCGCTTGCCCATGTGGCGCCAGATGGGTGCGATCTGAGCGGGAAATAAAAAAGCCGCCCGTGGGGGCGGCTTTTGTTTTCCAGGGATCGTGGGCGCCGCGCGGGCGTCCCCAAATCCAGCCCCGATGCGGCCCGACTTCAGTCGCGCCGCGATCAGTGCGCTTGCACTCAGCGCGCCGTGACCGGTGCCGCCCGCATCATTGCGCGGGCTTGGTCTCCGCGGGCTTGGTGTCGGCGGGAGCGGTCTCGGCCGGTTTGGCCGCGTCCGCAGGCGCAGGCGCAGGCGCAGCCTCGGCCGGTTTCGCATCCGCAGGCTTGGCATCCGCAGGGGCGGCGGCAGCCGTCGGCAAGGGCTTGGGCGAATGGGAGAGCGAGTTGAGATAGGCGATCAGGTCCGCGCGCTCGGTTTCCTTCGGGATACCGGCGAAGGCCATGGCGGTGCCGGGCACGTCGGCCTTGGGATTGGTGAGGAAGTGATTGAGCGCCTGGGGCGTCCATTCGCCGCCCTTGGCCTTCATGGCGGCCGAATAGGCGAAGCCGGCGACACTCGCCACCGGGCGATCCACCACGCCATAGAGGTCCGGGCCCACCTTGGCGCCGGCGCCTTCCGTGAAATTGTGGCAGGAGCCGCAGCGCTTGGCGACGTTGGCGCCCTTCTCGATCGAAGCGGTGGCGAACAACTGCTCGATCGGAATCACGGGCGCCTTGGCTTCCGTGACATTGCCGCCCGCTGGGCCTTCCGGCACGGCGATCTCATAGCCGGGCTTGGCGGGCGCTTCGGGTGCAAAGAGAATTTCGGAAACGATGCCGAGGCCGATCGTCAAGGTAAGCGTGCCGAGCAGCGCTCCCGCGATTTTGTTCAATTCAAAACTATCCATCGGCGCTTCGCTCCTCGGAGCCCCTAAATTCGCGGTCCACCGGCAAAAACTTGGGCCGTCGCCTCAATTAAGGCGTAGCCGGTCGGACACTAATCACTTTGATTGGCGCCGTGCAACCCGTATAAGGCGCGCCCCAATGCCACGTTTCGCGCTGGTCCTGGCGCATTCCCGCCCCAAGGTTGCCACGATTATGGACGCTGCGGAAGTTCTGGTGCTGATCCCCGCCCGCCTGGCCGCCACCCGCCTGCCCGGCAAGCCGCTAGCCGATGTCGGCGGGCGCAGCATGATCGTGGAAGTGGCGCGGCGAGCAGTCGCAGCCAATATCGGCCGCGTCGCAGTGGCGACCGATGCATCCGAGATCGCCGACGCGGTCCGGAGCGCCGGCCTCGAGGCGGTGATGACGCGCGCCGACCATCCTTCCGGCTCCGATCGCATCTACGAGGCGCTGATGCAGATCGACCCGCAGGGCAAGGTCGAATTCGTGGTCAACGTGCAGGGCGACCTGCCCACCATCGCGCCCGCCACCATCGCCCGCGCCCTCGCGCCGCTGTCCGATCCGGCCGTGGATATCGCGACGCTGGCCGCGCAGATCGTGCTGGAGGAGGAGCGCACCGACCCGAACGTGGTGAAGGTGGTCGGTTCCCCGCTTGGGCCCGGCCTGTTGCGGGCACTCTATTTCACCCGCGCGACCGCGCCTTTTGGCGAAGGGCCGCTCTATCATCACATTGGGCTCTATGCCTATCGCCGCGCGGCGCTGGCGCGGTTCGTGGCGCTGCCGCCCTCGCCGTTGGAGCAGCGGGAGAAGCTGGAGCAGCTGCGGGCGCTGGAAGCCGGCATGCGCATCGACGTCGCGGTGGTGGACGCGGTGCCGCTGGGGGTGGATACACCGGCGCATCTGGAAAGGGCGCGCGCCCTGCTCGCCGCCGAGCGCACATCGGGAGATATGGCATGAGGACCTTGGCATGAGAATTCGGGCATGAGCCGTCGCATCGTTTTCCAGGGGGAGCCGGGCGCCAATTCGCACATCGCCTGCCGCGAAGCCTATCCCGAATATGAGGTGGTGCCCTGCCACACCTTCGAGGATGCGTTCGCGGCGGTGGAGGGCGGCACGGCCGATCTCGCCATGATCCCGATCGAGAACACGGTCGCCGGCCGGGTGGCGGACATCCACCATCTGCTGCCGCGCGCCAGCCTGAAGATCATCGGTGAATTCTTCCTGCCGCTGTCCCATCAATTGATGGCGGTGAAGGGCGCGAGCCTCGCGACGCTGAAGACCGCGCAGAGCCATGTGATGGCGCTGGGCCAATGCCGCAAGGCGTTGCGCACGCTCGGCCTTTCGGCGGTGATCGGCGCCGATACCGCCGGCTCCGCGCGCGAGATCGCCGAGGCGCGGGACGTCACCCGCGCCGCCATCGCCTCGCGCCTCGCGGCGGACCTCTATGGGCTGGAGATCCTGGCGGAGAATATCGAGGACGAGAGCCACAACACCACGCGCTTCGTGATCCTGGCACGCGAAGGCGAATGGGCGGGAGCGGACAACGGCCCGGTCATGACCTCGTTCGTGTTCCGGGTGCGCAACGTGCCGGCGGCGCTTTACAAGGCCATGGGCGGGTTTGCGACCAATGGGGTCAATATGACCAAGCTGGAATCCTACCAGATGAACGGCGAGTTCACCGCGACCCAGTTCTATGCCGAGGTGGAAGGCCACCCCGACGACCTGCCGGTGAAGCGGGCGCTGGAGGAATTGGCCTTCTTCTCCCGGGAACTGCGCATTCTCGGCGTCTATCCCGCGCATCCCTTCCGCCGCAGCATCGTGCGACAGGATTAGGTACATCGGTTCGCTCCCGCGAAATGCGTGTGCGACTGCGAGAAGAGAAAGGTAATAAGGAGCTCGGCGTATCGCTTCTTCACCTTCCGAAGGCTCCTCTTTAGGCGTAGTCCCCGTCCGATAGGTCAAGCGCCCTTTGCAATGTTCTGCAATCTCCTCGGAGGTTGTATGAATATTTGAAAATAACGGGGCGCATAGGGGGACGTGATGACTATCGAGCTAGTAGCGGAAAAAATCTCGGGCCTAACCTTTGTCCTTCCGCAGGGGAGTGGAATCGTCGAGATCGGTCCGAAGGATATCACCTTGTCGGGTGGGTCCTTCGGACAGCTGATTTCCGAACAGTCCTGGGTCGCCGATTCGAGCGATCATGGCCTGTCTGTGGGAATAGCATCCTGGGCGGATGCTGTCGGCACGGATACGTTCGCCTTCGCCGACCTTTCGGCCAATGTTCAATCGCTTTCATGGGGCAGTGTCGCTTCCGGAACCTTGGGCCTGGCGGCGGTTTCCTTTGGCGCGGAAGGGGATGCGGTCGCTGCAGATGTCGGCTCCACGTTCGATTTCTGCGGCGCGGATTTCGTGTTCCTGATGACCGACACCGCCTCGGGCGGCGGCATTTGCGACGGTGCGGCCTGGGCCGCCGATTTCAGCAACACCTTCTTTTTCGCGGTCGATATCGCGGGCCTGTCGCTGGCCTGCGGGCCGCTGGTGCTGGAGCAGACCGCGTGCGCGCCCGTCGCCACGCCGCCCGGCGTCGTATCGGGCAATCTCGCCGGCTACGATATTTCCAACGTCGCGACCGGGCCCGACAGTCTCGTCAATGTGGATATCCAGGCGCTGACGGTCGAGGACCAGTTGTCGAGCGTCGCGACGCTGCTCGAAGCGGCCGTGGACCACACGAATTATTCCGAGCCGATACCCTGTACGCCCTCGGACCCCTCGGACCCCTCGGACCCCTCGGATCCCTCGGATCCCGGCCAGCACGGGGGCGGCGGTGGATCCGGAGGCGGAGGGACGGGCCAGGGGGGAGAGGGCGGCGGCGGTGGTGCGGATCGCGCCGAGGCTTTTGGTGCCTTCTCCAATGGCGTTGCCGTCTCGCCGGACATCAGCGAGCTGGATCCCGGCGGGGTGCAGCGGGTCGGGCCTTCCACGCAATATGACTTCGTATCGGCGAACGAGACCGGCCTCGTCGGCGGCGCGCCGCTGGAAGACGATCTCGCCGAGGGCGAAGCGGACGAGGGCGGCTCGGACGAGGGGGGCGGCGATTGCGACGTATGCACCCTGATCCTGCCCGTGGAGTCTGAAAATCTCTGCGATGCCAAGGACGTTTCCTGCACCGGCACGGCGGACCTCTATGATGTCGCCGACCATCAGGGTTGCGCCACCCTTCAGGACTTCAAGCTCCGCGAGGGTGATCGGCTGATCGGCCTTGAGGGATGGACGTCGGAGGCGGCATTGCGTGCGGCCAATGGGTCGACCTTGTTCCTCGAGCGCTCCGATTGCGACCCTCAGGACCTGCTGATGACCTTCATGCTGGATGGCGAATGGTCGACCCTGCGGCTCGATGATTTCTTCGCCCTCAATCCCGAATTCGACGATGCGCCCGCGGACGTGTCGCTTCCGGACGATGTCGCGATCCCGATCCTTCGGGCCCTTCTGCAGCACGACGGCGCCGAGACCGACGATACCGCGGCGGCTACCATGAACGAAAGCGAAGCGCCGGATTTCTTCATCGCCTAGAGCGGAAAGCGTCGGCGACTGATCTGTCAAGTCGTAATGATGATGTACGACCGTGGTGCCTCTACTTTGGCCTGATGGTCTTAAGTATGAGGATGTACCTCGTGCGGATAGGCTCGTTTTATAGTGATGAATAACGCGCAATTTTCCATCTGATTGGGAATGGTTCCGATACACTGGATACAACGCAGAGCGCGGGTTATAGCCATGTCAGCGAATTACAATTCCTCATTCACGCAAAACCTGTCGGTGAGCCAAGCCGAAAGCAGTGACGATGGAGTGTCGCTGTCCATCGACAGTGTCGCGATGGTCCTGGACGTCTCGACGGGACCGACGTCCTCGGATGAGGCGGGCATGGCGCTTTCGCTGGGCGGTGATGCCACAGCGGTCGGGCAGGACACGCTTGCCACGGCCTCCGTGGACGCGCTTGTCGTCGGCGACGAGAGCGTTCAGACCGCCTATGGCAACGCGACCTTCACCGCATGGGGCGCGGGCGATGGCACCGCTTACGCGTCCGCGGTGTCTTATGGCGAGGTGACGGGCGAAGCCGACCACGCATTCAGCCTGAACTACACGTCCACCGTCAGCAGCGTGGACGGGGATGCGGCGACATGGGCCGCGATCGCGACCACCGAGGTCTTCGCGCTCGATATCGAAGGCATCCCCTTCGCGCCTGTGACCCTGCAAGATGAAGCGGCCGACCCCGGTCCCGGCACCGAGGTTCTGGTTCCCTTGCCCGATCCGGTCCCGGACTATGTCCCGGACTGCGGCTGCGGCACGGACGACAGCTGGGCTGTCGAGGTCGACGGAAACTTGGCGATTTTCGATGTGACCGCGGTCGCTGTCGGCGACAACAGCTTGGCCCAGGTGGATTTTTTCGCATTGACCGTCGAAGACCAGCTTTCGACGGTGACTGTCGTGGTTACTGCGGCCATCGACTGAGTTCATAGAGTTAAGGTTTTAATTTGTTTGCTCCCTTGCATTGCAGAGGGGGCATATTTGCGTTCCGCAAGAAAATATCGAAATAATACCCACTTCATATCGGCGTATATTAATTTGTATTTATTTTTCAATGTACCCCATTGGTTCAATTATCCACTTGCTACTTTGACCGAAGAACTTCGAAAACCTAGGATCATTTCATCGGCACACGGCCGATGCTCAAGCAATGGAGGTAGCCATGTCTTCCTGGGATCACGGTTCAAACGACGACTTCAACTGGGACCTCGACGTCACCTATGAGTTTTCTTCCGACGTCTCCCTCGAGTTCGACACCACCACCGAATACAGCAGCGATTTCAACGTCGATCCGTCGATCGAAGTCTGCGTCGACATCGATGGCAACTTCGCTGGCTTCAATGTCGACGTTCAGGCGGTGGGCGACGACACCTCCGTCGAAGTGAACCTCGCCGTGGTGACGACCGACGACTATTCGAGCATCCCCCTGTCGGGATACTCGGCGGTGGCCTGATCGGGACGCCGGCGTCGGCGGAGTTCTGGATCGCAGGCGTCAACGTACTCGTCAGCTTGGGAGTTCCGGGGACCCCCACCCCCGGAGCTCCCTTGCTGTTTTTTGCGTCATTATTTGAATTTGTTTTAATACCAGATACCTAAATACCAAAATCAATTCATTATATGTAAAAAATGTATTCGCCCGAAGGAGTAGACCAAAAGCGAATACATAATCCTTCTCTCCCCCAAAAGATGGCTCCACGTGTGTGCAGTTGTTGGCGGCGCTCCTTGGCATCTAACCTTAGGTCCACCTGCCGGCGGACGTCCGAGCACGAAGGGGAGAGTGGACCATGGCGACGACAATCCGGATTACAAAATCGTCTTCGTCCGCATCGTCGGGCATCATATCGTCGGGCACCACGGGGTCGGGGACCACGGGTTCGGGCACCACGGGTTCGGCACCGCTTGCCGGCGCCATGGGACTGCTGGCCACGACCCAGGTCGAGGCGCTCGCCACGGTGCCCGTCAGCTACCAGCTTCTCACCCTTGGAAACGGCAACGACCGGGGTGAAGTCACCGGATCCGGCCGCTTCAAGGTGCTGGGCCTCAATGGCAACGACACAATCTCGGTGCGCGCCGGCACCACCGGTGGCGATTATCTGGACGGGGGCGCCGGCAATGACACGCTCACCGCCGCCGAAAGCGACGACATTCTCGACGGCGGGGCGGGCACGGACAAGCTCTATGGCGGCGCCGGCAACGATGTGCTGCGCGGTGGCGCGGGCGCCGACACCATCACCGGCGGCGAGGGCATCGACACGGCGGATTATTCCACCTCCGGCGCCATGGTCACCATTTCCCTCAATCTGGATCCGTCCAAGACCACCCGCGGCGCCGGCGGCGATGCCAGCGGCGATACGCTTCTGGGGATTGAGAACCTCACCGGCTCCGCGTTCAACGATGTTCTTTCGGGCAACGGGCTTGCCAACCAGCTCATTGGCATGATGGGCAACGACGTCCTGCGTGGCAATGACGGCGACGACCTTCTGATCGGCGACACGATCGTCGACGTGGACGGCAACGCAATTCCCGACGATGACGACGCGGACGGCATCCCCGACGGGGTGAATGACAGCCTCGCGGGCGGGAATGACACCCTGGACGGCGGCTTCGGCAATGACCGCATCTTCGGCGGCGGCGGGAACGATACGCTGCTGGGCGGCTTCGGGGCGGACCAGCTCTATGGTGGCACGGGCGACGACCTGCTCACCGGCGGCGACGATGCCGACCTGCTGGACGGCGGCGACGGCGACGACCAACTCCTCTCCGGCTTCGGGGACGATATCCTGCGCGGCGGCGCCGGGGCGGACATGCTGAATGCGTCGAGCGGCGCCGACCTGATGTATGGCGGCGACGGCGACGACGACCTCAATGGCGGCGACGGGGCCGACCAGATGTTCGGCGATGCCGGCAACGATACCTTCCTCGCCGGCGCGGGCGCGGACCTGATGTCCGGCGGCGACGGCGACGACCGGATGGACGGGGGCGATGGCGACGATGTCATCACCGGCGAAGGCGGCAACGACCGTTTGATCGGCGGCGCGGGTGCGGACCTGATGGATGGCGGCGACGGCATCGACACGGCGGATTATTCCGCCGGCGGGGCGGTCGGCATCGACATGATCACAAACACCACCTCCGGAGCTGCGACCGGTGACAGCCTGGTGTCGATCGAAAACCTGATCGGCTCGGCCTTCGATGACGTGCTGGCGGGAAATTCCGAGGACAATACGCTCACGGGCGGCGCCGGCGGCGATACGTTGATCGGCCAGAGCGGTTTCGATACGGCCGATTATTCCGCCTCGACCGGCGCGGTGACGGTCCAGTTCAATTCGACGCTCGCCAATCCCACCGCGGCGGGGACCGGCCTCGGGGGCGACGCACAGGGCGATACCCTGATCCTGATCGAGCGGCTGGTCGGCAGTGCGTTCGCCGATACGTTCCTGGGCGGGGAACTTGGCGACACCTTCGTCGGCGGCGGCGGCGCGGATGTCCTCACCGGAAATGGCGGCGTCGATACCGCCGAATACTCGACCTCCTCGGCCGGCGTGACGATCACGCTCGATCCGGTGGCAATGACGCTCGGCATTGGCGGCGATGCCGAAGGGGACCAGCTCACGGGCATCGAGAACGTCATCGGGTCGGCCTATGCCGATCTGCTGCGCGGCGGCGCAGGCGCGAACCGGCTGGATGGCGGCGCCGGCGACGACACGCTGGCCGGCGGCGCGGACGCGGACCGGTTGATCGGCGGCGCGGGGACCGACACGGCCGATTATTCGGCCTCGGCCTCGGCGGTGGGCGTGGCCTTGTTTGCGAGCGATGATCCTAATCTCGTCACCACTGGCAGCGGCGGCGACGCGCAAGGCGACCAGCTCAGCGGAATCGAGAACCTCATCGGCTCCGCCTTCAACGACACGCTGCAAGGCAGCGCCGTCGCCAACCGGCTGGAGGGCGGCATCGGCAATGACCTGCTGCGCGGGCAGGGCGGCGCCGACATCCTCCTGGGCGGCGCGGGGACCGATACGGCGAGCTATTCCACCTCCGCGAGCGGCGTATCGGTGGGGTTGAGCTCCACCGGCACGACGCTCGGTAGCGGCGGCGATGCCCAGGGCGACCAGCTCAACGGGATCGAGAATCTCACCGGTTCCGCCTTCGCCGACCTGCTCGTGGGCAGCGATGTCGCCAACCGCCTGGAAGGCGGGGCGGGCAACGACACGCTGAGGGGTGGCATCGGCGCGGACATCCTGGTCGGGGGCGACGGCATCGATACGGCCGATTATTCCACCTCGTCGGCGGGCGTCAGCGTGACGCTGACGGCCAATCCGGCAGCGGCGACCGTCGGCAGTGGCGGCGATGCGGCGGGCGATCAGCTCAACACCATCGAGAACGTGACCGGCTCGGCCTTCACCGACACGCTCATCGGCAGCACCGGCAACAACAAGCTGGTCAGCGGCGCCGGCAGCGACATCATGCGCGGCGGCAGCGGCAGCGATCTGCTGGTCGCCAATGGCAGCGGGTCGAAGACGCTGTACGGGGACGGCGTCAATGATGGCGGCACGGCGGGCGTCGATACGTTCCGCATCCTGGGCGGCACCAACCTGATCATGGGCTACCAGACCGGCGAGGACGTGCAGCTGAACAGCCTCACCCAGGCGCCCACGCTGACGCAGGTGTTCGGTGCGTCCGACCCGACCCTGGCGGTGCGCCTCGTTGGGGCGACCCACACCACTTACGTCGTGGTCGGATCGCTGACCGATCTTGCGGCCGCGCAGACGGCCGCCGGCATCCTGGTCTCGCAGGACCTCTTCGTGGATCCGGGCCTCATCGTCTGAGGCTCGGCTGGGCGCGATCATCTCTTGGTGGAGGGGCGGAAATGTCGACGCGGGATCGAAGGGCGGGTCATCGGATCAGGGGCACGGACCTCGACGAGGCAATGGCGCAATGCCGCAAGGCCGCATGGGTCCTGCTGGCGTTCAGTCTGGCGATCAACCTGCTCATGCTGGCATCGCCGCTCTACATGCTGCAGGTCTATGACCGGGTGATGGTAACCGGCAGCGTGAACACGCTGGTCATGCTGACCATCCTGGCCGCCGCCGCATTGCTTCTGCTGGGGGTTCTGGATGGCCTGCGGGCCGCCGTGACCATCCGCATGAGTTCCTGGCTGTCGGACCGGCTGGGGCCGGTCTACCTGTCCCATTCCGTGCGGACCCGCCTCATGGGCGACGGATCGGGCGCCCAGGCCATGCGGGATCTCTCTCAGGTCCAGGCTTTCATCGCCTCGCCCGGTCTCAGCGTGTTCTTCGACGCGCCGTGGGCGCCGGTGTTCCTGGTGCTGATCTGGATCCTGCATCCCGCGCTGGGTCTTCTGGCGGTGTGTTCGGCGGGATTGCTGCTGGCGCTCGGGATCGCCAACGAAACCTTGACGCGGGCTTCGATCGCCGCGGCGAGCCAGGCGCAGATCGCCGCCACGCTCCAGGCCGAAACCACGATCCGCAACGCGGAGGTGGTGCGCGCCATGGGGATGCTGCCGGCCCTGATCGAGCGCTGGCGGGTCAGCAATGATGTGGGCGTGCGGGCTTCGCAGGAGGCCAACGAGCGCAGCGCGCTGCTGCTGGGGTTCACCAAGTTCGCCCGCCTGTTCATGCAATCGGCGACGCTGGGGCTCGGCGCCTATCTGGTGCTCAAGGGCGAGGTTTCCGGCGGTGCGATGATCGCCGCCTCCATCCTGCTCGGCCGGGCCCTGGCGCCGGTGGAGATGGCCATGGGCACCTGGCGGAATTTCGGTCTCGCCCGGGTGGCGTACAACCGGCTCCAGATGCGCCTGCAATCCATGCCGGACCAGCGCCGGCGGTTCCGCCTTCCGAGCCCGGCTGGCTTCATTTCCCTGGACCAGGTCAGCTATACCCCGCCGGGGATGCGCGCGCCGGTGCTCCAGCAGGTCTCGTTCCAGGCGCGTCCGGGCGAAGCGATCGCGGTCATCGGCCCTTCGGCCAGCGGCAAAAGCACCTTGTGCCGCCTGCTGGTTGGGGTGGCGCGGCCCACCAGCGGCGAGGTCCGCCTCGACGGCTCCGACCTCGGCCATTGGAATCCCGATGATCTCGGGCGCCACCTCGGCTATCTGCCGCAGGATGCCGAGCTTTTTCCCGGCACGATCCGCGACAACATCTCAAGGATGAGCGGCGGCGCGGACGATGCTGCGGTCATCGAGGCGGCCATGCTCGCCCATGCGCACGACATGATCCAGCGTCTGCCGAACGGCTATGACACCGCCATCGGCGACGGCGCCCTGCGCTTGTCGGGCGGCCAGCGCCAGCGCATCGGCCTTGCCCGCGCCATCTATGGCGTTCCGCGCCTGATCGTGCTGGACGAGCCGAATGCCAATCTGGACCAGGCCGGAGAAGCCGCGCTCTCGGCCGCGCTGGAAGAGATGAAGCGCAAGGGCGCAACACTCCTGATCGTCGGGCACCGGCCCTCCACCATCGCGCAGGCCGACAAGATCCTGCTGATGAAGGACGGGCGCGTCGAGGGCTTCGGCCCGAGGGATGAAATTCTCAAGCGCCTGCGCCTGGCCGTCTCCGGCGCCTCGCCGATGGAGCGCAACACGTTGCGCGACGGTCGTCCGCCGGTTCCCGCCTCCTAGACATGACAGACGTCCAACTTGGAAAGGGTATGCAGCCATGGCTATCTCGCGCGCTCTCGTTCCCCATGAATCGCAACCAGCGACGCAGGTTCTGCCGCCAAGCAATGATGCGGCGCTGCGGCGCTCGGTGAGCACGCCGATGCTGGTCGGCCTGTGGCTCATCCTGGTATTTCTCGGTGGATTCCTGGCCTGGGCCATGCTCGCCCCCCTGGCCGGAGGGGCTGTTGCGCCGGGCGTGATCAGCCCTGACGGCAGCCGGCGCACCATCCAGCATTTGGAGGGCGGCATCATCGCCGGGCTACAGGTGCGCGATGGCGCCAAGGTGGCGGCGGGCCAGCCTTTGGTCGTCCTGGAAAGTTTACAAGCAGAAACTGTATTAAATTCACAACTCAACCAATACTATACATTGCTCGCCATGCAGGCGCGCCTGGTCACTGAGCAGCAGGATCGCCTGGAGATCGCCTTTCCCGGGGAATTGCTGTCCGACCAAGGCTACCGGGGCCTCAAGACGATCGTGGAAGGCCAGCGCGCCATGTTCGAGACCCGCCGCACGGCGCACCAGCGGCGGCATGAGATCCTGCATCAGAGAATTCAGCAGTTCCATCAACAGATCAATGCCTTGAAGGCGCAGGCGGCAAGTTCCGTCCAGCAATTGACGTTGATCGGGGAGGAGCTCGACGGTAAGCGAATCCTGCTCAGCAAGAACCTGATCCGCAAGCCGGAGGTTCTCAGCCTCGAGCGGGCGCAGGCGGAGATCGAGGGCCGAAGGGGCGAATATATCGGCATGATCTCGCGCGCCGAGCAGCAAATTGGCGAAGCTGAGGTGCAACTTCTAGCTTTGGATGCCGAGCGGGCCGATCAGGTGTCCGAGCAGATGGACAAGGTTCGCGTGGAGCTCGCAGCGGTCATGGAGCGCCTCCAGTCGAGTAAGGATATCTTGTCACGCACCGTCGTTATCGCTCCCGTCAGTGGCACGGTGGTAAACCTCCGGTTCAAGACCTTGGGTGGCGTCATTCGCGCTGGGGAAGCTATCCTTGACATCGTGCCGGATGGGGAAACATTACTAATCGAAGCGCGCGTGTCGCCGGTGGATATCGATGTTGTCCATGCTGGCCTCGCTGCCCAGGTGCACCTGACCGCGTTCTCGAAGCGCGCCCTGCCCCGGATGGACGGTATCGTGAATTCGATTTCGGCCGACCGGCTCGTGGACCAGACGACCGGGCAATCCTATTACCTTGCCCGTGTCGAAGTAGACGTGAAGGAGTTGGAGCGCTTGAAAGGTATTGTCGAGCTGCTTCCAGGCATGCCGGCGGAGGTCCTGATCGTTACACAGGAGCGGACATTTGTGGACTATTTGATCGAACCTTTCAAGGATGCGATGAGGCGCAGCTTCCGCGAAGTCTGATTATGTTTCAGGCTGAAGAGTCGGCCAACGTCTCAACAATCAGGGTTATGTTGCTGCTCCTTTCATGTTGAAGGTTGATTCGCATCTGTATTTCGACCTAGATTACGGGCGAATGCGACGCTTTAGTTGACCTTCCTTTTTCATTCCCTTGGGGAAAGTAATACTTTAGATATATCGGTATCAGTTTTTGATTTGAAACAAAGATTTTAAAAATAAATCTTATCATGGTTAGTATATTTTTATATTTTTCAGTCGCGAGTTTGTATCCATATTGAGTATAGACTTAGTGATATCTACTCAATTTGCATAATTGCACAGGTTATTACGGCGTTGGGAGATTCGAATCGGCAGAGAGTGACGTCTTTTGGTTTTTTGCACACCATTTTTCACATATCATGTTTTTACAGCGTAAAACTGAGTGATGGGTGGGGTGTAAGGCGGAGGAAGTCATGATCTCGGTGCCTGATAATCTTGCTGGTCTTCTACGAATCATCTTAATAGATGACCTTCCGTTCCGCAGAGCGAGCCTGAAAAGCCTGCTCGAGGATTGGGCGAAGGAAGATAATATGCGGCTCGAAGCGTTGGACTTGTCCGACCTTCGTGAATCCGGTCAAGGCAATTGCGACGTGCAGCTTATCGTCTTCAACGTCGGGGGAGAATCCATGGAGGCGCCCGAGCTTCAGGGCCGCATCGAGGAGTTGCGCGGCAGGCAGCCGGACGTGCCCCTTGTCATCCTATCGGACCGTGACGACGCGGACGAGGTGGTCAATGTGCTCAAGGCCGGCGCGCGCGGGTTCATCAGTTCGCAGATTTCGCCTTCCGTGGTGTTTCAGGCGCTGCGTTTCATCATGGGTGGCGGCGTGTACTTCCCGGCGAACGCCTTGCTGGGAAGCCAGAACCGGGCTCCCACGCCCGACTGGCGGCGGCCGGTGGTGTCGAATGTCATGCACAATGGCGCCTATTGCACGACCCTGACGGTCCGGCAGAACGCGGTCCTGCGTCTGCTTCAGCAGGGGCACTCCAACAAAAGGATAGCCCGTGAGCTGTCCATGTGCGAGTCGACGGTCAAAGTCCATGTCCGTCAGATCATGCGCAAGCTTGGGGCGTCGAACCGAACCCAGGCCGCCTTGTGCGGAATGGAGCGAGGCCAGGCGGTGGGCGGCTTGTCGCCCGCATTGCCGGAAGCGGTGAAGGGGCCGGAGAGCTGGGTGCCGGGCCTCTAGAGCAGGTTCGGCGAACGCCGGTTTGCCGAACGTGCTCCGGGCTTTTATTATGACGCGTTTTCGTAACGCAAAACCGGAATCCACTTTTGCTGAAAACGCTCTAGCTCCAAATATCCGGCTCTACCGCTTCCGATATGAAGGCGACCGCCATCGGACCTCGGTCGCGCATTATGGGGCCGAGTCTCTCTGCCCGGCGCAATGCCTCGGGAGTACAGCGCATTTGTACGCGTTAGGGGCTTCATGCTTCAGTATTAATTGTTTTGTTGCAGGCGATTGAAATATATTTAATCAACTCTCTATCTGCTTCGATTTCACGCGCCTGCATGAAATCTTCAAGTGTACGGCGTTAAATTGCTGGTTCTTGATGCAATTGGATGGGAGAGGATCTTGCATCATCAGGTGTGGCCTTGTCCGAAGCGATCGAAAAGGATCTCCCGCCCATCGTCCTCATCGTCGACGCTCTTCCACTGAGGCGCGCCGGCATCGTGGGGCTGCTGCGGGATTGGGCTGAGATGCACGGCGTTTCGCTTCGCGACTGCGATCCCGCGGACCTTGAGAGCGCGGCGGACCGACATCTTGCATTCTCGCTGGGCATTCTGAGCCTCGGCCGGCTGTCGGTGCAGGATCCCGTGGCCTCTGAATGGATGCGGCATGTCCAGGATTTCACCCTCAACGCCCCACTGGTCATCCTGTCCGACAGGAGCGATCCCGAAGAGGTGACGGACGCCTTTCGGCAAGGTGCGCGCGGCTTTGTCCCGACAACCACGCCGCCGGAGGTGGCCAAGCATGCGCTCTCCTTCATCATGGGCGGCGGCACCTTCTTTCCACCGGGCGCGCTTCTCGCCACCAATGTAAGGCACGGCAGCCGGGGCTCGGCTACCGCCAAGCGCCGCACCGATCCCAAGGCCGGCTCCAGCAGCTACATCGAGCATCAGGTGGCGCATATGCAGCACGCCCTTAATGCGGGATCAGCCGGTGAAGGCGGGCACGCGGGGTTTCTGCTGCCGGGCGTGGTCTGGCTGAACGGCCGCAGGGCGCTGAAGGATCTGGAAGCGCCGGGTCCGACCCGAAAGCGGCCGGACTCCCACATGTTCGGCCCCTGCGTGCGGGGGCAGATGGGAATTGTGCTGCCCTTTCGCCCAGTCAACCGCTTCCGGCATCGGCGGGGATAGAGCCGGGTCTGCCCCTATTCAATCGCCTTGGGCGTTTCAATATGGGCAGTGAATCCGCCTCTATTCAATAAGTGAGGGGGCGATTTACCGCCCATATGGAACCACCAAGTGATTCCATATGGGCGGATCGCGCTCTAGGCCCGGCGATCACGTATTCTGCGTATTCTGCGTATTCTGCGTCGGCGGCGGCGGAGCGGGAACGACCAGCGCCTGCTCGACGCGATGTTCAACCAGGGCTTGGCGGTGGTCGAGCGCATCCAGGAAGCGATCGAAGCGCGCGTCCATGTCGGCAAGCTCCTGCCGGATCTCGCGCACGCCACGTCGCCGCTCGCTGGTGGTGACGATCAGCGCCATGACGAGCGCGACGGCGCCAAAGCTGATGGTGCGCCATTGGGTCTGTACGTCATAGGCCTGGAGCGCCAGGAAGATCGCGCCCAGGGTGAGGGCCATGATGCTCGGCATCGCAAGCCGCAAGATGGCTGCGACGCCCGCCAGGATGAGCAGGCAGAACAGCACTGTCGCCGTGGCGATGGCCTCTTGTGGCAAATCGCCGATCGGGGCGCTGAGCCATTCGAGCTTGCCGAGCAGGAGTTCCCAAGTCGCGCCCATGACCGCCTCCCAGATGCCGTCTTCGCCGCACCTTTGAGACAAGGCTAGATTTATTCTCTTGCGCGCGCGAGGCAACAAAAGATGAAGCGGGCTTATCAAGCGGTGGGATGCTACACCTTCGGGGGACCATCTTGATGAACACTTGATTTTCAAGAGCTCGCCTTAAGGTGCAAAGGGCGTTTTGAAGATGGCCTTTGGCATGAGCTTTTCCCGCCTGGGAAGCGCAAGGTCATCCATTCCTGTCCAGCCCCGCGCGTGCGGGATGATTTCCGACGTCCGGCGTCCGGGTCCCGCCCTAATGATCGAAGCGCAAAGTGATGCGCGCGCGCCCGGCGGCCCGGCCGAAGGTGACCCGGTCGCCCAGCTTCACCAGCAGATAGGCGGCGAAGCCGGCGACCTCCTTGGCGTCGCCCAGCAGCGCCTCGGGGGAGGGGCGCTCCTTGGGCACCTCCAGCACCGCGCCGTCATAGAGCACGAACACGTCGAGATGGCTCTCGTCGAAGCGGGCGCGCAATTCCACCGGCCCTTCGGCGATGCCGGTGTCGACGATCACCTCCAGCGCCTGGGCGGCCACCGGAATGGCGGCGGCGATGACGTCGCGCCGCGCGCCCCACAGATCGCCCTGGCGTTCCAGGAAGTCCTGGGCGGTGAGGAAGGCGTTCGCCCCCTCCGGCACCAAGAACGAACTTTCCTTGGATATGCCGATGCGGAACAGCAGGTTGAGCGCGATGGCGCTGCACGCCGCGACGGTGAGCGGCGTGGAGAACAGGGGCTGGATCCAGAACGGCAATTGCCCCTTCAGCGGCAGCAGCGCCACCGAGAGGCCCGCCAGCACCGAGAGCCCCACCAGGAACACCCGCCGCTCGCTGAGTCGGCGGGACAAGATCAGGTCCATGCCCGCAACCAGCAGGTAAGCGGAGGTGTAGAGCAGGATGCCGCCGATCACCGGCGAGGGGATCAGCGTCAGCGCCATGATGGCCTTCGGAAAGAAGGCGGTCGCGAAGATCACGGCGCCGGCGAGGATGCCGATGCTGCGCGCAGTCGCCCCGGTGGCGAAGGCGAGACCCACGGCCGAGGACGACAGGCCGGACTGGAAGCCCGAGGTCATGCCGTTCAAGATATTGCCGATGCCGCAGGCGGTCACCGCGCGTCCCGCCGCCTGCATGTCGGCGCGGCGCCATTCGGCGTCGTTCATCTTTTCCAGCGAGACCGTGACGCCGAGCACGTCCACCAGCCCCATCATCACGAGCAGGGCCACCAGCGGGAACAGGCGCGGCTCCAGCGCCAGCGAAGGCAATTGGAGATGGGGCAGGGCGACGAAATCCGCCTTGGCCAGGGCGGCCCCCATGTCGGTGGGATCGACGCCGCTGAACATGGCCAGCGCCCAGCCGCTGGACGCGCCCACGAGCACCGCGAACAATTTGAACCGGCGCGGCGCGAACACGGTGACGCTGACGATCAGCACCAGGGTCACCATGGACACCGCGAGCGGCCCGAGGTTCACCTCGGTGCCCCCGCCTTCCAGGCCGAGCGCACGCCGCAGGGCGGGGCTGGCGAGCGAAACGCCGAGCATGGTCACGGCGACGCCGCACACCTCCGGCGGCAGCAGCACGCGCAGCGGCCGCACCAGGCGCGCCATGAAGAGCTGGCACACGCCCACCAGGATGGTGGTTGCCGCCATCAGCCCCAGCCCGCCGATGGTGAGCGCCTGCACCGCCAGCGGAATGGCGCCAGCGGCGGGAATATGGATGCCCAGATAGCCGCTGCCGAAGCGGGTGCGCGAACATTGGATGATGGTGGTGAGCCCGATGCACATGGCGCAGGCGCTCAGCATGGCCTCGATCTGGTCCTCCGGCAGCCCCGCCTCGGTGGCGGCGACGATGGGATAGATCAGGAAGGTCAGCGCCAGCATGGCGTGCTGGGTGGACAGGGGAATGAGGGCGGAGAGCGGAACCTTGTCCTCCAGCCCATAGACCAAAGTGGAGGGCCGGCGCACCGGGCGGGGCGCGGTGCCGCGCGCCGGGGCGATGAGCTTGCGCACCGGCCGCAGCGCCGCGCGCAGGGCGCCGCGCCAGTGCAGGCGTGCGGGACGATGGTGCGCGGGCGTCGCGCCATCCTGCTGCGGCCGTGCCTGGGTCTCGGGTCCGGAGCTGGGGTGTGGATCCGGCACGGGCACTCTTTCAGACGGTGGCGCCCTCGACGAAGGCGCGGATCAGATGATGGGCGATGGCGTTCGCCGGCGGAACGAACAGCCCGTCGGGGTGCGCGCGTACCAGCATCTTCGCGATTTCCGCGCGGGAAAACCAGCGGGCGCCCGCCAGCTCGTTCGGGTCCATCGTGATGGTTTGCGATGTCGCCTCGGCGATACAGCCGAACATCAGCGACATGGGATAGGGCCAGGGCTGGGACCAGCGATAGCGCACCGCGCCGGTGGTGATGCCGGTTTCCTCCAGCGTCTCGCGCCGCACCGCTTCCTCGATGGTCTCGCCGGGCTCGACGAAGCCGGCGAGGCAGGACCACATTTCCGGCGCGAAATGCGGCGCCCGGCCCATCAGGCATTCATCGCCGCGATAGGTCAGCATGATCACCACGGGATCGGTGCGGGGAAAATGCTGGGCCCCGCAGCTCGGGCAATCGCGCCGCCAGCCGCCTTCAATGGCGCGGGTGCGGGTGCCGCAATTGGCGCAGAAGCGATGACGCCCGTGCCAGGCGAGCATGGCCTTGCCGCACGCGAGCGCGGCCAGATGATCGTTGGACACCAGGCCCTGCACGGCGGTGGAGCGCAGATCCGGCACCAGCAGGCCGCGCGCCTCCAGGCGTTCCTTCTCCGCCGGGTCGATCCGGGCGGCGAAGCGCGGCGCGCCGTCGGCGAGGCCGAGGAAGATCCGCTTGCCCGCGCCGAGCGCGGTCGCCGCATCGGCGGTGAACAGCGGGTCGCGCAGCGGTTCGCCGGGATGGAGCACCACCCCTTCGCCGCCGAGGAGATAGAAGCGGGCATCCTCCCGCTTGGCGAGGTCCTCCACCGCGCCGCGCAGATGGGCGGCGCGGTCGAGCGGGCTGCCCTGATAGCCGAGCGCCGGCCAGGGTCCAAGTTCGGCTCGGTCGAGATCCGTAAGGGAAAGCAGTGGCATGGCCCCTGAGGGAAAGCAGTGCGAGATCGCGCCGACCGTGGCATGGGCGGCACAGCGAGGCAAGGCCGGCGCGTGCAAGCCCGGCGGAAAGCGCGCGCGAAGGGCCGCTCTGCGCGCGAAGCGCTTGCCTGCGGGCGCGGCCTGCGGCACATCTCGCCCGCCATTCACGGAAGGCCACGCCGATGTCCGCTCCCCTGTCCCCGCTCGCCCCCCGGCTGATTCCCTATGTCCCGCCGGTCGGGGGCGTCCGGTTCGCGACCGCCTCCGCCGGCGTCAAATACCAGGGCCGCACCGATGTGCTGCTGATGGCGTTCGCGCCGGGCACCACGGTTGCCGGCGTCACCACGCGCTCGCTGTGCCCTTCGGCTCCCGTGGAATGGTGCCGCGCTGCGCTGCGCGGCGGCCGGGCGCGGGCCCTGGTGGTCAATTCCGGCAATGCCAATGCCTTCACCGGCGAAGCCGGCCGCGACACCACCGCCGCCACGGCGGAATATGCCGCCGCGGCCCTGGGCTGCAAGCCGTCCGAAGTGTTCCTGGCCTCCACCGGCGTGATCGGCGAGCCGCTGGACGCCGACAAGTTCGAGGCGCCCCTTGCCGATGCGGCGACCCGCCTTGGCAGCGAGAACTGGACCGAGGCGGCGCGCGCCATCATGACCACGGACACCTTCCCCAAGCTCTCCACCACCACGGTGAAGCTCGGCGAACTGGACGTGACCATCGCCGGCATGGCCAAGGGCGCCGGCATGATCGCCCCCGATATGGCGACCATGCTCTCCTTCATCGTCACCGACGCGCCGATCGCCGCCGACGTGCTCCAGAAGATGCTGTCCAAGGCCGTGGGCACCACCTTCAATGCCGTGACCGTGGATGGCGACACCTCCACCTCCGACACGCTGCTGCTGTTCGCCACCGGCGCCGCCAAGGCGCTGGGCGTCGGCACCATCAAGCGCTGGGATGATTCGCGCGTCGAAGGCTTCCGCGCCGCCCTGAAGGGCGTAATGGCCGACCTCGCCGAACAGGTGGCCCGCGACGGCGAGGGCGCCCGCAAGCTGGTGCGCGTGCATGTGACTGGCGCGGCGTCCAAGAAGTCGGCCCGGCGCATCGCCATGTCGATCGCCAATTCGCCGCTGGTGAAGACCGCGGTGGCCGGCGAGGATGCCAATTGGGGCCGGGTGGTGATGGCGGTCGGCAAGGCCGGGGAGCCCGCCGACCGCGATCTTCTCACCATCTCCTTCGGCGACATCCAGGTCGCCGCCCATGGCGCCCGTGACCCGGATTACGACGAGGGCATGGTCTCCCAATATATGAGGGGCGATGTGATCGACATCCGGGTGGACCTCGGGCTCGGCGACGGCAAGTTCCGCGCGCTCACCTGCGATCTCACCAAGGAATACATCGCCATCAACGGCGATTATCGCTCGTGAAGATCGTCCTCGTCGCCGCCTGCGCGCTGGTCGATGTGGACAACCGGGTGCTGGTGGCCCAGCGCCCGGAGGGCAAGCAATTGGCCGGCCTCTGGGAGTTTCCCGGCGGCAAGGTGGAGGCGGGCGAGCGGCCCGAGGACACCCTCATCCGCGAACTCAACGAGGAACTGGGCATCGTGGTGAAGGAGGCGTGCCTCGCCCCCCTCACTTTCGCCAGCCATGGCTATGAGACCTTCCATTTGCTGATGCCGCTGTGGATCTGCCGCCGCTGGGACGGGCCGGTGGTGGCGCGCGAGCATTCCGGTCTCAAATGGCTGCGCCCGGCAAAGCTGCGCGACTTGCCCATGCCCCCCGCCGACGCGCCGCTGATCCCGGCGCTGATCGATCTGCTGGGGCCGTAGGGCGCGCCTTTGGCGGAATCGCGATTTGCCGAAGTTCGCGGCGAACGTTCGGGCGAATAGGCGGTGTCATCGCCCGAAAAGGCGCGGCGAAGCGTCACCAAACCGCTGTTCGTCCGCGCCAAGTCATTGTTTTAAAATCAATGTTTCACGTGAAACATTGCCAGCGAGACGCAGATTCCGTCAGGTGAGCGGCAGCAGGGCCGCCTTCAGCGCGTCCGGCAGCGGCACCGGACGGCGGGTGAGGCGGTCCACATAGACATGCACGAAATGCCCCTGCGCCGCCGCCTGGTCGCTGCCCTGAAACAGGCCGATCTCATAGCGCACCGAGCTGGAGCCGAGCTTCGCCACCCGAAGCCCCGCCTGCACCACCGCCGGATAGGAGAGGCTGGCGAAATAGGCGCAGCGGGTTTCCACCACTAGGCCGATGACCGGGCTGTTCTCGAAATCCAGCGCCCCCTTGGAGATCAGATACTCGTTCACCACCGTGTCGAAATAGGAATAAAAGACCACGTTGTTCACATGGCCATAGACATCCATGTCCGCCCAGCGGGTCGTGATGGTGAGGCGGTGGGGGAAGGCGGAGATCAGCGCCGGTTGCTCGCGCCCCGCGCCCTTGTTCCCGCTGTCCTTTTGCTCTTGTGCCGACGCGCTCATGCCCAGGCCGCCTGATAGATCGCCAGCGCATCCGCCTCGTGGACGGTGCGGGGATTGTTCACCAGAAGGCGGCTCTGCTTCATGGCGTCGGCGGCCAGCATGGGCAAATGGTGTTCCGGCACGTTCACTTCCCTCAGGCAGCGGGGCAGGCCCAGATCGATGGAGAGAGCGGCCAGCCGCTCGACGAAGCGTTCCGCCACCAGGGCGTCCGTGCCTTCGCCAATGTCCGGGAAGGCATAGGGCGCGATCTGCGCATAGGCGCTCGCGGCGGCCGGCAGATTGAAGCGCAGCACGTGCGGCAGCACCAGCGCATTGGTGAGCCCGTGGGGCAGATGATAATGCCCACCGAGCGGATAGGCGAGCGCGTGCACCGCCGCCACCGGCGAATTGGCGAACGCTTGCCCCGCCAGCAGAGAGCCGAGCAGCATGGCTTCGCGCGCCGGCCGGTCGGTGCCCTGGTGGACCGCCGTGCGGATGTTCGCCCCCAGCAGCCGCAGCGCCTCCTTGGCGAGGCCGCGCGAGATGGGATTATTGTTCGGGCTCGCCGAGGCATAGGCCTCGATGGCGTGAACCATGGCGTCCACCCCGGTCGCCGCCGTCACATGGGGCGGCAGGCCGAGGGTGAGATCGGCGTCCAGCAGCGCGATGTCGGGGATGAGGCAGGGCGAGACCACGCCCTTCTTCACCGTCTCCCCGGTGGTGACGATGGAGATGGGCGTGACTTCCGATCCCGTGCCGGCGGTGGTCGGCACCAGGATCAGCGGCAGGCGCGGCCCCTTGGCGATGCCGATGCCATAGATTTCCGTCAGCGCCTCCTGGCCCAGCGCCAGCAGCGCCACCAGCTTGGCCACATCCAGCGAGGAGCCGCCGCCGAGCCCGAGCACCCCTTGCGCGCCCATGGCGACGGCTTCGGAGGTCGCGGCGAACACCACGTCCTCCGGCGGGTCGGCCACCACCTGGTCGAACACCCGGTGGGCGATTTCCGCCGTGCGCAGGGCTTCCAGGGTCGGCGCCAGAAGGCCGGCCTTGACGATGCCCGGATCGGTGACGATCAGGATGCGCGAGACGCCCCGCGCCGCGAACAGATCGCCCACCCGCAGCGCCGCGCCGCTGGCGCATATGATGCTCGGCGTGGTGTTGAACACGAACCCGGACATGGCTCCCCCTCTCAGCTTCTCGCCTGGCGCGGCCTGTGGTGCCGCCCGGCCGCTATGGTTTGGTGGGCGGCTCCCCCGCCGGCTTCATTTCCGTGGTGCCGAGCGCGTCCGCAAGGCGCATGCGCGCGGAGCCGGGGCGCAGCGGTTTCTGCTGGCTCTCGTGCGGCGCCCAGCCGGACAGCCAGACGATCTCGAACGTGGCGCGCACCTTGCCGTCCGCATCGGCGAAGCGTCCGGCATAGAGTTCCGCCGCCCGCAGCACGGTCGCGCGGCGCAGCGGCACGCGCCGGCGCTCGGCCAGCGCATTGGCCGCGCCCATGCGGCGCAGATCGGCGAACAAGGTGAAGGGCGAGGCGTAGCGCACCGTCACGCGGTCCACATCGGTCACCGGCAAGGCGAAGCCCGCGCGTTGGAGCAGCGCCCCCATGTCGCGCACGTCCGCGAACGGGGCGACGCGGGGCGAGAGGCCGCCCGTGGTCTCGCTCTCGGCGATGGCGAAGACCTCGCGCAATTCCCCAAGGCTCGATCCGCCGATGAGGGCGGCGATGAGCAGCCCGTCCGGCTTCAGCGCACGGCGGATCTGGGTCAGCGCGCCGGGCAGGTCGTTCACAAACTGGAGCGAGAGGCCGGAGACGATCAGGTCGAGCGCGCCTTGCGCGAACGGCAGCGCCTCTTCGTCCGCCACCACGGCTGGGAAGCCAAAGCCCGCCGCGGCGGCGAGCGGGGCGGCGCGGAACACGGTGTCGATGCCGGGATGGCGCGCCAGCACCTGCGCGACCGCGTCCGTCGCGCTGCCGAGATCGAGCGCGCGGGGAAAATCGCGCTTCACCGCCAGCAGCCGGTCGCCGACATCCTCGGCCACGCGGTTCAGCAGGAAATCGGCCGCGCCGAGGGCGGCGGCACGGGCGAGGCGGCGGCGCAGCAAGGGCCGGTCGAACACGAGAGGGCTGCTCATGGCCGCCATATAAGCCTGCACCCCCGGCCTTGCACAGGGTGCCTCATTCGCACGTCGAAAGGGTCACCGGGTCCGCCGTCTCTGGGAGAAGCGCCCCCATGGGCCGGCAGGCGCCGTCGATGCAGACGCGGTAATCCGCCGTGGCGCCGGAGCGGCGCATCACGATCTGCTTCTGCGGCGGAAGCACGGGATGGGCGACATAGCGCCCGTCCTTCAGCACCGATCCTTCGGGCGGATCCATGCCCGCGCCGGAGCCCTCGAGGCGCATTTCCATGAGCACCAGGCCGGCGGGGGTCGCGCGCCAATCCTCTTCCCATACGGTCTTCTGCACCGAATGGGTCCAGGCCAGGGTGATCAGCGCGGCGAGGCGGACCGTCACGCCGCCGCCGGCCAGGCAGATCAGGCTCACGCCGCACGGGCCGTTGCATTCCGCACCTGGATCAGATGCCAGGCGAGGAAGGCGGCGAACAGCGCGAACGCCGCAAAGTCCGACAGCGGGACCGATGCCACGAACAGCAGCGCCGCGATCCCCGCCACCACCCGTTGGATGATCGACAGCGGCCCGAACAGCCAGCCGATGGCCACCGCACCCAGCAGGCCGATGACGATGCAGGCCTTGAAAAACACATAGGCCACCTCGACCCAATAGCCGTATTGGGCCGCGATATGTCCGCCGTCCTGGAGCATCAGCGCCGGCTCATAGACCGCCATGACCGGGATCAGGAAGCCGGCGAGCGCGATCCGGCACGCCTGCCAACCGATGGCGTCGGGCGAGGCTTTGGCGATCGGCGCCGCCGCCAGTGCCGCCAGCGCCACCGGCGGGGTGAGATCGGCGATGATGCCGTAATAGAACACGAACATGTGGCTGACGATCAGCGGCACGCCGAGCGTGAGCAAAGCCGGCGCCGCCAGCGAGGCCGTGATGATGTAGGTGGGAATGGTGGGAATGCCGGTGCCCAGGATGATGCTGGTGACGATGGTCAGCAGCAGCGAGAGCCACAGCGTCTCCTTGCCGATGGAGACCACCCAGCCGCCGAAGATGGTGGCCGAGCCGGTGAGGGTGAGCACGCCGATCACCGTGCCGACAATGGCGCAGGCCATGCCCACGGGCAGCGCCTGGCGCGCGCCTTCCGCCAGCCCGTCTCGGCACAGCACCAGGGTCGCCCGGCCGCCGCGCGTGATCAGATTGCCCAGTACCAGGGCCACCACCAGGGCCACGATCACCACCACGCCGAATTCAAAGAAGGCCGCGCACACCAGCCCGAGCGCGATCCAGAAGGCGAGGCGGATCATCGGCTTGGAGGTTTCGCTGGCGACGCTCTGGCCGAGGATCAGGACCACGGTCAGCGCCAAGCCCACGGCGCCCGCGAACAAGGGCGTGTATCCGGCGAACAGCAGATAGACCAGGACGATCAGCGGCAGCAGCAGGTACCAGCCCTTGCGCAGGGCCGGCAGCATGAGCGGGATCTTGTCCTTGGGGATGCCCATCAGGCCGCGCTTCCCGGCCTCTAGATGCACCATCCAGAAGGCGGAGCCGAAATAGAGGATGGCCGGGATGATCGCCGCCTTGACGATGGTGGCATAGGGCACGCCGATGGTCTCGGCCATGATGAAGGCCACGGCGCCCATGACCGGGGGCATGATCTGCCCGCCCATGGAGGCGGTGGCCTCCACCCCCCCGGCGAAGGAAGCGCTGTAGCCGAAGCGCTTCATCAGCGGAATGGTGAACTGGCCCACCGTGACCACATTGGCGACGCCGGAGCCGGAGATGGTGCCCATCAAGGCCGAGGAGAACACCGAGACCTTTGCAGGGCCGCCGCGCGCGCGGCCGAACAGGCCAAGGGCCACGTCGTTGAACAATTGGATCATGCCGGCCCGCTCCAGGAACGTGCCGAACAGGACGAACAGGAAGATGTAGGTGGCCGAGACCGCGATCGGCACGCCATAGATGCCCTCGGTGCCGAATGACATCTGCTCGACGATCTGGTCCAGCGAATAGCCGCGATGATCGAACGGGGCGGGCAGATATTGGCCGAACAGGCCATAGGCCAGGAAGGCGCCGCAGATCAGCGGCAGGGCGGGACCCATCATCTGCCATGAAATGGCGAACACCACCACGATCAGGGCGATGCCCATCACGAAGTCGGTGCTGGAAATCTCGCCGGCCCGCAGGATCAGGTCGTTATAGAAGATCCATTGATAGAGCCCGGTCGCGAAGCCGACGAGGCCGACGCCCCAGCCCAGCGCCAGCGTCAGCCGCGACGTGCTGCGATGATTGGCGATCAGCGCCGCCGCGATCAGGCACAGGAAGCCCACGTGCAGGCTCCGGATCACCTGGCTCGGCAGGATGGCATAGGTGGAGACGAACAATTGGTAGGCGGAAAAGGCGATGGCGATCCAGAACAGGATCGTGCCCTTCAGGCCTTCGCCGAACCCGGGCGGCAAGCCGTGCTCCATGTCGTCGATGGGCGCGAAAGTCTCCGGCGGCGTGACGTCGGCATCGGCGGAAAGGCGCGGCGCGCTCATCTTCACTGGCTCCAGAATCGCTGGCTCCGGATCGTCCGGGCCGGACCAACCGGCGGGTTTCCCCGTGCGGCAGCCGCGGGAATGGGAAACGGGCGCGCCGCTGGTGGATCAGCCGAAACGGATGGTCCCCATCCGTTTCGGAAAGTTGATCCACCAGATCAAAGACTTGTGGTTCGACCCCTGGCGACAGATGGGCTCCATCTGTCACGGTCGAACCACGAGGGCGCGCCGGTTCACGTCATCTTCCCAAAGGTCAGGGCGAGACGCCCTTTTCCTTGAAATATTTCTCCGCGCCTGGATGGAACGGCACCGGCGAACCCTTCATGGCGCCCTTGAGCGTGATCGCCTTGGCGGCGGCGTGGGCGGCCTGGAGGTCCGGCAGATTCTCGAAGATCGCCTTGGTGATGGCATAGACCTCGGCATCCTTCATGTCCTCGCGCACGACGAGGAAGTTCGGCACCGCGGCGGTGGCGACGTCCGCCGTCTGGCCGGTATAGGTGCCGGCGGGGATCACGGTCTTCAGATAGGGCGTGCCCACCTTGTCGACCACGCTGTTCGGGATCTCCACCACATTGATCTCCACCGCCGTGGCGAGGTCCTTGATGGAGGACACGCCGAGGCCGGCCGACTGCAAGGTGGCGTCGAGCTGGCGATTCTTCATCAATTCCACGGATTCGGCAAACGGCAGATATTCCACCTTGCCGAGGTCCTCATATTTGATGCCGGCGGCGTTCAGGATGGCGCGGGCGTTCAATTCGGTGCCGGATTTCGGCGCGCCGACCGACAGGCGCTTGCCCTTCAGGTCCGCGAGCGTCTTGATGCCGCTGTCCTTGGACGCGACGATCTGGATGTAGTTGGGATAGATGGCGGCGAGCGCGCGCACCTTCTTCAGCGGCGCCTTGAAGCCGGCCTCTTCCTTGCCCGCCCAGCCGTCGGCGAGGCTGTCGGCGAGGGTGAAGGCGATCTCGCCCTTGCCCTGCTGGATCAGGATGAGATTTTCCACCGACGCTTTGGTGGCCTGCACCGAGGGGCGCACATCCGCCACCTTGGACGACAGGATGTTGGCGATCGCGACGCCCATCGGATAATAGACACCCGAGGTGCCGCCGGTGAGAATATTGACGAATTCCGCCGCCTGCGAGGCCACGGGCGCGCACGCCAGCGCGACCGACAGGGCAACCATCTTCAGCCTTTTCATGAACGCTCCTCCGATATCATTAAGTATTTTTCCGGAAGGCTAGCGCCTTCGGCGGCAAAGGCCACCTGCTTTCTTGTGCCTGAGACGAAAGTCTAAACCGCTGACTCCTGTCCCGGCCGGTCGGCGGAGCGCGATTTCGCGGGCGCAAGCCATTGATCCCGACCTTTCGGGGCGCTAGTGACGGGATGAAATAATGAATCCCACAAGCCCTAAGGGCGGGGATGTCGCCCTCCCGCGCGGGGGCCAAGGGAGCCGCCATGCCGTCCGACCCCAAGCCCTCCGAGCACATGCCGTCCGACCAGGAAATTCTCCGCGCTCTGTTCGAGACCGCGCTCGCGGCCGCCGTGCCCGAAGGCAAGTTCGACGGGCGCCTGCCGCAGCCGCCGAAGGGGCGCACCATTGTCATCGGCGCCGGCAAGGCCTCCGCCCGCATGGCGCGCGCATTCGAGGATGCCTGGCAGAAGCCCTGCGAGGGGTTGATCGTGACGCGCTACGGCCATGGCTGCGAAACCCGCCAGATCGAGATTGTGGAAGCCTCCCACCCGGTGCCCGACGCGGCCGGGCTGAAGGCGGCGCAGCGCATCCTGGAGCTTGCCCGCTCGGCCGGGCCGGACGATCTGGTCATCTGCCTGATGTCGGGCGGCGCCTCCTCGCTGCTCACCCTTCCGGCGGAGGGCATGACGCTGGAAGACAAGCAGGCGCTCAACAAGGCGCTGCTGAAATCCGGCGCGCCCATCGGCATCATGAACCAGGTGCGCAAATCCATGTCGGCCATCAAGGGCGGGCGCCTCGCGGCGGCCATCGCGCCGGCCCGCTGCGTGACCTATCTCATCTCCGACGTGCCGGGCGACGACCCACGCGCCATCGGCTCCGGCCCCACCATTCCGGAAAAATCGGACCCCGAGGCGGTGCTCGCCCTGATGCGCGCCTATGAGGTGCCGGTGAGCGCGCAGATGGAAAAGGTGATCCGCGCCAATACGGTGTCCGGCGATGCCCTGCCGGGGCAGGAGGTGCACATGATCGCCACCCCCATGATGGCGCTGCATGCGGCGCGGGAGAAGGCCAAGGACTTCGGCCTTTCGACCATCATCCTCGGCGATGCCATCGAGGGCGAGGCGCGCGAGGCGGCGACCGTGTTCGCCGGCATTTCGTTCAGCGCGGCGACCCATGGCGAGCCCGCGAAGGCGCCCTGCGTGCTGCTTTCCGGCGGCGAGACCACGGTGACGGTGCGCGGCAGCGGGCGGGGCGGGCGCAATGTGGAATTCCTGCTCGCCTTGGCGCTCGCGCTGAAGGAGGCCAAGGGCATTTCCGCCATCGCCTGCGATACCGACGGGGTGGACGGCACCGAGGACAATGCCGGCGCCTGGTTCGACGACCAGATTCTGGCTCAGGCCCGCGCGGCCGGCGTTTCGGCGGCCGATCACCTCGCCAATAATGACGGTTATAGCTTCTTCCAGAAGCTGGATCGGCTCGTCGTGACCGGGCCGACCCTGACCAATGTGAATGATTTCCGCGCCATCCTGATCCGCTAAAATGGGGTGAAGATCGCCGTCATTGCTGCGGCGCAGCAGGTTTGCGTGCGGCGCATGACGGCTGGAAATTGAGCGACGTCAAATCTTTAAGCGCGGCGACCGTTGGAGCGGCGTGGGCTTGACGCGACGCTGGTGGGTCAATGTCCTTGACCTTTGCTGCATTGCACATAGATTGCGGACAGAGGAACCGGGGGGTCCGGACCATAGGTCAGGAGACCACCATGAACGATCAGGCCGCGCCTGGAATCATCCGCAAGCTATGGGCTGGCGAAGCCCAGTTGCTGCGCGAGCATCTGCTGCGCCTGGATAAGGAAAGCCGGCGCAACCGCTTCGGTTCGGCCGTGTCCGAATCCTTCATCGAGCATTATGCCGAGCGCGTGTTCCGCTCCGGCGCCGTGATCCATGGCTGTTTCGTCGACGGTGTGCTGCGGGCGGCGGCGGAGCTTTATCCCTTTTCCGGCGTGCTCCCGCGCGAGGCGGAGGCGGCCTTCAGCGTGGAAAGCGCGTTCCAGAACGGCGGCTTCGGCACGCAATTGATGGAGCGCACCATTCTCACCGCGCGCAATCGCGGCATCCGTACGCTCTACATGAACTGCCTCGCGCATAACCGCCGCATGCAGCAGATCGCGCGCAGGTTCGACGCCGACCTGACGTTCGAATCCGACGAGGTGGTGGCGCAATTGACCGCCCCCTATCCCACCCCTTTGTCGCTGGCGCGGGAGGCGGCGGCGGATGCGCAGGGGGTTTCGCGCACGGTGTTCCAGGCCCAGGTGCGGGCGACGGGGCGGGTGATCGACCTGCTGCTGCCGGGGTCGCGCGCGGCCTGAGGGCCTCAGCCCGCACGGGTGCTAGTGGGGCACGCTCTTCGACAGCAGGTTCACCACCAGCACGCCGGCGATGATCAGGCCGAGGCCGATGACGGCGGGCAGATCCAGCTTCTGCCCATAGACCACCAGGCCGATGGCGGCCACCAGCACGATGCCGACGCCCGACCAGATGGCATAGGCGATGCCCACGGGCAGCACCTTCAAGGTGAGCGAGAGGCAATAGAACGCCACCGCATAGCCGATCACCACGATGACGGAGGGCACGGGCTTGCTGAAGCCCTCCGCCGCCTTGAGGGCGGAGGTGGCGATGACTTCCGCCGTGATGGCGATGAGGAGCAGCACATAGGTCATGGGGCGAGGTGAGCCCAGGGGCGTTTCCGCGTCAATCCGGTTTTGCCTTTCGCGGCCGCGCGATACCGTCACAGCCGCCGGGCGCGGCTGGTTTTCGGCCGGTGGCGCAGGGCGGAAATCTCGCCGCCGGGCACGGAGCGGGCGGGCATTTTGGAAAATGTTTCACGTGAAACAATGACTTGCCACGGACGAACATCGGTTTCGTGGACCTTTTCCGCACCCTCTCGGCGGATGACACCGCCATTTCGGGCGAAGGTTCAGCAGCGATGAATCCGGGCCGCCGGACGTGCCGGGATTTCTCCCGGCGCGCCGGGTTCGGTTGACCCGTTCCACGTGACTCGCCCCGGTTGTTCGTCCATCGCGACACGTTCCAGGTGACTTGCCCCAGGTGAGACTCGCCCCAGGTAACTCGCCTTGGCGGTTCGCCACGCCCCGCGTGCCCCCAACCTGACACGCTCCCAGGCCCACTGCCCTCCCACGCCCTCCACCCTCCCACCCCTCCGGCGCGAAGCGCCGCGTCTGCGGGTTCGCCTGCGTGGGGTTCGTTTGCGTGCGATGTACCGGGCGGGTCCGCCGCCCCTCGCGCTGAGGGTGCACCGCGCGGCGCGCGCACCGGGGTCGTCGCTGGCGGGGCATCAATGGAAATTCCGCCCTTTCGGCAATGCCGCCCGAGCATCGGCGGGCAGGACATCGGCGGGCAGGACATCGACGGGCAGGACATCGTTGGGCAGTGGCGTTTGGGCGGGGCGCCGGCGGTGGGGCGCCTCGTTCGGGTCGCGTGGGTCGCGGCCGGGGCTGCTTGTCTCACGCGGGTCGCGGCCGGGGCCGCGTTTGGTCTCGTCCGGGGGCATGGCGGGATCGATGGGCGGGCCGTCCCGGTCCAAGGCGTCGATGAGATGGCTCCAATCCTCGATCTTCTCCGCCACCAGATGGATAACGCTGCTCTCGTTCTGCAACCGGCCGGTCACCCCCACCAGGCGCGCGCCCATCACCTGCGGTCGGAAGGCCTCGAACACGCGCGGCCAGACGATGACATTGGCGAAGGCCTGCTCGTCCTCGATGGTCATGAAGATGACGCCGCTCGCGGTGCCCGGCCGCTGGCGCACCAGCACCAGCCCGGCGAGGGTGAGGCGCCGTCCGCTTTTCAGATCCGGCAGGCGGCCGTTGGGCGTCACGCCGCGCGCGTTGAGCCGGGCGCGCAGGAAGGCCAGGGGGTGGGATTTCAGCGAAAGTTTCAGGTGCCGGTAATCGGCGATCACCTGCGCGCCCGGCGGCAGGACCGGAAGCGCCACCTCCGCCTCGCGCACGCTCTCTTCGCGGGCGGCCGCGGCGGCGCGGAACAAGGGCAGATCGTCCTTGTCGCCGGCCCGGCGCAGGCCGCGCACCGCCCAGAGCGCGGCGCGCCGGTCGAGCCCGAGGGAGCGGAAGGCGTCGGCATCGGCGAGGCGCTCCAGCACCGCCGGGGCAAGGCCGGTGCGCAGCCACAGGTCGCGCACGCAATCATAGCCCGGCCCGCGCAGCTCGGCGATGCGCCGGCCCGCCTCCTCGTGCAGGCCGTCGATCTGCCGCAGGCCGAGCCGCAGGGCATGGGTGGTCTTCACGTCGCCCGCCATGTCGGCATGGCGGGGATGGAGGCGCCCGGCGGCGGGCGCCACACCTGCTCCCTCTCCCGCTTGCGGGGGAGGGTTGGGGAGGGGGCACGGGCATGAGGGCGGGAGGGGGGGATGGGCAGTGCGCGCGCTGGGGCTTTGCAGGTGGGGCGTCGGTGCGCCTTCTCTTCCTGCGGGCGGTTCACCCTCCCGAACCCGGCCCTCTTCCCCCTCCCCAGCCCTCCCCCGCACGCGGGAGAGGGGGGGCGCAGTCTTGGATGGCGCAGGCGGTTCGCGGTTCATGACCTCTGTCTCATCCTGGAATTCTTCCGGCAGGATCGTGCGTCGCGGATTTGCCGTGTGATTTAGTCGGCTATTAATTTGCTCCCGCATGCGCTGCCCGTCCCCCTCTCCCGCTTGCGGGGGAGGGGTGGAGAGGGGGCACGGGGCTTTGGGTGGGATAGGGAGTTCGCAATTTTTCGCCTCAGCCGGATGGTCCGGAAGGATGACGACCGCCGCGCCTTCCTCCGCTTCCAGCGTGTGGTCCCAGTGCGATGAATTGATATCGACGGGGCGGATTTCGACCCCGTGCTCGGCGGCGTCGCGCACCAATTGGGCCGGGGCGTAGAAGCCCATGGGCCAGGCGTTCAGCAGGCCGGCGGCGAACACATCGGGATAATGGCATTTGATCCAGGCCGAGACATAGACCAGCAGCGCGAAGCTCTCCGCATGGGAGCGGGGAAAGCCGTAGGAGCCGAAGCCCTGGATCTGCTGCCACAGGCTCTCGGCGAAGGGGCGCTCATAGCCCTTGGCCAGCATGCCGCGGATCAGCTTGTCCTTGAACGTGTCGATGGTGCCCACATGCTTGAAGGTGGCCATGGCGCGCCGCAGCTTGTCGGCTTCCTCCGCCGTGAAGCCGGCGCCGACGATGGCGATCTGCATGGCCTGTTCCTGGAACAGCGGCACGCCGAGCGTGCCCTCCAGCACCTCTTTCAGCTCGGGCGAGGGATAGACCACCGGCTCGATCCCCTGCTTGCGGCGCAGATAGGGATGCACCATGCCGCCCTGGATCGGGCCCGGCCGCACGATCGCCACCTCCACCACCAGATCCTCGAATTTCGCCGGCTTGAGGCGCGGCAGCATGGTCTGCTGGGCGCGGCTCTCCACCTGGAATACGCCGATGGAATCCGCCCGCTGGAGCATGGCATAGACCCGCGCGTCGTCCGGCGGGATGTCGCAGATGCGCTTGAAATCGTGCCCGTACCGGGTATTGAGCAAGGCGAAGCATTTCTGGATGGCGGTGAGCATGCCAAGCGCCAGCACGTCCACCTTCAGCAGGCCGACGGCTTCCAGATCGTCCTTGTTCCATTCGATGATCGGCCGCTCGTCCATGGCCGAGCGGGTGAGCGGCACGGTCTCGTCCAGCCGGTCGTGGGTCACCACCATGCCGCCCACATGCTGGGAGAGATGGCGCGGAAAGCCGATCAGCGCGCGGGAGAGTTCCAGCGTCAGGGCCAGCCGCCGGTCGGTGGGATCGAGGCCGAGCCGCACCGCCTCTTCCGCCTTCACGCCGCCGGAGGACCAGCCCCAGATGGAGCCTGAGAGCGCGCCCACCGTATCCTCCGAGAGGCCGAGCACCTTGCCCACCTCGCGCACCGCCGAGCGGGTGCGATAGGTGATGGTGGTGGCGGCAAGCCCGGCATGGGCCGCGCCATAGCGCCGATAGACGAATTGCAGCACCTCGCCGCGCCGCTCATGCTCGAAATCAATGTCGATGTCGGGCGGCTCGTTGCGGTTGCGGGAGATGAAGCGCTCGAACAGCAAAGCGGATTTCATCGGGTCCACCTCGGTGAGGCCGAGGCAGAAGCACACCGCGGAATTGGCCGCCGACCCGCGCCCCTGGCACAGGATGCCGGCGCCACGGGCGAAGCGCACGATTTCGTCCACCGTGAGGAAATAGGGCGCATAGCCAAGCTCGGCGATGAGGCCGAGCTCGTGCGCCAAGGTGGCGCGCACCTTGTCCGGGACGCCTTCGGGATAGCGCTTCCGCGCGCCCTCCCAGGCCAGCGTGTCCAGCGCCTCTTGCGGGGAGGCGAAGCCGTCGCGGGCTTCGCGGGGATAGGTGGGCTTCAGCTGGTCCAGGGAAAAATCGAGCCGGGAGAAGAAGGCGAAACTTTCCGCCACCGCCTCCGGCAGGACGCGGAACAGGCGCGCCATTTCGGTGGGCGGTTTCAGGTGCCGCTCGGCATTGGGGGCGAGCCGCGTGCCGGCGGTATCGAGCGTCACATGGGTGCGGATGCAGGTGAGAATGTCATGCAGCGGGCGCTGTTCCGGCGCGTGATAGAGCGCGTCCCCCACCGCCAGCACGGGCAAGCGCGCACGCCGCGCGAGATCGGCGAGGCGGGCGAGGCGGCGCGCATCATCCCCGCCATGGGAGAGCGCGGCGGCGAGCCATGTGCGGTCGGGCGCGGCCTCTTTAAGCTGGCTAAGGAATGTCGCGAACGCCTCCGGCGGGCGGCGCGGGGGCAGAACGGCGAGGCATAGCCCCTCCTGGAAATCCAGCAGATCGGCCCGGGTGAGGTGGCAATCGCCCTTTTCCGCCCGCATGTTGCCGGTGGTGAGCAGGCGGCAGAGCCGGCCGTAGGCGGGCCGGTCGGTCGGATAGGCGAGGATGTCCGGCGTGCCGTCGCAAAACACCAGCCGGGCGCCGATGGCGAGGGGAAAATCCAGCGCCCGCGTCATGGAATGGGCCCGCACCACGCCGGCCAATGTGTTGCGATCGGCAATGCCGATGCCGCGATGGCCGAGCGCCTGCGCCTGCCGCACATGATCTTCCGGATGCGAGGCGCCGTGCAGGAAGGAGAAATTGCTGGTGGCGGCCAGTTCCACATAAGGCGGCGGGGCGGGCGGCGCGGCCCGTGGGCCGGACCGGCCAGCAAAGGCGGGGGTGAGGAGATCGCCGCTCATGCGAACAGCCCGTGCACATACCAGGCGGGGCGGCTGGTTTCCGCGCCATAGAGCCCGGCGCGGAACAGCCAGAGGCGCAGGCCCTCGTTTGTTTCCACGCGAAAATAATCCCGCGTCGGATTGTGGAGCGCGCCTTGAAGCGTGCCCTCGATCAGCGCGTCCGGATGCGCGGCGGGGGGCAGCCCCGCGAGGCGCAAGGCGGGTTCACGCCACCAGGGCGCGGCGATGCGCTCGGGCCCCTCCACGCGCGCCACATGATGGATGCGGCGGCGCCAGCGGAAGCGCAAGGGCGCCCCATCCGGCACCTCGGCCACGGCTTCTACCGCTTCGGGAGCGGCGAACAGGCGCTGCGGCCGCGCGGCACCGCCGGCATCGGGCCGCTCGGCGGGCGCAGGAGATGCGGCGAAGCCGGCGCGCCGCACCGCCGGATGCGCGGGGAGAGGCGGACCGGCCATGGCCTGGGCAGAGGAGCGCGCAGAGGAAGCGGAGGCCTGCACCGGCGGGCGCGGGACCAGAGCGGCGGGAAGCTCCGCTGGCGGCTCCCGGTCCATGGGGACGGGATACACCGGGATCGCACCAGCGGTGCCGAGGCGTGCCGGCGGCGCGGCGACGGGGGGATGGGCGGGCGGACGCAGCGCCGGGTCTTCCTGCGGCAAGTGTTCCGGATGGGGAGCATCGGCTACGTGCGAAAGGGCTCCGGGGTCGTCACTTTGCGGTGCGCGATCTGCCAGGATGCGACCTGCTGGGGCGTGCCCGGCTGCAGCGGAGCTTGGAGGGGCGCCCCCTGCCGGAGCGAGCGCGCGCGTTTCGGCCGCCTTGCTCCGGAGGCCCAGCGCACGGGGAAAAGGGATCGCAACGGCGATCCGGACCGGGGCCGGCCGGTCCGGATCGGCCGGGGGCGAAGCGGAGCGGTGTGCGGCGTGCGCGCGCGGGGGCAAGGCGCGCGCAGGGAAGGGGATGGCCTGCCCCTCCCGCTTTTCCTGCCCGCTTTCTCCCCCTTGTAACCCTCTCAAATGTAACCCGGCTCCCCTTTGCGCCCCTTCTCCCCTTTGCGATTCTCCCCCTTGCTCTCTTTGCTCCCCTTGCCTCCCGCTTGGCGCCGGCGTGCCCTGCGGCGGCAGGCGCGGGGTGGTTTTGGCGATGGGGTCAAAAGTCTCGCGTGGCCCGGCTTCAAGGGCTTCGCTCCCGGCCAGAATCCGCGCCGGGTCGGCGAGGGCGGCGGCATCGAACGGCAGGCGCTTACGCGCCAGGGCGGTGGCCTGCCCGGCCTCTTCGGGCAGATGCGCGTCCAGAACGCCGAGATGCTGCACCCGCGCGGCGCCGAAGCGGGCGGCGAGCCGGTCCACGAGGCCGTCCAGGGCGGCCTCTTCCGCCTGCCGGGCATCGAAGCCGTGCTGGTGGGGCGCCATGTCCTCGACCAAAGTGACGCCGAGGCGCAGCAGATCGAAGCCGAAGCCGGCATCCAGGCTCGCCACCTGCGCCACCTTCTCCGCGAACAGGCGGCGGATGGCGAGGGGATCGCGCAGCGGCCGGCTGGCGCCCACCTTCAGCCGCGTCGCCTGCCCGTCCACCCGGAACAGGGTCAGCTCCAGGTGCCGCGCGCCCTTGCCCGCGCGCTCCAGGGCGGGGGCAAGCTTGGTTGCCAGATGATGGGCGAGGCCCAGCACATCTTCTGTGCGCTCGATGGGGTCGGAGAGGCTGCGCTCGGCGCAAAAGCGCGGCGGGGGAAAGCGATGCTCCACCGCTTCGCGCGCAAGGCCGCTGGCCTGGTCGAGCCGGCGCAGCAGGTCGGTGCCGAAGCGCGCGGTGAGCGGCGCGCGCGGCTTGCCGGCGAGATCGCCGATCCGCGCGAAGCCGAGCCGGGCCAGCGCGGCAAGGGTCCTCGCATCCAGCCGCAGGGCGGCGAGCGGCAAGGGGGCGAGCAAGGCGGCAAGGTCGGCGCCGTCTTCCGCCACCAGGGCCGGGCGGGCGCCGAAATGCGCCAAGGCCCAGGCGGCGCCGAGGGTGGAGGCGAGCGCGGCGCGGGTGGAATAGCCCCGTGCGCCGATGCGCGCGCGCAGATCGCCCACCAGAGCGCGCTCGCCGCCGAACAGATGGGCGCAGCCGGACACATCCAGCATCAACCCGTCCGGCGCATCGAGGGCGAGCAAGGGCGTATAGCGCTCGCAGGCGTCGGCCACATGGCCGAGCAGGCGCGCGTCCGCCTCGGCCGCATGCTCTGCCACCTGAAGATCGGGATGGCGGGCGCGGGCGTCCGCCAGGGAGAGGCCGGGCACGAGGCCGAGGTCGCGCGCGGCGGTATTGAGCGCGGCGAGCCGCAGCGCGCTTTTCTCCAGCACCAGGGTGGCGCGCGGCGCCGCGCGCTGTTCAAGCGGCAGGGACCGCGCGATGCGGTCGGTGGAAAGGCGGTCCAGCCACAGGCACAGATAGCGCCGGCCGGGCGCGGGGGGCGCGGTGAGGGGCGGGCTCATGATCCGGCCTCGCGGGCAGGGCGGTGGAGGGCGGGACGCGCTTCCGCCGAAAGGAAGGCCGGGCCGGCCAGGCAAAGGGTCCAGCGTCCCAGCGGGCCGAGGCGGTTGCGCATCAAGGCGGCCTCCAGGGTCGGCAGGCCGAGCCCGCCATGGGCATCGTGCGGCGTGCTCGCGGCGGGCGTGACCACCCAGCGGGTGAGGGCGGCGCAGGCGGCCGCATCCGGCCTCTGGCGCAGCAGCAGGCCGAGCACCGGATGCGCGCGCGCCGCCAGCGACAGCCGCCGGGTGGCCGTGAGGGCTTCGGGAAAGGCCGTGCCCACTTCGCCGAGCACCGCTGAAAGCCCGCCGCATTTGAGGCCTTCTTCCATCGCGAACAGCACGTCCTGCGCCTTGCGCACCCGCACCAGAACCAGCGCGCCGCCGCACAGGCCGAGTTCGGCGAGGCCGGGCGCATAGAGGCTGCCGGCCTCCAGCTCCGCCAATTCGTGCTGCACCATCAGCACCGGGCGCTTGAGCTGGAACGCGGCGCGGGCCGCGAGCGCGAGGGCGAAGCCGGTGAGCGCGCCTTCCGCGCCGGGGCCGCGGGCCGCCGCCTCGTGCAGCGCGCCCAGGGCAAGCCCGCCGCCCAGCACCCCATCCAGATGCGGGAGGCCGAGGGGCAGAAGCGGGTGGGACACGAGCGGGTGAGGCAGGGCGGCGCCGGGAGCGCCGAGCGGGGCGTGTTCCTGCGCGCCTGCCGGTTCCCGTGCGTGTTCGTGTGCGTGGGCTTCTTCTTGCGCGTGTGCTGGTTTTTGCGCGCCTGCGCGGGCGGTGCGGCAGGTGGCCCGCACCCGCTCCCGGACTGGGCCTGCTTGTTCTTGCGCGCGTGCGGCGGCGCTGCGCGCATCGTGCGCCGGACCACCGCCGGAGATCCGTGTCTGGGACGCGGCGGAGGGTGATCCAACGGAGGGCGATCCGGCGAAGGGGGCGCGCGCCGGGCCGGCAGAATCCTCCGGGATTGACCCTGCGGGGAAAGAGCCTCCGGGCGCGGAAGCCCGCTCTCCTTTTCCGCCCGCCTCGCGCCACGGTCCACCATTGCGGCCGTCATCGTCCCGGCTTCCCTCGTCCCGGCTTCCCTCGCCCCGGCTTCCTTCATCGCCGTCGCCATCGCTGCCGGTCTTGTTCTCTCGGCTTCCTTTGCGGCTCCAGCTTTCTTCGCCCCAATGGTCCTGGTTCCCATTCTCCCGGTTCCAGCTGTCCTCCCTCCAGCTGTCCTCCCTCCCATTCTCCTGGCTCCAGTCGTGCGCGCTCCAGTCTTCCTCTTCGCCCGCCGACCAGGGCATGGGAGGGCGGGCGGGCGGGGCGTCCGCGCGCCGCTCGATGGCGGAAATGCAGCGTCGCAGGCGCGCAAGCTCGCCCGCAGCGCGGGTCGCGCTCGGATTGGACATGGGCCGTCCGTTTCGCTGGCAGCATCCGCGCGAGCGGCGCAAACGCCGCCGCCCGCGCGGAATGCCGGGGGATTTCATGGGAGCGCGCGCCGGCCTTGGGCTTTTCGCCTTTGGGGTGGCTCGCGTGTTCCCTATTTGTTCTTATAGATTCCGGAACGGCGCGGGAGAGTCAAGCGCGCCGTTCGGGCGCGATCAGCGCTCGGTCAGCTTCAGCTCGATGCGCCGGTTGCGGGCCTGGGCCTCGTCCGTGGTGCCGGGGTCGATCGGCTGATATTCGCCGAAGCCGGCGGCGATGAGATGGGTCGGCTGCACGCCCTTGGCGATCAGATATTGCACCACCGCGATGGCGCGGGCGGCCGACAATTCCCAGTTCGAGGGAAATTGCGGGGTGGAGATGGGGCGATTGTCGGTGTGCCCGTCCACCCGCAGAGCCCAGGAGATATCCGGCGGAATCTGCTTTTCCAGATCGAGGATGGCGCCGGCGAGCTGGTCGAGGGCGGGCAGGGCCTCCGGGCGCGGGGTGGCGGAGCCGCGGTCGAAAAACACCTCGGACTGGAACACGAAGCGGTCGCCGACGATGCGGATGTCCGGCCGGTTGCCCAGGATCTCGCGCAGGCGGCCGAAGAATTCCGAGCGGAAGCGGCTCAGCTCCTGCACCCTCTGGGCGAGCGCCACGTTCAGCCGCTGGCCGAGATCGGCGATGCGGGTCTGGCTCTCCTTGTCGCGCTGCTCGGAGGCGTTGAGCGCCTCTTCCAGCGCCGCCATCTGGCGCCGCAAGGCGGAAATCTGCTGGTTCAGCAATTCGATCTGGGCGAGCGCGCGGGAAGCGGCATCCTTCTGGACATCCACTTCGCGCGCGAGCGCCTGTTCGCGCGAGGGGGCGGGCGCGGCCGGGGCGGCGCTCAGCTGGCCCTTGAGGCGGTCGCGCTCGGCGGTGGTGGCGTCAAGACTGGCGCGCAGGGTACTCAATTCCCCTTCCGCCGTGAGCCCCGTCGCCCGTTCCAGGGACAGAAGCTCGGTGAGCTGGCGGATCTGCGCCTGCAATTTCTGCATGGCGTCGTCCTTGCCCGAAATGTCCTGGGTCAGGAAGAACTGGGTGATCATGAACACGGAGAGCAGGAAGATGAACACCAGCAGCAAGGTGGACAAAGCGTCCACGAAGCCGGGCCAATAATCGATCGTGCGCTCGCGGCTGCGCCGGCCGAGGGCCATGCTCAGGCCCCCCGACCGCCGCTTCTGGGCTCTGGCTCGGTCTCGTCATAGGTGTCGAGGGTCTGGTCCAGCCGGTCGACGATGCGGCGCAATTCCTCCTGCTGGCCGGTCTGCACCTCGATCATCTGCTTCATCAGCGCCTGTTCGGAGCGCATGTGGGTGACCAGCCCCTGTAAGCTCTCAGCGAGCTGCGAGACTGCCGTGGTCACGCGCTGGGAGCCGGATTCGGTCAACGTGCGCTCCAGCTTCGCCATGGCCTCCACCAAAGGCGCCACATCCAGCGGCGCGGGCGGCGGCAGGGCGAGGGGAAGGGCGGCCGGAATGCCCGCCGCGCCCGAAGCACCGCCCCCATGGGGCAAGGCGGACAGCACCGGCAAGCGCTCGCGCGGCATCGGCCCGACCGGATCGCCGAGATCCTCCACCGTGGTGGAGAGCCAGTCCTCAAGGTCGGTATAGAAGCGGTTCTGCGCCTGGCCGGCCTGGAGATCGAGGAAACCGAGGATCAGCGAGCCGGCGAGGCCGAACAAAGAGGACGAGAAGGAAATGCCCATGCCGGCGAGCGGGGCGGCAAGGCCGCGCTTGATCTCGTCGAACATGGAGCCGCTGTCGGGCCGCACCTCCAGCGAGCTGATGACCCCGCCGATGGAGGAGACGGTTTCCAGCAGGCCCCAGAAGGTGCCGAGCAGGCCGAGGAACACCAGCAGGCCGGTGAGATAGCGCGCCGTGTCGCGCGCCTCGTCGAGCCGTGTGCCGATGGAATCCAGGATCGAGCGCATGGTCGCCTGGGAAATCGCCATGCGTCCCATGCGATCGCGCAGCAGGGCGGCCATGGGGGCAAGCAAAGTCGGCGCGCGGGAAACGGCAAGGCCGGGATCGGCGAGGCGGAAGGAGTTCACCCATTCCACTTCCGCGAACAGCCGCGCCACCTGCCGGATGGCGAGGATGATGCCGCAGGCCAGAACGCCGAAGATCACGGCATTCAAGCCGGGATTGTTCAGGAAGGCAGCCTGGATCTGCTGGTAGAGCACCGCGGCGAGGGCAGCGCAGAGCAGGAGGAAGATGACCATCCGCACCAGGAAGATGCGGGGCGAAGACACCTTCACGTACGGATCAACGACACGCGCCATTTTCGCTCCCGCAGGCCGTTCCCCTGACGGGCGACTATGGCACAGATGGCCGCAAATGGAACCGCGCCCGGCGCGGGCCGGGAAAATTGAAACGGTGCGAAGGTAAAGGCGCGGGCGCGGCGGACCGGCGCGGCGTCGCGCCCAGCTGGCCTCAGGCCGCCTTCAGAAGCGCCAGAAGGTCGCGCCGCATGTCCTCGTTGCCGGCGATCACATCGCCCTTTTCCAGGATCTGGTCGCCGCCGTCGAGATCGGACACATAGCCGCCCGCCTCGCGCACCATCAGGATGCCCGCCGCCATATCCCACGCGGAGAGATTGCGCTCCCAGAAGGCATCGAACCGCCCCGCCGCCACCCAGGCGAGATCCAGCGCGGCAGCACCGGTGCGGCGCAGGCCGGCGACCTGGGTCTGCACCTTGGCGAGCTCGCGGTTGAAGCGCGTGTGATCGCCCCGGCCCATGTGCGGCAGGCCGCAGCACACCACCGATTCGGCCAGCTTGCGGCGGCCGGCGACGCGCAAGCGGCGGTCGTTGAGATAGGCGCCCTGGCCCTTTTCGGCGACGAACAATTCATCCGTCACGGGATTGAAGATGACGCCAGCGAACGGCGCGCCATTGCGCACCAGCGCCACCGAAATGGCGAACAGGGGAATGCCGTGCAGGAAATTGGTGGTGCCGTCCAAGGGGTCGATGACCCATTCATTGGCCGGATCGGTGCCTTCCACCCGGCCGCGCTCCTCCATCAGGAAGCTGAAGCCGGGGCGGGACCGGGAGAGTTCCGTGAACAGGATGTCCTCGGCCTTGCGGTCCGCCGCCGAGACGAAATCCGCCGGGCCCTTCACCGACACCTGGAGATTCTCGACCTCGCCGAAATCGCGGGTGAGCCCGCGCGCGGCCTTGCGGACGGCCTGGACCATGACGGTGATGAGCGGAGAGCGGATCATTGTGCGAAAAACCATTCCTGCCATGCGGCACCGGCGCCGTCCGCCAGGGACGATGCGCCGGCCGTGCCGCTGTGAGGGCGCAGACCCGGCGGCGCGAAGGCGCTCCGCTCCTGGCCGGGTCTGCAAAAGGAGGCCGCGCGGGCGGCCGTCAATTGAATTGAGCGCGATCCTCTGCCCGTCCCGCACGGCTGCGTCAAGGCTGGACCGCGTTGGGCGTCAGGGCGATCCACTTGTGGGCGACGTCTTCCGCCTTCTTGCGATCCTCCGGCGAGAGGCTGTCCACTACCCCGTCGAGATAGGGATCGCCGAGCCCCTGCGCCTTGGCCAGCATGTGCCAGGCGGCGGCCGCCACCTTGTTCTGCGGCGCGCCGCGGCCCACCGAGAGCACGCGGGCATAGCGGTTCTGGGCGATCGCATTGCCGGCGAGGGCGGCCTTGCGGAACAGGGCGGCGCCCGCCGCCTCGTCCTTCGGCACGCCATTGCCGTTGAAGGTGGCGATGGCGAGTTCCACCTCGGCGGTCACGTGATCCTGCTGGGCGGCGGCGGTGAGGTATTTGAGCGCTGCCGCCTTGTCGACCGGCACGCCATTGCCGGCATTCAGCAGCACCGACAGGGCATATTGGGCATCCGCGACCCCACCGTCGGCGCCTTGCTTGAAATAGGTCGCCGCCTTGGTGAAATCCTGCGTGACGCCGCGTCCCTGGAGATAGATCAGGCCGAGATTATAGGCCGCCGCCGGATTGCCGGCCTTCGCCGATTGCTCGAACCATTTCTGCGCGGCGCTCTCGTCGACCGCCCGGCCCTGGCCGGTCAGATTCATCATGCCGAGCGCGAACATGGCGTTTGCCGAGCCGGCCTTGGCGGCGCGCTCGTACCATTGCGCAGCCTTGGCGGGATCGTAGGGGATGCCGTAGCCGCGCGCGTACAATTCCCCGAGCAGCGTCATGGCGGCGGGATCATTGCCGGCCTCGACCCGCTTCATGGCTTCCTTGTAGGCGGTGAGATAATTGCCCGCCTGATAGGCGCCGAAGGCCACGTCCACGGGCCCGCTCGGCGCCGGCGCGGCGGCGGCGGGGGCCGGCGGCGCGGCCGGTGCGGGGGCGGATTTGGCCCCGTTCGCCCCGTTGCCCGCCTTGGTGCCATTGCTCGGCTTGGCGCCGTTGCTTGTCTTGGCGCCGTTCGTGCCCGAGGCGGCGGGCTTCTCGCCGGTCTGCGCCTCGGCGCGTAGCGGCGCGGCAAGGCCCGCCAGCAGCAAAAGGCCGGCCACGGCGACCGCGATGCGCAGTGCCGGCGTCCGGCTCTGGCGGAAATTCTTGCCCTGGAAAAGCAGATCCAAGCCCTCGGGGCATGTTCCGCCCCGCAGGAAATGGCGCAATGCGGGCGGCCGCCTCAAGGCGCGCGCTCCACGGCGGCGATGCGGGCGGCGATTTCGGCGATGCGAGCCTCGGCCTCGGCCCCGGTAATCCAATCGCCGGACAAGGCGACGAAATCGGCCCCGGCGCGCGCCAGTTGCTCCGCCTCCTCGGCCGAGGTGGCGACGCCCACGCAGGGCACCTCGAACACTTCCGCCCACCAGGCGATCATGTCGAGCACCTCCTCGAACGGGGGGGCATCCGCCTCCCAGCCGCCGAACATCACATAATCGGCGCCGGCCTCTCCCGCCTCCATGGCGTCGTGGCGCGAGGTGAGGCCGCCAGCCCCCGCGATCCGCGCCGGCTTGAGGGTGCCAATGGCTTTCTTCAGCGCCGCGACGCTGGAGAGATGGGCGCCGTCGGTGTCGATGTCGATCGCCACGTCGGCGCGTCCATCGACGATCAGGGCGGCGTCCGCCTCCTGGACCGGGGCCATCAGGCCGCGCAGCCGCTCGCGTTCGCCCTTGCCCTCGCCCATGCGGGCGATGACGGCGGCCATGTCTCCGGCGCGCACCCGCGCGGCGACGGCGCTGCGGCCAAGGGCCGGCGCGGCGGGAAGGATCAGCATGAGCCGGGCGCCCTGCGCCTGTTGCGTATTCGACATGGGTCCGATCGGTCTGCCAAGAAACGGGCGAAAACACGGCCGAGGAAATATGGCCGTGCAGGATGGCTAGAGCACGCGGGCGGAAAAAAGCAAGGGCCGCCCGCCGCTGAAGGGGTCGCGAAGGCGTTTCCTGCCCGCATCGCCCCTCCTCATCGCCCCTCTTCACCGCCCCCCGCGCGGCACGAAAAAGGCCCGCCCCCGGCGGGGGACGGGCCTTTCACATCGGGACATGAAGGCTCAGGCGGCCTTCTGTTCCTGCGCGCTGGACCACTGGCCGAGGGCGGCGAGCGAATTCATGCGCGCGCGATGGGTGAAGGCGGCCTGGGCGGCGCCGACATTTTCCGCCTTGCCGGACCACGCCTTCTGCGGCGCGGCCTGGAGCGCGCGGCCGTAGGAATAGGTGAGCTTCCAGGGCAGGCCGCCCAGCTTCACCATGGCGTCGAGATGGGCGGTGGCGTCCTCGTCCGCCTGGCCGCCGGAGAGGAAGGCGATGCCCGGCACCGCGGACGGCACGCAGCTCTTGAGCACGCGCACTGTCTTTTCCGCGACTTCCTCCACCGAAGCCTGGGTGCGGGCCTTCTTGCCCGGCACGATCATATTGGGCTTCAGCACCATGCCTTCCAGGCGCACGCGCTGATAATACAGCTCCTCGAACACGGTCTTGAGGACCCATTCGGTGACTTCATAGCAGCGGTCGATGCCGTGATCGCCGTCCATCAGCACTTCCGGCTCGACGATCGGGACGATCTTGTTTTCCTGGCACAGGGCCGCATAGCGGGCGAGCGCATGGGCATTGGCGCGCAGGGCGGTATAGCTCGGGATGCCGGCGCCGATGTCGATCACCGCGCGCCATTTCGCGAACCGGGCGCCGAGGGCGTAATACTCCTTCAGCCGGCCGCCGAGGCCGTCGAGACCCTCGGTGATGGTCTCGCCGGGGCAGAAGGCGAGGGGCTTGGCGCCCGCGTCCACCTTGATGCCGGGCAGCGCGCCGGCGTCCTGGATGATCTGCACCAGGGGCGTGCCGTCCTTGGCCTTCTGGCGGATGGTCTCGTCGAACAGGATGACGCCGGAGATATAATCCTGCATCGCTTCCTTGGTGCGGAACATCAGTTCGCGATAATCGCGGCGATTGTCCTCGGTGTTCTCGACGCCAATGGCGTCGAACCGCTTCTTGATGGTGCTGGTGCTCTCGTCTGCGGCCAGGATGCCCTTGCCGCCGGCCACCATTTTCTGCGCGATCGCGTCAAGCTCAGCCGTCATCATCTTAAGTCCACCCATCTGAGAAGCCGCTTTTCGCGGCCGATTTGACCCTGGAACCGATTTTAGCAAACACGCCTCAGCGGCGCAGCGCCTCGACCCCAGGTAGCGACTTGCCTTCCAGCCATTCCAGGAACGCGCCGCCGGCGGTCGAGACATAGGAGAAGTCGTCGGCCGCTCCGGCGTGGTTCAGCGCCGCCACCGTGTCGCCGCCACCGGCGACCGAGATCAGCCGCCCCTCGCGGGTGGCCTTGCCGACAGCCTGCGCGACCGCCACCGTCGCCGCATCGAACGGCGCCAGCTCGAACGCGCCGAACGGGCCGTTCCACACCACCGTCTTGACCGTGCCGAGCTTGCGCTTGACCAGCTCGATCGTGGCCGGGCCGGCATCGAGGATCATCTCGTCGGCGGCCACATCATCGATATCGGCAATGCGATGGGGCGCGTGGGCGGCGAAGGTCTTCGCCACCACCACATCCACCGGAAGCACGATCTCGCAGCCGCGCGCCTTGGCGTTTTCCAGAATATCGCGCGCGGTTGCGGCGAGATCATGCTCGCACAGCGACTTGCCCACCGTGTGGCCCTGCGCGGCGAGGAAGGTGTTGGCCATGCCGCCGGCGATCACCAGCACGTCCACCTTGCGGCAGAGATTGCCCAGCAATTCCAGCTTGGTGGAGACCTTGGCGCCGCCCACCACCGCGAGCACGGGGCGCTCGGGCGCTTCCAGCGCCTTGGTGAGGGCCTCGATCTCGCTCTGCATGGCGCGACCGGCATAGGCTGGCAGCTTGTGGGCCAGGCCCTCGGTGGAGGCGTGGGAGCGATGGGCGGTGGAGAAGCTGTCGTTCACATAGAGATCGCCCAGCTTGGCGAGGGCGCCGATGAAATCGGCCGCGTTCTTTTCCTCGCCGGCATGGAAGCGGGTGTTTTCCAGCACCAGCACGCCGCCCGCCGGCAGGCTGGCGACTGCGTCCTCCGCCTCCGGGCCGACGCAGTCGTGCACGAAGCCCACCGCCGCGCCGAGCCGCTCGCGCACCGCCGGCATGACGGCGCCGAGGGACTGGCTCTCGTCGCGGCCCTTGGGACGGCCGAAATGGGAGAGCAGGATCGCCCGCCCGCCGCCGCGGGTGATGTCCCGCACCGTCGGCATGATGGCCTGGATGCGGGTGTCGTCGGTGACCCGGTCCCCATCCATGGGGACGTTGAGATCGACCCGGACCAGCACGGTCTTTCCGGCCAGGTCCGCATCGTCCAGCGTGCGGAAAGCGGTGATGTCGGCGTCGGCGATGGCGGTCATGATGATGCCTCCCTCAGCCGCCGGTCAGCCCAGCTTTCCCAAGGCCACCGCCGTATCCGCCATGCGGTTCGAGAAGCCCCATTCATTGTCGTACCAGGAGAGAATGCGCACCAGCGTGCCGTCCATCACCTTGGTCTGGTCCATATGGAAGGTGGAGGAATGGGGATCGTGGTTGAAGTCGATGGAGACGTTGGGGGCCAGCGTATAGTTCAGCACGCCCTTCAATTCGTTCTCGGCGGCGCGCTTGATGGCCTCGTTGATCTCGGCCACCGTGGTCGCGCGCTTGGCGACGAACTTCAGGTCGATCACCGAGACGTTCGGGGTCGGCACGCGGATCGAGACGCCGTCCAGCTTGCCGTTCAGCTCCGGCAGCACCAGGCCCACCGCCTTGGCGGCGCCGGTGGAGGTCGGGATCATGGAGAGCGCGGCGGCGCGGGCGCGGTACAGGTCCTTGTGCACCTGGTCCAGCGAGGGCTGGTCGTTGGTGTAGGAGTGCACCGTGGTCATGAAGCCGTGCTGGATGCCGACCGCGTCGTTCAGCACCTTCGCCACCGGGGCGAGGCAATTGGTGGTGCAGGAGGCGTTGGAGACCACGAAATGCTCGGCCGCGAGCTTCTCGTGGTTGACGCCATAGACCACCGTGATGTCGGCGCCTTCCGCCGGGGCCGAGACCAGCACGCGCCTGGCGCCGGCGGTCAGATGGGCCGAGGCCTTTTCCTTGCTGGCGAAGATGCCGGTGCATTCGAGCGCGATGTCGACGCCCAGCTCCTTGTGGGGCAGCTGCGCGGGATCGCGCACGGCGGTCACCTTGATCTTGCCCTGGCCGCAATCGATCGTGTCGCCATCCACCACCACCTGGGCGGGGAAGCGGCCGTGCACGCTGTCGAAGCGCAGCAGATGGGCGTTGGTTTCCACCGGGGCGAGGTCGTTGATGGCGACGACCTGGATGTCGGTGCGGCCCGATTCGATGATGGCGCGCAGCACGTTGCGCCCGATACGACCGAAACCGTTGATGGCCACCTTCACCGTCATGTCATCCTCCATTGGCCGACCCTTCAGGCCGAGGCCATATCTTGACCATTCAAGACGCCGCGCCCGCGCGCCGCGTCATTCGTGAGGCCCCGCTTGCGCGTCGCCCGATCCGGTTGGAGCCTCGCACCCTCCGGGAAGGGCACGGTGCTCCTTAAAACAGCCCCGTGCGGCTCAATCCTGGCGCAGCTGCGCCAAGGCCGCGGCAACCACGGCCTCAGCCGTAATGCCAAAATGCTTGTAGAGTTCCTTCGCGGGCGCACTGGCCCCGAAGCTGCTCATGCCGATGAAGGCGGCATCCGAGCCGATGATCGCGTCCCAGCCCATGCGGATAGCGGCTTCGATGCCGACCTTGGCCGGCGCATCGCCGACCACCGCGCGACGTTCCGCCGCCGGGCGGGCGAGGAACAGCTCGAACGAGGGCACCGACACCACGCGGGTGGGAACGCCCTGGGCTTCCAGCAGCTTCTGCGCCTCGACCGCGAGCGAGACTTCAGAACCCGTGGCGAACAGCGAGACCTGCGCCGCGCCCGAGGCCGGGCTGATCTCATAGGCGCCTTCCGCCGAGCGGTTGGCATCGTCCGCCTGGCGCAGGATCGGCAGGTTCTGGCGCGAGAGGATGAGCGCGCTCGGCCGGTCCTTGGCCTTCAGCGCGATCTCCCAGGCTTCCGCCGTCTCCACCGTATCGGCCGGGCGCAGCACCAGCAGGCCGGGAATGGCGCGCAGGGCCGCGAGGTGCTCCACCGGCTGGTGGGTGGGACCATCTTCGCCGAGGCCGATGGAATCATGCGTCAGCACGTGGATCGCCTGCGTCCCCATCAGCGCCGCGAGGCGGATCGCGGGGCGGGAATAATCCGAAAACACCAGGAAGGTGCCGGAATAGGGAATGATGCCGCCGTGCAAGGCCAGCCCGTTCATGGCGGCGGCCATGCCGTGCTCGCGCACGCCCCAATGCACGAAGGTGCCGGCGAAATCGTTCGGCGAAATCGCCTTCATGCCCTTGGCGCGGGTGTTGTTGGAGCCGGTGAGATCGGCCGAGCCGCCGAGCATTTCCGGCACCACCGGGGTCAAAGCGTCCAGCACGATTTCCGAGGACTTGCGGGTCGCGACCGCGCCGCCGTCGGCCACAGCCTTGGCCTTGGCGGCCTTCACCGCCGCGTCGAGCGCGGGCGGGAGGGTGCCGGCGACGCGGCGTTCGAACTCGGCCTTGTCGGCGGCGGGCAAGGCGGCGAGGCGCTCGGCCCAGGCGCTGCGGGCGGAGGTGCTGCGGGCGGCGGCTTCCGCCCAAGCGGCGCGCGCATCGTCCGGGATTTCGAACGGGCCGGCTTCCCAGCCGAGCGCGGCGCGGGTCGCGGCAATCTCGGCGGCGCCGAGCGGCGAGCCATGGGCCTTTTCCGAACCCGCCTTGGCGGGGGAACCGAAGCCGATGACCGTGCGGCAGGCGATCAGGGTCGGCCGGTCCGAGGTCTTGGCAGCTTCGAGCGCGGCGCGGATGGCGACCGGATCATGCCCGTCCACGCGCGTCGTCGCCCAATTGGAGGCGGCGAAGCGGGCGAGCTGGTCGGTCGAGCCGGAAATCGAGGTCGCGCCGTCGATGGAGATGCGGTTGTCGTCCCACATCACGATCAGCTTGGAGAGCTTCATATGGCCGGCGAGGTCGATGGCCTCCTGGCTGATGCCCTCCATCAGATCGCCGTCGGAGGCGAGCACATAGGTATAATGGTCCACCACGTCGCGGCCGAAGCGGGCCGCCATCAGGCGTTCGCCCATTGCCATGCCGACCGCGGTGGAGATGCCCTGGCCGAGCGGGCCGGTGGTGGTCTCGATGCCGGGGGTGATGAAGTTTTCCGGATGACCGGGGGTGAGCGAACCCAGCTGGCGGAACTTCTTGATCTCCTCGATGCTCACGCCCTCCACGCCGAGCAGGTGCAGCAAGGCATAGAGCAGCATGGAGCCGTGGCCGGCGGAGAGCACGAAGCGGTCGCGGTCCGGCCATTTCGGGTCGGCGGGATCGAACTTGATGATGTCGGAGAACAGGACCGTGGCGATGTCGGCGGCGCCCATGGGCAGGCCGGGATGACCGGAATTCGCGGCTTCCACGGCATCGATGGCGAGGAAGCGGATGGCGTTGGCCATGCGGTCATGGCGTTCGCGACTGGACATGCGGGGCAGGTCTCCGGCGCCGGGGGCGCCTTTATGGGCAACAAGAGCCAAGCGGCAGATGCCGCGGCGCGGCAGTGATAGCAGCGCTGCCCGGGGTGTCAAACGCAGCGGAAGTCGCAGGTCAAGGGATCGGGCCCCGCGCGGGCCGCGCCGGATGGTCGCGCCCGGGCGCTGCGCGCGTGTTGCCATTTGTTCGCAAAGGCATTTTTTCCCGCAGCGCGGCACGCCGGACCGGCCCGGCCGCCGCCGGCGTCATCGCGCCGATAATGTCGCAGGTTTATTTCCCCGCCTTGGCCAGCAGCGCGCGCAGCGTCTCCCGCCCGCCGCCCCATTGCACATCCGCGATGCGCCAGCCGGCGCCGGTACGCACCACCTTGAAGACGATCGACTTGGTCTCGTCGAAATTCAGGAATTGCGCCGTCACCAGCGCCTCGCCGCGCGAGACCGTCTTGGTCTGGTAGGTGACCGGGGAGAGTTCGAAATCCTGCCCATCGATGAAGGGGTCGAAATCGAGGTGCGGCGCGGCCCGCTTGGCGTCCGCCACCATCAGCTTCGCCAGGGCCGGGTCGAAATAGGACTTCGCGGTCGCGGGATCGCTATAGTCGAAGCTCACCACCGTCTCCGGGGCGGTGTCGAAATAATGCTGGTAGAGCGCGCGCACCACGGCATCCGGCGTCTGGTCGGGTTGGCCCCCTTGGGCCGAGGCGGGCGTGGGCTTGGCGCCCTGCGCCGCCGCGGGAACAGCGTGCGCCCAGGCCGCGACCAGAACGGCGGCCATCACCAGCAGGGCGCGCCCCGCCATTGCCGTCATGCACCGCCCGACGCCCCGTGCGCCGCCATTCCCCGTTTCGCCCATCGCGTCCCCACCCATCGCGTCCCCACCCATGGCGTCCTGCCCCCATCGCATTCTGCGTCATTTCGGCCCGGTTCGCGGCGGGTTTCGCCCTGCCGGCGGGCCAGCGGTCTCTTGCTCGCCCTAATTCCCGTTGACAAGTGGCAAGACGGCTCTGTTTTCGCGCCGATTCAGCTACACTCGAATTTCATGTACGCCTTGAAGCAACGCCCGGCCGAGACTGGACCCATCGAAACGGCAACGCAGCGCCTGCACGCCGCGCTTGATGCCTTGACCGACGCCCTGGAGCGGCGGCGCGATGCCGATCGCCATCAGCAGGCCTTGCTGGCGCAGCTCCATGCCATGGGCAATGACCGCGCCCGCCTCGCCGAGGAGCTGGACGGCGCGCGCGAGAAGGTGGCGGAGCTGGGCGAGGTGGCCCAGGAGGTCACGCGGCGCCTCGATGTGGCCATGAGCACGATCCGCGACGTGCTCGCGACCCACGGCGGATAATATGGCGCAAGTCAGCGTCACCATCGCCGGCCGCTATTATCGCATGGCCTGCGACGAGGGGCAGGAAGAGCATCTCATCCGCCTCGCGCGCGACATCGACAGTCGCATCGCCCAATTGCGCACCGCCTTCGGCGAGATCGGCGATCAGCGCCTCACCGTCATGGCCGCTGTCACCATCGCCGACGAACTGGCCGAGGCGCGCAACCGCATCCGCGCGCTGGAAAGCGACATCGAGGGCCAGCGCGATGCCCGCGCCTCCGCGCTCGCCCGCATGGAGGCAAGCGAGGAAGCCGTCGCCCGCTCCATCGACGAGGTGGCCGAGCGCCTGGAAAAGCTCGCCCGCGAAGTCGGCCCGGCGCCCACCGCCAATGTCGGCATGGGCTGACCCGCCCCGGCGCGGCGGTTCGGGTGCGGCGCGCGGTTTTGTTATCTGGGTAAATTTCAAACCGCCTCTGGCGCGCGGGGCGCGGCGGGCCTACATTCAATCGGCGGGGCTGTGGGGTTCGTTAGGAGAACATTCCCCGGGGCCTTATCGATCCTTAAGGGAGCTGTTCCTGACCTCGCCCCTGGGCTTGGACACACGGCGCCCACCTACGCTGTAGGTTTCCCGGGATCGACCTCCGACGGCTTTTGCGGCTCCGCACATGATCTTTTCGCCTTCCGCTTCCCGACCTTCCCCGTCAGGCACGAGAGCCGTCGGCGCGGATGATCCCGCGTCGAAACAGGACGCGGCTGCTCGGCAGGAAGAAAAGGCGGCCCTGCGCCGCACGGCGCTCGCCCGCCGCACCGCCATGGGAGAAGAGGCACGCTCCCACGCCTCCCAGCGCGCCGCGCTCCACGCCATGTCGCTGCTTGAAGACGTGCGGGGCCATTCGGTCGCCGTGTTCGCGCCGTTCCGCGATGAAATCGACACCGCCCCGCTCGCCGCCTTGCTGTGGGATGCAGGCGCGATCGTCGCCTTGCCGGTGGTGCTGAGCCGGGACGAACCCTTGCTGTTCCGCCGCTGGCAGGCGGGCGACGTGCTTGAGCTTGCGGGCGCCTATCGCATCCCCACCCCTTCGTCAGACGCGCCCGAGGTGGTGCCGCAGGCGCTCATGGTGCCGCTCGCGGCGTTCGATGGGCGCGGCTACCGCATCGGCTATGGCGCGGGCCATTACGACCGCACGCTTGCCGGATTGCGCGCGCGCGGCCCGGTGCGGGCCTTCGGCTATGCGTTTTCCTGCCAGGAAGTGCCCTGCGTGCCCGAAGAGCCCCATGACGAGAGGGTGGACGGGATGATAACGGAGGCGGGGCTTTTTCTCTGCGGCGGTTAATATGCGTATTCTGTTCCTGGGCGATGTGGTGGGCCGGCCCGGCCGCGAGGCCCTGACCTCCCGCCTGCCGGGCCTGATCGCCCAATGGCAATTGGATCTGGTGGTGGTGAATGGCGAGAACGCCGCCGGCGGCTTCGGCATCACCGAAGCGATCTATGAGGATTTCCGTGCCGCCGGGGCCGATGCCGTCACCCTCGGCAACCACGCCTTCGATCAGCGCGAGGCCCTGGTGTTCATCGAGCGGGTGGACCGCTTGGTGCGTCCGGCGAATTATCCCGCCGGCACGCCGGGGCGCGGCGCCATCCTGGTGGAAGCCAAGAACGGCGCCCGCGTGCTGGTGGCAAACATCATGGGCCGCACCTTCATGGACCCGCTGGACGACCCGTTCGCGGCCCTCGACCGGGTGCTGGAAGGCGCGGAACTCGGCCATATGGTGGATGCGGCGGTGATCGACTTCCACGCCGAGACCACCAGCGAGAAACAGGCGTTCGGCCATTATTGCGACGGCCGCGCTACGCTTGTCGTGGGAACGCACACCCATGTGCCGACCGCCGATCACCGCATCCTCTCCGGCGGCACGGCGTTCTGCACCGATGTCGGCATGTGCGGCGCCTATGACGGGGTGATCGGCATGGAGAAGGAGGAGCCCTTGCGGCGCTTCACGCGCAAGATCGGCTCCGGCCGCTTCGAGCCGGCCTCCGGCCCGGCTAGCCTTTCGGGTCTTGCGGTGGAGAGCGACGACCGCACCGGGCTCGCCGTGAAGGTCGCGGCGGTGCGGCTCGGCGGGGTACTGGAAGAAGCCCGGCCGGGCTTCTGGGAAAGCTGACGGCACGGAATCCTTGCGCGGCTTCCTTGCCCTTCGCCCATCGGCCGACCTATAAGGCCGGCTTCATACAAGAAGGCCCGGCTCGTGCGGCGCCCCCTGATGGGTGCGCGGAGTTAAGGCCAAACAGATATCGGAGGCGGTCATGGCCGGACATTCACAATTCAAGAACATCATGCACCGCAAGGGCAAGCAGGATGCGGTGCGCTCCAAGCTGTTTTCTAAGCTGGCGCGCGAAATCACCGTCTCCGCCAAGATGGGCCTGCCCGACCCCAACATGAATGCCCGCCTGCGCGCCGCGATCCTCGCCGCCCGCGCGGAAAACATGCCCAAGGACAATATCGAGCGCGCCATCAAGAAGGCCGGCGGCGCCGACAGCGAGAATTACGAAGAGATCCGCTATGAGGGCTATGGCCCCGGCGGCGTCGCCGTGATCGTCGAGACGCTGACCGACAATCGCAACCGCACGGCGGGCGAAGTGCGCTCCTATTTCACCAAGTCGGGCGGCAACCTCGCCGAAACCGGCGCGGTCTCCTTCATGTTCGACCGGGTCGGGCTGATCGAGTTCGACCCCGCCAAGGCCAGCGCCGACGCCATGCTGGAAGCCGCCATCGAGGCCGGCGCGGATGATGTCGCCTCCTCCGAGCACGGGCATGAAGTGATCTGCGCGGTGGAAAATCTCAACGAGGTGCAGCGCCAGCTCGAACTGAAGTTCGGCGAGCCGCGCAAGGCGGGCCTTGTGTGGCGCCCGCAGAACAATATCGCGGTGGACGACGAGACCGCCGAAAAGCTTCTGCGGCTGGTGGATTCGCTGGAGGACAATGACGACGTTCAGAGCGTCACGGCCAATTTCGAGCTGTCGGACGCAATGGTCGCGAAGATGACCGCCTAGAGGTTTTCGCGCGGTTTATTTCTCGGGATGGGGCTCTGAACGCCTGGACCAATGTGGTTCGCACGAGCCGGGTCCGCTCCGTGCGAACCGCATCGGACATCGCCTCTGCGCGTGGCCGCTGCGGCGACGTGATGACGCGGCTCCTCGGCCGGGCGCAACGGCGCCCTGCGTCATGGTGCGATCGCACCACCAGCCGCTCCCCCTGGCGCCGCGTGGGAGAACCCTTGTCCGTGCACGTCTCCTGGCCTTACCGTTGCCTGGCGTTATCCGACGGTGACGGCAGGTGCTCCGCCGGCGCGGCCCCGACTTTTGCGGGGTCGGCGAGGGTGCATAGGGCGATCGTATAATACCTCCGGTCCTGTGATCAGGATGTCATACTCTCCGGACAGATTGCAAAAAAAGGAACGTGAGCTTGTTTCCAACACGGTTGTGAACAACTTAAACGTGCAGTGACGGTCAATTCCGATATGATTTGAAAAATATGCATGGATAGACTTCTGGAAGAGTTTTTTCATAAAAATATATAATGTTAGACAATCAAAATCAGTCCAAAACCCGTTTTTAAATTCGCAGATATTGTGAAATTTTCGATTGATATAATAAAAAGGCCAAAAATCACTTGCAGTCTTGTTTTTTGGAAACATGAAAGGCGGATTGTTCCGAGGGGGAGCGTGGTGGTACAAGCAAGACTCGCATGAGCAGTGTGCATTTTCTCAATTTTCATAGAAACGCAGAAATGGCGTCTCCGGCCCGGAAATGATTTATTCTCCGAACATTCTTATTGCCATAAACCGTTCCCCGAATCGCGCTTCGGAGATCGGTGGACGGCGCGCGCCATGGGGGGCGAGCCCTTGGTGGAGGCCCTGTTTCGGGTCGAGCATGTCGTCGGAGCTTGCCAAGGTCGACCGTAGTTCGCGCACTGCCTGAAAAATGCATAAAGCTACGCATAGGCTTGACTGTCTGGGCGAGGGGGCGCGGGCGGGATCGGAGACGGGTATAATGGGCTCTTCGTTGTCTTTGGGGATAGCCCTGACGACGCCGGCGTTTTTCGAGCCCGCGCAGGTGGCCCTGCCTGCGGCCTTCGTCGAGCATTTTCCCTTCGGTTTCTGGCTGGTCGACACGCTGCGGCCGCGCCTCGCGGTTTCGCTCGGCGGGCGCACCCCCAATCCTCACCTGTGTTTTCTCCAGATCGCCGCGCATCTCGATCTGCCGACCCGCTGCGTCGCCGTTTCGGGATGGGACGGCGATCACGAGGGGCGGCAGCCGGCGGCTTTCGGCGCCGCGTTCAATCGCGACGATGTCCGCGCTTCCGAAGCGGTGCTCGCGTCCGCCGCCACGGCCTGGCGGGAGTTTGCGCCCGGCAGCATCGATCTGCTCTGCCTCGATGCCGCACCCCTGGGCGCGCTCGCGGGCGAGGTGCTGGATGCCTGGCTCGAACGCCTGTCCCCCGGCGCGGTGATCCTGGTCCACGGGCTCGATGCGCCGGGCGACGCGGATCTATGGCGCGTCTTGAGCGCGCGTTACGATAGTTTCATCTTCCCCCATGGCGAAGGTCTGGGCGTCCTCGCCGCCGGAGCCCAGATCGCCGCGCCGCTGCGCGCGCTGTTCGATCCGCCGGGGGACGAAAACATGCGACAGAACATCCAGATGGCCTTCGCCCGCCTGGGTCGGGATCTGAAGCTGGCGCGAACGCCAAAAGCGCTGCAGACCGCTCATGCGGTCGAATCCGCCGGCGCCGCGCAGATGGACGCGCTGCGCGATGTGACGCGCGCGCGCGTCGAGGTGCTCGCGGCCGAAGCCGCCCGGCTGCGCACGCTCCTGCGCGAGGAGGCCGCGCAAACCGCGACCCTGGAGCTTGAGCTTCTCCAGAGCGAGCGCCAATTGCTCCAGCAGGTTCAGCGGATGCGCTCCGTCCCCTGGCTGCTGCGCCAGATGGCGAAGACGCTTTATGCGGGACAGCGCCAGCTCCTGAGCCGGGTGGCCAAATTGTTCGGCGTGCGGACGGCCACCTATGTGCTGGCCAAGAACCGCAGGCGCCTCGAGCAATCGAACCTGTTCGACCCGGTCTATTACCTGCGGCGCTATCCCGATGTGGGCGCCGCCGGCATCGATCCGCTGACCCATTATCTGGACCATGGCGCGAAGGATGGGCGGGACCCCAACCCGGCGTTCCAGACCCGCTGGTATGTCACGCGCTATCCGGATGTGACGACATTGGGCGAAAATCCGCTGCTGCACTATTTGCTACACGGCAGCAAGGAAGGGCGGATGCCCAGCCCGGATTTCGATCCGCGCTGGTATCTCTCGGCCAATCCCGATGTGGCGGCGCTGGGCATGGACCCGCTGGCGCACTTCCTTTCCCTGGGGCGGGGAGAAGGGCGGGTCGGCGCCCCGCTCGTGGACGCCGAGGACCTCACGTTCTTGAAGGTGGCGCGGCGCCATACCCTCGACGTTGCAAGCTTCGCGCCCTCGCCGATCCGCCGCATCGGCCTCGACCTGCTGCCCATGGACGAGGTGGCCGTGGTGCTGCCGGTCCATTCCGGCCTTGAGGAAACCCGCGTCTGCATCGAGAGCGTGCTCGCCTCCCGCGCCCACAACACGACCTTCGGGCCGCTGATCCTCATCGACGATTGCGGACCCGAGCCGGCGTTGCGCGCCTATCTCGAGCAGGTCGCGCAGACCGTTCCGGACGTGCTGCTGCTGGTGAATGCGGAGAACGAAGGCTTCGTCGCCAGCGCCAACCGCGGCATGATCGCGGCGGGTCGGCGCGACGTGATCCTGCTCAACAGCGATACCGAGGTCTGCGGGGACTGGGTGGACCGCATGGCGGCGCAGGCGGCGGGGGATCCGGGCATCGCCACCGTCACCCCGTTCTCGAACAACGCCACCATCTGCAGCTATCCCGATATCGGCGAAGGGCTGGGCCTGCCGGCGGGCCACACGCTCGCCCAGATGGACCAGGCTTGCGCCGCCGCCAATGCCGGCCGCTGCGTGGATATTCCGACTTCGGTCGGGTTCTGCATGTTCATCCGCCGGGCGTGCCTCGACGATGTCGGCCTGTTCGACGTGGCCGCGTTCGGCAAGGGGTATGGCGAGGAAGCCGACTTCTGCTGCCGCGCCAGCGCGAAGGCCTGGCGCCATGTGCTCGCGGGCGATGTGTTCGTCTACCACGCGGGCTGCGTGAGCTTCGGCGGCAGTGCGCCCGCGCGCAAGCGCGATTCGGCCGGACTCCTGCATGCGCGCCATCCCGATTATGAAACGGCCGTCGCCCGCTGGGTGCGCGAGGACCCCGCCTTTGCGATGCGCCTCGCGATCGAGGCGAGCCTGATTCGCGCGTCCGGCGTGCCAGTGATCCTGCACATCCTGCACCCTTGGGGCGGGGGCACGGAAAAGCAGGTGGTGGACCTGATGGCGCATACGGCGGAGCGCGCCATATCCCTGACGCTGATCATCGCCGCGCCGGTCGAGGGCAGGAGCGATCTCGGGCTGGCCTTGTTCATTCCCGATGCCAACGGCGGACGGCGGGTCGACATGCGCGTCGCCGCGCTCGGCGATGTGGCGCCGCTGCTGCGGGCGTTCGGCCTGCGGCGCATCCATGTGCATCACGCGCTGACGGCCATGGAACAGCTCGCGCCCTTCCTGGCGCTCATGAACCTGCCCTATGACCTGTCGATCCACGATTATGCGTTGATCTGCCCGCGCATCAACCTGGCGCAGGCGGGCGCCTATTGCGGCGAACCCGACGCGCAGGGCTGCCGCGCCTGCCTTACGGCGGAGCCCAAGCCGTTCTCGCGCGACATCGTCCGGTGGCGGGAGCTCGGCATTGTCCTGATCGAGCGGGCCGACCGGGTGATCTGCCCTTCGCGCGACGTGGCGGATCGCATCCGCCGCTACGCGCCTGCGGCCCATCTGCTGGTGGTGCCGCACGAGCCCGACCTGTATCGGCGACCGCAACCGGTCCGGATACCGCCGCTCGCGGCGGACATTCCCCTGCGCGTCGCCGTCCTCGGCATTCTCGCCGAGCATAAGGGCGGGGCGTTCCTGCTGGATTGCATCGAATACAGCCAAGCCATCAAAGCGCCGCTGGACTGGCAGGTGATCGGGGAGTTTCCCGCCAAGCTCGATGCACGGGCCTCAAACCTGCGCGGGCAGCTCTCGAAGACCGGGCGCTACAAGCTGGAGGATCTGCCCGGCCTGATCGCCAAGGGCGACCCGCACTTGATCTTCTTCCCCCAGCATTGGCCCGAAACCTACAGCTTTACGCTGAGCGAGGCGTTCGCCGCGCGGCGCGCGGTTCTGGTGCCGCCCCTCGGCGCCTTTCCCGAACGAGTCGCGGGGAGCGCCGGCGCGTTCGAATATTCCCTGTCGGAGACGCCGCGGCAGATGGTGGAGCGCCTCGTGGCGCTGCGCCTGCGCCTGCTGGATCCGGCCAGTGCCGCGGAAACAGCGCCCCTTGCGCTACACCTGTCGACGGTGGCAGGGGAAAATGAGGATTTTTATCGCTCGGCCTATATCTGACCCCATCCGAGCCAGAGCGGGCGCGCCGCGTCCGTGATCGCGGGACGTGGGGCCGGGCTGCTTGATTATGCATTGGATCGTAAAGGGTTCGAGGCGGGACCCGCTGTCCCGCCTTGATCCGAAGAAACGCAACCGCAGCCGAATCCGGCGGCAGGTCAGCGCAAGCTCAGGCGGCAAGCCGGTCGGCGGTCTCGCGCAATTCGCTGATGGCGGCCTCGATTTCGGCACGCTGGCGCTCCAGCTGGGTGAGCTGGGAGAGGCAGCGGTCGCGCGTGAGGGCGAGATCCTGCACATTCTGTCCTTCATGCGCCGCCACGAGCGAACGGATTTCGGCGAGCGTGAAGCCGAGGCGCTTGCCCTTGAGAATCACCGACAGGCGATCACGGTCGGTCGCGGAATAGAGCCGCGCAAGGCCCTCGCGACGCGGGCTCAGCAGGCCCTTGTCCTCATAAAAGCGCAGCGCGCGCAAGGTCACACCGAATTCGCGCGACAGATCGCCGATGGTGAAGACATTGGCGGCCCCGAAGGTCCGGTCGGGTTGTGCGATGTTCTCGCGAATTTCGAAACCGTTTGCGTCCATGCACACTCTCCTGAAGCTGGTCGCGATCGAGGCGGCAATCGCGCCATTCTGCGACCAAGGCCCGCAAGGTGATTTGAGACCGAAGGACATAACCGGAGACTGGCGTGCTGCCCGAGGTGACCGGCGTCCTGGACCCATCTGCGAACATAGGGAAACCTGGCTCACCCAGGGAGAAGGTTGCAGGCTCCCTTAGGGAAAGTAACCGTTACTTCCGACGCCAAATTCCTGGAAAATCGGGCTTTAACTCACCGTTTACCAAACCGCGTCAAAGATTCGGAACTTCTTGTCCCGGCGTTGCGCTTCGCTTCGCCCCATCCCAGCCGCAGGAGGCGGGCATGGACCGTTTGGAAACAGCCGCCCGAAAGTTCCGCATCGAACCGGTCCACGAGCCCGATCCGGTGGGAGAATTGCGCCGCCGGATCGAAGGCGCGCACGATCTGTTCGCCCCCTCGGCCATCGAGACCCTGCGCGCCGAGGTGGAACGGTTGCGCGAGGATCTGCGCGAAACCGCGCCGCGCGCCGCGGTGCGGGAAATCGGCCGCGCCCTGACCCATCTGCACGGCCAGATGAGCGAGGTGCAGGCCATCGAGCCGGCCCGCCTCGCGGCAGATCTCAATGATATCAAGCTGTGCCTCGGGATTTTCTCGGATGGCGAGGGCAGGGACGGGCTCTCCGCCGCAATGGAGGGATTGAGCCGGAAAGTGGACCTGCTCAACAGCCGGGCGGTGGACCCCGAGGCCCTGGCGCGCTTGCAGGAACAGATTGCGGAACTGAAGGACCTGGTGGCCCGGGCCCTGGAAGAGGGCGGCGCGCTCGCCGGCCTTGGGGCCGCGTCCCGCGCGGATCTCATGCGGGTCGGCGAGGATGTGGTCCAGCGGATCGCCGTCACCGGCGCCGCCATGGAGCGGTCCACGCGCGACCTGATTGCCCGCCTGGACGAAGCGCCCGCCACTGATTCGACCGGCGCGGCGATTCAGCAGCAGCTTGCGGACCTGACCGCCCGCCTCACCGACCTGTCGGAGCAGGTGGGCGCCGTCGGCGGCGCCGCAGCCTTGGCGGAGAAGGTCGCTTTGCTGCTGGAGCGCCTGGAAGAAAAGGGCGGGCCGCAGGCCGAGACCCTTCAGCCCCTCGCCGAAGCCCTGGAGCGCCATGTCGCCGTGCTCGCCGAACGGGTCCAGATCAGCGCCGAGCATCAGGCGCGGCTCGAAGGCATCGAAGCCAATCTACACGGGCTGACGCAGGAGCTGGAACGCTTTCGCATGGCCTCCGCCGACGTCTCCGCCGAGGCGGTACAGGCGGTGGCGATGCGCCTCTCGGCCCGCGATGACGCGCCGGCGGTGATCGGCCTGAAGCGCGGCCTCGCAGCGCTGGAGGCGCGGCAGCAGGATTTCGAGCGCCGGACCCAGGAGTTCTTCTCCGCCGAGGCGGAATTGGGCCTGCGCGACTTGGCAGATCAGGAACTGGCGGGCCAGGAAATGGTGCGCCCGCCTTATCGCGTGGCGGAACCGGAGCTCGATCGCGCATTCCATCGGGACCACGCGCCCAACTTCGACCACGCCCCCGACTTGGACCACGCCCCGGATGTGGAGCCGCCGCGCTTCGACGGCGCGCGCCCGGTGTTCGACGGCGCCCTGGACGCGGCGGATTTCGCCGATCTGAGGCCGCGTCATTTTCCCGGCGACGAGATGCCGGACCCGCATTGGGCGCCCTTCCCCGAAGGCGCGCCGGGCAAGGTCGAGCCGCAGCTCGGTTCGACGCGCCGTCCGGTGGTGGGCAAGACGTCTCTGTTCAGCCGGCGCGAGGATCGCGCCATCCGCAACGCCCGCCGCACCTCGCGCAAGCGCGCCGCGGCGAGCCGCAAGCGTCCGGGCATTCCCGCCGCCGGGCGCGTGGCGATCGCCGCCGCCGTCCTCGGCATCGTGATCCTGGGTGCCGCGCAACTCTCCGGCCCCCTCTCCAGCTTCGCGCATTCCATGGGGGAGACGGTCTCCGGCTCTTTCTCCCGGATCGCGCAGGACCTGGAAGCGCGCGCGACGGAGACCGCTTCGGGCACCACCGCAACCGCCTCGCTTGCTGCCGTCAAGGCGCCGCCGCCGGTCAATGCCCCCCCGCTCGGCGATCTGCCGCCGCCGGTGGGCGCGCCCGCCTTGCGCGCCGCCGCCCTGGGCGGAAATCCCGCCGCCGCCTATGAGGTGGGCATGCGCTATGTGGACGGCAAAGGCACGGACATGAACCCGGTCAACGGGGTGAAATGGCTGTCCTACGCGGTCTCGAAGGGCTCCGTTCCGGCCGCCTATCAGCTCGGCAGCCTCTATGAATATACCAATCGCGACATCGAGCAGGCGCGCGCGCTCTATACCTGGGCGGCGGAGCGCGGAAACCTGCGGGCCATGCACAATCTTGGCGTGCTGGCCTCGGAGGGTGTGGATGGAAAATCCGATTGGCCGGCGGCCATCCGCTGGTTCCGCATGGCGGCGGATCTCGGCCTGCGCGACAGCCAGCACAATCTCGGCGTGATTTATTCGCGCGGCCTCGGCGGCGCGCTGGATCTCGGCGAGGCCTGGAAATGGTTTGCCCTCGCCGCGAACCAGGGCGATTCGGAAAGCGCCCGCAAGCGCGACGATATCGTCGCGCGGGCGGATGCGGAAACCTTGCGGCGGGCACAGGCCGCCGTGATCGCCTTCACCCCCGGCATCGTGGACGAGGCGGCGAATACCACCGCCATCAAGCCGGAATGGAAACAGACGGCACCGGATGAGGCGGCGCCGCGCACCGTCTCCGCCAAATCCAGCACCTAGAGGCGGATTCGTCTCTCTCTGCCGGGCCGGCGGCTGGAGCCCCGCACCGGCATTGCCGCGGACACACGGGCCAGGGTCCTGCGCGGCCATGTCGGCTGTCCTTGCGTGAAGTTAGAGCATCTCATCGTTTCACGGAAACGACGAAATGCTCTAACTCGTTGCGTTGTCGCATTTTTTTCACGCGAACCGGTGTTCACTTCGCTCGAAAATGCTCTGGGCCTGTCGATCGGCCCCGCCGCCGCCGGGACGCGATCCCTCTCGCGGCGCGGGCGCGCCTCGCGCATGGTGAGCGCATGAAACAGCATGCGATTCGCATCCTCGGGCTCGATCCCGGCCTGCGCCGGACCGGCTGGGGGGTGATCGAGGCCGAAGGCTCGCGCCTCTCCTTCATCGCCTGCGGCACCATCCTGCCGCCCGAAGGCGCGGCGATGGCCGTGCGGCTGGCGACGCTCTACCGGGAATTATGCGCCGTCGTGGCCGCCCATGCGCCCGACGAGGCGGCGGTTGAAGAGACGTTCGTGAACATGAATCCCGCCTCCACCCTCAAGCTCGGGCAAGCGCGCGGCGTGGTGATGCTCGCCCCCGCCCAGGCCGGGGTCGCGGTGGCCGAATATGCCGCACTCCTCGTGAAGAAGACCGTGGTCGGTGCCGGCCGGGCGGAAAAGGCGCAGATCCGCATGATGATCGGCGTGCTGCTGCCCAAGGCGACGCCGCAGACCGAAGACGCCGCCGATGCCCTGGCGGTGGCGATCACCCATGCCCATCATCGCGGCGCCGCTGCGCTGCGGCGCGCGGCGCTGTAGAGTGGCGCAGGCCGGGGGGCTCGCAGGGCAGCGATGCAGGGGGGTGGCATGATCTGGGGGCAGCTTGCTTTGGTGGACGCGGCACTGTTTGCCGGTGCCGCCTTCTATATCAACGTCGCCGAGCAGCCGGCGCGGGCGAGGCTCGACCCGGCCGCGCAGCTGCGCCAGTGGAAGCCGGCCTATGCGCGCGGCTTCGCCATGCAGGCGAGCCTGGCGCTGCTCGGCTTTCTGCTGGGGGCGATCGCCTTTGCTGTGTCGGGCCAGTGGCGCTGGATGGCCGGCGGCGTGCTGATGCTGGCGAACTGGCCCTTTACCCTCATCGCCATCATGCCCACCAATCGCCGGCTGCTGGCGACCGAGGATGCCCTTGCGGGGCCGGAAAGCGCGCACCTGATCGCCTGCTGGGGGCAATTGCACATGGTGCGCACCGGCCTCGGCGTCGTGGCCACCTTCGTTTTTCTCTGGGCGTCGCTGAGCGGCACGGGCGCGTGAAGGCTTTATCATGATCGGCAAGCTCAAGGGCGTCATCGACAGCCTCGGCGAGGACCATGTGATCCTCGATGTCCATGGCGTCGGCTATCTCGTCCATGCCTCCACCCGCACGCTCCAGGGCCTGCCGCAGGCGGGGGAGGCGGCGGTCCTGTTCATCGAAACTTTCGTGCGCGAGGATATGATCCGCCTGTTCGGCTTCGCCAGCGAGAGCGAGCGCGAATGGTTCCGCCTGTTGCAGGCGGTGCAGGGCATCGGCACCAAGACCGCGCTCGCCGTGCTGTCCACCTTGCGCCCGGCCGAACTGGCGCAGGCCATCGCCTTGGGCGACAAGGCGACGGTTGCGCGGGCGCCCGGCGTCGGCCCGCGGGTGGCGACGCGCATTGTCACCGAGCTGAAGGACAAGACGCCGGCGCTCTCCGGCCTTGATCCCGCGCTGGCCCAGCTGGCCGGCAAGATCGCGGGCGCGCGGGTACCGGCACCGGTGGCGGACGCCATCTCCGCCCTCACCAATCTCGGCTATGGCCAGCCCCAGGCAGCGGCGGCGATCGCTGCGGCCGCGCGCGGGGCGGGGGAGGACGCGACCACCGAGACGTTGATTCGGCTGGGATTGCGCGAGCTGGCGAAATGATCTGCGCCGCCCCGTGTGACCTGCTAGATTTCCATATGGCCCGATGGCACAAGGCCCCATGAACCCACGCCTCCTGACGCCGGAAAAGCGCGACGACGATACCGCCGACATGACGCTGCGGCCGCAGCGGCTCGCCGATTTCGTGGGCCAGGCGCAGGCGCGGGCAAACCTGGAAATCTTCATCAAGGCCGCGCGCGTCCGGCAGGAGGCGCTGGACCATGTGCTGTTCGTCGGCCCGCCCGGCCTGGGCAAGACCACGCTCGCCCAGATCATGGCGCGGGAGATGGGGGTCGGCTTTCGCTCCACCTCCGGCCCGGTGATCGCCAAGGCCGGCGACCTTGCCGCCATCCTCACCAATCTGGAGGAGCGCGACGTTCTTTTCATTGACGAAATCCATCGCCTGTCCCCGGCGGTGGAGGAAATCCTCTATCCCGCCATGGAGGATTATGAGCTGGACCTCGTCATCGGCGAGGGGCCGGCAGCGCGCTCGGTGAAGATTTCGCTGCCCAAATTCACCTTGGTGGGCGCGACCACGCGGTCCGGACTGCTGACCACGCCGCTGCGCGACCGGTTCGGCATTCCGGTTCGGCTCGGCTTCTATACGGTCGAGGAACTGGAATTCATCGTCACGCGCGGCGCGCGGGTGTTCGGCATCGGGATTGCGGCGGACGGGGCGCGGGAAATCGCCCTACGCGCGCGCGGCACCCCGCGCATCGCCGGGCGGCTGCTGCGGCGAGTGCGCGATTTCGCCCTGGTGGCGGAGGTCGAGACCATCGACCGCGCCATCGCCGACCGCGCGCTCTCGGCCCTGGAGGTGGATGGCGCCGGGCTCGATGCCATGGACCGGCGCTATCTCAACGTGATCGCCGAATTCTATGCCGGCGGCCCGGTGGGGGTGGATACGCTGGCAGCGGCACTGTCCGAGCCGCGCGACGCCATCGAGGAGATCGTCGAGCCGTTCCTGGTGCAGAAGGGCTTCATCCAGCGCACGCCGCGCGGCCGCATGCTCACTTCCGGCGCCTACCGCCATCTCGGCCTGCCGGAGCCGCAGCGACCATCCTCCGCCTTGCCTCTGTTCGACGAGGAAGAGTAGGTCTTGTCGCCGTCCCGCGCATGCGGCGGGGCGCAGGGGCTGACGGGCGCAAACGGCGAGAGAGACGGCATGAAGAACGACATCAGCGGCGAACGCGCGACGGCACCGGGGGAATTGGAGGCGCATCCCCATCTGTCGGGGCGCCTCATTCCCGGCGGCCACGCGCTGGCCCTGCGGGTCTATTATGAGGACACCGATTTCTCCGGCATCGTCTATCACGCCAATTATCTGAAATTCATGGAGCGTGGCCGCTCCGATTATATTCGCCTGCTGGGGGTGGCGCAGGGCGAATTGTTCGCGGAAGCCGCGGCGGAGGCGCCGGGCTTTCACTTCGTCGTGCGCTCCATGCAGCTCGATTTTCTCAAACCCGCCCGCATCGACGACGTGCTGGAGGTGGTGACGCTGTCCAAGGAAGTGGCCGGCGCCTCCATCATGCTGGGGCAGAGCGTGCGGCGGAACGGCGAGCTGCTGGTCTCAGCCAATGTGCGCGTGGCCTTTGTCTCCCAGGGGCGCGCGCGCCGCATTCCCGATGCCCTGCGCAAGGCGACGCTGGCCGATGCGGAACGCGCGGCGCAGGACGGTGCAGCGCAGCGCTAACGCTTCCTTAAGCATGATCGTGTGTTCTCTGTCGTAGCGTCGCGCGATCTGCTGCGACGCGGCGAAAATCCAGCGCGGTCAAAGTTTGGACAGAGTCCGCCGGTCAAAGAACCCGCACTCTTCAAAACGGAAGCTGCAGGCGCACGCATTGCAACTCGCGCTGCATGCGCGCGAAGCCGAGGATATGAGATGATGTCTGGCGAGAACGCGCGGTGCGGCCGATGAAGCGGCTCCTCCTTGCGACGGCGGCGCTGCTGGCCCTCTCCTGCGCCACCGCTCTGGCACAGGGAACGGGCAATGCCCCGCCCCTGGCCGCTCCCGTGACGAGCGGCGCCCTCGATGCGCCGAGCGTGAACATATCGCTCATCACCCTGTTCATGCAGGCCCATATCGTCGTCAAGCTGGTGATGCTCGGCCTCGTCGCGGCCTCCGTGTGGGTGTGGGCGATCATCATCGACAAGACATTGGCGTTCGGCCGCAACCGCCGCGCCATGGACACGTTCGAGCAGGCCTTCTGGTCCGGCCAGAGCCTGGAAGACCTCTATCGCTCGCTCGCCGGGCGGCCCAACCATGCCATGGCGGCGATCTTCGTCGCGGCCATGCGGGAGTGGAAACGCACCTATGAGGGCGGCGCGCGCTCCTTCGCCGGGCTGAACCAGCGCATAGAAAAAGTGATGGACGTGACCATCGCCCGCGAGATGGAGCGGCTGGAAAACCGGCTGCTGGTGCTGGCGACGGTGGGCTCTGCCGGCCCCTTCATCGGCCTGTTCGGCACGGTCTGGGGCATCATGACCTCGTTCCAATCGATCGCGGCCTCGAAGAACACGAGCCTCGCGGTTGTGGCGCCGGGCATCGCGGAAGCCTTGTTCGCGACAGCGATGGGCCTCGTTGCGGCCATTCCCGCGACCATTTTCTACAACAAGTTCATTTCCCAGGCGGGCCGGCAGGCGCAGCGTCTCGAAGGCTTCGCCGACGAGTTCTCCGCGATCCTGTCGCGCCAGATCGACGAACGGGGCTGAGGGCGCGCCATGGGCATGTCGGCAGGCGGCGCGGGGGGATGGCAAGGACGGCGCTCGCGCCGGCGCCGGGTCTCCGTCATGGCGGAAATCAACGTGACGCCCATGGTGGACGTCATGCTGGTGCTGCTGATCGTGTTCATGGTGGCGGCACCGCTGATGACCGTGGGCGTGCCCGTTGATCTGCCGCAGACCCAGGCCAAGTCCGTGGACCAGGACAAGGACCCGCTGACCATTTCGGTGAACGACAAGGGCCAGATCTTCATCCAGGACACCGAGATCAAGATGGACGACCTGGTGGCCAAGCTCCAGGCCATCGCCAAGAACGGATTTGACGAGCGCATCTTCGTGCGCGGCGACAAGAAGGTGGACTATGGCACCGTGATGCGCGTCATGGGCCGCCTTTCGGGTGCCGGATTCAAGCGGGTCGCGCTGGTGACCGAGGTCGAGCAAGGGGGCTGAGAAGGATCAGGATGCGCGTCGGCTTAACCGCATCATCCATAGCGCACGGGGCCGTCCTCGTGTTCGCCTTGGTGTCCTTCTCGGGCCCGAGACCCTTTGACGCGCCTCCCGAGACGGTGGCGGTGGACGTGATTTCCGCCTCCGACCTGTCGCAACTCACCAAGGGCAACCAGAAGGGCAAGAAGGCCGAGCCGCCGAAAGTGGTGGCCGAGAAGGTCGATACGCCCAAGCCCGCCGACAATCCCGACCTTAAGGTCACCGACAAGGCCGAGGTGCAGCCGAGCGCGGCCGTGCCGCCGCCTCCGCCTCCGCCGCCGCCCAAGGTGGAGGAGCAGAAGCCTACCCCGACCCCACCCAAGGCCGAGAAGCCGCCCGAGCCCACGCCCGAGCAGCCGAAGGCCGACGAGGCGCTGAAGGCCGCGCCGAAGAAGGAAGAGCAGAAGCAGGAGGCCAAGGCCCCGCCGATGCCGCCGAAAAAGCCCGATCCGCCGAAGGAAGTCCCCAAGCAGGTGGCCGACGCCAAGACGCCCACCGACCAGAAGTTCGACGTGGACAAGATCGCCGCTTTGCTGGACAAGCGCACGCCCCAGCGCAATGCGGCCGCGGCCGACGCGATTTCCCACACCGCCTCGCTCGGCGCGACGGCGGGCGTCGCCGCGACCTTGACCCAGAACGAGCTTGATGCGCTGCGGGCCCGCCTGCGCGAATGCTGGAACCCGCCCGTGGGCGCGGCCGAGGCGCAGGACATGCAGGTGCTGATCCGCGTGAACTTCAATCAGGACGGTTCGGTGATCGGCAACCCGGTTCTGATCGAAGGCTCCGCCTCGCCCTATGGACCCGCGTTCGCGGAAAGCGCGATCCGCGCCATCCGCCGCTGCTCGCCTTATTCCTTCCTGCCGCCCTCGAAATACGAGGTTTGGCGCACCATCGACATGACCTTCACGCCGCGCGACATGTTCCGTGGCTGAGGTGTTCCGCACCCGATCTGCCGAAACGAGACAAGAATGACCCTTCTGAAGCGACCCGCACCGTTCGAGGCCTCCGGTACCCTGCTGTCCCGCCGTGCCCTGGTGACGGCGGGGGGCGGCGTCGCGGCCGCCCTGGCCCTCGGCGGGCTCCCCGCGCCGGCACGGGCCGCGCTGAAGCTGGACATCACATCCGGCACGCCGCAGCCGATTCCCATCGCCATCACCGATTTCATCGGCGAGGGCGAGGTGGGGCGCGGCATCAGCCAGGTGGTGAGCGCCGATCTCAAGCGCTCCGGCCTGTTCGCGCCCATCGAGCCAAAGGCGTTCGTGGAGAACATCACCAATCCCGACCAGGCGCCGCGGTTCCAGGACTGGCGGGTGATCAACGCCCAGGGCCTCGTCACCGGCCGCGTCACGCGCCAGGGCGACGGGCGGCTGAAGGCCGAGTTCCGCCTGTGGGACGTGTTCGCCGGCCAGCAATTGCTCGGCCAGCAATATTTCACGCAGCCGGAGAACTGGCGCCGGGTCGCCCACATCATCGCCGACGCCATCTATGAGCGGCTGACCGGCGAGAAGGGCTATTTCGACACCCGCATCGTGTTCATCGACGAGAGCGGCTCGAAGGAGCGGCGCATCAAGCGGCTCGCCATCATGGACCAGGATGGCGCCGAGGTGAAATATCTCACGCGCGGCGACGATTTGGTGCTGACCCCGCGCTTCTCGCCGACCAGCCAGGAAATCACTTATATGTCCTATGGCCGGGCCGACCCGCGGGTCTATCTGCTGAACATCGAGACCGGGCAGCGCGAGATCGTCGGCAATTTCCCCGGCATGAGCTTCTCGCCGCGCTTTTCGCCGGACGGCCAGAAGGTGATCATGAGCCTTCAGCAGGGCGGCAATTCCAATATCTTCGTCATGGACCTGCGCTCCAAGACCACGACCCGCCTCACCGACGTGGCGGCGATCGACACCGCGCCCTGCTATTCGCCGGACGGCCGCCAGATCTGCTTCGAGAGCGATCGCGGCGGCACCTCGCAGATCTACATCATGGGCGCCGACGGTTCAGGCGCGCGCCGCATCTCGTTCGGCAATGCGCGCTATTCGACCCCGGTCTGGTCGCCGCGCGGGGATGTCATCGCCTTCACCCGGCAGGCGGAAGGCCGGTTCGGCATCGGTGTCATGAAGACCGACGGCTCGGGCGAGCGCGTGCTGACGGAAGGCTATCACAATGAGGGGCCGACCTTCGCGCCCAACGGGCGGGTGATCATGTTCTTCCGCGATCCGGCGGGCGGCGCCGGGCCGCAGCTCTTCACCATCGACGTGACGGGCTATAACGAGCAGCGCGTCCCGACACCGAGCTATGCCTCGGATCCGGCCTGGTCGCCGCTGCGCTCCTGACGCCGGGGCTGCCATGCCGGGGCTGCCGCGAGGTGTTGCCTCTGCGCCACAGATTGGCGCAAACCTCTTCCATGGTTTCGCGTGGCATTAAGGATAATGCCGTGATTTCAGGGGTTTGGGACCAGCTTTCGGAAAATGTCCAAAAGCGCGGCAGCGCCGCCTTTAGCGGTCCTCATCTTCGCCATCATGATGCCACGGCCCCGCACCACTGCTGCATTCGCCGCATGCGGGATGCCTCGTCATGCGGCAGGGGCGACCGGCTGCCGGCCGCTGCCGGCCGCCGGGTTTCAGACACCGGCGTCCCGCCGTGGCCGACGTCGCTCACCAAGCATTAACCATGGGAGACGGTAGGGACCCGCGAACCGGGATCTACCGCGCTCTGCGGACCAAGGACGGGGCCTGCGGAACCTTCGCTTAAGAAAGCGGCTGTTACACGAGGTCTCCGGCTTGCGTTGAGAAGGGAGTCACCGGAATGCGTTTCTTTGGTTTTGCTCGCGGCTTCCGGTTCGCCGCTCTATTCGGGTTCGCGCTGGCACTGGCCGCCTGCGCTAATAATCCTGACCAGAACGCGGCGGGAGCCGGCGGCGCCGGCGGGCCTCCCGGTTCGCCGCAGGAATTCGTCGTGGCGGTGGGCGATCGCGTGTTCTTCGATACCGACCAGACCGATCTGTCGCCCCAGGCGCGTGCCACGCTGGATCGTCAGGCCCAGTGGCTGCAACAATACAGCCGCTATACCTTCATCATCGAAGGCCATGCCGACGAGCGCGGCACCCGCGAATACAATATCGCCCTCGGCGCCCGCCGCGCCCAGAACGTGCGCGACTATCTCGCCTCGCGCGGCATCGACCCGGCGCGCATGCGCACCATCTCCTACGGCAAGGAACGTCCGGTGGCGGTGTGCAACGATATCTCTTGCTGGTCGCAGAACCGCCGCGCGGTGACGGTGCTGAACACCGCCGGTTCCTGATCCGCGCCTGTCGCCTTCAGGTCTCCCTTCGGCCGAGCCGGTGCCTTCGGGCGCCGGCTCCGTCGTTTTCGCGGGCGGGCTCGCGCCTGCCGCCGCGTCCGCTTCTCCCTTGCGCCTGGGGTCACACTTTGGACGCGATCCCTGGGCAAAGCTGCAACAGATGCGGGGCTTTGAGCGATGTCCCTGACTTCAACCCCTTTCGCGATTCGGACCATGATGCGCCCGCTTTCCGGTGCCCGAGCGCTCCTGTTCGCCGCCTGCCTGAGCCTGGCGGCCGGTGGCGCGCAGGCGCAGAACAATCCCTTCGGCGATCTCTTCAAGCCGCCCGGCGCGGTTCAGAGCGAGCAGGCCGCTGCCGCCGCGCAGTCCGAGAGCGTGCTGCGCATCGACCGGCTGGAAAACCAGCTGCGCACGATGACCGGCCAGATCGAGGAATTGCAGTATCGAAACCAGCAGCTGGAGCAGCAAGTGCGCCGCTTCCAGGAGGATGTCGAATACCGCCTCTCGGGCGGAAAGGGGCCGCGCCCCGCGCCGCCTGCGGCCGGTGTCGCCGGTCCGGTGGGCGCACCCGGCGCCGCGCCGGTGCCGTCGGTTGCCGCTCCGGTGGTGCCGGGCACCGGCAAGCGCTCCGACGCCTTTGATCCGAACGAGGACCCGGTCGCGCCCGGCGCCCCCCAGCCCCTGGGATCGCCGGCGAGCGCCTCCGCCGGCCTTGCCCGGCCGAACGTGCCGCTGGAGATCGGCCCCGGCGGCAGCGCGATTCCCCCGCGCACGGGGGCCCAGACGGCCGCGCTCGCGCCCGCCGGCAGCGCGCGCGAGCTGTTCGATGCCGGCTACGGCCAGATTCAGCGCCAGGATTATGCGGCGGCGGAGCAGACCTTCCGCCAGTTCCTCCAGGCCTATCCCTCCGACAGGCTGACCCCGGACGCGGTTTATATGCTCGGCGAGAGCCAGTTCCAGCGCCAGTCGTTCAAGGACGCGGCCGAGCTGTTCCTCCAGGTGTCCACCAAATATCCCAATTCCACCCGCGCGCCGGAATCGCTGCTGCGCCTTGGCCAGTCTCTGGCCTCGCTGAACGAGCGCGAAGCGGCCTGCGCCACCCTCGGCGAAGTGGATCGCAAATATCCCCGTGCCGCCTCGACGGTGCGTCAGGCGGTGGAACGCGAGCAGAAGCGTGCCGGCTGCTGAAGCAGCGCCATCCGCGCCGCGTCCCGTGGAGGATGACGAACTTCCCGCGCTGTTTTCTGCATTCTGCGGCCATCCAGCCGTGCTGCTGGCCTGTTCCGGCGGCCCGGATTCCACAGCCCTGATGGAACTTGCCGCCCGCTGGGCGCGCCTTTCCCCCGCCGCGCCCGCGCTGTTCGCGGCCACCGTCGATCACGGCCTTCGCGCCGCCGCGGCGGAAGAGGCGCAGATCGCCGCCGCTCAGGCGCGGCGTCTCGGCATCCCCCACGCGATTCTGAACTGGGCCGGTCCGCGCATCACCGGCAGCATCCAGGCGCGCGCGCGGACCGCGCGCTACGCTTTGCTGGTGGGCCATGCCCGGCAGGTCGGCGCGCAGGCCATCGTGACGGCGCACACGCTCGACGACCAGGCCGAGACCATCCTCATGCGCCTTGCGCGCGGTTCCGGCCTCTCCGGCCTCGCCGGCATGGCGGCCTCTTCCCGGCGCGAGGGCGTGGTGCTGCTGCGCCCCTTGCTCGCGATTCCCAAGGCGCACCTCATCGCCACTCTGGAGGCGTCGCGGGTGGGCTTCGTGCGCGATCCGTCCAATGCAAATCCGGCCTTCACCCGCGTGCGCCTGCGCGCCATGATGCCGCAGCTTGCCGGCGAGGGGCTGGACGCCGCCGGGCTCTCCCGGTTCGGGCGGCGGATGGCGCGCGCCGAGGCCGCGCTCGAACAGGCAACCGATCACGCCCTCGCGGACCTTGCGCCGGAACCCTGGCCGGCGGCGGGGCCGATCCGCCTCGCCCGCGCGGCTTTTTTCAATTTGCCGGAGGAAATCGCCCTGCGGGTGCTGCTGCGTCTGCTCGACGCGGTGGGTGACGAGGGGCCCGTTGAGCTGGCCAAGCTTGAACGCCTGCTGGCCGCTCTTAGCGCCGCGCAGGCCGATGGGCGCAGCGTTTGCGCCACCCTGGCGGGTGGGCGCATCCAACTCGCGCCGAGCCGGCTGGAGGTTGCGCGAGCCTTGCCGCGCCGTGCCCGTCGCGTGGGCAATAGCGCATAATTGAGTCTTCTGGCTGCTGTTCTCCTTGGCAAGACAGAGGGCGCGACCTATTTTAACCTCGGACGCAAGGTGAGCGATGACGCAGAATGGCCATTCCGGGCAACTGGAGGCCCGATGCGGGAGCGCCGTCGCTGCGCTCCCCGTGAGGAATTTATGAACGCCAACCTTCGCAATTTCGCCCTGTGGGTCATTATCGTTCTGCTGCTTCTGGCCCTGTTCTCGCTCTTCCAGAGCCCGGGACAGCGCACCAGCGCGAACGACATTTCCTTCTCGCAGCTGCTCTCCGACGTGGATCAGGGCCGGGTGCGCGACGTGGTGATCGAGGGGCCGACCATCACCGGCTCGTTCACCGACGGTCGTGCCTTCCAGACCTACGCCCCCAATGATCCCACCCTGGTGCAGCGCCTGTACGGAAAGGGCGTTTCCATCACGGCGCGTCCGATCCAGGACAATGTGCCCTGGTTCGTCAGCCTTCTGGTCTCCTGGCTGCCGTTCATCGCCTTGATCGGCGTGTGGATCTTCCTCTCGCGCCAGATGCAGGGCGCCGGCGGCAAGGCCATGGGCTTCGGCAAGAGCCGCGCCAAGCTGCTGACCGAAGCGCACGGCCGCGTCACCTTCGAGGACGTGGCGGGTATCGACGAGGCCAAGAGCGAACTGACCGAGATCGTGGAATTCCTGCGCGACCCGCAGAAGTTCCAGCGCCTCGGCGGCCGCATCCCGCGCGGCGTGCTGCTGGTCGGCCCGCCCGGTACCGGCAAGACGCTGCTCGCCCGCTCCATCGCGGGTGAGGCGAACGTGCCCTTCTTCACCATTTCCGGCTCGGACTTCGTGGAAATGTTTGTGGGCGTCGGCGCGAGCCGCGTACGCGACATGTTCGAGCAGGCCAAGAAGAATGCGCCCTGCATCATCTTCATCGACGAAATCGATGCGGTGGGCCGTCATCGCGGCGCCGGTCTCGGCGGCGGCAATGACGAGCGCGAGCAGACCCTGAACCAGCTGCTGGTGGAGATGGACGGGTTCGAGGCGAACGAGGGCATCATCCTCATCGCCGCCACCAACCGTCCGGACGTGCTCGATCCCGCCTTGCTGCGTCCCGGCCGCTTCGACCGCCAGGTCGTGGTGCCGAACCCGGACGTGGTGGGCCGCGAGCAGATCCTGAAGGTGCATGCTCGCAAGATCCCCATCGCCCCCGACGTGAACCTGAAGGTGATCGCGCGCGGCACCCCCGGCTTCTCCGGCGCCGACCTTGCGAATCTCTGCAACGAAGCCGCCCTCATGGCCGCGCGCCGCAACAAGCGCATGGTCACCATGAGCGAGTTCGAAGACGCCAAGGACAAGGTGATGATGGGGGCGGAGCGCCGCTCGCTTGTCATGACCGAGGAAGAGAAGATGCTGACCGCCTATCACGAGGGCGGCCACGCCATCGTGGCGCTCAAGGTTCCGGCGACGGACCCGGTGCACAAGGCGACCATCATTCCCCGCGGGCGCGCCCTCGGCATGGTCATGCAGCTGCCGGAACGCGACAAGCTCTCCATGTCCTATGAGCAGATGACCTCGCGCCTCGCCATCATGATGGGTGGGCGCGTGGCGGAAGAATTGATCTTCGGCCACGACAAGGTGACCTCGGGCGCCGCCTCCGACATCGAGCAGGCGACCCGCCTCGCGAAGATGATGGTGACGCGCTGGGGCTTCTCCGACCTGCTCGGCCAAGTCGCCTATGGCGAGAACCAGGACGAGGTGTTCCTGGGCATGTCCATGCAGCGGCACCAGAATATTTCCGAGGCGACGGCCCAGACCATCGACAAGGAAGTGCGTCGCCTCGTGGACGAGGGCTATCAGGAAGCGACCCGCATCCTCACGGAAAATCGCGAGGGCCTGGAAGCCCTGGCGCGCGGCCTGCTGGAATATGAGACCCTCTCCGGCGATGAGATCATCGACCTGCTCGGCGGCAAGCCGCCGGTGCGCGACACGGTGATCGAGCCCGCCAATCCCCGCGGCTCGGTGGTGCCCACCGCCGGCAAGAACCGCCCCCGCCCCGACGGACCGGCCGGCAGCATAGAGCCCCAGCCCCAGGCCTGAGCGGCGCTGAACTGACGTTAAAATAGAAAATGCCCGCCTTGAGCGGGCATTTTTTATGTCGGGGTGGGCGGAGGCAGTTCAGGCAGGAGGCGCGTGGAGGATGCGGCGCGATCATCTCATCGCCGCCCCGCTCCGTGCCGCGAAAGCCGGGCCGGGATCAGACCTTGCGGCAGAAATCCGCCATGGTCTGCGCCATATAGGTGAGGTGATCCGACGTCAGGCCGGGGTAGACACCGATCCAGAAGGTGGAGTTCATCACCTTATCGCTGTTCGTCAAATCGCCGTGGACCCGGTAGTTTTGAGTCTTGAAATAGGGCTGCCGGATGAGGTTTCCGCCGAACAGCAGGCGGGTCGCGATCTTATTGTCTTCCAGGTGGCGAATCAGCGCGTTGCGCGTGAAAGGAGCGCCGTCCCTGACGGTGAGGGGCAGGCCGAACCAAGACGGATCGGACTTCGGCGTCGCCTCGGGAAGGATCAGGAATTCCTCGAGGGGCTTCAGCGCCTCCTTCAGGAAGGCGAAATTGCGCCGCCGGTCGGCGATGAAGCCCTCCAGCCGGTCCATCTGGCCCAGGGCGACAGCCGCCTGCATGTCCGTGATCTTTAGATTATAGCCGATGTTCGAATAGGTATATTTGTGGTCATACCCCTCGGGGAGATCGCCGAGCTGCCAATTGAAGCGCTGCTTGCAGGTGTTGTCCTTGCCTGGCTCGCACCAGCAGTCGCGGCCCCAGTCGCGGATGGATTCCAGGGCGCGCTTCAGAACGCTCTTATTGGTGAACACGGCGCCGCCCTCGCCCATCGTGATATGATGCGCAGGATAGAAGCTGACCGTGCCGATGTCTCCGAGTGTTCCGACCGTCGTGCCATTGTATGTCGCGCCGAGCGCATCGCACGTATCTTCCACTACGAAGAGGTCGTGCTTGCGCGCGACTTCCAGAACGGTGTCCAGATCGAACGGATTACCCAGGGTATGGGCAACCATGATGGCCCGCGTCTTGCTGGTGATCGCGTCCTCGATCAAGTCCGAGCGGATATTGTAGGTGGGGAGATGAACATCCAGGAAGACCGGAACCAGCTGGTTTTGGAGGATGGGATTGACGGTGGTTGGGAAGCCGGTGGCGCAGGTGATCACCTCGTCGCCGGGCTTCAGGTGGTGCGGCACCAGGGGCGAGCACAGGGCGCTGGCCGCCAAAAGATTTGCCGATGACCCGGAATTGCAGGTCATGGCAAAACGGCTGCCGAGGAATCCCTTGAGGCGCTTTTCGAACGCATCGTTGAAACGGCCGGTGGTCAGCCAGAAATCGAGGGAAGCTTCCACCAAAAGCTGCATCTCGGTGGCGCCATGCACCTTTCCGGAGACGGGGACAAAAGACGAGCCCGGAACAAACGGCTTGGGTTTGTGGGCGATATCTGAATACCGCGCGGCAAGTTCGACGATCAGTCGGCGGAGTTCTTCCGGATTGTCCGACTCCCCGGACAGGACGTCGTGGGCCTGCTTAATTAGGATGTCGTTCATGAAACTGGCACCTGATCGTGACTGGCGGGGGAGAACCGAACGCGCACGCGTTTGCGATATCGGTTATCACTTTCCTAGTCAAACCAGCAAGAACGCAGCGGCACCGGCGTTCGGCCTCCCGCCCTTTGGGCACCTTCGGTGGGCTCGATTGCGGATGTCGCTTCTTGCCGAATGCGGCATACTTTGTAATGGTGATGCCGTGAAAAGCGTATATGCTGGGTTATCCACAGGTTGCGCTAGAAATATTCGGTCTTCCTGCCAAACGAGTCGATCTCTTCTCTGATGAAATTCCCCGACCCTCAACGAAGTGCATATTATATTGTAGCACCGCGCTACACCCGCATGTCTGCTGGCATAAAGTGTCTTCATTTACTCTGCCATATGCTGAACCTGAGGGGCGAGCGAGCTTTTTTTTCCCCGACGCCGCTGGCGGACGGGATCGACACGCATCCGGATCTGTTGACCCCGCTTTTGACCGAGGAGATCGTAGACTACCATTTTCAGAACGGCGTTCGGCCGATAGTCATCTACCCGGAGGTGGTGTCCGGAAATCCCTTTGATGCGGAAACGGTGGTCCGCTACGTCCTTAATTTTCCGGGATTTCTCGGCGGCGATGCCAGCTTTCCCCCGGAGACGATCGTCTTCGGTTACACCAGCATTCTCGCCGAATTCTGCGGGGCGCCAGATAATGTGCTGTTTCTGCCCCATGTGGATACCAGCATCTTCAACGCCGCCGGAACCGGCGCGCGAACCGGCACCTGTTACACCGCGATCAAGTATAAGTATGTTCATGGGGGCGAGATTTTCGGCGTTCCCGCCGGAAGCACGGAGATCACGCGCGATCAACCGAACTCGCAGACGGTAGAAGAACTCGCCCGTTTATTTCGTAGAAGCGATTTTTTTTATTGTTTCGAGAATACATCGCTCTGTCTGGAGGCGATGTTGTGTGGTTGCCCGACGATTTTGATGCCGAATCCGTTCTTTCAGGTGTCGCTCGCCGAAAAGGAGCTCGGTCGCAACGGTGTAGCCTGGGGCGACACCCCCGAGCAGGTCGCACACGCGAAGCGGACGGTGCATCTGGTCGCGGAGGAATATCGGCAGGCCGAGGCCGCGTTCGAACGCCAGCTCACCCATTTTATTGAAGTCACGCAGGCTGCGACGGCGGGCCGGAGCTACCGCCGTAAGGTCCGCCGGCCGCTGCTGCCGTTTGAGACCGGCGAGGGGTTCAACGAAGAGCGGGCGCGCCAGGGGCGGGCCATGGCTTCCCACCCGTTTCGGCTAGCGGGAACCCAGTTGCTCAGCATGGGGCGTATGCTTCTCGATCGTTCAGCGGATCTGAGGCTATTGCGAAGATCTCGTTTGTTCGATCCAAAATGGTATCTTGAACAATACCCCGATATCGCCCGCATGAAGGTTGATCCGGTCCGTCATTACCTGCTGCACGGGGCCGGCGAGGGGCGGGATCCGGGACCGTTTTTCTCCACCAGTGATTATTATGCCCTGCACCGGGATTTGAGGCGAGAGGGCCAGAATCCGCTCATCCACTATCTGCGGTCCGGAAAATATGACGATGGTCCGGCCTTGGAGCCCCTTGCCAAAATGTCAGGGCCCGAAGGATCAAGCGAGTAAGGAGCGGCGCATCTTCAGCGCAGCGGCCGCGTCGGGCGCGCCATGAGGAAATATTAGACGGCAACGCTCATGGTTGGACGGTAGCTTCGATGTGGGCCGGCAGCCGGGATGCGTTTCATGGTCGTGCGGTAAGGTCTACTAGCCGTAGGATACCATAAGGTGATGCCGCTATTTTGATCAAAAGCGGGCCCGCGGACATTCTCGGCCCGATTGCCGGAATATCCCACCTATAGTTGTCTCGACAGGGCTTGAACTCAATATCAAGGTGCCTTAGTAGGTCCCGGGGTATTTCGGGCGGCGGAGCGGGGAAGCATTAATGCAGGCGGTCATTCTCGCTGGCGGTTACGGCACGCGGATCTCCGAGGAATCCAATCTCCGGCCGAAACCGATGATAGAGATCGGCGGAAAGCCTATTCTATGGCATATACTGAAGATATACTCTTGGTACGGCGTAAATGATTTTATCATTTGCTGTGGTTACAAAGGCTATATGATAAAAGAGTATTTCGCGAATTATTTTCTTCATATGTCTGATGTGACCATCAATATGGAAGATAATTCCATAGAAGTACATCAGCGCAAGGCGGAGCCCTGGCGCGTTACGCTCGTCGATACCGGTGAAGGCACGCAGACCGGGGGGCGCGTCAAGCGCGCGGCGCCCTACATCAAGGGTGATTTCTGCTTGACCTATGGGGATGGCGTCGGGTCCGTCGATATCGGCGCGCTGATCAACTTCCATAAATCGCATGGGCATCTCGCGACCATGACCGCGGTTCAGCCGCCGGGCCGCTTTGGATCCTTGCAGCTCGACGGCAACCGCATCTCCGCCTTCGTGGAAAAGCCGGTCGGGGACGGCGGCTGGATCAACGGCGGCTTCTTCGTCTTGTCGCCGAAGGTTCTGGACTATATCGCCGACGATCACACGCTGTGGGAGCGCGAGCCGCTTGAACATTTGGCCCGCGAGGGTGAGCTTCAAGCGTGGTTCCATCCCGGTTTCTGGCAGCCGATGGATACCCTGCGCGACAAGACCAGCCTCGAAGGGTTGTGGGAAACCGGCAAGGCGCCGTGGAAAGTTTGGGACTGATGTCATTTCGCGTTCATGCCCAGTCGGCAAAGTCCTGTCGCGTGGGCTACGAGGCGATGGAATTGGTCGCCCCTTATTGCTTGCGCACAGCCTGGTCTTTACGGGAAATTTCAGGTGCCTTGTCGAAGGGCGGCGCTCGCGGCGGTTGCCCGGTATGGGGTCGGGTGGCGAAGGAGTGCTCGGTGTGATGCAGGTCGTTTTGGGAACCCGCGCGGGTCGCCACAGTAATGTTGAAGGTGGCGCATGAGCACGCCGGAATTCTGGCGCGGCCGCCGTGTTTTCCTCACCGGCCACACCGGCTTCAAGGGAGGCTGGCTCTCCTTGTGGCTCCAACATCTAGGCGCCGACGTCACGGGCTTTTCGCTGCCTCCGAACACCACGCCCTCGCTTTTCGAGGCCGGCGACGTCGCCAAGGGGATGACGTCGATTTTCGGCGATATCCGGGACCGCGTCGCGCTTGATGCTGCGATGCGCGCATGCGCACCGGAGATCGTGCTTCACCTTGCGGCGCAGCCGCTGGTTCGTCGAAGCTATGCCGATCCCACGGAGACCTATGCGACCAATGTTCTGGGTCTGGTCAATCTCTTTGAGTCGGTCCGCGCCCAGGAGGGCGTGCGCGCGGTGGTCAATGTCACCAGCGACAAATGCTATGAGAATCGCGAGTGGCTATGGGGCTATCGCGAAACCGACCCCATGGGGGGATTTGATCCCTATTCGAGTTCGAAGGGCTGCGCGGAGCTGGTAACCTCAGCTTATCAGCGCTCGTTCTTTCATGAGTCGCAGTCGGGACCGTCGACATTTCTCGCCAGCGCCCGTGCCGGCAACGTGATCGGTGGCGGCGACTGGGCAGAAGACCGGCTGATTCCGGATATCATCCGTGCTCTCTCCGCGCGCAAGACGCTCCAGATCCGGCGACCCGGCGCGGTCCGCCCATGGCAGCACGTGCTGGAGCCGTTGAGCGGATACCTTCTGCTCGCGCAGCGGTTGGTGGAGGACGGCGCGACCTTCGCACAGGGCTGGAACTTCGGCCCCGATGTAGCCGATGAGCGACCGGTCCAGTGGATCGTCGATCAGATGACCGGCATGTGGGGGGAACCCACCCGATGGGCCCTGGACGATGACGCCGGGCCGCACGAGGCGGGCCTGTTGAAGCTTGATTGTTCAAAGGCAAGAGCGATATTGAAATGGACGCCGCGCTGGAGCCTTGCTCGCGCGCTTGAAGAAACCGTGGCCTGGCATACGGCCGCTATTCGAGGTGAAGAAATGCGCAAGGTTACACTCGCGCAAATCGATGGATTCGTTCAGATGGGAAACGGAAATGCTTGAGCAAAGGGATCGCGAGCGGTTTGAGAACTTGTTTGTACTCGAGCTTGCTAACAATCACTGGGGAAAGCTCGACCGCGGGCTCAAGATCATTCGTGATCATGGCCGAGTTATTCGGCACAACGGCGTGAAGGCGGCGATCAAGCTGCAATTCCGCGACGTCGATGAATTCATCCATCCTGAATTCAAGGGCAATACCGAGCTGCGCTATATCAAGAAAACGGAAGACACCAAGCTTTCGAAGGAAGATTTCGCGCGCATGGTGGCCGAAATCCGGGCGGTTGATGCCATCCCGATGGCGACGCCTTTCGATGAGGCGTCGGTCGATCTCTGCGTCTACTTCGACATGCCGATCATCAAGATCGCCTCGTCCGACATGAACGACTGGTTGCTGATCGAGAAGGTGGCCAGCACGCGAAAGCCGGTTATCGTCTCCACCGGCGGTGCGTCTGAAAAGGACATGGACGATCTGGTGGAGTTTTTCGAGAAGCGGAACATCCCGCTCGCCATCAATCATTGCGTCTCTCTATATCCGTCGGAAGACGCCGAGCTGGATCTCGACCAGATCGATTATTTTAAAACGCGCTATCCCAACCATGTGGTCGGGCTATCGACGCACGAATACCATGATTGGCATTCATCGATGCTGATCTCCTACGGCAAGGGCGCGCGCACCTGGGAACGCCACATCGACGTGAATTATGAAGGCGTCGCGGTCTCGCCTTACTGCTCGCTGCCCGAGAATTGCGACGAGTGGTTCAAGGCTTTCCACAAGGCGCGCGAAATGTGCGGCGGCCGCAGCAGCGAGCGCCGGCCGATCACCAGGCGCGAGGTGCAGTATCTCGATGCCCTGGTTCGCGGCGCATACGCGCGGACGGACCTGAGCCCCGGCTATGTCTTCTCGAAGGAAGCCTTCGAGCGCGATTTTTACATGGCCATTCCCTTGCTCAAGGGCCAGCTTTCGGTTCGCGAGGTCATGGATGGTGAGAAGCTGGTCCAGCCGATCAAGGCCAATGAGCCCCTAATGATCACCCACGTCGACGGACCGTACAACGAAAACCCATCGCTTCGGGCGCTCATCGAAGCGCGCGGCATTTAAGGGCGGTTACGCCGGAAGACAGCCATGTCATTTTCTGAACTTGCCGCCGCGATCAATGCCAGCGACGACGCGACGCGCGCGCTAGACCTTGGCCGTCCCGTCTGGGTTTATGGAACGGGATCGTTCGGGCGCGCCGTGGCGGCGGCGCTCCGGGCGAAGGGCGCGCAGGTGCCCGGCTTCGTTGCGACGAAGCCGGCGGCGGAGAACTGCGACGGGCTGCCGATCCTGCCGATTGCGGTCGGCCCGCAGGCCCTGGGTCCGGGGGCGCAGGTCGCGGTCGGTATTTTCAACCGGGACACGTCCTACAGCGATATCGACAGCATCGCCCGTGCGGCCGGAATAGACCGACTGTTCTGGCCGTTCGATTATTATCCTCAGGTGGAGGACCAACTGGGCTGGAAGTTCTGGCTGGGCTCGACCAAGGTCGCGAAGGCCGAGAGCGATCGTATCCGCCAAGCCTATGAGCTGTTGTCGGACGAAAGAAGCCGGACGCTGTTTTCGCGCATCATTCGCTTTCGGGCCGGGCAGGACCTTGCCTATGCCGCCCATGTGGATCCGGAAGAGCAGTATTTCTGCGACCTCACGCTCCCGCATCTCGCCAACCGCTCGTTTTGCTATGTGGATTGCGGTGCGTTTGATGGCGATACCTATGTCGCGCTGAACCAGCATATGCCCGTGGCGGACGCCTATCTTTTCGAGCCGGACACACGAAATTATGCGTCCCTGGTCGCGAATGTGAAGGGCTTCAGCGGCGCTGTAAAATGCCTTCCGCTCGCCGTCGCGGACAGCTACGAAATCCTGTCATTTTCAGGCGAAGGCGAAGGCGGGGTTGTCGATCGCGGCGGGACCACCCGCATTGCGACCGTCAAGCTCGACGACATGCTCTCGAATACCCGGGTCGATTTTCTGAAGCTGGATATCGAGGGTAGCGAGGCGATGGCGCTGAAGGGCGCGAGCCGGCTGATCGCAGAAGGCCGCCCGATCATCTGCGCCTCGCTTTATCATAAGCCCGAAGACGTGTGGGATCTCCTTCTTCTCATTTCCAGCATTGTCGACGATTACGATTATTACATTCGCCAGCATATGTTCAATACTTTCGACTCCGTGCTTTACGCAGTCCCCCGGCGGCGCTGATGCGGGTTCGTGGCATCGTTTTCGATCTCGACGGCACCCTGGTTGACAGTGCTCCCTCGGTGGCTTCCGTCCTGAACGGAATGCGCGCCGAGCACGGCTTCGCACCCGTGCCAGACAGCCGCTATCGCGGCTGGATCAGCCTCGGTGCCCCGACACTGGTTCGCAATGCGCTGGACATGCATACGGGCGATTGCACCATGGAGCTGGCCGAGTTTCGCCGGCGGCTTGCCCGCCATCGCGTACCCGCATCGAGCCTTTACGCCGGCGTGCCGGAAGTGCTGGAGCGCCTCGCCCGACGAGGAATGGCGCTCGCGATTTGCAGCAACAAGCCGGAATCGCTCTGCGTGAAACTGCTTGAAGACACCGGAATTGCGGGCTATTTCGGGGCCGTCATCGGCGGTGATACCATGTCCGCGTCGAAGCCGAGCCGCGAGCCAATCTTGGCGGCATTGGCCGGCATGGGCACCGAACCCGATGACGCGATCTTTGTGGGTGACAGCACCGTGGATCAAAAGGGATCTGCGGCAGCCGGCGTTCGGTTCGTATTCTTTGCGGGAGGATATGATGACGGCGTTCGTCGTGCGGACTGTTTTTTGACGATCGGCGAAATCTCGGATCTTGACCGTATTGCTGGAGGATAGCGGCGCAGGAGCGCGGGTAGCGCTCAGACGGCATACAGGAAGTCTTTGGAAGCATGCCTTAAAATGGGGAAGGGGCATCGGCAGTGACGCGCTGGTCTATCGAAAGCGATTTGGCCGATATTTTCGAACACACTGCGACGGTGTGGGAGACGATGCGGGGTGCGCGTATCTTCATGACCGGTGGCACCGGCTTCATCGGCTGCTGGCTGTTGGAAAGCCTCCGCTATGCCGAGGAGCGCCAGCCCCTCGATATCAAAGTGACAGTGTTGACCCGAAATGCGGACGCGTTCGCAGCGAAGGCGCCGCATCTCGCCTCGTTTCGCGCGTTCACTTTCATCGTCGGTGATGTCCGCGATTTCACGCTCAAATCCGCAGGTTTCACGCATCTGATCCATGCCGCAACCGATGCGAGCGCCGATCTGAATGAAAACAACCCTCTGAAAATGTTCGATACCGTCCTCACGGGGACGCGAACCGCGCTCAACTTCGCCGTTGAGAACAAGATCCCGCGGGTGCTCTATCTCAGCACGGGCGCGATTTACGGCCAGCAGCCCTGGGAGATGGAGCGCGTTCCCGAAACCTGGAGCGGCGCGCCGGACTGTACGAACGCCCGCAACGCCTATGCGGAAGGCAAGCGGGCAGCCGAAATGCTGTGCGCGATATATCGCGCACAGTTTGGGCTCTCGATTACCACCGCTCGGATTTTTGCCTTGCTGGGTCCGTACATATCGCTGGACATCCATTTCGCCGCGGGCAACTTCATCCGCGATGCAATGGCGGGGAAGCCGGTGATCGTGAACGGCAACGGTATGCCCGTGCGCTCCTATATGTATGCGGGTGATTTGACGACCTGGCTCTGGCATCTGCTCGCGCGGGGCGCGGATGGGGCGGCCTATAATGTAGGCTCCGACGAAGGCATCTCGATCCGGGACCTCGCACGGGTCGTTTCGGCAACGGTTGGAAATGGCGAATTCATCGTGCGCGATGCGTTCGAGAAAGGCTGGAACCCCGGCCGATATGTTCCAGAAACCAAGCGCGCCGCCACCGAACTCGGCTTGTTCACAGCGGTGTCCCTCGAAGACGCGATACGTCGCACGGCAATGTGGAATGGGTGGAAGCAATGACCAAGGTCAAGCTTTCGAACTGGGTCGCGCAGCGGCTTGTCGAGTTCGGCGTAAAGCATGTGTTCATGGTGACCGGGGGCGGCGCCATGCATCTCAACCACGCGTTTGGAACGCATCCCGGCCTGGAATGCGTTTTCAATCATCATGAGCAAGCCAGCGCCATCGCCGCCGAAGCCTATTATCGCGTGAACAACAGGCTGGCCGTGGCCAATGTGACGTCCGGACCGGGCGGGACAAACGCCATTACCGGGGTCCATGGCGCCTTTACCGATTCCATCGCGATGCTGGTGATCTCCGGCCAAGTGAAGATGGAGACAACGGTCCGCTCCACCGGCCTACCGCTGCGTCAATATGGCGACCAGGAGCTGGACATTGAGGAGCTGGTTCGCCCCGTCACGAAATATGTCCAGATGGTCACCGATCCCCGATCGATCCGCTACCATCTGGAAAAGGCGCTCTATCTCGCCGTTTCCGGGCGTCCGGGGCCTTGCTGGCTCGACATCCCGCTCAATGTGCAGGCGTCGCTGATCGATCCCGACGAACTTCCGGGCTTCGATCCCGCCGAATTGGGTGCGCCCTGGGACCAGGATTTCGCGCTTGCGGACACATGCAGCCAGATTTTGGAGCGTATCGCCGCGGCGAAGCGCCCGGTCGTCTATGCCGGTAACGGCGTTCACCTTAGCGGCCAGCACACCGCCTTTCTGCGCCTGATCGATAAGCTCAAAATCCCCGTGGTGACCGGCTTCAGCGCCCACGATCTGTTGTGGGACAGCCATCCGCTGAACGGCGGGCGGCCCGGTACCATCGGGGACCGCCCGGGCAATTTCGTGGCGCAAAACTCGGACTGCCTGCTCATCCTCGGCACGCGCCTGAATATCCGCCAGATCAGCTATAATTGGCAATCGTTTGCGCGCGAGGCGTTCAAGATCTGGGTCGATATCGACCGGCTGGAAATGGACCGTCCCAATATCAAGGCCGACATGCCGGTGGTCGCCGACCTCGCGGTGCTTTTGCCGGCGCTTGCCGATGCCGAATATGCCGGTCCCACACCGGAACACGCGCAATGGCTGGAATGGGCACAAGAGCGTCGCCGGCGTTTTTCCGTCGTGCAGCCGGAATATTGGAGCAACCGGGTCGTCAATTCATATTGCTTTATGGATCGCCTGTTCGAACATCTGACGCAGGACGCTGTCGTCGTGGCCGCCAACGCGACGGCGTGCATCGTGAGCTTCCAGGCCAGCCGGCTCAAGCAAGGCCAGCGCTTGTGGTCCAATTCCGGAAGCGCGATGATGGGGTATGACCTGCCCGCCGCGATCGGTGCCTGTAAGGCGAATGGCGACAAGGAGGTCATTTGTCTGGCGGGCGACGGCTCTATCATGATGAACCTGCAGGAATTGCAGACGATCATTGGGAATCGGCTGCCGATCAAGATCTTCCTACTAAATAACAGCGGATACGTTTCCATCTTTCAGTCGCAGCGCAATTTTTTTGGCGGGGATGAAGTGGGCGGCGGGCCGAAAAGCGGCGTGACCTTCCCCGATTTCAAGCGGGTGGCGGAGGCGTTCGGCTTCCCGTTCCTACGCATTTCCTCGCACGGAGAACTCGACGACATCATCCAGCAGACACTGGCGATTGAAGGGCCCGTCGTGTGTGAGGTGATGCTCGACGAAGCCGTGCCGTTTGCCCCGAAGCTCGGCGCCAAGCAGCATCCGGACGGACGCATCACGTCGCCGGCGCTTGAGGATATGTCGCCTTTCCTTAGTTTTGAAGAATTGAATGAGAATATGATAATTGAATTAATGGATGAACGATAACTAACTTAATTTTAACTGATAGTTAATTAATTTTGTTTAAGGCGTGATTTTTTTGAATTAAAATGATTTAGTTTTGCCAATCAACACGAGGAAAAATAGATGAAAATGGATTTCTGTCCAATTTGCGGCAGCAAAAAATTGGTGAACCGAGGCTCCCGCGAAATAGCTCAGTTTCTCACTGAGCGTTGTGAGCTCGGAGAAGTGATGACTGAAGGGTTATATTGTCAAATATGTGACTTTTTCTTCTTTAAGCGCAGGCTTTCTTCGGGTGAGGCTGAGAAGCTGTATGTTGGGTATAGAGATCAGAAATATAATGATCTTCGACTTAGAGTCGAGCCGTCTTATGCGGGGTTTATTCCTAGTTTCGACAATAAATTCAGCCCCTATTACATTGATCGAGCTCAAGAGTATGCGGAGGTGGTCGATATTTTCTCTGAAATTTATCCCAAAACAGTTATGGATTTTGGTGGGGATGGATTTTTCCCCGGCCGAATTTTCCCAGCTGCGGAGGTTCGGATCGATGATTTGAGTGCCGGAAAATCGGGTAACGGTCTTTGTGACTTCGTGTTCGCCTCGCAAGTGATGGAGCATGTGAGCAATCCTCGGCTGACACTTCTTCAGGCGATGGAGTATCTATCTGACGAGGGCATCATTTGTGTCGACGTGCCAAAGCAATATGACGGATTACTTCTCAGCTCATTAGATGAGCAAGAGAAGTCGGGTGGCCCGCTGATGATAATGCATGAGCATATAAATCATTTCTCGCAAAGAAGCATTCGAGCTCTATTGCGTGCAGTAAATCTTGTACCTATTTTTGAAGCGGTGTTGCCGAAGTACAATGTGATTCTCGCATTGGCGTGTCGTCCTGGATCGAAAGTGGCTAGCGAATTTCTCGGCCAGAAAATTTCACGTGAATGTAAGTGGGCGCTTAATATGATACGCTATTCATTATAGCGCTGATATCGCACTATAATATTTCTAGGGTGGTTATATCGGGCCTGAGAGATAGCAAAGCAAGATCGAGGTTCTCGTGAATTTTTGTTATCGTTTTGATAAGCGATCTTGGGTCGGGTGGCTAGGCCTAGATGTCGAAGCAATAAAGGATGTTCATCCGGGACTTGGCCGGTGACCGCTGCGGTCCGTGCCGCGGGCATTTCGGTGCGCGCCGGCTACAAGTGGGTGGCACGGTTTCGGGTGGGCAGCGAGGGGCGCTTCACGACTCAAGTTGGACGCCCACCCGAAGGCTCCGCTGCCTAGCTCTAGGGTCTAAACTCAACGAACGATCTATGATTCAATCGGCTCATGGATGGAGAGTATACCATGAGCCGGTTGTTCTGGTTGAATGATAACCAATGGTCGAAGATTGAACCCCTTCTTCCTCATTATGGTAGCCCGCCGCGCGTGGATGACCGGCGCATCCTGCCCGGGATCATTCATGTGCTGCGCTGCGGCTGCCGCTGGTGCGATTGCCCGGTCGATTACGGCCCTTACACCACGGTCTACAACCGCTTCAACCGCTGGTCCCGCAAGGGGATCTGGCAGCGCATCTACGCCGCCCTGACCGGCGATCAGCGCACGCCGCGCCAGCTTCTCGCCGACAGCACCCACGTCAAGGCGCACCGCTCGGCGGCCGGCGCCGAAAAAGGGGGGAGCAATGTCAGGCGATTGGTCGCTCCCGCGGCGGTCGAACGACTAAGATCCATGCCCTGAGCGACGGCCAGGGCCGGCCGCTGGTCCTGGCCCTTACCCCCGGCCAGGCGGCCGACATCAAGATGCTGCCCGTCATGCTGGATGCCGCACCGCCGGCCGACGAGCTTCTCGCCGATAAGGCCTATGACAGCGACAAGGTCCGCGAAGACCTTGCCCGCCGAGGCACACGCGCGGTCATCCCCAACAAGGATGATCGCAAGTATCTGCATCCGTTCGATAAAAGGCGCTACAGGAAGCGCAATGCCATCGAGCGCATGTTCTGTCGCCTCAAGGACTTCAGGCGCATCGCCACCCGATACGGCAAGCTCGCGAGGAACTATCTCGCTGGCCTCTGCCTCGCCGCTCTCGTCTCATGCTGGCTGCGTTGAGTCTCAGCCCTCGGGCATTTCTGCGTTTGATTTAAATCGTAGGGATTCCGGTTTTCGGGAAGTTGTGATTCGAGATGCTGGCTGGGCGGAGGCCAGCATCGCATGGTCCGACCCCTATCGACTGACCTGCGGGAGCGGGTTGTTGCAGCGGTTCTTTCCGGAGAGACGAGCCGAGCGGTTGCGGCGCGGTTCGGGGTTGCGGTCTCCTCGGTGGTGAAGTGGTCGCAGCGTCCTCGAGCGACGGGCTCGGTGGCACCGGGCCGGATGGGCGGCCACCGCAAGCGGGTACTTGAGCCGCACCGCGCCTTCATCGCGGGGCGGATCGAGCAGACGCCGAGCCTGACGCTGCACGCCCTGAAGGCGGAACTGGCGGCGCACGGGATCTCGGTCTTGGATGACGCCATCTGACGGTTCCTGAGCCGAGAGGGGCTGCGCTTCAAAAAAAAACGATGTTCGCTCTTGAGCAGGCCCGAGCCGATATCGCCCGTCGCCGCCAGCGCTGGCGCAAACATCAGCCCAAGCTCGACCCGAGCAGGCTCGTCTTCGACGAGACCTGGATCAAGACCAACATGGCCCCGCTCCATGGTTGGGGACAGAGGGGCAAGCGCCTGCGCGGCTTTGCGCCCCACGGCCATTGGAAGACCCTGACCTTCCTTGGAGTCCTGCGCGCCGATGCCCTGACCGCGCCTTGTGTCTTCGACGGCCCGATCAACGGTGCGTGTTTCCGCGCCCATGTCGAGCAGATGCTCGTGCCCACGTTGAAGCCCGGCGACATCGTCATCATGGACAATCTGGGCAGCCATAAATCCGAGGCGGTGCGCCATCTGATCCGGGCGGCCGGCGCTAGGCTCGGATTCCTGCCGCCTTATTCGCCCGATCTCAATCCAATCGAGCAGGCCTTCGTCAAGATCAAGCACTGGATGCGCAAGGCCCAGAAGCGAACCATCGAAGACACCTGGCGCCATGTCGGCGAACTCGTCCAGGCCATCGACCCAACCGAGTGCGCCAACGACCTCAAAAACGCCGGATATGCTTCAATCAAAACATGAAATGCTCTAGAGCATGACAAGTACCTTTACGGTCGGCGACCCAATGTTGAGAATTTGTTCGTCAAGCTCAAGGAGTGGCAGCGCGAGTTGCGCGACCGGAGCCTTCGATCGCCGTAGCTCTGCTCGTATCGCGTGTGTGGTCTTGGCGCTTCCGTAAAGAACCTGCTCCATAGCGCCCGCCCCCTCCCATTCTGACGGCGATAAAGCTATGCCATCACAATGTGGGACAAAACACCTAATCCGCGAACGCATAATGCAATGATCGAGATGGGAATCGGGGCGAGTTTGAGGGAGATGCGGAAATTGTTCGAACCGCGATCGCCGCGGGAGGTGAGATCGTGCATCTGGTCGGTACGCTTGAAGAATCGCTCGATGTGGTTTCTTCGACGATAAAATCGCCGATTGAAGGAGAAGGTGTGTTTGGACCTCCTGTGGGGCGGCACATCGCAAATCCACAGCGCCGCCGTAGGAGGGTGCTATGTCAGTGTCGGCTCTCCTGTCGGAGAGAGGGAAGCCGCTCGGCGCGAACTGCAACCCCATCTATGAGTTGGTGAGCTTGGCGAGGTCGCTTAAAATACCCTCGCCGTTGCGAGGGCGGTGATTCGGTTCTATTTTCTCGCTAAAAAGCGCCCTTAGTGCTGGAGACCTGTGTTTTTCACAATTTTTATTGCTTCGAAGTGAAGGATGGTGATTTTTAATATCGCTGACACATTGAATATTTAATAAAATTAAAAAATTCCTTAGAGAGTATGAGGGTTTCTATATTATAAAAATAACCCTAGAAAACCAGTAAATAGGCGCATTAGATCGGGCTAACTTCAAAAGTTTAAGAAGGGCATGAAGGGGTATCAATATGTTGTTGTCAATTTTAATACCAACACGCAATCGGCGAAAATTCATTATACCGCTTGTGAATAGATTTATCAGATTTATCGAAGATGGATACCTGGAAGGTCTCGTAGAAGTCGTCGTCCTCGACAATAACTGCTCAGACGGGACGAGTGAAGACCTGCTTAAAATAGAGAATAAAAATTTAGTGATAAAAAGATCAAACGTCTACATTGAGACGTCAGAGGAAAATATTCTTAGAGGCATATGTGATGTAAGTGGAGAATATACTTGGTTTTTCGGTGACGATGATATTCCAAATTTCGAATCGGCGATGAAATTGATAGAGCGACTGAAGGGTGGCTCCAATGTCGATTTTTATGTTTCAAATTTCAGAGTGATTCAGCAAAATGGAGTCTTAGCGAATTTTGGTCAGATCCCAGATGCTATTGACGTTGAGTGTTATGGCCTTGAGGGTGTGCTTCGCCGTGTGGGCCTTATTAATATGTTATCGGGTTGGTCCATACTTGTAGCTCGGACTAAAATGCTAAATACAGACATATTTCGTGAGATTGTTAAAACGTCCCCGATATATGCTCATTGTTTTTGGTTTCTGCATCTGTTTAAAGATTCACATGTATGTTTTCTCGCAAGTCCTCTCGTCGATTATCGTATTTTCTTTGACATGAGCGGTTGGACTAAATTTTCCCAAACAACGGGAAAGCCATTATTTTACTGGTGGTCGGTGGGTATAGTTCGGCACTTTCGTGCTGCAATGGAGCGGGGTGACATCTCTGCAGATACAATTGCGAAATTACACGAGTATAGACATGATGGTACTATATATCGGTCATTAAACGAGATTGTTGTTAAGTTAATTGAGCAAACAGATGTATATCTCAAGAAAAATGAGATTAGCCAATGTTTTTCATTAGACGATATAGAAGAAGTTAGGGTTTTTATTCTTTCTCTTGATCTTTCTTATATCGAAGTATTCAGCAAAATAATTGGAATTATCGAAACAATAGATAAATCGAAGGGGCGAGCAGCAAAGAATGTCATTTCTGGTGAGATTTTGTCTACACTGCATCTCATGCAGCAGATTGCGGATTTTAGACATTCGCCCTATTTTGTTAAAAAAATGGGGGATTATTTTGTCTATGAAAGAAACGATGTTTTTATAGCTATCCATGGTCAGCATATAGGTTCGTACGAGGCCATATTGGCCAGTATGTCTCCAGCCACTGTTCATCCTTGGATTTTTGTTGAGAAGGAGATGGCTAACTTAAGACTTCTCTTGGAGTCATTGCGGCCGGTAGCGTACACTACGCCCCATCCGGTGAGTGGTTTCCTGAATGAAGCAGAGCTTATAAACGACGCGAATGTTTCGGTTGAGTTGGTCGCGCCGCCAGCATCAGCGGATTATACTGGGGCGCCTGCTACCATTATTGTGCAAAAAAGGGAATACAGTCCTGTCGTTAAAATATTTCGCCATCCAAGAAAGGCAGTTAAGCGCATCTTGAATATTAAATGAATTCCAGGAGGGTTCACATAATGCCGACATCAGAGAGCTAGGCTCAGGACTCACAAATCAGAGTCAGAAGATGACTGTTGCGGCGATGCATATGGCTGAGAAGAAGGTGTGGGCGCAACGATCATAACGTGTAGCGATACGGCGCCAGTCCTTGAGCTTGGCGAACAGGTTCTCCACCTTGTGTCGCTGGCGATAGAGGCCCTCGTCATAGTCGAAAGGGCGCTTGCGGCTCCGCGATGAAGGAATGCAGGGATCAATGCCCCTGGCGGCCAGTGCCTCCCGGAACCAGGCACTGTCGCAGCCGCGGTCGGCGATCAGGCTTCGGGCCGGCGGCAAGGCATCAAGGACGAGACGTGCACCCTTGTGGTCACTCATCTGGCCTTCGGTCAGCACCATGATGATCGGACGGCCGTCGCCGTCGCAAACCGTGTGGAGCTTTGAGTTCAGGCCACCTTTGGTGCGCCCGATACGACGGGGAACATCCCCTTTTTAAGCAGGCTCGCCGCCGTGCGGTGGGCCTTCAGATGGGTGGCATCGATCATGATCCGCTCCCGACGTTGCCTCCAACTTCTATCCAGCTGTGAGTTCGTTCGTTCCGTCGGTTGGATTTGCCCTCTCAGGGGGGCTGAGCGGCGGGTGCAGGCGCCAAGACGCCGGTACCCGAATCGCCGCCGCTCCGGGGCGATGGCATTCATGCGCTTGCGCACCGGGCCGTCGTCCCCGCGGGCGGACATGTATCTCATGGTCATGCGGCAGAAGCCGATGGCTTTACACGCCCGCCGTTCGCTCATCCCAAGGGCTTCCATGAGGCGGGCGACAGCTCTGTGCCCGAGGCTGTGTGAGAACTCAGTATGGCTCGTCGCTCAGGTTGTTGCCACGGCGCGCATTAGCTCCGTTCACCCGGTTATCGCTTTGAGGGTCGATGCAACGCCGGCGACGGCGATGACGCGCTTGATGTTGTAGGCCAGGATCGCCAGGCTGGCTTCGGTGGAGACGTTCTTGAGGCCGCGCGTTCGGAAGTGGGTGGCGCCCATCCATCCTTTTATGGTGCCGAAGACGTGCTCGACCGTGCAGCGGCGGACCGCCATGGCTTCGGGCATCGCTTGAAGCCTGCGCTCCATGGCATCGAGCACCGCTTCGTGCTCCCATCGTCGGATACGCTTCTCTTTGCCGGCCGTGCACAGCGCACGAGATGCGCAGGCACCACAGGCCCTTTGGTTGAAGTACACGCTTATGAGCTTGCCGCCCTCCACCCTGGCAAAGCGCTTCTGGAGCTGTGCGCCGACTGGGCAGCGGTAGGTGTCGGTCTCAGGCTCATGTACGAACATGGCCTTGCTCCAGAAACCACGCGCCTGAGCCGGCGAGGTATTTGGCTTGGGCACCATCGGGATGATGCCAGCTTCGGTGCAGGCGCGGATCTGCTCGCCCTCATAGTATCCACGATCTGCCAGGGCGATCATTTCGGCAGCGCCGGTCTCGGCCTGGGCCGCTGTGGCCATCTCCAGCAGATGCGAGCGGTCATGACCGCGGTTGGTCACCGCATTGGCGACGACGATGTGGTGCCGGGTATCGACGGCCGCCTGGACGTTGTAGCCGACGACCCCGCGATGGTCGCTCCCGGTCGCCATGACACGGGCATCGGGATCGGTGAGCGACACCTGCTCATCGGGAGCGGCTTGCAGTTGCTGGCCAATCTCCTCGAGTTCGCGAAGCCGACCATGCAGCGACGCCAGTCGCTCGGTCAGGTGATGGATCCGGGGAGTGGCCGGTCCGGTTTCCGCACTGTCGGCTTCCTCAAGCTCGGCGAGATAGCGCGCGATGCTTTCCTCGACATGGGCCTTCCGGCGCGCCAGCTTGCCCTTGGTGTAGTTCTTCTCGTGCGTGTTCACCGCGCGCAAGCGTGACCCGTCGATTGCGACCATGCTGCCACCGACAAGACCCAGTGCACGACAGATGGCGACGAAGCGCTGGCACGCGATCTGGAGCGCGCTGGCATTGTCATGGCGGAAGTCCGCGATCGTCTTGAAGTCGGGTGCCAGCTTGCCGGTCGGCCACATCAGTTCGATGTTGCGGCCCGCCTCGCGCTCTAGCTTCCGGCTCGAGGTCAGCTGATGCAGGTATCCATAGACATAAAGCTTGAGCATCGTGCCCGGCGCGTAGCCAGGCCTGCCGGTCGATGCCGGCTGCACGCGGGAAAAACCGAGCTCGGCAAGATCGAGTTCATCGACAAAGGCATCGATGATGCGGACCGGATTGTCGGGATCGACATAGTCCTCCAAACAAGCGGGCAGAAAGCTCGCCTGATGACGGTCGGCAGCCTCGACAAAACGTCCCATCTGGCACCTCCGAAGAAGTGTCTAAACATAGCATAATCAGGGGTTTTCACACAGCCTCGGGTGGGAAGCGGGCGTCACCACTTCTTTCACAGGAGATCCTTCAGCGCGGCATTGTCCAGCGTGGCGTCGGCGAGCATGGGCTTCAGCTTCGCGTTCTCGTCCTCGAGCGCCGGCAGCCGTTTGGCCACCGGGACGTCCATCTCGCCGAAACGGACCTTCCACTTGTAGATGCTTTGTACGCATCCGGCGAGGGCCGCGGGATGAGGTCTGGCGCGGGCGTGGCTCAGGTGGCATTCTGCAGGTGATCTGCGGCTTTCCAGTTCCAGGGCAGCAGTTGGTCGATGGCCCGGGCGGGATGGCCGGGAAGGCGGGCGAGGACATCGGCGAGCCAGGCCCTCGGGTCGACGTCGTTGAGCTTCGCGGTCTCGATCAAGGTGTACATGGCAGCAGCACGGCGCCCGCCGGCGTCGGATCCGGCGAAGGTCCAGTTTTTGCGACCGAGGGCGATGCCGCGCACGGCGCGCTCGGCCGCATTGTTCGAGAGGCAGAGGCGTCCGTCGTCCAGGAACCGGGCGAAGGCCTGCCAGCGCTTAAGCATATAGTCGATCGCCCTGGCGGTATCGTTTTTGGAGGACAGACTGGCGCGGTCGGCGCGAAGCCGGGCCTCCAGGTCGGCGACCAGAGGGCGACTGCGATCCTGCCGGACGCGGAGCCGCTCGTCGGGAGGCCAACCGTTGATCTCGCGCTCGATCTCGAAGATGGAGTCGATCGCCTTCACTATCGCCGCCGCCATGGGAGCTCGCTTGAGATCGGCGAGTTCGAAGAACTTGCGCCTCGCATGAGCCCAACACCCCACTTCGAGGATCGGGCCGGGCTTGCGGCTGGGGTCGTAGAGCCGGTTGTAGCCGGCGAAGGCATCGGACTGCATCGGGCCGGCATAGCGGTTGAGCCAGGCCTCGACGTGCTCGCCCGAGCGCGTGGCCGAGTAGAAGTATGCGGCGGCGGGAGCCGCGGCACCGGCGAAGGGGCGGTCGTCGCGCACCACGGCCCACAGATGTCCGGTGCGGGTCTTGCCCTTCGCCAGGACGGGGACCGGCGTGTCGTCGACGTGGATACGTTCGGCAGCACGCACATGCGCCTCGATCCGCTCCACCATGGGAGCGAGCGAGACGGTGACGGCGCCGACCCAGTCGGCCAGCGTGCTGTCGGTCAGAGCTACCCCCTCGCGGGCGTACCGTTCGCCCTGCCGATGGAGCGGCAGGTGCATGGCGTACTTCGCTGTGATGATCTCGGCCAGCAGGTTCGACCCGGCGCGACCACGGGCGATCGGATGGAACGGGCCCGGCGCCTGGGCAATCGCCTCGCAGGCGCGGCAGGAGACCCTCTCGCGCACGTGCTGGACAACGAACCAACGCGCTGGGATCCGTTCGAGCGTTTCGGTGACGTCCTCTCCGAGCTTTGACAGCCGATCCCCGCCGCAGCACGGGCAGACAGCAGGTCCCGGGACGACCACACGCTCGCGCGGCAGATGCTCCGGCAGCGGACCGCGTATCGGCCGGCGGCGCTCGCGGGCCTCCTTTCCGGAGGGCTCTACGGCGGCCACCGCCACCTGTGCTGCGATCTCCGCCGCCGCCAGGGTCTCCTCGGCGTCCTCAAGCATCAGCTCCAGTTGCTCGAGCTTGCGACCCCGTTCGGAGGAGGTGCCGAAGGCCTGTCGACGGAGCCGAGCGATCTCCAGGCGGAGCTTCTCGATGAGCAGGCGCTCGCCCGCCTGCACCCGCTCCACGGCCAGTCGCGCCTCCCGCTCCGCGAGGATCATCGCGTGGGCTACGGCCAAATCCTGGGGCAAATCGGGAGCTTCGATCACGCCGATGATTCTGCCACAAAGCAGTGCCGAAGCAATGGTTTATGTCATCCCGTCGCGGTCGGGCGCCACGTCTTCTGCGGCATCCGCCAGTCGATCCCTTCGAGCAGATAACCGAGCTGCGCGGCCGTGATCGTCACCGTGTCGTCGACCGTCGATGGCCACAGGAACCGCCCCCGCTCCAGCCGCTTAGCGAACAGGCACATGCCCAGTCCGTCGTGCCAGAGAATCTTGACCAGGTCGCCACGGCGGCCCCGGAACACGATCAGATGCCCCGAATGCGGATCGCGCTTCAACGTCTCCTGGGCGATCAGGGCCAAGCCGTTGAAGCCCTTGCGCACGCCCGTGTGGCCCGTTGCGAGCCAGACCTTCACGCCGCTCGGAACCGGGATCATCGAGCGCTCAGCGGGTCAAGGACGAGACGCAGGGCAGCGGCATCAACGTCACGATCGACCCGAACCCGACGGCCACGGCCGAGATCGATCTCGATTAACCCGGTCGCGCGCCGAGGTCGCGTCGGCCCGCTCTCCGTCTCACTCACCGCGGGTGGCGTCTCGGCCTGGATCATCACCGGCAGGAGCGGCGAGACCTCGGCGATGCCCACGAGCCGCCCTTGGCGCGCTTGGCGGCGCCATGTGAAAACGAGGCTCGGGCAGACATCGTTTCGCTGCGCAACCTCACTGACCGTCGCGGTGTTGTCCAGCGTCTCCGCAACAATACGCGCCTTCTCTTCGTCCCGCCAACGCCGTCGCCGTTCGGTCCCGAGCACCTCGATCTTCATCGACCTGATCACCTTAAGTCTGAACTTAAGGTCATACCTTCATCCCAGCGCAGCAGCCCGCAAGGCGGCCTTCGGCGGAGGCGTACGATGCTGGCGTCGCTGCCCCCGTGCTTGGGGCACAGGTCCGAGACCGGCATCCGGCCTCGTGCTCCTTCAGGATGCCGATGATCTGCTCTTCCGTGAAGCGGCTGCGACGACAGGTCATGTGAACTCAATCATCCCCCGCCCCGCGACGGGGCGTTCAGGGAACCGTGGCCGGGTCGATCACGCCGCGGTCGCAGTCCATCGGAATTCCGCACGGCATCGCCACATGCTTTGAAGGACGTCAGCCATCTTGCGAGCCAGGGCGACCTTCGTCTGCTGTCTTCATGACGCCGGGTGATACGCACCGCCCAGGCCTTCATCGGTGCCCAGCGTGTGCTCGGTCGCAAGATGATGTTGGCCGCCGCCAACAGCCCAGTTCGCGTATGCCCGTCGCCCCTTTGGTGATCCGTCCGGTCCGATTGATCTCGCCCGATTGATCCCGCCGAGGTGTGAGCTCGAGACGGGGGCCTACGGACCGGGAGCGCGCGAAACGTTCCGGCGCATCGATCGTTGTTCTCCTCCGGCCGGTTCCTCACCCTTCAGGACGAGCGTCTCTCCACCTCCTAAGACCTAAATGCCGCTATCGTCTTTCGTGTCTTGTGGTCAACCTATAAAAGTAGGTATATCAACGCAACAATATTAATGCATTATTATTGTGCATATTTTAAAACAGAAATAATCAATAATGTGGTGCTAAAATGATGTCATTTCCATCGTTATATCTGATATTGCCTCGAAGTATTTTAACAAAACTCTGCACAACAATATCAGGAGGCCTCTTATTTTGCATAGAAATCGGCGAAAGGTCCGTTTCCTTAAAAGCTAAAGGAAGTGACATCTCTTGGGCCCAATCGCAAAAATCAGAAAACCTTCTCTGATAGATGTCGTTTACTGCAGCGATATCTATCTCGCCGAAGAGCTTTTGGATTCCAGACCGGGTTGAGTTGATGGGTTCTCCGGGTTGCCAAGGAATTCCCAGAAATGCGCAAGATGAGCGGCATCGTGTGTCGCCGTTTGTGACAATAGCAGGAACTCCGGCGTTCAGTGCAATGATCGCTCCGTGAAGTCTCGTGCCGATCACAGCTTTACAGTTTTTCCGGACATGGTCCTTCCAGGCACAGAAATCGGGAAAAAAATGGACCCGCTCGGTCACAAGACCGCGTAGAAGCGATAAGCGAGGTGCCTGGGCAATTGATTCCTGCCATTGAGATGTCAGTGATTTCGGTTCACCGTATATAACTTCGACAATCGGCCAATCATAATCTCCTTGCAGATAAAAATGTGCATCTGAATCTATAAAATATCCAAGCTGTCCAGTGACCCCGATTATCCTGCCGTCGTTAGCGCTCCACTCAGGAGTAGAAACGATACGATTTCGACCTTCTTCGAAATAGGATGGGCATCCGAGGGCTTTTGTATTATGTATTTGAATTTTATTCAATTGTTCTACTTCATAATCACCCCTTACACCAATGACTTTACTTCTGTCCGAAAGCATCTTGAAAAAGTTAAGCTTTGATTTTGATAGTCGGAAAGCAAGGTCGGCATCGTATGGATCGGCCCAAGGCGCATGAGAATTGGCGGCCAGACTGAGAACGACAAGTTTTTGAGTTGTCGGATCAATTTCGCGGATGTAATTAAATGCGGTATCATACCACTGATCTGGGAATGATTCTCTTAAATGATCTTCTAGGATGAGGAAAATTGTATCAACTTCCTCCAGTGCATTTAGGTAATATCTAAAAGCATCTGGATCTGCCGATATTATCGAATTTATAAATTTAGTATTATTCGAATTTAGGCCAAATATTTTAGCAACCGACCGGGATATATATAAGTTTCCAATATTTTCATGTATATCTCTATAAAAATAACGATCATTTATGTCTCTTGACGACCCGTTTACATTTAATAGCATATTTTTCATATTTTGATCTTTCCGAAATCAGGTTTAACCTTTTGCAGGTAGGCATTGTATTTCTGCGGGGGGGGGGGGTCAATTTTTCACGATCTGCGCGGATCATTTTGCGGCGAGGAGAAGGAACCGCGCAGCGATGAGCGTAGGATCTCGGTCCCTCTCAAAATCTTATCTCGCCTTTAACCGGGTGCGATTGCGAACGCTTCGTTTGGCGCCCAGGCTTGCGTTCTAAGTCGCGCGCAATTTGTGGCGTAGCGAGGGTGCGTACCAAACGCGACGACAGGTATCCGGCCCGCTCTAGGCTTCGTGAGAGTAGCCTGAAAAGGCGGTCCCCACCTCTTTTCTGGCGATGCCATCACGCGAATCCGATCGAAGCCTAAAACCTGACCAAGGGCTGCAGCGAGAGCCGTCGCGGTAGAAACGACGCCTCACCATAATTGTTCCAGGCCAAAGGGTCGGTCGGCACTTTTCCTTGCGATTCGACAGCCCGCCAGGGTATCATTCACGTTCAAATGGACGTTCGCAGCGTCAGATGCGAACTCGTCCATATAATCACATTATAATAGTATTTTATCTTGAGGTAAGGCGATAAGCTTCGTCGTGTGCGATGCGCGCACCGTTCTTAGGGGGCTGACCACACTTGAGGCATGGTCTGCGGTGTTGGTGAATAAGCCGGCTCGCAATCTCTGGAGGCCGCTGGGAGCGAACGTGTTGATGGAGATGGACGGGGGGCATGCGGCGAAACTGGCAGCGCTTCGGGCGACGCTGGACAAGGAGATCGCCCGGGCCGAAGAGCGCATACGCCAGCAGGAGACCGAACTTGGAGTTTTGAGCCTGCGGCTTGAATCTGCACTCTCACATGCCGAGGTGGAGCGCCGTCGGCGGCATAATATTTCTCAGGTGATCCGAGCCTTGCCGGTGTCGGCCCGCCGCGGATGGCGCGGCGTGTGGGGACGGCTGATCCGTCGGTTCGGCTCTGGGAAATTGGAGGCCAATTGCCGGCTGCTTCTGGATTCTGGCCTCTTTGACCGTCAATTCTACCTGGATCAATACCGCCAGCCCGATTCGGTCGGTGTCGAGCCGGTCGTAGATTACCTGCTGCGCGGCGGTTTCGAGGGCTGCTGGCCAAATCCCGCCTTTGATTCCGATTTCTATCTGTCGACATACCCGGACGTGAGCAGCGCGGCCTTGAATCCATTGTGGCATTATATCCTCTATGGCGAGGGCGAGGGCGAGGGCCGTATTCCCAGCGCCACCTTCAGTCCGATCGCTTATCGTGACGAACATCCCGAGCTGGAGCCCTGGCAATCGCCCCTGGCCGACTATCTGTCGAAGCAGGTGCCGGACAGGTTGCGCGGCAGCGGCTTGAAAGCGGTTCCGGGCGCCGTCTGGCGGACATGGTTGCGCTGGTTGCGAGCGCTTCGCTACAGGAGAATGGCCAAGACCACGGTCCCGGCCTTCCGGGCCGGGCTTTTGGGGCATCACGCCCGCCATGTCGCCTTCCGGCCGGGCCGCAAAGGCATAATGGACGGCACGCTCCCGGCGGTGCGCACCGGCACCTACGAATGGCGCAGCCAAGCCCCAGGCTATACTTACATCGCCCCGCGGTGCCCGGCCGATCTGGATGAGCGCATCGCACGCTTCCGGGCGACGCCGCGCTTCTCCATCATCGTGCCGCTCTACAATACCCCGCTTGACGTGCTCCGCCGTATGGTGGCCTCGGTCGATGCGCAATGGTATCCGCACTGGGAGTTGATCCTGGTGGACGACCGCAGCCCCCGCGACGATGTGCGCCAAGCCCTTGCCCTGCTCAAGGATCCGCGCGTCATCGTCAAGAATCTCACTGTGAATCAGGGCATTTCCGGCGCTACCAACGAAGCCATCGCACTGGCGGGCGGCGACTTCCTGGTCTTTCTCGACCATGACGACGAACTGACCGAGGATTGCCTCTACGAGCTCGCCGCCTGCATCGATCGGGACGATCCAGACTTCATCTATAGCGATGAAGACAAGATCGCGACCAACGGCACGTTCGTGGAGCCGTTCTTCAAGCCGGACTGGTCACCCGACACGCTCATGAGCCTCATGTACACGTGCCACGTCAGCTGCGTGCGCCGCAGCCTAGCGCTGAAAGTCGGGCCGCTTCGTTCGGAATATGACGGGTCGCAGGATTGGGACTTCGTGCTGCGCATCACGGAGAATACCCGCAAGATCTCCCACATTCCGAAGGTCCTGTATCATTGGCGCATCATACCGGGCTCCGCGGCGGCCGAGTTCGACGCCAAGCCGGAAGCGCTTTCGGCCGCGGTGCGGCTGCGCCTGGAGGCGATGCAGCGCCGCGGCGTCAGCGGCACGTGCGAGCCGGTGGAGGGCCTGAAGGCCTATATGCGGGTGCGGTACAATGTGGCGGAAGCGCCGCGCGTTTCGATCATCATCCCGTCCAAGAACAATTGGGCCGTGCTGCGCCAATGCCTGCGTTCGATCCGGGACAAGAGCAGCTACCGCAATATCGAGCTGATCATCGTCGATAATGGCTCAAGCGAAGCGGAAACCCTCGCCTATCTGGACGGTCTCGACGCGGAAGAGGGCGTGCGCGTGGTGCGGCACGATTTCCCGTTCAATTTCTCGGCGCTCTGCAATGTCGGCGTGCGCGCCTCATCGGGCGCGATCCTGCTGTTCCTCAACGACGATACCGAAGTGATCACCCCCGACTGGCTCGACCGCATGATCGGCTATGCCCAGCAGAGCCATGTCGGTGCCGTGGGGGCCAAGCTGCTGTATCCTAAGTCGCAGCGGGTTCAGCACGCGGGCGTGGTCTATATCGCCGATGGCCCGAGCCACGCCTTTCTTGGCGCGAACGCCAAGGACCCCTGCTATTACGCGCGCAACATGCTCGACGGGAACTGGCTGGCGGTCACCGGCGCGTGCCTCATGGTGGAGCGCAGCAAGTTCGAAACCGTCGGCGGGTTCGACGAGTCATTCCCGGTTGCCTATAACGACGTGGATCTGTGCTTCCGCCTGGTGGAGGCGGGCCTGTTCAATGTGGTGTGTCCGGCTGCGGAGCTGCTGCATTACGAATCCATGAGCCGGGGCATCGACCACGTCAGCGCGGAAAAAATGGCGCGGCTGCGCGCTGACAAGAGGCGGCTGGACGTGGCGCATCCACTTTTCTTCATGCGGGATCCCTTCTTCTCCCCTAATTTGCACCCGAACGACCTGACATTCCGCGTTCCTTCCTGAGGGAGGATGCATAATGTCGGCGCGGTATATCGGCGGAAGCGGCCGTGCACCACGGTGCGAGAGGAAGGGCGAAAGGGGTCCGGTTTTGACAATGAACGCGGCCATGGAGGCGGCAGATATCGTCTGGTTCGATGTCTGCAAGACCTTATTCATCCGCCCATTGGTGGAGCCGGAACACCTCTTCGACCTCGTCGCCGCGAGCGTCGGCATGCCCGACTTCAGGGCCCGCCGCATTGCTGCGGAGGCTAAGGCGCGGCAGCAGACCGGGGGCGACCAGCCGTTCACCCTCGACCTGATCTATGCCAACCTCGAGGCGAGCCCGACCGAGCGCAATCTCGCCAAGCGCACCGAAGGCCGGTTCGAGCTTGCCCTGTGGCTTCCCAACCCGCGCGTTGAAGCGATGTTCCGGGAAGCTGCCGCCAATGGGCGCGCGGTCCTTGCGGGTTCGACCCATCTTCCCGCCGCTTTTTTCGAGGACTTGCTCGCGCAGCATGCCTTGCCCAAGGTGCCGCTCTTCCTGTCGCATGATGGGATCGGTTCGCCCGATGCGGCCGCCCTGGCAATCCGCATCGCGCGCGACCTTGATGTGGCCCCAGACCGGATTTTCCACCTCGTGGATGATCTTGCGGAGAACGGCCCGCAGGATCGCGACGCCTTGCCTCTGCCTACGGAGGGGGCAGCCTCGGTGGCCTTTGGGCTGAAGCGTCTAGCCAGCGGGCTGCCCAAAGGATCTTGCAAGGCGCTGGGCTTCCACGTCGGCGGCCCTGTAGTCACAGGCTTTCTCCATTGGCTGGATCAACAGGCGCGGCGCGACAACATCGACCTGCTGCTGCTTTGTCCGGGCGTGGGCACTGCCGTCGAGAAAATTTCGCAACATCCCGATGCGCCGCAATTGTCCCGCCATGGCTATTTCTGCATCGGCCCCACCGTGATCATGCTGGCCGGCACGCATGACCGTAATTTCGATACGCGGATCGACATGCTTCTGGCGGGAGCACACGGCCTGCGGACATTCGAGCTGCTGCAACGCCTGGACATTCCCGCGCCCGCCAGTTTTGTGCTGGCCGACATCGGCCTTGGAGACGAGGTCATCATCGATTCCACCACCGAGCCGCTGCTGCGACGCTTCCTCGGAGCCTATCGCTGGGAAATCCTCAAGGTGGCGCGCCGCAATCGCCGCGGCTTGTTCCGTAGCCTCCTGGACCACGGGCTCGCCCCCAAGATGCGGGTCGCGCTGGTGGACTTCGGGTGGGATGGCACCCTGGTCGAATCCTTCTCCCAAGCGCTGGAACACATGTTCGACGTGGAGATCTTCGGCTATTCCCTGTGCCTGCTCGATACCCAGGAGAGTCGCCGGCGCCAGGGGCGGTTCAATCTGAAGGGGCTTTTCTCGCGGGCAAGCCTGCCGGCGGAGCGGCTCGAGGCCATGGGCGCCAATCGCGCAGCGATCGAGCTTCTTTTCACGCCGCCACACCGGGAAATCATCGGCCTCGACGATCTGCCCGGTGCCGTCACGCCGGTCGAGAGCAGCATTGGCGCATCCTCGAAGCGGCTGGAGGCGGTCTCGACCGAGGTGACGGACGGAATCGCGGCCTTCGCCGCGCCGTTCAACACCTTTTGCATGCGGGCAAGATTCCAGCCCGAGCCGATGGCGGTCTGTCAGCCGTTTCTGGCGGTCGCGGACGATGCGCTGGCGGTGGCCGGCCCGGTGCTGGCCGCGCTTGCGAAGCCCGCCGCGTTCTGAGCGGTCCTCGATCTTGATCCTCAAATGAAAAAAGCCGCCCGTGGGGGCGGCTTTTGTCGTTCCGGTGGATCGCGGCTCAGGACGCGTGCGATGGCGCGGGATGGGGCGCGGGATGGGGCGCGGGATGGGGCGCATCGTGCCCGTCTGCGTCATGGCCTCCGGCTGTAGGGTGAAGATCCGAAAGGGCCTCGCCATGCTGCACCAGCGGGCGGTTTCCGGCGAGGCGGCGCAGCAGCACATAGAACACCGGGGTGAGGAAGATGCCGAACACCGTCACCCCGATCATGCCGGCGAACACCGCGACGCCCATGGCGTGGCGCATTTCCGCGCCCGCGCCGGTGGAGGTGACCAGCGGCACCACGCCCATGATGAAGGCCAGCGAGGTCATGAGGATCGGCCGCAACCGCAACCGGCTCGCCTCGATGGCGGCTTCGATCGGCTTTCGCCCCTGGAACTCCAGTTCGCGGGCGAATTCCACGATCAGGATCGCATTCTTCGCCGACAGGCCCACCAGCACGATCAGGCCGATCTGCGTGAACACATTACTGTCCCCGGCGCTGAGCCACACTCCGGCCATGGCAGCGAGCAGACCCATGGGCACGATCATGATGATCGCCAGCGGCAAAGTGAGGCTTTCGTACTGGGCGGCGAGCACCAGGAACACCAGGAAGATCGAGAGCGGGAACACCCAGATCGCCGAATTGCCCGCCAGAATGTCCTGATAGGTCAATTCGGTCCATTCGAAGCCGAAGCCCTTGGGGAGAGTCTCGGCCGCCACCCGCTCGATCGCCGCCTGCGCCTCGCCGGAGGAGAAGCCGGGCGCCGGCCCGCCGTTCACATCCGCCGAGAGGAAGCCGTTATAGCGCATGGCCCGCTCGGGTCCCGCCGCCGAGCGCACCTTCAGCAAAGCGGAGAGCGGCACCATCTCGCCGGTCTTGGAACGCACCTTGAGCTGGCCCACATCCTCCGGCCGCGCGCGGAACGGCGCATCGGCCTGGACGCGCACCGTGTAGGTGCGTCCGAACTTGTTGAAGTCGTTCACATAGGACGAGCCCAGATAGATCTGCATGGTGTTGAACACGTCCGTCACCGCGACGCCAAGCTGGCGCGCCTTGGTGCGGTCGATGTCGGCGAACAATTGCGGCACGTTCACCTGGTAGGAGGAGAACAGGCCGGCCAGCTCGGGCTGTTGCATGGCCTTGGCCATGAACGCCTTGGTGGCTTCGTCCAGCGCCTCATAGCCGAAGCCGGCGCGATCCTCCAATTGCAGCTTGAAGCCGCCGATGGTGCCCAGCCCCTGCACCGGCGGGGGCGGGAACATGGCGATGATGGCTTCGCTGATGGAGGCGAATTTCTGGTTCAGCTGCATGGCGATGGCGCCGCCGTTCAGCTCCGGCGTCTTGCGCTCCTCGAACGCCTTCAGCCCGACGAACACGATGCCGGAATTGGAAGAATTGGTGAAGCCGTTGATCGACAGGCCGGGGAAGGCGATGGCCGATTCGACCCCGGGCTGCTGGAGCGCGATGTCGCTCATGCGGCGGATCACCTCTTCGGTGCGGTCGAGCGTGGCGCCGTCGGGCAATTGGGCGAAGCCGACCAGATATTGCTTGTCCTGCGCCGGCACGAACCCGCCGGGGACCGCGCGGAACAGCACTACGGTGCAGGCGACCAGCACCAGATAGAAGGCGACCATGATGCCCTTGCGGGAGATCGCGCCCTTCACCCCATTGCCATAGGCGCGCGACCCGCGGGTAAAGACCGAGTTGAAGCCGCGGAATAGCCAGCCGAGCGAGCGGTCCATGATGCGGGTAAGACGATCCTTCGGCGCATCGTGGCCGCGCAGAAGAAGAGCCGCCAAAGCGGGCGAGAGGGTGAGCGAATTCACCGCCGAGATCACAGTTGAAATGGCGATCGTCAGGGCGAATTGCTTGTAGAATTGACCCGACAGACCAGTGATGAAGGCGAGCGGAACGAACACTGCGATCAGCACCAGAGCAATGGCGATGATCGGCCCTGAGACTTCCTTCATGGCGCGGTAGGTGGCTTCGCGCGGGGCGAGGCCCTGCTCGATGTTGCGCTCCACATTCTCCACCACGACGATGGCGTCATCGACCACGATGCCGATGGCCAGCACTAGGCCGAACAGGGTCAAGGCATTGATGGAGAAGCCGAATACATACATCACGCCGAACGTGCCGACGATCGAGACTGGCACCGCCAGCAGCGGGATGATGGAGGCGCGCCAAGTCTGGAGGAACAAAATCACCACCAGAACCACCAGCAGCACCGCTTCCAGCAGGGTGTGGATCACCGCGTCGATGGAGGCGCGAACGAACTGTGTGGTATCGTAAACGATAGAATAATCCACTCCGTCGGGCATGTTCTCCTTGATTTCGGCCATCACCCGGCGAACTTCGTCGGCGATGCGGATGGCGTTCGATCCCGGCGCCTGGAACACCGGCACGGCGACGGCGGACTTGTTGTTCAGCAGCGAGCGCAGGGCATAATCGGCGGCGCCCAGCTCGATGCGGGCGACGTCGCGCAGGCGCACCACCTCGCCATTGTCGCCGCTCTTCACGACGATGTCGCCGAACTCCTCTTCCGTTTGCAGGCGGCCCTGGGCATTCACCGAGAGTTGCAAGTCCAGCCCGTCCACGCCCGGCGAGGCACCCACCGTGCCGGCGGCGGCCTGCACGTTCTGCGCCTGGATCTCCGCCACCACGTCGCTGGCGGAGAGCCCGTGCTCGGCCACCTTCTGCGGGTCCAGCCAGACGCGCATGGAATAATCGCCCGAGCCGAACAATTGCACGTCGCCCACGCCGGCGATGCGGGCGAGGCGGTCCTTCACGTTCAGCACCGCGTAATTGCGCAGATAGGTCATGTCGTAGCGCCCGTTGGGCGACAACAGATGGACCACCAGCATCAGGTCGGGCGAACTCTTGATGGTGGTGATGCCGAGGCGGCGCACATCTTCCGGCAGGCGCGGCTCGGCTTGGGAGACGCGGTTCTGCACCAATTGCTGGGCCTTGTCGGGATCGGTGCCGAGCTTGAAGGTGACGGTCAGCGTCATCAGGCCGTCGGTGGTGGTCTGGCTGCTCATGTAGAGCATGCCTTCCACGCCGTTGATCTGTTCTTCGATGGGGGTGGAGACGGTTTCCGCGATCACCTTGGGATTGGCGCCGGGATAGTTCGCCCGCACCACGATCTGGGGCGGCACCACCTCGGGATATTCGGAAATCGGCATCACCCGCAGCGCCAGCAGGCCGCCGAGGAAGATCAGGACCGAGAGCACGCCCGCGAAAATCGGGCGGTCGATGAAGAATTTGGAGAGATTCATGACATCCTCCCCCGCAGGGGCATAAAAGGCCGTGCCCCGCGGGCGGGTGGCCCGGGAGCGGAGATGACGCGGCTACAGGTGGAGCGGCCCGCCCCCTAGGAGATCCTCGCGAGGGTGATCCCCTGGGAACGGGCCGGAAGGATCAGCGTTGGGCGACGTCTTCGGCGGCGGCGGCCTGGGCGGTCTTGGTGACGTCCATGGGCACGGTCTGCGGCACCACCAGCGCGCCGGGGCGGATGCGCTGAAGGCCGTTCACCACCACGCGCTCGCCGGCCGACAGGCCGCTGGTGACGATGCGCAGGTTGCCGACCGGCTCGCCGAGGGTGATTTCGCGATAATTGGCCTTGCCCTCGCCATCTACCACCAGGACGAACTTCTTGTTCTGGTCGGTGCCGACGGCGCGCTCGCTCACCAGCAGGGCATCGCCATTCGTGGTGCGGCCCATGCGCAGGCGGGCGAACTGGCCGGGAATGAGGCGGCCGTCGGGATTGTCGAACACCGCGCGCACACGCACCGTGCCGGTTTTCGCGTCCACTTGATTGTCGATCAGCTGGAGATGCCCGCGCACCGGCGTGCCATTGCTGGTGACGGTGAGCATTTCCACCGGGATGCGCTCGAGCGGCAGCGTATCGCTGCCGTTCTCGGGAGAGAGGCCGGCAAGCGCCCGCAGCACCACTTCTTCATCTGCGTGGAAGCTGGCATAGATCGGGTCGGTGGAGACGAGCGTGGTCAGCACCACCGAGCCGGGACCCGCCGAGATCAAATTGCCCGCCGTCACTTCCAGCTTGCCGACGCGGCCGGAGACCGGGGCGCGAATCTCCGTATAGCTGAGGTTCAGCTCGGCCGATTGGAGCGTCGCCTGGGCCGCGCGCAGGTTGGCCTGGGCCTCGCGATGGGCGTTCAGCCGTTCGTCGAGGTCGCGCTGGGCGACCGTGCGGGACTCGAACAGGCGCTGGCCGCGTTCCAGGTCCGCCTTCGTCAGAGCGACGCGGGCTTCCGCGGCGGTGACCTGGGCCTGGGTGCGATCCACCTCGGCCTGGTAGGGCGCGGGGTCGATGGTGATGAGCAGCGCGCCTTCCTTCACCAGCGCGCCCTCGCGGAAATGCACCGCCTGGATGGCGCCAGCGACGCGCGAGCGCAGCTCCACCCGCTCGATGGCTTCGAGGCGGCCGGAGAATTCATCCCACACCGGCGCGTTGCGCTTCTCGATGACGGCGACGGAAACCGGCACGCCGGCCGGTGCCTTCGCGGGATCGCTGGCCTGGGCGGCACCGTGGGGCAGGGCGTAGGGAATGGCGAGGCCGGCGGACAGAGCAGTCGCGGCAAGGGCGGCGATCACGAGGCGGCGCTTGGTGATGATCCGGGTCATGGGGCGGTCCTGGCGTTCAGATAAGGGCGGGATGTGTCGGCAGGCCGGGCCGCACGGCGGCCCGAAGCTCGGCGAAGAAAGCGGAGAACAGGCCGCGCAGCCGCTCGGCCCAGGCGGCCTCGCGCGATGCCGCCTCGGAGAGGCTGGCGGGCCAGCCGGTGGGGCTGTCGAAGACGTGGGCCTGCACGCACACCTGCGCCGTGCGCAGCTTGTCGGCATAGCGGACGCTCTCGTCCCGCATCGGGTCGTCTTGCGCCGTTACCACCAGCGCCGGCGCAAGGCCGGTGAGGCGCGAGGCGGAGGCGGGCGCGGCATAGGGATGGGCGGCCTTGTCGGCGGAGCCCAGATATTTCTGCCAGCCGTCCGCCCATTTGCAGCCGACCGGGCCGGCATCGGCCTCGCGGATCGAGCAGGTGGCAAGCGCGGGGTCGAGCATGGGCGAGATCAGGATCTGCCCGGCGAGCGGCGGCGCCTTCCGGTCGCGCGCCATCAAGGCGACGCCTGCGGCGAGATTGCCTCCGGCCTCCTCGCCGGCGACCAGCAGCGGCGCGCGCTTTGTGCTCCATGTGGCGCGCTGGCGGTTGAGGCCCTCCAGGGCGGCGAACGCGATGTCGAGCGGATAGGGAAAGGGCTTTTCGCAGGCCAGCGGATAATCCAGCGACACCACCGTTGCGCCAGCCTGCGCCAGCAGGCACGCGATGGTGCGCCCGGCATCCAGCGTGCCGGTGATGAAGGTGCCGCCGTGCAGGTGGAGAATGAGCGGCGCGGCGCGGGAGGCGCCCGGCCGGCGCAGAACGCGCACCGGAACGGCATCGCCACACGACATCACGATTCGATCTTCGCTCCAGGGCAGGGGCATGACAGGGGTCCGGATTGCCGCAAATCCCGCCAATCGTTCATCGGCGTTTTGCGATGCGTCATCGATATGCCCCTATGTCGCTTGAATAAAGATGCATTTTTTGACTACATTATTTCTCTACGTGAATAATGACTGCTAAACCCCGCTAAGGAGCTGTTGATATGGATCAATTTGCTGCAATGCGGGCTTTTGTGAGCGTGGTGGAGGCGGGCACCTTCACCCGCGCCGCCGATCTGCTGCGCGTGCCGAAGCCCACGCTCACCAAGCAGATTCAGCAGCTCGAAGCGCATCTGAGGACGCGCCTGCTCAACCGCACCACGCGGCGCGTGACCGTGACGCCGGACGGCGCGGCCTATTATGAGCGTGCCGTCACGCTCTTGGCGGACCTTGACGAACTGGACGGGTCGATGACCCAGCAGCAAGGCACGCCGCAAGGGCGGCTGCGGGTCGATATCAGCCCCAGCCTTGCGCTGCTGATCCTCATTCCCTCATTGCCCGATTTCCACGCCCGCCATCCCGATATCCAGATCGACCTCGGCGTCACCGACCGGCCGGTGGACCTCTTGAGCGAGAATGTGGATTGCGTGATCCGAGCCGGGGACATCACCGATCCCTCTCTGGTCGCGCGCCGCATCGGCGAACTTGCAATGCTTACCTGCGCCGCGCCGGCCTATCTCGCGCGCTACGGCACGCCGACCCATCCGAGCCAGCTGGACACCGTGTTTCCCGTTGTGCGCTATTTCAGCGCCCACACCGGGCGGTTCTTTCCGATGGAGTTCGTGCGCGATGGTGAAACGCTGGAAATCGACGGTCGCTACACACTCGCGGTAAACGAGGGCAATGCCTATCTCGCCGCGGGCGTCGCCGGCCTCGGCATCGTCCAGCCGCCAAGCTTCCTCGCCCATGCCGCCCTCGGGCGCGGCGATCTCGTGCCGGTGCTGACCGCATGGTGCACGGAGCCGTTTCCGCTCCATGTGGTCTATCCGCCCAACCGTCACCTGAGTGCGCGGCTGCGGGTGTTCGTGGATTGGGTGGCCGAGCTGTTCGCCGCCCACGACCTCATTCAGCGCCGCTCGACCTTGCGGTGATCGTCAGGCGGGGGTGCGGATGACCCAGTGCTTGCGCATGGTTTCCAGAACTTCCCAGGTGCCCGAAAACCCCGGCTCCAGCACGAAGGCATCGCCCGGCCCCGCTTCGATGCGGCTGCCGTCGTCCCCGGTCACGATGCAGCGGCCGGAGAGGACGAGGCAATATTCCCATTCCTCATAGGTCACCCGCCATTTGCCGGGCGTCGCTTCCCATTCACCGGTGCACAGGCGCTCGGCGGGCGCGTCATAGGTGACCCAGACGCGGGTCTGCGGCGTGCCGGAAATCAGCACCTCCGCCGCGATTGGCGTTGTTTCGGCGGCTTGGTCTTCGCAGGCAAGCTTGTGCAGGCGCATGGATTTCCCCCTTCAGAGCCGCAGCGCGCAGGCGCCGCCAGTCAGGCCAGCCCCGGCTGCCGTGAGCACCAGGGTTTCCCCGCGCCGGAATGCGCGGCCCCGATGCGCGAGGGACAGGGATAAAGGAATGGTCGCGGCCGAGGAATTGCCGTAGCGGGCGATGCTGCGCACCACCTTTTCCGGCGCGATGCCGAGCTGATGGGCCACCATGTCCAGCATGCGCGCATTGGCCTGGTGCGGCGCCAGCCAATCCACCGCGCCGGCGTCCAGGCCGGCGGTATCGAGCGCGGCCTTGGCGGACTCGGTCATCATCCGCACCGCCTGGACGTAAAGCTCACGGCCGTCGGTGATGGTCATGCGCGTTTCTTCAAACGGCAGATCGGGCGCGAACGGCCGGCTGCTGCCGCCGCCGGGAATCGCGACGAGATCATAGCCGGCGCCGTCGGAAGCGAGCGAGACGCCGAGGATGCCGGTGTCCGGCTCGGTCGAGGGGGCCAGCACCACCGCGCCCGCCGCATCGGCGAACAACACCGCGCTGCCGCGTTCGGCGGGATTGATCCGGCGGCTGAGGATATTGGCCGCCACCACCAGGGCCGGCTTGCGGTGCAGCCGCACGAAGCCTTCCGCGAGCACCAGCGCATAGAGAAAGCCGGCGCACGCGCCCGCCAGATCCGCCGCGCCGGAGCGGGAGAGCCCCAGCCGGTGGGCCAGCAGCGGCGCGGTCGGTGGCAGCAATTGGTCCGGCGTCGAGGTGGCGAGCAAGGTCAGGCCGATGGCGTCGCGTGGAAGATCCGCCTCGGCAAGGGCCATTTCCGCCGCGCCCTGGGCTAGGCCCGAGAGCGTGTCGCCAGGCTCCGCCCAGCGGCGCGCCTCGATGCCGGTGCGCCGGGCGATCCAGCCGGCCTCCAGCCCCAATTGCGCTTCCAGCTCGGCGTTCAGCACCTCGCGTCCTGGCACGGCGTGGCCGAAGCCGATGATGCGGCTGGTGGAAAAAGCGCTCATGACGCGGTTCCGAACTGGCCCGCCGCCGCATCAATGGCCCCATAGAGGGCATCCAGCTCGGCGGGGGTGATGCAATAAGGCGGCATCAGATAGAGCACATTGCCGAGCGGGCGCACCAGGAAGCCGCGCTCCAAAAAGAAGGCCCGCAGCTTCGGCCCGACTTCGGCGAGATAGCCGCCCTGCGGCACCTTGAGGTCCAGCGCCGTGATGGTGCCGCAACGCCGGGGATTTTCAAACCGCGTATCCCCCGCGAAATGCGCGATGCGCTCGGCCTGGAGCGCGCAGAGCGTCGCGACCCGCTCCCGCACTGGCTCGTCCTGCCACACCCGCACATTGGCGAGGCCCGCGGCGCAGGCGATGGGGTTCGCCGTATAAGAGGAGGAATGGAAGAAGGTCTTGGCCCGGTCGGTGGAATAATGCGCGGCGAACACCTCTGCGGTGGCGAGGGTCGCGGCGAGTGGGATCGCCCCGCCGGTTAGGCCCTTGGAGGTGCATAATATGTCGGGCGCGATGCCGGCCTGCTCGCAGGCGAACAACGTGCCGGTGCGGCCCCAGCCGGTCATCACCTCGTCGGCGATGAACAAGGTGCCGGTCGCTTGCGCGATGCGCTTCAGCTCCGCCAGCACCTGCGGCCCATACATGCGCATGCCGCCGGAGCCGAGGATCAGCGGCTCGACGATGAGGGCGGCGGCCTTTCCGGTGCGGGCGAAGGCTTCGAAGGCGTCGAGCGTCTCCTGTTCGCGGCCCGGCGCGGGGAAGGGGATGGTATCCACCTCGAACAGCAGCGGCTCATAGGCGGCATTGAACACGCCGCGCGCGCCCACGCTCATGGTTCCGATGGTATCGCCGTGATAGCTGTCCTCCATCACCACGATGCGGCTGCGCGCCTCTCCGCGATTGCGGAACGTGCCGAGCGCCATCTTCAGCGCCACTTCCACGCTGGTCGAGCCGGAATCCGAATAGAACACATGCTCCAGCCCGGCCGGGGCGAGCTTCACCAGTTCGCGGGCCAACGCTTCGGCCGGGGCATGGGTGAAACCGGCGAAAATGATCTGGTCCAGATCCTGGGACGCCGCGCGGATCGCCTCCATGATCGGCGGGTGGCGATGGCCGTGGGTGATCACCCACCAGGAGGAAATGGCATCAAGGATGCGCTTGCCCTCCGCCGTTTCCAGATAGGCGCCTTCGGTTCGCGCGATCAGCGGCGGCGTGGGTTCGGTCGCGTGCTGGAAGAAGGGGTGCCAGACGGGAGAGGGGCTCATCATCAGGTTCCCGCGCGCTTCGGCGCAAAATCGGCGAGGTCGAAGGCGGCCGAAAAGGCGGCCGCCAGCGCATCGGGGGTCAAGGGAACGAGGCGCGGCAAGCGGCCCACGATCTTCGTGCCGGAAAAGGCGCCGATGGTCTCCTGGCTGTCGGCCATCTCGTCGCCGACGAAGGCGATGCCCAGCAGCGGGATGCCGCGCCGCTTCAGGGCTTCCACCGAAAGCAGCGTGTGGTTGATGGTGCCGAGCTGCGTGCGCGCGCACAGCACCACGGGAAAACCCCAGTGCGCGAACTGGTCGATGGTGAGCAGCGTGCGCGTCAGCGGCACCATGAGCCCGCCCGCCCCCTCGATCACCAGCGGGCCTTCGACCGTGGGCGGCATCAGGGCGCCGGGATCAATGGCGACGCCGTCCAGCTCCGCCGCCAGATGGGGCGAGGCCGGGGTGTTCAGGCGATAGGCCTCGGGCAGAATGCGATTGGCAGGCAGGCGGGCGAGCCGCCGCACCAGTTCGCTGTCGGTCTCTTCGTCCAGGCCCGATTGCACCGGCTTCCAATAATGCGCGCCGAGCGCGCCCGCGAGGGCGGCGGAAAAGACGGTCTTGCCGATACCCGTATCGGTGCCCGTCACGACCAGGGGAAGGCTCATGCCGCAACCTGCTCCAGCGCCTCGGCGATGGCGCCCATGAGGCCGTCCACGATGGCCTCATCCACGTTCAAGGTGAGCGAAATGCGCAGTCGCGCGGTGCCTTCCGGCACCGTGGGCGGGCGGATGGCGCGGCAATCGAATCCCGCCGCGCGCACATGCGCGGCCACCGCCGCCGCCCGCGCATTGGAACCGAGGATCACCGGCACGATCTGCGAGCCGCTGGCCGGCCAGCCCATGGCGCCGAGCTTTTCGCCCGCGCGTCCCACCAGAGCGGAGAGGCGGGCGCGGCGCTCCGGCTCGTCCTTCAATATGCGCAAGCCCTCGCGCA
>NZ_CM195536.1:4357500-4825000 GCF_043195105.2 Roseixanthobacter finlandensis | reverse complement strand
ATGGTCGAGCACCTGGGCATGGCCGGCACGATAGCCGGCGCGCGCCTTGGGCAGCAGATAGGGCGCGTTCGACATGGATTCCATGCCGCCCGAAAGCACGATCTCCGCCGAGCCGGCCGCGATCAGGTCATGCGCCAGCATGGTGGCCTTCATGCCGGAGCCGCACACCTTGTTGATGGTGGTGGCACCGGTGGCGTCGGGCAGGCCGCCGCCGCGCGCGGCCTGCCGGGCCGGCGCCTGCCCTTGGCCGGCGGGCAGGACGCAGCCCATCAGCACCTCGTCGATGCGCTCGGCCGGAAGGCCGGAGCGCTCCAGAGCGGCGCGGATGACGTGCGCGCCGAGCTGCGGCGCCTCGACGGGTGCGAGCGCGCCGAGAAAGCGGCCGAGTGGCGTGCGCACAGCGGAAACGATGACGATGGGATCAGAAAGCGCGGGCATGATGCAGCCTCCGTTGCGAGCCGAGGGTCTATTCGGCGGGAACCGGGGCGGGGATGATGTCCGCGCCCCGGCGTTTGAGCGTGACCAGCAGTGCCGCGGCAATCAGGCACAGCGCGCCGGCAATGAAAAAGGCCGGCAGATAGCTTGCGAGCACGGTGCGCGAGACGCCGGCGCCGAATGCCGCCGCCGCGGCACCGATCTGATGGCCGGCGAAGATCCAGCCGAACACAAGGTTCGCCTTTTCCCTTCCGAAACGCTCGGCGGTCAGCTTCACCGTCGGTGGCACCGTGGCTACCCAGTCGAGCCCATAGAACACCGCGAAGAGGGAGAGGCCGTAGAAGGTGAAATCGGAAAACGGCAGATACAGCAGGGAGAGGCCCCGCAGGCCGTAATACCAGGCCAGCAGCCAGCGGTTGTCATAGCGATCGGAAAGCCAGCCCGAGCCCACCGTGCCGATGAAGTCGAACACGCCGATCAGCGCCAGCATGCCGGCCGCTCTCACCTCGGGCACCCCGAAATCCGCGCACAAAGGAATGAGATGGGTCTGGATCAGGCCGTTGGTACTGGCGCCGCAGATGAAGAACGTCGCGAACAACACCCAGAACATGCGGGTTTTCGCGGCAAAGCGCAGCGCCTCCAGCGCCGCAGCGGCCACCGATTGGGACGGCCCGGCCGGTGCGGGGGAAGGCTTCGTGTCGCCATAGGCGCGGAGGCCGAGGTCGGACGGCCGGTCGCGCATCAAAGCGAGCACCGCAAGCCCGGCGACGACGAGCATGATGCACAAGAGCGCCAGCGCGATCCGCCAGCCGTAATGCTCCGAGAGCATGGCAAGCGCAGGCATGAACACCAATTGTCCCGTGGCGGAACTCGCCGTCAGCAGGCCGATCACCAGCCCGCGCCGGTGGGAGAACCAGCGGGTGGCCACCGTCGCGCCCAGCACCAAAGCGGTCATACCGGTGCCGAAGCCGACCACGACGCCCCACAGCAAAATCAATTGCCATACCTGCGTCATCGCGAGTGAAAGCAGCAGCCCGCCCCCGACGAGGCCGAGCGAGCACAGCACGATACGGCGCAGGCCGAAGCGGTTGAGCAGCGCCGCCGCGAATGGACCCATGAGGCCGAACAGAAGCAGCCGCACCGCCATGGCGGCGGAAATCTCGGAGGTGGACCAGCCGAACTCGCGTTGCAGCGGCAGCAGCAGCACGCCCGGTGCTCCCACCGCGCCGGCCGCGCTTAGCATGGTGAGGAAGGTGACGCCGGCGATCACCCAGCCATAATGAATGTTGCGGGACGCGAGATAGGCGGCGAGGCGGTTTGACAGCATCAGAACGGCTCCGCGACGTCGATGGCACGTCGCAAGGATCAATGATGACGTGCATCATGTTTGAAGATAGAGTATGTCCATCATGATTAAAGTCAAGCCGACCGTTCCTCGCGCCGTGCATCCCTGCCGGCCGAGGTATGTGAGGGAGGGGAGGGTGTCCCTGTGAAGGTTTCCAAGGAAAAGGCCGCCGCGCATCGGGCCGCGATCATCGCCGCGGCCGCGCGGCTATTCCGCGAGCGCGGGTTCGATGGCGTCGGCGTGGCGGAGATCACCCGCGCCGCCGGCCTTACCCATGGCGGCTTCTATGGCCATTTCGCTTCGAAGGATGCGCTCGCCGTCGAGGCGTTCGATGCCGCCTTCGCGCGCAGCGTGAAGCGCATCGCCGCGCGCGCCGCTCCCGGGGGCGGGGGCTTGCCGCGCTATCTGGACTCCTACCTCTCGGCGGCGCATCGCGACGCCCCGCAAGAGGGCTGCCCCATGGCCGCCGTGGCGACCGAGGTGGACCACCAGGACGCCACGGTGCAGCAGGGCTTCGCCTCGGGCATCGCGGCCTATATCGCCGCGTTCGAGAGCCTGTTGCCGGAGGACGGCGAGGGGAACGGCACGAACCGAAGGGCGCGGGCCATGCTCATGGTTTCCGCCCTGGTGGGCGGCATGGCGCTCGCCCGCGCGGTCGCCAAGAGCGATGCGGCCCTATCCAAGGAGATACTGGCGGGCGTTCACGCGCAATTGCTCGCGCTCGCGCAGCCCGCGGCCTGCGCCTGAACGCCGCCGCGGGGGGTGGAAAGCGCGCGCCCTCAGGCCGCCGCCGCCAGTTCCTCATCCTCGTCGGTGGTGCCGGCATCCACATTCTCGCCTTCCCATTTGGCGACCACGGTGGTGGCGATGCCATTGCCGAGCACGTTGGTCGCCGAGCGCCCCATGTCCAGAAACTGATCTACGCCGAGCACCAGCAGCAGCCCTGCCGCCGGCAGGTGGAACATTTCCAGCGTCGCGGCCACCACCACCAGCGAGCCGCGCGGCACGGCGGCCATGCCCTTGGAGGTGATCATCAGCGTCAGCAGCATGACGATCTGCTGGGTGGTGGAAATCTCGATGCCATAGGCCTGGGCGATGAACATCACCGCGAAGGTCGAATACATCATCGAGCCGTCGAGATTGAACGAATAGCCGAGCGGCAGCACGAAGCTGATGATCTTCTCGCTCACCGGTACCTTTTCCAGCTGGCGCATCATGCTGGGATAGGCGGCCTCGCTCGACGCGGTGGTGAAGGCGACCACGAACGGCGCGCGCACCAGGCTCACCACCCGAAGCGCGGTCTTGCCGAGGATCACATAGCCCACCGCCACCATCACCAGCCACAAGATGAACAGGCTGAAATAGAACGAGGCCATGTAGCGGCCATAGCTCAGCAGAATGCCCGGCCCATGCTCGGTGATAGTCGCCGCCATGGCTGCGAACACCGCGATGGGGGCAAGCGCCATCACATAGCCGGTGATCTTCAGCACCACGTGGGAGGCTTCCTCGATCAGGCCCACGAGCACCTTCGCCTTGTGCCCGGCGGATGCTGCGGCGAGGCCGAACAGGATCGCGAACACGACGATCTGCAACACCTCGTTATTGGCGAGCGCGCCGACCGCGCTGTCCGGCACCGCGTGCTTGATGAAATCGTGCAGCGAGAAATTCGCCTCCTGCACGCCGGTCGCGGAATTCGCCGCCGGCAACGGGATATTCAGCGCATGGCCGGGCTGGAGCAGGTTCACCATGATGAGGCCGATGAACAGCGACACCAGCGAGGCGGTGATGAACCAGATCATCGCCTTGCCGCCCACCCGGCCGATGGTCTTCATGTCGCCCATGTGCGCGACGCCGGCCACCAGCGAGGTGAACACCAGCGGGCCGATGATCATCTTGATCAGCCGCAGGAAGATTTCGGTCAGCAGGGAGATGTGATCGGCGATCTGGCGCGCCGTGTCGGGATCGGGCCAGAGCCGATGATTGGTGTAGCCGACGACGATGCCCAGCACCATCGCGATGCCGATATAGACCGTGAGTTTGTGCTTCACGCCGTCCCCCAATCCCCGGCCGGCGTCCATGCGCCGGCTGCCCCCCACAGGCTTGGCGAAAGTCGCATTCCCCTTGAATTGTGTCGAGCCGTTTGCGCGGCGAACAGGCCCGTGCACACACTGTCCGCGCCAGGGTGGCCAAAATGGCACGCGAGCAATTCCAGAGCTTTAGCTTCATCAAACGTTAAGCGCGATCGCCCCCGGCGGATGGACGCGCACCGCCCGCCCCGGTACAATGCACGGGAAAAAGGGAGGCTGACGGGCGGTACATTTTGCGGAATGCTCCACGGCGGCCAATGTCGCGAAACATTGCCCCTTGCGCGGCGGCGCTCCGCGGGTCCTGCCTTTCCGGCCTTCTGCTGCTGGGATGCTTTTTCACGCCCGCCGCCCTGGCGCAGGCGACGCCCGCCCAACCCGCGCAGTCTCCCCAATCTGCGCAGTCTCCCCAACCCGCGCAGTCCGCCCAACCCGCCCAGGATGATAACGCCGCCACCTTCTTCGACCGCGCCATGGCCTGGTTCGATCCCGACCGCGCCAAGGACGAGGCGCCAGCGGCGGATGCGGTGCCTTATACCGTCACCTTCGACGTCACGGGCGATGCCGCTCTGCAATCCAACGTATCGGGCGCCTCCAATCTCGAATCCCTGAAGCGCAACGCGCCCTCCGGCGCCGCCGGCCTGGTGCGGCGGGCGTTGGCGGATCGCGACCGCATCATCGCGGCGCTCTATGCCGAGGGTTATTATGCCGGCACGGTGACCATTCTCGTGGCCGGCCGGCCGCCCGACGCGCTGGACGTGTTCCCCGCCGTGGATGCGGCGCGCGCGGCGGGTCCGGTGCCGGTGGTGGTGCGCGTGGCGACGGGCCCACGCTTCACCTTCGGCACCATTTTGGTGCTGGATGCCGCGACCAAGCGTCCCCTCGCCGAGGCGCCGCCGCCGCGCCGCCTGCGGCTGATCGCCGGGGAACCCGCGCGCTCCACCGCGGTGCTGGGCGCCGAGGGCACCATCGTCGCCGCCCTGCGCGATAGCGCCCATCCGTTCGCCAAGGTGGTGGGCAAGGACGTGGTGGCCGACCATGCCGGGCACAGGCTGAACGTGACCTTCCTGGTTGCGCCCGGACCCGTGGCGACCTTCGGGCCCTTCACCGTGGCCGGCACCAAGACGCTGAAGCCGCAATTCGTGTCGGAGCGCATCGAGATCCGCCCCGGCGAGCCGTTTTCGCCCGCGCGCCTCGCGGCCCTGCGCAAGCGCCTGCTGACCTTCGAGATCATCGGCGGCGTACGGTTCAAGGAGGCGGACCGGCTGAACGCGCAGGGCCAATTGCCCATCGAGGTGGAGATCAGCGAGCGCGACCCGCGCTATGTCGGCTTCAGCGCCAAATATTCCAATACCGATGGCTCGGCGGCCAATGTCTTCTGGGGCCACCGCAATCTGTTCGGCGGCGGCGAGACGCTGCGGCTCGACGGGCAGGTGTCCTGGTTCGGCAAGGAGCCGGATTCGGTGCCGAACGCCGACCCGTTCGGCTATCGCTTCGCCGCGACCTTCATGAAGCCCGGCATCATCACGCCGAACGACGATCTCGTGGCCCAGGCGGCGATCCTTCGGGAAGTGACCAATGCCTATGTGCGGCAGGGCGAGACCTTCGTCGGCGGCATCCGCCATCGCTTCGACGATACGCTGAACATTCAGCTGGGCGTGGACCTGGAGCAATCGCAGGTGGAGAACGCCATCGGCCTGCGTGACTACACCATCGTCGGCGTCCCCGTCGAAGCCAATTACGACACCACGGATTCGCTGTTGGACGCCTCGCGCGGCATCCGCGCCAGCGCCACCGTCGAGCCGTTCGCCCTGTTCGGCCAGTCCGGCGCCGGCCCCGTGCTGATGAAGGGCTCGATCGCCGCCTACCACGCCTTCGACGAGGACAAGCGCTATATTCTCGCCGGCCGGGTGCAGGCCGGCTCCATCGTCGGAGCGGATTTCTATGATGCCCCGCCGCAGCGCCTGTTCTATGTGGGCGGCGGCGGCACGCTGCGCGGCTATGACTACCAGTCGGCGAGTCCGCGCGATGCTTTCGGCGACATCATCGGCGGCCTCAGCTTCTTCGCCGCCTCGGTGGAGGCGCGCATCCGCGTCACCGACACCATCGGCATCGTGCCGTTCCTCGACATGGGCGCGGCCTTCGCCTCGGAGACGCCGGACCTTGCGGAACTGCAATATGGCTATGGCATCGGCCTTCGCTATTATACCGCCATCGGCCCGATCCGACTGGATCTGGCCTTCCCCGTGAATCCGCAGGTGGCCGGCACCCATTACGGCCTCTACGTCAGCCTGGGGCAATCCTTCTGATGGCGATTTTCTCCCGCATCCTCAAAGGCATTGCCCTGGTCGTCTCGGTCGCGCTGGTGGCGCTGGTGGCGTTCGCCCTGCTGGCCTTCGGCATCGTGCAGACCCCGCCCGGCAAGGCCTTCCTCGCCCGCTTCGCTTCCGAACTCGCCTCCAGCAACGGGCTGCGGGTGACGATCACCGGCCTGACCGGCTTCGTGCCCGGCGACATCGCGCTCGCGCGGGTGGAACTGGCCGATCCGAAAGGCAATTTCCTGGAGCTGGAGGACCTGCGGCTGCGCTGGTCGCCGCTCGCGCTGCTGTCGGGAACGGTGGATGTCTCCCTGGTGCAGGCGGCGCGGGTGAACGTGCTGCGCGCGCCCGATCTGCCCCCGTCCGCCACGCCGGCTTCGCCCTCGGACACGGGTGGCGGCATGGCCTTGCGCGTGATCGTGGACCGCCTCGCGCTCGACCGCATCGACCTCGCCGAGCCGGTCCTGGGCCGCAAGGCGCAATTGCAGTTCGAAGGCGGCCTGCGCCTGATGGAGCCCGCCAAGGGCATTTCGCTCAAGTTCGACCTGGAGCGGCGCGACGAGCCGGGCTCGGTCGGCGGCTCCATTCGCTATGTGCCGGAGGCGCGCACGCTCGACCTCGACCTCACCGCCCGCGAGCCGGCCGGCGGCCTCGTCGCCCGCATGGCGGCGCTGGAGGGGCTGCCGCCGCTGGACGCGCAGGTGAAAGGCTCCGGCCCGCTGGAGAAATGGAGCGGCACCCTCAACGCCACCGCCGGTTCGGTACTGCGCCTGGAGGGCACGGCAGATGTGGTGGCGCAGGGCACCTCCCATCTCGCCACGCTCGCCCTCACCGGCGATCTGCAAAAGGCGCTGCCGGCCAATGTCGCACCCCTGTTCGCGGGCCGCACCGAGCTTGCTGGCGCGGTGCTCGTCGATCCCGCGCTGACCGTCTCGATCCGCCGGTTCACCCTGGCCTCTGCGGGGCTCTCGGCCTCCGTGGGCGGCACGTTCCAGACCGCAGAGGGGACGGCGGATGTGAATTTTTCCGCCACAGCCGGGAATGCGGCGGCATTCTCCGCTCTGCTGCCCGGTATCGGCTGGAGCGCGCTTTCGGCGGACGGGACGGTGAACGGCCCGCTCGCCGCGCCGCGCGCCCGGCTCACCGCCTCCGCCCGCACTCTGACGGGCGCCGGCTATGGCGCGCAAACCCTGACCTTGACGGCCCGGACCGCCGATGATGGCAACGGCGGCCTCACTTTCCGCGCCGATGCCACCGCCGATGGCTTGTCCGCCGCCGACCCCGCCGTCGCCAAGGCGCTCGGCCCGCGCGGCACGCTGGCGCTGTCCGGCGTGCTGCCGCAGGCCGGCGCGCCCGAGGTGCGTAACCTCGCGGTGGCGCTTTCCGGCCTCGATCTGAAATTCGCCGGCCGCGCGGGCGTGGACATGATCGACGGCACGCTGAACATGCCGCGCCTCGATCTCGCGGCCCTCGCCCCGCTCGCCCACCAGCCCCTGCGCGGGGTGGTCGCCCTCGATGCGGATGTGAAGCGCGCCGGGCCGGGCGGCGCCATCGCCTTGAAGCTGAACGGTTCCTCCCGCGACGTGGAGACCGGCATCGCCGCTGCCGACGGCCTTGTGGGCGGCGCGGCGCAGGTGGCGGGCGGCCTCTCCTATGCGCCGGACGGCGCGGTGACGGTGCAGGACCTCAAGATTGACGCCGCCGGCATTGCTCTTGCGGTGAATGGCAAGGTGGATCGCCGCGCCGCCGACCTCATCGGCGAAGTGGCCTTGCGCGACCTCTCCCGGCTGGATTCGCGGCTCGAAGGCGCGGCCAACGGGCGTGCGGCCTTCTCCGGCACGCTCGATACCCTCAATGTGGTGGCGCGCCTCTCCGTGGATCAGGGCAAGGCCATGGGCCAGCCGATCTCCGGCCTCACATTGGATGCGGACCTCAAGGATCTCACCGGCCGGATCGGCGGCACGGCGCGCCTCGCCGGGCAAGTGGGTGGCAAGCCGGCGCGCGGCGCGGCCACCCTCGCCACCGGGGCGGACGGCAGCCACGCCTTGAGTGGCCTTGATTTCGCGGTGGGTTCGGTGAGCGCCCAAGGCGCGCTGACCGCCGCCGCGAGCGGGCTTCTGACCGGGCAATTGTCCTTCTCCGCCGGCAATCTTTCGGATGTGTCCGCCTTCGCCCTCACCGAGCTTGCCGGCAGCGCCCAGGGCACGATCGTGCTGGACGAGATGTCCGGCACCCAGCGCATCGCTTTGCGGGCGGACCTCGACAAGGTGGTCGCGGCCGGCCAGCAGGTGCAGAATGCGCGCATCGACCTGTCCATCGCCGATCCGCGCGCCGGCACCGGCGCCCTGCGCGGCACGGTGGATGCCACCGGCATTTCCGCAGGCTCGCTCCAGGTGTCGCGGGTGCGCATCGTCGCCAGCGAGGCCGGCGGCGGCACCGCATTGACGCTGAACGCCGATGCCCAGGGTGCCACCATCGCGGCGGCTGGACGGCTGACTGCCTCGGCGCAGGAACAGGCGTTCCGCCTCGAGACGCTGCGCATCACCCGCGCCGGCACCAATGTCGCGCTGTCCGCACCCGCCACGGTGACGGTTCGTGACGGCACAGTGGCGGTGGACCGCTTCGCGCTCGCCACCGGCGGGGGAACCGTGACCGTGCAAGGCAGTGCGGGCGATGCGCTCGACCTCACGGTGGATATCCGCGCCCTGCCGCTCGCGCTCGCGGCGCTGGCCGATCCCGCGCTGAACCTCTCCGGCACGCTCAACGGCAGCGCGCGCATCACCGGGCCCGCCACCGCCCCCACGGGTCGCTATGATCTCGCCGTGCTGCGCGCCACCAGCCCCGACATCGCGCGCGCCGGCGCCGGCCCGTTCGATTTGCGGGCCAATGGCACGTTGGCGGGGGGCGGCGTGCGCATCGCGTCCACCATTTCCGGCCCGGCGCTCTCCGGTGTTGCCATCAATGGCACGGTGCCGTTCCAGGGCAATGGGCTGGACCTCTCCATGCGCGGCAATATCTCGCTCGCCATCGCCAATGCGCTGCTCGCCACCTCCGGCGCGCGGGCGAGCGGCACGGCGGCGGTGGATGCGAATGTGCGCGGCTCCCTGGCCGATCCGCGCGCCGGCGGCACCGTGCGCATCAGCGGTGGGCGTTATGAGGATGCGGTGAACGGGGTGACGCTGGATCGCATCCAGGCGGTGGTCACCGGCACCGACCGTTCGGTCACGCTCTCTTCCTTCCAGGCGGCGACGCTCAATGGCGGGACGATCCAGGGCAACGGGTCCGTGACGCTCGATGCCGCCGCCGGCTTCCCCGGCCGGCTCGACCTGACGCTGAACAATGCGGGCCTGGTCAACAGCGAGATCGTGCGCTTCGTCGCCGACGGGCAGATCGCCATCGGCGGGGCGTTCGCCACCCGGCCCACCATCGGCGGGCAGATCAATGTGCGGGCGCTGGACATCAACATTCCCGACCGCCTGCCGGGCGGGGCAAGGGCGCTCAACGTGCGGCATGTGAACGTGCCGCCGGGCAAGACCTTCACCGTGCCGCCCGCGCCCCCACGCCGTCCCGCCGGGCAAGGAGGGCAAGGGACCGGGCAAGGCTCGCGCGCGGCGACCTTCCTGGCGAGCCTGGATCTTACGGTGAATGCGCCCAACCGCGTGTTCGTGCGCGGCATGGGGGTGGATGCAGAGCTTTCCGGCACGCTCAATGTGCGCGGTACCAGCGCGGCGCCGGTGACGGTGGGCGGGTTCGAACTGCTGCGTGGGCGCTTCGACATCATCGGCCGGCGGCTCGATTTCACCCGTGGCCGCGTGACCTTCAACGGCACCACCGATCCCGACCTCGATTTCATCGCCGAGAGCACGGCCAATGACGTGACCGCCCGCGTCACCATTTCCGGCCGGGCCTCGCAGCCGGAAATCGCCTTCTCCTCCACCCCGACCCTGCCGCAGGACGAGGTGGTGGCGCGCCTGCTGTTCGGCCGCTCCGCCGGCCAGCTCAGCGCCGGGCAGGCGTTGCAGGTGGCGCAAACCGTCGCCACCCTTTCGGGCAGCGGCAATGCCGCGCTCTCCTCGCTGCGCCGTTCGCTCGGGGTGGACAGCGTGGACGTGGGCACCAATGCGGCCGGCACCGGCGGCCAGTTCGGCATCGGCAAGCGGTTGAACGACCGGATCTATCTGGGCGTGCGCCAGGGCACGACCTCCGGCTCCAGCGCCGCCACCGTCGATATCGACATCACCCGCAACATCCGCCTGCAAGGGGCGACCGGGGCCGATGGCGGCACGGAAGTAGGCATCGGCGCCCAGTGGGATTATTAGGGTTTTCCGTGCGCTGGGTCGCCTATCGCCAAAATGTTTCACGTGAAACAATGGTTTAGCGCGGACGAATAGCGGTTTTGTGGGGCCTCTCCGTGCCTTTCCGGCCGATGACACCGGCTTTTCGGCCGAACGTTCGCCGCAGATGAATCCGGGACGCGCGCCCCATCCTCAGCGCCCGGTCCGCAGCGCCCCCGTCTTGGGCGGCGCGATGCCCAGCGTCTTCATGCGCGAGGCGAGGGTCGTGGGCTTGAGGCCGAGCCGCTCGGCCGCGCCGCCCGGACCGGAGACCTTGCCGCCCGCCGCCTCCAGGGCGGCGAGGATGCTGGCGCGATGGCGGGCGCGGCGCTCGCCCTCGGTCTCCAGCCCCTCCAGTGCGCCCGGCGCGGGAAGCGGTGCCGCGTCTTCGTGGGGTTCGGGCAGGTCGATGGTGAGGCGGCCGTTGCGGGCGAGGATGATGCCGCGCTCGATCACGTTCTGGAGTTCGCGCACATTGCCCGGCCAGTCGTAGGCGACGAGCTTGCGCATGTCGCCCTCGCTCAATTGCAGCGCGCCGGACATCGGCTTGCGCGAGGCGCCGCCGAGGAAATGAAGGGCGAGGGCGGGGATATCCTCCCGCCGCTCGCGCAAGGGCGCGGATTCGATGGGCATGACGTTCAGGCGATAGAACAGGTCCTCGCGGAACCGGCCGGCGCGCACTTCGGCCCGCAGGTCGCGATTGGTGGCGGCGATGATGCGCACGTCCACGGAGCGGGTGCGCTCCTCGCCGATGCGCTCGAACTGGCCTTCCTGGAGCACCCGCAGCAACTTGCTTTGCAGCTCGATGGGGATTTCGCCGACCTCGTCGAGGAACAGCGTGCCATGGTCGGCCAGTTCAAACCGGCCGATGCGATCGCGCAGGGCACCGGTGAAGGCGCCGCGCGCATGGCCGAAGAATTCGCTCTCGAACAATTCGCGCGGGATGGCCGCGCAATTCACCCGGATCAGGGGCCGCTCGCGCCGGTCGCTGGCCTCGTGGATGGCGCGGGCGATCAATTCCTTGCCCGTGCCGGATTCCCCGGTGATGAGCACGCTTGCTTCCGTGGGCGCCACCAATTCCACCTGCCGCAGCACTTTCTTGATGGCCTCGCTGCGGCCGATGACGCCGCGATGGCTACCTTCGGCGCGGATCTCCTCCTGGAGATAGGCGTTTTCCAGCTCCAGCCGCTCGCGCAGGCTGTCCACCTCGGCGAGGGCGGCGCGCAGCTTCTCGTCCGCCTCGCGGCGCTGGGTGACATTGCGGAACGCCACCACGGCGCCGATCAGCACGCCCCGGTCGCGGATCGGGGTGGAGGTATATTCCACCCATACCGGCGTGCCCGAGCGATGCCAGAACACCTCGTTCTCCACCCGGTGGACGGCGCCATCGCGAAAGGCGGCGTAGATCGGGCAGGTCTTGTGCGGATAGGGACTGCCGTCATGGTGGTGGTGATGCACCATGGTGTGCATGTCGCGGCCGATCAGCTCCTCCGCCGTCCAGCCGAGGATCTGCTCGGCGGCGGGATTGACGAAGGTGGTCTTGCCCTCCGAATTCACCCCATAAATGCCCTCGCCGACCGCATGGAGGATGAGGCGGTTCTCGCGCTCGATGTCGCGGAAGAAGCGGTCCACCCGCTGCCATTCGGCGATGCCCTCGCGCATGAAGGAATCCGCGTCCGCGTCGATGTCGCGGCGGTGGCGTGCCTCCAGATCGTGCAGGGTGATGAGCAGGGTGCGCCCGCGCGGGCTTGAGACCTGGATGCCGGCATATTCCAGCCGCAGGGGGCGCCCGTCGGCATGATGGGGGGTCAGCGAGCGCGTCCAATGGGCGCCGCGATCCATCACCGCCTGGGTGAACACCACCAGGGCCGAGGCCTGGCCGGGATGCAAATCGAAGATCTGCATGGCTTTCAGCGCTTCGCGGGCATGGCCGAGCAGGCGGCAGGCGGCGGGATTGGCGTCGAGAATGCGGGCGGTTTCGGTGTCGACCGCCAGTTCCGCCTCGATCCCCGCGTCGAAGGCGGGACCGAACGGGCCGAAGCGCGGCAGCTGGGGCAGGTCGAGGGCGTCCATTTACGATTTTTCGCGAGTTGAATTACGAAAAATCATAAATCGCGAAAAATCGTGAATCCAGCTGTTTTTTCAGGACATTGATAAACAACGTAAAATTCGCGCGGCCGGTTTTGGCATGTGCCTTGCTTAACGTCAGGGGGAGAGCTTTCCCTTTCCCGGTCTTCCAGCATGAGGCGGTCCATGACGAGCAAAGACACCTTCCGGCGCTTTTCCCGTTTGTTTTCCGGCTGCGCCTGCGGCCGGCATCGCTCCGCGGCGGAACATGAGGCGGCGGCCCGCGCCTCGGAGGAAGCGCGCTATGGCAGCCTGGTGGAAAAGACGGTTTTGCAGGCCCTGTTTCCGCAGGATGCCCATCGCCGCGCCTTCCTGAAGGCCATCGGCGGCACCACGGTCGCCGCAGCGCTTGCCCAATTCCTGCCCATGGGCATGGTCACGGAAGCCTTCGCGCAGGGCACCGGGCCGATTGAGAAGAAGGACCTCAAGGTCGGCTTCATCCCCATCACCTGCGCGACCCCGATCATCATGGCGCACCCGCTCGGCTTCTACACCAAGCAGGGCCTCAACGTGGACGTGGTGAAGACCGCCGGCTGGGCGGTGGTGCGCGACAAGACCATCAACAAGGAATACGACGCCTCCCACATGCTTTCGCCCATGCCCATCGCCATCTCGATGGGCCTCGGCTCCAATCCCATCCCCTTCTCCGTGCCGGCGATCGAGAACATCAACGGCCAGTGCATCACCTTGGCGATGAAGCACAAGGACAAGCGCGACCCGAAGGATTGGAAGGGCTTCAAGCTCGCGATCCCGTTCGATTATTCCATGCACAATTATTTGCTGCGCTATTATCTGGCGGAGCATGGTGTCGATCCCGACGCGGACGTGCAGCTGCGCTCGGTGCCGCCGCCGGAGATGGTCGCCAACCTGCGCGCGGAAAATATCGACGGCTTCCTGGCGCCGGACAATGTGTGCCAGCGCGCGGTCTATGACGGGGTGGGCTTCATCCATATCCTGTCGAAGGAGATCTGGGACGGTCATCCCTGCTGCTCGTTCACCGCCAGCAAGGAATTCGTCACCACCAATCCCAACACCTATGCCGCCTTGCTGCGCGCCATCATCGACGCCAGCGCCTATGCCCAGAAGCCGGAGAACCGCAAGCAGATCGCCGAGGCCATCGCCCCCGCGAACTATCTCAACGCGCCCCCGGTGGTGTTGGAACAGGTGCTCACCGGCACCTATGCGGACGGCCTCGGCAACATCAAGAAGGACCCGAACCGCGTCACCTTCGAGCCCTTCCCGTACGATTCCTTCGCCATCTGGATCCTCACCCAGATGAAGCGCTGGGGCCAGGTGAAGGGCGACGTGGATTATGCCGGCATCGCCAAGCAGGTGTTCCTCGCCACCGAGTGCGCCGCCGTGATGAAGGACATGGGCCTCACCCCGCCGGCGCCCACCAAGACCATCGTCGTCATGGGCAAGCCGTTCGATCCCGCCAAGCCCGACGCCTATGTCGAGAGCTTCGCCATCAAGCGGACGTGAGCGGATGTCGTCGACTTTGACTTTGCGCGCCGCCCTCGTTTCGGTGCTGCTCCTGGTCGCTCTCCTGCTGGTCTGGCAGGGGAGTACCGCCGGCTTCGGAGGGGCCGGGGCGGGTGCGGCGTCCGGCATGGACCCGGAATATGCCAAGCTGATGGGCCTCACCGCCACCACCGGCAAATCGGCGGTGCCGAGCCCGGTGGACGTGGGCAAGGGCCTCTGGAGCGTCCTCACCGACCCGTTCTACGACCGGGGGCCGAACGACAAGGGCGTCGGCATCCAGCTCGCCTATTCCCTCGGCCGGGTGCTGCTGGGCTATGGCATCGCGGTGCTGGTGGCCATTCCGCTCGGCTTCGTCATCGGCATGTCGCCGCTGATGAGCAAGGCGCTCGATCCTTTCATCCAGGTGCTGAAGCCCATATCGCCCTTGGCCTGGATGCCGCTGGCGCTCTACACCATCAAGGATTCCGACACCTCGGCGGTGTTCGTCATCTTCATCTGCTCGGTGTGGCCGATGCTGCTGAACACCGCTTTCGGTGTCGCCAGCGTGCGCAAGGAATGGTTGAACGTGGCGCGCACGCTGGAGGTGGGGCCGTTCAAGCGCGCCTTCACCGTGATCCTGCCCGCCGCCGCGCCGACCATCCTCACCGGCATGCGGATTTCCATCGGCATCGCCTGGCTCGTGATCGTCGCGGCCGAGATGCTCGTGGGCGGCACCGGCATCGGCTATTTCGTCTGGAACGAGTGGAACAACCTCTCCCTGACCAATGTGATCATCGCCATCCTGGTGATCGGGGTCATGGGGATGCTGCTCGACCAGATCCTGGCCTTCGTCGCCCGCCTCGTCACCTTTCCGGAGTGAGGCGCATGAGCCAGCCCCGCTATGTTTCCATCGAAGGCATCTCGCGCCGCTTCCAGGCGGCCGACGGACGCACCACCACCGTGTTCGAGGACCTGTGGTTCTCCATGAGCAAGGGCGAGTTCGCCTGCATCATCGGCCATTCCGGCTGCGGCAAGACCACGGTGCTGAACATCCTCTCCGGGCTCGACAAGCCGGACGACGGAGCGGTGGTGGTGGACGGAACGGCCATCGAGGGGCCGGCGCTCGATCGCGCGGTGATCTTCCAGAGCCACGCCCTGATGCCCTGGCTGACCGTGCTCGGCAATGTCGCCTATGCGGTTTCCTCCCGCCACAAGGGCTGGAGCCGGGCGCAGGTGCGCGCGCATGCGATGCGCTTCATCGAGGTGGTCGGGCTCAAGGGCTCGGAGAACAAGCGCCCGTCCGAACTCTCCGGCGGCATGAAGCAGCGCGTCGGCATCGCCCGCGCGCTCTCCATCGAGCCCAAGATGCTGTTGATGGACGAGCCCTTCTCCGCCCTCGACGCGCTCACCCGCGGCACGCTGCAGGACGAAGTGCGCCGGATCTGCCTGGAGACCGGGCAGACCGTGTTCATGATCACCCACGACGTGGACGAGGCGATCTATCTCGCCGACCGCATCGTCTTGATGACCAACGGCCCCAACGCCACCATCGCCGAGATTGTGCAGAACCCGCTGCCGCGCGAGCGGCGCCGCCTCGACATCCACAAGCAGGCGGATTTCTACGCGGTGCGCAATCATCTCATCGACTTCCTGGTGGAGCGCTCGAAGACCTTCAAGGACCAGCGCCCCGCCGGATACGACCACCGCCATCCCCCAGTGGTGCGCCCCACCGCCGCGCCCCAGCCCTCGCCCGACGGCGACAAGCGGGCCGCGTGATCCCAAACCTCGTGACGCTAAGACTCAAGGAGAAGAACCCATGAAGCGCGAACAACTCACCGAGAAGATCCTCGACATCAAGCGCGAGAAGGGCTGGACCTGGAAGTATATCACCGATGAAATCGGCGGCATGTCGCCGATGCTGGTGGTGGGCGCGCTGCTGGGCCAAATGAAGCTGGTGAAGCCGCTGGCCAAGGCGGCGGCGGAGCTGTTCGGCCTCTCCGAGGTCGAGGAGCGCATGCTGAATGAAGTGCCCTATCGCGGCACGCCCATGCCGCCCACCGACCCGCTGATCTATCGCTTCTATGAAATGGTGATGGTGAACGGCCCGGCGTTCAAGGCGCTGATCGAGGAGGAATTCGGCGACGGCATCATGTCGGCCATCGATTTCGACATCGACATGGAGCGCCTCGCCAATCCCAAGGGCGACCGCGTGAAGCTGACAATGACCGGCAAATTCCTGCCCTATAAATATTACGGCGCCGAGCAGGGCACGCCGGAATACGGCTTCAAGGAAGGCTGAGGACGCGCGGCGCCCGCGCGGTCAAAAGCGCGGGCGTTCGCGCACGGCGCGCATCTGCCGGCCCCGGCGGCGCGTTTCCTGCTATCGTTCCTCCTCCTGCACGCGGGGGGAGGGCGCCGACATGAATGCGGACCACGGGATATCCGGGACGCCGGGAGAAGACGGCGCGGGATTGGACATCGCGAGCCGCTTCGCCGAGCTTGGCGCGGTGCGCCTGCATTATCTGGAGGCGGGCGAAGGCGAACCGGTGCTTCTGCTGCACGGCTATGCGCAGACCAGCCATATGTGGCGGCCTCTGATCGCCGAACTCGCCAAGACGCATCGCGTGATCGCGCCCGATCTGCGCGGCTTCGGCGCCTCCTCGAAGCCCGAGGCGGGATATGACAAGACCACCCTGGCGCAGGACGTGCGCGCCCTCTCAACGGCGCTCGGCATCGACCGCGCGGGCGTGGTCGGCCACGATATCGGGCTGATGGTGGCCTATGCCTATGCCGCCCAATATCCCGAGGCGGTGACGCGCATCGCGCTGATGGACGCCTTCCTTCCCGGCGTCGGCGACTGGACGCATGTCTGGCTGATGCGTGATTTGTGGCATTTCCACTTCTACGGCAAGACGCCGCTGGCCCTCGTGGAGGGGCGCGAGCGTATCTATTTCGAGCATTTCTGGAATGATTTCGCGGCCGACCCCGCCCATTCGGTCTCGGAGGCCGACCGGCAATTCTATGCCGCGGCCTATGCCCAGCCCGGTGGCATGGCGGCGGGGTTCGAGGTGTTCCGCGCGTTCGAGCGCGACGCGGCGGATTTCGCGGCCTATGCCGAAACCAAGCTCTCCACGCCCATGCTGGTGCTCACCGGCGAGAAGGCTTCCGGCGAATTCCTGATCGCCCAGGGCCGCCTCGTGGCCGAGCATGTGGAGGGCGTGGTGGTGGAGGGCTCGGGCCATTGGCTGATGGACGAGGCGCCGGGGAAGGTCATTCCCCGCCTCGTGGCCTTCTTCGCCGCCTGAGCGCAGTTCCGTAGCGCAGTTCCGCCCGCCGTCGCTGACCCCGCGCGGTATCGCGGACGAGCCATTCATTCTATCCTTTTCTCCCGCACGCGGGGAAGGACGCCCATATGGATGGGGACCAGGAGATGCCCGCAATGCCGACGCCCGACCCGCAGCCGCAGCCGCAACGGTCCAACAGCTGGGCGGTGACCGGAGGCGTCAGCGTCATCCTGCTGACCGGCATGGCGGCCATCGCCAAGCTCCATGAGGACGGCGGGGACATCGGCTTCCTGGCGCTGATTCTGGGGGTGGCCGTGGCCGGCGCCTTCGCGCTCGCGCGCTTCATCTCCCGCCACGGCCACGAGATCGGCGAAGCCCGGTTCGACACCACGCCGAAGGAGCCCCCGGCCGCCTGAGGGCTTCCGGGGAAGCTTATTCCCGTGGGCTATCCGCCGGGGCAGCCCGTGAGCGGGCAATCGGGGGCAGGACAAATTCAAGCGGCAAGAAGAATTCAAGCCGCGAGAGGCAGGAAGCCGTCGCCGACCGCGTCACCGCACATGAAAAGGCCGCCGGGCTTGCGCCCCGGCGGCCTTTCTTTTCGTCCCGTCTCCTCCCTTCGCGCCGCAGCGGCGGAAGGGTGAGACGCGGCAAGAGATCAGAGGTTAGATCAGAGGTTCTTGACGATTTCCTCGGTCACCTTCTTGGCGTCGCCGAACAGCATCATGGTGTTGTCGCGGAAGAACAATTCATTCTCCACGCCGGCATAGCCGGAGCCCATGCCGCGCTTGATGAACAGCACCGTCTTGGCCTTTTCGACATCCAGGATCGGCATGCCGTAGATGGCGGAGGTCGGGTCGGTCTTCGCGGCCGGGTTGGTCACGTCGTTGGCGCCGATGACGAAGGCGACGTCCGCCTGGGCGAACTCGCTGTTGATGTCTTCCAGCTCGAAGACCTCGTCATAGGGCACCTGGGCTTCCGCCAGCAGCACGTTCATGTGCCCGGGCATGCGGCCCGCCACCGGATGGATGGCGTACTTCACCTCGACGCCCTCTTCCTTCAGCTTGTCGGCCATCTCGCGCAAGGCGTGCTGGGCCTGGGCCACCGCCATGCCGTAGCCCGGCACGATGATGACCTTCTGGGCGTTCTTCATGATGTAGGCGGCGTCGTCCGCCGAGCCCTTCTTCACCGGACGGGTTTCCACCGCGCCGCTGGCACCCGCCGCCACTTCGCCACCGAAGCCGCCGAGGATGACCGAGATGAAGGACCGGTTCATGCCCTTGCACATGATGTAGGACAGGATCGCGCCCGAGGAGCCCACCAAGGCGCCCGTGATGATGAGCGCGGTATTGCCCAGCGTGAAGCCGATGCCGGCCGCCGCCCAACCCGAATAAGAGTTGAGCATGGAGACGACCACCGGCATGTCGGCGCCGCCGATCGGCACGATCAGCAGGCCGCCCAGCACCAGCGACAGGATGGTGATGATCCAGAACAGCGGGATCGAGCCGGTCATCACGAAGGCGATGATCAGCACCAGCAGCAGCAGCGCGAGGCCGCCATTGATGAAGTGCCGGCCCGGCAGCATGATCGGCTTGCCGGACATATTGCCGTTGAGCTTGGCGAAGGCGATGATCGAGCCGGTGAAGGTGATCGCGCCGATGGCGACGCCCAGCGTCATTTCGATCAGGCTGGCGCCATGGATGTTGCCAGGCTCGCCGATGCCGAACGCCGCCGGGGCATAGAGCGCCGCCGCCGCCACCAGCACCGCCGCAAGGCCCACCAGCGAGTGGAAGGCCGCAACCAACTGCGGCATGGCGGTCATGGCGATGCGGCGGGCGACAACCGCGCCGATGCCGCCGCCGATGCCGATGCCGGCGATCACCAGCACCCAGCCGAGAATGTCGGAGGGGGGCGAGAGCGCGAGCGTGGTGAGCACGGCGATGGCCATGCCGACCATGCCGAACATATTGCCCTGACGCGACGTGGTGGGGTGCGAGAGCCCCCGCAGCGCCAGCACGAAGAGAATGCCCGCAACCAGGTAAAGAAGCGCGGCCAGATTGGCGTTCATGGGTCCGCCCTCACTTCTTCTTTTGGTACATGGCGAGCATGCGGCTGGTCACGAGGAACCCGCCGAAAATGTTCACCGATGCAAAGATGAGAGCGATGAAGCCGAAGCCGCGCGCCCACAGAGAATGGCCGGCATCGCCGACCGTGTTGACACCGACTGCCAGCAGCGCGCCCACCACGATCACCGAGGAGATCGCATTGGTGACCGACATGAGCGGGGTGTGGAGCGCCGGCGTCACCGACCAGACGACGTAATAGCCGACGAACACGGCCAGCACGAAGATGGACAGGCGGAACACGAACGGGTCGATGGCGCCGCCGGTGGCGGCATGGGCGACCGCGCCGAGGGCGGTGGCCGCCTGATCGGCATAGATCTGGGCGGCTTCGGCGGCCTGGCGGGCCACCTCGGCGGCGGCGCGCGCCTGGGCGGCGGCGTCAGCGGCGGTCTGGGCAGTGATGGGGTTCATTGGGCGGCTCCCTCAACCTTGGGGGCGAAGTTCGGGTGAACCACGGCGCCGTCGCGGGTGAGGAGCGTCGCCTTCACGAGCTCGTCGTCCCACTTCACGGCGAGGGCCTTGGCCTGTTTGTCCACCAGGGTCTCGACGAAGGCGTAGAGGTTCTTCGCGTACAGCAGCGAGGCGGAGGCGGCGATGCGGCCGGCGACATTGAGATAGCCGACGATCTTCACGCCATTGGCGTCCACCACCTGGCCGGGCTCGGCGCCTTCCACATTGCCGCCGCGCTCGACCGCGAGGTCGATCAGCACGGAACCCGGCTTCATGGACGCCACCATGGCCGCCGAAATCAGCTTCGGCGCCGGGCGGCCGGGGATCAGGGCGGTCGTGATGACGATGTCCTGCTTCTTGATGTGCTCGGCGACCAGGGCCGCCTGCTTGGCCTGATACTCGGCCGACATGGGCTTGGCGTAGCCGGCGGCGGTCTCGGCCTGCTTGAACTCGTCGTCTTCCACGGCGACGAATTTCGCGCCGAGGGATTCGACCTGTTCCTTGGAGGCGGGGCGCACGTCGGTCGCGGTCACCACGGCGCCGAGGCGGCGGGCGGTGGCGATGGCCTGCAGGCCGGCGACACCGGCGCCCATGACGAACACGCGGGCGGCAGGAACCGTGCCGGCGGCGGTCATCATCATCGGCAGCGCGCGGCCGAACTGCTCGGCGGCGTCGATGACGGCGCGATAGCCGGCGAGATTGGCCTGGGAGGACAGCACGTCCATCACCTGCGCGCGGGTGATGCGGGGCATCAGCTCCATGGCGAAGGCGGCGACGCCGGCGTCGGCCATGGCCTTCAGCGCGGCCTCGTTGCCGTAGGGGTCCATGATGGCGAACACCAGGGCGCCGCGCTTATAGGACGAAAGTTCGGCTTCCGTCGGACGGCGCACCTTGAGTACCACATCGGCATCGGTCACCGCGTCGACGGCGGTCTGCGCAATGGTGGCACCGGCGGCTTCATAATCCGCGTCGAGGATGCCGGATTTCACGCCGGCGCCGCTTTCGACCACGACATTGGCGCCAAGCGCGGTCAGGCGCTTCACCGTATCGGGGCTCGCAGCGACCCGCGGCTCGCCGAGATCAATCTCGACGGGGACAGCGATTTTCATTGAAACGTCTCCGAAGTCCGAGTGCGTGACTCAGAGCAGGAAAATCCACATGAGGACGAGAATGACGGCGACCGTGATCGCGCCGTATTTCGTGAGCTGCGTAAAGAGCGCAAACGTCCGGGCATGCTCGGCGTAATCGTTGCCCTCGGCTGTCACATATTCAATCGAGCCGTGCTCGGCCATTGGCGTTCCCCCTCAGCTGACGGTGGCCTTGGCCCTTTAGCGGAGAAGGGCTTCTGTGGCAACTCGCGCTGGTGGACAATATACCAGATACGCCAAGGTTCAAGGCCAAAAACGCAGCGTCATCGCGCGCATTTGTTCTTGTTTTGTTCATAGGCTGATGTAGCATGAAACCATGGATTCTCAGCGCGATTCTGCCCTTCCGGTAGCTTCAGCCGGCGCCCCGGCCGCCGGGTCCGCGTCGCGGCCGGCGCGGGCCCAGGCGAAGCGTTCCGTCGCTTCCGCGACAAAAAAAAGCAACAAAAGCGACCAGATTGTTGGCCGCTTGACCACCGATCGCGGCCAGCGCGCCGCCGCCAAAGCCCAGGCCCTGGCCGCGGCGCTTGCCGAAGCGGAAGGTGCGGCGGTCCCCGATACCTCTGCCGCTACGGCATCGGCCGCGCCGGACCACATGCTGACGGCGGTGGACGTGGACCCGCTGGCGCAGGTGGGCGAAGCCCGCCGCCGGGGGCGCGGCGCGGTCTCCAACGCCGCCGGGCGCTTCGAGCCGGCCGCGCGCATCCTGTTCGATGACGGCTGGGCGAGCCTGGAGGACCTGCCGGCGTTCCGCACCGAGGTGGTGGAGGAGCGCGCGCGCACCGTCATCACCCGCAACACCTCCCCCGATATCGCCTTCGACCGCTCCATCAATGCCTATCGTGGCTGCGAGCACGGCTGCATCTATTGTTTCGCCCGTCCCACCCACGCCTATCACGGGCTGTCGGCGGGGCTGGATTTCGAGAGCAAGCTGTTCGTCAAGCCGGACGCGCCGGAGCTTCTCGCGCGCGAGCTGATGCACCGCACCTATACGCCGCGCACCATCGCCATGGGCACCAATACCGACCCCTACCAGCCGATCGAGCGGCAATATGAGGTCACGCGCAAGCTGCTGGAGGTGCTGCGGGATTTCGGCCATCCCGTGGGCATTGTCACCAAATCCGGCCTGGTTGCGCGGGACATCGACATTCTCGCCCCGATGGCCGCGCGCGGCCTGGTGAAGGTGGCGATCTCGATCACCACCCTCGATCCCAAGCTCGCTCGCCTGATGGAGCCGCGCGCGGCGAGCCCGGCACGGCGGCTGGAGACCATCCGGCGGCTCAGCGAGGCCGGCATTCCCACCGCCGTGCTCGCCGCCCCGCTGATCCCCGCGCTCAACGACATGGAGATCGAGCGCATTCTCGACAGCGCCAAGGCGGCCGGCGCCATCGAGGCCGGCTATGTCACGCTGCGCCTGCCGCTGGAGATCGCCGACATGTTCCGCGAATGGCTGGCCGCCCATTTCCCGGAAAAAGCGCGCCACATCATGTCGCTGGTGCGCGAGATGCACGGCGGCAAGGATTATGACTCCGGTTTCGGCAAGCGCGGCCGGGGGGAGGGGCCCTATGCCTGGACCATCGGCCGGCGGTTCGAGATCGCCGCGCGCCGGCTCGGCCTCGTGGGGCGCGGGCTGAAGCTGACCACCGAGCATTTCAAGCGCGCCACCCAGGTGGGCGAGCAATTGTCCCTCTTCGCATAAGGCTGTCCCATGAGCGTCCCTGCCATGACCGTCCCCACGCCGCCGGCATCGCAGGAGGCGGCCCCCTCCGCCGACCGTCCCGGCGCCGCGCCACAGCTTCGCCTGCATCTGGTGACGCTGGGGGTGGCCGATCTTCCCCGCGCCATCGACTTTTATGAAACCCTCGGCCTTGCGCGGCGGGACCGGACCACGCAGGGCGTCGCCTTCTTCGATGCCGGCGGGGCCGTGTTGTCCCTGTTCCCGCGCCCGGCGCTCGCCGCCGACGCGATGCTTGCGGACACTGGCGCGGGCGGATTTTCCGGCATCGCGCTCGCCTTCAACGTCGCCAGCCCGGGCGAGGTGGATGCGACCCTCGCGGCCGCGCAGGCGGCCGGCGGGACGGTCGTGAAGGCGGGGCAGAGCGTGTTCTGGGGCGGCTATGGCGGCTATTTCACCGATCCCGACGGGCATCTATGGGAAGTGGCGCACAATCCCTTCTTCCCGTTCGACGAAGCCGGCCACCTGGTGCTGCCGGACTGAGCGCGACAGAAATTCCCCTGCGCGCAGACAATGCGCGCCCGGGGAGGGGCCGGCCGCCTCCGCCGGACAGGTCTCGTCCGCCTGGACCTCACCCCTCCCCGCCTTTTCCTCCGCCCGGCGGTGCGTGTGCCACCGCCGGAACGCGCTAGGCTTTTGTTTTGACGCGTTTTCTTAACGCAAGACCGGAATCCACTTTTGCTGAAAACGCTTTAGGGTTAAAACCCAATCAAGCTCTTGAGCTGGAATGCCTGTCGTGATTCAAACTTCCAATCGAAGGAGCTTGGGTCATGGCAGGCGAATTCTGGCTAAGTGATCTGCAGTGGGCCGCGATTGAACCGCACCTTCCGCGTAATAGGCCTGGTGCCCGCCGTGTTGATGACCGTCGGGTGCTAAGCGGTATCATTCACGTCCTTAAGTCGGGATGCCGCTGGCAAGATTGTCCCGCGTTCTACGGTCCACCGACGACCATCTACAATCGGTTTCATCGCTGGTCCGGCCGTGGATTATGGCAGCGCCTCTTTCAGGCGCTCATCGTCGTGACCCCGGATGACGTGCAGATGATCGACAGCACGACTGCCAAAGCTCACCGCTCTGCAGGTGGGGGAAAAGGGGGGAGGCGGCGCAAGCGGTTGGTCGCTCGCGCGGCGGACGCACCACCAAAATCCATGCCGTCGTCGACGGCTGCGGACGCCCCATCGCCTTCGAAATAACGGCCGGCCAACTGGGTGATGTGAGGGCGGCAGCCGTTCTGCTGGCACCGCTGCCGCCGGGACGTATGTGTGCCGCCGATACCGCTTACGACAGCAATGGGCTTCGCCAGTTTCTGGTAAATCGCGGCACCATGCCGGTGATTCCGAACAATCCAACCCGGAAACACCGGCACCCCTTCGACCCGGTCGCCTACAAGCAGCGCAACCTCATCGAGCGCATGTTCTGTCGCCTCAAGGATTTTCGACGCATCGCCACCCGCTACGACAAGCTCGCCGTGAACTTCGCTGCCGCCGTCACGCTTGCCGCTATCGTCATCTGGTGGACCTGATTGAGTCTGGAGCCTAGACTGGCCGCTCGCTCCTCAGCCAAGGCACAACATGGCTTCCCCCTTTACCATCGTGCCGTTCGTCCCCGCCCATCTGCCCGCGCTCGCGGACCTCTGGGTCGCAACCTGGGCGCGGACCATGCCGGACATTGATTTCGAGGCCCGCCGCCCCTGGTTCCTGGAGCATGTGGCGGGGCTGCGCGCGGCCGGAAGCGAACTCCATGTGGCGCTCGCGGGCGATGAGGGTGCTCCCGCCGGCTTCGTGGCAATTGATCCGGCCACCGGCTATCTCGACCAATTGGCGGTCGCGCCCGCCTTCTGGGGAAAGGGGGCGGCGGAGGCGCTGATGGATGCCGCCCGCCGGCGCGCGCCCGCCGGCATCGCGCTCGGAGTGAACCAGGACAATCCGCGCGCCGTCGCCTTCTACCAGAAGCTCGGATTTGCGATCGCCTCCGCTGGGGAAAATCCCATGTCCGGCCGGGCGATCTGGCACATGGAATGGCGCCCGCCGGCCTGAGGTCACCGCGCGTTCGGGCGAACGCGGCAGTGCACAACGGGAAAGTGATGACGCACCGGCGCTGCGATCCGCCCGCCTTCGGCCTTATGCTTTCAGCGACGCAGCACGCAGATCGGATCGCGCATGGAAACAGATGTCATCGACAATCCCGCCCAGCACCGCTTCGAGCTGAAGATCGGCCCGGACCTGGCGCTGGCAACCTACCGGCGCGAGGGCGACCGGGTGATCCTTACCCATACCGAAGTGCCGCCGGCCCTGAACGGCCAGGGCATCGGCTCGCGCCTTGCCGCCGGGGTGTTCGCGCATATCCGGGAAGATGGGCACAAGGCGGTGCTGCGCTGTTCCTTCCTGGTGGCGTGGGCGGCGCGCCATCCTGAGGTGGCCGACCTCGTGGTCGATTGACGCCCTGCCGGAACGCGCGCCGCCTCAGGCACCCGCGTTGAACTGAAGCGCGGCGAGGCGGGCATAAAGGCCGCCCTTGCCCACCAGCTCGCCATGGGTGCCTTCGTCCACGATCCGCCCGTCCTCCATCACCAGGATGCGGTCGGCGGAAAGCACGGTCGCGAGGCGATGGGCGATGACGAGCGTGGTGCGCCCCTCCATGGAGCGCTCCAGCGCGGTCTGGACCAGGGTCTCGCTCTCGGCATCCAGCGCGCTGGTGGCCTCGTCCAGCAGCAGGATGGGCGCGGCGCGCAGGATCGCGCGGGCGATCACGATGCGCTGGCGCTGGCCGCCGGAAAGCGTCACCCCGCGCTCGCCCACCATCGTGTCCCAGCTGCCGGGCATGCGGGTGACGAATTCATCCACCAGCGCCGCGTGGCCCGCGGCTTCCACCTCGGCATCGCTCGCCTGCGGCCGCGCAAGGCGGATGTTCTCGCGCACCGTGTCGGCGAAGATCGCCACATCCTGCGGCACCAAGGCGAGATTGAGCCGGACCGCCACCGGGTCGCAGCGCGTCACGTCGATTTCATCCAGCAGGATGGCGCCGGACTGCGGATCATAGAAGCGCTCCAGCAGCTGGAACACCGTGCTCTTGCCCGCGCCGGAGGGGCCCACCAGCGCCACCCGCTCGCCGGGGCGGATGGTGAAGGAGACATCGCGCAGCGCGGGCGCATGGGGGCGGGTGGGATAGGTGAAGCCCACATGGTCGAACCGGATCGCGCCGGAGACCCGGCCGAGCGCCACCGGCGCGGCCGGGGCCTTCACCTTCGGCTCTTCCTTGAGCAATTCGCCGATGCGCTCGGCGGCGCCCGATGCGGCCGAAACCTCGCCCCACACCTGCGACAATTCCCCGAGCCCGCTCGCCGCCAGCACCGCGAACAGCAGGAACTGGCTGAGCTGACCCGACGACATGGAGCCGTTGAGCACCGATTGGGCGCCCACCCAGAGCACGCCGACGACGCTGGAAAACACCAGGAAGATGATGACCCCGGTGAGCCAGGAGCGCGCCAAGGTGGCGCCCCGCGCGGCCGCGAAGGATTTTTCCACCGCCCGGTCGAACTGGGCGCGGGCCGCGCCCTCGGCGGTGGAGGCCTGGACCGCGCGCATGGCGCCGATGACTTCCGAGGCATAAGCGGAGGCTTCCGCAAGCGTGTCCTGCGCCGCCCGCGAGCGCGCCCGCACCTTGCGGCCGGAGGCGACGAGGGGCAGTACGATCAAGGGAATGACGATCAGCACCAGGCCCGACAGGCGCGGGCTGGTGACCACCATCATGATCACGGCGCCGATGCACATGACGAGATTACGCAGCGCCACCGAGGCGGAAGAGCCCACCGCCGACTTGATCTGCGTGGTGTCTCCCACCAGCCGCGAGGTCAGCTCGCCGGCCCGCGCGGTATCGAAGAAGGCGCCATCCAGCGTGGTGAGGCGGGCGAACACGGCGGCCCGCAGATCCGCCACCACCCGCTCGCCGAGCGTGGTCACGAGGTAATAGCGCGAGGCGGAGGCGAGGGCGAGCACGGCGACGACGACGATCAGCACCGCGAAATAGCGGTCGATCAGCCCGGCATGGTCGGCGGCGAAGCCGTAATCGATCATCCGCCGCACCGCGATCGGCATGGCGAGTGTGGCGAGCGCCGCCACCGTCAATGCGATCAGCGCGCCGCAGACCCGCGCCCGATAGCGCAGGATATAAGGGCCGAGCGCCAGCAGCGGACCGATGCTGCGGCGGCTTTTAGCCGATTTGGAGGGATCGACGGCGGGTTCCAGTGCGGTGTCGGCTTGTGTCAACGGATGCTCTCGGTTATAGACCCGCCTCATTCCCTCAGGAAACGAATTCATACCGCTGCGGGCTTGAATGCTCGGCGCGGCGAGAAGGACGCAACCCATGAAGAGCGACGTTCACCCCGACTACCATTTCATCAAGGTGGTGATGACTGACGGCACCGAGTACACGACGCGATCGACCTTCGGCAAGGAGGGCGACAGCCTTCAGCTCGATATCGATCCGCGCACGCACCCGGCGTGGACCGGCGGCACCCAGCAGCTGCTCGACCGCGGCGGCCGTGTTTCCCGCTTCAAGAACAAGTTCGGCGGCCTGCTCAAGGGCTGATCGCGCAAGGTGCGGCGCCGCGCCCTGCGGGGCTCGGTCGCACCGTCTTGCCGTTCACAGATCCGCGTGCGGCCTGTTTCGCCGCGCTCTCGCGCCGGCTCATCCGAGCCGGCTTTGGCATGTCTGGCGTTCCGATGCTCGGCACTCTCGCCCGGCGCTTCTCGCCTGATGCTCTTCGCCCCGGGCGAAGCGCCCGGTTCAGAACTTGAACACGGAATGGGCGGCATCGCGCGAGGCGATCTTGGCCGCCTTGGCGCGCTCCAGCCGGTCGATCTCTTCGCGTAGCTGCGCGATGCGGACATCGATCTCGTCCACCGAGAGCCGGTCGAGATCCGCCGGGGCGAGCACCGGGGCGGGTTTCGGGGCGATGAGGCGGTCGTCATCCATGGCGCGCACTCCTGGTCGTTGTACCGCTGGCCGCTGCACTGCCGCCTGCTGCGCTGCCGGCCGATAAACGCCGGCGGCGGAACCGAAAGCATCCCGAACACGGGCAGGCCCGCGCGGGATCGTCGGGCGGGATAAAAGCTGCTCGCGCGCGGCGCGTCCATCTTTCCGTTTTTTCCCCGCCCGGCATGGGGTAGTAGGGCGAACCCCGGCGCGCGCGCCGGGCCCCCTTTCCCGTCCCGCACCGTCACGGTCGGGCGCCTGCCGCCCTCTCCCGGAACCGCGCCATGACACGCTCTTCACAGCTTCCCGCCACCATGACCGCCATCAACATCACCGGCCCCGGCGGCCCCGAGGTGCTGGTGCCCGGCGAACGGCCGGTGCCGGTGCCGGGCGCGCGGGAAATTCTGGTGAAGGTCGAAGCCGCCGGCGTGAACCGCCCCGACGTGGTGCAGCGGCGTGGCCTCTACCCCGCCCCTCCCGGTGCCTCCGACATTCCCGGCCTGGAGATCGCAGGCACCGTCGTGGCGCTGGGCGCCGAGGTGACGCGCTTCAAGCTGGGCGATGCGGTGTGCGCGCTCGTCACCGGCGGCGGATATGCGCAATATTGCCTGAGCCACGAGGCGACCGCCTTGCCGGTGCCGCACGGCCTCGACATGGTCCAGGCCGCCGCGCTCCCGGAAACTTTCTTCACCGTGTGGAGCAATGTGTTCGACCGCGCCGGCCTCAAGCGCGGCGAGACGCTGTTGGTGCACGGAGGTACCGGCGGCATCGGCACCACGGCGATCCAACTCGGCAAGGCGTTCGGCGCCACCGTCATCACCACCGCCGGCTCGCCGGAGAAGTGCACGGCCTGCCTCAAGCTCGGCGCCGACCTCGCGATCGACTACAAGACCCAGGATTTCGTCGCCGAGGTGAAGAGCGCCACCGGCGGCAAGGGCGCGAACGTCATCCTCGACGTGGTGGGCGGCGCCTATATCCAGCGCAATTACGAAGCGGCGGCGGTGGAGGGGCGGATCGTGCAGATCGCCTTCCAGGACGGCTCGAAGGTGAACGTCGACTTCATGCGCCTGATGCTCAAGCGCCTGACGCACACCGGCTCCACCTTGCGCGCGCGCCCGGTGGCGGACAAGGAAGCCATCGCCAACGCCTTGACCCAGCATGTGATTCCCTTAATCTCGGCGGGCACGGTGCGGCCGCTGATCGATTGCGCCTTCCCCTTGGAGAAGGCGAATGAAGCGCACGCGCGCATGGACACCAGCGCGCATATCGGCAAAATCATGCTGATCGTCGCGTGAACGGCCAGCGCCCGTGCATGATGCGCCGCAACAGGCACAGCGTCGGCTATGCCTTGCTCGCGCCGCATCGGAGCGCTAGTCATGCGCGTTCGGCCCGGCTGAAAGCCGGGTGCGGAGGGTTGCCGTTGCGTTCTACCATTGTCTTTTGCATCGCACTGTTGGCGGTTCTCGGGCTCGGTGCGCCGGCGGCGCGCGCCGTCGAGACCATCGCCGTCCGCCTCGATGCCAAGGTGACGGACCTGCTGCCCGCGGTCGAACGCCAGCACACCGATAATGATCGCATCCAATTGTCCACCGCTCCAGGCGCCGACGGGGTGGTGCGGCGCATCGAGGTGCGCACCACCGACGGTCGGCCGCAGGGCAATTGGGTCACCTTCGCGCTCGCCAATAATACCGACGAGCAGGTGGACCGGCTGATCGTCGCACCGTTCTATCGCATGGTGGGTTCCGGCCTGTTCTGGCCCGATCTCGGCAACCGGCGCATCCTGTCGCTTACGCCCAGCCAGGGCTTCAAGCCCGAGCGCCAGGCCGCCCCCGATGCCGACGTCTTCGCCGTCACGCTCGATCCCGGCTCCACCGTCACCTTCGTCGCCGAACTGACCGGGCCGAACCTGCCCCAGCTCTATTTGTGGGAACCCAACGCCTACAAGGACAAGGTCAACAGCTTCACCCTGTACCATGGCATCGTGATCGGCATCGCGGGCCTGCTGGCGCTGTTCCTCACCATTCTGTTCGTGGTGAAGGGCTCGGTGATGTTCCCCGCCGCCGCCGCGCTGGCGTGGGCGGTGCTGGGCTATATCGGGCTTGATTTCTCCTTCTGGTCCAAGGTGTTCGGCCTCTCCCCCATCGCCGAGCAATTCTGGCGCGCGGCCGGTGAGGCGATCCTGACCGCCACCTTGCTGGTGTTCCTGTTCGCCTATCTCAACCTCAACCGCTGGCACGTGCGCTATATGCATGTGGCCGCCGGCTGGCTGGTGTTCCTCGCCGCTTTGGTGGCGGTGGCACTGGCCGATGCGCCCATGGCCGCCGGCATCGCCCGCCTCTCGCTGCTGGCGGTGGCCGTGGCCGGGCTCGGCGTGGTCATCTGGCTCTCCCAGCACGGCTATGACCGCGCGGTGCTGATCATCCCCACCTGGCTGCTGCTGGTGGTGTGGGTGGTGATGGCCGGCCTCACGGTGGGCGGTCTCGTCACCAATGATCTCGTCGCCCCCGCTCTGTCCGGCGGCCTGGTGCTGATCGTCATGCTGATCGGCTTCACGGTGATGCAGCACGCCTTCGCCGGCCTCGGCGCGGTGCAGGGCTCGACCTCGGATCTCGAGCGGCGCGCGCTGGCGCTGGCGGGTTCCGGCTATATCGTGTGGGACTGGGACGTGGACAGCGACCGCATCTACACCTCGCCCGAGGCGGAGGAGGCGCTGGGCCTGAAGCGCCGCTCGCTGGAGACCGAGGCCGCCGGCTGGCTGGAGGTGCTGCACCCCGCCGACCGCGACCGCTTCCGCGCCACCCTCGACGGCATTATCGAGCAGCGGCGCGGCCGCATCGACCAGGATTTCCGCCTGCGCGCCATCGACGGCCATTACATGACCTTCAACCTGCGCGCTCGCCCGGTGGTGGGCGCGGACGGCGAGGTGGTGCGGTGCATCGGCACGCTGATCGACGTCACCGGCGAGCGCATCGCCGCCGAACGCCTGCTGCACGATGCGGTGCGCGACAATCTCACCGGCCTGCCCAATCGCGAATTGTTCCTCGACCGGCTGGACCAGGCGCTCACCTTCGCCAAGATGGACGAGAGCCTGAAGCCGACCGTGATGGTCATCGACCTCGACCGCTTCAAGCAGGTGAACGTCTCGGTGGGCATGGGGGTGGGTGATTCCATCCTGCTCACCGTCGCCCGCCGCCTCATGCGGCTGCTGAAGCCGCAGGATACGCTGGCGCGCATCTCCGGCGACCAGTTCGGCATGATCCTCATGTCCGAGCGCGATCCCGAGCGCATCACCACTTTCGCCGACACCATGCGCCGCTCGCTGCGCGCGCCCATCACCTTCGCCGAGAAGGAGGTGTTCATCACCGCCTCCATCGGCCTTGTCCTGCCCGGCCAGGAGCAGAGCAAGCGCAGCGAGGTGCTGAAGGACGCGGAACTCGCCATGTATTACGCCAAGCGCATCGGCGGCGACCGCATTGAGGTGTTCCGCCCGGCCATGCGCCAGCAGAAGATCGACCACGTCTCGCTGGAAGGCGAATTGCGCCACGCGCTGGAGCGCAATCAGATCTTCATGCGCTACCAGCCGATCGTGCGCATGCACGACCGCGCCATCGGCGGGTTCGAGGCCTTCATGCGCTGGCGCCATCCGACCCTCGGGGAAATGGCCGCCTCCGATTTCCTGCCGGTGGCGGAGGAAAGCGGGCTGATCCTCGATCTCGGCCTGTTCGCGCTGGAACATGCGGCGCGCCAGCTCGGCCAATGGCAGCGCCTGGTGCGGGTGGATCCGCCTTTGTTCATGCATGTGAACGTCTCGTCCCGCCAATTGCTGCGGCACGATCTGATCCAGGATCTGAAGGCGGTGCTGGCGCGCAATGCGGTGGCGCCGGGCTCGCTCAAGCTGGAAGTCACCGAGAGCCTGGTGATGGAAAACCCGGAATATGCCGCGGTGATGCTGGCCCGCATCCGGGAGCTGGGCGCCGGCCTGTGCCTGGACGATTTCGGTACCGGCCAGTCGGCGCTCGCCTATCTCCAGCGCTTTCCGTTCGACACCATCAAGATCGACCAGCGCTTCGTGCGCGACAGCGCCAAGGGCGCGGCACGCGCGGCGCGGCCGATCATCGTCGGCTCCATCGTGTCCCTCGCCCATCAATTGGGCATGGAAGTGGTGGCCGAGAGCCTGGAGCGCGAGGCCGAGGCCACAGAGATGGGCCGCTTCGGCTGTGAATACGCGCAGGGCGTCCTGTTCGGCGAGCCGCTGACCACGGAGGAGTGCCGCGCCCTGTTCGAGCCCTCCACCCCCAAGGACCGGCGCCGCGCGGCGGCCGGCTGAGGCGGGCGTTCAGGGCCTCGCGTTCGGGCTGTAGCATTCCGGCCTCGGCGCCTCCCGAGCGGCGATCCCAATCTGTCCCGTTCCACACCCGTGAACCGGCCCCTCAGGCGTGGCCCGCCTCGCTGGAGAGCATGCCGGGGTCGATGCCGAGCTTGCGCAGGGCGAGATCATATTTGGTCTCGACGCTCTCGCCGAAGATCAGGTCCGGGTCGGCCGGGCAATGCAGCCAGCCATTGGCCTGGATCTCAGTCTCCAACTGGCCCGGCGCCCATCCGGCATAGCCGAGCGCCAGCACCGCGCTGTGCGGCCCGGTGCCGCCGGCGATGGCTTTCAGGATATCCAGCGTCGCCGTGAGGCAGATGCCGCCGTCGATGGGCAAGGTGGAATTCTCGATGAAATAATCCGAGGAATGCAGCACGAAGCCGCGCCCGGTCTCCACCGGGCCGCCGCGCAGCACCTTCACCGCGCCCGCGCGCTGGGGCAGCAGGATGCGGGCGTCCTCCGGCACCACATCCAATTGCACCAGCAGGTCGGCGAAATTGATATGGGAGGCCGCCTGATTGACGATGATGCCCATCGCCCCTTCATTGGAATGGGCGCAGACATAGATGAGGGCGCGGGAGAAACGCTCGTCCTGCATGGACGGCATGGCAATAAGCATCTGCCCGTCGAGGAAATCCGGCGGGGCGCCGAGGGAAAGGGCCTTGCGATCGACCATCATTCCCACAGCCTAACCCGACCGCCCGGATTTGAAAACGGTGAACCGGAGAGGGATGCAGCCACATTGGCGGGATCGGCGGTCACGTCCTTGTGCCGTCACATGAAAGTGCGCGTTGCCCGTTTGCGCTCGCGGACCCGAGGCTGTAGGCGCACACCATGAGCTTTCCCCGTCCCCGATCGCCGGTGCTGGCCCCGGCCCTCCTGCTTGCCCTGCTTGCCCCGGCGGCGCCGCTGGCGGCGGCCGAAACCCCGTGGAGCCGCGCCCAGAATGCCGACGTGCGCCTGGTTTCCGGCGCGGTGGCGGACGGCGTGCTGGAAGCCGGGATCGAGATCCGCCTTACCCCCGGTTGGAAGACCTATTGGCGCTATCCCGGCGACAGCGGCGTGCCGCCGCGCTTCGACTGGAGCGGCTCGCGCAATGTCGCGGGGGTGGATGTGGCATTCCCCGCGCCCAAGCGCTTCTCGGATGGGGCGAGCGGCTTTTCCATCGGCTACAAGGGCGGCAGCGTGCTGCTGCCGCTGAAGGTGCGGCTCGCCGAGCCGGGACGCGCGACGCGGCTCGACCTGTCGCTGGATTTCGCGGTGTGCGAGGCCCTGTGCGTGCCGGTCCATGCGCAGGCCAGCCTCGATATTCCCGCCGGCGCGGAGGCCCCGAACCCTGCGCTCGCGGCGGCGCGGGCGAAGGTGCCGGCACGTGTGACCCTCGGTGCCGGCCCGGCTCCGGCGCTGGTCTCGGCGCAGGTGATCGAACAGGAAGCCTTGCCCGCGGACGCCACGCCGGGCGAGGCCCGCGCGCCGGCGCCGCTTCTGGTGGTGACGGCGAGCGTCTCCTCCGACAAGGCGGACCTGTTCGTGGAGGGCCCGGACGACAGCTGGGCGCTGCCCGTACCGAGCCGCGCTTTCGGCCCGAACGGGGAAGCCCGCTTCACCCTGGAACTCGACGGCCTGCCCTCCGGGGAATCCTGGGAGGGCAAGCAGGTGCGCCTGACGCTGGTGGATTCCGACAAATCGGTCGAGGCGATGGTCCCGCTCAAGAGGAAATGACGGGGGGAAGGGCCATCGCGCCTTTCCTCGCGCGCAAATCTGCCTATTCTGCGCCGCATTCGGCCCAAGAGCGCCGATCAGTCTGCGGAGAAACCACCCATGGCAATCCAAGTCGGCGATACCCTGCCCGCGGCGACCTTCCGCGTTTCCACGGAAGACGGCCCGGTGCCCAAGACCACCGATGACGTCTTCAAGGGCAAGCGCGTTGTTCTGTTCGCCGTTCCCGGCGCTTTCACGCCCACCTGCCACAAGAATCATCTTCCGGGCTATGTGTCGCGCGCCGATGAGATCAAGGCGAAGGGCGTCGATACCATTGCCGTCGTGTCCGTCAACGATCCGTTCGTCATGGGCGCGTGGGAGAAAGCCTCCGGCGCGGACGGAAAGATCGTGTTCCTGTCCGACGGCAACGGCGAGTTCTCGCAGGCGCTGGACCTGACCTTCGACGGCTCCATGGCCGGCCTCGGGGTGCGCTCCAAGCGCTATTCCATGCTGGTGGAAGACGGCGTCGTGAAGTCCCTGAACGTCGAGGACGTACCCTCCAAGGCGGACGTCTCCTCGGCGCAGGCAATGCTGGGCCAGATCTGAGGGTTTTTGCCTCAGCTTTGCTGAAGCCAGTCCCGCTGAAGCCAGCCCTCCGGTGCATCCGGGGGGCTTTTTTCTGGCCGGCTTTATGCGCCGTCCGTCAGGCGATGATGTCGGGAAAAAGCTCGTCTTCCAGGTGGGAGATTCGGTCCTTCAGCTGGAGCTTGCGCTTCTTCAGCCGTTGAATTTGCAGGATATCCGAGCCGGTCACCGCGGTGAGCGCGTCGATGGCGGCATCCAGGTCCCGATGCTCCTGCCGCAGGCGCTCCAGCAGCAATCTCAGCTCCCGTTCCTCGTCACTGGTCATGCCATATCCGTCGCGGTCCGAGCTGCCTTCTCTCGCATACCGCACCGCCTCCCCAAGCCGCAAGCCGCACGGCGCCGCAGGCTGGAATGGGTGCAAAAATAGCCCTTGGACTCTTTGCCGCCTCCATGACAGACTGTCCTTCGTTGTAGACAGGGAGACGAAACGCATGTCCGTCCAGTCGCACCTCGAAGAGCTGAAGCGTCGCCACGCAGCCCTTCAGATGGCCATACAACACGAACTCAACCACGCCTCCACGGACCCGCTCAAGGTGGTTGAACTCAAGCGCCGCAAGCTCCTGCTGAAGGATCAGATCGCCCGCCTGCGCGGCGAAGCGACGGTGCATTAAGCGAAAATCAAGCGGAGGTCCCGGTTCCGGCGCAGAGTGGCCGGCCGGACGCACACTCCGCCGTGTTCCGGGCGTGTATGTTCCGGGCGTCCCTTGGCGTCTTTGCCGGCGCGGATGGGTTCCATCCGCCGACAAAACCCACTAAGCCGACGCCATGGCTCCACCGCTGATTTCGCTTCAAGACGTCCATCTGCGCTTCGGCGCCACCCCCTTGCTCGACGGCGCGGAAATCTCCGTGTCGCCGGGCGAAAGGCTGTGCCTCGTCGGGCGCAACGGGTCGGGAAAATCGACCCTGCTGAAGGTGGCCGCCGGCCTGATCGAGGCCGACGCCGCCGTTCGCTTCTTCCAGCCGGGCGCGACCGTGCGCTACCTGCCGCAGGAGCCGGATTTTTCCGGCTTCGCGACCACGCTCGCCTATGTGGAAGCCGGCCTCGGGCCGGGCGACGAGGATTATCGCGCCCAATATCTGCTCGATCAGCTCGGCCTCACCGGCAATGAGGATCCGGCCCACCTCTCCGGCGGCGAGGCGCGCCGGGCCGCTTTGGCGCGCGTGATCGCGCCCGAGCCGGACGTGCTGCTGCTGGACGAGCCCACCAACCATTTGGACTTGCCCGCCATCGAATGGCTGGAAGGCGAGCTGAAATCCCTGCGGTCCGCGCTCGTGGTCATCAGCCATGACCGGCGGTTCCTGCAGAATCTCTCGCGCGCCACCATCTGGCTGGACCGCGGCACCACCCGCCGGCTGGACCAGGGCTTTTCCGGTTTCGAGGCCTGGCGCGACCAGGTGCTGGAGCAGGAGGAGACCGACCGCCACAAGCTCGACCGCAAGATCGTGGCCGAGCAGGATTGGCTGCGCTATGGCGTCACCGCACGCCGCAAGCGCAATGTGCGCCGCCTCGGCCTGCTGCAATCCATGCGCACCGACCGGCGCGACGAGCGCCGCGCTCAAGGCAATGTGAAGATCACCGTGACCGAGGCGGAAACCTCCGGCAAGCTGGTGATCGAGGCCAAGGGCATTTCCAAATCCTATGACGGCGCGCCCATCGTCACGGATTTCTCCACCCGCATCGTGCGCGGCGACCGGATCGGCATCGTCGGCCCGAACGGCGCCGGCAAGACCACGCTGCTGAAGATGCTCACCGGCGAGCTCAAGCCGGACAGCGGCACGGTGCGCCTCGGCGCGAACCTGGAAATCGCCTCGCTCGACCAGAAGCGCGCGGCGCTCGACCCCAACACCACCTTGCGCGACGCACTCACCGGCGGCGGCAGCGACCAGGTGCTGGTGGGCGGCGTGCCCAAGCATGTGATGGGCTATCTCAAGGACTTCCTGTTCACGCCCGACCAGGCAAACTCACCCTTGTCGGTGCTGTCGGGCGGCGAGCGGGGGCGGCTCATGCTGGCGCGCGCGCTCGCCCTGCCGTCCAACATGCTGATCCTCGACGAGCCCACCAACGATTTGGATCTCGAAACCCTCGACCTGCTGCAGGAAATGGTGGCGGATTATCCCGGCACCGTGATCCTGGTCAGCCATGATCGTGACTTCCTGGACCGCACCGTCACCAGCGTGATCGCGGCGGAAGGGGCGGGCGTGTTCAGCGAATATGCTGGCGGCTATGCCGACATGGTGAACCAGCGCGGCCACGGCGTTCAGGCGAAGGAAAAGCGCGGCGAGAGCGCCGCGCCCGCGAAGGCTTCGGGAAAAGCCGCGCCCAAGGCCGTCGCGGCCGACGAGGGCAAGAAGCGCCGCCTGACCTTCCACGAGAAGCATGCGCTCCAGACCTTGCCCAAGACCTTGGAGAAGCTGCGCAACGAGGCGGACAAGCTGGGCGGTGTCCTGTCCGATCCGGTGCTGTACGAGCGCGATCCCGGCTCGTTCGAACGCACCTCGGCCGCGCTCGCCAAGGTGCAGAAGGAATTGGACGCGGCGGAGGAAGAATGGCTGCGTCTGGAAATCCTGCGCGAGGAAATCGGAGGCTGAGCCTCCGCCCCGCGCAGGGGACGCCTCAGGCCGCCTTCAGGGTTTTTTCCACATAGCGGCTTTCCTGGGTGCGCCCGCCATAGCCATAGGCATCCGCCTTCACCTCGCGCACCAGGATATAGCTTTCCAGGTGCAGGGGGCCGAGCAGATCGCCCATGGCGGCGAACACGGCGGCGATATAGGCCGCCTTCTCATCCTTGGTATTGGTGCCGTCCACCACCGCGATATCGAGCCAGAAGCTGGCAAGGCCGGCGTCCGCGAGGCTCCGCCCGCCGACGAACCACAATCCGGCATCGAGGAAATCCACCGCCACCGAGGTGAGGGCGGGATCCTTGCGCAGGATTTTCGCGGTGAGGGCGGAGAGGGTGGACGCGGCCTTTGCAGCCTTTGCGGCATCGCTGGGGCCGGAGAGCTTCAGTTGAAGAATGGGCATGGGGTCGGGTCTCCGTGAGGGATGAGAAGACCCTAGCGCCGCATATTATTTGAGAAAAATTGATTTATCATCCATGATGATTTCGATATTCTCATAATATGACGCGCACTCTCGATCTCGACCTGGTCCGGACCTTCGTTGCGGTCGCCACCCTCGGCTCGGTCTCGGCCGCCAGCGTGCGGGTCGGGCGTTCGCAATCCGCCGTGAGCCTGCAGATGGACCGGCTCTCCGACATGCTGGGCTTCGCCGTATTGGAGCGGCGCGGTCGCGGTGTCGCGCTTACGCCGCGCGGTGCCGCGTTCCTCGACGATGCGCGCGCGCTGCTGGATCTCAACGACCGCGTGCTCGGCCATCATGCGGCCGGCGCGGCCTGCGAGCCGGTGCGTCTCGGCTTTGTCCAGGATGTGGGGGAGGGGGCGTTGCAGCGCATTCTGGCGCGCGTCTCCGCTTTGGTGCCCGGCGCGCCGCTGACCGTGCAGGTGGCCTCCACCGGGCGCCTCATGGCGGGGCTGAAGGCGGGCAGCCTTGATCTTGCCGCGGGGTTTCGCGGCGAAAGCGATCTTCCGGTTCTGGATCTGTCGCGCGAGCCCATGGAATGGCTCGGCGCGCGCGACCTGCGCCTTCCCGCCGACGCGCCGGTGCCGCTCCTGGTGTTCGAGGCCCCGTGTGTGTTCCGGGATGCCGCGATTTCCGCCCTCAACGCGGCGGGGCAGGCATTCCGCATCGCCTTTACGAGCCCCAGCCTGCCGGGCCTGCTCGCGGCGGTCGGCGCGGGGGTCGGGGTGACGGTGCGCACGGCCCGCGCGCGGCGGGCCGATATGGTGACGGTGACCGGGCTCGGCACGGCGGTGCTGCCGTGCGTGGATTTCGCGCTCTATGGCCGGGCCGAGAGCCTGTCTCCCGCATTGGTGCTGGCGCGGGAGGTGATGCGCGAGGAATTGCAGCGCGAGCGGACGCTGTTCGCGGCCGCCTGAGCCGCGCTGCGTCTCTTCAGGCGGTCAGTGCTGATGCTCCATGCTGCCCATGCCGCCGCCGGTGGGTGCACCGGCGCCGATGCCGCGCACGGCGAACACCACGTCCACCGTGCCGGCCTTCTCAAAGGTCAGCGTGCCCTTCACGCTCTCGCCTTCCTTCAGCGGCTGCTTGAGATCCATCAGCATGATGTGGAAGCCGCCGGGTGCGAGCATCACGCTGGCGCCGGGGGCGATGTCCAGGCCGCCGGACACCGGCCGCATGGTCATGACGCCATTGTTCATCGCCATCTCATGCACCTCGAACCGGCCCGCCTGCTCGAACGTTCCGCCGATCAGCTTGTCGGGCAGGGTGCCGGTATTGGTGATTTTCACATAGCCGCCGGCCACCTTGGCGCCGCCGGGCGTCGCGCGGGCCCAGGGCTGCTCGATGGTCAGGGTCCCGGCCTTGAAGGTGGCGGGGGTGGCGGCCGGCATGGCGGCGGCAAGCTTCAGTGCCGGCGCGGGGTATTCGGGGCGCGGGCCGCCCTGCTGGGGAATCTGCGCCCAATCCGTCGAGGCGCCCTCGCAGCTTTGCAAGACCGGGAAATAGAGCGTGGTCGCCTGCGCCTGGGGGGCGAGATAGGCGATGAAGACGAACTCGTCATAATAGGCATTGGGCAGGTTGCCGCCGGACCAGGTGATGGTCTTCACCCCCTCCTTCACCGCCTTGCCATGCATCACATCATAGGTCTTCTCGTAAGGCCCCTTCTCCAGGGCGAGGGTCCAGCCGGCCTTGGGCTGCGGCTTCACCGACAGCACGCCCTCGGGAATGGTGACCTTGATGGCGGTGGTGGCGGCCTCGCCGCAGCCGTGCGGCACCTTCAGCACGCCCTTGTACGAGGTGCCGGAGGTGGCCTGGCCCTCGGCCAAAGTCACATGGGCGAAGGTCGGGCTGGCGAAGGTCACGAGAAGAGCGGCGGCAAGGCCGAGCGGCGCGGTGCGCGCGAACGAAATGGACATGGAACGTCTCCGAACGGGTTTGAGATTCTGCGGGCAGGCTCAAACGGCGCGGGGAGGTCCTCGGGCGTGGAACGGGCGGGAGGCATGGCGCGCGGGGCTGGCGGCCGGCCGCTCGGCAAACACGATGGCGGTGATGCGCGGGGCCGGCTCCAGGCGCGCGACCGCCCCGTCCGGCGCCAGCGGCGACAGGGGCGTGGCAAGGCAGCCGAGCACGCAGCACAGATCCATGTGCGGCGCCCCGGGCGGCGGGGAATCGGTGTCGGTCGCGGCGCGCCCGGCGCAGGTGGCGGCCCAAGGATCGCCCCAAGGATCGGCCAGGTTGGCGGTGGCATGCTGCGCCATCGCCGCCGCCGACAGCACCATCTGGAGCAGCAGCGCATAGGCAAGCGCGAGGCGGAGCAGCCACCCCGTCTTTGTCGATCTTGCGCTGCCGGACCCGCTCATGCGCCTGCCATAGGCCGCGCCGCGCGCGCCCGCAAGCACGCCCGCAAGTGCGCGCTTGGGTGGAAGGCTGGCCGCGCGGGAAAAAGGGTGGCAGTTTGCGGCCTCGGGGTGGAGGGACGCGCGCATGGTATTCTGGGTTCCCCTGATGTCATGGGGCCTTGCCCTCGTGCTCGCCGCCTTCGCGGTCGCGCGGGCTCCGCGTCCCTTGCCGCCCGGTTTCGTCGCGGATCGGCTGTTGCGCTATCTCTTCCTGGTGCCGCTCGGGCTGATGGGGCTGTGGGCCTTCATGGGCCATGTGTTCTTCGCGGCGGAGTCGGCGCGCGCCATCGGCTGGGCCACGAGCCCGTTCCAGTTCGAGGTCGGCATGGCCAATCTCGGCATGGGCGTCGCCGGCGTGATCGCGGCCTTTTATGGAAACTGGGGCTTTCGCCTCGGCGTCGCGGTGGTGGCCGCAGGCTTCCTCGGCGGGGCGGCGGTGGGGCATGTGGTACAGATTGCCGAGACCGGGAACCTTGCGGCGGGAAATGCCGGCCCCATTCTCTATACGGACATTCTCACGCCCCTCACCCTCCTGGTGCTGCTGGCGCTCACCCGCCGCACCGCGCGCGGCTGAGCCCGGCCTCCGGGCACAGCGAGCCGCCCCATGACCGAAGATGCCGAGCGCAACCGCTTTTCCGCCCGCGCCGCCCGCTACGCACGGGTCGGCGCCAATGTGGGGGGCGTCGCGGCGCGCATGGCGGGCACGCGGCTGTTCGGGCTCGACAAGGGGGGCGAGGGCAATGCGGCGGCGCTCGCGGCGGCGCTGGGCGGGCTGAAGGGGCCGCTGATGAAGGTGGCGCAGCTCATGTCCACCATTCCCGACGTGCTGCCGCCCGAATATGCCGCCGAGCTTCAGAAACTGCAGAACGACGCCCCGCCCATGGGCTGGGCCTTCGTGCGCCGCCGCATGATGGCGGAGCTGGGGCGCGACTGGGAGGCGCGCTTTGCCTCTTTCGAGCACAAGCCGGCCGCCGCCGCCTCCCTCGGGCAGGTGCATCGCGCGGTGGCGCTCGACGGCGAGGAATTGGCCTGCAAGCTGCAATATCCCGACATGCAGGCGGCGGTGGAAGCCGACTTGAGCCAGCTCGATCTTCTGTTCTCGCTCCATCGCCGCATGGACCCCGCCATCGACACCCGCGAGATTGCCGGGGAGATCGGCGCGCGGGTGCGCGAGGAGCTGGATTATCGCCGGGAGGCCAAGCACGCCGCGCTTTATGCCCTGATGCTGGAGGGGCAGGACCATGTGCGCGTGCCGAGCGTGCGCAACGATCTCTCCACCGGGCGTCTTCTGACCCTGCATTGGCTGGAGGGGCAAAAGATCCTCGGCTTCACCGAGCATGCGCTGGAAGAGCGCAATCAATTGGCGCGCGCCATGTTCACCGCCTGGTGGCTGCCGTTCAGCCGGTTCGGGGTGATCCACGGCGACCCGCATCTCGGCAATTATACGGTCTTTACCGATGAGGCCGGCACGCCGGGCGGCATCAATCTGCTGGATTATGGCTGCGTCCGCATCTTTCCCCCGGCCTTCGTGGCGGGGGTGATGGATCTCTATCGCGGCCTGCTGGCGAACGATGAGGCGCGGGTGGTGCACGCTTATGAGACCTGGGGCTTCAAGGGCCTCAAGCGGGAATTGATCGACGTGCTGAACATCTGGGCACGCTTCATTTATGGGCCGCTCATGGACGACCGGGTCCGCACCATCGCCGATGGCGTGGCGCCGGGCGAATATGGGCGGCGCGAGGCGTTCCGCGTGCACACGGCGCTGAAGCAGCTCGGGCCGGTGACGGTGCCGCGCGAATTCGTGTTCATGGATCGCGCGGCCATCGGCCTCGGCGCGGTGTTCCTGCACCTGAAGGCCGAGCTGAACTTCCATCGCCTGTTCGAAGAGGCGATGGCCGATTTCAGCCTGGACGGCGTCGCGTCGCGCCAAGCTGCGGCGCTGGCGCAAGTCGGGCTGGATTAGGAGGACCGGCTTAAACGGGTTTCAATTGGCCGGCGGCGCGGTGCGCGAGAGGACCGAGGCGGTTCCGGCGGAAACGCCATCGCCCGGCGTCGCCGTTCCCGCGCCCGTCGGGCCCTGGGGCGGCACCGCGGGCAAGGCGGGAATCGGCGTGTTCGCGGCGGTCTGCGGCTTGCTCGCGGCCGGCGCTTGAGCCGGAGCCGGCTGGCCGACCACCGGAGCCGACATGCTGGGCGTCGGCGAGGCGAGGCCGGGCGTTCCAGCCTTCGGCGCATTGGCGCCATCGGACGGCGCCACGGCCAGGGCGCCGGGATTTTCTGCCGTATCGGGGGCATCGTCATCGGCCGCGCCGTTGTTTGCCACGCCGTTGTCTGCCGCGCCGTCGTCGGCCGGCGGCACGGCGGGCGCCGTGATATCCGGCCCCGAGGTGCTGGCGATTTCGCTATCGGCGGGCCGCGGCTTGGGCAGCGGGGCGCGGGCCACCGGCTGCGCGCGCTGCGGCGGCGCGCCATAGGCGCCTTGTGGCGGGGCTCCGCCATAAGCGCCCTGCGGCGGCGCATCATAAGCCCCCGGGGGAGGTGCGACGCCATAGGCGGGTCCCGGGCCATAGGGACCGCCGGGCGGTCCGAACATGGAGGGATCGGCCGGCTGCACCAATCCGGAATAGGCATCCACCGCGAGGATCAGCGGTCCGCGATCATCCACCGCGTCGATCATATAAGTGCGCCCGCGCAGCACCGGCCGCCCGACCCGGCCATAGCCGAGATTGAGCACGATGGAGCGGATTTCCTGCGGCGGCAGCATCACCGTTCCGGTCACATAGCCCGGCGGCGCGCGATAGACCCGCGGCATCTCGGCCGGGGCGCCATACACCGTTGGCGGATAGGGATAATATTGCGCCCGCGCCGGTTCGCCCGCGAGCGTCGCCGCGCCGCCGACAAGGGCCAGTAGGCCGAATGTGGAGCGCCGCTTGGCGCTGGAAGGGAAGCAAAAGGGCATGGGTCTTCTGCCGAAAGTCTGCATATGCGCACCAAGCCCGCTCAATGAGGCACCGTTAGGACCATATGCGGGCGCAAGCGTGCGCGAGGCTTGCCGAATGTTTCCGGCCCTGCACGGCCTCCAGAGCACGCGCCCCGCAGGCCTCACATCAGCCGCAGCCCCTTCAGGCTGGCATGGCCATCGCGCCCGACGATGATGTGGTCGTGCACGTCGATGCCGAGCGGCTTGGCGATGTCGATGATCTTGCGCGTCATGTCGATGTCGGCGCGCGAGGGGGTGGGATCGCCCGAAGGGTGGTTGTGGACCACTCTAGCTTATAAATTATGTATTTGAAAATGTTATGCAATTTTGAAACTCTAAATCCGCTGGGGTAGGTTTTTGGGATCGGAGGTTTTGCCGACCCCTCCATCTATCATCGTTGATCCCCCCCTCTCATTCCGAGTCGTTTTGACGCACGGCACTTCACGATATTCGTCTGATCCCAAATCTCAAGTTGGTTGACCGGATAGAGAACCGACTTGCCCACCTTCACGTAAGCGGGACCAATTCTCATGGATCGCCAGTTTCGCAGTGTACCAATGCTAACTGTGCCTCGATAGCGTTCAGCGACCTCTTCGGGTGTGAGATACGTCTGATCGATCATGTTGAATGTCCTCCATTAACGTGTTGACACATTAATGAACACTCGGTCACGTCCGCCAGGGAAGGGGGTAAATGTCGTAGTAGGGAGAAGGGCTAGCGTAGGTTAAAAAACGGAGGGTTTGCCGTCTCTCGGCAGCGCTAACCAGCGTTGCAACGCACTTCTTCATTAGGCAGACGGCTTTGCTTTCAGGCTCATAACCTGAAGGCTTCCTAGCCGAGACTGTGTTCAACGGCTCATTTTCTGGACATTCGATCTAGCCACTGAGTTACTTAGTGGCTAGATCGACCCTCAGGCCTGCCAATCGCCGACCATCTCGACGTAACAGTAGCCGCTGACCTTCTCGTTGCGCACGGTGCCGCTGACCGAGCTAGCGCCTTCATAGCGCGCGTGCATGCCCCTGACCTCTTGCTCACGCGGCTTCGCAACCACCTGAAGATCCATGTCGAGCGCACGCACTTTCACCCGCCATCTGGTCGGGAAGCGGGAGCCGGACTGCGGGCTGACCCAGTAGTCACAGGCGTCGTCGACGAGCGGGACCAACTCGGCAACCCTATGCCTGCCGCTTTCGTCAATCACAGTCACCCATGCGTCTGACTTGCCGTCCAGGCCAGCGGCATCCCAAAGGCTGATCCGCCAACCGTTGCTGAGGTTGAGGTCCATCCAAGTCCACTTGCCGCGCGGCGGGCCAAGCGGTTGCTTTTGCCATTGCCGGTCGAACCAACTCATACCCGAGGCCGGGAATTCACGACCATCCACGAGCAGACGGCCTGTCGTTTCCAGCGTCGGGATCGAGTACTGGTAGACGTCCATGCCCAGCATGTCGAACCGCGCCGTCCCCTTATTGTAGAGCGGATGACCGACGGCCCTAAGGGTCACATCGATGCTGGCGCCCTTGATCTGTGCACGAATACGCAATTCGTCCAGCGTTCCCGAAATCAAACTGTTCGGCGTTCTGACAAGCAGCCGATCCGAGCTGGCTTTCGCGCGAAAAATCGAGTGAAAGCCATGCTGCACGCCATACCAGCCTGTAGTCTCATCGGTGATGCTTACCGCGCTGTCCACGCCAACAGTGATCCCCCGGATGCTGAGTGCGAACAGGTGGACCAAGTAGTTGAGCGTATGTCCCTGAGACTCGAAGTGGCCGATAGCAAACCACGAGTTGAGCGTGTATCCGGGTTTGTGTGCCAGATCAGCGACGATGTCGACGCTTGTTGGAATGGCACCCGTCTGCGTAGCCAGATTTGCTGTAAGGAGCGGTACGGTCACATGCTTACCTTTCTGCTTCACGTGCTGGGCGAGCGGCTCCGAGCCCCGCTTGGCGGCGCTGCAAAGCAGTTGCTCCGGTAAAATGATCTTTATGCCGAAATATGTAATATGCATATAATTTGGAGTCGGTGGCGTCAACTAAAAATATGTATAATGCACATTATTCTGGCGATTATGCAGGCGGGATGAACGAGGCGAAGCCTGAGTTGTAACATCAGCGCCGAGTCTGGCGGCGCTCAGCGCTGCCGAACCTTCAGACCGGGGCGCCACGCTTATTGGCCTTGTCGGCGAGATTGTCGTGGATACCCGTGCCTCAGAACTGCATTGCGTCCCTCGGTCGCGAAGCCAATTTGCGAGTCTATTGCGGCGGCGGGCCCGCATCGAGGCGATCTTCTCGGCACCGGTCGGCAAATTGCCGTTGGTCAGCACCCTGTCGGGAGCGCGAGTGCAGGACACGATGGCTAAGGCCAGCCATTTTGGTCTCGCGATAGAAAGGCGAGGGACGCGCCGCCGGAAAACATTTCAGGAGACTTTACATAGCTGCATATCATAGGTACCTATGATGAACTTTGTTCAAGCCTTGGATTGTCAAATGGATGAAAGATCTAGTTCGCAGGTGATCGTCGTTGGCGCGGGCCCCACGGGCCTGATGCTGGCCGCCGAGTTGAGTTTGGGAGGTGCCGATGTCACGGTGATCGAACGGCGCTCCACGGGCACTTTTGGCGAGTCACGCGCTCCCGGCATCAATGCTCGCACAATGGAGATATTCGGCCAGCGAAATTTGGCCCAACGATTTCTCGAGCGGGGACGCCAACTTCCAGCCGTGCTGTTTTCGGGTCTTCCCATGATGCCGAAAGAGGTGGATCCGGACTGGCCGGATGCTCTTATCCTGCCGCAGTCTGAAACCGAACGGATATTGGGAGAACGCGTCGAGGAGCTTGGGGTGCCCATCAGATGGTCGACGGAGCTTTTGCACCTTGCTCAGGACACGTTCGGCGTGGATCTCATCGTCGACGATGGGGGCGAGGCGAGAGCGCTGAGGGCACAGTATGTTGTCGGATGTGACGGTGGTCATAGCGCCGTGCGGCGAATCTGCGGGTTGGCCTTCCCTGGAGATGACCCAGTTTCCCACTGGATCGTCGCCGATGTTCAGCTTGGTAATCCTCCCAACGAACGTGAATCGTTTGGGCGGAATACACGGATCGGAACCTACCAAGTCTCGCGCGCGGAGCCGGATTGGTATCGCGTCAGCTTGATGAAACTCGCCGCTCCGAACGATCGGAACGCGCCGGTCACGTTGGACGAGTTACGTCAAGCTATGCTCGAAGGTCTCGGTACCGACTACGGCTTGCTCAAGGCTCGTTGGATGTCGAGGTTCGCGGATGGTTGCAGACAGGTAGATCAGTACCGTCACGGACGAGTCTTCCTCGCGGGAGATGCCGCGCATACGCACTCGCCAATTGGCGGCCAAGGCCTCAATCTCGGGATCCAGGACGCGGTGAATTTGGGTTGGAAACTCGGTGCAGTTGTAGCTGGCGCGTCGGCCGAGCCTTTGCTCGATACATATCATCAGGAGCGCCATCCGGTCGCGGAGCGGGTGCTGGAGTTGGCGAGAGCGCAGACGGCGCTCATCAAGCCTGGACATCAGATCGACGCATTGCGCAACGTCGTTGGAATGTGGCTCGACATACCGGAAGTGATGCGTGGGATGGCAGGGACGTTGAGCGGTCTTGCGCTCCGGTATCCATGGGGCGCGGATCTGCATCCCCTCGTAGGACGACGCATGCCGAATCTTTCCCTGCTTACGGACCATGGGAAGCAGGATACATTTACGCTGATGCACTCAGCGCGCCCGCTTTTGCTGAGTTTCAATCAAACGAAGGGAACAGTCGTACCAGACCGCTGGATCTCGGCGGTCGACTACTTCGAAGTCAGCCCCGACGTCGACGGCAACTCGCTGAACTGGCACCTTCCTGTGCTTGGCTCAATTCCAGCATTGGCGGCGGCATTCGTTCGGCCGGACGGCTACGTCGCTTGGGTTGAGGCAGAGGGCGAGCCATCAACTAGCGCCTCACTGGCTGATGCGATGGAGAGGTGGTTGGGCTGATGAGCGAACGGGCGAATATTGGAGATGGGAAGGCGGCGGCAGGCACACTATGGACGACATAGATCCCAGACAGTCGCCATCCTTTTATATCAAGCGGGTGGCGCAGGAACTGACGCGCTTGGCAGAAGCTGAGCTACGGCCTCTTAACTTGGGGATGGGAAGCCTCCCCGTGTTGACAGCGCTGAAGACCGGCGAGGCTTCTACACAGGCAGATCTCGCGAGGTTGCTCCACGTTGAACAACCTTCCATGGCCCAAACGCTTGCGCGACTTGAACGAGACGGTTTCATAACTCGAACTCCGCTTAGTTCGAATAGACGCATACAGCGAATTGACCTGACGCCCGCAGCTCACGAGATTTTGCCACAGAGTAAACATTTACTTCAGAAAGGCAACAACCGTTCCCTTGCGGGATTTTCGCCGGAGGACGTCAATGTTTTACTATCTTTTCTTAGGCGGATGTATGCAAACATTCGAGACGATGATCGAAGCTGAGGTAAGTGTCGTGTCGTAGTGTCGGCCGAGCAGGTCTGATCTCCAAGCTCGGCGACTGCGGGTTAATTCGGTCCGCGAAAACCTGCAGATGTCTCATCACACTCTTTCGGAAGCAGACTTTTTGGGGAACATAGAGAGTAGCCCAACCGCGCCCAATCCAGTCAGTGCGATGGCGGTGAGGGCCACGGCCCAGCCTATGAAGTTTTGCTGCTGGATCAAAAGCCCACCCGCGATGGGCGCTATGATATTGATGAGGGAGGCAAGCGACTGAGCCATCCCCATCGCAACGCCCTGCGAGGTGGGCGGCACCGCAAGGCTTAGCGCTGCGACGAGTGTGGGTCTTGCCAGCCCTACGCCGGAGGCGATCGCAAGAACTCCAACTGCCAGCCCAGGGATCGTATTGCCGAAACCGATGAGGACGAAACCGGACGCAAGCAAGGCGAACGAAGCTACGGCGACCGTCCTCTCGTGGAAAGTCGAGCCAATGGCGCGCATCACCACAATCTGAATCAGAATGTTTGTTGCGCCGGCGGCAGTGAATAGGAGCCCGATTTCTGTCGGGCCAAAGGATTCGCCGCCCCAATGGTATCGCGCTTGAAGCACAAGAGCGAGTTGCGAACTGAACAAGCTGAACGCCATATACAACAAAGCGATTGCGGTCAGAAGCGCCTTCACATTTGGCAGCTTAACTAGGTCGCTGATCTCACGAAAGAATCTTTTCGATGGCAACGGGGTAATGGCTGCCCCCACGACGTCAGCTTGTTCGTCGAAATGCGATTGAGCTGCCGACGGTTGCCCCGTCCCAAAGACGCGGCTCCAGACCCGGGCGCCGGACGAAGTGCGAACGTCAACAGGGAGGAGAGCGCAGGTCAATACGATGCTGGCACAAGAGACGGCCGCAGCTAGCCAAAAAGGCACGGCGGGTCCGATTGGAGCGAGCATGCCACCAAGGGCCGGCCCAATCATGGTGCCTAAACCCATCGCCGCGCTCACGACGCCGATAGCTTGGCGCCGTTTTCCGGGTTCGCTCCGATCCGAGACGTAAGCGATGGCGATCGCAACGTTGCCCGCGGACAAACCGTCCACGATGCGTCCGGCAAAAACAATGGGAAGACTATGCGCTGAGGCGAGGATAAGAAAGCTCGCGCATGTGCCGATTTGGCTGATCAGTAGAAGACGCTTGCGGCCGTATCGGTCAGACGCCTTCCCCAGGATCGGCCCTGCAAACAGTTCGCAGATGGCGAAGCTTGCGATCAATAGACCGATCATGAGCGGAGTGGCACCAAACTCCTGCGCATAAAATGGCAGGAGGGGCAAGATAAGGCCAGCACTGGCGGTGTCCACGACGACGACCGCGAAAATCGGCAGCAGCACAGTCCTTGTCTCTGTCGGACGCCGTGCATCAGTTTCGTTTGTCATCCTGAGTCTACCTCTATGTGCATTATGCACATAGTTGACAGAGGCGAGGCCGTGTCAATGATAAAAGTGTATGATGCACATTATTTGACTACGCTATCGCATTCTTCGGATGGACTGCCGTAGTCTCACCGAACAACAATTGGTCGCAATGACGTCACGTCTGGCTGCCGAATGAGAATTTACGAGAACCCGGCGAGCGACAGCGACCCGCGGTGAGGAAGCCATTGGTGCACTGGCTAATGCCACAGCATTAGCGAAAAATCGGCGTGTTCTTCCACAAGGTTCCTGAAGTGATCCGATCGTATCCGAGCTTGTACACCGCTTGCATATAACTGCCATCAAGCGGATTGAGCATCGAATAGGGAACTTGAGCTTCGATCGATCCTACTTGCAAACGTGCCCCAGTTCGACTGGCGTAGTTGTAAAGAGCAGTCAATTCGCTCTGTGCTTGGGACTTAAGGAAAGTCGAGTAAGCTCTCCCGAGAGCGGATACCGTTCTGTTCGGCGTGACGTTAAACTCCGGTATGAGTGCGTTGTTGACGATGACGTAGAGATTGATTTGTAGTCGGATGGACGTTTTTGCAGGATGGGCGCTTGCGGTGAGGAGCGGGGGAGTCAGGATCTGCGAGGTCGAGCCTCCATCCGAGTGCATTTCCTGGAAATGTCGGCCATTGGACGCGGCTTGGATCATAACGGGCGGGTAGACGCCCGGAACACTTGAAGAAGCAACGATGACATCTCGAAACAGATTCAGCGCATCGGGGTTTCCGCTTGCAGCGATGGCGCCCATGTTCCAGATCACGCCGCGTTGAGTATCTAGGTTCGTCGTGAGGACGAACAGTCGGCGGCCCTTGCGATGCTCGACAGCAATTTCGTTGAGGACATCTGGCGTGATGAATTGATCGACGAGTCTCTTCAGCGGCCCGGATTTGAGCAGACTCGATCCGAACACTCCGAACGGACCATTGATCGCGACGAGGTCTTGAGCGACGCCGCCGGTATAAAGATGCACCAATGTGTCGTCGTAGGCGGTGCCGAGAAACGCGTATGGCGCGATCAGTGCACCCGTGCTGACGCCGGTTACGACATCAAAGTGTGGGCGTGTTTTCGAGGCAGTCCAGCCCGTGAGGACGCCGACACCGAAAGCGCCTCCGGCGCCCCCGCCGGAAATCATCAGGATGTTTTGCTGATCGGACTGCGCTGTAAGTGCCCAGTCGCGATGCTTCGTGAGGGTTTCGTTGCGGGACGCAAACCGCTGGGCGCGGATCTCGCCATAACCGACAACGAACGCATTATTGGCCTCTTGCGCATCGGAAGCGCGCTCCAACGTCTGGGTGCATCCCGACAGGATCATTGCAACGAAAAGGAGAAACGTGACTGTGCAGACTGAACGGCGGATCGTTCCTAGAGCAATTCTGGGAGACATCAAGCCGGCCAAGGAGCGCGAGATATATTGGGCAGCAGAAGCCGTAGCTATGTCGGGCGAGGGCAGGATATCAGCCTTGGCGCACTCAATCGGAATTTGGCTTGTCACTGAATGCGCCCCGCCAGCAGAGTTCGATCGTTTTCGCTGGGCAGATGCCGGATGATCTTGCATTGCCGAGGGTTCACCGGCGGGACGTCTCTTGCCGTCGCCCTCAGTCATCGGCGTTTCGAGGCATTTGATCGTTGGAACGGCTCGCTCCTGCTACTACCTCAGGGTCGGTCTGCGGAAGTCGCGTCCAGGCGATTGCCCCTGCGATTGCAACGAACGCGAGAATCCCGCCCGTCCAAACCCCGTACAGCGCCTGACCAATGAGAAAGCCGGCCAGAACGGGAGACATGACATCCGTCATCGCAATCAGTGCCTGGGTCGTTCCGATGACGATGCCCTGCCGTTCCTGCGGGGCATGGACGGAAAGCGCCGAGAAGAAGGTGGGGCGGGCCAAAGCGTCACCGGCACTTACGCAAAGGATGGCAAAGACGAGAACCGGAAGCGTCATCGCAAAGCCGACAGTGATGTAGCCGATGGCCACAATGGCGCATATGAGAACGATCAGCCGACGTTCCGTGAAGTACCGCCCGAGCCATTGCAGCAGGAACAACTGGACGATGATGTTGATAGCACCGTCCGCGGCCAAGATGTAACCGAGTTCGCGAGGTCCGAATGAATTGCCCTCACTGACAAAGGTTGCCTGGAGGTAATTGGCGATCTGAGAGCTATACATGCCATAGGCAAAGAAGTAGCAGAGAAGTACGATCACAAGTACGCGGATCAAAGGAGAACTGACGATCGATCTGAATGAGACCTTACCGAGGGAAGCCTCGTTTGGAGCCGACTCATCGAAGCGGTGGGACGCCGCATAACTGCCCTTGATCCAGATAGCTGTCACGGCGAGGCTGGCCGCCGACAGCGCCATAGCGGCGTAAATTGGAACGGTCAGCGAGATTCCGGACAGATAGCCTGACAGGCTCGCTCCGACGATGCCACCGAGCCCGACACCGGCATGTAGAATGCCGATTGCCTGGCGGCGGTTGGCCGGGAAACTGTGGTCTGCGGCGTAGGCGGCAGCAGCGGTGAAAGTCCCTGCTGTGAAGCCGAACAATATGCGCGCCAGCAGGACCGGGAACACGGCCTTTGCTAGAGCGAGCAGTAGGAGGCTGGTGAAAGCAGCCGCCTGAGTTGACAGCAGGATCTTCTTTCGTCCCAAGCGGTCAGAAAGCTGACCGACAAGAGGCGCCGCCACAAACTGCGTGAGAGCTTCCGTGGCTATCACAATACCGAAGATGAGCGGCGTTCCGCCCATTTCTTTGAGGTAGAAAGGCAGGATTGGCAAAACGGCGGCAGCACTTGCTGCGTAGAGACTGACGACCAGGAAGACCGGCAGCATCACTCGCCAATCAAGTCTTGGCGTTGCCTTATCGTTCCCTACTATTGATGCGCCGACGTTCATCTCGCGACTCCCTGCTGTTGACCGGACATGCGTCGCGGATGACCAAATTCGCTGCGCAGGGATTTGTCATCACCTGATCAATGTGTAGTATGCACATAACGACGATAGATGAAGGTCGTCAACAGAAAAGTGCATAATACACATTTATGTTGACGTTATTTTCCATCCCTTATATGTGCATCGTGCACGCAATGGATGAGGGAAGCGCTATGAAGGCTTTGGTTGTTCAAAAAATCGGGCAGTCGCCGATTTATATGGATTTTGCCGATCCGATCGTCGGACCGGACGAGGTGCGGGTCGCCGTGAAGGCCGCTGCGATGAGCCAGTTGGTCAAGAGCCGGGCCTCGGGTGGCCATTACAGCTCGTCGAGGATGCTCCCGTTTGTCGCGGGCATTGACGGGGTAGGCCTGCTGGATGATGGCCGCAGAGTTTATTTTGTCCTGCCGCGGCCCCCCTTCGGCAGCATGGCCGAACGGACCGTCGTCTCCGCAGCCCAATGCCTTCCCTTACCGCCCGAACTTGACGACCTGACGGCCGCGGCAATCGCCAACCCCGGCATGTCGTCCTGGGTCGCCTATGCGGAGCGCGCGAACCTCAAGGCTGGCGAGACTGTTCTCGTTAACGGCGCTACCGGGACCGCAGGGAGGCTCGCCGTTCAGATCGCCAAGCATATGGGCGCAGCAAAGGTCATTGCGACCGGCCGCGATCAAGCAGCTCTTCGCGACGTTGCTGCACTGGGCGCTGATGTGACCATTCCACTGGTCGCAGATGGAGACGCGCTTGAGCAAAGGTTCATCGAACAATTCGCAGAGAGAATCGACGTGGTCGTGGACTATCTTTGGGGGCCTAGCGCAGAGCGCCTGCTGATCGCGGGTGCCAAGGCCGGGCCGGATGCAATCCCGATCCGCTTCGTTCAGATCGGCTCCGTCAGCGGCGCGGATATCACGCTGCCTAGCGCCGTTCTGAGATCATCTCCAATTGAACTCATGGGCAGCGGCCATGGTAGCATTTCGCTTGAGCGTCATCTCGGCGCGGTGACAGCCTTGTTGCGAGCGGTGCTGCCTGGAAACTTCAAGATCGCATTCAAGTCGGCCGCTCTTTCGGGCGGGAGCCAGGCGTGGAATGCGGACGACAGCAAGAACCGCACTGTATTCACTGTCTGACGGCCGAGTCCGACTGAGCGCGTAGGCAAGCGTTGAGCGTAGCGAAATGAGGCACTCGTGCCAGAGCTGGCTGCACCCTATCCGTCAGCCCTCTCGCGTCATTTTCAACGTTCGAGAACTGGCTCGGCACCCATGCTGTCGGCGAGCATCCGCATGACCCGCAGTAGCTCGTCGAAGTCTTCGCGCGTCCAATCCTGAAACAGGGTCAGCACCATTTTTTCCCGCGCGACATCGACTGCATCGGTCGCAGCCTTCCCTCGCGGTGTAATGACCGCCTCGCGCACTCGCTTGTCAGTCGCGCCTGAGCGGCGCTCGACGAGGCCGAGCGCCTCCAGACGTGCAACCTGGCGACTGACCGTGGTGTAGTCGCGCCCAACCCCGTCGGAGAGTTCGACAACGCCGATCGGTCCCCGCCGCTCGATCGACACGAGAAGAGGAAACAGCGCACGCTCCAGCGTAAGGCCGGCCATTTCCAGCAATTGCGCATCCCGCTCAGGGCGGTTCATGAGCCCGGCAATGTCAATGAGCGACCGGTGCAACTCGGGCAGTGACTTCTTGATATGTGCATTTTGCACTTTTTTTATTGACACGCCTAAGCCTCCTGATGATATGTGCATCATACACATTGGAGGCGGTAATGGAAGATGAAAACACTACGGCGGTGCTGATCTGCGGTGCCGGCGCCGCCGGTCTGACACTGGCTATCGACCTGGCGCGGCGCGGCGTGCCGTTCCGCCTGATCGAGAAGATGGCTCAGCCATTTTCAGGTTCGCGCGGCAAGGGCATTCAGCCACGAACCCAGGAAGTCTTCGAGGACCTCGGTATCATCGACCGGATCGTCGCGGCAGGCGGCACCTATCCGCGGATGCGCGAGTATCGGAATGATGGCACCTATGTCGAAAAGGATATGGCCGAGCAGGACGATCCAACGCCGGCAGAGCCCTATCAAATCGCGCTGATGGTTCCGCAGTTTCTGACGGAACGGGTGCTGCGCGATCGGCTGGCGGAGTTTGGTCGAGAGGTCGAATTCGGATGCGAACTGATCGGCTTCGAGCAGGGCGAGGAAGGCGTTACGGCGCACCTGGTGGGACCAGCCGGCGAAGAGATCGTGCGCAGCCGTTACCTCGTCGGAGCTGACGGCGGCCGAAGCTTTGTGCGGGGTGCCCTCGGTGTAGATTTCCCCGGGAAGACGCTCGGTGTGAGGGCAGTAGTGGCGGACGTGGCGCTGACCGGCCTCGACCGCGGGGCCTGGCATCAGTTCAACGACGGCGACATGGAGCGTATGGTCTCGATCTGCCCGCTCGCCGGAACCGATCTGTTCCAGATCCAGGCGCCCGTGCCGCTGGACGGTGAAGTCGACCTCTCGGCCGAAGGGATCGAGCGAGTGATCGCCGAGCGAACCGCGTGCAATGACGTGAAGGTTCAATCGGTGACCTGGGCGTCGGCTTATTTCATGAATGCCCGGCTTGCCGATCGCTACCGGGTCGGCCGCGCGCTCCTCGTCGGCGACGCCGCCCACATCCATCCGCCCACTGGCGGCCAGGGCCTCAATACCAGCGTGCAGGACGCCTACAATTTGGGCTGGAAGCTGGCGGCAGTGCTCAATGGTGCTTCGGAACGTCTGCTTGACAGCTATGAAAACGAGCGGCGGCCGATCGCCCAAGCGATGCTAGGGCTTGCGACCGGCCTTCTCGAGGCCGCAAAACGAGGAGAGATGCGGCGCGGTCGTGAGGTGCGCCAGCTCGACATAGGGTATCCCCAGTCGCCGCTTGCGCTTGATCCTTCCGGTCGCGTCGGCACCCTGCTTGCAGGAGATCGGGCGCCTGACGCACCGCTTCGTGGCGCGGCCGGATGTTCCCGACGCCTCTTCGAGCTGTTCAGCGGCTCGCACTGGACGCTCATCGGTTTCGAGACAGAGCGCGATATTATCGAGCCGCGACGTGGGTTGCACATTCACAGGGTCGGAGCCGGCTGCGAGCTACAGGACGTGGGCAGTCATTTCCGCGATGCGTACAAATTGGCATCCGGCGAATGGGTGCTGGTCCGACCTGACGGCTATGTCGCCGCGATAGTGACCGCAGACGAGGCTGCCGCACTACAAACGTTCTTCACGGAGGTGGGACTAACAGGCACCGACGGCTTCCCGTACTGAGCTGATCCGCGATGCGAGGCGCTATGGACGACGCAAAGGCTCCCAGATTTGAAATCCGCCATTTGCGCTACGTCATCGCAATGGCGGAGCTTGGGAGTGTCCGGCGTGCGGCTAGGGCGCTCAATGTCCAGCCATCCACTGTCAGCCGTCGAATCCGCGACTTGGAAGACGAGATTGGCGCTGCTCTGTTCCTTCGAGGGCATGGCGGCGTCAGCCTCACTATTGCGGGCGAACGGTTCATAAGAAGAGCGCGCCGAGCGTTGAACCAACTCACTTATGCTGCGCAAGAGGTTGGCATGGTCGGGCGAGGGCAGGCGGGGATCGTTCGAATAGGCCTGATGTCCTCAATGGCATCGGGCTTTATTGCCACACTGCTAGATGCCTACGGTGCTGACCATGCAGAGGTGAGGATCGACTATATCGAAGGTGACGCTTCCGAACACATTCCGGCGATCCAGCAGAATCGGTTGGATGTCGCCTTCTTGACCGGCACGCCTGCGGTCGAGGGGTGCGATGTTACGCATCTGTGGAACGAGCGGATCTATGTGGCTATGTCGATCGCACACGAATTCGCCGGTAAGGCGGAAATCAAGTGGAGCGACCTTCGGGGCCAGGCATTCATTGTCAGCGAGGCGCAGTCGGGGCCGGAAATCCACGATTATCTGGTGAAGCATCTTTCCGAGCCTAGCTATAGCCCTGACATCCAGCATCATGCGGTCTATCGCGACACCCTGATGCAGATCGTTGCCGGTGGACACAGCCTGACGCTGACCAGCGAAGCGACCGTTGCCGCGCAATTCCCCGGTGTTGTGTATCGCCCGCTCGCAGGCGAGATCCTGCCCTTCTGCGCGGTCTGGTCGCCCCGCAACGACAACCCCGCCTTCCGGCGGTTTCTGAGCCTGGCGAAGGTCATCTCGAAAAGCTGTGGGGAGTGCGTCATTGCGAAGGGTCTGACGGATGCTTCACAGGGCGTGAAGCGTGTTCCGGCGCACGGCGAAGTTTCGCGAACCCCCGATCCGTCGCAATGAATCGTTCCAGCATCGGCACGATCAGCCGCTTCGGATCGGTCGCCGGTTGGTCGATCTCTCTAGCCAGGGCTTCGGCGTAGGCGACCAGATCGCGATGCAGGCTGCCGGGTAGATCGATTGTGATCTTGACCGGCTTGTCTTCGGTGATCGGTCCAAGTTTCAGCTTGGTCATGTCAGCCTCCGTAAGGTTCGAGGACTAAATCGCGGGTCACAACCACGCGGACCGGAAAACCCTGTCGGATCGTGAGCGTCGGCTGGACATTGAGCTGACGGCGGACGATCTGCTGGCCGGCGTCGTTGATGGTGTCCTGCGCGCCATCGCGGATGGCGCTGACCAGACGGTCATTGTCGTCGGTGGCGAGTTCTGCGCCGACGCCGAGCAGGGTCGAAAGAGCGGCGGCCTTGGCCAGGTCCCACCAGTGATAGTCGACACCATCCTCGAGACCGGCATAGCCTTCGGCATCGGCGCCCGGCTGGCGTTCCAGCACGATGGACTTGCCATTGGGCAGGATCAGGCGGTTCCACACCAGCAGCACGCGGCGCTGTCCGAAGCCGACGCCGTTGTCGTATTCGCCGATGATGCGCGTGCCCTGCGGCACAAGCAGAATGCGGCCCGTAGGGCTGTCATAGATGTTTTCCGTCACCTGGGCGGTGATCTGGCCGGGAAGATCCGAACGGATGCCGGTGATCAGCGCGGCCGAGATGATGGAGCCCGCCTGCAGGACGTTAGGCGATACAGGTGCGGCGATCCGATCCGGCGACACGGTGCGCCGGTCGACCGCGGCATTGAGGAAGGCGAGCTGGCGATCCTGGGCGTTGGGTGTGGAAGGCTGCGGGCCTAGTCCGAGACTGGCCAGCGACGGTGGCGCAGGCGAATGGTTGTCGCCAGCCGTGACAGCGGATGTCGTCGTCCGCGTTTCCGTCGAGGCGAACAGCCGCGCGGTCCTCGCTGCCTCCAGCTCCTGAATCCGTCGTTGCTCCTCGGCGCTGAGGCCCGGATCGGGAACCGCCATGCCGGGGACCGGCACGGCCTGGCCTCTGTTCTGCGCATCGAGGATGGGACGCCCGAGATCACCGGGGAGCGGCTGTCCCAGGACAGGGCCGGTATAGTCCCTCGGCAGGCCGGCGATGCCGTCGGCCGTGGCGCGGTTGTCGGTGGAATAGAGTTCCTCATTGCCGGTGCCGGGATCGCGGGTCTGGAGTGCATAGATCAGCGCACCGCCGACACCGAGGCTGGCGACGAGCCCGAGGCCCGCCAGCACCTTGCGCGACAGGCGGGTGACGCGTGGGGCTTCCGCGCGCAGACGCATGGGCGCCGCCGGTTCGCCCGGCGCTCCGACCAGCGGCGCGTCCACGTCCTCTTTTCGGGATTCTTCTTCACTCACGATGCAGGCCTCCCATCGGTGCGGGTGATGCGGACGCGCTTCTGGGAATTGCCGGAACCGAGGCGAAGCTCACCAGCGGCGAACAGGCGGTCGACGATCATGTGGCGGCCGCTGACACGGTAGTTCACCAGTTCCGAGGTATTGCCCTCCGGGCCAACGACGAACAGCGGCGGCATCTCGCCCTGGCCAATGCCGCGCGGGAATTCGATGAACACCTGCCGCCCGTCGTCATAGGCGCGCAGCGGCCGCCAGGGCGCGCGGTCACCTTCGATGGCGTAGCGGAAATTGACATTGGCGAGATCGACGCCGGTCGCGACGGGCTGCTGGGCCTGGGCTTCAACATTCTGGCGTCGCAGCGCAATGAGCTGGTCCTGCGGATACTGCCAGGAGACCGACGCCATATAGGTGCGCTCGGTCGAGCGCAGTTCCATGTGATAGGTGCGCAGGTTGGTGTTGATGACGAGATTGGTCATCAGCTCGGCGCGGGTGGGTTTGACGAGGATGTGGATCTGGCGCGTCGCGCCAGAGCCGCTTTCGGTGTCGCCAATGATCCAGCGCACGGTGTCGCCGGCGGCGACCGGGCCTGACCCCACAAGCTGTTCGCCGGGCTGCAACGCGATGTCGGTGATCTGGCCGACGGCGGTATAGACCTGATAGAGAGCGCCGCCAGTATAGGGATAGACCTGCATGGCGTTGATGAAGCCGTCGCGCACTGGCTGGATGCGGGCGGCGGCATTGGCCTGATTGACGCGGGCAGCCGGATCGGTCGGCTCAGGTGCGCGGCGGGACTCCTCGACCGGCTTCATCTGTCCAGGTAGCGGCAGCGGACGCGGCAGTTCGACCACTCTTACCGGCGAGGCCGGATCGACGGTCTGCACAGCGGGCGCGGCATCGTCGTAAGAGATTTCCGGCGGCTTCTTCATGGTGGCGCAGCCGGCCAGCGCTGTCGTCGCCAGCAGCACGGCCAGAATGGCGGTTTTGCGGAAAGCCGGAAGTCCGGCAGGGTTCATCGTCTGCCGGCTCATTGCCCCAGCTCCTTCGACCAGTTGATTGCGTTGACGTAGATGCCGAGCGGATTGGCCCGGAGTTTTTCGGCGTCGCGGGGCGACTGCACGACAATGGTGAGGATGGCGGTCCAGCGTTCGGTCGAGGCCAGTGAGCCGTCCTGATAGGTGCGTTGCACCCAGGCGACGCGGAACGAGTCCGGCGAGGCTCGGATCACGCTGGAGACGTCGACGGCTATCTGCTGCTTGCCGACCTTGGTGAAAGGGTCGTTGGTACGGGCGTAATCGTTGAGCGCCATCGCGCCTCGATCGGTCGTGAAGTCATAGGCGCGCAGCCAGTTCTGGCGCACGATGATGGCGTCGGCCGGGATCGAGCGGACCTGTTCGACAAAGCGGGCCAGGTGCCAGGCGACCTGGGGATCGGTCGGGCGATAGTCGGCAACCGCGGGCGCGATCGCCTGCGACTGGCCGAGACGGTCGACTTGCACCACCCAGGGGACGATGGTGCCGCGCGCCGACTGCCAGACGAGGGCGGCGGCGAAGCCGGCAGACAGGATCAGCGAACCGAAGGCCATATATCGCCAGTTCTTCGCCTGGACGCGGGCGGAGCCGACGCGCTCGTCCCAGACTTGTCCGGCGCGTTGGTAAGGGGTCTCGGGTTCGGGCGTCTTGCCGTAATGGGTGGCGGGTCGTTTGAACATCAGCGGTCACTTTCAGAAAGGTTGATGGAAGAGCCGCCGCCGTGGCTGTCGCCGGAGCGCACCGCATGGGCGGCGGCGGAAACGCCGTGGGACAGGCCCTGCGAGCGCTTCATCCGTTTGGCCCAGTCAGGCGGGCCGTTCGGGGCGGCGGGAGATGACGGGGCAGCGGCTTCGGCCTCGCCGCCGACCGTTCCCATGGTCGAGGAGCCGCCGGTGGTCTCGAAGGCGGATTTCGCGCCGCCCGAGAAGCTGGATTTGACGCTCTCAGCGGCTTTCGAGGCTGCGCGCTTCAGTGGCGATACGGCTGCGCTGCCCGCTGCCTTCGCCACGCCGCCAAGGCCGGAAGCGACACCGCTCGCGCCGGACTGACCAGCAGAGGCGAGGCCATAGGCGGTAGAGGCTCCGCCGGCAGCGGCGGCGCCCCCGCGAACGGCGGCCGCGCCACCGGACAAAGCCGCGGCACCACCCTTCATAGCGAGACCTGCCGCGCCGCCTGCCGCCATGGCTGCACCACCGACGGCGAGGCCGGTTCCGACAGCGGCGCCGGCGCCGAGCTGGGGACCGCCGGAGACAAGGCCGTTGGCGATGCCGGGGCCGAAAATACCGAGACCGAGGAGGGAAAGCGCCGCCAGCACGATGGCCATGGCGTCGTCGATGGTCGGCGTTGCGCCGCCGAAGCCTGCGGTGAACTGGCCGAACAGGGTCGAGCCGATGCCTATGATGACGGCGAGGACGAGCACTTTGATGCCGGAGGAAATGACGTTCCCGAGGACCTTCTCGGCCATGAAGGCGGACTTGCCGAACAGGCCGAAGGGAATGAGGACAAAGCCGGCGAGCGTCGTCAGCTTGAACTCGATCAGTGTGACGAAGAGCTGGACGGCCAGGATGAAGAAGGCGAGCAACACCAGCGCCCAGGCAAACAGGAGGCAGGCGATCTGGATGAAGTTCTCGAAAAAGGCCCAGTAGCCCATCAGGCCGGAGATCGACTCCAGCAGCGGCCGTCCGGCGTCGAGGCCGGTCTGGGCGACCTTGCCGGGGCGGAGCAGATCGGCCGTGGTGAAGCTGGTGCCGGAACCCTTGAGGCCGAGGCCGGCAAAGCTGTCGAAGACGATCTTCGCCAGATTGTTCCAGTTGGAAATCAGGTAGGCGAAGACGCCGACGAACAGGGTCTTTTTCACCAGCCGGGCAATGATGTCGTCATCGGCGCCCCACGACCAGAACAGAGCGGCCAGCGTCACGTCGATGACGATCAGCGTGGTGGCGATGAAGGCGACCTCGCCGCCGAGCAGGCCGAACCCTGAGTCGATGTAGCTGGTGAAGACCTGAAGAAACTGGTCGATGACGCCGGTGCCGCCCATGATTATTGTCCTTCGTCCTGATGGGGAGCGGCCGGTGCGACTGGCGACGGGGTTCCGAGGAAGCGATCACGGCTTTCGGCCCAGATGCCCAGGCATTCGGCGTCGCGGGTCGCGGCTTCACCGAGCTGCTGGCAGCGGCGTTGACCGGCGCGCAGTGGATCGGGGGTGGACGGCTGAAGTTGCCGGGTGGAGGCTGGCGCCGGGACTTCTTCCTTGCGGGTCATCTCGATCGCGGTCGCGGTGATCGCGACTGCGACAAAGACGACGGCGCCGAGGCGAGCGAGCATCTTGCCGTCCATGGTGGATTCCCCCGTTTCGGCTTTCAGTTGTTGTTGAACATTTGGGCGTTCCCCGGCTGGTAGCCGGAGCCGGGGGTAAGGAACCGGCGGCGCTGCTCGCGCCCCTGTTCGGCCGCCGCTGCCGCTTCAGCCGATTGCAACGCCTGCGCTCGTCCGTTGGCGGCGACGACGGCTGTGAGGTCGGCGAGTTGCTGGGCCTGAAGGGCGAGAAGCTGATTGCCGGCCTGCGTCGCTTGCAAGGCTCCGGTGGCGCCCTGGCTCTGGCCGACCAGCGCCGACATCTCGGTGCGGTTGGTGTCGATGTTGCCCACGACGGTCGCTTGCACCTTCATGGCGTCCTGAAGGCTGCCGACGGTGTTCTGCCAGCGCGAGCGGGCATCGGCGACAAGCTGGGAATCGGATGCGGATAGCGAGACGTTGGCGTATTTGGTCTGGAAAGCCTGATCGATCTGCTGGACGTTGAAGGCAATGCCCTGCGCCTGGGCGAGAAGCTGCTGCGTCCGTTGCACGGATTGCTGCAACTGCTGGAGCGACGAATATGGCAGGCTCGCGAGATTGCGCGCCTGATTGATCAGCATCGTCGCTTCGTTCTGAAGCTGGGTAATCTGCTGATTGACCTGCTGGAGCGCGCGCGCGGCCTGAAGCACGTTCTGCGCATAATTGGTCGGGTCATAGACGATGATGGCGTGCGCCGGCGTCGTCAGGATCGGAGACAGCGCCAGGGGAGTGGCGAGGATGGTGGCGGCGATGAAGGCCGCGCGGGAACGGCGGATGGTCATGATGGTGTCTCCAGGTTGGTAAGGTCAGGGATGAGGTCGGCGGCCCACGCCACGTCGCGGTGGCGCAGCCAGGCGGTGAGGAAGCCCTCGCGGCCGTGCTCGGCGACGATCTGTGCGATGCTGGTCTGGTCGGTTTTCGAGGAAGCGGCGCACAGCGCCAGCGCCACGTCGCTCAAGGCCAGCTCGAACAGCCGGTTGCCCCGCCGCGACTGGCAGTAATATTCGCGCTTGGGCGTCGCCCGTGCGAGGATCTCGATCTGCCGGTCATTGAGACCAAAACGGCGATAGATCGTTGTGATCTGCGGTTCGATCGCCCTTTCGTTCGGCAACAGCAGACGGGTCAGGCAGCTTTCGATGATGGCCGGGGCGATGGCGGAATTGTCGATGTCGCTAAGCGATTGCGTGGCGAAGACGACACTGGCGTTCTTCTTGCGCAGCGTCTTCAGCCATTCGCGGAGCTGGCCGGCGAAGCCGTCGTCGTCCAGCGCCAGCCAGCCCTCGTCGATGATCAACAGGGTCGGAGATCCGTCGAGCCGGTCGGCTATGCGGTGGAACAGGTAGGCGAGCACAGCGGGCGCGGCGCCGGTGCCGATTAGGCCCTCGGTTTCGAATGCCTGGACGGATGCGCCGCCCAGATGTTCGGCTTCGGCATCGAGCAACCGGCCGTAGGGGCCGCCGACGCAGTAGGGGCGTAGCGCCTGCTTGAGATCGTTGGATTGCAGCAGGACCGCCAGCCCGGTGATGGTGCGTTCCTGAACCGGGGCCGAGGCCAGCGAGGTCAGCGCCGACCACAGATGCTCCTTGACGTCCGGGGTGATGGTGATGCCTTCGCGCGACAGGATCGCCACGATCCAGTCGGCGGCCCAGGCCCGTTCGTAGGTGTCATGGATACGGGCGAGCGGCTGCAGCGCGACGCTATCCGCGGCGCCTTCGCTTAACCCGCCACCGAGATCGTGCCAGTCGCCGCCCATCGCGAGCGCGGCGGCGCGGATGCTGCCGCCGAAGTCGAAGGCGAAGATTTGGGCGCCGGCATAACGGCGGAACTGGAGCGCCATTAGCGCCAGCAGCACGGATTTACCCGCACCCGTCGGGCCGACGATCAGGGTGTGGCCGACATCGCCGACGTGAAGGGAAAACCGGAACGGGGTCGTGCCTTCGGTCTGGCCGAAGAGCAGAGGGGGCGCTGCAAAATGCTCGTCCCGTTCCGGCCCTGCCCACACCGCCGAAAGCGGGATCATGTGGGCGAGGTTCAGGGTGGATACCGGTGGCTGCCGGACATTGGCATAGACATGGCCTGGCAAGCTGCCGAGCCAGGCGTCCACCGCGTTGATGGTCTCAGGCATGGAAGTGAAGTCACGGCCCTGGATGACCTTCTCGACCAGCCGCAGTTTATCGTCGGCGATGCGCGGATCGTCGTCCCAGACCGTCACCGTGGCCGTGACATAGGCCTGACCGGCGTAGTCGGCGCCCAGTTCCTGAAGCGCCAGGTCGGCGTCGGCGGCCTTGTTGGAGGCGTCGGTATCGACCAGGGCCGAGGCCTCGTTGGTCATGATTTCCTTGAGGATGGACGCGATGCTCTTGCGCTTGGCGAACCATTGCCGCCGGATCTTGGTCAGCAGCTTCGTCGCGTCGGTCTTGTCGAGCATCACGGCCCGCGTCGACCAGCGATAGGAAAAGGCCAGCCGGTTGAGCTCGTCGAGAATGCCGGGCGTGGTCGCCGTGGGAAAACCGACGATGGTGAGGATACGCAGGTGGGAATCGCCCAGACGCGGCTCCAGCCCTCCGGTCAGCGGCTGATCGGCGAGCAGCGCGTCGAGATACATCGGCACCTCGGGCACGCGGACCCGGTGGCGCTTGGTCGAGATGCAGCCATGCAGATAGGTCAGGGTTTCGGCATCATCGAGCCAGTCGCACTCCGGCATGAAGCCGTCGACCAGTTGTAGCACGCGGTCGGTGCGGTCGATGAAGCCGGAGAGGATGGCGCGGGCGTCGACGCCGGATTCGGCCTTACCCTCGTAAAGCCAGGTCTCGGCGCGAGCGGCGTCCTCGGCGGGTGGCAGATAGAGGAAGGTCAGGAAATAGCTGGACTCGAAATGGCTGCCTGCCTCCTCGAAATCCGCCTTGCGTTCCGCGTCGACCAGGGCCGATGCAGCATCGGGAAACCGGCTTGCCGGATAGGTCGCGGCGGCATGGCGCTGCGCCTCGACGAAGATCGCCCAGCCGCTTCCGAGGCGACGGAAGGCGTTGTTCAATCGCCCGGCGACGGCGACCAGTTCGGCGGGAACGGCGCTGTCCAGATCGGGGCCACGGAACCGCGCCGTCCTCTGGAATGAACCATCCTTGTTCAGCACCACGCCGTCACCTGCCAATGCCGCCCAGGGCAGGAAGTCGGCGAGGCGCGTAGCGGTGCGGCGATATTCAACGAGATTCATCATGGGGGGGTCCTCAGACGCGGAGATGACCGGGGATGCGCAGATGCCGGCGGACCACATCGATGAAGAGCGGATCGCGCTTGGCGGCCCAGACGGCGGCGAAGTGGCCGAGCAGGCCAAGCGCGATGCCGACCAGCCAGAGCCGCAGGCCGAGCCCGAGGGCTGCGGCCAGCGTGCCGTTGACGATGGCGAGCGAGCGCGGGGCGCCGCCGAGCAGGATGTGCTCGGTCAGCGCCCTGTGGACGGGGGCCACGAAGCCCGGCACCTCGGCCAGGTTTTCCAGCGACGTCGCCATCAGACGAGCACCCCGCCGCCAAAGCTGAAGAAGCTGAGGAAGAAGGAGCTGGCCGCGAAGGCGATCGACAGACCGAAGACGATCTGGATCAGCTTGCGCGCGCCGCCGGAGCTGTCGCCGAAGGCCAACGTCAGGCCGGTGACGATGATGATGATTACCGCGATGATCTTGGCGACCGGCCCTTCGATCGATTGCAGGATCGACTGAAGCGGGGCCTCCCACGGCATCGACGATCCCGACGCATGAGCTGCGGGTGCGAGGAACAGGCTGACATAGGTGACGGCGGCGGCCGTCGCGACATGACGGCGGATACGGATGGCATGACGGATCATGTGAGTTCTCCTGTTGGGGGCTGGGTTGAAGGGGTGACGCGGTAGTCGCCGTCGGGGCCTAGCCCCTCGACGCAGGCGAGTTCGGCAAGGCGGCGCAGCGATCCGCGGCCGGACAGCACGGCGACCAGATCGATGGTCTCGGCGATCAGGGCGCGGGGGACCGTGACGACGGCTTCCTGGATGAGCTGCTCCATCCGCCGCAGAGCGCCGATGGCGCTGCCGGCATGGATGGTGCCGATGCCGCCCGGATGGCCGGTGCCCCAGGCCTTGAGCAGGTCGAGGGCTTCGGCGCCGCGCACCTCGCCGATCGGGATGCGGTCGGGGCGCAGGCGCAGTGAGGACCGGACCAGATCGGAGAGCGAGGCGACGCCATCCTTGGTGCGCATGGCGACGAGGTTGGGGGCGGCGCATTGCAGCTCGCGCGTATCTTCAATGATGACGACGCGATCCGTGCCCTTGGCGACCTCTGCCAGCAGCGCGTTGGTCAGCGTGGTCTTGCCGGTTGAGGTGCCGCCCGCGACGAGGATGTTCTTGCGCGCGGCGACCGCGACGCGCAGCGCCTCGGCCTGGTCGACCGACATGATCCCGGCAGCGACGTAATCATCGAGGGTGAACACCGCGACGGCGGGTTTGCGGATGGCGAAGGCCGGGGCCGAGACCACGGGAGGCAACAAGCCTTCAAAACGCTCGCCGGTTTCGGGCAACTCGGCCGAGACGCGCGGCGAGCCGGGATGCACCTCGGCTCCGACATGGTGCGCGACCAGGCGGACGATGCGCTCGCCGTCTGCCGGCGACAGCTTCTCGCCCGTATCGGACAGACCTTCGGAAAGCCGGTCGATCCAGAGCCGGCCATCAGGATTGAGCATCACCTCGACGATCGACGGGTCTTCCAGAAACCGGGCGATGGCGGGGCCAAGGGCGGTACGCAGCATGCGCGCACCCCGCGTTGTCGCCTGTGATGTCTGGTGAGATTCCGCCATGTCGTCCCCTTGCGTTCAGGGACCGTTCGGCCAGCCCTGGATCGGGGATGAGTAAGAGAGGCAGAAATCAGGGCGTCGCAACAAGGTCTTGGACGTAGTAGCGGCCTAGCGTAGAACAACAGGGGATCGGCGGAATGGCCGATGACTTGTGAAGGCGCGGAACGATGATTATTCCGCGTCGCGTGGAGGTTCGACGTCTTCGGAGATTTCCTGATTAAGCTTCGGCCCCTTCGCGAGTCGTCGTCCAAGAGCAACGATAAACGCGTCGTAACGCTCACCGGCCTTGGCGCGCGCTGCCTGTGCCGCAGGCTCGGGCAGGGCCGGGGTCGTCGTCAGCCAGAACCGCACGAACACGGCCAGCGTCTCGACCGAGATGCCCAGATCCCGCTCCATCCGCGTCATGCGGCGATCGAGCTGGTCCAGGCGCCTGGTTGTCGCCGCCTCCTGCCGTTCGGCTGCGTCCGGCGACAGGAAGGACGCGATGGCCGCTTCGGCGATCAACGAACGGGATTGATCGCGGCGGGCGGCATAGCCGGCCAGCGTCTTCATGATATCCGGGTCGAGATAGACGGACAGGCGCTGTTTCTTGGCGGGTTTCTTCATCGGGCGTCTCACATCTCTATGCCGTCGCCGGGATCGAGCGAGGCGAGGCGGGCCGTGCGCTGCATGAGCCGGTTCATCCGGCTGTTGCGCGCCGCATCATCCTCGGTTTCATCGGCTGGGTCCGGCTCGAACTCGTTGTTGATGGGTTCTCGCTTCTCGACGGCCTTGGCCTTGTTCAGTTCGGGCTGATGGCGGCGTTCGGATTCGGTCGGATCGTCGTCATCGGTTTTGCCGCCGCTGGATGACGCGGCCGCCATCTCGGGCCGTGCCGGCACGGGCAGCGCACTCCAGTCGTCGGGCTTTGCGGTCTTCGGTTTCGAGAGCGTCGGCGGGGTCAGGACGCGCTCCTGAAACCGCGCGTCCTCGAAATAGCGGGCCTTCTTCGCCCGGATCGGTGGCGTTCCCGCCACCATGACGATCTCGTCGACGGGTGGAAGCTGCATGATCTCGCCGGGGGTCAGCAGCGGCCGAGCGGTCTCAGAGCGCGACACCATCAGATGACCGAGCCAGGGGGACAGCCGGTGCCCGGCGTAGTTTTTCATCGCCTTCATCTCGGTCGCTGTGCCGAGGGCGTCTGACACCCGTTTAGCCGTGCGCTCGTCGTTCGTCGCGAACGAGACCCTGACATGGCAGTTGTCGAGAATCGAGTTGTTCGGGCCGTAGGCTTTCTCGATCTGGTTCAGCGACTGCGCGATCAGGAACGCCTTCAGGCCGTAACCCGCCATGAAGGCCAGCGCGCTCTCGAAGAAGTCCAGTCTCCCCAAGGCCGGAAACTCGTCGAGCATCATCAGCAGCCGATGACGGTCGCCTTTGGCGTTCAGATCTTCGGTCAACCGCCGGCCGATCTGGTTGAGGATCAGGCGGATCAGCGGTTTGGTGCGGTTGATGTCGCTGGGCGGGACGACGAGGTAAAGCGTGGTCGGGAGTTTTCCGCCGACAATATCGCCGATGCGCCAGTCGCAGCGGCGCGTCACCTCCGCCACGACGGGATCGCGATACAAGCCGAGGAACGACATGGCGGTGGACAGCACGCCGGAGCGTTCATTGTCGGATTTGTTCAGCAACTCCCGCGCGGCTGAGGCTATGACGGGATGCGGCCCGGCTTCGCCAAGATGGGCCGTCGTCATCATCGCGGCGAGCGTGGTTTCGATCGGTCGCTTCGGATCGGAGAGGAAGGCGCCGACGCCGGCCAGCGTCTTGTCGGTCTCGGCATAGAGGACGTGCAGAATGGCGCCGACCAGCAGGGCGTGGGATGTCTTTTCCCAATGGTTGCGCTTTTCTAGGCTGCCTTCAGGATCGACGAGGATATCGGCGATGTTTTGCACATCCCTGACCTCCCACTCGCCGCGGCGCACCTCGAGCAGCGGATTATAGGCGGAGGATTTGCTGTTGGTCGGATCGAAGAGCAGCACCCGGCCATGCCGCGACCGAAAGCCCGCGGTCAGCGTCCAGTTCTCGCCCTTGATGTCGTGGACAATCGCCGATCCCGGCCAGGTCAAGAGCGAGGGAACCACCAGCCCGACGCCTTTACCGGAGCGGGTCGGGGCGAAGCACAGCACATGCTCCGGTCCGTCGTGGCGGAGGTAGGTACGATCGAGTTTGCCGAGCACCACGCCGCCGGGTTCGAGCAGCCCCGCCGCCTTCACCTCGTCGGGTTGCGCCCAGCGGGCCGATCCGTAGGTCGCGACGTTCTTCGCCTCGCGTGCGCGCCAGACCGACATGCCGATGGCGACAGCGACGGCGATGAAGCCGCCGGATGCGGCGATCATCCCGCCCATGGTAAAAATGTCGGGGGCGTAGGCATCGTAGAAATACCACCACCAGAAAAAAGCGGGCGGATAATAGACCGGCATTCCGCCCAGCTCGAACCACGGGGTTCCAAGCTGCGCCTGAAACCCGAGTTGCCATGCGGTCCACTGTGTTGCCGTCCAGATCGACATGATGACGATCAGGATGACGACGAGGAGTTGGCCCCAGAGGATTTTTGTTGCGGACATTCTTGTTGGTCCTTCCTGCTCAAGATGATGGTCACAGGCCCAAGCCGCGTTTGCGACCGAAGCTCCAGTCGATGCCGTCGTCGCCGCGCTTGACGCCAGAGACGTGTTGCCCGAGCTGCTTTTCGAGGGATGGCGACCAGGGCACGAGCTGGAACCCGAGGCCGTCGTCGATCATGGCGAAACGGCCGGAGGCGAGCGCGAAGCGCCGCTGGTAGTTGCCGGCCACATATTCGCCGCTGGCCGCTTTGTTGAACGGCCGCCCGATCTCGTTCGCCAGCTTGTCGCCGAGCGCATCCAGCTCGCGCTGTCGCAGGGTGCCGATCAGGTTGCGGGCGAAGATAACGCTGCGGCCCTGCCGTTCGGCGAAACCCTGTTCGATCAGGCGTTCGGCGCGGCGGTCCATGGCGTCGCGCACTTCGACGCCAAAGCCGCCACCGCCGAGCGCGGTGGGCTCACGGGCGATGGCCTGCCGGTCGAGCCAGGTCGCGCCCGTCGCGGAAATCTGACGCTCGATGGAAAGATCGGAACGCACGGCGAGTGCGACGCGCCGGCGCCCTTGTGCGTCATCGAATTTGCGCAGTTCGACGATCGATCCTGGCGCGCTGTCTCCGGCGGCGTCGAGATCCGGCAATTTGATGTGATGGGTGCGGCCGTCGACGCCGTCGACCACGGCATAGGCGGTGCCGTTCAGCTCGTCGTCCAGGCCGCGATCGATCAGACGTCCGACGACGGGAACGTCGAGACTTTCGCCGGCCAGAACGTAGTTCGCGGCGCCGCGGTCGATGCCGCGTTCGGAAAGGCTGCGATGGATGCGCTTGATGATATCGCCACGCTCGCCCAGTCCCCGCAGTGTCGCCTCGGCAGTATCGGATATTGCCCACTGGCCGGCGCCGACCTGATCGGCGAGGCTGAGGGATTCCAGCTTGCGCAGGCGCCCGACCTTCAGCGCATGGAATTCATCAGGTTGGCGGTCGGGGTGCGGGGCGAGATCGATGATGCCGGATTTTCCGCCATCGCGTACAAGCTGACGGTCGAGTTGCGTCCAGCGCTCGGCCTCGATCTGACGTTCAAGGGAGCGGCGGATATCCAGATCGGTGCGCGGGCCGAGTTCCTGGGTGATGAGGTCACGCGCGCGGTCGCGCATGCCTTCCTTGATGTAGTCGCGGGAGATGACGAGGTTCTCGCCATCGTCGCGGACTCCGCGCACGATCAGATGGACATGGGGATGCTCGGTGTTCCAGTGATCGACGGCGACCCAATCGAGCCTCGTGCCGAGATCCTTTTCCATCTGGCCGACGAGATCGCGGGTGAAGTTCTTGAGGTCGGCCATCTCCAGCGCGTCGTCGGGTGAGACGATGAAACGGAAATGATGACGGTCATCCTCGCAGCGCTCGGCGAAATCCTTGGGATCGGCATCCTCGGTGCCAGGACCGAACAGCCTGGCCTTCTCCCCGTCGCGGGTGACGCCCTCGCGGCGCAGATAGCCGAGATGGGCGCCGAGCTTGCCGCGCTGAGTCGCGTGGCGAATGAAGCGGCTCTTGATGACGGCGCCGCGCGAGCGTGCGGTGATGAGGCGGTTGGCCTGCACGGACGCGCGCTGTCCCCTGCCGAAGCGCGAGCGATTGTTCGGCCCGATCTTGCCCTTACGTGAGACGGAGCCGCCCGCCTTCTGGGCGGCAGCCAGAGCCTGCGAGATGAAAGGGCGGGTGCGCTGTGCGCCAGACGAGCGGATGCGGCCTGGCCGGATGCGGAAATCGTCGTCGCTGCTCATGAGCGAAGCCCCGCACATCGCATCAAGATGCGGAAATCATTCAAAAAGCGGTAAAGCCGCGAGGAGCGCCAATCAGGCGCACCTCGCGAGATCGCCTCATAATTCCTTGAAAAACCACAACCGAACAGAAGGGCACATCGCGCCCCTTTATCCTGCCATCGTTCGGTTGTGCTTCCTCGCTCCCCCTGCCATCCCGCCCATCCTGACCGGAATCTCGCCACGCTGCGCCATACCGCGAAAAGCCTCATTGCGGGTCTCCTGCATCTGACCGGGCGACGAACAGGCCGCCCGACCGTGGCGCCATGCCCGAAACCACGCGCGCCGGAGTTGCTGTCCGGCTGTCATTCGGGCGCGTTTCGGATGCGGCCGGATCAACCGCCGATGCACCATCCATGCGACCGATGAAGAGCGGCGCGCGCGTCCAGGTTCGTGGATCGGCGGCAGCGACGACGACAGCGCCGGGGGCGGCGGGAGTGATTTCGCGTGCACCGACAAGGGGAGCGAGCGTAGCGACATAGGCGCGGGTTTCAGCCGGCAGGGGGCGGCCTGCGAGGTATTCCTCGTAGCGACCGGGACCGGCATTATAGGCAGCCAGAAAGCCGGGCGAACCGTAGCGGTCGTGCATCTCTCGCAGGTAAGCCGTGCCCGCGAGGATGTTGTCGCGCGGGTCGTAAGGATCGGTGCCGAGCCGATAGCGGGCGCGAAGTTCGGCCCATGTGTCGGGCATGACCTGCATCAGGCCCATCGCGCCGGCTGACGATATGGCCTGCACATCACCGGCGCTTTCGACGCGGCGCACGGCGCGTATCCAGTGTTCGGGAATGCCGAACCGCAGCGAAGCTTCGGTGACGAAGGCGGCATGTGGATCAGCGACGGACAGTCGCGTCACCGTCACGCTCTGCGCTTGGGTAACGACGGGCGGCGCAACGGTGAGAAGAAGGCCGGAAAGGAGAAGGAGGGGGATGCGTCGGACGGCGGGAAGCCGTCCGATCGCAGTAATGATGGCGGGCTTTGTGTGGGAGAGCGGCATCGGTCAATCCCGCTCGCCGCGCTTGGGCTGGCGGTTCCAGTACAGCGACCATGAAGTATCGTCGTCGCCATTCCGGAACAGGTTGGCGCGGAATGGCTGAGCGAGAACGGGATCGTCGATCAGCAGGGAGAGGTAGTCTCCCGCCTTGTCGCCTGTGCGCTTCCATGCGGCTCCGATCTCGGGTGCGCCGTCGTCTCCACCGTGAAGAACGCGATAGTCGGGCGCGTTCTCGGCATCCGATGGTTCTGCCGGAACGATGGTGAGTTCACGGTAGAGGGTTAGCGTGTGGATGCGCCCGGAAAAGCCCGTGTCCTCGCGGGTGAATTGACCGATCTGTGGCATGGGTGGTTCCTTTCTGTTGCGGTGATGAGAGGACTGGCGAGCGGTGTGCCCGCCGTCGGCGGGGCGTTCACCGCGTTGACGCGCGCCATTCGAAGCGACCTTCGCCGTCATTGTCGGTCCACAGGGGAACCGCGCGGCCGATGATCGATGCTGACGGGATCGGCCCGAAATACCGGCCATCGAGGCTGTCCCGAACTTCCCAATTCATCAGGAAGATTTCGCCGTCGACGATGCGGCGGCAGCCCTGCCAGACCGGCAGCGGCCGACCGATCCGGTCGCGCACGAGGGCATCGCCCATCTCGATCCCGTCGACCGTGACAGTGAGGCTGGTGCGGCAGACCGTCTGTCCTGGCAGGCCGAGGACGCGCTTCAGCAATGGCGTGCCGCGGGGCAGGTAGCCGCTGTCAGCAAGGAAGGCCGCGATCGGTTCCGGTGCATCGACGGCGACCAGATCGGTCACGTCGAGATGGTCGGCCGACCGCACGGTGTAAAAGCCGATCGGCGCACTGGCGCTGGCGTTCCAGATCAGCTTCGGCGCGATGGATACGAACGACAGGCCCGCGACGGCTAAGACGGAGAAATACGTCGTCATGACGTAGCCGAAGCGGGTCATGGTGCGGTCCTCCGGCGCAGCAGGAACGCCCGATGTTGTTCGGCGGTGTAGGCGCGCGGCTCATGTCCTGCGGTCAGCCGGTTGTGAACATGCCGCCAATGGTCGGGCGAGACGTCGACCGGATCGATACCCGTCGCCTCGATGGCGTCGATCAGGTGCAGTACCCGTTCGACCTTCGGCCAGCCGTCGATCCTGAGCAGGATTTCGCCGCCGGGGCGCACGAAGGGCAGCGTCTGGAACGGCTCGCCCGTGTCAACAGCACGCACGATGTCGATGCGCGAGATGATCGTGCCGTAGTCGTTCGACGCCCAGCGGACGAAGGCGAAGAGGCTGTTGGGCGCAAAGCCGACGACACGCCGCCTGCGGTCGAGGATCTGGTCGTAGCTCTGGCGACCGAACCTGATCCAGTGCTCGATCTTCTTCTCAACCCATGTCAGTTCGACGAGAGTGGTGAAAGGTGCGGGGCTGGCCGGTGACGGGCCGCCGCGCACGCGGGGAGCCGCGTTGCTGGTCATTTGGGGTCTCCTGACGGGGGTGGGAACTCGCGCGCGAGCAGATCGCGGAGCATGTCGGCGACGGTTACGCCGCGCTGGAAGGCCGCGATCTTGATGCGGCCGCGCAGGTCGGGCGTGACGTCGATTGTCAGCCGGGCGGTGAAGCCGCCGTCCTGCGCCGGCGCAATGGCTGGAGGTTCGGACGCCTTGATCCAGCTCTCGGGATCGGCGGGCCGGGCGGCGAAGCCGCGCCTTGGTGCAGGCTTGGTCATGACCTGCCTCCGTCGTGGAATGGCAGGGTCGTCATGGCGCGAGCCTCCCGACTTCGGTGGCGAACGCAGCGATCTCGCGGGCGGCCATGCTGTAGGTATCCGCCTCGAAAACCAGGCGGCCGGATTGCGCCCTGTCGGCGAAGGCGACGCGCTGGCCGATTGTTGCGGAAAGCACCGGCGGATCGTGATCGGCCAACTTCTCGGCAGTCTCGCGGGCGATGACGGTGCGCGCGGCGCAACGGTTCAGCACAAAGCGGGCGGCAAGCTCGGGCCGGTAAACGCGCGCCTCGGCGATCAGCGCCAGCATCTCGGCTGAAGCCCAGCCGTCAAACGGCGAGGGCTGCACAGGAATCAACACGAGGTCGGCCGCGAGCAGAGCCGAGCGCATCAGCCCGGCGACACCCGGCGGACCATCGATGACGATGTGATCGGCGTTGCGGGCCAGCTCGGGGGCTTCACGGTGAAGGGTGTCGCGCGCCAGACCGACGATACTGAACAGGCGTGGCAGGCCTTCACGCGCCCGCTGCTGCGACCAGTCGAGCGACGAGCCTTGCGGGTCGGCATCGATCAGGGTGACGCGCTTGCCTTCGTTGGCCCATTGACCGGCGAGATGCAGCGCCAGCGTCGTCTTGCCGACGCCGCCTTTTTGATTGAGGAGCGCCACGATCATCGTGTGCCCCCGCTCTCGCGGCCGGTGCGCAAGCGGAGGATGTCTCCGATCTGCATCGGCCCGGCAGGTCCGTTAGGGCGCCCGCTGTCGCGGTTGTTCACAGCCCTATTTTCAAAAGAAGAGTTAGCTGGGGTAACTGTTTCTGTTCTCGTCGCGTGTGAGGAAAGCGCCTCTTGCCATACCGTGAACGGTGATCTGACCGGCTTGCGCCGGTCCACCACCAACCGGAATGGAGAGAGACGATGGACTACTTTGCTGGACTGGATGTTTCCCTTGAGATGACGAGCATCTGCATCGTGGATGCTGACGGGATCGTGCTGAAGGAGGCGAAGGTTGCTTCCGAACCGGACGATCTTGTCGCGTTCTTCGCGCAGTGCGGCATGGTGATGAAGCGGATCGGCCTTGAAGCCGGCGCTTCGTCGCAATGGCTTTACGGCCGCCTGTCCGAAGCCGGTTTGCCGGTCGTGTGCATCGAGACGCGGCATGCCAAGGCGGCGCTGTCGGCCATGCCGAACAAGACCGACCGCAACGATGCGCGCGGGATCGCCAACATCATGCGCACCGGCTGGTTCCGCGCCGTGCATGTGAAGACGCAGACTGCGCAGGAACTGCGCTTCCTGCTGGTGGCCAGGCAGACGCTGGTTCGCAAGCTGATGGATATCGAACTGGCGATCAGAGGCATGCTGCGCAGCTTCGGTCTGAAGATGGGCGTGGTATCCAAGCGCAACTTCGAGGCGCGCGTTCTGGAACTCGCCGGCGACCGTGCGATGCTGATGCGGGCGCTCAATCCGATGCTGACCGCGAGGCGCGCTCTGGCTGTTGAATACATCAACCTGCAAAAGGTGGCGATGGACTTCGCCCGTGACGACGAGGTGTGCCACCGGCTGATGACCGTTCCCGGCGTCGGCCCCATCGTGGCACTGACCTATCGTGCGACCATCGATGTGCCGTCGCGGTTCCGACGCTCGAAGTCTGTCGGCGCGCATCTCGGCCTGACGCCGCGCGCCTGGCAGTCCGGCGAGGTCGACTGGAATGGGCGAGTGTCCAAGAGTGGTGATGCGATGGCACGGGCGGCGCTCTACGAAGCGGCACATGTCCTGCTTATCAGGGTGAAACGGTGGTCGTCCCTGAAGGCATGGGGGATGCGACTGGTGAAGAACCGAGGCCATAAACGCGCCGTCACCGCGCTCGCGCGCCGGATGGCCGTGCTGATGCACCGCATCTGGGTCGAGGGGACCACGTTCATCTGGAAAACGGGTGACGGCCAGGCAATCGCGCCAAAGCCCGTTCCCGGCGCTTAAGGCCGTCTGCCTGTCATCCCCATGGATGCCGCCTGACATAGGCTGAAAGTTCCGCTGCGGCGGAGAGATGTCCCCCGAGGGGACGAGGGTTCGGGTGAGTGCGTTTAGAATCTTGTCCGCATCGCATTCTGCGACCGCGAAGACGCGAGTTAGCTTGGCCGCCCGACCTTCCGATCCCTGCTTGTGGCGACCACGATGTCGACCACGGAAAGAAGCGTGAGCCGCTCGGGGTGATGTCGATGATCCGCTCATGGCGTGTCCTCCGGCTTGATGCCTGGAATCCACGGAAGACGGACAGATCGGGATGGCTCATGCGTAGCGTGTTGCGAACACCCACGATCACTGCCAAGATGATCGCGGATGGCACTGGGCGCGTGCTTCACACCCACAGAAACAGTTAAAGAAGATTCTGAGTTAGACTCTAAGTTAAGGGTCGGAATCGCCGTTTCGGGCCAAAGGGTTAACTGCGATCCGTGCGTGCGAAGTCCCGATAGTGCTGCGTGTGAAGTCCCGATACCGTTTGCGTGCGAAGTCCCGAGTGCTTCCACATGGTTATCCACAGGGCCTGTGGATAACTCGGCGGGCAGGATTCTGAGCAGTTCGCGCCGGCCCTGTCGCTCGATGCGCAGGCGATAGCCGGGCAGCGGCTGGCGAATGGCAATGCGCCGAATCTGGAGCGCGAAGTCGGAGACGCGCACCAGGCTTCCGGATTTCTCATGGAGATGAGCGATCTCGAACGCCCAGCCGTTGGGCTGGCGGCCGGCGTGCTTGCGGGCGACCCGATAGAGCCAGCGCTCGATGCCGCCGGTGAGCCGGAAATAGGCCGCGTCGATGGCCAGAACGAGCGTCCGGTCGGTGACGCCGCGATAGAACCAGTCGGGCAGGACGAACTCCATGCCTTCGACACGGCCGTCGTTGCGGGTCAGTTCCTCCCATTCGTTGATCCAGGAGAACTGGTGTCGGCGCCAATGCTCACTGTTTCGGATCGTCGTGCGGATAGAGGTCGATTGCAGGCGCGACAGCGCACCCTTGAGCAGGCGGTAGTCGCGGGCGCCGGTCTCGCGTCCCGTGGCCATCAGGAGCTGGTAGGGCGTGAAGCGCAGGAAGCGCGAGGTCTTGAGGCCGAGGTTCTCGGCTTCGACGATCTGGCTAGCGGCCCAGATCAGCACGTCGGCGTCCCAGATGGTCGCCATGCCGTGTTCCGGCACGGCGAAGACCTCGACGCGGACGTCGCCGGTTTCGTAGAGGATCGGCACGACACGCTTGGCCTTGGCCAGCGAGAAGAAGGGGCGTTCCATGAGATCGCGCTGGTCGCGCGGGCTGGCGTCGCCGGTGGCTACGATGAAGGGATCGAGCTTGCTCCGCTCGCTGGAGGTGATGAGGCGACGCCGTGACATATACGGCTCCTCAACGGTACGAACGCGCGCCGCGCTCGGGCGCATCGTCTTCGCGGCGTTTCGCGGGAAGGACCGAGCCGGACGGATCGGAGGTCGAGGTGACGGCGCCGCGGTTGGCCCAGGCCTGCAAGTCCTCAATCGAATAGACGACGCGGCCTCCAAGTTTCCGGTAGGCGGGGCCTGTGCCATAGGTCCGGTGTTTTTCCAGCGTCCGACCGGACAGGCTGAGGAAACGGGCAGCTTCAGGGGTGCGAAGGTAGCGCGGTGGTAAACCGGCGAGATTGGGGGACATGATCGGGCCTCCGTGGGGGTCGTTGGGGCCGCTGACTGTCAGCGGCGGACGAAGGCCAGGGTGGCGAAGTGCAACCGCGAGGGGGGAGTGCGAACTTAGGGGGGCCTAAAATCGCACACCCCGGATCGAGCGGCCGGTTACGAACGGCGGCGATGGCGCAGAAGTTTGCGGTAGTCGCTGTCGATCATGGCAAACCCGTCCTTGACGAGATCCATGGTTGCGTCGCGTAGCGCGGAGGTTTTCCAGGGCTCGGCCGCAACGCGCGCGACGCCGAAGATCACTTCGGCGATCTCGCGATAGTCGGCATGGTTCACCCGGCCATCGGCGGCGCGCAGCATGTTCTTCAGCCTGCGCCGTTGCTGCGAGGTCAAACGGGTATCGGTCGGAACGGGAAGGTGATGCAGATGACGCCAGAGCCGTATCAGCGCCTGAATGCGGTCGAGACCGTCGGCTCCGAGTGGCACCAGAGCGGCCAGAGGCCGATCGGGTGAAAGCTCTGCCTGGATGATTATCTGGATAGCGGGGGAAATCCCCTGATGGAGCAGATGAAGGCCTTCGGGGGTGGTGCGCCGTTTCGCCTCCGCCAGGTCGGCGAGGGTCTTGGCCGTCTCATCTGGCGACATTGTATCGAGGGCCAGGTGGAGGACGCTGGTGTCGATCTCTGGAAGCCAGAAGACGGTCTCGTCAGCACTGCTTAGGCTTGGCCGGGCGGCGAAATCGCAAACCCCACCGTTCCGCCAGCTTGGGCGGGAGAGGCTCGTCGAGCTTGGCGGTTTTAGACAGATTTGCGAAATCTTTTTGATAGTCGCTGTTGCGGCGCAAGCATTCCCATGCGAGATCGTCGATGCCGACTTCATCCATGAAGTCGTATTCTGGTGATCTGCGCCACCCTGTTGTTTCAGGTATCATGGCAGTTCTCCTGACTACTGAATTTACACACGTCAGGCGAGCATTGATTCCCGCGATTCGATTTTGTGGAAAGCCCAGGGTGGGACAACAGGTGTTGCCGCAGCGACAACACCAGATGTCAGTTCGGGCGGCCTCGGCGCAGTTGCCGATAGCCGTGTTCCGTCATCCAATGCGCCCGCGCCAGGTGGCTGTCATGGATCAGCCGAGCGCGTTCGGGTTCACGCGCCGGATCGATACCAAACAGGATTTCGGCGGCTTCCTGCCAATCGGCGCCATCGGCCTCGGCATCGAGTAGCCGGACGTAGAGCTTGACGTGCTGGCGATCATATTCGGTCAGCGCGGCGCTTGAGGGTGGCTCATCGAGAAATGTGATCGTCGTCATCTGGAGCCTCCGCAGGAGCGGAGCGTCAATTGGAATCTGAGGCCTCCGAATAGCAGGGGGATTTGACACTGTGATGGCGGCCAGCTGGCAATCGCCGGGGTCGGTCGAACACGACCGGATCCTCTATCGCTGCTTTTGCCCAGTATTCTGCGGCTGCTCATCGACTACCATAACCCCTTCGCCCCGCGCGGAAGTCATGAAGACGATACCGGCTGCTTCCAATGCTCTTCGTACCTGATCGCGGGTGCTTTCATGCACGCGCAGATCGTTAACTGACTCCATACGCTTGAGCGCGGTCAGCGATACGACGGCCTTCTCAGCGAGCGTCTCCTGGTTCCAACCCAGCAACGCACGTGCGGCCCGTGTCTGTCGGGCGGTGATCATGCATGATCACCTCCTACGGACTTTGGACGCACGCCACGAAAACGGCTATTATAGTCGTATTTTGCCTGCTTGGCGACCTCAAATCGGCGTTTCGCGCTCTCTTCGCTGAATTCGGAAGGCGACTGATTCGGTCGTCAGACGAGTGCGAGGACCCGCCGCGCGCGAAGCCGGGGGCTTCGTTTGGCCGGGACGGCCTTCGCCCCGTCATGGGGCGAAAGGATCGATTTCGTCGATGATGGTGGATTCGTCACCGTCGTACTCGGCGGTGGGCATCGCGCCCACGGTGCCGTCACCAGCCTGGAAGATGACGACGGAGACCATGAGGGTGGCGGCGAGGCTGACGGCGAAAGCGTGTGCGAGGGTGAAGGACATTGTTCTGGCTCCTGTCTTGGAGGCGGGGGACCATCCCCCGCGCGACAGGCGTCCGAAGTGTTTGTGTTGAGGCCGAGATCACCTTGCAGGCGAAGCCGCAGAGGCCGCACGCTTGCGTAGCGGACCCTTCACGGGTTGATCGCATTAGGCTTCGGCATGAACCAAGGAATTGCGTCTTCGAGCGGGGGTGGTGTTTCGACCACAGGAGCCGGTGATGTCCTTCTGCTCAGATTGAAGTCTGTCACCGACACGCTGCTTACCAAGCGATCTGTCCTGAGCCTGACGGCAACCGTCGTCCTCCTGCGTTTAGGCAAACCGTTGGAGCGTGGTGACCATCTCTGCTTGTCCTCAACCTGCCATGAACATGAAGAAAGCCCGGCGGCTTGCACCGCCGGGCTTCCCGGCTCCCGCTCAGAACGGGATATCATCGTCGTCGATGAACTTGCTGTCGTTGCTCTCGGTCTGTTTGGCCCGGCTGAGGAAATCGATCGTCTCGGCGATGATCTCGCAGCCGTAGCGGTCGTTGCCCTGCTGGTCGGTCCACTTGGTGTAGTGGATGCGGCCGCGCACCAGAACCTTCATTCCCTTCTCGCAATACTGCTGGATGGTCTTGCCGAGGCCGTTGAAGGCGGTGATGCGGTGCCATTCGGTGTCCTGAGCCCGGCGGCCGTTTTCGTCCCGGACAACCTTGCCTTCGGAGTAGCGGGCGCGCGAGGTGGCCAGCGTGAAGTGGGTGATGCCGGTGCCGCCCTGGGTGGTGCGGGTTTCGGGTTCCTGGCCGATGTTGCCGGCGAGAATGACGATGTTCTGCATTTGATGTCTCCGTTGCTTCAGTCCGAGGGACCGTCCCTCCGACGAGACCCGGCCAAGACCGTCGGGAGACGACTGCACCGAAGCGAATGCGAAGGGCGAACCCCGAAGAAACAGGGTGGTGCGGGCCGGCGCTTCGGCGCCAACTCGGTCTGGTTTGCAGGGGTTGCTGGCGGAAACTGAACGGGCTTAGGGGATCAGTCAGTCGGAGGGATATGTCCATCGGCGAAGCGCCTCGGAGCGATCAGCGGAACCTTCGTCCTTGCCGGTGTTCATCATCGAGACAGGGCTCCGCGAACTGCTCCAGTATAGGCAGCCGGGTTCCCTGGCCACTCATGCGGCCCGCACTTCGGGTTCATGGAAGGCAAGGCATGGCATGGGACGTTCAGGCAATAGGGGAGGTTGAAAGCGCCGTATCGCCTTCAATTGTTCTCGGGCGGCTCCAGTATGTGAGAAGGAACGTGGTTCGCCATGATCGGTGGTCACGGCGCAAGGGGTCGATCAGCGGCATAACGATCCTGCCAGTGGTGGGTCGACCTCGATTGTCGACGTTCCGCATCACGCCAAGACCGCGAGACGAACACCGTTGATCTGGCGCTGCTATTTGCAGGTCTGAGCGGGAAACGAGGCCCGGTGGCGTTTGCCGTCGTTGCGGATATTGAGGGAAGCGGCAGATTGCTGAATGCTGAGATCAGCGCGAGAGGACGGCCGATCCGAGGGCGTTGAGATTGAGCATTGCCGCGATGCCGATGAACAGGCCGCCGGCGCCACCGAGCAGGTTGAGCACAATGGTCGATTCTATGGCGTTCTTCGTGACGCCATAGACGAGCGCGTATCCGGCAATGGCGGCCGGCACGGCGAAGACGGCGAGCGCGATGAGCCGAAGAGCGGGGTTCTTCGCAAAGCCGAGCACGGCGATGACCAGCCCGACAGAAAGCAGAGCTGCACCGATGGCGGCGAAACCTGACATCAGAAATCCAGCGTCGGTCCCATAAGTATATTGGAACGCTGTCAGCCCAACCATGAAGGGCAAGGCATAGATGGCGAAGTTATAGGCGATGACGCAAAGCGCGATCGACAAGGAGATGGCGAGCAGGATCAGGGTCATGGAAGCCTCCACAGAAAGGGTTGTGGGTTACGACAGGCTGCCAGAGGTACGCTCCGCCTGCGACTATGCTACTTCGCCGGTTCTTCGAGGATGCTATATTTGAGCCAGAGTGTGATCGTGTAGTCAAGTAAAGGCGGCTGAACCACCGCCGAGCGGCGGCGCTTACGCGCCGCCGTCGAACTTCATGACCGGGATGCCGAGCTTGCGGGCCTTGTCCGCAAGGTTTTCCTGAATCCCGGTGCCGGGAAAGACGATGACGCCGACCGGGAGGACATCCAGCATGGCGTCGTTACGCTTGAAGGGCGCGGACTTGCTGTGCCGTGTCCAGTCGGGTTTGAAGGCGACCTGCGGAACCTTGCGATTGTCGGCCCATTTTGCCGCGATCAACTCGGCTCCCTTCGGCGATCCACCGTGCAGCAGCACCATATCGGGATGCTTGGCATGGACCTGATCGAGCTTGGCCCAGATCAGGCTATGATCGTTGAAGTCGAGACCGCCGGTGAAGGCGACCTTGGGACCGGCGGGCAGCATCACCTCGGTTTCCGCCCGACGCTTGGCGGCGAGGAAGTCTCTGGAGTCGATCATCGCCGATGTCAGATTGCGGTGGTTGACCATCGACCCTGAGCGCGGCCGCCAGGCCGATCCGGTGTGGCGCTCGAACTGTTCGGCGGCGACATCGCGGAAGAGTTCCATGCTGTTGCGCCGCTCGATGAAGGTCTGCCCTTCGGCTGTCAGGCGTTCCAGCTCGACGGACTTTACCTCCGAGCCATCCTGTTCCCGCTGGCCGCGACGCTGGGCTTGCTCGTTATCGTCCAGGTCGCGTTCGATCCGGGCGGTGGCGCGGTGGAAGAGGTTGACGGTGGACCACAGCAGTTCGTCGAGGTCGGGTTCGAGGCGGGTATCACTGAGCGTGACCATCAGGGCGTCGAAGATGTCGGCGACGGCGCCAGCGACGGCATTGCCTTCGGGAAGCGGCCTTGGGTCGGGTTCATCCTCGAACGGACGGTAGCCGTAGAGCTGGAGTTCGGTGAGGAGGTGATCGGTAGGGGATGAGGTGTGCGGCGGCTCGAAACCTGCGTCATCGTATTCGGTCATCATGGTGTTCGCCCTTGTCGGATCGACCGCGCCCATCGCGGCCTTCGCAGGCGACGAAAGCTGTCGGGCGGCCCGGACCTGCACCCGCAGCGAAGCGGAGGGCCAAGCCTCCAGCGCTGGATGGCGAAGACCGGCTATTTTGCCTCGCGATGCAAAGCGCCCATAGGGCGCGGTGGAAAATAGCCGGACGCAGCCATTGCCGGTCAGGGCCGTTTGACGGCTCGATCGCCCTCTCAGAAGGCGTGGGCGGCGGCCCTTCCGGCACATCAGGACAACACCATCACCGCATATGGCAGGTTCCGGGCTGCTGTGCGCCTCATCCCCGGCGTGACCGATCCGCCCTCACGCTGCGAGAAAACGGCTGACGTCTTCGGGGACGATCTGAACCCGCAAGGCCGCCCGTAGAGCATCGATGCCGAGTTGGCGCAGATCCTCATTGAAGTCCCCGAGCACCGGCGACAGGACAACCGCCTCGATCCCGACGCCTCTGGCCCGTTCGACCAGGCTGTCTCGCGCGCCATCCCCCGCCGGATCGGCATCGCGCACGATATAGAGCCGCCTCAGCGTTGCCGGGAACTGGATGGCGGCGAGGTGCGCCGCAGAGAGCGCCGCCATCATCGGCATATGGGGCAGACCCGAGCGGGCCGACAGCACGGTCTCGATCCCTTCGCCTGCCGCCAGGACATCTTGCGCCACACCGAAGCGGACGCCGTGCCCCAGGAGATTGCCCATCGCCCGCCTTGGCGTTGCGACAGGGGCCTTGTCGCTGCCATCGGGCAGGAGCCAGGTGCGATGCACGCCGGTCAGGGCGCCGCCAAGGTCGGTGACGGCAGCGATCATCGCGGGCCAGGCCTCGGTGGGACCATGCCCCTCGGGCCGATAGTAGCAGCGGGGGTGGAACCGGAGTACGCCGGTTTCTTGCAAAGCCGTAATCGCACGTTTCCGTAAGTGCGCTTCCACGACGGTCCCGGCAATCGGTTGCGCCATGGCGAACAGACGCCGTGCGGCTTCCGGCGATCCGGCTGGCGCTGTTCCCGGCCGGGATCGGGGAACCTGATCAGGTTCCGGCCTTGGCAGACTGAGGAACGACCGGGCTTCGTCAGCGACGTCCTTGAAGTCGATGAGGCCGCAGCTCTCGCGGATGACGTCGAGCAGGTCGCCATGTTCGCCGGTCGCCGCGTCGGTCCATTTTCCTGCTGCGCCCTTGCCGGATTCCTGACCGGTCAGGCGCACGAACATAGAGCGGCCGGCGCTGTTCTGTACATCGCCGACCAGCCAGTAGCGGCCTTCGCGATGACCGTTCGACAGATAGTGCTTACACACCGCCTCGGCCTGCCGGCCGAGACGTTGCGCGAGTTCGGAGGCGTCATGGCGAGCCATCTACGCCGCCTCCCGTTCGCCGATGCGCTGGACAGGATAGCGCTCCAGCACCTTGGCCAGGATGGCTGGACCGAAAGCGTCGGTCGGAATGAACATCCTGAGCTTCCATGAGATGATTTCGTGGAAGAGGCCATAGGCCGAAAGGCGATCGCGCATGACGTCGGTGAAACCTGACAGTTCGATGCGGTTGGCGCGCATGACGCGGCTGCGTCGAAGCTGGAGGCCTTCGGCAAGATCAAGGATAGTCTTGCCGTCCATCAGGGCCATGAAGGCATCGTCTGGCGTCAGTGTCGATGTGTCGGTGGCCATCGCGCCTGCGACCCAGGCGGGCGAAACGCGGCGGCCGACGATGCGCTCGCCGTCATCGGTCTGGAGACGGTAAACCCGTGTCGAGTCATTCGGCAGGCGTTTCCAGATCGGCAGCAACAGGCCGCTGACTACATGGATGGTGCTGTCGACGAACTCCGGCACCTCGGCCACCTCGGTAGTCCAGGTCGATACGAAAGCGGCCTCGTCCGCTTCGACCCAATGGGTCTCGCCCATCATCTTGACCGGGATATTATGCGCCTCCATCGGCCGGATCAGCCGGATGCGCCGCTCGATCTCTCCATCGTCGAGCATGACGCTGGTGGTCGGGATCTGCACGGCGGCGCGGCCGGAGCGCTCATTGATGAGAAGCTTCGCCCGAGGATCGGCAGCCAAGTCGAGCGCCTCGGCGAGCGTGACCGGGCGGTTGCGCTCTCGCTGCGTGATGGTCAGCAACCGGGCTTCGGCGCCAGTGCCCGGATGGACGTGGATGGTCTGGCGGTCGGTGACGATGAAGCTCTCCGCCCGCAGCGTTTCCAGCCCGACATCGTAGCTGCCGGAGGCGATAGCGCCCTCGATCTTGGCGTTCAGCAATTGCTCGAAAGCGGTGAACAGGACACCCTGCAGTTCGATGGTCAGCGCCAGCAGCCGGTTCAGGAAAGTGGTGATCGGCGGCAGCTCGTCCTTGATGCCGGTGTCGTCCATCAGTTTGAGACCGGTGGCGTCCTCGAATATCTGGAGCGAGCAACCCTCGACCTTGCCGCGCACCAGCAGGAGATAGAGCTGTCGCAGCGCGTCGCGGGCATAGTGCGATTCCAGATTGTCTTCGGGACGGAACAGACCCTGACCGCCGGTCTGGCGCTGGCCGCGCGTGATCGCGCCCAGCGTGTCAAGGCGGCGGGCGATGGTGCTAAGAAAGCGTTTTTCGGCCTTTACGTCGGTCGAGATCGGACGGAACAGCGGAGGTTGCACCTGATTGGTCCGGTTGGTGCGACCCAGCCCCTGAATGGCGGCGTCGGCCTTCCAGCCCGGTTCGAGCAGGTAGTGGATGCGCAGCCGCTGGTTCTTCGCATTGAGGTCGGCATGGTACGATCGCCCGGTGCCGCCCGCGTCCGAGAAGATCAGGATACGCTTCTGATCGTCCATGAAGGCGGCGGTTTCCGCGAGATTGGCCGATCCGGCGCGGTTCTCGACGGCGAGACGATCAACGCCGCCGGGGCTGGTCTTGCGGACGATGCGACGCGAGCGGCCCGTGACCTCGGCCACGACGTCGGTTCCGAACCGCTGGATGATCTGGTCGAGTGCGCCCGGAACGGGTGGGAGTGAGGCGAGTTTCTCGATCAGCCGATCCCTGCGGGCGGCGGCCTCGCGGCTTTCGACCGGCTGGCCGTCGCGGTAGACCGGCCTCGATGACAGGTTGCCCTCCGAGTCGGTGAAGGGCTCGTAGAGCTGCACCGGGAAGGAATGGGCGAGGTAATCAAGGACGTATTCCCTGGGCGTGATGTCCACGCGGACGTCATTCCATTCCTCGGCGGGAAGCTCGGCCAGCCTGCGTTCCATCAGGGCTTCGCCTGTGGAGACGATCTGGATTACGGCGGCATGGCCATCCGCCAGATCGCGATCGATGGCGGCGATCAGCGTCGGGGTCTTCATGCTGGTGAGGAGATGGCCGAAGAAGCGCTGCTTGGCCGACTCGAAGGCCGAGCGCGCGGCGGACTTCGCTTGCCGGTTCAGCGTGCCGGAGCCGCTCTCGCCGCTGGTGATGTTGGCGGCCTGCATCGCGGCATCGAGATTGTTATGGATGACGCTGAACGCCCCGGCATAGGCATCGTAGATGCGGGTCTGTTCGGGCGTAAGCTGATGCTCGACCAGTTCGTATTCCACGCCATCATAAGAGAGTGACCGGGCGGTGTAGAGACCGAGCGCCCGGAGGTCGCGGGCAAGCACCTCCATCGCCGCGACGCCGCCCGCTTCGATGGCTTCGACGAATTCCGCCCTGGTCGAGAATGGGAAATCCTCGCCGCCCCACAGGCCGAGCCGCTGGGCATAGGCGAGATTGTGAACCGTGGTCGCGCCGGTCGCCGAGACATAGACGACACGGGCATTCGGCAGGGTGTGCTGAAGGCGAAGACCGGCGCGACCCTGCTGCGAGGCGGCGACGTCGCCGCGTTCTCCCTTGCCTCCTGCGGCGTTCTGCATCGAATGGCTTTCGTCGAAAATGATCACTCCGTCGAAGTCTGAGCCCAACCATTCGACGATTTGCCGGACGCGCGAAACCTTGCTCCCACGCTCGTCGGAGCGTAGCGTGGAATAGGTCGTAAACAGGATGCCTTCCGGCAGGCGAATGTCCTTGCCCTGCGGGAAACGCGACAGCGGCGAGACCAGCAGCCGTTCCATGCCGAGTGCCGACCAGTCGCGTTGCGCGTCTTCCAGCAGCTTGTCGGATTTGGAGATCCAGACGGCCTTGCGGCGGCCCTGCATCCAGTTGTCGAGGATGATCCCCGCCGACTGGCGACCTTTACCCGCGCCAGTGCCGTCACCGAGGAAAAAGCCACGGCGGAAGCGGACGGCGTTCGGCGCGTCGTCAGGCGCAGCCGAGACGACATCGAAGGTCTCGTCCAGCGTCCACGATCCGGCAAGGAAGTCCGAATGGGCTTCGCCGGCATAGATGACGGTTTCCAACTGCGCGTCGGACAGCAGGCCGTCGGTGACAAGTTTGGCGGGAAGCCGCGGCCGATAACTTGGCTTCGGCGGCGCGACCGAAGACATGGCTGCCGATTGCACGAGCTTGGTCGGATGGGCCGTAGAGCCGGGAATACGGATCGCCTGCAATCCGTATTCTTCATAGATCGCATCGGTGATCCGGCCGTCCTCGGCGGGCGTCCAGTCCACCGTCTCATAGGCGAGTTCGACTCCGTCGGGTTCGGTGACGGTGCGGGTGGGAGAAGAGGCGGCGGCACGGTTCAGATAGCCGCGAACGGTTCGCGGTGCGGCCGTGGGTGCAGCGGCGGGAACCGAGATCGCGGCATTGACCGGCAAACGTGCCGGGACGTGCTCGCCGATCCAGCCTATCAGCGTTGCGACATCGGGCGCGATCCCCGGCGATGCCGGAAACGCGGCCGGATCGTCGGCGGGCAGTTTGTCGATGACGGTCAGCCGCGTGTCGATGGTCGTGCCATGCTTGGCATAGACCGAGCCGTCGATGGACGCGGTGAACACCACGCGGCCATGTTCCTGAAGCCGGACGAAGGCATCACGCCAGGTCGGCGTATCCGGTGCGAAGCTCGATCCGGTGATCGTCACCAGCCGCCCGCCATCGGCCAGACGCGCCAGCGCCGAGGCGACATGGCGATAGGCGGCGTCCGCCATCCGGCCGGAGACATTGGCCATCACCGAGAACGGAGGGTTCATCAGCACCACGGTCGGCACAAGAGCCGGGTCAAGATGGTCGTGGATCTGCGCCGCGTCGAAGCGGGTGACGGGAATGGCCGGAAAGAGGTGGAAGAGAAGATCGGCGCGGGTTTCCGCCAGCTCGTTGAGCACAAGCGATCCACCGACGATCTCGGCCAGGATGGCGAGCAGGCCGGTGCCTGCCGAGGGTTCGAGAACCCGGTCGGCGGGCGTGATGGCGGCGGCGGTTGCGGCGATCAGCCCGAGCGGGATCGGCGTCGAGAATTGCTGGAAGGTCTGGCTTTCTTCCGAACGGCGCGTGTGGGTGGGCAGAAGCCCGGCGACCTTCGCCAGAAGCGGCAGGCTGGCGGCCTGAGAACCGGCTTTGCGGAAAAGCGCCTTTCCGTATTTGCGCAGGAACAGGATGGTCGCCGCTTCGCAGGCTTCATAGGCGGTTTTCCAATCCCAGGCGCCGGTGGCGTCGGATGCGCCGAAGGCGGTTTCCATCGCGCCGCGCAGGGTGGCGGCATCGACGCGATGACCGCGTTCGAGATGGGGAAGGAGGAGAAACGCTGCCTGGTGGATAGCGAAGGCTGTGTCGACGACAGAGACCATCGGTGCAGCCGGAACGGTCGCGGCGGTGGAAGCATATGTCATGGAAGGAACCTCGGAGAGCGGGAACGGATCGAGCCGCGCAGCGCTCTCTCTCGACCGCACTGGCTCAAACCCGTCCCGGCCTTCCTCTTCCTCTCAAATGCTCGGCCATGGCCGACATGGAAAAAGCGCCCGGCCGTGAGGCGGGGCGCTTGTCTGGATCAACCGAAGCGACGACCAGATGCTGTGAAGGTGTATTCGTTCGCCGTGATAGTGTCGTCGACGACGGCATCCGAGGATTGGTACTCGTATTCGCGTTCGAGCTGCCGGTAGAGCCAGCGGGCCAGATCGCGCAGCGCCTCGGTCACGGCCTCCTCGGCATCTGCGGTTATGTCCTGCCAGGTCGGACTATCGCGCTCCACCGAGATTGACATGCGATACTCGTGGTAATAGGGACCGCGATGGGTGGCCTCGGCGTGAAGCTGGTAGAAATTCCGCCGCTGAATCGCCTGCAATGTACTGGCGATATGATGCAGTTCTTCGTCCTGCGGTGCGTGCGACCTGATCTTGCGAAGTGCATCCTTCTCGTAGGAATAGAATGCCTCGAAACAGGCGCCATCGCCCTGGCTCCAGAATCCCCGGAACCCGATGCAAGGTTTCTGACGTGTTCCGCCGCCATAGAGCCGCACAGGGCGGGTCTTCAGCCGGATGCCGAGAATGGCGCAAATCGCCTCGAAATCCTCGAAGACGAATTCGTGCCAGTCGTCGCTGGACGCCTCCCGATACCAGGCGCGGGCCTTGTCCTTCGCCGTGTCGGAAAGCTCGGAGAGGCGATAGACGGTGGTTTCGATGATCTCAGATGCCGTAATGGGGGTATCCGTCCGCACCCCCGTAGCAAGCCCGCGATCTGCTGGAATAGGCTTTTGTTTGTTTTGAGATAAGAGGAGTTCGGTCTTGGAAGTTTTTATTGGCATCGATGTATCTCTCGATAGTTGTGCTATTTGCGCGGTAGATGAGCGTGGGAAGGTGGTTCGGGAATCTAAGCTCGCGAGCGATCCAGAAGCGTTGCGCGACTGGTTTCATCCGTTTGCCGACAATATTGCTGCCGTTGGACTCGAAGCTGGCCCGCTCTCACAGTGGCTGCATAAGGGCCTGACCGATGTCGGGATTCCCGTCACTTTGATGGAGACGCGGCAGGTAAAAGCTGCGCTGAAAGCTGCCCCAATAAAGACAGATCGGCGCGACGCAGCAGGCATAGCCCAGTTGTTGCGACTAGGATGGTTTCGTCCCGTTCACTGCAAATCTGTCTCCGCGCAGGAAATGCGTGTGCTTCTGGGAGCGAGAAGATCAGTCAACCAGGCCGTAATTGACCTGGAGCTTTCGCTTCGCGGGATGCTTCGAAATTTTGGACTGAGATTGGGGAAGACAGGGAAGGTTGGCTTTGAAACTCTGGTCAGGGACCTGATCTCAGGAAACCGGCTGCTCGAACTGTCGCTGGAGCCAATGCTACGAGCACGGGCCGCGCTGCGCACGGAACTTGCTCGATTGGAGCGTATGGCTCGAGAGATTGCGCGCGAGGATAAAGCCTGCCGTCTGATGATGACGATGCCAGGGATCGGCGCGATTGTTGCCTTGACCGTCCGATCGGCAATCGACGATCCCGCCAGGTTCCGCTCGTCAAAAGACGTTGGACCGTGGGTCGGTTTGACGCCAGGTCGTTACCAATCCGGCGAGACGGATGTGATTGGCAGCATCACGAAGGCAGGCGACGTAGGTATGCGGACCGCACTGTATCAGGCAGCATCCGTGATCATGTATCGTTCAAAGAAACCGTCATGGATCAAAACCTGGGGGATGCAGCTCGCACGGCGCCGCGGGATGAAACGTGCGGTCACTGCCATGGCAAGGCGTGTCGGCGTGGTTCTACATCGAATGTGGGTGGATGGCACTGAGTTTTGCGCCGTTCCGCGCGAAGCAAACCAAAGAGGCCGGATCGCATGATTGGTGCGTGATCTCTGTGTGATCGTGAAGTTCTAACAATCGGCCAGACCAAGCGTATTGGCCATCGAGGTCCCCACCGGGACGTGGTTTCCGAAGACGCCGGCCGATGCCTAGTCGCTGAAGCTTTGCTTCAAGCACGCATCTCAGATGGGCGCTCGGAAACCGCATTGAACCAGGCATCAAGTTGGCGGCCGACGCGCCGACCACGGACGGAAGCGCGACCCCGGTGAAGGACTAGGACGATAGCCATTTCGTCCCAAGGGCAAATGGCGGCACCACGAATGCGATGAACTTGTTTTCTCTTCAGAAAGGTCGCTGCGAATGCAACTTTAATCCTTGACTATCGGCTTCCCATTACGGAAGGCATCGGGATCGCCTCCGTCGAGCACGTCGGTGAGCCAGCCGTCGGTATATGTCCAGGCGATTGTTTCGCCGGTGCTGAGATCGAGGGCATGTGCCCCACCGCCGAAGGCGTTGACGCGGGCCGTCGAGCAGGTGTTGGCGTATTGAAAGCCCCAGCGGCCGGTCAGTTCGAATTCCTTCGCGCAGATTTTGACGAACTGGATCAATCGCTCGGGATCGCCGGTCTCGTCATCGCGCATCCAGAGCTGGGTGCCGCCATGCTCGGGCTGGATCGACAGCAGGAAGCCCTCCGAAGGCGGGTCTTCCGATGCGCCGTCCTCGGACAGGCGATTGTAGAGGTCGAGTGCTCGGGCGGCATTGTCGGGTATGCCGACATCGAGCAAGCACGAGAAATGGGTGAAGTAGTTGGCCATGGAGTGTTACTCCAGAGAGCAGGAACGGGCCGAACCGGCGGACACTCTCTCTCAACCCGACCGGCTCAAACCCGTCCCGGCCTTCCTCTTCCTCTGGATGCGGAAGACGAAAAAAGCCCGGCGCTCTTGCGAGGCCGGGCTGTATTTGCTGATCCGCAAGTGGCCGACTACGCCGCCGCCCGGCCTTCGACGACATCTGCGCCAACCTCATCGGCGGTCACGTCCTCGAGCCGTGCCGAACTGTAGCGGTTCTTCGCCAGCCACAGCTCGGCGGCTTCGCGGCTTTCGGCCAGGTGCAGCAGCTCGCTGTTGCCGCCGAAATCCTGAAGCACCCGCACCATGCCAATGGCGGGCCGCTCGGCGATCTCGAAGGTCAGATCGCTATCGACCGAATGAGTGCGCATGATGGTCACGAGGATGACGCCGCCGCTGGCGAAATTTCCCTCATGCAGGGTGATCGATGCCGGTGAGCAATAGGTCGGGCGCTCGCGGGCCGGTTCCTTCTTCACCAGCCGGCCGACGCCGTTGCGGCGTTCCCAGGCGGCGAGCTTTTTGGAAAAACGCGCCGGAGGCTTGGGCGTGCCGTCGGAATAGCGGATGAGCGAACCGAGCGGCGCGGTGTCATGGACGATATGTGCGGACATGGAAACAATCTCCAGAAAAGAGAAAGGCCCGGCAGATGCCGAGCCTGGATGGTTGGGATGGAAAGAAACGGGGCGACCGGAGCCGCCCCGCCGGTGAGGATTACTCGGCCGCGATCAGATGGGCCGTGTCGTCCTCGCTTTGGTCCGGCTCGTCGTCACCGGCGAGGAAATCAGGCAGCGCATCGGTATCGTCCTCGGGGGCAATGTCGTCCGGCACCTGCTCGATGTCGGCTAGACGCAGAGGTTCGGGTAGCCAGCCGGTATCGGCCAGCAGGCGTTCCGCCTCCTTGGCCATGTCGCCCTTCTTCAGGTGCTCGATGAGGGACGCCGCCCGTTCACCGGCGCCCTCACGCACGGCTTCGAGGATGCGGGGCTTGGTGACACGGCCGAGATAGTTCTCGACCGTCGGCCGCCATCCTGCGCCCTCGACCATATCGAGGTCCGTGGCGCGCGCCAGCCGGTCGGCCTGAGACAGCCGCTGATCCAGACTACGCTGTGAAAGCCCGGAGCCGCCATTACGGTCGACCTTTTCATAAAGCGCATTCACGCCATAGGCGACGCAATGGGCGAGCAGCACCATGCGGCTGGCGTCGTCAAGCACGGCGATCCACTCCCACAGTGCATCGTCGTCGGTCGGTAGGTCCGCCTTCCAGTCCTGATACCGCGTCGCGATCGCCTTGGCCGACGGGCTGTCCTTCAGGTCGGTGCCCTGAGTCGAGAAGAAGTGGTGGCGCACGGTGACTTCCAGGCATCCGCTCGGCGCGGAATAGTGGTAGCGCTCCATCACCAGCCGATGCAGCAGCGCCGTCATGGCGACATGCGGATTGTTCGCCAGCGCATCGTGCAGCGCGAGCGTCTTGTGCGCCGTCAGCTCCGAGACCAGCCGTTCGGGCAGCGGCTTGATGACGTTCTCCTCTTCCTCCTCCGGTTCGGTCGGCTGGCCGCCAATGGTGATGACGGCGCGCTGCGCAGCGGGGATCGAAGACGCCGAACCATCGGGCGAAGTCCCGTCGTTTCGGTCACCTTCGCCGTCCACGACCAGGGGCGCTTCGTCCTCGGGATGGACATAACCGCGATCGACCGACAGGTGACCTTCGCGATCGATGCTGATGAACACACCGGCGCGGGTGATCTCGGTCGGGTCATAGATGACGGGGCGATCCTCGAGGGCGGCGAGGGCGGTTTCGATCTCACCGACCCGTTCGTCCACCACGTCGGGATATTGCTCGGCCTCGGCATATTCGGCTTCAAGGGCCTCGTATTCCGCAGTCAGGGCGTCGAAGGTCGCCTGTTCCTCATCGGTCAGGGGCGCCGCCGTGCCGATCAGCCGACGGAGGCCGTGACCGTGGCCATAGGGCGTCTCGACCCTGGCATCGACCCACTTCCAGCCCTCGGCGCCGATAGCCTCGGCTTCCGCCTTCAGCTTGTCGTCGGTGAGCTGGTCGAGCAGTCCGACATCCTGCAGCCAGCCGCCATCGTCGGACTGGAACAGGTCATTCAGGACGATGCCACCGGCGACCTCATAGGCGGCGAGACCGACGAACTGTGCCCGCTTGTCGGAGGCGCGCACCGTGGTTTCGGTGAGCATGCGCCGGACCTGATGCGGCTCCTTCGACCACGAATCCTTGATCGCATCCCAGACCTGTTCCTGGCGGGCATGGTCGGGATTGACGGTGAAGGCCATGAGCTGCTCCAGCGTCACGATGTCCTCGGCATAGAGGTCGAGGAGCGAGGGCGCGACGGAGGCCAGGCGCAGGCGTTGCTTCACGATATTGACCGAGACGAAGAACGCGGCGGCGATCTCTTCCTCGGACATGCCCTTGAGGCGCATATCCTGAAACGCGCGGTACTGGTCGAGGGGATGGAGCGGGGCGCGCTGGAGGTTTTCGGCCAGGCTGTCGTCCTCAAGGAGGATGTCGCTGCCGGCTTCACGCACGACGCAGGGCACCGGCGCAGTCTTCGCCAGGCGCTTGGCCTTGACCAGCAGTTCAAGCGCCCGGTAGCGGCGGCCGCCAGCGGGGATTTCGAACATGCCGGTCTCATTGCCATCGGCATCGATGACCGGACGCACATTGAGGCCCTGTAGTAGGCCGCGCCGGGCGATGTCCCGCGAGAGTTCCTCGATCGACACGCCCGCCTTGACCTTGCGGACATTCGACTGGCTGAGGACCAGCTTGTTGAAGGGAATGTCGCGCGAGGACGACAGGGTGATTTTCTGAGCAGTAGTAGCCATCGTGGTAGTCTCCGCGACGGGCGCCGAGAGCCTCTCTCTCGACCTCAACCCGTCACGAAAATCCCCACACTCCTCTCACTCTCGGGTTGGGCGGTCCGTCGTGTCCAGAAGCAATTTGACTGCTTCCAGATGGTCGACCAGAGGTGCAATGACCCTGGTCGTATCCGGGAGAGTCCATCCCAGGATCTGCGGATAGCGAAAGGCCTGGAAGGCGTGAGGTTGATCCAGGGCTTCCACGAGGATCGCAAGGCCGGTTCTGTCCTTTGGATGGAATCCTCCCTTAACAGCTTGGCGGTGGCAGCATTCGAGACTGTGACCTATCGCCATCAGTCGCTCCTCGTCGTGCCCCTGATGGCTCAGCACTGCCTTGAGCGAGAGTTCCAGCGCATGAGCGACAAGCATCAAGAACGGCTCGCACACGCCGCCGATACTGCCACACCGGGAGAGGCGGGTGGCCGCTTCGGCGTAACGTTCGCCCATGGCCAGATATTGGCGATCACGGCGATGATCGCTGCGGATGGGATCGTTCTCCGTCGATGGGGAGGGAGAGCTGGTTGCGGAAAGTACGGTCATCACGCCGCCTCCTGCTCATCGTCAAAATCGGTAATGGGTGAGGTCCGCTCCTGACCGGGCAGGAAGGACAAAATCCAGTCGGCCGCCTTGCTGGCCTGACTGGCGGCCCGGACGATGGCGCGGTTGTCCTCGCGAAGACATTCCAGCCAGGAGCCGATGTAGTCCGCGTGGCGCACGGTTGGCTCAATGCCGAGCGATGCGCAGCAAAATGCTGAAATGAGTTCGGCGGTGATTTCCTCGACCGAATAGAGCTTCGAGCCGAAGGAGCCGGAGAGATTCCGGTTCAGCCGATGGGGCGCTCCGCTGGCATGGCCGATTTCGTGCAGCGCTGTCCGGTGCCAGTTGATGGGCTCGAAATAGGCCTGCGGAGGCGGGACCTGCACATAGTCATGGGCGGGAACGTAGTAGGCGCGATTGCCGCCGATGCGGAAGTCGATGCCGGTCGCCTTGATGAGTGCTTCGACCTTCGGCTCGACCAGGCCGGGCAGCGGTGGCGGTGCGACGACGTTGACATCCTCGGGCAGGCCCTCGCATTGCGCCGCATTGAAGACGGTGAAGCGCTTCAGGAATGGGATCGCGTGTGCATCCTCACCGGTTTCGCGGGCGCGTTTCTTTTCGTCGTCGGGAACGAAGCGGTCGGCATAGACGACGGTGGTGCCGTGTTCGCCCTTGCGGACATTACCGCCGAGCGACAGGGCCTGGCGAAACGTCAGCCAGCTCTGGCCGGGGAAACCGTGCTGGATGACGGCACCCCAAAGGATCAGGACGTTGATGCCGGAATAGCCGCGCCCGGTGGCGGCGTTCTTCGGCATGGCGAGCGGCGCCTTCGCCGCTGCGGTTTCCCAGGGCTGGACCCAGGGCACGCGGCCTTCTTCCAGTTCGCCGATGATCTTGTTGGTGATATCGTCGTAAAGGTTGGTGCGATCAGCGCCGGTACGGGCGCTTCGGTCATATCTGGCCATCGGGGCTGCTCCGCGACAGGCGCCGGAGACCTCTTCTCCAGTCCTCAACCCGTCACGGCCAAACCGGCCAAGCTCTTACTCTCAGGGGGGCGTTGCGGGGCAGGCTGTGCCAAAACGTCAGCCGTCGGCCGCAGCGCCGGCCAAGTGGAGCCGAAGCGAAGTGCCGCCTCGCGTCAAGTCGGGGTAATAACCCTCGTTCCGAATGTGTTCGCGGCGTGTAGGATGTTGAAGGCCAGGATCGACAGCGCCGCCTCTGCCTTTACCGCCCTAAGCCCTCTAGTTAGGAACCTACCGCCACCCGACATTCGCTTTATGGTGCCGAATGGATGCTCGACCGTGCATCGCCTGATCGTCATCAGGCTGGGATCGGCATGGATTCGGGCCTCCATGCGATCGAGGGCGCCTTGATCGACAAGCCGATGAATCGTGCGCTGGGCTCCCGGCGTGCATCTCGGCTTCAACGCGCAGGTCGTGCAGGCCGACGTGCGGTAGCGGATCGCCCGATTACGAGTATGGATTCCAGACGGGCGCAGTGTTTGCCCGGCGGGGCAACGGATCGTGTCGCTGTCCTCGTCGTAGAGGAACTGGACCGGTCGAAAATGTTCGGAATTCATCGCGCCGCGCTTGATCGGCGCAGCGACCTTGATGTTCTCGCGTTCGCAACGGGCGACTTCTTCGGCGTTCGAATAGCCGCCGTCGGTCAACACCTGGAGCTGATCTACCTCCAGCACGGCCTTAGCCGCGACTGACATCGGATGAAGAAGGTGGCTGTCGTTCGCGTCATTGTAGACGTCATGGTGGACGATCAGCCCACTCGCAACGTCGACGACGCTTTGCAGATTGTAGGAGGGAAGCTTCGGCGCGTGGGCATATCCCATCGGTTTGGCCTCCGGCTCGCCAAACACGAGCACCTTCTCGTCCCGTCGATCGAGTTCCTGCTGTCGCCTAACCAGCCGGTCCTTCCGACGCTGCAGGGAGGCAATGGCGGACTTGAAGCCTTCGCGGTGCAGTGGTTGATCATCAAAGCCCTGCGCGACGGTCTCGTCGATGATATCCAAGCGGTCGAGATAATAGGCGATCTCTTTTCCGGTATGCGCGATGTCGCGCGCGAGCCGCTCTGCGCCGGCGATGTTCTTTGGACTGGCGGCGGCTCGCATCTTGGTACCGTCGAGTGCGACCGACCGGCCGCCCACCAAATTCTGTTCGCGACAGAACAGCACGAACGCGGCGCTGGCGGCGACGATCGCGTTGGGATAGTCGTGCCGGAAGGCGGCAATGGTCCGATAATCCGGCGCGAGTTGGCGCATCAGCCACATCGCTTCAAGGTCGCGCTTGCAGGAGCGCTCCAGATGTCGCGATGACCGGACCTGATTGAGGTAGCCCCAGATATACAGCCGGAGCATGTCGCCGGGATGGTAGCCTGGTCGTCCGGTCGAGGCCGCAATGGCCCGTGTGAAGCCAAGCTCAATCAGATCCAGGCTGTCGACGAAAGCATCGACGACGCGGACGAGCGTGTCAGGCCCAACATAGTCATTAACACAAGGGGGAAGCAGATTGGCCTGATCTCGCGCTATTCCTTCAATGAAGCTCATAGACACCTCGGCGAAGTAGATCAGGAGAGTCTGATTCTACACTTGTTTGCTCACGGGGAAAGGCTTTGTGCTGAGTCTCGAATACCTACGCAGAGACGGGATCGCGGCACCTCGCTGACCCTCCAACTTCCGAGAAGGGTGGGCTCCTGCCCGTCCGCTTTTGGGCTTCAAAGTTGGGAAAGCGGCCGTCCAGGCGATGCTGGACTTCGTGGCAACGGGCCCACACAACTCATACAGAAACTCAAGGTAGGCACCTTGAATACTACATTAAGACGAGCTCTGGCGCACATGGCAGCTCAGACGAATTGCGCCAATCCCAGAATAGTGCCAGTCTTGATATATGAACGTGACGCGACGACAACACTATGTTTGGCGTTATTACCTAGAGGGATGGGCTGGTACCAGCTCCGTTGCAGTCGTACGTAAGGATGGCTGCGCGGCGACAAACAAGGTGAGGCCCAGCGTCAATCAGGATGAGACTCGGCGGCAACACGCCTCTACCTCGGTCATTCCAGCGGCCGCCTTCTGTCAAAAGTAGACAAAGTAGGAGCCGACGCCCATGGTGCAGTGTAGAAGGCGCATTTGTTCTCCTCATAGGTCGCACGACGAAGAAGCTGTCGGAATCCCTCTCGCGAGGCGAAGGAAAGCGAGTTGAGCGCGCTTCGCGATGCCGCAGTCGGTATTACTACCAATCACAGCTCTCGGGTGACCGACATAAAGGCCACGTCTTGTCCTCACTCTGCTGCTTCATATGTTGCGGCTCTGTTGTTTGATCCAATCGCGAATGCCAGGAATCGTGTAGGCGATGCGCCAGGTGTTCATATGGTCGGAGCCGGGGTTTCCCGCCTGCTCCTCGGGCACCACTGTGCCGAGCCGCAACACCGTATAGTTGACCGGAGCGCCCTTAGCCTGTTGCTCCGCCACAAGGGCTGCGAATTGCTCCGGCGTCGAGGTGCCGTCCCAGGTCGTGCGCGAGACCTCTGTCCCTTCCTCCTCGATCACTTCCATGATGGCGTTCTGGCCGGGGAAGGCCCCCGGATCTCCCTCAGAGACCATGACCCAGAGCTTCTGCTGCGCGAGTGGGGCCACAACCGCCGGACCCCATTGGCAGGCCACAAGGAAGGCCGCTGCAAAAAGATCAGGCTCCTTTACCATCATTGCGATCGACATCATCCCGCCTCCAGACTGGCCCGTCGTGTAGAGGCGCGAGCGGTCAGCATTATACGCTTCGGCGATGTGATCAAGGAGGTGCAGCGTCGTTTCCATCATGGATGTGGTCTGCGACTCGTCGTTGACGATCTGATTGCGGTATTGCGGCGCAAGCACGATGATGGGCTGCCTGGCTTGGTCTTCGGGTGACGCCCAGGATACGGCCCCAAGGCCTTGTACCAATGTAGTGTCGACCACCGTGCTGGTGGCGCCCGCATCGTGCATAAATAGCACAAGCGGGAGCGGGACTGATGGGTCGCGATCGCGAGGTACGAAAAGGTTATATGCCAGGGTGTCGCCGGTTTCGGCGTCCTGGAACTCAGCCTGGACGAAATCGTCGACTATGAGGTTGCGCGTGGCGGTGGTCGGAAGCGACAGGGGCTCGGAACCAAAGCCGGGCGGGCCGCCCTGAGGTTGGCCATTGTCCTGCCCCGGCGAAACCGCGAGTACGTCGCCAGACTCAAACCGAGGTTCGGGCACGTCGGTGAGCGTTATAGTCAAGGTCGCCGCAACCGGCCGGCGTATAATGCCGCCTCTGGCCTGCGCTGCATAGAGGCGTGCGGCTTTGTCTTCCGGCGAGAGCTCGATGATGACGAAACGGCTGGGCGCAACCTGACCTGCACCCTCGGCATCAAGGTCAGCGCTGCTGTTGGCGTAGATGCGAGTGATTGTGCGGTCATCGACGGCAAACAGCGCCGGATCAAGCGCGGCGGCTTCAACCGGGCGGTCATACTCGATAGCCACCGCCGTGAGGCGCTGGCCGTCACCATAGACTTCCGTGATCGCGGTAGCGCCCAGGATGTAGGCAGGATCGGATTGAACGACCTCCTTCGGTGAGTTCTGGGACCAGGCGCCACGCGGCAGAGGAAGGATTGCTGCTGCAGTTATCGACAACCCCGCAAGGACAAAGGAACGTCGTCTGATCATAGGTCCTCTCGCTGGCTGTGCATTTCTTACCTGACGCTCAACGGACGGATCTGTTCCTTCCTGTAGTGCTGTTAGATGCAATGATGCGCTCACGGTCACGCTATTCCTCTGCCATAGGCATTGAACGGATCGCGATAAATCGTATGGACATGCATCGTCAGATCGCCACCCGGCTCCTGCGGGGAAAACTCGACAAAAAGGCGAGGGCCCTGGATTCGGAAATAGGAAGCACCGTTACGGTTCGGTTCACGTGTCGTCGGACCACTCCAGGCAAAGTACATGTCTTCCAGACCATTCCGGATCTCCGCCAGACGGGGTGCGGCATGAACGTCGTTGAGGATGCCAACCCACTCCAGGATCAGATCATAAAGCAACCCGCGTTGGCTTTGATCCAGAACTGACACTTTCACTCCGACGGGCGGCACCGTCTCGTCATCATGTCCCGGCCCAAGTACCAATAAAGACACGGGATGGTCGATAATGGCCTGCTTGCGTTGCGCATCGTCAAGCGAGTCGAGCAAGGCAAATGCCTTGTCGTTTTCGGCGGCGAGGGCACGGATTCTTTTCCCGTCTTCCGTGTAGATGGCGGGCAGGCAGCCGGTTAGGACGGGCGCCAGGACTGCCTTGTCGCCGGACAGCGTGACATTGAGCGCCAAGTGATGCCCGCCGAACTGAATCATCCATGGGGTATCGATGTTCGGAGTTCCAAAAATGGCGAGCGTGTAGGCCGCGCGACCCGAGGCGTATGGCGTAGCCGTGTCCGCCAATACCTGGTCGGAACCCATGATTTCGAGCATCTTGCGATAGCCCCTGTCACTCAACAACACGCTTAGCATAGCCATGGTGGAAGACCGCTGCGCGTCATTCAGGCTGCCGAGGCGCAGGCCGGGACGCGCCACGTCGCTTACCGGGAAGTTCGACCACATGGACTTCCCGTATTGTTCGCCGATCATGTCGACGTCGCCGCGCATGCCGCCCTTGAAATGGGCCATGATTGCCTTCGGCTGCCGCGTGAATGGAAACTGTAGCTCCTGGCGCTGATCGTCGCTCAATAAGTCCAGAAGGGCCAAGGCGGCAGCGGCTATCGCCTTCGTCTGCTCGGCTCCCGCATTTTGCGCAGGGGCCGCAAAGCCAGGTATTGTGAAGGGGACCAGGGCGCACATGGCGACAGAACCGTTCAACGTAAGAAACATGCGCCTGTTCATTCGGGAACTCCCGTTTTGAAGCGGCTGACTTCCAGGCCCTGTCCGACCGGCAGCATGATGCTTGTCATGCCGGGCTTCGCGCGGATCGCCCGCACATAGTCCATCACGTCAGCTCGGTCCGTGCGGATATTGTCGGCGACAATGATCGCGCCGGCGTTGAGCTTCGGGTAGAACGCTTCGAGGCAGGGCACGTAAAGGTCTTTCCAGAGGTCGACCAGGACGAAGTCGATGCCATCCGGCAATTCGCGGATCATCTGGACCGCATCGCCGACCTTGAAATCGATATGGTCCGAAAGTCCCGCCTTTTGTGCCATGTCACGGGCAAACGCGGATTTATGTTGATAGAGTTCCATGGTGATGAGACGACCGCCCGTTGCGCGGGCCGCCTCTGCAAGCCATATTCCGGAATAGCCGAACGAGGTGCCGAGCTCGAGAATAGTGGGCGCCTTCAGGCTTCGCGCCAGAATATTGAGGAGCTGTCCCGTCTGCGGTCCGACGGCCAGCAAACGATGGTCGTTCCCGCGATCTGCGGCGTCAGGCGCCGGCTCGCGCGGCCTTGACCGCTCCTCCTTGATCATCTCATGATAGGTGTCGAGCACCGCTGAAACTGTCTGGTCCATCACATAGGCTCCTTTAGGGTCGAAGACGCCGGGGCAACGCTCCAGCCTTTGGTCATCCGGTCGAGTGTAGCGTCCCGCCAGACCACGCTGTGCAGCAAAACCATGCCGACGTGGCCAACGGTGAGTACCAGCGAGGTCCACCCCAGCACGCCGTGCGCAACGTTGGCGGGCGTGGTCAGCAAGAGATTGGGTTCCCCTCCCGGCGCTATCAGTTCGAGGCCGTAGACCCGCATCCCACGCCCGTTGCCAATGGCGCGCAAGATCGCGAGCAGTGGGACAATGATCATCAAGGAATACAACGCCAGGTGCCCCATGGAAGCGGCGCGCTCGAGCGGCGAGCCACTATGCGTGGGACGACGACGCCAGTTAGCCAGCGCCCATGCGCCGCGCACGAGGCTGAGCAAATAGAGCGTGAAACCGACCGACGCATGGGTGGCCCAGAAGAAGGCTTTCACTGCTGTGTCATCCGCGAAGAAATGAAGCAGCGCCGATGTAAACTGCCAGGCAAACAGCAGCGCCATGAGCCAATGCAGGGCACGGGAAATCAGGCTATAACCCGCCTGGGTGTCGCAGATGACACCGCCTTTCTCATGGATAGTGGCCGTTTGGTGCATGATCAAGAACTCCCGCCAGGTTGCGGTTTGATAATATTGGTACTTCGCTGTACCGATATTTTATATTGAGTTCCTATGTCAAGTTTGGCAGACATTACAAATGGGAAAGGTAAGGGCGGGATGCGCGTGCAATGCGCCGCGGATACGCTCCGAAGAGCGGCACCGTACCGCCCCTTGCAGAAGCCCCTGAGGCCTCGCACACAGATCACTCTGGAGCGTTACTGGGCCGGTGTCTCAGATCAAGGCGCGGTTCCGCGCAGATAGATTTCAAGACGCTTCTTGATGTGTTCCGTACGGCGCGCACGGTCTATGCGATTTTGAAGACGCCGGCGCGGCAGCAATGCGCCGAACACGATATCCATGAGCATTCCGGCATTTACAAGCGGGTCCTCGACAGTGATCCGGCCACGGAGACGCTCATTCTCCAGCCACTCGATCAAATCTTCGCGGGACCGGATTATTTGATGTTTGTAGAGATAATCCGAAAGCTCCGGAAACTGGCTCGACTCTCGCGTGATGAGCTGCAGGATGGCTTCACGCTCTTTCTCAGCGTCGTCGTCGATGTCCAGCCGGAAGATCCGAACGAGGGTCTCCATGAGAGAAAGGTCTTCCCCGGCCGGCCGTGGGAGATCAAGGATCATGTGGCGGTTGTCTTTCACCACCGCAGCAAACAACTCCGTCTGGTTCTTGAAGAACTGATAGATCGCGCGTTTGGAGACCTTGGCCCGCGCGGCGACCGCCGCAGTGGTCGTTCGCCCGAACCCCAACTCAATGAATGTCTCATGGGCTGCTTTGACGATCGCGCGGCGACGCATCTCGTCACTGAGCACCTTGGGGCGCCCGCGCCGCAGCGGCGGCGCGTTCTTCTTTGTTACGGAAGTTTCATTTGACATGGCAAGTCATCCAATATTATCGGTACTATATAGTACCTAAAATTCCAATCCTAAATTTACAAACTCATTAACGGAGACGGCCATGCGCCGCGACTTCATTCCTGATGCCGAGCGGTCTGCCAGCATCCGCGACCCACGTATCTCAGGCATGCTGCAACGAACGGCTCTTCTTGTCCGCATCGGGCAACGGGCCGGCAAAGCACGGGGCGCACATGCTTAGAATAGTCAGACCTCTTGCCCTGCTGGCGGGGCTGCTATCGCTGGTCGCCTGCAACGACTCGCGAACGCCTTCCACTGCGCCGGGCGGGGCAGGGCCTGTGCCGGTCGGAGTGATCACAATCAGCAGCCAGTCCGTCCCCTTTGAACTCACCCTGCCCGGTCGGGTTGTCGCGTCTGCAACGGCGGAGATACGGCCGCAGGTCAACGGCATCGTCCGTCGCATCGCCTTTCAGGAAGGCAAGAAAATCGCGACAGGCGATGTCCTTTATGAACTTGACAATACCAAATTCAAGGCCGCCGTCGCGGCCGCAAGTGCTGCCTTGGACAAGACGCAGGCCGTGGCCGTGGCGGCGCAAGCGACCTTCGGTCGTGTCAATACCCTGGCGAAATCCAACGCCGTTAGTGCCCAGGCGCTCGACGACGCGCGGTCCACACTGCTGCAGGCACAGGCCGACGTCGAAGTGGCCAGGGCGGATCTCGATACCGCCAACATCAACCTCGACGATGCTACCCTCACGGCTCCTCTCGATGGGGAGATCGGTGTTTCCGCGGTCAGCATCGGGGCGCTTGTTACCGAAAACCAGACGGAACCGCTTGTAACGATCCGCCAGATCGACCCGGTCTACGTTGACCTGGTGGACTCGAGCGTCAACCTGCTTCGTGTTCGCGATGAAATCGAGGCAGGGCGGCTTGGTCGGGAGCAAGCACCGAGGCCGGTCACGCTCACGCTCGAGAACGGCAAACAATACAACACAACAGGCACCATCGCGGTGGTCGACAGAGTGGTTAGCCAGACGGCCGGCACATTCCGGGTGCGCGCTACATTCCGCAATCCGGATCAGGTACTGGTTCCAGGCATGTTTGTCAGAACACAACTGTCCCTCGGTGAGATCCCCGACGCGTATCTCGTACCGCAGCGCGCTGTGATGCGCGGGACCAACGGGGAAGCAACGGTCTATGTCGCCTCCACCGGGGGCAAGGCTGAACTGCGGACGGTGACCACGAATGGCACCACCGGCAACAATTGGATCGTCGTCGGCGGACTGAAGGATGGAGACCGCATCGTGGTCGACGGCTTCCAGAAAATTTCGGACGGGACCGCGATCGAAGCGGTCGACGCGTCGGTCGATGAGAATGGCCTTGTGCGGCAGACCTTGGGATCTGCTGCAGCAACAACTCAGGAGGCTCCTCAGTGACGCTTGCAGCCCCTCGCAACGCCATCGCCAGTTTTTTCATTGCACGCCCGGTCTTTGCAATCGTCCTCGCCCTTGCCACGGTGCTTGCGGGGTTGATGTCCATCTCGACGTTACCGATTTCGCAGTATCCGGAAATTGCCCCGGTTACCGTCAGGGTGTCTGCGACCTATACGGGCGCCACCGCCGAAGCCGTCGAGAACTCGGTCACTCGTAAGATCGAAAGCGCGATGACGGGCCTGGATGGCCTGCTTTACATGAGCTCCACATCAAATACAGGCTCTTCATCGGTTGCCTTGACGTTCGCGAACGGCACGGATCCTGAACTGGCTCAGGTTCAGGTACAGAACCGCTTGTCCACCGTAACCTCGCAGCTCCCCGAGGCGGTTCAAAGCCAGGGCGTGAGGGTCAACCGCGCGCCATTGGGCATTCTCATGATCGGCAACATCATTTCGCGCGACGGGCGCTACACGATGAATCAGCTGTCCGATATCATGTCGAGCCAGATTGAGGAGCGCATCGAGCGCATAGAAGGCGTGGGAGCCGTCCAGGCTTTTGGTTCCGGCTATGCGATGCGTATCTGGCTGGATCCCGCTGCCCTGCAACAATACCAATTGGTGCCTAGTGATGTCGTTGCCGCCGTAAGCGCCCAAAACATTCAGGTTGCCGCCGGATACATCGGTGGCAGCCCCACCGTTCAGGGCCAGCAGATCAAGGCGACTATCATCGCCAGGACGCAAATGACGTCGGCCGAGCAATTTGAGCGGATCATCCTGAAAACCGCAGAAGACGGCTCGGTGGTTCGCGTCGCCGACGTGGGCCGGGTCGAACTGGGTCTCGAAAGCTATGGGCAGAGCGCAAGCTTCAACGGCATGCCCGCGGCGGGTTTTGGCGTTCAGCTGGCGTCGGGCGCCAACGCGGTAACGACAGCGGAGCTGGTTCACGCCGAGCTCGACAGCCTGGCGAACTCGCTCCCCGCAGGTGTCGAGGTGGCGTATTCCTATGAAACCACGCCATTTGTCGTGCTTTCGATCGAGAAGGTGATCCATACGCTTATTGAAGCGATCGTCCTCGTATTTCTTGTCCTGTTGCTATTCCTGCAAAACTTCCGCGCAACCCTCATTCCCATGATCGCGGTTCCGGTCGTCTTGCTGGGGACGTTCGGCGTCCTCGCGGCGCTCGGCTATTCGATCAACATGTTGACCATGTTCGCAATGGTGCTGGCGATCGGGCTGCTCGTCGATGATGCGATCGTCGTCGTGGAGAACGTGGAACGCATTATGCGCGACGAAAATGTCACCGCCCGCGAAGCCACCGAAAGATCGATGGGAGAGATCACCAATGCCCTGATAGGCATTGCCCTGGTCCTGACGGCGGTCTTCATCCCAATGGCGTTCTTTTCGGGATCGGTCGGCGTCATATACCGGCAGTTTTCCGTGACGATAGCCAGCGCCATGATCCTCTCGGTGCTTGCCGCAGTGGTTCTGACGCCTGCGCTCTGTGCGATCATGCTCAAGCCGTCGCATGGCGGTCCCCTGTCCCGTTGGCTGGGCTGGTTTGACCGTGGGTTCAACCGCACCACCAACGGTTACATAGCTGTCGTGGGAAAACTGGTGACGCGGCCACTCACCGTATTCGTTGCCTTTGCCGCCATCGTAATCGGAGCCTACGTTCTATATCAGCAGCTGCCGACCTCGTTCGTCCCAGAGGAGGACCAAGGCGTGCTGATGACACAGATTACACTGCCGGCGGGGGCCAACGCCGTACGCACCCAGGCGGTCGTTGACCTGGTCAAAGACTATTACCTCCAAGACGAGAAGGATGGAGTCCAAAGCGTCTTCATGAGCCTCGGATTTGGCTTTGGCACCAGTGGGGAAAACACCGCTACCGGGTTTGTGAGACTCAAGGATTTCGACCAGAGAACTGATGCACGATTGTCGGCTTCCGCCATTGCCAAGCGAGCTACGGCCCATTTCAAGCAGATCCGCGACGCTGATGTCTTTGTGCTTCAGCCGCCTGCGATCCAGGGTATGGGCCAGTCCAGCGGCTTTACGATGTTCCTGCAGGATAGTGCCAATCAGGGCCGTGCCGCGCTCATGGCGGCAAGCAACACGCTTGTGGACCAGGGGGCCACGAATCCCGCAATCACCAATCTGCGCGGCAACACCAAAACGCTCGAACCGCAACTGAAGCTAGAAGTAGACCAGGAAAAGGCCGGTGCGATGGGTGTCGACCCTTCGGCGATCAACAGCTTGGTCAACACCGTGTTTTCAGGCACCAATGTCAACGACTTCGTCTACAACGGGGTCATCAAGCCGGTCTACGTCCAGGCGGACGCGCCGTATCGCATGCAACCGGGGGATATCAACCATTGGTATGCACGCAGCAGCAATGGCGAGATGGTGCCATTTACCGCCTTCGCCTGGTCCTCCTGGATCCAGGGATCGCCGTCACTCGCTCGGTTCAATGGCACCGCAGCTATTGAAATCTCCGGATCGGCGGCGTCGGGCACAAGCTCCGGGGCCGCAATGGACCAAGCCGAGAGCCTTGTTTCGGCACTCCCCGGCGGCTTCACCTCGGCGTGGTCCGGTCTTTCCTACCAGGAGCGTTTGGCAGGCTCGCAGGCCGCGATGTTGTACGCAATATCGGTTCTGGTGGTCTTTCTGTGTCTCGCCGCCCTCTACGAAAGCTGGTCGATCCCGTTGTCGGTCATCTTGGCCGTCCCGGTCGGTGTTCTTGGGGCGTTGCTTGCAGCTTCGGTATTTTCCCAATCGAACGACGTATATTTCAAGGTCGGCCTTCTCACTACCATTGGATTAACGGCCAAGAACGCAATTCTCATTGTGGAGTTTGCCAAAGACCTGATGACGAAGGGGCGTCCGCCCATCGAGGCGGTGCTGCACGCTGCAGCATTGCGGTTGCGACCGATCGTGATGACTTCACTGGCTTTTGTGCTGGGCGTGCTGCCGCTTGCCCGAGCAACGGGAGCGGGATCGGCCGCTCAGAACTCGATTGGTATAGGCGTCATGGGCGGCATGCTGACAGCCACCGTCCTTGGTGTCTTCTTCGTGCCGGTATTTTTCGTAACGATCGCCAAATTGGCTGGTGCTCGCGGGTCATCGGCAGTCACAAGCCTGGAGACAGAAATTGACCGCACTTGAAAATGCCTTCCGTGCAATTTCTGCGGGCCAAACATGGTCTATTATAGTCGCCACCAATGTCACCTGGAACCTGCCGATCCACTTACGGCCTCGACTCTGTGTGCGGATTCCGGGAATTAACCGGACGGTGTTCCGATCAAAAACCGGACGCCATTCCGACATGAAGCCGGACGCGATTCCGATAAATAACCGGACAGTTTAGGCGGTCCACCGATGCCTTTGGGTCAGCAACCTTGGCATGTGTTTCCTCGTGATGAACGAGGAGATGCTGATGCCGGCGAAGAGAAGGCTGACCATGAGACACCTACGACAAATGCTTCGGCTTTGCGCGGACGACGTGAGCGTGCGCGATATTGCCATGATGCTGGGGCTTGCTCGCAGCACGGTGCAGGATAACCTTGAGCGTGCGAGAGCGGCCGGACTGAGCTGGCCCTTGCCCGGAGACCTGACGGACGACGTCATCGAGCGCCGGCTATTCTCCCGACAGGGCGTCAAGCAGGGCCTGCGCCGGCGGGTGGAACCCGATTGGAGCGCGCTGGCGGTCGAGCTGAAGAAGCCGGCCGTGACCCTACAGATCCTTTGGGAGGAATATCGCGCGATTCATCCTGATGGCTACGGCTACAGCCGGTTCTGCGAGCTGTTCCGCAGTTTCGAGCAGCGGCTTTCGCCCACGATGCGCCAGGAACATGTTGCCGGCGACAAGGTGTTCGTCGACTATTCCGGCAAGACGCTGCCGATCGTCGACGGCAAGACCGGCGAGATCCGCGAGGCGGAGATCTTCCTCGGCGTGCTGGGTGCGTCGAGCTACACCTTCGCGGAGGTAACCTGGAGCCAGGCCCTGCCGGACTGGATCGGCTCGCATGTGCGCATGTTCCGCTTCTTCGGCGGCGTCCCGCGGCTCCTCGTTCCCGACAATCTGAAGTCCGGCGTGAACAAGGCCAGCTTCTACGATCCCGAGATCAACCGCACCTACGGCATGATGGCGGCGCATTATGGCGTCGGCGTTCTGCCTGCCCGCCCGAAGCGCCCCAAAGACAAGGCAAAGGTCGAAAGCGGCGTGCGTTTCGCCCAAACCTGCATTCTCGGCCGCTTGCGCAACCAGACCTTCTTCTCGCTGGCCGAGGCCAATGCAGCCATCGTCGGAGCCGTCGAGCGGATCAACACCCATGTCATGCGCCGGCTCGGCCAAAGCCGCCGGGACATGTTCGAGGCGATGGAGTGCACCGCGCTGGCAGCCCTTCCGGCGCAGGATTACGAGTTCGCCGAATGGCGTCTGGCGCGGGTCTCGACGGACTACCATGTCGAGTTCGAGCGTTACTTCTATTCCGTGCCCCACCATCTTATCCGCCAGCAGGTGGATGTCAGGGCCACGAGCCGCACCATCGAGATATTCCTCAAAGGCCAACGGATTGCGGCTCATCAGCGCCGATACGGCGGTTCACGCTTCGGGACCGACCCGGATCACATGCCCAGTTCGCATCGCCGATATGCCGAATGGTCGCCGGAACGCTTCCGACGCTGGGCCGCATCGATCGGGCCGCACACCGAGGGCCTGATCGTCGCGATCCTTGCCAGCCGGCCGCATCCTGAACAGGGGTTCCGAACCTGCCTCGGGGTTCTCGGACTCTACCGCGCCATCAGCGCCGCCCAGGCCGAGGCCGTCTCGGCCCGCGCCGTCGAGATCGGCGGGCTGACCTGCAAAAGCATCGGCGCGCTCATCACAAGCTACAAAACACCCCGCCATTCCGCTGAACCGGCCGCCGTCGGCGAACACGCCAATCTTCGCGGCCCCGGCTACTTTCACTAAGGAGACAATCGACCATGCTGACCAATCCCACCCTCGACACCCTGCGCGACCTCGGCCTTTCCGGCATGGCGTCCGCTTTCCAGGAACTCGATCAGCAGCCGGAGGCCCAAAGCCTCCAGCATGGAGAGTGGCTCACCCTTCTGCTCGAGCGGGAGATGACGACGCGCCGCCAGAAGCGCTTCGAGGCCAGGGCGCGCGCCGCAAAATTGCGCCATGACGCCCAGGTCGAGAACATTGACTTCCGCGCTGCCCGCGGCCTTGACCGCAATCTCTTTCTCAAGCTGTCCGGTTGCGACTGGATCAGGCAGCACCATAGCCTGCTTCTCATCGGGCTGGCCGGCGTCGGGAAGAGTTGGCTGGCCTGTGCTCTCGGGCACAAGGCCTGCCGCGAGGATCTTTCCGTCGCCTACCACCGCGTTCCCCGGCTCTTCGCCGCCCTCGCGCTGGCCCGCGGGGACGGACGATACACCAGGCTGATCAAGTCGCTGGCCAGAACCGATCTGCTCATCCTCGATGACTGGGGGCCGGAGAAGCTCAACGACGAACAGCGCCGTGATCTTCTGGAGATCGTCGAGGACCGATACGAGCGGCGCTCGACCATCATCACCAGCCAGATTCCCGTCGACCACTGGTATGACATGATCGGCAACGCCACCATCGCCGACGCCATTCTCGACCGCCTCGTGCATAATGCCTATCGCATCGAATTATCTGGGGAGAGCCTGCGCAAACAGCGCGCCGTGTCCATGTCCGACACAACCGTCACTTGACCCACCACTGCCTCAACGGCAATCATCAATCAGACCCAAAGGCACCTTGCCGCGTCCGGCTTCTGATCGGAACAGTGTCCGGCATCAAATTGGAATGCCTGTCCGGCTTCGCGTCGGAATACCCGTCCGGCATCATCGGAATACGCACTCTGTGGGCTGTGGGGCCCAACGAATGGCAGGTTTCGGGCGGTGACAAGAGAAACCTGAGCGGCAACAATGAGGTCGTAAGCAGCCAAAAGCCATATGCCATAGAGCGGGTAAAAATCATTCGCTGCGCTCGCACGATTAGTTGGGTTTTAGCACAGCCTGGGGGTCTCCCCGCTGAAAGGGGTGTGCCGGCGACCTTGGCGCCGGCCAGGGGGAAGACCTTCCCCCATCGAGACAGTGTGTTGGCAAAACCGGAAATACGCCGAACCGGAAATCAGGGAATACGTCCGCTCTCGCGCCAGACCGCCTGTCGATCAGGTTGGAAATTTCTCCATCAGGATGAAAGTCGCATCTTGCCGCTGATGAGCATTGATGAGCGGAACCAGCCGGGTGAAATGCTCGGTGGCACAATGGGCATCGAGCGCCGCCCGATCCGGCCATTCCTCGATGAAGATGAAGTGGCCGGGATCTTTCTGATCCACGAACAAATCATAGGCTATGCAGAGTTCTTCTTGCCGGGTTTTCTCGACCAGTTCCCGATAGAGCGGCAGAACAATCTCGACGGCCTCCGGCTTGATGAAGTCCTGGGCGATGACTTTTAACATGTGATGATGATTCTTTCATTGGCGAAGGCCTGTAGGCGGCAACCGCGCCATTTCCTACGATTCTCCATTATTACCGCACACGGTTTTGTTCCTCATCCGCGACAGCCTTGACGATCTCAAGGTCCATTTCAGCAACGGGGGAGATGCGCGCAACCTCGGATGCGACCCTTGCCCAGTGCCAGAACTCTGCACGATTGCCTTCGACCCGGCTGCGCGCAGCAAGACGTTGTGCCATGTAGTAGGCTTTACGCTCATCTTCTTGAATCAGAACGCGAGCATCAGTCTGCATTCGCCGGCGACTGGCGCGTCTTTTCTCAATCCATCTGGAAAATCTGTCTAACATCTACGACATTCGTGGCTGATACTGTTGCGCTCAACAATGCCCGGACTTTCAGGAAAGTCCAGAACGCGGCTTTGGGAGGCGGGGACACCATCCCGTCGCGGCCACGATTCCAAATTCAAGCCTTGAAAAGTCCGGCCACTGGCCGTACATTGTCCGCAGGAGAACGATGATGACCACACCTGCTTTGAACACATCTCGCGGTCGTGTCCGTGGTGAGCGTCTGGAAACGCGTGTCACGGCTGACCAGAAGAGTCTTATAGAACATGCCGCTGCGCTTCAGGGCCGGACGGTGACGGATTTCGTGCTGACCAGCGTGCAGGAAGCCGCGCGCCGGGCTATCGAGGAGCATCAGCGCCTCGATCTGACCGTCCGGGACAGCCAGGCATTCGTGGACGCCCTGATCAACCCGCAGCCGGTCAATGACCGCCTGCGCGATACGGTGCAGCGGTATCGCCGGGCCACTGGCGTCTGACGGGTGGGGCGACTTGCTGACGAATCGTTGCGGGTCGAGGTACTCGGCCCGCAGCATGATCGGGCGTCGTTCGAGAGCGGCGTGGAGCCGCTCGATCGATATTTCAGGGCGCAAGCGGGACAGGACGCCCGTAAGAACATGGCGGCGCCGTTTGTGCTTGTGCTGCCGGATGGCGCCATCGCCGGCTATTACACGCTGTCCTCGACGGCGGTGAATGTCGGCGAATGGCCTGCCCAGACCGTCCGAAAGCTCCCGCGCTACCCGCTCATTCCGGCGACACTGCTGGGGCGGCTGGCGGTTGATCGACATCATCAGGGCAATGGCTATGGCCGTTTTCTTCTGGCCGACGCCCTGTTTCGAGCTGTCAGAAGCGAGATCGCATCCTTCGCGGTGATCGTTGACGCCAAGGATGAAAATGCCCGCCGCTTCTATGAGCGGGAGAGTTTTTTGCCGTTCCCCGATCAGCCGATGAAGTTGTTTCGACCAATGACGGATATTGCAGAACTGTTCAAATAATGTGGCTGGGGAACGCAAAGTGGATATGAATTTGGAATGGGCCTCCCGGGGCGACGATAGGGGTGGCCCAGAAAATTGATTAGATTTCGCCGTCTGGCTCCAGTTCCATTAAATGCTTGGCTGATCGATCAAGGCATTCCTCAACCTCACCAACGCTACAGATTGCGTGTGTGGCGGGAAGTCCATGCGTCTCTTGGACCACTACGCGACGAGCTTATCGCATACGTCCAAGAGGCGTTGGATGACGCCCGTCGAAGAATCCGGACTGGTTTCCAGGATGATCTTTCGCCGTTTAATGACCCAGCCCATGATCCGGCCGCGAATTATCCGGCAATGCTCAATCGCATATCGCTCCAAGGCTATCTCGGCGAGACGCTCGGCGCATTAGCAGTCGAGCATTATGGTGCGATCGGATACTCAGACTGGAAAATTCCAGCGCTCTTGTTTCGTTTTCACGATCAAGAGTTTCAACACCTTGATCTTATTAACGAACGTCTCTTCGCCGGGGTCGCCCACGATCCTGACGCTGATGAGGAGAAGCGTCCGGGCCGCACGGGTGACGATGGCTTGGCGTTTCGTATGGACGATAATGGTGTCATTACGGACATCCTGACACTCGAAGCAAAATGTCTGACTGTCAGCAACACCGGTATCATGAAAGATGCGCATGAAAAGCTGGTTGCCGGAGGAAACAGGCCGAGCGGCGTCCGGGAACTAATTAATCTCCTGAAGGAATATGACACGCCGGACGCCAAAGCTTGGCAGCAGGCACTCCTCCAGTTTTATTGGAAAGGCTTTCAAACCGCCACACGCCACGATGGTCTTGCCTATGCCGTAGGTCATTCGCCAAAGCAGCCGGTCGATCGAATTGCATGGCTTCCTCCCGCAGCACCGCATCCTTCCTATACCTTGCAGCGCAATCTTGAGGCGATGGAGTTTCAGTTCGAAAATTTAGACGCCGTTGTCGACATTTTGTATAGGGGGGGCTGAGATGACGAACGCTGCTACGGTCGCCATGGCGCGAGACATTCGCGAAGCCCTCGCGGGGCAGGCGCTGACTCCACGCCAAGCCAAGCTTTATAGTCAGAGGCTTCGGCGGGATATGGGGCGCGAAGGTCTGGCGAGCTTTGCACCTGGTGACGTCACTAGCTACCTTGATGAGGCCATGCTGCTTCTGGAGAGTGGCTGGTTAGAGCGAGGCGTGGATATTGGGTCGCCCTGGCGAGCTTCGGTGAAGCGATCGGCGGAGATCATCGAGTGGTTGTCGCAATCACAGTTGCGTCCGCCCGGTACTCCACTTCATCTGCTGGCTGCAGCTGCCTATCAGTTGGCCGACTATCCGGCGATGGCGCTGGGCCACCTTCGAAGGCTTCCTGAGGGTGAACCGCTCTCGGAACTCCTCAGGCAGTTTGTCCGCGCAGATTTCCCAGCGGCGTTTCAGGCTGTACTCACTTTTTGGAACGACTATCGAACATTACGTGACAATGGCCGTCTCGATCCCGGCGATTTGGAAGTGGCGTCCGTTCAGCACGTTGTCATGTGTATCGGAACGATCTGCGCATTTCTGCGAACTGGAGGGGACGTCCCGGTTGAACGCGCGGTGGTCAAACTTGAAGCGCTTGCTTTAGGGTTTCTGCATAGTCGCGATTCTTACTCTTACCTCCTTGCCAAACTGACCGCCGCGAGCGCGCGACGATTCATAGAAACTTGTCTATGGCCACAGATCGAGCGCTTGCGCGTTGCCTCCAGCGGACCGGCGGGTGATGCTCTTACCCAGTTTGCGCGTTCGGCGTTTGTTAACAGGCGCGCACTGGTTTGGCCGGCGCAGGCGGCGGGTATCGCCAAATTGCAGGATAATACGTCGTTCGTGTTATGCACGCCCACCGGTTCTGGAAAGACCACAGTTGCGACCTTGGGGGCAGTACAGGGCTTGTTCGCCGACGCACCGGACGGAGTCGCAGCTGGGAATCTGGTTCTTTATCTCGTGCCATCACGCGCACTGGCGGCCGAGGTGGAAGGCCGTTTAGCCGAGGATCTTCGCGGAATCGCGGTGGAACCCGTTGTTGTCACAGGTCTGTATGGCGGTGTTGATTGGGGCCCAACCGATGCGTGGATTCAAACTGATCAACCGACAGTCGTTATCTGCACGTTCGAAAAGGCGGATGCGCTGCTGCGCTATCTGGGGGTCCTGTTCCTCGACCGGGTTCGTACCATCATTATCGATGAGGCCCATATGGTGGAGCAGGACGAGACAAGGCTGACCGGGCTGAGTGATGGAACATCACGATCGTTTAGGCTGGAACAACTCGGTTCCCGCCTCTTGCGCGCGCGTGAAGATCATGAGTTTCGAATCGTCGCGCTCTCGGCCGTGGCTGCACGGGCCGCCCCCGCTCTGGCGAGGTGGATATCGAACACGCCCGATGCGGTGCCAACAAGTTCGGCATACCGTAGTACGCGGCAAATGCTTGGCCGGCTCGAAGTCAGTTCCAACGGGCAGTTCGCGATAAGATACAGTTTGATGGACGGACATTCGCTCAAGTTTGACGATGAGCAGCGCGACGACTCGCCCTTTGTGCGCGAACCCTTTCCGTCAGTGCCGGGCGGCTTGGATGCTGAGGCTGGGCCGGAGGTGCGCATGAGGGCGCCAACGCTTTGGGCGGCCCTCAATCTTGCGGCGAAGCGCCCAGACGGTTCGACGCCTGCGGTCTTGATTTCGCTAACACAGAACGTCGACACTTTTGCGGCAACATGCGCCGATCTCATGGATGAATGGCAGGACATCGCGCTGCCTGATTATTGGTCAGTCGATGAAGGAAATCAAATCTGGGCGCGCTGCCTGGCAACCGCGATCGACTACTTCACGGCAGATTCGGTAGAATACCGTCTGTTGGCCCGAGGCATTGTAGTGCATCACGGTAAGATGCCTGGCCTGCTGGCCCGTCGCCTCAAGACGGTCATTGACCGGGGCTATGTGCGGGTCATCATTGCAACGTCGACTCTGTCGGAAGGCGTCAACATCCCGGTCAACTTCCTGCTGATACCGAGCGTCTTCAGGAGCAATACTGAGATGACGTTGCAGGAGTTCAGCAATCTGATCGGCCGCGCGGGACGCCCTGGTGTAGCAACGGAGGGTAGCGCACTCGTGATATTGCCCGAGCGAACCTACGAAAGAAAATATGGGCGAATGGTTCCCAGTTATAGCAGGCAATGGAACGGTTACGAAAGTCTCGTCAATAAGCTGGAGGAGGCGACCGCTGCTCTTGGCGATCTGATCCCTGACGATCATGCTTCCAGTCCGCTTGCTCATTTGCTGCGTGAGTTGGAGCGCGAATGGATGAATTTGACCGGCGGCGGAACCGAAGCTGAATTTTCTGATTGGCTGGAACAAACCATCGTATCTGAACCGGGGGAGGATGCTCCGTCCAGCCATGCTTATCTCGACTCTCTCGACGCTTTTCTCATAGCGGCGATTCAGGAAGTTGAGGAGTTGAGAGGGGTAGATCTTGACGCTGCTCAACTGGAAGCGGAGTTGGCACGAATATGGCGCCGAACCTATGCCTTTGCAGCCTCTCATGGCGAGGCGCGACTAGCTGCCGTTTGGTTAGCGCGCGGCAAAGCCATAAAAACGCAGTATCCCGATTCAGTTCAACGTCGACGACTATATAAGACAAGTCTGACGCCGCGATCCGCGAAATCCTTGATCGAGCGTGCGGTGGCCATTCGTGCCAAGCTAGTGGAGGGCCATGAATACGCAGGTTGGACCTCCGAACAACAACTGGAATTCATCCGTGATGTCCTGTCACTCCTGTCTGAGATTCCGGTGTTCGCGATCGATACCAAGCTTGGCAGGAAGAAGAATTTCGACGATTGGCCCAAACTCCTTCGCTGGTGGTTAGCCAAGTCAACACTTGCGCAGCAGCCTCGGGCCGGCGAGGTCACGAACTGGTATGGGTTTGTGGCGAACAACTTCATTTATCGAGGGACGTGGGGCCTTGGCAGCGTCATCGGCTTACTACTGGACACAACTGACGACGGACAGCCCATACGAGCACTGGAAATCGCCGATTGGCCCCTAAGCGGGTTGCCTTGGATCGCGTTTTGGCTGAAGGAGCTGATAGGTTGGGGTACGCTAGACCCCGTCGCAGCATTTTTGCTTGCACGCGGCGACGCCATCGATCGGCCACAGGCTGAGTTGGAGGCGAAGACCTACTACGAAAGTCGGCCAGATGGCGAGAACGCCAACGATCTTTTGGATCCTCGGATTATCCGCACCTGGGTTGAAGCCAGACTGGTGCCGCGAGCGCCACGTCAGGCAAGTGCAACAATCGCAATCAAGGTAGATTTGGCACGCTCGGCGGCTGATTTTCGGCAGGCGCGATTGGTTGTGTTGCCGCTGGATGAAGGGGCAGCTCTCATCTGGCTCGACCCGGCCGGTTACGAAGTTGCACGAAGCAAAAAGCCGGATAATTGGCCGAACAATCCAAGTCTTTTCCAGTTTGAACTCGATGTGGCGATGTCACAGGTTTTAGCTGATCGCTACCTACCGCACCGATAAAAATCGACAAATTCGGTATGGGGTCAGGTGAAGGCAGCCGACACCCCACGGAAAACCATGTTACGCTCAGGCGATGATGATAAGCTCACATGGTGTACCCGATCGGGGCTTGTCTACATACGTGCGCAGACAGCGTAATCGCCTGAGCACGACTCTCACAAATCCATTGCTGTTACCGCTCTGGTGCGCGTCTTGTATCCGCCTTGCGTATTGTATCGACCCTAGCGAGGAAGGCGGCGCTGGATACCTTCCAAAAGATAGGCGATAAGGAGGGGCAAGCCGCGCATTTCAATGCCCATCTTTCGACGTGCATTCACGGCCGCCAGCAAATCCTGCCATTCAGCGAGAAGCTCCGCCTCGTCTTCCTTCGTCAGGATGCTCAGGTCGATGTCATTCCCCAGTCGCTGCCGAAGAAAGTCGAATATATTTCCGTTTTCAATTTTCGATTTTGTTTCGGCAATCGTCAGGTCGTCGTATCGCCCGCAATCCATTGCTGCGTTCAGATAGAACGCCAAAAAAGTAAGAGACGTAATCCGCATTGCTTTTCCGTTTCAATAGAGTGAATACATGTTCTTCGTTCGTGGAGGGATGGTCTTCGCGCTGTCGCCCTTCTATTTCGTCAACCATTGTCCATAGGCTTCCACGTCGATCATCGGCACGGTTCCGCTGAATTGCAGTTGAGATATCAGCTTGAACAGGAATGCTGTTGCCGGTTTGTTTTCGTTGACGAAGCTGTAGCTCGCGGCCGTTTGGTCGAACGAGAAGTGGCCATGGGACGCGACGCAGCCGATATCGAGCCGACCGTCGCCTATATTGGCTGCCAGAGCCTTCTCAAATGAGGCCCCGAGAGCGGGACTCCATTCGCTTTCAAAGGTCAGGAGGCCGCCCAAAATCGGGATCAAGGGTTTCGCCGGATAGACGCCTTGGGCGTATGGAATTGGGAGGCTCGTGCGATGAAGGCGCCTGACGCTCGCAACCTTTTCCTGCGCGTATGCGACCAAGCTAGCGTCCGCCGTCTGCTTTGCCTCAAAAACGGCATAGACGCTTTCGGCAGGGATGATCGTCTCGTTTTCGTAGGTGAAGATAAACGGCGAATATTGGCGATCGAAAATCACCACATCGATCTGCTGGCTGAAGTTGCCCAAGCTATCGACCACATGCGCCTTCGCAGCCTGATAGCGCTTCGGCAAATATGTCTCCAACATGCTGATCCAGACATTCTCGCTGGCATCGCCCTTCGTCCCTGGATGGTTGAACGACTTCCGGACGATTGCGAGACGCTGCTGAATATCTTCATGCAACGAGGAGAGAAGTTGGGACAAAGACCATTCCGACATCGGTAAACCTCAGTGTGATTCTCGTGCCTGCGATCAGGACAGCGGAAATTTCGGGCCAAACAATTCACGCCATGCGCGCAACGCTTCGCCGTTCCGGCCGCGGCGCGCATGGTCGATTGCAAGAGTTGCGTCGCGCTCCGCCGCACGAAGAAGATCGCACGCCCGCGTCTTGCGCGCGGTGTCCATGCCGTTGCTGATCGGCGGGCCGAGACCGGCAGGGTCGGGCCACTCGTCGAAAATCCGGGCCGCGAGCGTCGCAAAGAACCCCTGGATCTCGCGGTCAAAGCTACCACCCCAGCCGCCATAAAGGCATTGCATTGCCATGACTTCGATGAGGAACGAGGGCTTCACCGGCTTCTCGCCGTGCTTGGGGTTGTTGTTCCAGTATTTCAACATCCGCACGAGACCCTTCCATTCACTGGAATAGGCCTGATGCGCGGCGGTGGCCTCCGCGGCATGGGTTTGAGGGTTGGTCCCGATCCACTTGCCGAGTTCGTTGTCGGGAATCTCGAAATCCTCATCCTTGTCGAAAGCCGGGACGACATCGACGCTGATGACGCGGTAATCGGTATTATCCTCGGCATCGGCCTTCACGCCAAAATCGACGTTGATCGAGCGGTTCTGCTTCTTGGCCTTGTCGCCGTACTTCTCGACCAAGGCATTGTGGAAATCGGTCAGCACCACCGAGGGCGCTTTGGAGCGATAGTGATCTTCCGACGATTTCAGGACGAAAAAGATGTCGATATCCTTCAACGGCTTGGTCTTGGTCCAGCGCGCATAGGATCCGGTCAGGAAGCTCCGGTCGATCTTGAACTTGGTGTCCAGATAATCCCGGACCTCTTTCTGGCGCGCCGAGGCGTTTGCCTGCTCCCGATCATTCAGCTCGAGACGGCTCTTGAATTTGCGAAACGCTTCGTCGATCGTGAGCATCAGGCCCTCCTCAGATAAGATGTGCTGGCGCCGAGGCCGCTGTGCTCAACCGTCGTCCCGAGGCTTTGGCGAACCATGCCCTCCGTCGAACGTCCGCTCGCCTTGCTCCAACCGGCCACGTCGGGACGGCCGGGCTTGCTTTGCAGAAGCAGTCGATACCGCGCCTCGCTCGGAACCAGCCCCGCCTTTCTGATGGCGTATTTGAGCTGCTCGGTGTCCGTCCAGAAACTGCCGTCGCCGCCGGACCAGCCATAGGCGATGTCGATGTCCCAACGGAAAATCAGTGCGTCGGTCTTGGGATTGTAGATTTCCAGCTTTACTGTTTCGAGGTCGCCTGTGTTCAGCCAGGTCTGGACACCGCGCATGTGCAACTCCCAGTCGCCGACGAACTCGGACGGGTCAAGGCCCACAAGACGGATGATATCCTTCAAGCTTTTGAGGATGTTGTCCGCCACATAGGTGACAGAGTGGGTATAGGTATTGACGGCGACGTTGGTCATGAGCCCAGAAACCCTTTCGGATCGAACACAAGGGTCTGTGATTTCGCGGTCGCCGCCTCGTCGGCGCTCGAGACAGCCGCATCGAGGTCGCGCGCCGTGATGCGGGTGCTGCATTTCTTCAGCGCGCCCTGAATCCAGGCAAGATCGTCCGCAAGGCAAGGCAGCGAAACCCGCCAGTCCCCTTTCAGCGGGTCAAAGCCAAGGGCATCTTCGTTGGCGTCGGAGCCCTCGATGGCGTCATCGTCATAGAGGCAATAGATTCGCGTGCGCGGACCATCGCAGGTAACTGTGATGGCGGCATCCTTGGGCGCCTGATCCGCGATAACACTGGCGGCGACACCGGTGACGGCAAGAAGCTCCGTCCGTGCATCACCGGTCTTTCCCAGGGTCAACAGATCAACGATCGCCGTCCAGGTCCGTGAGGCGTCACGCTCGGGCGTGCTCTTGAATGTCCGGCTGGCTACGGTGCTCATGACGCCTTGCCTCCCGACATACGGACCGCCTTGGCGGCGCGCGCCGCGGCAAACAGATCTTCGATAGTCACGCGTTCCGGATTCATGGCCGTTTGGGGGCTGCTTGCCAAAGCGTTGGCCACCATCTTGCGGATGGCGCGTCCGTCGAGCCCGACGCATTCGGCTGCGCAGCGGTCGAAACCCGCGGCTGTCGGCAGCTTTGCGATAGCCGGATAGGTCTTGCCAAGACCAGTCAGACAATCCTTCAGAATAAGCCCGCACGCTTCACGATCGGGCAGCGGCACATGGATGACCAGGTCACAGCGCGAGGTAAAGGCCGCGTCGACCGCCTGGGGAAAGTTGCTGGTGGCAAGGAACAACAGGTTCGGATGCCGCTCGGCCAGCGCATCGAGTTGAACGAGCACCGCATCGGTTGCGCGGTGGATATCGATCGGATTGGCTTCCAGGCTCATTTTCGACCGGTCGGCGGCAAGCGTCTCGACTTCATCGAGAAGCACAATCGTCGGTCCCGCGGCGGCGGCTTCGGCGATCGACTGTGAGAACAGCTCCGATACCGCACGCTGGGTCTTGCCCATCGCCGAACTGGTAAGCGCGTGCGGCTCGACTTCGAGCAGGCGGAACCCGCCGCCCGAAAATGTCTCGGCGGTACGATGCGCCAACCCGCGAGCAAGAGAGGTCTTGCCGGTCCCGGGCGGTCCGACAAGCAGAATGACGCCGTGGAGCGGAATGACACTACGATCGACCTTGCCGCGCATGGTGAAGTTCAGCATCGCCTGCGAGAGGAGCTGGGCCTTCAGGCGCTCGTCCAGGATGATCGAATTCCAGAGCGCTCCGAGCGTGGGATCGGGAAGCCGGCGTGCACGCTGGATGCCCTTGGGTTGGTTGAAATCCTCGTTCTGCACTGCCGTCAGCTTCTGCATCTTGATCGTCCTCGCGTTGCCTGCCTGGTGGGTTGAATGCGAAATGGGAAATGGGAAGAGCCGCGCCCGGGCGGGCGCGGCCGCTGGAATCATCCCTTCGGGGGGAAGGGATCGTTGCCGTAGGAGTTCGCATCCCGGATGCGGCCATCGGGACGGTGGATCACTACCTCGCCACGTTCGCGGATCGCGGTATTGCGCGCCGCCTCGGTAGCCTGCGCTTGGGTGCCGTGGGTCGATCCCACGCGGGACGCCCCTTCTCGACGCGTCGCCCAACCGGAATCGTGGGGAACGACATGGATGCGTTTTGACATTCCGAATTCCTTTCTGTTTGCCGCCGGCCGAATTCGACATTCACCGACGCTTAACTAATTTCACGACACCGGAATGTTGTCAATAAGCACAATATAAATGATATTATTAAGCACAATATGTTTGCGACGTTGACATCGCGCGGTGCGGAGAGCAAACATTGATCATGTCAGACGAGTCGATCTATGTAGCGTTCGGGCGGCTTGTCGCCGCGAGACGAAAGACACTTGAACTCACCCAAACCGAGCTGGCGGCAAGGGTGGGCATGTCGCGTGCGTCAGTGGCAAACATTGAGAGTGGCCGGCAGAACGTGTTGCTGCATCACGTTTACAGTCTCGCGTCGGCGCTGGAATTTTCGAAGCCTGCCGATTTGCTGCCCACCGCGCCGAAACCACAGCCCCGGGAGGACTTGCAGATGATCTTGTCAGACGAAACCGTGACCGCTCGCGGCAAGGCTCAAATCAATGATCTGATTGCGGATGCACTTGCGCGCCATGGGTCCGGAAGGACCGGGTCGTGACCGCAAACCCCGAAATGGCGCGGGAAGCTGCGCGCACGATTTTGCGAGAGTTCGGAGTAAAGGGAGCACCGGTTCCCATTGAGCGCATTATCAAAGCCAGGAATGTCATGCTTCAATACGCGCCACTGGAGGATGATCTCTCCGGCATGGCCTTCATAAAGGACGGTGTCGGTATCATCGGCGTGAACGCCTTGCATCACCCGAACCGGCAACGGTTTACGGCCGCGCATGAGCTCGGACATCATGTGTTGCATGCTTCGGATATCCAGAAGGCCGTGCATGTGGACAAGGGGTTTCGGGTCTTGATGCGCGATGACGTCTCGTCCCAGGGCATTGACCCGCTGGAGGTCGAGGCCAATGCCTTTGCCTCCGAACTCCTTATGCCGCGAGAACTCCTTGCAATTGCTCTCGACGCCAGTGGATTGGATATGGAGGATGACGCCGGGATCGAAGCGCTTGCGAAAAAGTTCCGGGTCAGTGCATCCGCTATGCGGTTCCGCCTGGCGGGTCATTTCTAGGCGAGGGGATGTGAATGGGCTTCGTATTCTTCGACACGGAGACAACGGGGCTCAGGCACGGTTTCGATCAGATCGTGCATTTCGCGGCAATTAGGACCGACAACGATCTCAACGAGGTCGATCGGTTCGAGGTGCGCTCACGTCTTCTACCGCATGTCGTTCCCCATCCGAGCGCCCTTCTGACAAACGGGCTGCCCATTGAACGGCTTACTGATGCGGGCTTGCCGTCGCACTATCAGATGGTCCTGCTTATCCGACAAAAACTCCTGTCCTGGTCTCCCTCGATTTTCGTCGGCTATAACTCCATCCGGTTCGACGAGGAGATGCTCAGGCACGCTCTTTTTCAGACGCTGCATCCAGCTTACCTCACGAGCAACCACGGTAATTGCCGCGCGGACGTTCTGGGCCTCGTCATGGCGGCCGCGGCGCTCTCGCCAGCCAGCCTGTCCGTTCCCTTTGGGCCGGAAGGGCGTCCGACTTTCCGTCTGGAACAGCTTGCGTCGGCAAATGGTGTAGCTCATACCCACGCCCACGACGCGATGGCTGACGTGATTGCAACGCTCGGTCTTTGCCGGTGCGTCCATGAACGCTCGTCCGAACTCTGGCAGCGCTTCGTGCGCTTTTCGAAGAAGGCGACAGTCGGCGATTTCGTCGACTCGGAGGACGGTTTTTTCCTCACGGAGTTCTTTGGCAACGAGGCCTATCACACGCCGGTCGTCTGCCTCGGCCCCGATCCGGATCAGCCCAATGGCCGGTTCTGCTTGCGTTTGGATGCGTCCCCCGAAGAGCTTACCGCGATGCCGGATGAGGCGTTGCGGAGCTACTTGTCGGCAAAACCAAGCCCTGTCCGCAGACTGAGAATCAATGCTGCACCCACGCTAACAGCTCTTTATGATGCGCCGGAGGCAATGCTCAACGGAGCCGACATCGATGACCTGGAGGGTCGTGCTCGAAGCATCAAGGAAAATACAGCACTTCGTTACCGGATCATCTCGATCTTCGTGGCGACGCGAGCGCCCCGTTCACCATCCACCCATGTGGAAGGGCAGATCTACGATGGCTTTCCCGGCCCGGATGACGAGACCCGCATGGCAAATTTCCATGATGTGGGTTGGGGGGATGCCGCAGCCATCATTCGAGAGTTTGATGATGAACGGCTCCGGATTTTTGGCCGGCGATTGATCTATTTCGGCGGCCGGTCGGCCCTCTCGGATGACCTGAAGCTTGTCGTGGAGCGCGACTTGACCGACCGGCTGATGGATGTTGCTACTGGTGGTTTCACGCTGCACCACGCGCTACAGGAGACGGAACTGCTCTTGGATGACCATGTGTCTGATTCCGACGGAATCTTGGCCAACTATCGGAGCTACCTGATAAATCGAATTGAACGCGTAACGGAATTCCGTGCCAGACATTTTGCGATCGAGCTAGGTTAATTCACGCCATCGTGGCGACGATCAGAGCTCTAGAGTTTGTTAAGAGAATCCGCATAAGTGTCTGTTTAAAAGGGAAGGTTGTTATTCTTGACTAGTAATAGATTTGGTGCCGGTGACCATAGCGCCTGATCGCCCGAGGTCTCTCCCGGCGGGTCGTAGCTGGCCGATCTGTTTCGACTGGCTGATTTGGCAAACTATTCGGAACAAACCGTACAAGGTGGCGAATAGGGTGTCGTCGGTGACAGTAGGCAGAGCACAAAGGCCCTGCCTACTGTTGAATGGCGGAGGCGGGTATCAGGATCAGGCCGCACGTTTCAGGCCCTTTTTCGTCAGAATTTTAGTGACGAAAGTGTTCCATTTTTTCATCGCGGCTCGCTTCTCGGGCATATAGTGCCAACGGTCGTAGCTCTTGGAGCTGACATCTTGAAGCGTGTGGTTCTGAAGGCGATCGCGGATTTCCTTTGTCACACCTGCCTTCCCGGCTAGCGTCTTCCATGTCCGGCGCAGATCGCGGTTCGTGACGACAGGGATGACCTCCCGTTCACGCTGGCGCCACATGAAGGCATAAAGCGTCCCATGGCTGACGGGCTTCTCTGGATCCATCGCCGACGGAAAGAACCAGCCATGCTCGTTGGGCTTGATCGACTCGATTAACTCGACAGCGATGTCGGGAACCGGGATCGCATGAGGCTTTCCATTTTTGGTTTTCGACCAGTCGATGATTTTCTCGCGGGCATCCCATTGATCAACGTGGAGACGGGCGATCTCCTCAACGCGCTGGCCGGTCAGCATCAGAAGACGAACAGCACGGGCATAAGGAGGATGGATCGGCGTGTCCGGGTACTCCAGCCAGCGATAGAGGCGAAGGAACTCATCCTCGTCGAGCCAACGGGTGCCCACGACCTTAGGTTCTGTTGGGATGCCAGCAGCGGGGTTCATGATCAAATGAAAGCGCCGAGGTGAGTGGGAGCGATAATCATGTTCGGATTTCAGCCCCCAGCTATAGGCCGAGCGGATGTAGCTGCGGACATGATCGGCCATCGACTTTTTACCCCGCTCGAAAATCGGGCGGATCACCTCTGAGACTTCATCGGGTTCGATGTCACGAGCGGGCCGGTGACGGCCGAGCATGTCGGCAATCTTGTTCAGGCCTTTTTCGGCTTCTTTCCACGACGATTTTTCAGAGTCCTTCAGGTGCTTCGCATATGCCTCGAAAAGGTCGCCCACGGTTCCGGGCCGCGTGTCTCCGGCGATCTTAATGCTGCGCCCCTTCTGGATGGGGGTGGCGAAATCGCGCTTGAAGACCTCGCGGGCTTGGGCGAGCGACATTGCCGGATAGGATCCGAGCTTTTTCTTAAGGCGCTTCTTGTCGCGCCACTGCTGCGCCATCCAGTCCGCTGTCACTCTGGTCGGCATTGGCTTGATGGTGAGAACGAGACGGCCCGTGCCGTGCCCTTCACCATCAACGAGAGTCACTTGTTTCTCGGTTTGTTCCACTTGCTTCAAAGTCCGGCGGATTTCGCCATCTGTAAGGCTTGGCATTGTGCACTCCCATAGGCTGTTTTGGTGGGGTCGCCAGATGGTCAGCGGGGGTCGGCGACTGGGGGTAAAAGGGGTGATGATCCCCCTTAAACCGACCCCAATATGCCATGATATCCGGGGGTGCGACAAGCAAAAAAATCTTTATCTATCAATGTGATAGAGCGTGACCGTGCGTGATCGAAATGGCGCCTGTAGGATGGTTGTGGCACAGGATGATGGCGGTGGCGGAGAGCTCCAGCGCCCGCTTGACCACCTCGCGGGGATAGACCGGGGCATGATCCACCGTGCCCTGCTGCACCACCTCGTCGGCGATCAGCTGGTTGCGCTTGTCGAGGAACAGCACCCGCACCTGCTCGCGCTCGGCGAACGCCATGGAGGCGCGGCAATAATCGAGCACCGAGCTCCAGGACGAGAGCACCGGGCGCCGCTTCATCTGGCCCTTGGCGAGGCGATGGGCGGCGGCCTCCACGATCTTCAGCTCGGTGACGATGGCATCCTTCACGCCGGGAATTTCGCTGAGCAGGGCGGCGGGCGCTGCCACCACCTCGGCGAAGGAGCCGAAGCGCGCCACCAGGGCTTTCGCGAGCGGCTTCACATCGCGCCGGGGCACGGCGCGGAACAGCACGAGTTCCAGCAATTCATAATCGGCGAGCGCGGCCGAACCGGCCTCGCGGAAGCGCGCGCGCAGGCGGTCGCGATGCCCCAGGAAATGGGGGCCGGCCTCGGCGATGCCGTCCTCGGGCTCCCCCGCCATGGTCAGGCCGGCAGATAGGGCGGCTTGTGATAGCCCTTCGGGCTCAGGGTGAAGATTTCCACCCCGGTCTGGGTCACGCCGACCGTATGCTCGAACTGGGCGGAGAGCGAGCGGTCGCGCGTCACCGCCGTCCAGCCGTCGGACAGCACCTTCACGTGCGGACGGCCGAGATTGATCATCGGCTCCACGGTGAAGATCATGCCCGGCTTCAGCTCCGGCCCCTCGCCGCGCCGGCCCACATGGACGATGTTCGGCTCGTCATGGAACACCTGGCCGACGCCATGGCCGCAGAAATCGCGCACCACGCTCATGTGCTGCGGCTCCACGAAATCCTGGATCGCCGCGCCGATGTCGCCCACATGGCCGCCCGGCTTGATGGCCTCGATGCCGAGCATCATGGACTCATAGGTCACTTCGATCAGCCGCTCGGCCCGGCGGGGAATTTCGCCGATGGCGAACATGCGGCTGGAATCGCCGTACCAGCCGTCCAGAATCAAGGTGACGTCCACGTTCACGATGTCGCCCTCGCGCAGCGGGCGGGCGTTGGGCATGCCGTGGCAGACCACGTGATTGATGGAGGTGCACACCGAATAGCGATAGCCGCGATACATCAGCGTCGCCGGCAGGGCGCCATTGTCCATGGCGAACTGGAAGATCAGATCGTCGATGGCGGCGGTGGAAACGCCGGGGCCGACCATCTCGGCCACCGCGTCGAGCGCGCGGGCGGTCAGCTGGCCGGCCTTGCGCATGCCCTCGAAGGCGGCGGGGCCATAAAGCTTGATATGGCCGGTCTTCCTGAGCGGCGCCTGGGCCGCCTCCACATAAGTCATCGCATTGGTCCTGGGCCGGCGGCGTCGCCAGCGTGAATTGCATTTGCATCAGATTTAGGCCATGCGGCGCGCAAAGCAAGTGTCCGCGCGCTCTTGCATGCCGCCCGCGCCCTCGACGCAAGCTTCACCCGAGCATGGCGATGGGGCGATCCAGCGCAATTCCGCCGGCATCCAGGCTGCAGGCGAAGGCGAGTGCTTCCACCCCCGCCGCGCGGGCGAGATCAAACGCCGCGCCGTAGGCGGGGTCGATGTCGCGGGCGATGGAAACGCTGCGCGCCGAGCCGATCTGGCACAGATAGACCATCACCGCCCGTGCCCCTGTGCGCGCCTGGGCGGCCAGTTCCACCAGATGCTTGGTGCCGCGCGCGGTGACGCAATCGGGAAATTCGGACAGCTGCGGCCGGCGCATGAGGTGCACATTCTTCACCTCGACGAAGCAAAGCGGGCGCCCCTCGCCCTCCAGCAGCAGGTCGATGCGGCTGTTGAGGCCGTATTTCACCTCGCGCCGCAGGCTGGCATAGCCGGCGAGTTCTGGAATGGCCCCGGCCGCGATCGCCTCGGCGACCAGGGCGTTGGGATGCATGGTGTTGACGCCCACCAATTCCAGCCCGGTGCCAAAATCCGCCTCCACCATCTCCCAGCTCAGCGGCAGCTTGCGGGTGAGGACGGGGGAGCGCGACAGCCAGATTCGGGCGCCCGGCGTCGCGAGCCCGCTCATGGCGCCGGAATTCGCCACATGGACGGTCGTCTCGCTGCCGTCCGCCAGCACCACGTCGGCGAGGAAGCGCTTGTAGCGGCGGATCAGGGTCGCGGGCTGGAGGGCGGTTTGAAAGCGCATCAGGCGCGGGTGTCGCTGCGGCCGGCGAGGCAGAACAGGGTCTGCGTGCCGGTGGCGCAATGGGAGCGCACCCCGCCCGCTTCCGCGAACACGTCCACCCGCACGATGCTGAGGGTGCGGCCGGATTTCAGAACTTCGCCGATGGCGATCAGGCGCTCGCCTCGGCCCGGCGACATGATGTTGACCTTGTATTCCACGGTCACCACGCTGGAATCGGCGGGAAACAAGGTGAAGGCCGCATAGCCGCCGGCGGTGTCGGCGATCGCGCCGATGGAACCGCCGTGGAAATAGCCGTGCTGCTGGGTGAGGCCTTCGGCGAAGGGCAGGATGACTTCCACCCGGCCCGCCTCCACGCGCGCGAGCTGCGCCCCGAGCGTCGCCATGAAGGGCTGGCGGGAAAAGCTGTCGCGCACGCGCTGCGCGAAATCGGGATCGGGCGGGACGAAGGCGGGCGCTGGGGCAGCGGGGTCGGGGACGGAAGGGGCGGTCATGCAAAGGGTCCCGGAAGTCTGTTCCGAGACCCTCTTACATCATTCGCTGCCGGGCGCACGCCCCCGGCCGGAGGTCATTGCACGAAGATGTTCTTCAAGGTGCCGATGCCGTCGATCACGATATCGATTTCGTTCGACGGGTCCTTCATGGAGCCGACGCCCACTGAGGTGCCGCAGGCGATGAGATCGCCGGGGTTCAGCGTCATGTCCTGGGAGAGCAGGGCCACGAGCCGGTGCGGCGGGAAGATCATGTCGGCGAGCGGGTAGTTCTGCCGCTCGGCGCCGTTGAGGATGGTGCGCACGCTGGCGCTGGCGGCGTCGAACTCCGTCTCGATCCAGGGGCCGAACGGGCCGTATTGGTCGAACCCCTTGGCGCGCGCCCATTGCGGGAAGGTGGGATCCTTGTTCAGGATATCCGCCGCCGTGATGTCGTTGACGATGGTATAGCCGAAGATGTGGGCGGCCGCCTCGTCTTCGGAAATATTGCTCGCTTTTTTGCCGATGACGATGCCGAGCTCGCCTTCATAGACCGTCTTGCCGGAATAGGACGGCGGGCGGTGCACGATGCTGCCCGGCGCGGCGACCGAGGTGGTGGCCTTGAGCAGATAGAGCGGCTCGGCCGGCTCGGCGACATTGAGCTTGGCGGCAAGGCTGTGGAAATTATTCCACAGGGCGATGATCTTGCTCGGCACGCTCGGGGCTTCGAGCATCACGGCGGAGAGCGCCAGGCTCTCGCCGGTCGGCGTCGCGCCGGCGAACATGTCGCCCTGGTGCACGGCGATGGCCTCGCCCTCCAGCGTGCCGAACCCGGTGCTTCCGTCTTTCGTGAAACGGACCCATTTCGCCATGTGGCGGCTCCTGAGATGAGAGGGGGCGCGCGGTCGGTCGCGCGGCTGTCGCGCGCACCCGCCGGGCGCCGGAAGGGGGTAGCGTCGCGGCTGCGGGCCGCGACGCGGAACATCAGCCCTTGAGGACTTCGACCAGGGTCTTTCCGAGGCGCGCGGGCGAGGGGGAGACGCGGATGCCAGCCGCTTCCATGGCCGCGATCTTGTCTTCCGCACCGCCCTTGCCGCCCGAGATGATCGCGCCCGCATGGCCCATCCGGCGGCCCGGAGGCGCCGTGCGGCCGGCGATGAAGCCAACCATCGGCTTCTTGCGCCCGCGCTTGGCCTCGTCCGCGATGAACTGCGCCGCATCCTCTTCCGCCGAGCCGCCGATCTCGCCGATCATCACGATCGACAAGGTCTTCGGGTCCGCCAGGAACAGCTCCAGGATGTCGATGAATTCGGTGCCCTTCACCGGATCGCCGCCGATGCCCACCGCGCTGGTCTGGCCAAGGCCCTCCTGCGTGGTCTGGAACACCGCCTCATAGGTCAGCGTGCCCGAGCGCGACACCACGCCCACCGAGCCCTGCTTGAAGATGTTGCCCGGCATGATGCCGATCTTGCATTCGCCGGCGGTCATCACGCCCGGGCAATTGGGCCCGATCAGGCGCGACTTGGAGCCGGAGAGCGCGCGCTTCACCTTCACCATGTCGAGCACCGGGATGCCCTCGGTGATGCACACGATCAGCGGGATTTCCGCGTCGATGGCTTCCAGGATCGCATCGGCGGCGCCCGGAGGCGGCACATAGATCACGGAGGCGTCGGCGCCGGTGGCTTCGCGCGCCTCGATCACGGTGTCGAACACCGGCAGGCCGAGGTGCGTCGTGCCGCCCTTGCCGGGCGAGGTGCCGCCGACCATTTTCGTTCCGTAGGCGATCGCCTGCTCGGAATGGAAGGTGCCGTTCTTCCCGGTGAAGCCTTGGGTGATGACCTTGGTATTGGCGTCGATAAGCACGGACATCACGCAGCTTCCTTCTTCACCGCGCCCACGATCTTCTGCGCGGCGTCGTCGAGATCATCGGCGGGGATCACATTCAAACCGCTCTCGCGGATGATCTTTTTCCCAAGATCCACGTTCGTGCCTTCGAGCCGCACGACCAGCGGGACCGCAAGTCCGACCTCCTTGACCGCCGCCAGCACGCCTTCCGCGATCACGTCGCAGCGCATGATGCCGCCGAAGATGTTCACCAAAATGCCCTTCACGGCCGGATCGGCGGTGATGATCTTGAACGCCGCCGTCACCTTCTCCTTGGTGGCGCCGCCGCCGACATCCAGGAAGTTCGCGGGCGCAAGGCCGTAGAGCTTGATGATGTCCATGGTCGCCATGGCGAGGCCCGCGCCGTTCACCATGCAGCCGATGGTGCCGTCGAGGGTGATGTAGTTGAGGTCGAATTTCGAGGCCTCGATCTCCTTGGCATCTTCCTCGCTCTCGTCGCGCAGGGAGGCGACGTCGGGATGGCGATAGAGCGCGTTGCCGTCGAACGACATCTTGGCGTCGAGCACCTTCAGCTTGCCGTCCTTGGTGACCACCAGCGGATTGATCTCCAGCATCTCCATGTCCTTCTCCACGAACGCCTTGTAGAGCATCGCGGTGAGGGCCTGGGCCTGCTTGGCGAGATCGCCGGTGAGCGCCAGCGCGTCGGCGACGCGGCGGCCGTGATGGGCCTGGATGCCGGTGGCGGTATCCACCGAGAAGGTCACGATTTTCTCAGGGGTATTGTGCGCCACGTCCTCGATGTCCATGCCGCCTTCGGTGGACACCACGAATGAGACGCGGGAGGAGTCCCGATCCACCAGGAGGGAGATGTAGAACTCCTTCTCGATCGCCGCGCCTTCCTCGATGTAAAGGCGGTTCACCTGCTTGCCGGTGGGGCCGGTCTGGATGGTGACCAGCGTGTTGCCCAGCATCTCGCGCGCGGCGGCCTTCACCTCGTCGGGGGTGCGCACCACGCGCACGCCGCCCTTGGCGCCGGCCGGCAATTCCTTGAACGTGCCCTTGCCGCGCCCGCCGGCATGGATCTGCGACTTCACCACCACGACGAGGCCACCGACCTCTTTCGCGCCGAGATCGCGCGCGGCCGTTTCGGCCTCTTCCGGGGTGAAGGCGGGGATGCCGCGCGAGACCGGCGCGCCATAATCGCGAAGGATCGCCTTCGCCTGATATTCATGGATGTTCATGAGGGTGTTCCCCCTTGCGTGAATGGGCCGCGTTGGCCGCGGCTCCGGCTTCGGCGCGGTGCGCGGCGGGCCGGGATGGATGCCGGCGGCGTGACGCGCCCGGCGGACGAGGGTCATACTGGGCGTGCGCGCGGCCTCACCAAACCGAGCCTCTCGCGAGGGAGAGGGCCGGGCCGCAGGCTCAGCCCGCAGGTCCGGCGACGCGCCGATCTCGTCCCATTTCCTCCGCGCCTGGGGCGCAGGGGAAGTGCCGTACATCGAGCCATCCCACGCGAAGGACGCCCGAGCTTGGATCCGCTTCGGCGAACACGGGTTCGCGAAGCTTGCTCCAAGTCTTTGTCTATCCGCGATTTCGACCGCAGAACCGCGGTGCGTTTCTGCTGAAATCGCGCGTGCCGTGCGTTCCGGCCACAGGTGCGAGTGGCTGGCCGGCATGCGAGAGAAAAAAGACCCGGCAGCGCGGCCTGGTAGCGCTCCCTGGCAGTGCGCGGATCAGGAATGCATCATGGCGCGGACGGCGGGTGCGGGCGGCGCATCGCGGCCTTTCCCGGGTGCCGTGGGAAGGACGGCGCACGCGGGGCGCGCCGTCCGGGAAGGCGGAAAGCCTTCGGTTCGGAAAGAAGGCTCAGACCGCGCGGGCGGCGTGGAGCGCCTTGATCTGCTCTTCGCTGTAGCCGAGGTCCGCGAGGACTTCGTCGGTGTGCTCGCCGAGCAGCGGGGAGCCGGTGATCTCAACCGAGGTGTCCGAGAACTTGATCGGGCTGCCGACGGTGAGATACTTGCCGCGCTCCTTGTGATCGACTTCCACGATCGTGCCGCTCTCGCGCAGGGACGGATCCTCGGCGATTTCCTTCATGGTGAGCACGGGCGCGCAGGGGATATCGAACTTGCGCAGGATATCCACCGCTTCGAACTTGGTCTTGTCCGACAGCCAGTTCTCGATGAAGGCGAAGATGTCGAAGATCTTGTCCTGGCGGGCTTCGGCGGTGTTGTAGGCGGGATCGGTGATCCACTCTTCCTTGCCCAGCGCCTTGCAGATCGGCGCCCAGGCATGGCCCTGGATGGTGAAGTAGATGTAGGCGTTGGGATCGGTCTCCCAGCCTTTGCACTTCAGGACCCAGCCGGGCTGTCCGCCGCCGCCGGCATTGCCGCCGCGGGGAACCACGTCCGAGAAGGTGCCGTGCGGATACTGGGGATATTCCTCCAGATAGCCGACGCGGTCGAGGCGCTGCTGGTCGCGCAGCTTGACGCGGCACAGATTGATGACCGCATCCTGCATGGAGACGGCGACCTTCTGGCCCTTGCCGGTCTTGTTGCGGCCGTGCAGGGCGGTGAGGATGCCGATGGCGAGGTGCATGCCGGTGTTGCTGTCGCCAAGCGCGGCGGCGGACACGGTCGGGGGGCCGTCCCAGAAGCCGGTGGTGGAGGCGGCGCCGCCCGCGCACTGCGCGACGTTCTCATAGACCTTGAGGTCTTCGTAATGATGGCCATCGCTGAAGCCCTTGACGGACGCGACGATCATGCCGGGGTTCAGCTCCTTGATGTGCTCCCAGGTGAAGCCCATGCGATCGAGCGCGCCGGGGCCGAAGTTTTCCACCAGCACATCGGATTCCTTGATGAGCTTGGTGAGGACTTCCTTGCCTTCGGCGGTCTTGGTGTCCAGCGTCAGCGAGCGCTTGTTGCTGTTCAGCATGGTGAAATACAGCGCGTCCGCATTGCTGATGTCGCGCAGCTGGGAGCGGGTGACGTCGCCCGAGCCGGGGCGCTCGACCTTGATCACGTCCGCGCCGAACCAGGCGAGCAGTTGCGTGCAAGCCGGGCCGGCCTGGACGTGCGTGAAGTCGATAATCTTAATGCCTTCGAGTGGCTTGCTCATGATCGTCGAATTCCCTTTCGAGCGTTTGACTTTATTCCTGACCTTCTGCGCCCAACCGGCTCCAGCCAGGAAGTGAAAACCTTTCCCGCTTCGGCCGTTCGACCTTGCGCGAGAAAGGGGCGCTAGTTTTGTACTAGCTTATTTTATCCCGTTGCTGTGCCCGAGCCGCGCCTCGCGGCAAGGGGGAGCTGGAATTCTTCAAGGTCCGGCGCGCGCAGGACCGGGCTCGATGCGCAGGATTCAGCGCAAGGGAGACCCGGCCGGAACGGGAGAGGCGAGGGGGTGCCGCAGCCGCCGCACGATGCGCCCGGGCCGGAGGTTGCCCGGCGGGAACCATGCGCGGGGCCGGTGCGATGATCGCGCCGGCGCAGGGTGCCGCGAGTGCGGCGGGGATCACATGCGGATGCATCGTCTCACTCTCTCGGCGATAATCGCCACCTGTTCCAAGGCCGCCACGGGGGTGCCGGCCGTTCATCTGCCGCCAGATGCCCGTTCCGGCGAACCGGAGCGGGCGAAGGCCAAAGGCGGCGCGGCCCTGCGGACCACGTCGCCCGGTTGAAATCTATTCCGCCGCCTGGCGGTACGGCTCGCCCACCGCGCCGGACTGCTTCACCGCCGCGATCCGGTCGGCATCGAAGCCCAGCACATTGGCCAGCACGTCGTCGGTATGCTCGCCGAGCAGGGGCGAGCGTTCCACCGGCACGTCATTGTCCGACAGCTTGATGGGGTTGCCGACGGTCAGATAGGTCCCGCGCACCGGGTGTTCCACCTCCACCAGTGTGCCGGTGGCGTAGAGCGACTTGTCCTCGGCGATCTCCTTCATGGAGAGGATCGGGCCGCAGGGGATGTCGTATTTGTTGAGCGTGTCCATGGCCTCGAACTTGGTGTGGGCCATGGTCCAGGCTTCGATGCGGGTGAAGATCTCGTTGAGATGGGGCAGGCGCGCGGCGGCGGTCGCATAGTCCGGATTGGTCTTCCAGGTGGGCTCGCCGATCACGTCGCAGATCTTGTCCCAGACCGGAGCCTGGGTGATGAAATAGAGATAGGCGTTGTCGTCGTGCTCCCAGCCCTTGCAGCGCAGGATGCGCCCGGGCTGCCCGCCGCCGGAATCATTGCCGGCGCGGGGCACGGTGTCACCGAACGGGATGTCCTCGCCGAACTGGCTGTATTCGCGCAGCGGGCCGCGCGCGAGGCGCTGCTGGTCGCGCATCTTCACGCGGCACAGGTTCAGCACGCTGTCCTGCATGGCGCACAGCACCTTCTGGCCGCGCCCGGTGTGCTCGCGCTGGAACAGCGCGGTGACGATGCCGAGCGCGAGATGCAGGCCGGTGCCGCTGTCGCCGATCTGCGCGCCGGTCACCAGGGGCAGGCCGTCGCGAAAGCCAGTGGTGGAGGCCGATCCGCCGGTGCACTGGGCGACGTTCTCATAGACCTTGCAATCCTCGAACGGGCCGGGGCCGAAGCCCTTCACGGACGCCACGATAAGGCGCGGATTGAGCTCCTGGAGGCGCTCCCAGGTGAAGCCCATGCGATCCAGCGCGCCGGGAGCGAAATTCTCCACCAGCACGTCGCACACCTTCACCAATTCCTCGAGGACGGACTTGCCCTCTTTGTTCTTGGTGTCGAGCGTGATGGACCTTTTGTTGGAATTCAGCATCGTGAAATAAAGGCTGTCGGCATTGGGCACGTCGCGCAGCTGGGTGCGCGTCACGTCGCCCTCGCCGGGACGCTCAACCTTGATCACATCCGCGCCGAACCAGGCGAGCAGCTGTGTGCAGGTCGGTCCGGACTGGACATGGGTGAAATCGAGAATGCGGACACCGTCCAGAGCCTTGGCCATCTCTTCCTCTTTTCCTCTCCGCGCGCGCCTTAAGCAACGCTTGGTCTTGTTCGTTGGTTATCGACGCGGGTGAAGGGGATGGGCGGGACCTTCGGCCCCGCCCGGTTCTCGCAGGACCGGACTATTTCTTCTTGACCACGCTTTGCGGGTTCAGATTGCCGATGCGTCCGCTTTCGGTGCCGGCGGCGGGGTCGATCACCGCATTGATGAGGGTGGGCTTGCCGCTGTCCATGGCTTCGTCCACGGCGCGCTTCAGCTCGTCCGGGGTCGTCACATTGACGCCGACGCCGCCGAAGGCCTCCATCATCTTGTCGTAGCGGCTGTCCTTCACGAACACTGTGGTGCCGGGATCGCGACCCGTCGGGTCGGTGTCGAGGCCACGATAGATGCCGTTATTGTTGAAGATCACGATGCAGACCGGCAAATTGTAGCGGCAGATGGTCTCCACCTCCATGCCGGAGAAGCCGAACGCGCTGTCGCCTTCCACCGCGAGCACCGGCTTGCCGGTCTCGATGGCGGCGGCGATGGCGAAGCCCATGCCGATGCCCATCACGCCCCAGGTACCGACGTCCAGGCGCTTGCGCGGCTGGTACATGTCGATGATGCCGCGCGCGAGGTCGAGCGTATTGGCGCCCTCGTTCACCAGGATCGCGTCGGGCCGCTCCTTGATGACCGTCCGCAGCGCGCCCAGCGCCCCGTGGAAGTCCATGGGGGAGGAATTCTTCATCAGGCGCGGCGCCATCTTGGCGATATTGTCGTCGCGCTTGGTGACGATGGCGTTGATCCAGTCGGCCGGGGGGGCCGGCCACGTGCCGTCGATGCCGGCCAGCAGGGCGGAAACCACGGAGCCGATGTCGCCCACCAGCGGCGCGACGATCTCGACGTTGGAATCCATTTCCTTCGGCTCGATGTCGATCTGGATGAACTGCTTGGGCGCATCGCCCCAGGTCTTGCCCTTGCCGTGCGACAGCAGCCAGTTGAGGCGCGCGCCGATCAGCACCACCACGTCGGCATCCTTCAGCACGGTCGAGCGCGCGGCGCCGGCCGACTGGGGATGGGTGTCGGGCAGCAGGCCCTTGGCCATGCTCATGGGCAGGAAGGGAATGCCGCTCTTCTCGATGAGGGCGCGGATCTCCTCGTCGGCCTGGGCATAGGCGGCGCCCTTGCCGAGGATGATCAGCGGGCGCTTGGCGCCCTTCAGCACGTCCAGCGCGCGCTTCACGGCGTCGGCGCCGGGGATCTGGGCCGGGGCGGGGTCGATCACCTTCACCAGCGACTTCGTGCCGGCTTCGGCGTCCATCACCTGCGAGAACAGCTTGGCGGGCAGGTCGAGATAGACGCCGCCCGGACGGCCGGACACCGCGGCGCGGATCGCGCGGGCAACGCCGATGCCGATGTCGGCCGCATGCAGAACGCGGAACGCGGCCTTGCAAAGCGGCTTGGCGATGGCCAGCTGGTCCATCTCCTCATAATCGCCCTGCTGGAGATCGACGATCTCGCGCTCGGACGAACCCGAGATCAGGATCATCGGGAAGCAATTGGTGGTGGCGTTCGCCAGCGCGGTCAGGCCGTTGAGGAAGCCGGGCGCGGAAACCGTGAGGCAGATGCCGGGTTTCTTGGTGAGGAAGCCGGCGATGGCGGCGGCGTTGCCGGCGTTCTGCTCGTGACGGAACGAGACCACGCGGATGCCTTCGGCCTGCGCCATGCGGCCGAGATCCGTGATCGGAATGCCGGGCACGCCGTAGATGGTGTCGATGCCATTGAGCTTCAGCGCGTCGATGACGAGATGGAAGCCATCCGTCAGTTCCCGCTCCGTGCCGGCTTCGGCGGTATTCGCGTCGATGACCTGTGCTATTGCGGACATTCCGCTTCCTCCCGGAAAATCTTTGGCTGTACCGATTCGGTGATGGAGTCCTAGAGCGCGCTGTCCGCGCCCCGCTCAGGACGAGCGTTCAAGATGCGACGGCCCTCGTCCCGTGTGACGAAACGGCCGGCGCCGAGCGGACCCCGGGGCGGCTCGCGCCCGATGGCCTCGCTCTTCATGATGCCCGTCGTTGACATATCGCGTCTCCTTGCGATGTCCAATTTCCCGCCCGGCCACGCGCGGCCTATGCGGGAAAAACTCCGTGTTTCTCGACATGAGCCGCAAGGCCCAGCGTGTGCTCGCGCACCAGGCGCTCGGCGCGCTCCGGGTCGCGGCTTTCGAGCGCGTCGATGATCCCCGTGTGCTCGCGGATCGATGTTTCCAGCCGGTTTTCCTGGCGGATCGAGACCGCGCGGATGGCGCGCATGTGAAGCAGCAGGTTCTGCGTCATGTCCACGATCAGGTTGCACCCGCCCATGCGGATGATGGCCTGGTGGAAGGCAATATTGGCCTGGGAATATTCGTTGGTGTGGGCGTGCGGCGGCTCCTGCTCGAAATCGTTGAACAGGCGGCGCAGGCTCTTGAGGTCGGCGGCGCTCGCGCGGGTCGCTGCGAGATGGGCGGCCATGCCTTCCAGCGCGGCCCACACGGTGATCATTTCGAGAATTTCGCGCTTGGTCTTGCGCACCACGAAGATGCCGCGCCGCGGCACGGAGCGCACGAAGCCTTCCTGCTCCAGCACCGTCATGGCTTCGCGGATGGGGGTGCGGCTTACGCCAAGGTCTTCCGAGAGCTGGCGCTCGTCGAGCCTGAATTCCGCGGTTGAACCATAGATGTCCATCTCGGTAATGGCCCGCTTCAGTGCGTCATAGGCCAGCATGCGCAAGCTCGAGGAGGCGCCAAGCGGCTCCACGTTGAGCTTTGGTGTGTCGGCGACCTGATGCACGACTGTTGTTCCCTTCCCTGTGGCCTGCGCCTTCTGGCGGGCGCGCGCCGTCGGTGAAATACTGTGTACTGTATGCTAGCCTGGGGTGCAATACCCCCGAGACGGCGAAACATGCTGCGGTGCAACGACTTCAGGGGCATGGGTGCGGCGGATGGGCCTGCGTGAAGCCGCCGCAATGCCGGGTCGGTGAAGGCGGCCGAGGCCGGTGCGCGATGCCGCTAAGCAGCATTGCCGCAAGCTGCGGCCGCAGTGAGGCACGGCCTTCCGAGCGGGCGGGCCCGTCCTCTCCTCGCGTGCGTTCAGCGGGGGAAAGCCGGCGGCGCCGCCGCCGGCTTCGTTCATGGTGCCGGGCTCACTCCGCCGCGGCGTGCCGGGTGCCCTTGGTCATCCGCGCCTTGATGGCGCTGATGGCCGGCCAGAACAGCATGACCAAAGCGAGGGTCACGATGGAGCCCACCAGCGGGTTCGACCAGAAGATGGAGAGATGGCCTTGCGACACCAGCATGGCTTGGCGGAACGAGCTTTCCGCCATGTCTCCGAGCACCAGGGCGAGCACCAGGGGCGCCAGGGGATAGTCGAGCTTCTTGAACACATAGCCGACGACGCCGAACACCAGCATCACGGCGATGTCCAGGCCGGCATTGTGCACCGTGTAGGCGCCCACCGCGCAGATCACCAGGATGATCGGCGCGATCACGCTGAACGGGATGCGCAGGATCGCCGCGAACAGCGGCACGGTGGTGAGCACCACGATCAGGCCGGCGATATTGCCGAGATAGATCGAGGCGATCAGGCCCCACACGAAGTCCTTCTGCTCGACGAACAGCAGCGGACCCGGCTGCAGGCCCCAGATCAGCAGGCCACCAAGCAGCACCGCCGCCGTGGGCGAGCCGGGGATGCCGAGCGTGAGCATCGGCAGCAAGGCCGAGGTGCCGGCCGCATGGGCCGCCACTTCCGGCATCACGACGCCTTCCAGCTCGCCCTTGCCGAAATTGGCTCCGTTCTTGGAGAACTTCTTGGCAAGGCCGTAGCTCATGAAGGAGGCGGGGGTCGCGCCGCCGGGGGTGATGCCCATCCAGCAGCCGACGATGGCCGAGCGCAGCATGCCGGCCCAGTAAGCGGGCAGACGCGCCCAGGTCTGGAACACGACCTTCGGATTGATCTTGGCGCTCTTGCCCTTGAAGGCGAGGCCCTCTTCCATGGTCAGGAGGATTTCGCCCACCCCAAACAGGCCGATGACCGCCACCAGGAAGTCGAAGCCGCGCAGCAGTTCCACCGACCCGAAGGTCATGCGCAATTGCCCGGTCACGGTGTCGATGCCCACCGCCGCCAGGGCGAAGCCCAGCGTCATGGCCGCGAGCACCTTGAACGGTGATTCGCGCCCCATGCCCACGAACGAGCAGAAGGTGAGCAGATAGACCGCGAAGAATTCAGCCGGGCCGAATTGCAGCGCGAACTTGGCGATCACCGGGGCCAGGAAGGTGATGAGCAGCACGGCGAAGAAGGCGCCGATGAAGGAGCCGGTGAAGGCCCCGGTCAGCGCTTCGCCCGCCTTGCCCTTCTGGGCCATGGGATGGCCATCGAAGGTTGTCGCAACGGACCAGGGTTCGCCTGGAATGTTGAACAGGATCGACGTGATGGCGCCGCCGAACAGCGCCCCCCAATAAATCGACGAGAGCATGATGATCGCCGAGACCGGCGTCATCGAGAATGTCAGCGGCAGCAGGATGGCGACGCCATTGGCGCCCCCGAGGCCCGGCAGCACGCCGATCAGCACGCCCAGCGCGATGCCGACGAACATGTAGACAATGTTCATCGGATCGGCGAGGACGGAAAAACCTCCGATGAGTGATGTGAGCGCTTCCACGGAATTCCTCCCCTCGGCCCCGGCAACCCTTGCCTGGACATGCGGGTGTTGTGTTTTTGGCGGCGGATGCGGTCGGGTCGGCGTCGCGGCTGAGCCGGGACGGCGCGGGACCTGCGGATTGGCGGGCGCCCGGCGCGCGGGCGGCCGCGATCAATAGCCGAATGCTGTTTCCAGCGGGCCCTTGGGCAGGGGCACCAGGAACCAGACCTCGAACATCACGAACAAGGCCAGCGGCACGCCAATGGCGACCGGGAGGATGATGGGCAGCTTGTACTTGCCGAGCCACCACATGAAGAAGGCGATGAAGATCACCGAGGCAACATAGATGCCGATGAGCGTAATCAGGACGGCATAGACGATGGTCGGCACCAGAACCTTCAGCACCTGCATGAAGGGCTCGCGATCGACGAAATTGGTCAGGTCGGGAGTCTTCGTGATGATGTTCTGCACCATCGTGCCCACGCTGGCGATGAACATGATGAGGCCGATATAGAAGGGAAAATAGCCAGCCTGCGGGCCATCTGCCGCCCAGCGCGCGCCGACGCGCCAGCTATCGGCCATCACCACCACCGCCAGCGCCATGAACATCAGCGCGACGACGATTTCCATCGTGCGGTTTGAGACTGTTTTCTGGGTCTTTTCGACATCCGATGACATGCTTGCAACCTCCCTTTGGAGATCACCGCCGCAGATGGGTGCCGGGACGGCGCAGCCGCCCCGGCGGTCCATCACTTGGCGATGAAGCCCGCCTTCTCCATGAGCGTGCGATGTGTATCGGCGGCCTTGCCGAGCCAGGCCTTATACTCTTCACCGGTCAGGGCCGAGGTGTTGAACGCGCCCTTCTCCATGAAGTCGGCCCAGTCCTTGGTTGCGCGCACGCGCTTGAACAGATCGATATAATAATCGGTCTGTTCCTTGGTGACCTTGGGCGCCATGAAGATGCCGCGCAGCATCAAATATTCGATGTCGAGCCCGCCTTCCTTGCAGGTCGGGATATCGCCCCAGGACTTGTCGGCAGTGACCGGAGTCTTATAGGCGAGGCGCACGTCATCGAACACGCAGATCGGCTTCAGCTCGCCGGCGCGCCATTGCGAGACGGCCTCGATGGGATTGTTGACGGAAGAGGTCACGTGCCCACCGACCAGCTGCGCCGCCACGTCTCCGCCGCCCTTGTACGGGACGTAGATGAACTTGGCGCCGGTCTTCTGCTCGATGGCGGCGGTGATGATCTGGTCTTCCTGCTTGGAGCCGGTGCCGCCCATCTTGAATTCGCTGCCGGGGGCCGCGGTCTTCAGGGCTTCGAGATAGCCCTTCACGTCGGAATAGGGCGCCTTGGCGTTCACCCACAGGACGAATTCGTCGAGCGCCAGCATGGAAACCGGCGTCAGGTCGTCCCATTTGAACGGCACGCCGGTGGCGAGCGGCGTCGTAAAGATGTTGGACAGAGAAATGATGATCTTATGCGGATTGCCGGCGGATCCCTTCATGTCGAGGAAGCCTTCGGCGCCGGCGCCGCCGGACTTGTTGATGACCACCATCGACTGGGTCATCAGATTGTTCTTCTGGATGATGCCCTGAATGACGCGGGCCATCTGGTCGGCGCCGCCGCCGGTGCCGGCGGGAACGATGAATTCCACATTCTTCGTGGGCTCCCACGCAAGCGCGGGCAAGGGCGACAAGGCTGCCGCAGCGGCCAGAACGGCCGCAAACTGCTTCACGGAATTGGCTAGGGCCAAACGCATTCGTTTTTCCTCCCGATCGTCCGCTTTCTTAAGTAAGCGGATCACCTTCCCTAACGTATTGACGTAGCTGCTTTTATTGCCGCTCTGGCTAGGAGCGGATGAGAGAAGAGTATATTGTATGTCAAAGGCGTGCAAATGAAATTGACGCTCCGGCATATCGTGCGCCGAATACTTCAAATCAAAATAAATAATACAATATGCCAGAAGGCGCGGTGCGCAATGCCCGCTCTCCGCCGCATCTTCCTGAATTGAACGGTGTGCAATGCAGCGAAACGGGCGTGTGGGCCGGGGCCTGTGGGCGGCCGAATGTTTCGTCGGCGCGGGCATGATGAAGCGTTTGACCGCATGGCGGCTCAACAACGCTAATAGAGAACGTTCTACCGTTCAAATGGCGATGCCGTCCGAACGGAATGTGCTCAAAGACGTCGCGCGCCGCCGCCATCAGCGATAAGCGACGAATTCCGGCGGCAGCACTTCGTCGGCGCCGGAATACAGGCGTGTCATCTGTTCGGCGGCGGAGGCGATGCGCGGGCCGAGGCGCGCGATGCGGTCGTCGCTCATGCGCACAGCCGGGCCGGATACCGACACAGCGCCAATGGGTTCGCGCCATTCGTTGAAGATGGGCGCCGCCACCGCCCGCATGCCGAGGGTATGTTCCTCGTCATCGATGGCGAAGCCGCGCGCCTCGATCGCACCCACATCGTCCATCAGCGAACGCTCGGTGCGGTGGGTGCGCACCGTGAAGGCTTCATAGCGCATCTGGGCGAGGCAGGCGCCGCGGAACGCCGGGCTCGCCACCGCCAGGATGCATTTTCCCGCGGCCGTGGCGTGCAGCGGCAGGCGCGCGCCGAGCCGGAAGAAGGCGCGCACCGCCGAATGACCCTCGGCCTGGGCCACCACCACCAGTTCGTTGCCGTCGAACATGGCGAGATTCACCGTCTCGTCGGTCTCGTGCAGCAGGCGCCGGATCACCGGGCGGCCGATATCCGGCAGCTTGCGGATGCGCAGGTACGCCGCGCCGATGCGGAACAGGCCGAGGCCCACCGTCCATAGGCCGTTCTCATGGTCATGGTTCACCAGCTGGCGCTTCTGCAAGGTCGCCAGCAGGCGATGCACGGTGGAAGCCGGCAGGTCCGCCTTCTTGGCGATATCCGACAGGCTCATCCCGTCAGCGTCCGCAAGCACGCGCAGCAGGGCCACCGCGCGATCCAGCGACTGCACTTCTCCGCCCGCGTCCGGGGCGGTGGAGGCGGGGCGGCCGCGGCGGCGGGGCAGGATCTCGGTATCTGGCATGGGTGGTTTCGCCCAATTCATGGCTCCGTGACGGAAGCCAGCGGGGCGCACCTTACAGCGAAACGGGGGTGCGGCGAGCCGCTGTGACAATTTTCCACATTCTGGAAAGATTTCTCACGAATATCATGAAATAGGATTTGACGACGGCACCGGTCGTCTGGTTTTCTGGTATACATTATACGGCATTCGAGCGGGAAGCTCGGGGCATGGGAGGCAACGCCATGAAGGTTTGCATTTACGGGGCGGGGGCCATCGGCGGGTATCTGGGCGTGCAGCTGTCGCTGGCCGGCGCCGATGTCAGCCTCGTGGCGCGGGGCGGGCATCTGGAGGCGATGCAGCAGAACGGGGTCAAGCTGCTCATCAACGGCGAGGAGCGTGTCGCCAAGGTGCGCGCCACCGACGATCCCGCCGAACTCGGCCCGCAGGATTATGTCTTCATCGCCCTCAAGGCCCATTCGGTGCCGAGCGTGGTGGATCGCATGCGCCCGCTGCTGGGCAATGATACCAGCGTCGTCACCGCCGTGAACGGCGTGCCCTATTGGTATTTCTACAAGTCCGGCGGCGCCTTGGAAGGCCGCACGCTGGAAAGCATCGATCCGGGTGGAAAGCAGTGGGACGTGCTGCGCCCCGAGCGGGCCATCGGCTGTATCGTCTATCCGGCGACCGAGGTGGTCGCTCCTGGCGTCATCCAGCACGTCTATGGCGACAAATTCCCGATCGGCGAGCCTTCGGGCGAGAAGAGCGCCCGCGTCGAGCGCCTCAGCGAGATGATGGGCAAGGCCGGCCTGCGCGCGCCGGTGCTGGACAATATCCGCGACGAATTATGGCTCAAGCTGTGGGGCAATCTCTGCTTCAATCCCATCAGCGCCCTGACCCATGCGACGCTGGACGTGATCGCCTCCGATCCCGATACCCGCGCCGTCGCCCGGTCGATGATGATCGAGGCGCAGACCATCGCCAATCGGCTCGGCGTGAATTTCCGCGTGGATGTGGAGCGCCGCATCAATGGCGCCGGCGCCGTGGGGGCGCACAAGACCTCCATGCTCCAGGATCTGGAGCGGGACCGGCCGATGGAAATCGACCCCCTGGTGACCGTGGTGCAGGAAATGGGGCGCCTGGTGGATGTGCCGACCCCCACCCTCGACGTGGTGCTGGCCCTGGTGCGCCAGCGCGCCGCCGTCGCCGGTCTCGGCGGGCATCTGTCCTGCCCGCCCCTGACCGCTGCCGACCTCGCCTCCGCAAAGGCGGTGGCGCACTGAGCCTTGGCGCAAATCGGGCCGCTCGCGGGGCGGCTCGCATTCTTTAAGGATTGCCCTGGGACCGCGCGCCCAAACCCGCACCTGGGGCAAGACGGGCCTCGTCGCGGCCAGGGCCGGGCGGGGCACCGGCGCCGAGGCCCGTCAATTCATTTCCCGCCCGCGCGGGCGGAATACGCCTCCCTCCAGAGCATCTTGGGCCGGTCCGGGTTTCGGGCCGGCCTCTCTTTTATGCGGCGATGGGGGGAGGGCTTCAGCGACGCCGATCTCTGATCGAAGCGCGAGACGTTTCAAGCGGATAGGTGGGAAATCAGGGGTCGCGCACCTGCCGCGAACGGGCGTGGTCCACCGGGCATCGGCCCGGCGGAAAAGCTCACTCGGCGGCCATGGCCACCGGCGCGCCGGTGTGACTGAAATCGCCGGCATTGAGCGCGACACCGGTGAGGGCGTAGCCGAGGACGAGGACGGCAAAGACGGCAATGCGCTTCAGCATGACGGATCTCATAACTAAATTCTGGTCCCCAAAAGGGACCGCGGCTGGCGACACGGTGCCGCCACACTGGTTCCCATTTGGTTAAACCCGGCTCACCGGAGGGCTGCGCCCACCGTCCGCATTTCAAGGTGGTTAATGTCGCAGACGTGCGACTGGTTCCTACCTTTCTGCAACGCAGCACGCAACTCTACCAACGTCTGCCGTCCACACCCGTCTGGACAGGCGCGCCCGCCGCGTCTAGACCCGGCCGAGCCTCCCGCACCGCAAAGAATCCCGATGCTTCGCAAACTCTATGATTGGGTGATCGCCTATTCCGCGCGCCCGTCCGCGCCCTGGGCCTTGGGCGTGGTCTCGTTCGCGGAAAGCTCCATCTTTCCCATTCCGCCGGATGTGCTTCAGGTGCCCATGACCCTGGCCCGGCCGGACAAGGCCTGGACCTATGCGCTCATCGCCACACTGTCATCGGTCGCCGGCGGGCTGGTGGGCTATGCCATCGGCGCGCTGCTCTATGACAGCGTGGGGCAATTCCTCATCAATCTCTATGGCTACGGCCAGAAGGTGGAGGGCTTTCGCGAAGCCTATGCTCATTACGGTCATTGGGTGATCCTGCTGAAGGGGATCACGCCCATCCCCTACAAGCTCGTCACCATCACCTCGGGCTTTGCCAATTATAATCTATTCTGGTTCATGGTGTTGTCGCTGATCACCCGCGGCGCGCGCTTCTTTCTGCTGGCGGCGCTCCTGCGCTATTTCGGCCCGGCCGCCCGTGAATTCATCGAGAAGCGCCTCGGCCTTGTCACCCTCGGGCTGCTCGCCGTGGTGGTCATCGGCCTGGTGGTCGCCGCCTATCTCGTGTGAAGAGGGGCCGCAATGGTCCCTCGTTCGTTCGGTGCCGGCCGTGCGAGCGGCGTTGTGGGCCGCTCGCACGGGCGCTATCAGGCGCCGGTCACCACAGAGCAGGGCTGGCATTGTGGGCCGGACCCCAATGGGGATCCTTGGCCGGATCCTCATGGGTCGGCGCGGTCCAATTGAAGGGGAAGGCGGTCGGGGCGCTGGCCAGAGCTACGGGCTGCGCCGCAGCAGGAAGCAACCGCTCATGAGTCTGAGCCGGCTTGTGCTTGGTGGCAGCAAACGCGGATGGCGTTGCCGCAACGGTGAGGGAAGCCAGGAGTGTCAGCGAAAGAAGGCTTTTCGAAACGGTGCGCATGTCGGCATCTCCAATGGGTTTGGATGCCGAGATTTAACCGCCACGGGCGATGACAATCACTCATGCTTTAGGTTCGAGCCGTAAGACTTACGTATCGTAAATAGATACGTTAGTTTAACTTAAGATCTCGAAGATGTGAGAGGGTGCGCGATCTGTCGAATGCTGTCAACTATTTGATCGGTTCCGCGGCCACATTTTCGTAATTTGTTCCAAATCTTGCCGGGATTGAAGCGCTCGCCGGCGATGCCGCAATTGGCCGCCGCCTGCGGCGCGATCAAACGCGGCCTCTCTCGCGCCATGTCTCAATCCGAGCCGTTCCGGGCGCCCACAGTGGTGTGGGCGGGCGCCTGGATCGTGTCGGGCTGTCGCAGCGTGGTGGCGTTTCAGCGGGGCAGGGTGGTTTCGCCCATCAGGTCCTTGTCGATGGCGTGCGCAGCCTGACGGCCCTCGCGGATCGCCCACACCACCAGCGACTGGCCACGCCGCATGTCGCCCGCCGCATAGAGCTTGGGCACGGAGGTGAGATAGGCGGTCTCGTCGGCTTCCACATTGCCGCGCTTATCATAGGTGACGCCGGACTGGTCCAGCATGCCCTCGTGCAGCGGCGCGGCGAAGCCGATGGCGAGGAACACCAGATCGGCGCGCAGCACGAATTCCGTGCCGGGGATGGGCTGGCGCCGCTCGTCCACGCGCACGCACTTCACGCCGGTGACGCGGCCGTTGCGGCCCTCGATGCCGAGCGTTGCGCAGGCGAACTCGCGCTCGGCGCCTTCCGCTTGGGAAGAGGAGGTGCGGAACTTGGTGGGCCAATAGGGCCACACCGCCAGCTTGTCCTCCTTCATGGGCGGTACCTGGCGGATGTCCAGCTGGGACACCGAAAGCGCGCCCTGGCGGAACGCCGTGCCCACGCAGTCGGATGCGGTATCGCCGCCGCCCACCACCACCACATGGCGGCCGGAAGCCAGCAGGGGATGCTCGCGGCCCACATCCTCGCCACCGACGCGGCGATTCTGCTGCACCAGATAGGGCATGGCGAAATGCACGCCCTCGAATTCCTGGCCCGGCAGGCGCGGGTCGCGCGGGGCTTCCGAACCGCCGGCCAGCAGCACTGCGTCGTAATTGTCGAGCAATTCCTGAACCGGCTTCGTCACGCCGACATTGACGCCATAATGGAATGTGACGCCTTCCGCCTCCATCTGGGCGACGCGGCGGTCGATGTGCACCTTCTCCATCTTGAAGTCGGGGATGCCGTAGCGCAGCAGGCCGCCGGCCTTGGGCTCGCGCTCGAACACATGCACGTCGTGGCCCGCGCGGGCGAGCTGCTGGGCGGCGGCAAGGCCGGCCGGGCCGGAGCCGACCACGGCCACCGAGCGTCCGGTCTTCGCCTGCGCCGGCTCGGGCCTGATCCAGCCGTTCTTCCACGCCTTGTCGGCGATCGCCTGTTCCACCGTCTTGATGGTGACCGGCACGTCTTCCAGGTTCAGCGTGCAGGCTTCCTCGCACGGGGCGGGGCAGATGCGGCCGGTGAACTCGGGGAAATTATTGGTGGAATGGAGGTTGCGCGACGCCTCCTCCCAATCGCCCTGATAGACGAGGTCGTTCCAGTCCGGGATTTGGTTGTGCACCGGGCAGCCGGTGGGACCGTGGCAGAAGGGAATGCCGCAATCCATGCAGCGGGCGGCCTGATTCGCCACCTCGGGGTCGGGCAGGGGCAAGGTGAATTCGCGAAAATGGCGAATGCGGTCGGACGCGGGCTGATACTTCTGCTCGCGCCGATCAATTTCCAGGAACCCCGTAACCTTACCCATTCGATCCCCTCCAGGAGCCGCGTCGCGCGCCCGGCGCCGATAGCTCCATTACAAGAATTGTTCCAGCTTGAGGACTCCGCTTTTGCGGCATGCGACCCCAAAGCCCTCTCCCGCGTGCGGGGGAGGGTTGGGTGGGGGCGCCGCGCTGCGGCGGATGTCGTGCTGAGGGCCGCCGGAAGCTTTCTTGCTTCCGCGCCCCCTCGCCCCCCTGCCCCGCACGCGGGAAAGGGGGGCGGGACGTGCGGAAACTTTATTCCGCCGCCTGAAGACCGCGCCGCTTTTCCATCTCGCGCAAGGCACGGCGATATTCCACCGGCATGACTTTCACGAATTTGCTGCGGTAATCGGCCCAATTATCCAGGATCGTCTGGGCGCGGGTGGAGCCGGTATAGTGCAGATGCTTGGCGATCAACTGGTGCAAGCGCTCCTCGTCATGCCGGGACATGTCGCCCTGCACGTCGATGCGGCCCTTGAACTCCAGATCGCCGCCATGATGGTGCAGGCGTTCCAGAAGGTCTTCCTCTTCTTCCACCGGCTCGATATCCACCATGGAGAGGTTGCAGCGCTTGGCGAAGCTCTTGTCCTCGTCCAGCACATAGGCGACGCCGCCGGACATGCCGGCCGCGAAATTCCGCCCGGTCTGGCCGATCACCACCACGATGCCGCCGGTCATATATTCGCAGCCATGGTCGCCGGTGCCTTCAACGACGGCGACTGCCCCCGAATTGCGCACCGCGAAGCGCTCGCCCGCGACCCCGCGGAAATAGCATTCCCCATCGGTGGCGCCGTACATCACCGTATTGCCGACGATGATGGATTCCTCCGCGACGATGATGGAATTGGCCGGCGGGCGCACGACGATGCGGCCGCCCGAGAGGCCCTTGCCTACGTAATCGTTCGCTTCGCCCACGAGGTTCACCGTCACGCCGGTCATGAGGAAGGCGCCGAACGCCTGGCCCGCGGTGCCGGAGAGGTTCACCGTGATGGTGTCGTCCGGCAGGCCGGCGCCGCCATGGCGCTTGGCCACCTCGCCCGAGAGCATGGCGCCCACCGAGCGGTCCACGCTGCGGATCGGGCTGTCGATCACCACCTTTTCGCCGCGCTCCAGCGCGGGCATGGCCTTGGCGATCAGGGTGCGGTCGAGCACCTTCTCGATCGGGTGGTGTTGGCGCTCGTTGTGGCGGATGGAGACGTCCGCCGGCATGTTCGGCTGGGCGAAGATGCGGGAGAAGTCGAGCCCGTTCGCCTTCCAATGGTCGATGGCCGGCTGGCGGTCCAAGGCGTCCACCCGGCCCACCATCTCTTCCACCGAGCGGAAGCCGAGCTGCGCCATGATCTCGCGCATCTCCTCCGCGATGAAGAAGAAATAATTGATCACGTGCTCGGGCGTGCCCTTGAAGCGCTTGCGCAGCACCGGGTCCTGGGTCGCCACGCCCACCGGGCAGGTGTTCAGATGGCACTTGCGCATCATGATGCAGCCCGCCGCGATCAGGGGCGCGGTGGAGAAGCCGAACTCGTCGGCTCCCAGCAGCGCGCCGATGACGGCATCGCGGCCGGTGCGCAGCCCGCCGTCCACCTGCAACACGATGCGGCCGCGCAGCCGGTTCGCCACCAGGGTCTGCTGGGTCTCGGCAAGGCCGATCTCCCACGGCGAGCCGGCGTGCTTGATGGCGGTGAGCGGGGACGCGCCCGTGCCGCCCTCGAAGCCGGAAATGGTGATGTGGTCGGCGCGCGCCTTGGCGACGCCCGCCGCGACTGTGCCCACGCCCACTTCCGACACCAACTTCACCGAGACGTCCGCCGCCGGATTGACGTTCTTCAGGTCATAGATGAGCTGCGCCAGATCCTCGATGGAATAGATATCGTGGTGCGGCGGCGGCGAGATGAGGCCGACGCCGGGGGTGGAGTGGCGCACCTTGGCGATCACCGCATCGACCTTGTGGCCGGGCAATTGGCCGCCCTCGCCGGGCTTGGCACCCTGCGCGACCTTGATCTGCATGACGTCGGAATTGACCAGATATTCCGTGGTCACGCCGAACCGGCCCGAGGCCACCTGCTTAATGGCCGAGCGCATGGAATCGCCGTTGGGCAGAGGCTTGTAGCGCTCCGCCTCCTCGCCGCCCTCGCCGGTATTCGACTTGCCGCCGATCCGGTTCATGGCGATGGCGAGCGTGGTGTGCGCCTCGCGCGAGATGGAGCCGAACGACATGGCGCCCGTGGAGAAGCGCTTGACGATCTCGGCCGCCGGCTCGACATCGGCCAGGTCCACCGGCGCATTACCGATCTCGCCCGCATCGCGCAGGCGGAACAGCGAGCGGATGGTAAGCGGCTGGCCGTCCGCCGGCGCGTTCATCATCTTGGCGAAGGCGCGGTAATGATCCTGCGCATTGCCGCGCACGGCATGCTGGAGGGTGGCGACGCTGTCGGGCGACCAAGCATGCTCCTCGCCGCGGATGCGATAGGCATATTCCCCGCCCACGTCGAGCGCGAGCCGGTAGACCGGCGCGTCGGAGAAGGCGAGCTTGTGCCGGCGCACGGTCTCTTCCGCCACCTCGGAGAGGCCCACGCCCTCGATGGTGGTGGCGGTGCCGAAGAAATACTTCGCCACCAGCTCGGATGAGAGGCCGACGGCGTCGAAGATCTGCGCGCCGCAATAGGATTGATAGGTGGAGATGCCCATCTTGGACATCACCTTCAGCAATCCCTTGTCCACCGACTTGATGAAGCGCTTGACGATCTCGGTCTCGTCCACTTCCTCGGGAATGTCTTCCTTCATGCCCAGCAGGGTCTCGAAGGCGAGGTAGGGGTTGATCGCTTCCGCGCCATAGCCGGCGAGGCAGGCGAAATGGTGCACTTCGCGCGCTTCGCCGGTCTCCACCACGAGCCCCACCGAGGTACGCAGGCCGGTGCGGATGAGATGATGATGCACCGCCGCCGTCGCCAGCAAGGACGGGATCGGGATGCGGTCCGGCCCGATCATGCGGTCGGATAGGATGATGATATTGTAACCGCCGTGGACAGCCGCCTCGGCGCGTTCGCACAGGCGCTCCAGCGCGCCTTCCATGCCCGCCGCGCCCTTGTCGGTCGCATAAGTGATGTCGAGCGTGCGGGTGTCGAACCGCTCCTCCATGAAGCCGATGGAGCGGATCTTCTCCAGATCCTCATTGGTGAGGATGGGCTGGCGCACTTCCAGGCGCTTGCGGCGGGCATTGCCTTCGAGATCGAAGATGTTCGGCCGCGGGCCGATGAACGAGACCAGGCTCATGACCAGTTCCTCGCGGATCGGGTCGATGGGCGGGTTGGTCACCTGGGCGAAATTCTGCTGGAAGTAGGAATACAGCAGCTTCGACTTGTTGGAGAGCACCGAGATGGGCGTATCCGTGCCCATGGAGCCGACCGCTTCCTGGCCGGTCACGGCCATGGGAGCCATGAGCAGCTTCAGGTCTTCCTGGGTGTAGCCGAACGCCTGCTGGCGATCGAGCAGCGACACGTCGGTGCGCACCTCGCGCGCTTCGACCTTGCGCAGGTCCTCCAGCACCAATTGGGTGCGCTTCAGCCATTCCTTGTAGGGATGGGCGCGGGCGAGCGAGGTCTTGATCTCCTCGTCGGGCACGAGCCTGCCTTCCACCAGGTCCACCAGCAGCATCTTGCCGGGTTGGAGGCGCCACTTGGTGACGATCTTCTCCTCCGGCAGGGTGAGCACGCCCATTTCCGAGGCGAGCACGATGGTATCGTCGCTCGTCACCATGTAGCGCGCCGGGCGCAGGCCGTTGCGATCGAGGGTGGCGATGATCTGGCGCCCGTCGGTGGCGACGATGGCCGCCGGCCCGTCCCACGGCTCCATGAGGGCGGCGTGATATTCGTAGAAGGCGCGCCGCTCCTCATCCATGAGCGGATTGCCCGCCCAGGCCTCGGGCACCAGCATCATGGCCGCGTGGGGCAGCGAATAGCCGCCCTGGGTCAGGAATTCGAGCGCATTGTCGAAGCAGGCGGTGTCCGACTGCCCTTCATAGGAGATCGGCCACAGCTTGGAGATGTCGGCGCCGAACAATTCGGTGTCCACCGACGCCTGCCGCGCCGCCATCCAGTTCACATTGCCGCGCAGCGTGTTGATCTCGCCGTTATGGGCGACCATCCGATAGGGATGGGCCAGCGGCCAGGCCGGGAAGGTGTTGGTGGAGAAGCGCTGATGCACCAGCGCCAGCGCGCTCTCGAAATCGGGATCGTGCAAGTCGGGATAATAGGCGCCCAGCTGGTCGGCCAGGAACATGCCCTTGTAGACCAGGGTGCGGCACGACAGGGACACCGGATAATAGCCGGCAGTGCGCGGGTCCTTGGCGTCATAGATGACGTTGGAGATCATCTTGCGCAGCACGAACAGGCGGCGCTCGAAGGCGTCCTCGTCGGCGATGCTCTCGCCGCGGCCGAGGAAGATATGCACATGGCGCGGCTCGGTGGGCAGCACGCTTTCGCCGAGCGAGGAATTGTCGGTGGGCACGTCGCGCCAGCCGAGCAGGCTCAGGCCCTCCTCGGCGACCAGCCGCTCGAACGCGGCGCGCACGATCGCTTCGCCCTCCGCGTCACGGGGCAGGAAGATGTGGCCGACGGCATAATGGCCGGGCTCGGGCAAAGAGAAGCCGAGGCGCGCGGCTTCCTTGGCGAAGAAGCGATGGGGAATCTGCACCAGCATGCCGGCGCCGTCGCCCGCGCGCGGATCCGCGCCCACGGCGCCGCGATGCTCCAGGTTGAGCAGGATCTGGATGCCGTCCTCGATGATGCGATGGGACTTGCGGCCCTTGATATCGGCGATGAAGCCGACGCCACAGGCATCCCGCTCCTGGGCGGGATCGAACAGGCCGAAAGCTTTGGGCCGACCGACAATCGCGCCGGCATTCACGGCGGCGGCGCGCTGAGCCACCCGTCCGGTCAAACCTTCCCTGCGATCGGTCGCATCCATGATTTTGCCCTCTCCCTGATGCCGGAGCCGTGCCGGCAGACTGCAACCCTCGCTGATCGGCGCGCTTCCGCGCGTAAAAGCGCGCGTCCTGGACAGACGCTCGCGATGACCGACAGCTGAGACGCTATTGATAGGGCAGTAGCCCTGCCCTATCTCGCTGAACATGACAGAAAAGCGGCAAACTCACAAGATCAACGCCCCTGCATTTGGCGAAGCCCAGCAGAGGAAATTGCGCATCGCTGCCACCCGACGCAAGAACGGTACGGCGCGGCGGCGTTTCGCGCAATGGCGTTGCTGCGGGGCCGCCGATTGCCGCCCCTTCGCCGCAATCGGGCTTGCGCCCAGGTTTACGCCTGGGTTTGCGCTTGCGACGGTTTGCGTTTCGCGTGCGATGCAGCAGTGGGCCGGCCTGGATGGCGGCGGGCATAAAAAAAGCGCCGCGTGGAGCGCGGCGCTTTAAGAGGTCCCCGTCCGGAGGACGGGGGACCTGCGATCACTTCAGAGCGTTGAAGGAGGTCGCGAAGGAGAGGCTGGCGACGATCTTATCACCGCAGGCATTGTTGTTGCCGATGATGAAGGCGCAATCGTTGCCGCTGAGGTCGGTGCCGGAATAGCGCACGTCAATCGTGGCGGCCTTATAGGTGAAGCCGATGCCGGCATTCCACCAGTTGTAGCCGGGGATCGAGGTGTCGTAGGTGATGCCAGCGAAGTTGGTCACCGAATAGCTGTAGGCGGCGGTGTCGAGCCACTGATGGCCGAACTCACCCGACAGGTACCAGCCGAAGTCGCCACCCGGGCCGAAGGCCGGCAGGGGAACCTTGACGGTGCCGGACAGGGCGGTGCCGTCCGTGCCGGTGGAGGCGAAGTCGCTGGACCAGAAGAGGTTCAGGCCGACGGTCAGCCAGGGCGCCACCACATAGGTGGGCTTCGCGTAGATTTCCCAATAATTATAGTCGGTCGAACCGGGGCCGGTCTTCAGCAGCGTGGTCGGGTCGATGCTGTTGCCGCTGCCGGGATAGGTGTAGTAGGCGCCGCCGACGTCGAGGCTGAAGTTGCCCCAGGTGTGGCGCAGGCCACCGGCGAAGTCGACTTCAAGCGAGCTGTTGCCGTCCCAGAGGAAGTTCTCAACCCAGTTCTGGTTGGACGCCCACACGTTGAAATAGACCCAGTCGAACATCTGCAGCTCGACGAAGCCCTGGATCGCCGGGTTGTTGTTCGTCTGGCTGATACCACGGAACAGATAATCGGAGGTTCCGGTCACGCCGAAGGCCAGATCCCACATGGGGGCGACGGGCGCGGGGGCCACGGCCTTCACCGGCATGGTGCTCAGGTCGGCGGCGGAAGCGGCGCCCGAAAGCAGCATGCTGGCAGCTGCGGCAATAACGATCTTCTTCATCAAGTGACCCCCAATGGATATCTGCACAGATTGAGACCAAATTTTTGCAGGCGTTCCAATGAGAAATTTAAGGCACAACCTGCCTGTGCTTTAGGCAAAGCCGCATGGATGCTGGATTTCGATGTTGCAAAAGTGCAACGCAAAGATGAAACCGCTTCGCGCCACGCTTGGGCGGAACTGTGGCGACACCACGTCGGTGAATATTTTATGGCGTCTTGATGTGTTACTGACGCAACAGGAAGAGGGGCCTGCCCCGCTCCGGCACCTTGGCCCAGCCGCCATCTTCCTGCCGTGCGAATCGCAGCGGCGTGCCGCCGGAGCCGGACGCCATCAGCACATTGCCACCCTCGATGCTCCAGGACACCGGACCGAACTGGGTGATGGCGGGATCGCATGGCGTGCCGAGTAGCAGCTTGCGCCCGCCGTTCGCGGCCGCCTCTTCCAGCAGTACCACATGGCAGATCGGCGTGCCGGCGACACGCGCCAGGTCCCAATCGCCGAGCATTTCTTCCACGCGCACCGCCGTCGCATCGGCGCTCGCCGCCGGGCTGGCGAGGAAATAGACGCCGTCGCCCTCCCGCAGCGCCTCGTAATTGCCCGCTGTCGCTTGGCCGAACTCCACCACCAGCCGGCCCTGCGCGTTCATCAGGCGGATCGCCCCGGACGAATCGGGCGTCCAGGCCACCACCTGCTGCATGAAGCCGATGCCGGTGCAGGCGCCGGCATCGAAGACCAGGGCGAAGCCGTTGGCCGCGGATTCGGTTTTCAGGGTGAGCGGGCATTTGCGCTGGTCGTCAGCGCTGCTGAGCACGAACGCGCCGGCCGCCTGTTCCGCCTGCGCGCGTAATACGGGATCGACCTTGCCGGCATCGGCCTTCGCGGGGTCGACCTTGGCGGGATCGGATTTCCCACCCGCCGCCGGCTTGGTGGGCGCCTGGGGTCTGGCGGCCGGCTTCTGCGACGCCGAACCTGTGCCACCGGCCTGGGCGAGCTTATCGAACTGGGCCGGCGACTGTGCCTGCGCGGCGGCAGCGGCGGGCGTCTGCGCGAAGGCGGGGGCTTGCGCAAGGGCAGGGGCTTGCGCAAGGGCAGGGGCATGCGCAAGGGCAGGGGCGATCAGCGCAACGGCGCAGACAAGGCGAAGGCGACGCATGATCCGATTCCGTCTCACCACGAAAGCGTCACGCTAAAGCATATGGGGCGAAAACAGAATGTGACGACCCGCGCCCTGACAGCGCGGGTCGATCAGGTGGCGATGCGTTTCAGGCGCGCGGCCAGGGGGTCTCGGCGACCGGCGTCACGGGGCCCTTGCCGTCGAGCCAGGACAGCAGATTATCCACCACCAATTGCCCCATGGCGGTGCGGGTGAAATGGGTGGCGGAGCCGACGTGCGGCAGCAGCACCACATTCTCCAGCGCGAACAGCGCTTCCGGCACATGGGGTTCGTCGACGAACACGTCGAGGCCGGCAGCCAGGATGGTCTTGCTGGCCAGCGCCTCCACCAGGGCCGGCTCGTCCACCACAGTGCCGCGCGCCACATTGATCAGGATGCCGTTCGGCCCGAGCGCCGCCAGCACCTCGGCATTGATGAGGCCGCGCGTGGCGGGGCCGCCGGGCAGGATCAGGATCATGGTGTCCACATCCCGCGCCATGGCGATCAGCTCGGGATAATGCGTGTAGCCGACGTCCGGCTGGGCGCGGCGGGTGTGATAGACCACCGGCACGCCAAAGGCGTCGAGCCGCTTGGCGATCGCCTTGCCGATGCGGCCCATGCCGACGATGCCGACCGTGCGGTCGCGCAAGGTGGCGCCGAGCGGGAACGCGCCGTTTTTCCAGGCGCCGGTGCGAGTGAAGCGGTCGGCCTGGGGAATTTCGCGCACCGTGGCCAGCAACAGGCCGAGGGCGAGGTCGGCGACCTCCTCGTTCAGAACGTCGGGCGTATTGCTCACCACGATGCCGCGCGCGGCGGCGGCGGCGGCATCCACCGTATCGTAGCCGACGCCGAAATTGGCGATGATTTCCAGCTTCGGCAGGCGCGCCATGAGCGCGTCATCCACCTTGCGCTTGCCGCGGGTGGCGATGCCGCGGATCTCCGCGCCGTGCGCCGCGATGGCGCCCTCGAAATCATCCAGGCCCAGCAGGACGGCGTGCTCGGCCAGCTGTCGTTCCACCACATTATCCATGATGGGGCCGGTCAGCAGCAGCTTGGGGCGTGAATCTTCCGTCATTGAGAGTGCTCGGCGTTCGGGTGGCGGGCTGCGCCTCGACCGGGGCGCGGCGAAGGATCGGAAGCTTCTGGATAAGCCGCCTTATGCTTTGGTTCAATCGTTTTAAAAAGCACTTGATCGAAAATGAGCGCCGCACCATGATCGCCGCGCACCCGGCCGAAGCTGGGGCACGGCTGCCGCACGGCGGCCCAATTGAAGCGCCAGTCTCCGCACAGCGGAGCCACGAAGAGCGCGCATCGGGTGGATGTTCAAGGAGCGGAACGGGATGGCGACCGTCGATATTCGCGGTGTGAAGAAGGCCTATGGATCGACGGCGGTCATCCATGGGGTCGATGTGGATATTCGCGACGGGGAATTCGTCGTTCTCGTGGGACCGTCCGGCTGCGGGAAGTCCACGCTGCTGCGCATGATCGCGGGGCTGGAGAACATCACCGGCGGCGAAATCCTGATCGGCAATCGCGTGGTGAACGACGTTCCGCCGAAGGAGCGCGACATCGCCATGGTGTTCCAGAATTACGCGCTCTATCCCCACATGACGGTGGGTGCGAACATGGGCTTTTCGCTGAAGCTGCGGAGCGCGCCCAAGGCGGAAATTGAAACCCGCGTCGCCCGCGCCGCCGAGATTCTCGGCCTCTCCCAGCTGCTGGACCGGTTCCCGCGCCAATTGTCCGGCGGCCAGCGCCAGCGCGTCGCCATGGGCCGCGCCATCGTGCGCGATCCGCAGGTGTTCCTGTTCGACGAGCCGCTGTCCAATCTCGATGCCAAATTGCGCGTGCAGATGCGCACCGAGATCAAGGAATTGCACCAGCGCCTGAAGACCACCACGGTCTATGTCACCCACGACCAGATCGAGGCCATGACCATGGCCGACAAGATCGTGGTGATGCATGACGGCGTGGTGGAGCAGATCGGCGCGCCGCTCGACCTTTACGACAAGCCCGCCAACCAGTTCGTCGCCGGCTTCATCGGCTCGCCTGCGATGAATTTCATCAAGGGCACGGTCCAGGTGAACGGCACCGCCCGCTTCGTGAGCGACAGCGGCGTGGCTCTGCCCCTGGAGCGGGTGCCCGGCTCGGCCAGCGGGCGCCGCGCGGTCTATGGCCTGCGGCCCGAGCATGTGCGCATCGATCCTCAGGGTGTGCCGGTGCGGGTGGTGGTGGTGGAGCCCACCGGCTCGGAATTGCTGGTGGTGGCCCGCCTCGGCAGCGATAAGGCGAGCGAGCAGGAAGTGACCCTGCTGTTCCGCGAGCGGATGATGTTCGCGCCAGGCGAAATCATCCATGTCGCGCCGATGCCCGGCCTCCAGCACCTGTTCGACGAAGCCACCGGCGCACGCCTGGAGGCGTGAGCGCGACGGCCCGAAAGGCGCGCGCCGGAGCCGGCGACGTGCCAGACTGAATTCTGCCGAAAGACCGAAGGGCTAAAGCCCAAAGGGCCAAGAACCAAAGGGCCAAGAACCAAAGGGCGAGACCGAGAGGGTCAAGACCCAGGCGACCGGCAGGACGTGACAACGCCAAATAAGTCACCATGGAGGAACGCCATGACCATTTCCAGACGTAACGTTTTGCTCGGCGGCGCCGGGCTTGCCGGCGCGGCGGCCCTGCCGGGCCTCGGCGCGGTGCCCGCCTTCGCGCAGGGCGCCGCGATGCCCCAGTTCAAGCCCGAGCCGGGCGCGTCCTTGCGCGTGCTGCGCTGGTCGCCGTTCGTGAAGGGCGAGGAAGAAGCCTGGCTCGCCAATACCAAGAAGTTCACCGAGGCGACCGGCATCGAAGTGCGCATCGACAAGGAGAGCTGGGAGGACATCCGGCCCAAGGCGGCGGTGGCGGCGAACGTGGGCTCCGGCCCCGACATCGTCTGGGTCTGGTTCGACGATGCCCAGCAATATCCCGACAAGCTGCTCGACGTGACCCCGCTCGCCAACGCCCTCGGCGCGAAATTCGGTGGCTGGTATCCGGGCAACGAGGCCTATGCGAAGGCGGACGGAAAGTTCATCGCCCTGCCGCTCGCCACCATCGGCAATGCGGTGTGCTATCGCGAAAGCTGGGTGAAGGACGCCGGATTTTCACAGTTTCCCAATGAGACCAAGGGCTTCCTTGAACTCGCCAAGGCCTTGAAGGCGAAGAACCACCCGATGGGCTTCACGCTCGGCCACGGCGTGGGCGACGGCAATAATTTCTGCCATTGGGTGCTGTGGAGCCACGGCGGCAAGATGGTGGACGAGCAGTCCAAGGTTGTGATCAACAGCCCCGAAACCGTCGCCGCGCTGAAATATGTCGCCGAGCTCTACAAGACCTTCATTCCCGGCACCGAGAGCTGGCTCGACGTCAACAACAACCGCGCGTTCATAGCGGGCGAGATTTCGGTGACCGCCAACGGCGTGTCGCTCTATTACGCGGCGAAGAACGATCCCAAGCTCGCCGACATGGCGAAGGACATCAAGACCACCAACATGCCGGTCGGTCCCGGCGGCGTGGCGGAGCTGACGCAGACCACCTCGGCCTGCATCTTCAAATATTCCAAGTTCCCTCAGGCGGCCCAGGCCTACATGGCCTTCATGTTCGACGCGCCGCAGATGAACGCCTGGATCCAGGGCGCCAGCGCCTATTGCTGCCAGACGCTCAAGGCGTTCGCGAGCAATCCGGTGTGGACCTCCGATCCCAACCACGCGCCCTATGCGAAGGCCTCCGAACTGCTGCGTCCGAATGGCTATGCCGGCCCGCTCGGCCCGCACTCGGCCGCCGCCATGGCGGACTGGATCGTGGTCGACATGGTGGCGGAAGCCGCCACCGGCCAGCGCACCCCGGAAGAAGCCGCCAAGCGCGCGGAAACCCGCGCCAACCGCATCTATCGCAGATGATCTCCTGCGGGCGATCTCCGAGCAGGTGATCTCTCGCGTGTGATCTGCGCTTCAACATGTCCTGCCGGCGCTGAGCCGCCGGCAGGACCGGTTCGGCCGGCCGGGCGCAGCGGCGCCGTCGGCGAGCGATGGCTTTCCCCGTGGGCGAGGGCTGCCCTGCGGGGCGGCGGGTTCCGGGGCCGACCTCAGGTGCATCAGCGGGTTCAGGGAGAGCGAGTTCATGTCTGAGGCAACGGCGCGCGCAGCGCCCGGTTTCAATCTGCGGACCTGGTGGGCAGGCATCGGGCAGGGCCGGCACGTGCTCGGCCTGATCTTCCTGCTGCCGGCGGCGGTGTTTCTGATCTTCTTCCTGACCTACCCGCTGGGCCTTGGCGTGTGGCTTGGCTTCACCGATACCCGCATCGGCCGGGACGGCGTGTTCATCGGCCTGGAGAATTATGAATCGCTCTGGGGCGACAGCATCTTCTGGCTCTCGGTCTTCAATACGCTGATCTACACCGTCGGCGCCTCGATCCTGAAGTTCGCGCTCGGCCTGTGGCTCGCGCTGCTTTTGAACGAGAACCTGCCGTTCAAGAGCTTCTTCCGCGCCATCGTGCTGCTGCCCTGGGTGGTGCCGACCGTGCTTTCGGCGATCGCCTTCTGGTGGATCTTCGATGCGCAATTCTCGGTCATCTCCTGGGCGCTGATGAAGATGGGGCTGATATCCACCAACATCAATTTCCTCGGCGATTCCACCAATGCCCGCATGTCGGTGATCGCCGCCAATGTCTGGCGCGGCATTCCCTTCGTCGCCATCTCGCTGCTGGCCGGGCTCCAGACCATCCCCGCCTCCCTGCACGAGGCGGCGACCCTGGACGGGGCGAGCGGCTGGCAGCGCTTCCGCTACATCACGCTGCCCATGCTCTCGCCGATCATCGCCGTGGTGATGACGTTTTCGGTGCTGTTCACCTTCACCGACTTCCAGCTGATCTATGTGCTCACGCGCGGCGGGCCGCTGAACGCCACCCACCTCATGGCGACGCTGTCCTTCCAGCGGGCGATTCCCGGCGGGCAATTGGGCGAGGGCGCGGCGATCGCGGTGGCGATGATCCCGTTCCTGCTGTCGGCCATCCTGTTCAGCTTCTTCGGATTGCAGCGCCGCAAATGGCAGCAGGGCGGGGGGGATTGATGATCGTCTCCCATCAAGCGCGGCGCACCCCCTCTCCCGCCTGCGGGGGAGGGTCGGGGAGGGGGTCGGCCACGGGCCGGCTCATCGACGGCGTCCCGTGCGAATTCCCCCTCCCAACCCTCCCCCGCCAGCGGGAGAGGGCTTTGCGGACCCCTCACGTTTCAAGGGCAGCCCAATGACCGACCAGGGCGTCACCGACAATTCCACTGGCATGAGCTATCTCGACAGCCTGCCGAAGCGCCTCATCACCGTGTTTCTGCCGCTGCTGGTGTTCGTGTTCGTGCTGCTGTTCCCGTTCTATTGGATGGCGCTGACCGCCATCAAGCCGAACTGGCAGCTCACCGACTACACCAACTACTCCCCGCTCTGGGTGTGGGAGCCGACGCTCGAGCACATCAAATACCTGCTGTTCGAGACCTCCTATCCGGGCTGGCTCTGGAACACGATCCTGGTGTCGGTGTGTGCGACGGCGATCTCGCTGGTGGCCTCGGTGTTCGCCGCCTATGCCATCGAGCGCATGCGCTTCCATGGCTCGCGCTGGGTCGGGCTCGGCATCTTCATGGCCTATCTGGTGCCGCCGTCGATCCTGTTCATCCCGCTGGCGCTGATGGTGTTCCATCTCGGCATCTATGACAGCAAGCTGGCGCTGATCCTCACCTATCCGACCTTCCTGATCCCGTTCTCCACCTGGCTGCTGATGGGCTATTTCCGCTCCATCCCGTACGAGCTGGAGGAATGTGCGCTGATGGACGGCGCCTCGCGCTGGCAGATCCTGACCAAGGTGCTGCTGCCGCTCTCGGTGCCGGGGCTGATTTCCGCCGGAATATTCTCCTTCACCTTGTCGTGGAACGAATTCATCTATGCGCTCACCTTCATCCAATCGTCCGAGAACAAGACGGTGCCGGTGGGCGTGCTGACGGAGCTTGTGCGTTCGGATGTCTATGAATGGGGGGCGCTGATGGCCGGCGCGCTCATCGGCTCGCTGCCGGTGGTGATCCTCTATTCGTTCTTCGTGGACTATTACGTCTCGTCCATGACCGGCGCGGTGAAGGAATAAGACCATGCGGATCGGTTTTGTCGGGCTGGGCGCCATGGGCTTGCCCATGGCCCAGCATCTGGTGGCGGCCGGGCATGAGGTGGCCGGCTTCGATCTGAACGCGGCTTCGCTTTCCACCTTTGCCGGCGCGGGTGGCTGCGCGGCCAGTTCTCCGGCCGATGCGGCGCAGGGTGCCGACCTGCTGGTGCTCATGGTGGTGAATGCCGACCAGGCCGAGCAGGTGCTGTTCGAGGCCGGCGCGGCGGATGCGCTGGCGGCCGACGGGGCGGTGATCCTGTGTTCCACCTGTTCTCCGCCGCGCGTGGAAGCCATGGCGGCGCGCCTTGCCCTCTCCCAGCGCGGGCTGGTGGATGCGCCGGTTTCCGGCGGCGTGGTCGGTGCACAGAATGCGGGCCTGACCGTCATGGCCAGCGCGCCCGACCCGCTCTATGCCCGCACCGAAGGCGTGTTGCGCACCATGGGCAGCCGGCTGTTCCGGGTCGGCGATACGCCGGGGCAGGGGGCGATGGTGAAGACCATCAACCAGCTTCTGTGCGGCGTGCATATCGCCACCGCCGCCGAGGCGCTCTCGCTCGCCGAACGGGCGGGGCTCGATTTGCCGCAATTGCTGGAAATCTTCGGCGAGAGCGCGGCGGCGAGCTGGATGCTCAACAATCGCGGCCCCCGCATGGCGGCCGACGACGGCAAGGTGACCAGCGCCGTGGATATTTTCGTGAAGGATCTCGGCATCGTGCTGGAGGCCGGGCGGGGCGCGAAGGCGCCCACCCCGCTGGCCGCGCTCGCCCAGCAATTGTTCCTCGCCGCCTCCGCCCAGGGCCTCGGTCGGGCCGACGACAGCCAGGTGATCGAAGCCTACCGCGCCATGACGTCACGCCGCGGCTGAGCGGGGCCCCCTGTCGCTACGTCAGGGGGCGCACCGTCAAGCGCCCGCACCGTTACGCGGCGTCGCCGTCCGGCAGGCTTGCCCTCGGCGCCGTTGCATGCGAGGCATGCTGCAACGCACAGACCGGACGGGGGCGGCCATGCTGGAACGGGGCATCGAGGGCATACTCTTCCGCAGCCGCTGGCTGATGGCGCCCTTCTACATCGGCCTCGTGATCGCGCTGCTGGTGCTGCTGTTCAAGTTCGGCCATGAGCTGCTGCATTTCATCATGCACGCCATGGAGGCCACCGAATCCGACACCATTCTCGGCATCCTGACCCTGGTGGATCTCACCTTCACCGGCAATCTGGTGCTGATCGTGATCTTCTCGGGCTATGAGAATTTCGTCTCGAAGATTGATCCCAACGGCCATCCGGACTGGCCGGAATGGATGACGCGGGTGGATTTCAGCGGGCTCAAGCAGAAGCTGCTGGCCTCGATCGTCGCGATTTCCGCCATCGCGCTGCTCAAGGCGTTCATGAACCTCGACAAGAACGCCGATACCACCTGGCTGATGTGGCTGGTCATCATCCACGCGGTGTTCGTGCTTTCCAGCCTGGTGCTCGCCTTGTCCGACAGGCTCAGCAACCACACCGAGGACGCGCACTGAGGAGACACCCACGGAGGAGAGTGCTGGCCCCCCCCCGGGGGCCGCTCCGGTCGCCCGCGCGGCGGCGGGTTACTTCCGGCGACCCGAGGCCGCCGGTGGGTCAGAGGATCTCGAACTCAGCTGATCTCGAACAGGGTCGAGAAGCCGGAGATGTCGAACACTTCGCGGATCTGCGGCTGAAGCGACTTGAGCGACAGCTTGCGCTTCGCGGTGCGCATGGCCTTGCCCGCCACCAGAAGGGCGCGCAGGCCCGAGGACGAGACATAGACCACCCCCGCGAGGTCCACCACGATGCCGCCGCCGGTGGTGTTCACCACCTCCAACAGGCTTGCTTCGAACGGCTTGGCGTTCGGCGTGTCGAGACGGCCGGCCACCTTCAGCAGAACGTCTTCGCCGGCTTGTTCGCGCTCAATCTGCATGAGCCTCTTCCAGGTTCACCTTGTTACGTGCAACTGCCGGCTTATCGTCATTCGCATCCGGGCGCAACGCCACCGCGAGCCGCCGCACCAGCCAGACCGCGCGTTCAAACATACTGGTGGCGAGCAGCAGCTTGCGGGCCTCTTCCCCGGAATTGAGCGCGGAGCCGGCGAGCGCCCGGCGGATGCGATCCAGCAGGTCGCTGCGGTCGGAGGTCAGGGCGATCAGGATGTCGAAATCCTCGTTCGTGCCGCTGCGGGCATCCACGAGCGACAGCACGATGGTGCGCAGCGCTTCCGACAGGTTGAAGGCGAGCGGCGGCACTTCCTTGAACTCTTCCACGACCAACGAGAAATCGTGCAGCGTGTCCTGGAGGAATTTGACGAGATCGAGCTGTTCCTGAAGGTGCAGCGCGAGGTCCAGGTCCTCCCGGCCCACGCGCCGCTCGATCACCCGCACCACGAACTGGCTGGTCGCCGTGACGATGAGGCTCGAACCGTGCCAGAGCACCGTGCGCTGCTTGGCGGCGCCGGCAGAACTCTGGTCGAGATCGGGCAGCAGGTCCGGCAGCAGGCTCACCAGCCGGTCGGTCTCCCGGCTCGCGAGATCGAGCGCGGTGGACGGATCGCCCATGGCCGCGTCGTGGATGAAGTGCGGCCGGGACACCTGATCCTCCACCGAGGCCGGGCTGAGCGCCACGGAGATTTTCTCCGTCAGCCCGCGCAGCCCGGTGATGACCAGGCCGCCGCTCAGCTGAAGCGCGAGGAACAGCAGGGAGATCGACAAGGTGGGCTCGCCGCCGCCGAGATCGGAGAGGAGCGCCGCGCTGTTCCAGCCGGCGAGATTTGCGCCTTGCCAGACGGCGAACACGATCACGCAGCCGACCGCCTTCACCAATATGTGGACGAAGCACAATTGCTTGCCGATGCCCGCGAGGCCGCCGGCCGACACCAGGGTGGCGATGCCCGAGCCGAAATTGGCGCCGAGGATCAGGTAGAAGGAATCCTCCAGCCCCAGAAGCCGGGCCTTGGTCGCCGCCACCGCGAGGATGGTGGCGGTGGAAGCGGACTGGGTGATCACCGCCGCGACGAAGCCGATGGCCAGGCCGAGCAGCGGGGTCATACCGCTCGACAGCGCGTCGGCCGCCTGGGTGATGTCGATGCCCTTCGGCGCCGACTTGATGAAATCCAATCCCAGGAACAGCAGCGCGAGGCCGAGCGTCACGCCCATCCAGTCGCGCCAGTTCGGGCGCCGGTCCAGGCGCAACTGGTAGGTCATGCCCACCAGCGCGATCAGCATCAGCACCGCCAGGCGCATGTCGATGGAGGCGATGAACACCAAGGCGGAGGTGCCCACATTCGCGCCCGCCACCACCGGGATAGCGTCGCGCGTGGTGAACACGCCGCCGCGCACCAGATTGCCGGCGATCAGCGTGACCGCATTGCTGGATTGCGCCGCCGCGCCCGCGAAGGCGCCGCAGAAGAAGCCGGAGAAGGAGGAGCGCGTCGCCGCCTTCAGCATGGTGCGCACGCGCCGGCCCATGGCCTGCTGCAAATGAACGCTCATCAGCTTGAGGCCGATGAACAAGAGGCCCAGCCCAGCCAGAAGCCCGGCCAGGATCAGCATGAGGGGACCAAACGAATTTCAGGCATGGATCAGGTTGTCTTCGGCTTTGTCACCAGGATGAGATGGTTCTCGTTCCCGAGGCGCTGGTAGGTGAGGCTTTCCAGGAAGTGCCGCATCAATTGCACACCGTGGCCGCCGATCTTGGCGTCCTCGACGCTCTCTGGCACCTCGGGTTCGGCCACATTGGTGGGGTCGAAGGGAATGCCATTGTCGACGATCCGCACGCCGATGCGATCGCCGTCCAGCTCCAGCAGGTCCAGGCGGATCATGGGCGCGGCGTCCACGCCCTCGAAGGCATAGGAAACCACGTTTGCCAGTGCTTCCTCGACGCTGAGCTCGAGGCCGAACTTCAGCGCCATCGGCCAGTCCTCGGCCTCCGCGAGGGTCCCGAGCCACTCCGTGGCGTCGGCGATCGCATCGACGGTTGCGTCGATGGTGAGCGATGCGCGAATCGGCGCCTGGGGGGTGAGGGACGTGCTCATGGTTCGCCGGCAGGCGGCTCCCGGAAAGGGGGGGCGGGTGGCGCCAGCTGAGCGGGCCAGAACATCACGCAAGTCTCGGCTGCGGCGGGGCGAACAGGATGCCGGGGGCGCCCGACGGGAGGCGCGAACGGGCAAACCCACGCCACCCCTTCGCGAATAATTCGTCCTGAAGGGGCAGGTTCAGCGGGTCCACCGTCATGGCGTGCGCCGGGTCGTAGGTGGCGCCGTCGCGGACCATCATGTAGCGCAGATAGCCACCGTAGCGCTGCACGATGCCATGGATCGGAAAGCCTTCCGCCAGAAGGCTTGCCCAGCTCGGCGTATTGACCGGCGCAGCGGTGGAGAACAGCGCCATGTCCGGCGGCGCGATTGCGACGCGGGCGCTGATGGTGAGGCGCTGGAGCCCACGGCCCCGGAACGCCGGCGCCACGGATGCGCCGGCGAGCCGGCCCACCGGCGCCCCTGGCACCAGGCCCAGTTCGCGCCGCGGGTCGTCCGCCGGGGAATGATCGTGCTGGAGGATGCCATAGGCGATCAGCCGCCCGTCGTAGGCGCCGATCACCCGGCCACGCCCATCGAGGATGCTGGCGAAATAGGACCGCGATTCCGGCTTGACGATATCGGGCCGCACCACCGGGCCTACCGCGAGGCGATGCAGCGTCTCCAATTCGTCGAGATCCCCCGGGCCCAGCTCGCGCCAGGTCAGGCTGTCGTCCAGCGGCACCATTGCCGATGCACCGGCCATCATGTGAGGACTTCCGCATAGTTCAGCATGACAATGGGCGGGAACACGCCAAGCTTCTTCGCCACATTCATATTGATGATCAAGGCGAAGCGCTTCAACGTTTCGATCGGAATATCCTTGGGCGCCTTCTTTTGCACCAGGATTTCGACCGCTTTCGACGCCGCCAGCTGTCCCACCGAATAATAGCGGCTGACCAAGCCGACCAGCCCCTCGCCCTCGCGCAGGAAGAATTCCGTGGAGCCGAAGGTGGGCAGGCCCACGTCGATCGCCACCGGGGCGATGCGGTTGAAGATGGTGGCGAGGAAGGTGTCGGGCGGCAGATAGAGCCAGTCCACGCCCTGGGCGCGCATGTTGCGCACGAAATCCTCCACGCCGTCGCCGGTGGGGCGGGTGCCTTTCATGGTCAGCGGCTGGGTCACCAGGGTCGCGCCCACGCTGTCGCAGAACGCCTTCATCTCGCGCACGATGACGAGCGAATTGCTCTCGTTCGGCGAATAGATCACGCCCACCTTGGAGAACGACTTGTAGGTCTGCATCGCGCGCATCTGCACGTCGGTTGGTACCACGTGGACGGCGCCGGTCACGTTGCGGCCGGAGGAGGCGACCGAGGGCGCGATCTTCACCTGCACCGGCGCGGCGACCAGGGCGAACACCACCGGAATGTCGCGCACGAACGGCGCGGCGGCGGGCGCGTCATAGGGGCCGGCGACCGCCAAAGTGTTGGGCGTGCCGTAGGTATAGATCAGGTCCGGCTTGAAAGTGGGCAGCACCTCCGCGAGGATCGGCTTGACCCTGGTGGCGTCGCGCTCCACGTCGCGGGTGAGGAATTGCGCCTTCACCCCGGCGGCCTCGAAGAAATAGCGGAAGCCGCGTTCCACGTCGGTATCGCCGCGAAAGGTCAGCATCAGGATGCGGAACGGGCGGTCCTGCGCGAAGGCCGGCGCGGGCGTGCCCATGACGCCGAGTGCGCCGGCACCCAGGCCCAGGGAGAGAACGGAGCGCCGGTCCATCACAGAGGGGTTCCTTCCGGTGAGACCTCGGGCCGGCTGGCGGCCTCGGTCGGGGTGGCGGATGCGTTGCGACCAGATAGCGCGAAGGCGAGGGCTCCCGCCACCACCATTATGCCGATCGAGGCGGTGGCCGCGGCAAAACCGATGGCGGCCAGCAGCAGGCCCGCCGCCGCCGGTCCCGTCGCATTGCCCGAGCGCTCGATCAGGCGGAACAGGCCGAGCACGCCGGCGGAGCTTCCACCGGACACGTGGCGGGCGCTGTCCGCCACCAAGGCGGATTGCGGCGCGATGGACATGGATTGTCCAATGCCCAGCAGCGCCAGCACCAGCGCGATCAGCGCCGGCGAGGTGCCGAGCGTCAGCAGCAGCGCGCCGCCGCCAGCCACCAGCCCGCCGGCGATCACGAAGCCGGAGCGCGCGTTCATCCGCTCCGCTAGCGCGGCGAACACCGGCACCGCCACCACCATCAGGATGGGATAGATCATCTGAAGCCGGCCGATCGCGGCGGCACTATAGCCCTCGCGCTGCAATTCCACCGGGACCAGATAGAAGCACACCGCCACCAGCAGGAATTTCGCCGGTAGCGCGCAGCCGAACAGCAGGGCCGCGAGGCGCGGCGCCTTGAGGGCGGCGGCCAGGTCCGACACGCTGACCCCGGCGCCGCCGCGGCGCGGCTCGGATCGCGGCAGGGAGAAGAAGGCGACCACCAGGGCGACCACCGCAAGGCCGGCCGAGACCAGGAAGGCGGTCTGCCCGCCCAGCCGGTCGGCGATGACGCCGCCGATGGGTGGACCGCACAGGCCCGCCACCATGATCGCTTTCACGAACACCGCGAGGCCCGCGGTGCGCTCGCTCGGCCGGGAATGGTCGATCACGTGCCCCTGCGCGGATACGAACACCAGGGCATAGCCGATGGCCGACAGGAAGCGGGTGCCGAGGAACAGCCAATAATCTTCCGTGAGGCCGGAGGCGCAATAGCCGACCGCGGCAATCAGCGCGCCCAGCATGAAGGAGGAGCGCCGCCCCATGCGTTCGGAGGCCACGGCGAACGGCAATTGGCATAGCGCGACGCCGGCCATGAACACGACGATGGGCAGGCTCATGGCGAAGTCGAGGCTGAACGGCAGCTTCGTCGGTACCAGCCCCTGCACCAGGCGCGGCAGGAACGGCCGGGTGAGCTCCTCCGCCACCATGAACAGGAACAGCGCCGGCCGCACGATGGTTGCGGCGTGATTTTCGCCCGGATGCAGGGAGCCGAGGCCGGTGCGGGTCTCCACTTCGGCGAGGGCGGCGAGGGCGCGCGGGTCGCCTTGCTCCTCGGCGGTGGCGCGCACCTGCCGGTGGGCCGCGTTCACCTGCTCCACGCGGGCATCGATGGGGGCGATGAGCGGCAGTGTGGCGACGTCCACGCCGGCGTGCTGGGACAGGCGCCCACCGGCGAGGGCCCGGATGCGCGCTTCCAGGGCGGCGAGCGCCTCGACGCCGCTGGTGCCGACCACCAGCGCCACCAGTTCGAGCGCCACCAGTAGCGACACGATGCCGATGAAGGCCACATCCACCAGCACCGCGCTGACCTGGGCGGAAATGACGCTGGTGTCGATGGCGATGGCGATGGTGGCGAGCGGCGCCCCACTGCGCGCGGTGACGGCGGAATAGACCTTGGGGGTGTCGGCCGGCAGGTTCGGCGCGCCCGATTCGGTGAGCACCGCACCGAAGGTGGTCATCATGCGGATCTGCGCCAGCTCCGCATTGGCCGCCCGCAGGCTGTCGAAATAGTCGCGCACGCCCACCAACTGGTCGAGCGGGATGCCCGCTTGCACGGCGTTTTCCACCAGTGCCGCGGCGGAGCGCCCGACCGAGTCCGCCTTGGCGGAAATCGCCGGCACGATGGTCCGCTCGGCGGCCCGTCCGGCGGCCCAGCCGATCACCGCCAGGGCGGCGCAGAGAATCACCGCGATGGCGAGCGAGATGCCTGCACGCAAGCCGATCATGAGCGGGCGGGCTCCGTGGTTGAGCCGGTCGCGCCGGCTTCGGTTGCGGTGCGGCCGGTTTCGGTCATCCCGGCCTGGATGACGCTCGCATGCGCGGCCTGGGCGGCGGCCAGCGCGGTGCGGGCGGCGGGAGGCCATTTTTCCGGCTCGGCGGCGCGGCGCGCCGCGCGCTTCAGGTCCGCCGCGAGCAGGATGCCGATGGCGATGGTGGCCAGCGCGGCGCCGATCAGGGTGGGAATGGCGATGGTGCGAAGATCGTCCGCCAGCGCCCGCGCCCCGGCCTCCATGGACGCGGGATCATAGCGCACCACGACCCGCCCGATGGCCGCCGCCAGATCGTTCTCGATGCGCCGACCGACCGCGTGCGGTAGCGCGCCGGCCGGGGCGCCGACGCGCGTGGACAGGCTGCTGAACAGCACCGTCCCGCGCTCATCCAGGATGTCGATGGACTCCACCGCCGGATCGAGCCGGGCTTCGCGCGCCACCAGCTCGGACAGGGTGGTTTGAGCCGGCAAAGCGATGCCGAGGCTGGCGGCGAACTGCGCGGTGGCGGCGATGCGCTCCGCGGTGATGCTGAATCGCGCCTCGATGGCGTTCCTATGCGCATTTTGCAGGGTGACGTAGGAGAAATACGCGCCGAACGCGACGCAGGCCGCGGCGATCATCGCGAACAATGCGATAAGGCCCAGGGTGGTTCGGATCATTTGTACAATCCCGCGAAGCGCTTGCACTCTGTCAGGGCAGGCGGGTGAAGGGAAGAGGCTTCGCCGCAAAGCTTTTTCAGCGCCGATGCAGTTTAGGTCTGGTTTGAAGCGGCCGGGGCGGCTAACGTCCGCCGTCTCCAGCGTATAAGCATTTTTTCATGCCATTCGTGAGCCGCCTTGTATTGGTTGTGATTTTCTCGGTGCTGCTGACCATCGCGGCGGTGGCCGCCGGAGCTTTCCTTGCCGGCGAACGGGTGAATGCGGAAATCGAGGAAGCCCGTGTTTCGCGCCTGCTCGGTGCGTTGCGCAGCACGACCGAGGCAAATCTTTCCATCGGACTCGCGCTGGACCAGATTTCGCCGCTCCAGTCTCGGATTGAGCGCGAGAAGGCGAGTGATTCGTCCGTGCTCGCCATCGACATCTTCAATGCCGCCGGCAAATCAGTCTACAGCACCGACCGCGGGTCGGTGGGGGAGAGCGTGACCGAGATCTGGGCGGAGAAGCTTAAGGACGACGGCATCTGGCAGACCGACACGCGCGGCGAGACGGTGTTCGGAACCCGCTTCGAGAACGACCTCGGCCTCGCCGGCGGCATCGCCGTGATCGTCTCGGACAAATCCCGCCAGGCGCGCGGCGACGCGCTGCATTTCGATTTGCTGAAACGCTCCGCCAGCCTCGCCTCCGGGGCGGTGGTGCTGGCCGTGCTTTCCACCCTCGCCTTCGTCTATGCCGTCACCCGCAGCTTCGACCGCGCCGCGCGGGTGCTGCGCGGCGAAGCCGGCGTGGACGCCTCCGGCCAGGGGCTGGAGCTGCTGGCGGCCCAGGCCAAGGAAACCTGGACCAAGAGCGAGCAGCGGATCGAGCGGGGATTGGCGCAATTGGGGGCGCTCGACGATGCCCATTAAATCGCCACGCCTATCCAAGGTGCGCGACCGCTTCATTGTGGGCCTGTTCGTGTTCCTGCTCACCCTCGCCCTCGGCGGCGGCGCCGGGGTGATGATGTTCAACGGCTTCACCCAGAAGGTGGAAGAGACCGCGCGGCGCGATGCCAATGTGATCGGCCTGTCCGTCGCCCGCGCCCTCGCGCTGCAATTCGAAAAGGCGGCCCGCTTCGGCATCCCGCTGAAACTGCTTCCGGGCGTCGAGGCCTATCTTTCGGCCACCATGGCACAGACGCCGGGCATCTCGCGCATCGTCCTGCGCGGCCCCGACGGGCGCGAGGCGCGCTTCGCCATCGGTCCCAGCCCCGGCGGCGAAACGGTTTCCGTGCCGATCCAGGTGGATAGCATCCAGGTCGGGCAGGTGGACGTGACCACCGCCCCCGCCACCCTCTCCACCGCCCTGTCTGCGTCGTATCTGCCGCTCGCGCTCGCGGTGGTTGCGTGCAGCATCGTCGCCGGCCTGTGCGGCGCCTTTTTCGCCGGCTCGGCCTTAGCCACGAGCCGCATTCGGCTCGCCGATGCGCTCGCCCGCAACGCCGAGGGCGAGCTCGACAGCGGGCCCGGCGCGGCGCGCCTGGGGCAGGGCGCGATCGCCCGCGCCTATCGGGCTACCAGCGCCGGCGTCCACCGGGTGGCGGACAAATGGCTTGCGTTGCAGGCCTATGCCGAGGAGTTGCTGGCGGTGGATTTTGAAGGCGCGCTGCGGGCCGATGTAGAGCGCATCCGCCGCGAGGCGATGCCGCGCAAGCCGACGCCGTCGGCCAAGGTGGGGCGCGGCTCCTGATGCTTCTGCGCACCCGAATCACGCTGATCGTCGCTCTGGGCTTCCTGACCCTGATCGCCACCTTCTGGGGCGCGAGCATCGTGCGCGACCGGCTGGAGGAAGCCCGCACCTCGGACATCGCCATTTCCGGCCAATCCGCCCTGTGGCGCGAGATTGTCACGGTGCAGGTGGCCGAACTCGACCAGCGGCTCGGACGCATCGTCGATTCCAGCCCGGTGCGGCTTGCATTGGCGCTGAACGATCGCTCGGGCATCCTGGCGGCCCTGTCGGATCTCGGCGTCGGTACCGATTCGGCGCTCAGTTTCGAAGTGGTGGCCGCCGACCGCGAAATCCTGTTTTCCGCCGGCCTCGCCGCCGGGCGCAACATCCTCGACGCCGGCAGCCTCGACCGCGCCCAGGCCGGCGAACGCATCGGCGGCCTGCGGTCCACCGCCGCCGACCAGGTGATGGTGGTGGCGACGCGCGTCATCACCCTCCAGAACGCAGGGCGGGCGGTGGTCGTGCTCGGGCGCGACGTCTCCTCCGCGGTGCAGCGCTTCTCCGCCAGCACCCAATCGGCCGCGACACTGCTGACCCTGCGCGACCGGATCGCCGCCACCACAGATGCCGCGCTGTGGGCGCGGGCGGCACCCGTGGTCGCGCCGCGCCAGGCGCTGTACGAGCGGATCGAGCTCGCGCCCTTGACCTATTCCGTGGTCAACGTGCCCGTGGAAGACATCAATGGCGGTGTGATCGGCGGCCTCGTCTCGCTGAAGGACACCACCGCCGCCTGGGCAGCTGCGAGCATGCTGCGCAGCTGGGCGATAGGGCTTGGAATTCTCCTTCTGTTGATCGGCGTGATCGGGGTGAACGGCTTCCTGTGGTATTCCTTCCGGCCGCTGGAGGATGCCATCGACGTGCTTCAGGCGCTATCGCGGGGCGATACCTCGGTGACGCTGGAGCGCACCGGCAAGGACGAGATCGGCCGCATCGCCGAGGCAGTGGTCGGCCTGCGCGGAAACGTGCAGGCGCTCGCCGAAAGCCGGCGCCAGCGCGACCGGGTCCGCCGCCGCCAGGAAACCGTCATCTCGCGCGAGTTGAAGGCCCTCGCCGACGCGCTGGACGCCAGCGACCGCGAGGAGGTGTTGGCGCTGCTCCAATCCGGCGAGCAGCAGGAGAATGACGACGAGCTGCGCCGTGTGGCGCGCGTGCTGCACGATCTCTCCCGCCGCATCGTGGAGCAATACACCCGCCTCTCCGCCATGGTGGTGGAATTGCGCGAAGCCCTGATCACCAAGACCAAGCTCGCCGGCCTCCAGCAGGAGCTGGAGATCGCCCGCCAGGTCCAGCTCGCGATCCTGCCAAAGGAATTCTCGCCCGATCCGCGCGTGACCGTGGACGGCAGCATGACCCCGGCGCGCGAGGTGGGCGGCGACTTCTACGATTATTTCCTGATCGACAAATCCACCCTCGGCTTCGTGGTGGCGGACGTCTCCGGCAAGGGCGTGCCGGCGGCGCTGTTCATGGCCATTTCCCGCACCCTGCTGCGCTCCACCGCCCTGTTCGAGCGCTCGCCGGCCGGCTGCGTGCGCCGCCTCAACGATCTGCTGGCGGTGGAAAACGAGCAGATGCTGTTCGTGACCCTGTTCTACGGCGTGCTGGACCTGGAAACCGGCCGGCTGAGCTTCGTGAACGCCGGGCACAATTTGCCCTACCGCATCAGCCGCGACGGGGCGCTGTCCACCTTGCCGAGCACGGCCGGCATGGCGGTCGCGGTGCTGGAGGGCTTCGTCTATGTTCAGCACGAGATGCAGCTCGCGCCGGGCGACACCCTGTTCCTGTTCACCGACGGCGTCACGGAAGCGTTCGACGTCGACGACGAGCCCTATGGCGAGGGCCGGTTGGAAAGCCTGCTGTCCCAGGGGGTCAATACCGGCCACGTGCCGGAGGTGGCCGAGCGCGTGCTCGCCTCGATCCATGCGTTCGAGCGCGGCGCCCCGCAGGCCGACGACATCACCTGCCTGACGCTGCGCTATTTCGGCGGCAGCGGATCACACGCGGTGTACTGACCGGACGTTCGCGCCCGGAAGAAGAAGAGCCCGCCCTTCAAGAGCGGGCCGAGGAGAGACGCCGTGCATACGACCCTGGAACCCGGCCGGATCAGCCGGGGCGAAGTTGCGACCATCGGCGCCGTGGGCGCCGCGCATTTCGTCAGCCACATCCTTCAACTCGCCCTTGCCCCGCTGTTCCTGGTGATGCGGGACGATCTCGGCGTGTCGTTCACCGAGCTCGGGCTCATCCTCTCCATTTTCTATCTGTTCTCCGGTGCCGGCCAGGTGCTCGCCGGCGTGCTGGTGGACCGGTTCGGCGCCGACCGGCTGCTGCTGTGCGGCATCGTGCTGCAATCGGCCTCCATCGCCGCGCTCGGCGCCGCGCCGAGCTATGCCGCCATGCTGCCGCTCGCCATGCTGGCCGGGCTCGGCAACAGCGTCTATCACCCGGCCGACCTGTCGATTCTCAGCCATCGGGTGGGCGGCAAGCGGCTCGGACGCGCGTTCGCCGCCCATGTGATCTTCGGCAATATCGGCTTTGCCCTTTCGCCCATCGTCTCGGGCGGGCTGGCGATCGCCTATGGCTGGCGCGCCGCGCTGATCATCCTCGGGGTGGCGTGCCTGTGCGTCGCCGTGGGCCTGATGTGCACCCGTTCCGTGCTGCGCACCCCCTCCCATGCCGAGCGCCGCGCGGACCCTGCCGGAGGCCCCGCCCCAAGCTTCATGCACATATTGATGACGCCGGTGGTGCTGCTTGCCTTCCTCTATTTCGTCTTGTCCGCCATGTCGCTGGTGGGGGTGCAGAACTTCTCCATCGCCGCCTTGCAGGAAGGCTTCGGCGTCTCCGCCGCCATCGCCGCGTTCGCCGTCACGGCCTATCAGATCGGCCAGGCGGTGGGTGTCGCCGCCGGCGGCTGGCTCGCCGACCGCATCACGCGCCATCATGTGGTGGCGATGATCGGCCTCTCGGTCGCGGCGCTGATGTGCGTGCTGCTCGGCTTCCTCGCCTATGGGCCGGCGGCCGCCGTGGGGCTGCTGACGCTGATCGGGGCGTCGGTGGGCGTCACCATGCCTTCGCGCGACGTGCTGGTGCGCCGCGCCGCCGCGTCCGGCTCGACCGGCAAGGTGTTCGGCGTGGTCTATTCGGGCTATGACATCGGCTCGCTGATCGGCCCGCTGGTCTATGGCCTGCTGCTGGATCACCATCTGACCCATGTGGTGTTCATGGCCGCCGCGATCCCGCTGGCGCTCGCCGTCGTCACCGTGGTCGGCGTGAAGGGTAAGGGCGCCCCGCACGCCGCCTGAGGGTCTCCCAGGCGCCGGTCGAGGGCCGGCGCCGTCAGTTGGCGCCGGGCAAGAGCACCTTGCCGGGGTTCAGCAGCCCGGCCGGATCGAGCGCGCGCTTTACCGCGGCCATCATCTCCAGCGCCACCGGATCCTTGTAGAGGCGCAATTCCTCGCGCTTGAGCAGGCCGATGCCGTGCTCGGCCGAGATCGAGCCGCCGAGCGCGGCGACGAGATCGTGGACGAGGCGGTTGAACGCCTCCCATTCGGCGATGAAGTCCGCCTTGTCCATGCCCACCGGCTGGCTCAGGTTGAAATGGATGTTCCCGTCGCCCATGTGGCCGAAGCCGCACACCCGCACCCCCGGCATATGCGCTTCGCACAGGCGGCTCGCCTCGGTGTAGAAATCCGGCACCCGCGACACCGGCACGGAGACATCGTGCTTGATGGAGCCGCCCTCGAATTTCTGCGCCTCGGGCAGGGTTTCGCGCAGCTTCCACAGCGCTTGCGCCTGCGCCTCGCTCGCGGCGATCACGGCGTCCTCGATCTCGCCGACCTCCATCGCCTGTTCGAGCACCCCTTCGGCGAGCGCGGCGAGATCGTCCACCAGGCGGGTAGAGGTCAGTTCTGCCAGCACGTAATAGGCATGGCGCAGGCCGAGCGGGCGCACCGTGCCGGGAATGTGCTTCAGCACGGTCTCGATGCAATAATCGGACAGAAGCTCGAAGCCCGTCAGGCTGTCGCTGGCGAGCGCGCGCATGCGGCGGAACAGGGCGAGCGCGGCTTCCACGCTCGGCAGGCCGATGAAGGCGGTGGAGCGCTGGCGCGGGCGCGGGAACAGGCGCAGCGTCGCGGCGGTGATGATGCCGAGCGTGCCTTCCGAGCCGATGAACAGATCGCGCAAATCGTAGCCGGTATTGTCCTTGCGCAGGCGCGAGAGGCCGTTCCAGAGCCGCCCGTCCGGCAGCACCACTTCCAGGCCGAGCGTCAATTCGCGCATGTTCCCATAACGCAGAACCGCGACCCCGCCGGCATTGGTGGCAAGATTCCCGCCGATGCGGCAGGTGCCTTCGGAGGCGATGGAGAGGGGGAACAGGCAGTCCGCTGCGCGCGCGGCTTCCTGCACCGCGTGGAGCGTGCAGCCGGCTTCCACCGTGGCGGTCTGATCGGTCGGGTCGATGTCGCGGATGCGGTCGAGGCGGTTCAGCGAGAGCAGCATTTCGCCGAATGGCGTCTGCCCGCCCACCACGCCGGTATTACCGCCCTGGGCAACCAAAGGTAGGCCGGCCTCGGCGCATTGGGCGACGCAGAAGGCGACCTCTTCCGCCGTTCCGGGCCGCAGAACGGCGGGCGCCTCGCCCTGGAACAGGCCGCGCGTCTCCACCAGATAGGGCGCCGCCTCGGGGCCGGGGGGCACCACATAGCGCGCGCCGATGCGGTCGGCGATCCGCTCCAGGACGCCGGCGACGGTGGTGGCGGGGAGATGGCGGAGGGGGGGCGCGATGCTCGACATCGCGGCACACTGGAACAGGCGCGCGTTCCGGGCAAGAGCGTCGCGGCCGCTTGCGCTGGGGCAGATCTAGCGCCCGCGCCGATCAGCTTGCGTCGCAAGCCGGTCGGATAACGCGTTCTCTCATAAATGTTTAGACGCCGAGGCGGGCCTTCAACCGGGCGAGGGCGCGGGTGAAGACGGCGGTATCGTTCACCGCGCGCGACAGCACCAGCGCCCCCTGGATGGAGAGCACCGCATCTTCCGAAAGGTCCGCGGCCGCGTCCGGCGCGCGTCCGGCGCGCACCAGCGCGTCGCGCAGCGCCTCGCGCCAGCGGGCGAAATAATCCCCCACCGCGAAGGCGAACCGCTCGCGGGTCTCGCCGAGCGCGAACGCGCCCACCACGCACACGCGCTGGCCGGACCGGAAATAGGCATCGGTGGCGGCGATCATCCGCGCGATGGCGGCGGCGGCGTCCTCATCCTCGCGCAGGGGGCGATAGACCTCGTCCTCGAACCAGCGGTCGACATGGGCGAGGACGGCATTGGCCATCTCCTCCTTCCCGCCGGGGAAGAAGTGATAGAGGCTGCCTTTGCCGAGCCCGGTGCGGGCCTGGATGATGGCCAGGCTCGCGCCCTCGAAGCCGTGTTCGCGGAACACTTCTCCGAGGGCGGGCAACACATCCTCACGCTCGTGGACGATCTTCGCCATTACAATCCAAGTTCGGTGAGGCCGGGATAATCCGCCGGGCGGGGGCCCTGCGGCCACAGGAATTTGCGCTCGGAGGCGGCGATCTTCACATCATTGATGCTGGCCTGGCGCCAGCGCATGAGGCCGTTCGCGTCGAACTCCCAATTCTCATTGCCGTAGGCGCGATACCACTGGTCTTCCGCATCGCGCCATTCGTACTGGAAGCGCACGGCGATGCGGTTCTCGTGGAACGCCCACAATTCCTTGATGAGCCGGTAGTCCTGCTCCTTCTGCCACTTGCGGGTGAGGAATTCGACGATCGCGGGACGGCCGGCGAAGAAGTCGGACCGGTTACGCCACACGCTGTCGGGCGTATAGGCGAGCGAGACGCGGACCGGATCCTGGGAATTCCAGGCATCCTCGGCGCCGCGCGCCTTCTTGGCGGCGGTCTCGAAAGTGAAGGGCGGGAAGGGGGGACGGGGTTCGGGCGCCTCGGACATGATCTGTTCCTGTACCGAATGGTCTTTAATGTACTGATTGGTACAAGTATCGGAAAACCCTGTCAAGCGGCGCGAAATCCAGCCGGCTCAGCATCGCTTGCCATTATATCGCGTGCGATTTAATATGGATGTGGACGATGCCTTAAGGGCATTGCGCCCGCGAGGACCGGTCATGGACCAAGAACAATTGAAGCTCGGCGACTTCCTGTGCTTCGCCGTCTATTCCACGGGGCACGCGTTCAACCGTGTCTACAAGCCGATCCTGGATCGGCTGGGAATCACCTATCCGCAATATCTGGTGATGGTCGCGCTCTGGGAGCGGGACGGCCAGACGGTGGGCCAGATCGGCGAAAGCCTGTTCCTGGAATCGAGCACCCTGACGCCGCTCCTGAAGCGCCTGGAAGCCGCCGGCCATGTGCGGCGGGAACGCGATACCCGGGACGAACGGCAGGTGCGGATCCATCTCACCGAAAAGGGCCGCGCGCTCCAGGCGGAGGCCAGGGACGTGCCGAGCTGCATCTTCGCGGCGACCGGCAAGAGCATCGAGGAGCTGATCCGGCTTCAGGCCGAGATCGTCTCCCTGCGGGCCGCGCTGGATCGTTATGAAGGCCCGGACGCCGCCCGGACCTGAGCGCGCCCCTTCAACGCCGGGCAGCGCATCTCGAACGAAGCACGGCTCAGCCGAACGCCCTTCAGCCGAGCGCCTTGAGGTGGCGCAGCGGCCGGCCGGGCGCGACGGCCTGCGCCGCCGCCGCGATGGCCGCGCTGTCGATGCCATGGGCGCGATAGAGATCGGCGATGGTGCCGGTCTGGCCGAAATGCTCCACGCCCAGCGCCCGCTGGCGGTGGCCGTGCACCGAGCCGAGCCAGCCGAGCGTGGCGGGATGGCCGTCGATCACGCTCACCAGCCCACAATGGCGCGGCAGCGGGGCGAGCAGGCGTTCCACATGGCTCTGCGCGTGCACGAGGCCCCGTTCCCGCGCCCGCGCGGCGGCCGTCCAGCCCGCGTTCAGCCGGTCGGCGGAGGTGACGGCGAGCAGGCCCACATCGCGCCGGTCCTCGGCGATCAGGCCGACGGCCTCGATGGCTTCCGGTGTCACGGCGCCCTGCACGGCGATCACCACGTCGCAATTGGGGCCGGGCTCGCGCAGCCAATAGGCGCCGTCGACCATATGGCGCTTCTGGGTTTCGGTGAGGGTGCGCTTGGGCTGCTCCAGCGGGCGGGTGGAGAGGCGGAAATAGACCGAGCCGCCGGCCTCGTCGCTCAGCCCGTTGCGCGCGTCGTCCCCGCCCGTGCCGTCGCGCTGCACATAGTCGAAGGCAAAGCCCATCAGGACCGCCAGCTCGTCCACGAAGCACGGCTCGAACGCCACCAGCCCGTCCTGCGCCATGCCGATCAGCGGCGTGGAGATGGATTGATGCGCCCCACCTTCCGGCGCCAGCGTCACGCCCGACGGGGTGGCGACCAGAATGAAGCGGGCGTCCTGGTAGCAGGCATAATTCAGCGCATCGAGCCCGCGGCAGATGAAGGGATCGTACAAAGTCCCGATCGGGATCAGCCGCGCCCCGAACAGGGAATGCGAGAGGCCGAGCGCGGAGAGCGCCAGGAACAGGTTCATCTCGGCGATGCCCAGTTCCAGATGCTGGCCTTTGGGCGAGAACTCCCAATTGAAGGTGGAGGGAATGCGCTCGCGCTTGAACACGTCGGACAGTTCGCGCTCGGCGAACAGGCCGCGCCGGTTCACCCACGGGCCAAGATTGGTGGAGACCGTCACATCCGGCGAAGTGGTGACGATGCGCGCGGCCAGATCGCTGTCGCCGCGCGCCAGCTCCTGCAGGATCAGCCCGAAGCCCGCCTGGGTGGAGAGGGTGGGATTGGGCGGCGTGGTGAGCGCCGGCACCGGCAGGGCCGGCGCGGTGAAGCGGCGGGTGCCTTCCTGCGCGAACGGGACTTTCTTCAGGAACGCATCGAGCGTCGCCGGCGGCGTCCCCAGCCCCTCGAACAGGTCCCATTCATGCCCGGCGCGGATCTTCATGGCGCCGCGCAGCACGTCCATCTGCGCGGTGGTCATGAGGCCGGCGTGATTGTCCTTGTGCCCCGCGAGCGGCAGGCCGAACCCCTTCACCGTATAGCAGAGGAAGCAGACCGGCTTGTCGTGGTCGATGCTCTCGAAGGCCGCGATGATGCTCGGCAGGTCGTGGCCGCCGAGATTAGTCATCAGCGCTGAAAGCTCGGCATCCGAACGGCGGGCGATGAGGGCAGAGACCTCGCCCTGGTCGCCGAGATCGTCCATCAGGCGCTTGCGCCAGGAGGCGCCGCCCTGGAAGGTGAGGGCGGAATATTCCGAGTTCGGGCAGGTGTCGATCCAGGCCTTCAGCGCCGCGCCGCCGGCCTCGGCGAAGGCAGCCTGCTGGAGCGAGCCGTATTTCAGGATCACCACCTGCCAGCCCATGGCTTCGAAAATGCCGACGAAGCGCTCGTACAGCCCTTCGCGCACCACGGCGTCCAGGCTCTGGCGGTTGTAATCCACCACCCACCAGGTGTTGCGCACATCGTGCTTCCAGCCCTCCAGCAGGGCTTCGAAGACATTGCCCTCGTCCAGCTCGGCATCGCCGACCAAAGCGATCATGCGGCCTTCCGGCCGCTCCGGGGCAAAACCGTGGGCGCGCACGTAATCCTGGGCGATCGAGGCGAACAGCGTCTGCGCGACGCCGAGGCCGACCGAGCCGGTGGAGAAATCCACGTCGTCCGTGTCCTTGGTGCGCGAGGGATAGGATTGCGCGCCCTTGAATGCCCGGAAGGCCTCCAGCTTCTCGCGGGTCTGGTGGCCCAGCAGATATTGGATGGCGTGGAACACCGGGCTCGCGTGCGGCTTCACCGCGACGCGGTCCTGCGGCCGCAGCACGCGGAAATAGAGCGCCGTGAGGATGGTCGCGAGCGAGGCGGAGGAGGCCTGGTGGCCGCCCACCTTCAGCCCGTCGTCGCTCGGGCGCAGATGGTTGGCGTTATGGATGGTCCAGCTGGCGAGCCAGAGCACCTTGCGCTCCAGCTCGGCCAGGATGGCGAGGTCTGTCGCGTCGCGGGCCTGGGTCATGGTCTCATCTCCTCGGCCGCCGCACCGGCGGTGCCAGGAGTGAAGATTACGCTTCGATGGGGGGTGAAAATCGCCTATTTGAGGCTCGCGCGGAGCAATGTTTAGCGTATCCTGCCGTTTCGTTCTCCTCCTACGCACGAAACATGCGCCTCATGGACCTGCTCGACCGCAAGATCCTGTCCGCCCTCCAGGAGGATGGGCGCATCACCATCGCCGAGCTCGCGGCGCGGGTGGGGCTGTCCTCCTCGCCCTGCCTGCGCCGCGTGCGGCATCTGGAGGAAGAAGGGCTGATCACGCGCTATGTGGCGGTGCTGGACCAGCGGGCGGTGGGCCTGCCGGTGAGCGTGTTCGTCTCGATCAAGCTGGAGCGCCAGCGCGAAGACGCGCTCGATGCCTTCGCCGCCGCCATCCGCCATTGGCCCGAGGTGCTGGAATGCTACCTCATGACCGGCCAGCGCGATTACCTTTTGCGGGTGGTGGTGGCCGATCTGGAATCCTATGAACGCTTCCTGAAGCAGAAGCTGACCCGGGTCGAAGGCATCGCCTCCATCGAATCGTCCTTCGCCCTGGAGCAGGTGAAATATTCCAACGTCCTGCCCTTGATCTGAATGAAAGGAGCGCGCCATGGCCATTCGCGTCGGCATCGGGGGATGGACCTTCGAACCTTGGCGGGGCACGTTTTTTCCCGAGGGGCTCAAGCACGCCAAGGAATTGGAATTCGCCAGCCGGGCGGTGACCTCCATCGAGATCAATGGCACCTTCTATCGCGGGCAGACGCCCAAGACCTATAAAAGCTGGGCGGACCAGGTGCCGGAGGGGTTCGTGTTCGCGCTCAAGGCGACGCGCTTCTGTACCCATCGCCGGGTGCTGGCGGAGGCGGGCGAGAGCGTCGCGCGCTTCGTGGACGGGGGCATCGCCGAGATGGGCGAGAAGCTCGGCCCCATCAACTGGCAGTTCGCGCCCACAAAAGCCTTCGACCCGGAGGATTTCGCCGCTTTCCTCGCCCTCCTTCCAGAGAGCGTCGACGGGGTGAAGCTGCGCCATGCGGTCGAGGTGCGCCACGAGAGCTTCTGCACGGCGGATTTCGTCGCGCTGGCGGCGAAGCACAAGGTGGCGATCATCTATGCCGACAAGCCCGGCTATCCCGCCATTGCCGATATCACGGCCGATTTCGTCTATGCCCGCCTTCAGGACGCGCGGGAGGAAGTGGAGACCGGCTATGAGCCCAAGGCCCTCGACCAATGGGCGGCTCGGGCGGCGAGCTGGGCGGAAGGGAAGGTGCCGAAGGATCTGAAGCCCCTCGCCGCCAAAGCACCCGCCAAGGGCCCGCGCGATGTGTTCGTCTACATGATCAATGGGGCGAAGGTCCGTGCGCCGGCGGCGGCGCAGGCTTTGCTGGCGCGTGTTTGCTGACCGGATCCTTCAGGAAACCCAGCATGTCGGTGATGCGGGTGAGCACGGCGAACAGGATCGCCGTGGACCAGCCGAACATCAGCATGCCGTTGGCCGCCGTCACCGGGCCGAGAAGCCGCCATTCCGGCGTCGGCAGGATGTCGCCATAGCCGAGCGTGGTGAAGTTCACGAATGCCAGATAATAGGCGTCGCGGCCGTCCTTGACCGCGCCCAGCAGGTCGTAGGCGATCGCCCAGACGCCGACCTGGACGAGATGGGTGGCGGTGAGCATGGTGCCGGTGAGCACCATGCCTATCTGTAGGATCACATAGCGGCGCTTCAGGCTGCGCCCATGCGCCAGGCGCCGCATGGCGGTGATCAGCGCCACGCTCGCGAGCGCTTGAAGCGCGACATTCACCAGGCTGATGAACAATCCGATCAAAAGTTCGCCTGGCATTTGCCGCGCCCGCTGCCCCCGGGCCGCGCCGGCCCGTTTCGCTTTCTCATTGGCCGTAACCGCAACCGGGCGCAAGGGGCGCGCGAAGGGGGTGCAAAGGGGTGGAACCCGGATGCCGGCGGAGCGTTTCTCCCCATGGGGAGAAGAGGCAGGTGGGGCCGAAAGGATGGCCGCAGGCGCGCCGCGCTTGTGGGCGAGCTTTGGAGGCAGACAATGAGCGCATCGACGCACGCCACGGAAAAGCCCGTGAAACTTCAATATTGGTCCAGCTCCCATTCGGTGAACGCACCCGACCGCTGGCCCGAACCCTATGGCTTCGAAACCGTGGAGGACGCGGTCGCGTTCGCGGCCACGCAGGCGCCGGCGAACCGGGAATTGGCCTGGCTGCGCAAGCCCGACGGCACGGTGATGACCCCGGAACAGATCCTGCGCGCGTTCCAGATGCGCGCCGGCTGACGCAGCGCCGGACGCTCTTCGCGCCGCCCCGGATTGCTTTAGCCGGGAGCATGTGTATTTTGCACCGCGAAATTCGCGGGAGCGGGTCCGAGGTATCGGGCCCGCGTTTTGGTGTTTGAGAATCTTATGAAGCTGCGCAACATCGCCATCATCGCCCACGTCGACCACGGCAAGACGACGCTGGTGGACAAGCTGCTCCAGCAGTCCGGTTCATTCCGCGACAACCAGCGCGTCGCCGAACGCGTCATGGATTCCAACGATCTGGAAAAAGAGCGCGGCATCACCATCCTCGCCAAGGCCACCTCGGTGGTCTGGAAGGATATCCGCATCAATATCGTGGACACCCCGGGCCACGCCGATTTCGGCGGCGAGGTGGAGCGCATCCTCTCGATGGTGGACGGTGCCATCGTGCTGGTAGACGCGGCCGAAGGGCCCATGCCGCAGACCAAGTTCGTGGTCGGCAAGGCGCTGAAGATCGGCCTTCGCCCGATCGTCGCCATCAATAAGGTGGACCGGCCGGACGGTCGCCCGCAGGAAGTCATCAACGAGGTGTTCGACCTGTTCGCGGCGCTCGACGCCAATGACGACCAGCTCGACTTCCCGATCCTCTACGGCTCCGGCCGCGACGGCTGGATGGCCCATTCCCCGGAAGGCCCGAAGGACGAGGGCCTCGGGCCGTTGTTCGACCTGGTCGTGAAGCATGTGCCGCCGGCCCATGTGGACGACGCGCCTTTTCGCATGCTGGGCACACTGCTGGAAGCCAACCCGTTCCTCGGCCGCATCATCACGGGGCGCATCTCCTCCGGCACGGTGAAGCCCAACCAGTCCATCAAGGTCATCGACCGCGAAGGCAATCTGGTGGAAACCGGCCGCGTCTCCAAGATTCTCGCCTTCCGCGGCATCGAGCGCCAGCCGATCGAGCAGGGCGAGGCGGGCGACATCGTCTCCATCGCCGGCTTGGTGAAGGGCTCGGTGGCCGACACCTTCTGCGATCCCTCGGTGGAAACCCCGATCCAGGCGCAGCCGATCGATCCCCCCACCGTCACCATGTCCTTCATCGTCAATGATTCGCCGCTGGCGGGCACCGAAGGCGACAAGGTGACGAGCCGCATGATCCGCGACCGCCTGTTCAAGGAGGCCGAGGGCAACGTCACGCTGAAGATAGAGGAATCCGCCGACAAGGATTCGTTCTTCGTCTCCGGCCGTGGCGAATTGCAGCTCGCCATTCTGATCGAGACCATGCGCCGCGAGGGCTTCGAGCTGGCCGTGTCGCGTCCGCGCGTCGTGTTCCACCAGGGACCGAACGGCGAGACGCTGGAGCCGGTGGAAGAAGTCGTCATCGACGTGGACGAGGAATATTCCGGCACGGTCGTGCAGAAGATGTCCGAGCGCCGCGCCGAGATGATCGAGATGCGGCCCTCGGGCGGCAATCGCCAGCGCCTGGTGTTCCATGCGCCCACGCGCGGCCTCATCGGCTATCAGTCGGAACTGCTCACCGACACGCGCGGCACGGCCATCATGAACCGCCTGTTCAAGGCCTATGAGCCCCACAAGGGCGAAATCCCGAGCCGCATCAACGGCGTTCTGATCTCCAACGAAGCGGGCGAGGCGGTGGCCTATGCCCTGTGGAACCTGGAAGATCGCGGCCCGATGATCATCGAGCCGGGCTGGAAGGTGTATCAGGGCATGCTGGTGGGCATCCACAACCGGGATAACGACCTGGAAGTGAACGTGCTGAAGGGCAAGAAGCTCACCAACATCCGCACCACCTCCAAGGACGAGGCGGTGCGCCTGACCCCGCCGATCCGCATGACGCTGGAGCGTTCGCTGGCCTGGATCCAGGACGACGAACTGGTGGAAGTCACCCCGAAGTCGATCCGCCTGCGCAAGCGCTGGCTCGATCCGAACGAGCGCAAGCGCAACGAGCGCAAGTCCGAGACCGCGATCGCCTGATCGCCGCCCTCTATCTACCGCGTCGCTTTCACACCCTCGGCAGTCCCTGCCGGGGGTGTTTCGTTTTCCGGGCTGCGACTCGGCTTTCCCGCCGCCCTGCCGCTATCGCTCCGTCGCTCTCGACTCTGAGGCGGCAAATAGCTGTGGGTTTGGTGGATGCGGTGCAAGCGCCGAAACAGGTTGGCGGGCGAGGGTTTGCGTCGGCCGTTCGTGAGGCGGGAGCGGAATCCGCGTTTCTCTGGGGAACCGGCAAGGCTATGCGCAGCGTTGACAGTTGGCTAAAGCGCTCCTACCACTGTTAAGCCGGCCGGTTTGCAAGAACAGAGACAAGGGGTGGAGAAACGCTTCGCCTCTGGTCTCAAAGAGGATCAAATCGCATGGCTCTACGTGTCTCGGGTAAGAATATCGACATCGGAGAGGCCCTCCGGACCCGCTTGTCGGACCGGATTTCCGAGGTGATCGGGAAATATTTCGACGGCGGCTGGTCTGGCCATGTCACCGTTGCCCGCGATGGGTCCGGATATCGCTCCGAGTGCATGCTGCACCTCGATTCCGGCGTCAATCTTCAGGCCCACGGAAACGCGCATGACGCGAATTCCTGCGCCGATGCCGCCGTCGACAAGGTGGAGAAGCGGCTGCGCCGCTACAAGCAGCGCCTCAAGGATAAGCACGGGCATGGCAATGGCGATCTCAAGGGCGACGATCTGAGCGCCCAGAGCTATGTGCTGTCCACTCCCGACATTGAGACCGACGAGGAAATCGAGGGCTGGAGCCCCACCGTCGTCGCCGAGCAGGTCACCAAGCTGCGCAGCCTTTCGGTGCGCGATGCGGTGGTTGAGCTTGAGATCACCGGGGCATCCGTGGTTGTCTTCCGCCATGTCAACCACGGGCGGATGAGCGTGGTCTACCGCAGGCCGGACGGGCATGTCGGCTGGATCGATCCCTCGGCCTTCGCCCTTGAGGAAACCCATTGACCGGCAGCTGGGCTTGGGAATAGCGTCCCCCGCGTTCTCGGAGCCCACCCCGGCCGCCAGTCGCCAGGGATTTTCAACCTATGCCTCTCGCCGATCTTCTCGCCCCCGATGCGGTTTTCCCGTCCTTGAGGGCGAGCAGCAAGAAGCAGGCTCTCCAGGAGCTTGCTCAGCATGCCGCGGTGCTCATCAACCGCGATGCCCGGGAGATATTCGAGACGCTGCTTCAACGCGAGCGCCTCGGATCGACCGGCGTCGGCAGCGGCATCGCCATTCCGCACGGAAAGTTGCCGAAGCTCGACAAGCTGTTCGGCGCCTTCGCGCGCCTGGAAAAGCCGATCGACTTCGAGGCCCTGGATGGTGAGCCGGTGGATCTGGTGTTCCTGCTCCTGGCGCCTGAGGCGGCGGGGGCGGACCATCTGAAAGCGCTGGCCCGGGTCGCGCGCATGCTGCGGGACCCGGATATCGCCGAAAAGCTGCGGGCCTCGCGCGATGCCCGCTCGATTCACACGCTGCTCACCGCCGCATCGGCGTCCGACGCGGCCTGAAGCGTTCGCTTTTCGTTGTATGGAAAAGATGAGGCGGCCGGAAACGGGCGCCTCGCGCGTTTTCGCGTCAGGTCATCGCGCGCACGCCAAATGCAGCAGACCGACTGGAACCTGCGGCACGCCCGGCGCTATGGGTGCACTCAAAGCTGTGATCGTGGAGCGCCGAAGCCGGCACGCGAGCATGTTCTGGTGCGAACCGGAGCCCAGTTCGCGAGCCGCCGCGCCCGCAGGCGCGGCGTGCTCTGTTCGCTCAATGCACCGAAACCGTGATCAGTTCATGCTCGCTGGCATTGGCGAGCGCGGCTTCCCGGCTGTCGGTCAGCATGATGGGCGTGCCATCGGCGGCGTGCAGGGTGAACAGGGTCAGCCCCGGCGCGATCTGCGGCGCCTGGGGGAACAGGCGCGGCACGTCTTCCGACCGGATGGTGCGCAAATAGGCGATCTCGCCGCCGCCCAGGCCCGCAAGGGCTTCCGGGCTGAGGGGCATGGCGCTGGTGTCTGTGATGCTCTTCTCAATCATTTTCTCAACCTCTCCATTCCGCAACGCCGACCTTTCCCTTCCGTTCCTTCACGGTCGGGCGACGATGTCGATGCGCTTGGCCTGCCGGGTCGGTTCCGGGCGGACGAGATCGATGGACAGAAGTCCGTTGCGCAATTCGGCGCCGAGCACATTCATGCCCTCGGCCAGAACGAACGTGCGCTGGAACTGACGGGCCGCGATCCCCCTGTGCAGGTAGATCCGGTCTTCCCCATCCTCGACCTGGCGGCCGCGAATGGTCAGCTCCTTCTCCTCGAGGGTGACGTCGAGCTGTTCGACGGTAAACCCCGCGACGGCGAGCGTGATACGCAGCCGGAGCGGCGCGCCGGTGGACGAATCGATCCTCTCGACATTGTAGGGAGGATAACCCTCGGCCCCCTTGGTCACCCGGTCGAGCACCCGCTCGACCTCGTCGAAACCCAGAAGGAAGGGGTTCGACAATGAAGAGATCCGCGACATAAGCCAAAGTCCTCATCAAGCGACTTTGCGGTTCGGATGTTGCCCTATCCGGGCCGCATCCATCGGGACCCCATGAGGCACCCCGACGCCATTCCATATGGTGGCATTCCAGGGATGCCGCAAGATGTCGTGCCGCACCATGCGCCGCGCACCTCCGGCCACCGCGACGCTCCCGTCTGAACGGCCGGGTTCGCGCCTGCTTTTTCGAGGTCGCGCGGAACCTTGCGCCCGGCGCTGCGTTTGCTGCTCAGCCTGTTTCCGTTTTGCAGCGGATGCCTGCGCGCGCGGTGCCGTTCGCCCGCTTCACGCTAAGCACAGGAACTGCCGATGATTTTTGCGCGCAAGGGCGCGATGCGCTGCGTTCCGCTGGTTGTTTTTTTGTTCTTATGCGCCATGGCTGGGACATCGCTTCCCGCTGTCGCTCAACTTCTCCCCTCGACTCCTGGAGCTGCTTCCGCCTCTGCCGCGAGCGCTCCCGCTGCCCCCGGTGCCATGCTCACCGAAAGCGAGCGGCAGGATGCCGAAACGCTGCTTCGCACCTTGTCCGATCCCACGCAGCGCGACCAATTCCTGTCCAATCTGCGGGGCCTGCTGCGTGCGGTCCCGTCCGCGCCGACCGGCGGAGAGGAGGCCTCGGTGCGCTCCGACTGGCTTTCTCAGGCAACCCAGTCCCTCGCCTCCCTGTCCACCGGCGTGTTGTCCGTTATCGGCGAGATGGAGCAGATTCCCGAGCAATTGAACTATGTGGCCGAGACGCTCACCGATCCCTTCACGCTGCAGCGCCTGGCCTGGACGGTAGTGACCGTACTCGGTGTCCTCGCTGGCGCCCTGCTGGCGGAATGGATCACCATCCGCCTGCTCGCGGCGCCGCGACGGGCGGTGGAAGCACGGCAATCCCGCTCCTGGCTGGTGCGCGCGCTGCTGCTGGTCGTGCGGACCATTCTCGATGTGCTGCCGATTGCGGCGTTCGCCTTGGTGGCCTTTGGCATCCTTGGTTTCGCGGAGGTCGGCTTCGTGGTTCGCTTGGCGGTGGTGAGCGTGCTGCATGCCAATGTGATGGCGCGGCTCATCAATGCCGCCGGACGTGCGATGCTGGCGCCGAGGACGCCCGCCCTGCGGCTTGTCGCTTTGGATGATGAAGGCGCCACTTATGTCTATCTTTGGTGGCGGCGGTTCACCACGGTGGCGGTCTATGGGTATTTCCTGGTGCGGACGGGGTGGATTCTCGGCCTCTCGCAGAGCGCCTTCGTGTTCTTCAGCGACCTGTTGGGCCTGCTGATCGCCGGAATGGCCATCGTGTTCGTGCTTCAGGTGCGCGTCCCGGTGGCACGGGTCCTGCGGGGCACGCGCGAGGAGCCCACGAATTTCCGACGCCTGCGCCGGCATCTGGCGGATTTCTGGCACCTCCTGGCGATCGCTTATGTGGCGGCGATCTATGCTGTGTGGGTGCTGGAGATTCCCGGCGGCTTTGCTTATCTCGCCCGCGCCAGCCTGCTTTCCATCCTGGTGGTCGTGGCGGCACGGCTCGTGTATCTCGGTCTCGGCCGGGTGCTTGGCACCATATTCAAGCTTTCGGTGGAGACCCGCGTCCAGTTTCCCTTGCTGGAGGCGCGCGCCAATCGCTATCTCCCCTTCCTGCGCCGGGTGGGGCAAATTCTGCTGGCGCTGCTCGTCGGGCTTGTCCTGGTGGAAATCTGGGGCGGCCAGCCGTTCGAATGGCTAGGTTCGCTGCGCGGGCAGGCGGTGCTTGGACGGCTGGTGTCCATCTCCATCGTGATGCTGGCCGGCCTCGTGGTGTGGGAATTGGGCAGCGTGTTCGCCGAGCGGCTGGCGAACCGCCGCCCCGCCTCGACCCGGCTGAAAACCTTGCTGCCGTTTTTGCAGAATGCCTTGCGGATCGTCCTGCTGACCCTCGTCGGCCTGATCATCCTGTCGGAGATCGGGGTGAACATCGCGCCGCTCCTGGCGGGCGCCGGCGTGCTGGGCCTGGCCGTCGGTTTCGGCGCGCAGACCCTGGTGAAGGACGTGATCACCGGCGTGTTCATCCTGATGGAAGACACCATCTCGGTGGGGGATGTGGTGGAACTCGGCACGCATGGCGGGCTGGTGGAGAAAATCACCATCCGCACGCTGCATCTGCGCGACTTCGACGGCAATGTGCATTCCATGCCGTTCAGCGAAGTGCAGACGGTGAAAAACATGTCCAAGCAATTCGCCTATGCAGTTGTGGACGTGCGCGTGGCCTATCGCGAGAGCATAGACGAGGCGCTCGGCGTGATGGCCGAGGTCGCCGAGGACATGGCGACCAAGGGGCCGCTGGCGGAAAGCATCGTCGCGCCCTTCGAGGTGGTCGGGGTGGAGGCGCTGGAGGATTCGGGCGTATGGCTGCGCGGCCGGTTCAAGACCCGCCCGCTCGGCCAATGGAACGTCCGGCGCGAATTCTACCGTCGCATCAAGGGGGCGTTCGACGCGCGCGGGATCGAAATCCCGTTCCCACACACCACGCTCTATATGGGCGTCGACAAGAAGGGCAATGCGCCGGCGCTGCACGTGGCGCAAGGGGAGATGGAGCCGAGCCGCCCGGCGCCCGCCGCCAAGCGTCGTGCCGCCCTGGAGGAAGCCCGTACGCCGGGGCCGATCATCGAGGAGCATCCTGGCGCCAAGGAGCGCCAGGAGGAGGACGCGCTCCTGCCGGCGCTGGAGGAAAATCCGCGCTGAGACAGCGTCTCCGGCCGCGATCCGTTTCGAAGCCGGGGAGATAAGGCGCTCAGGCCGCGCGGCGCGGTCCGACGGTGGCGCGGGGCGCGAAGCTGTCAGCATCGGCCGCACGCCATTCGGCGGCATAGGGCGTGTCTTCCGGGGCCTCGTTGAGCACGCCGGTGGAGAGGAAGGGATAGAGCCGGTCGAGCGGCTGCACCTGGACCGGGGTGACCCGGTGCCAGATATGGTGCGGCAGCAGTTCGTTCGGGTGATGGAGCCCGGCGGCGGCGACCAGATCGGCGAGCGCTTCCACTGTGTGATGCTGGAAGCGCGCGACGCGTTGCGCCTTCTCCTCCACCACGAGGCCGCGCTGGAGGTGGGGATCGTTGGTGGTGATGCCGGTGGGGCATTGGCCGGTGTGGCAGCGCATGGACATGACGCAGCCGAGCGAGAACATGAAGGCGCGGGCGGCGTTGCACCAGTCGGCGCCCACCGCCATGTTGGCCGCCATGCCGAAGCCGGAGGTGACCTTGCCGGCGGCGGCGAGCCGCACATGCTCGCGCAATCCGGTGCCCACCAAAGCGTTGCGCATGAGGATGAGCCCTTCGCGCAACGGCATGCCCATATGGTCCGCAAGTTCCTGCGGCGCCGCGCCGGTGCCGCCCTCCGAGCCGTCCACCACCACGAAATCGGGCGCGATGCCGGTCTTCAGCATGGCCTTGACGATGGCGAAGGTCTCGCTCGGATGGCCGACGCACAGCTTGATGCCCACCGGCTTGCCGCCGGAGAGCTCGCGCAGCTGGGCGACGAATTCCATCATCTGCGCCGGGGTGGAGAAAGCCGGATGGCGCGAGGGCGAGATGCAGTCCTCGCCGAGCGGGATGCCGCGAATCTCGGCGATCTCCGGCGTCACCTTGGCGGCCGGCAGCACGCCGCCATGGCCGGGCTTCGCGCCTTGGGAGAGCTTGATCTCCACCATCTTCACCTGCGGGTCGGCGGCCTTCTCCGCGAATCGCTCGGGGCAGAAGGAGCCATCGCGGTTGCGGCAGCCGAAATAACCCGAGCCCAGTTCCCACACGATGTCGCCGCCGTGGATGCGGTGATAGGGCGAGAGCCCGCCCTCGCCGGTGTCGTGATAGAAGCCGCCCCGCTTGGCGCCGAGATTGAGCGCCTCGATGGCATTGTGGCCGAGCGAGCCGAAGCTCATGGCGGAGATGTTCAGCGTCGCGGCGGCATAAGGCTTGGTGCACTCCTTGCCGCCCACCTGCACGCGGAACGGCTCTTTTGCCACCGGAGTCGGCGCCAGCGAATGGGTCATCCATTCATATTGCGGGGCCTGAGTGTCGATCTCGGTGCCGAAGGGCTGGCGATCCTCCTCGCCCTTGGCGCGGGCATAGACGAGGCTGCGTACGTTGCGATTGTAGGGATGCCCCTCCAGATCGTCCTCGACGATATATTGCCGCAGATAGGGCCGCAGCGCCTCGAAGATCCAGCGCACGCTGCCGATGACGGGATAATTGCGCAGCAGCGAATGATGCGGCTGCATCACGTCGAATACGCCCACCAGCACCAGCGGAAACAGCACGCAGAAGACGAACAGCCACGCGGGATGCGAGGTGAAGGATAAAATCAGGCTCAGCAGAGCGAGGCCGGAAATCAGCCCGAACAGGCTGTAGCGGCGCATGAGCATCATGGTGCTTGGTTCGATGGCGCCCGGCATGAGTCTCCCCCGATCATCTTGTTGGGGGGAACCTAAGCCGTTGCGGCGCGCGGCACAATGAAGCTTCCTGGCCCGCCTCAGACCAGGACGGTGGGCGCCGTGGCGATGAACCGCTGGGACAAGGCGCGGACGGTGTCGATCTGCGCCGGCAATTCGCTCCAATAGCGCCGATGCAGCTCCAGATTGACGATGGCGCCGGCGTCGAAGGTGCACCGTGCGGCCAGCTCGTCCCAGGGAATGGCGCCCCAGCCCACCGGCAGATGCAGGTCGCCTTCCCCGAGCGCGAGGCGCTCGGCCTCGTCGATGGTCCAGCTTTCCAGCGGCCGGCCGTAGCTGTCGTGCACATGCACGTGCCGGGCAAAGGGCGCGAGGATCGCGACTTCGGTGAGCAGGTCGAGCCCGGCGTCGGTGCAGCGCAGGAAGGCATGGCTCACGTCCAGCGTGGCCCGCACGAAGGGATGGCCGATGGCGTCGATTTCCTCGGCCAGGCGAGAGGGAACCGCGGTTTCCCGCATGGCCTCGAAGCGGAAGACGTTTTCCACGCACAAGGTGACATTGGCTTCGCCCGCCCGGTCGCCGGCCTGCGCGAGCGCCTCGCGCTGGCGGGAATAGGCGACGCGGATGTGATCCTCGGGATCGCGAACGCAGCCCGCATGCAGCACCAGATTGACCGCCTTCAGAGCCCCGGCGACGGAAATCGCCGCATCCAACAAGGCCTGGTGGCGGGCAAGGCGCGGCCCCTTCTCCATCAGATTGACCGCCAGCGGGCCATGGACAGTGTAGCCGAACGGCCGTCCAGCGGTGGCGTCCACCAGCCGGGCAAGCCGGTCCTCAAGGACCTGGCAGTCGGCCATCAGGGTCCAGGCGAAAATCGGCAGTTCGACGAAATCGACACCGAGCCGCTCAGCTTCGTCAAGCTTCGGGCCAAGGTCGTCAAAGTCGGGCGACGTGGCGCGGATGGAATAGCCAATGCCTCGGACGCCGGGAGGAAGCGCGCGTGTGTTCATCTGTCCATCCCCGTAAGTGTTGCTGGGTGCCCGTAACGTAAACCACCTTGGCCTCGGCCGACGGGCGCACAATAGAACCGGATGCGCCCGACCGCATCTTGTTTTTTGCAACGCATCAATGTGCCGGAGCGTGCTGCCTGTGATGACGCTGCGGTGCGGCTCAGAGCTTGTTCATCGGGTCCCGGTTCGCCGTACATACGCCAAGTCTTTGGCTCATTGCAATTTCAGACGCAAAATCGCCGCGCGCCGGGGCTGAAATTGCTTCAGCCAGCGGTCGTCTGCACGAGGGCGCGCACGTCCCGGGCCAGGTGGATGGCGTCAAACGGCTTGGCGATCACACCGATGGCGCCCAGGGTCATGAAATGGGCGATCTCATGGGCTTGGGTGCGCGCGGTCACGAAGGCGACGGCGGCGGGGGGCGCCAGCCGTCGCTGCTGGAGCTGCCTTAGGGTGGTGGGCCCGTCCATGGACGGCATCATCACGTCCAGCAGGATGAGATCGAAGGATTTCTCGCCCGCGAGGGCGAGCGCGGCGGCCCCGGAAGGCGCCGTATCGACGCCGATCTGCGGGTCCAGGCTGAGCGCGAGCGTCACGATTTCCCGGATGTCGGGCTCATCGTCCACATAGAGGATATGCAGCCTCACGCGCTTTGTCCCCCTTTGCCGGCCGGGGTGCCGGAGACGTGGTCGATCACGACATCGAACATGGCCGGCAGCGCGCCCGTCTCGCCCTGGAACATCTGGTCCAGTCGCCGCGCCATCAGCGGATCGTGGGTGCGCGGCGAGAGCATCGCAAGCGGCAGATGGTTTTCGGAGCAGAAGCGGCACAGCGAGGACAGATGGTCCAGCGACAAATCGAACGGCCACATGTCGACAATCACCAGGCGGCAATCGCGCTGCGCCAGGATGGCGTTGGCATCGTCCAGGCTGGCGGCGGGAATGACTTCCACCAGATCGCGCAGAGCATGGGCGACGGCGCGGCGTGATTCATTGCCCTGGGAGAGATGCAGCACGCAGCCGGCGCGCGCCAGCACGGCACTACGGGAAACCAGGGCGATCAGGCGGTCGCGCTCGGGGGGAATGTCGAACCAGTCTGCGATCTCAACCACCGGGCCGGTGCCGCTGCGCGAGAGCAGAATCAAGGGCGTGGTCCGCGTGCGCTCGGAGCGGCGCAGGGAGCGGATCAGGGCGATGCCATCGGAATCGCGCAGCCGCAGCGCCAGCAGGATCACCGTATAGGGCTGCAGCGCGGCATGCCCCTCCGCTTTCGCGGCGGTGTCGGCGCATTCCACCACGATGCCGTGGCCGTTGAGCATGGCCGTGATGGCGTCCGTCTGCTCGGCATCGCCGCTGACCAGCAGGACATGGGCGGCGGAGGGGCCGCCCTCGGGCGGCGGCACCGGGAGCCGGGCGGGCAGGTCGACCATGAAGGTCGTCCCGAGCCCCTCATGGGTCTCGAACGAGACGCGGCCCGCATGGCGTTCGACGATATCCTTCACGATGGCGAGCCCGAGCCCGGTGCCGCCGCGCTGGCGCGAGTCCGAATTGTCGGCCTGGGCGAAGCGGGTGAACATATTGGCGCGGAACGCCTTGGGAATGCCGGCGCCATGGTCCTGCACGCAGGCGCGCACGATCTCGCCGCGCCGCTTGACCGTGAGGCGGACCACGCCGTCCACGGGCGAGAATTTGACCGCGTTGGATATCAGATTGGTCAGCACCTGGATCAGGCGGTCGTGGTCGCCGACCACCGTGGAATCCCCCTCTTCGATGTCGAGGGCGAGGCGCACGCGGTGCTCGTCGGCATAGGCGGTGTTCTGCTCGATGGCCTCGCGCGCCACCTGCGCCACCGAAACCGGCGCGCGGGCGAAGGCGACTGAGGCGGACTGCATCTTCTCGATATCGAGAATGTCGTTGATCAGCCGCACCAGCCGGCGGCTGTTCTGGTGGGCGATGCCGACCAGCCGCTTGGCAGCGTCGGGGAGCGGCCCGGCCGCGCCCGCATCCAGCAGGCCGAGGGAGCCGGCGATGGAGGTGAGGGGCGTGCGCAATTCGTGGCTGACGGTGGAGACGAAATCATTCTTCATGATTTCCGCGCGCTTGCGCTCGCTGACGTCGTGCAGGATCGCGACCAGCCGATTGCCGTCGCTCTCGCGCATCTGGCCCACGGCCACGTCGATGGGAAAGGTCGTGCCGTTCTTGCGCCGGCCGGTCAGTTCCTGGGCATGGCCCCCTTCGAGCGCGAAATTCTCCAGCCGGTGGAGAAGGTCGGCTTCGCTGCGCCCTTCGCCGAGCACGAACAGCAGCCCGAGATGGCGCCCCGTCAATTCCTCCGGCGACCAGCCGAACATCCGGATCGTCACCGGATTCGCGGTCTCGATGATGCCCTTGCTGGTGATCACCACGATCGCATCCATGGCGCTGGCGAGGATGGCGCGGTGGCGCGCCAGCGTATCGGCCAGGGCCAGCTCGGCGCGGCGGCGCCCGACCAGATGGGCGATCATCACCAGGCTGGACCCGCCCACCACGGTGATGGCGGCCGCCAGCAGCAGGAGCAGCGTGCGCTTGGTGCGCTGCCCGGCGATGCGCACTTCATAGGTCTTGCGCTCGATCGCCTCCACCTCGGCGTTACGCACCTGTTCCACCACCACCCGGATCCGGTCCATGAGCGCCTTGCCACGTCGGGTCTCCATGACATTGGAGGCGGCGAGGGCGCCGGCGGCATTGCGGGTTTCCACCATGTCGGCGAGCAGCCGCATTTCCTGATCGGAATAACGCGCCAGTTCGCCGAGCGAGATGGCGTGCTGCGGGCGTTCGGCCGACAATTGGGCGAGCGCGTCGATCTCTTTGCGGATGTCGGCGCGCACCTGGTCCAGGGGCGCGAGGAATTCATCGCGGCCGGTGACCACATAGCCGAGGCCGCCGGCTTCCGCGGTCAGCAATTTCTCATAGATGCGCTGCAATTGGGCGCGCAGGGCGGTGGAATAGAGCAGATCCTCCCGCATATGGTTGCCGGTGGCGAATTCGCGGAAGCTTGCGATGCCCACCGCCATGACGATGGCGACCGAGAGCAGGGCGCCGATCAGCCCGATAATGGTCACGGAGCGGATGGAGCGTCGATAGGCGCTGCCTTTGTCGCTCATGAGCGCGATCCGCCGTGCCTTGGTCCCGGGGGTGCTTCGGCCGATCGGGCGCGGACCGACACGCATGCGCCGCCTTCAGCCGCCTTCGCCGGCGCGTGCCTGGCGCGAACCTGCATCCCGAGCCCCATCTCCCGCGGCGCGTGCCGACGTGGCGCGAAGCGTTGTCCATCGCTCCGCCGGACGCAAGGGCGCAGGGGTAGAAATTTGGGGGTTCAAGAGACTTAGGGTCCTAGGGACATATTGCGGTCTCGGCAGCCTTGCGCATTCCGGGCGTGGGGCTACCGCCGCAGGGGGCGCTACCGGTTCTTCTCCGGCATGGTCAGGCCGAGCCAGCTGTCGAGGAAGCAGTCCAGCCAGTGGCACACGGCAGGATCATAGCGGCTCCAGCCGGCGAGATGCGCCTCGCCCGGCTGGGCGCCCGGCTTGGTGAGGTGATGCGCGCCGCGCGTCGCCCAGCGGCACATCATGTCCTGCGTGACCTCCGGGTGAAACTGCAAGCCGAAGGCATTGTGTCCATGGCGAAAGGCCTGGTTCGGAAACGTCTCGCCCTGGGCCAGCAGCTCGCTGCCGCGCGGCAGGTCGAACCCTTCCGAGTGCCAGTGATAGACATGGCTCGGCCAGGGCAGCAGGTCGCGTCCGAGCGCGGTGGGCACGAGGGGATAATAGCCGATCTCGCTCATGCCTTCGGCATGGTGCGAGACCTTGGCGCCCAGTTGCACCGCCATGATCTGCGCCCCGAGACAAATGCCGAGCAGCGGCGTGTCGGCGGCCATGGCCTTGCCGACGAAATCGATTTCGTCGCGCATCCAGGGCAGGGGATCGTTGACGCTCATGGGACCGCCGAACACCACCACGCCGGCATGGTCGTCGAGATGCGCGGGCAGGGCCTCGCCGAGGGCGGGGCGGCGGATATCGAGCGCATAGCCGCGCTGCTCCAGCCGCTCGCCGATGCGTCCGGGCCGCGAATGGGCCTGATGGAGAATAACCAGCATCCGCCCTGATTCCAGGGCTTGCGGGCCGGTGTCGATCTCCGGGCTGTCCTCGTTAAGTGCTTTGTCCACCTTCGGTTTCCGTGTCGTCTCGGACTTCCCGGCGAATGCGTACCCGCTCGCGGGAGCTGACATTCAGAAGTTCGGCCGCGCGCCAGACCAGATTATCCTCGAATTCGGACAATGCACCATCGGCATAAGCGACTTCGAACATCATCTCCACCACCCGTTCGCGGCCTTGGTCGTCCAGGGCGCGGTTCAGGATGCTGGTAAAGGAATAAAGATCAACCGCTTCCGCATCGCGCGCAATGGCGAGATCCACGAGTGCGTCGGTCTCGGTGTCGGCGAGGTCGAATCGTGTCGCCAGAACGGTCTTGAGCACGTTGCGTTCCTGCTCGGTCACGGCGCCGTCGATCGACATCACATGCACCAGCAGCACCGCCGCGGCGAGGCGGTAGTCATTCTCGACGAAGGTGCTGGCGTCGCGGTGGCCGCCGGTGATTTCGGAGATGAAGTCGGACAGCGCGCGGAACATATGACCCCCAGACCGTGGCTCTGATCCAGTTGCCACGGGGTCAGGCGCCCGTGCAAGTCGCTGGGGCGGAAGGAGTTGTCCTAAAAGGAAAAAGTCCCGGCTGTGACATTCCGGTCACTCGCCGTTGACGTTCGGCAGGGGCTTGCGCGTGGTGCCCTGGATGCGGTTTGCGGCATCGCCGGTGGAGGGGCGCGGCGGGGTGGGCGGAGGCGCGATCATCTGCTGGCGCGGCGCCGGGGGAGACGTGTTCTGCCCCGGCACGCCGGGATAGGGAAAGGTCGGGGTCTGGTAGGGCTGCACGCGCTGCACCTGCGCCGCCGCGGGGGCGGTCATCAGCACGGCGGCGATCGCAATCATGAAGAAACGCATGTGGACCTCGTTCTGCGTTGCATATCGTAGCGATGTCTCGCCACGTCCACCGTTCTTACGCGCTTGTGATTTCAAAACACCAACAGGCGGCGAGGGCGTGCTGTTCCTACACGTTCCCGTGGTGCTGTCGCGTGCTGCCGCCTGTGGGCAGCCGCGTGACGATGCCATCTGGTGCTGCGGCGATTCCCGGTAAGCCTATTCCCTAGAGGAATTTTCGTAGAAAAATGCATAAAGCGTGATCGTTGCCCTGGATGTCTCAAGCTTTGCCGTTGTTCTGCGGCTGATTGAACTATCATCAGATGATATTTCGGACGGGTGCGAATATCAGATGCAAGCTGACTTGCGTTTGCTGGGGAACATAGCGGCCATGGTGACGTTGCTTTCTCTGTAATCCCGCGCTGAACGCGGCGCTAGAGAACGGAGTTTGCCATGAACACGAAGATGCTCACTGTCACCGCCCTGGCCGCGCTTCTTGCCGGTCCGGCCTTCGCCCAGACCGCGACGCCGCCGAGCGCCGCGCCGTCCACGCCCTCCACCACCACGCCGTCGACCACCACGCCCTCCACTTCGACCATGCCCTCGTCTTCGTCCAGCGCGACGCCGTCGGCGCCGGCCGGCTCCGCGGCCTTCATCGAGAGCCAGAAGCAGGAACAATGGCTCGCGAGCAATCTGATCGGCACCAAGGTGCGCGGCTCGGGCGACGAGAGCCTGGGCGAAGTGAATGACGTGCTGCTGGATCGCAATGGCGCCGTGGTCGGCGCGGTGATTGGCGTCGGCGGCTTCCTCGGCGTCGGCGAGAAGGATGTCGCGGTGCCGTTCAATGCGCTTGAACTGGTGCGCAATACCAATGGCGACACGCTGGTGCTGCGCAAGTCCAAGGACGAGCTGAAGGCGGCGCCGGAGTTCAAGGAATATACCGCCCCGACCTCGGCCTCCAGCGGCGGCACGGTCGGCGCTCCGGCGACCACGACGCCGCCCGCGCGCTGATCCGCGGACCGCGACTGATACATTGGGGGTAGGTGCCGACCGGCACCTACCCCCTTTCTTTTGGAATTTTCGCGGCTGCGCGCCGTCGCCGGCGGGCTCTATCCCTTCGTTTCGACGAAGGTGCTATCGTTCCGCCGCGCGTCACGAAGCGGCCGCGCGGCGGGGCGAGGAATCGGCCCCGAATGATGAAAGGGTAAGACGTGTCCCATACGCCTCAGCCGCGGGGCTGTGCCCTCCTGGTGGAAGACGAACCGTTCGTCGCGATGGTGGCCGGGCAGATCCTGGCCGACGAGGGATTCGAGGTGGTCGAGGCTGCCTCGGCCGCCGCCGCGCTGTCGCATCTCGACGGCCGGCCGGGCGGCTATGCCCTGGCGGTGGTGGACCTCGGCTTGCCCGACATGCGGGGTGAGGCGCTGGTGCTGGAACTGCGCGGCCGCGTCGGGGACCTGCCGATCATCGTCGCAAGCGGGTACGGCCTTGGGGAATTGAGGGACATTTTCACCACCTTCGCGGGGGTCGCGCTGGTGAGCAAGCCCTATGACACCTCCACCTTGCGTCGCGCCCTGGAAACCCTGGGATTTTCTGTGGGGACCGACTAAGCGCCGGTGCGCGCGCCGCCTTCATCCTGAAGAGCCTGTCTTGCCGGGCGATGGGGAGGCGAGCAGCGGCCATGTCGGAAGCTGGGGGGAGGGGAAGGGGTGAAAACCTCCGCCACGTCCGCCGCTCAGCCTTTCAAACGCCGGCACGCAGCGCCGGTTCCGCCGCCCGATGCCTTGGCGGCCTTTTTTGCATTGCACCCGCTGCATCCGGTACGACTCCGGCAGGAGAGGGGCCGGCGGGCCGGACGCGCGGCCGGAGCTTCGGGCAAAAAAAGACCCCGGATTGACCGGGGCCTGATTCGCGCGAGGCCGAAGCCGAAATTGTGAATCGCACGCGAACCTGTGGCGCGCTTCGCTGCAAAAGGCTCTATCTTATTGTCTTTGCGCTTTTTCTTCAGGCGAACCGGTGTCCACTTCGCTCGAAAATGCTTTAGCGGCGTCGGCCGAACAGCACCGCCTGGCCCACGCCGATCAGCGCCGCCACCGCCACGGTGGCGATGGGATGGCGCTCCGCCACGCGTGTCACCGAGGCGAACGCGCCCAGCGACAGGGGCGCAATCCCCTGGTTGCGGCGCCCGGCGGTGGCGATGGCCGCGAACAGGCCCGCCACCACGAACCCCGCCAAGGCGGTGAAGAGGGCCGCCAGCGTCGGATCATAATGCTGACTCAGCGCCTGATAGAGGCAGATGGCCAGGAATGCCGCGCCGATCCACAGGAAGCCGACGGCGAGGAAGATCAGCAGCGCGCGGGCCGCCATGGACTTCACCGCCGAACCAGCAACTGGCCGAGCAGGGCACCGGCGCCCGCTGCGATGGCGCAGGCGGCGAGCGGCTGGGCGACGATGCGCTCGCGCAGGGTGTTCATCTGCCCCTCCGCCCAATCGGTCACCTCGTCGGCCGCAGCCTCCGCTTCCCCGGCCGCGCCGCGCACGCTGTGGCGGGCTGTCTTGCCGAGGGTGTCCACCAATTGCGCGAAATCAGCCCGCAGCTTCTCCAAATCCTGCCGCAGGTCCGCGAGGCTCGGCTCCACGCCGGCGTCGAAGGGCTTTCCGGGGTTTGCGTCCGGCTGATCGACCATGCTCTTTTCTCCGCTGTGTGGAAGCTTTCGGGCGGGTCTTCACCCGCTCGCGCACACAACGCGGGGACCGCTGTCCAGTTCCAGATATCCCGGCGGCGGGCGAGGGTGATCCCCTTCCGCGCACCGGACCAAGAGCACTACAGCGCGATCCGCCCATATTGAAACGCCCAAGGCGATTCCATATGGACGGATTCGGCTCCAAGCGGAGCGCATCAGGCGGAGCGCGCTTCCGCCCCGAGGCTGCGCGCCTCGTGGAAGAACAGCGCCTGGGCGATGGTCGCCTTCACTGTCTCGCTCAGGAACGGCTTGGTGATGAGATAGGTCGGCTCCGGCCGCTCGCCGGTCAGAAGGCGATCGGGGAAGGCGGTGATGAAGATCACCGGGACATTGAAGGTCTGGAGGATGTCCGTCACCGCGTCGATGCCGGAGGAGCCGTCCGCCAGCTGGATGTCGGCGAGCACGAGCCCAAAATCGCTCTGCTGCGCCAGTTCCACCGCCTTGGAATGGGTGGGCGCGACGCCGACCACTTCATGCCCGAGTTCGGTCACCAGGGTCTTCAGGTCGAGCGCGATCACCCATTCGTCCTCGATGATGAGGACGCGGGTGGCCAATTGCTCGTCGATCTCCTGCTGCGCGGCGACCACCTGGGCCTCCACCTCGTCCAGCGAGATCTGGAGAATGGAGGCCGCCTCGGCGAAGGAAAATCCCTCCATCGCCGTCAGCAGGAGCGCCACGCGGGAGGAGGAATCCAGCAATTGCAAACGCTGGTCGGCGCGGCTCGATACCGCCGCCTGGGCCGCCGGACGCTGGGCCCACACATGGTGGAACGCCTGGTAGAGTGCGACTCGGGGGGAGACGGAAAGATCCAGCGGTACGCTCGAATTGAGAATACCTTGCAGGGTCGCCTGCACGATGCCGTCGCCGGCTTTCTGAGAGCCAAGTAGTGCGCGGGCATAGCGGCGCAGATAGGGAAGCTGCTTGATGAGCTGTTGCTGTGGCATGCTCTCTCGCCTCGGGACAGGTCCCTCATAACGCGGCCGTGCGGGAAAAGTTCCGCGCGATAGGAACTTTCTAGCGCTCGTGCGCATTATAGACGCGGTTGGTCGGCAATGCAGCCTCCTTGAGCTTCAGTGCCGGCGAACTCGAACGGTTCCGTGAAAATAATAGGGTCAGGCCTGGCGCAGCGGCCGGGTGGGGTGGTCAGAACAGACCGAACCGCGGAGCGAGGCATGTGGTGGGTGAGAGGCGAGGCGGCTCGGGCGCGTCATCGCGAACGGGCGGCCATCTTCGCTTCTGCGGTCGGTCAGCCGCGTCATTTGCTGGACAGCGTGCGGCGCGGGCTGCTGGTGGTGATCCTGCTGGCGATCACGCCGATCGCCTCCGCGAGCATGTTGCAGGGCGTCCTGCAATTGCGCCGCGCGGGGGAAGAGGCGCAGCATCGGCTGCTCCAGGGCGCCATCGCGGGCGCCGGCAGCCAGCAAAATGTCTTCGCTTCCGCCGAGAATGTGCTTCAGGCGCTGAAGAATGTGCAGGCCGTGCGCGCCGCCGGCGGCGAATGCGCGCCCACCTTGTACGGCGCCACCTTGAGCTTGCCGTTTGCCTCCAACATCGCGCTGATCAGCAAGGACGGGCGCGTCGCGTGCTCCGCCCTGGCGGCGCCCGGGCAGGATATGTCGAAATTCGAATGGTGGCGCGAGGTGCTCGCCTCCAAGGTGTTCGTGATCAGCCATCGGATGCTGAGCCCCATCACCCGACAGCAGATCCTTGCCGCCACGCTTCCCCTTTATGGCGATACTGGCCTGTTCGAGGGCGCGATCTCGATCGCCATCGATGCGGGCTGGCTGGACAATCTGCTGAAGCGCGAAACGCCGCTTAGCGACGGTGTCGCGGCGGTGTTGGACGACGACGGCACCGAACTGGTGTCGAACGCCCCGGACATTTCGCGCCGCCTGTTCGCCGACAATGCCGCCGTGCAGACCTCCGGCTCGCTCGAGGAAGCAACCGACGAAGCCGGCCGCTCCTGGACCTTCGCCACCGCCCCGCTTGACCGTCAGGGGCTAAGGGTCGCGTTCGCCAAGCCCACCGACCAATTGTTCGCCTGGACCACCTTGCATGTGGCGGTGAGCTTCGTGCTGCCGGTGGTGATGGTGCTGTTCACGATCGTTGCCATCTGGCTCGCGACCGACCGCATCGTGCTGCAATGGCTGCTGTATCTGCGCCGGGTGACGGCGGTGTACGCGCAAGGCCATTATGGGTTCCGTCCCTCGCGCATGGGGGACGCGCCGAGTGAATTCCGGGTGCTCGGCAATGCCATCGAGGACATGGCGCTGGCGGTGCGCGAGCGCGACGGCAAGCTGCGCGAGGCGCTGGCGGAAAAGACCGCGCTGGTGCGCGAGATCCATCATCGCATCAAAAATTCGCTCCAGGTGGTGGTGAGCCTGCTCAGCCTCTACGGCTCGGGCATCCCGCAGGGGCCGGACCGGCGGCGGTTCGAGCAATTGCGCACGCGTGTGAACACGCTCGCCGTCGTGCACCGCATTCTGTTCGAGGCCAATGAGGGATCGGAAGTGCGCCTGCGCGAGCTGCTGCGCGAGCTGAGCGCGCTGCTGGAGGGCTCCTCCGACCGCAATGTGATGGTGATCGTCGATGCCGAGGACGTCACCTTGTCCACCGATCTTGCGGTGCCGCTGGCCTTGATGCTTTCGGAAATCGTCATGGCGCTGGCGGTCAGCAAGGCGCGCGGTCCGGTGCGCATCGCGCTGCATTGCGTGCAGGAAGCGGAGCTGATCGCACTGCGCATCGAAATCGGCGAGCCGCTCGGCGATCGCCTGGCCGAGGGCAATGCGGACCTTGCCTATGGTTTCGCCCGGCAGATGGGCGGCTCCATCGTGACGGAGGAGAGCCTGACCGGGGCGCGGGTGGTTGTGCGCTTTCCGCCGCGCCAGATCCATCGGGCGACGTAGCACGATACCCTTTTCGCGCATGGCACTCCGATAAGGACGGGTTCCTTGTCTTTAGTCGGAACCTCTGCCGCTCCCGCTCGTTGTGTAGAGGAGTCTCGGAAGGGCTCATTCCCCCAACGCTAAGGAGCGAGGAGATGACGAAGGCTCAAGGAAAGGGCTCGTCCAACCGTGGCTTTGCGGCGATGGACGCCGAAAAGCAGCGTGCCATCGCCCGGAAAGGCGGCGAAAGCGTGCCTGCGGAAAAGCGCAGCTTTTCCCAGGATCGCGCTTTGGCCTCCGCCGCGGGGCGTAAGGGCGGCCAGAGCGTGGCGGACGAGGATCGTAGCTTCTCGCGCGATCGTTCGTTGGCTTCGCAGGCGGGCCAAAAAGGCGGCCAGGCCTCCCATTCCGGACGGTCCTGAGAACCGGCGGAATTCGTTTGCCTGCGCGGGGGAGCCGCCTTGGCTTCCCCGTTTCTTTTTGTGATTGCGGCGCATTTTGCCGGCATCTCGGGAACTTCGGCCGGCTCCGTGCGTTAGGTCGAGGTGGAAGGGATGATACGCTTCGCGATCGCCACGGTTTCGAAATTGCGCCGAAAGGCGCCGAGATCGGCCGTGCCGCTTTTCACCGGGGCGCGCGTCGTCCGGGTGGGAGGATGATTGTGGACGCATCGATGTGTCATCCGAAGGAAGCGGAAACCAGAAGCCCCATGGATGCTGACACCGAGACTTCCGCCCCCGTGGCTTTCGACCTGCGAACACAGGTCCTGGAACTTCTTCCGGCCCTGCGCGCCTTCGCCCGCTCCTTGACGCGGAACCGCACAGAGGCGGACGATCTGGTGCAGGAGACCTTGCTAAAGGCGCTGTCGAACATCGACAAGTTCGACCCGGGCACCAATCTGCGGGCCTGGCTCTTCACCATCCTGCGCAACACCTATTACACCGAGATTCGCAAGCGCCGGCGCGAGAATGACGGCATGGCGACCTTGGCCCAGCAGGATTCCAACATGGGTCCAGGCCAGGAATGGGCGGTCACGCTCACCAGCCTCAAGGAAGCGCTGGAATTGCTGCCGGCGGACCAGCGCGAAGCGCTGGTGCTGGTCGGCGCGGCGGGCCTGTCCTATGAGGAGGCCGCCGATGTCTGCGGCTGTGCGCTCGGCACCATCAAGAGCCGGGTTAATCGTGCCCGGGCCAAGCTGCTGACCCTCATGGGCGCCGAAGACACCGCCGATGTGGTGGAAGGCGACGCCCTCGCCATGTCGGCCGCCCGCATCACCAGCAGCAGCAACACCTGAGTCTTCCGGCGGACTGGACCGCGCCGCCCGCCGCTCGGGCGTCCCGCGCCCGTGCCGGCCCAGCTTCCTTACCTCTTCCGCCACAGCCATTCCGCCGTGCCGGCTGGCGCAGTGCTGCGCGCCCGCCATGTGTGTGGGGTGTCGCGGGTCGTGTGCGCGCGTGCAAGGTGCGCGCATGTCTAAAATGATGCGGATCGGGCAAAAAAAGAGCCCCGGATCGGGGCTGGCGGGGTCTCGGGTCGATCGCAATTTGCGCAGATCGGATCGCAGGCCCGGTGTCTCACGCCGCTGCCAAGCCTCTGGTTGAATCTTCCAAAAACTGGGGTGGCCCAGCTTGCACGCGGGGAAATCACACCGGATCGGAAAAGCAAAAAACGCGGCATCTCTTCCTTTGGGGAAGGGATGTCGCGTGCGAATGGGACGGGGCGGGTTTACGCCTCGTCTTTTTCCTTCGGCGCGTCGGGAGCCGCCGGCGTCGCGTCGGTGTTCGCGTCGCCGTCGGATCGGGCCTGAACCGCGCCCTGCAATTGCTGCGCGAGGCGCAGCAGATCGTCGGGCACGTCTTCCTGGGTGAATTCATCGAACAGCTGGCGCAGTTCCTTACCCAGAAGATCCTGGCGTGCGGAAATGTCCCTGCGATGAGGGGCTCGCATACCGCCTCCCTCTCTTTGGTCCTGCATGGTCACGGTTTGGTCTGGACGCAGAGTGCGCATGACGTGGGTTCGCCAAATGGCAGGTGGGCACTGCACAAGAGCAAGCCAAGCTTTGCCATGTCAGTATCCGTACCTGCAAGGGGCCGGTATGGAAAGGGATGCGGGCGGGCCATGGAGGGCGTCATTCGCGATATAACCGCGAGGCGCCGTCTGCCGGTCCGCTGTCATTGTCATTGTCCCAGCGCGGGCTGGGCGCCGGGGAGAGCGGCGGGGCCAGCGGACGCTGGGCTTTGCCGGGGGTCTCTCCGTCGCCGATGGCGGCCGAGACCGCGCGCAGATGCCGGCGCTCCTCGTCCGGGCCGTGGGATTTGCGCGGGCGGGCATAATCACGCGGCGCCTGGGCGGGCGTGAATTCGCACTGGTCATATCCATGCGGCGTCAAAAGGCCCTGAGGCATGGTCTTTTCGGCCGGGTCGTGTCGCGGTCCGGGCATTCTGCTCTCCTCCGCCTATGCACTATTCGCAAACAAACGCGGCGCCGAGGGGTTTGTTCCGGCGGATCGGGCGGCGGTGCAAAATATTCCGTTCCGTTACAAAGCCCGGCGTGAGGCGGGAACTGCGGCCGCGCGAGACGGTTGACAGGGCAAGGCTTCATTTGCCCCGCAGCGTACCGCGACAGGACGCGTCGCCGCCGGGGCGCAACACGAAAGGCAATGCCATGATCAGCTGGGCCATTACGTTTCTTGTGGTCGCCTTGGTCGCCGCGGTCCTCGGCTTCGGCGCCATCGCCGGCACCGCCATCGAGATCGCGAAGATCATCTTCTATGTGGCGATCGTTCTGTTTCTCATCTCCGCGGTCGTTGGCTTCATGCGGCGTGGCGGCGGACCGAGCGTGCCCTGACAGGCTCTGCTTGCCGGGCCGACGGCCCGGCTTGGATTTGCGAACCCCGGCTTCGGCCGGGGTTTTCGTGTACGCGGAAGTTAAAAAAATGGCGGACCGCAGATCGGCCCGCCAATGAAGATGACTTGGAGGCGTCGGCACCAAGCCGACACGACATCAACATCCTACCCCGGCTCAGGTTCCATGCGAAGCCGGGCCTCGCGGAAAATAAAAGGTAAAAATAAAAGGGCGCCCGGTGAGGGGCGCCCTGATTGCTTGCTACCCCAAGATCAGGGGCAAATGATGCGTCCGGGACGCCTCAGGGGCAGGTGACGCGATAGGAATTGCCATAGGCGTCGCGCGCCCAGCAGGCCTTGGGGGTGGTGGCCGCGCCGACGATGGCGCCGGTGGCGCCCCCGAGCACGCCGCCCACCACGGCGCCGCCGGCCGTGCCGGTGGCCGCGCCGCCGATCAGGGCGCCCGCGCCCGCGCCGAGCAGACCACCGCCGACAGCGCGGTCGGATTGCGAATACTGACTGCAGCCGCCGAGCGCCAAAGCCGCCGCGAACACGATGATAGCCGCCCTCATTTTCATCTCCACATATCCTTGTCGCCGGCGGGCGCCGGGATGCGTCCGGCCGATTGACTCTTTTTGCCCTCGTCGGCGGCCGGCGGACAACCCGCCGAACGAGGGAATCCTCAGCGCCGCCGCGACGGCGTACCCGTCATAGCATACAGCACGTACCCGACGGTCAACCCCACGACCACCGCGCCCAGCAGGATTGATCCGGGCTTGCGGGCCACCAGATCATGAGCATGGTCGACGACGTCATCAATGTGACGCCCTGCCTCGTGGCGCCCCTTGCGGGCCAGGGAGAGGCCGTCAGCGGCGAGGCTGGCGGCCTCCCGCTCCAGTGATTTGACGGCGCTGCCAATATAGCGCCCGGCTTCGTGTCGCGGTGTCCGCGTATTCTCTTCGGCAGCACCCGCAAGGGCCTCGCCCAACAGGGTAATATCGTTGCGCAGAGCCTCTAGCCGCTTGGAAATGTCAGCGGTGGATGAGTGGGATCCATATCCGAACATTAGACAGTCTCCATGAGTTCACGGAGAAAACGCGCACGAGTGCGGACGGTTCCGGCCGAGGTCGCGGTTGATCTACAAAATCGGGCTTCAGCCACGCTTCAGAATTGACCATGGCGCTTTTTTGGTCGCATGTTAGGGGAACCTGAGGCCAAGCGGAGACGTTTCAATGGCGATAATCACTGAACGGACGCTTCAATGTCGACCCTGGAATCGGGTTTTTCTCCGTCATCTCCGCCTCGGCGCCCAGCCTCCAAGGGAAAAGAGATAGAGGTGGGTAAGGTTGGCGCCGCGAACAGCGGCGTCAACGTGGGGCTCGGGCAAGCGCTCATCGAGCGGCTAGACCCTCTGACTTGTGCCTTTTTCTTCGATGTTGACGGGACGTTAGTCGACATTGCTGACCACCCTGATGCGATCATTGTTCCGGCTGAGCTGCGGGACAATCTTTCGGCGCTTCAGGATCGGGCGGCCGGCGCGCTGGCGCTCGTAAGTGGCCGATCCGTCGAGGGGCTCGACCGGGTGTTCGATCCGCTCCGTCTGCCCTGCTCTGGAATTCACGGGGCCCAGATGCGCCCCGCCCCAAATGCCGGGATTACCTCGGCGGCACAGCCGCTGCCGGATGATTTGCGGGAGCAATTGCGCACGATCGCCGATGACCTGGACGGCGTGATGGCCGAGGATAAGGGTGCGAGCGTCGCCATGCATTATCGTGGGGCGCCCTCCATCGGCCCGGTGCTGGAGGGCATGCTCCATACCCTGGTGGATCAAAGCTTCGGCCGCCTTGTGGTGCTGCCGGGGCGCATGGTGTTCGAGGTGAAGCAGGCGGGCCACGACAAAGGGCTCGCCATTCGCGCCTTCATGAAGGTGCCAGCGTTTGCCGGCCGCACCCCGGTATTCCTGGGCGATGACGTGACCGATCAGGCGGGATTCGCCGCCGTTTCCGCCCTCGGCGGTGTCGCTGTTTCCGTCGGCCGCCGGTTTCCCGGTGTCCATGCCGTCCTGTCGGAACCGGCAGACGTGCGTGCGCTCATCGCCACCCTGGCGGCGAACCCCATCGAACGGAGGAATTGACCGTGTCGCGTCTCATCGTCGTATCGAATCGGGTTGCCGTTCCCCAGCAGGGCGGAAAGACCGCCGCCGGAGGCCTCACCGTCGCCGTCAATGCCGCGCTGAAAGATCGCTCCGGCATCTGGTTTGGCTGGTCCGGCCGCATCACCGACACGCCGTCCGATCGTCCGGTGGTGTCGACCCGCGGCAAGATCAAATATGCAGTGGTGGACCTGAAGGACGACGATTATCAGGAATATTACAACGGCTTCGCCAATCGGGTGCTGTGGCCGATCCTGCATTATCGCGTCGATCTCGCCGAATTCCAGCGAGCAGATCTTTCCGGCTACATTCGTGTCAACCGCAATTTCGCCGAGCACGTCTCGAAGATCTTGCAGGAAGACGACGTGGTGTGGATCCACGACTACCACATGATGCCGCTGGCGAAATATCTGCGCGAGCGCGGTCACAAGAACCGCATCGGCTTCTTCCTGCACATTCCCATGCCGCCGCCGGAACTTCTGGCCACGCTGCCACGCCACGGCGAGATCATCGGCTCGCTCGCGCATTATGATCTCGTGGGCTTCCAGACCGAAAGCGACCGCGACAATTTCGGCCGCTATCTGGAGACCCGCGGCGGGCAGGCGACATCCGACGGCACGGCCTATGATATCGCCGGCCGGCGCGTGAAGATCGGCGCCTTTCCCGTCGCCATCGAGACCGACGCTTTCGCCCGCCGTGCCCGCCATGCTGGCCGTACCGCCTATGTGAAGAGTTTCGGCGAAAGCCTCACCGGCAAGAAGCTGATCCTCGGGGTGGATCGGCTCGATTATTCCAAGGGCATTCCCAATCGCCTGGAAGCCTACGAACATCTGCTGCGCACCGCGCCCGAGCTGCATCAGAAGATGACCCTGGTGCAGATCACGCCCAAGAGCCGCACCGAGGTGCCCGAATATATCGAGATGGATCGCTTCATCTCCCACAAGGCCGGGCAGATCAACGGGCTGTATGGCGATGTCTCCTGGACGCCGCTGCGCTATGTGAACAAGACCTATTCACGCTCGGCGCTCGCGGGGTTCTACCGGCTGGCCGACGTCGCGCTCGTCACCCCGCTGCGCGACGGCATGAACCTGGTCGCCAAGGAGTTCGTCGCCGCGCAGAAGCCGGACGATCCCGGCGTGCTGGTGCTCTCGCAATTCGCAGGCGCGGCGGCGGAGCTGTCCGGCGGCGCGCTGATGGTGAACCCGCATGAGACCGAGGGCATGGCGCTCGCCCTGCGGCGCGCCCTGGAAATGCCGCTCGACGAACGGCTCGAACGCCATGCCCGCATGATGGCGGTGCTGAAGCGCAATGACATCGACAGCTGGGCGCAATCCTTCCTGGAAGCGCTCAACGAGAAGCCGCGCGTTGCCGCCAGCCATTTCGTCAGCCGCTCGCCGCTCCAGAGCCTGAGCTTCGGCACCGGCTGGCACGGCGTGCACCGGCCGCAGGGCTTGTGACGCGGCGGGCCGGCCTTCTCGCGAGACCAAAGTCGACCGTTCTGGATGCTGACGGCCGTGACGCCGCTTGCGGGCGGGAGAACCGCGCTTTTTTTGTTGGCGCGCCTCGCAAGCCGATATAGATAGCGCCTGATGCGGGTGTGGTGGAACTGGTAGACGCGCCGGACTCAAAATCCGGTTCCGAAAGGAGTGTCGGTTCGATTCCGACCACCCGCACCATCTTCTTGAAGGAATCCGACGCGGCTCGTTCGAGCCGGGTCACACGCTCCGGGACCGAAGGAGCCGTGAACATTGCGTTGCCTGATTGCCCTCGAATCTTCGCCACCGCTTCAAAAGCGACGGAAACCGACCGCGAAGATCGCATCCGGTTGGCTGGTCATCCGACCAGATGAAATGGTGGTCGTTTCGATCAACACCCGCGGGTGAAGGCTGTTGCTGCGCCCCTTCGGAATGTTCTGGGTGACTGACCGGTGACGCGCTTGAAGGCATTGCTGAACGCGCTTTCGGACGTATAGCCGAGCGATCTGGCGATCGCCGACACGGGAGTTTCCTCATCCCGCAGCGCGCGCTCCGCAAGCCGCATGCGCCATTCGGTGAGGTAGGTCAGTGGGGCCACGCCCGCGACTGTCCTGAAATGGAAGGCAAAGCTCGCTCGAGACATGGCGCATGCTCTGGCAAGCTCTTCCAGATGCCAGGGACGATCGGGCTCCCCGTGCATCAGGCGTAGTGCCGGAGCGATGCGCGGGTCCGCCAGGGCGCGCAGCCAACTGGGCGGCATGAGACCAGACGTTTGCAGATGGGCGCGCAAGATCTGGATGAAAAGCAGCTGCGCAAGCTGCGCCGATGCGAGCTGCGCGCCGGGCAAAGCGGCGTCCCGTTCCTCGACAAGCTGATCGAGCAGCCACCGAAACGCTGTTGCTTGTCGGGATGCGGCCGGCACATGAATCCAAGCCGGCAGGACATCCGCCAGCAGCCGGCCGCTGACCGGATCAAGCAGAACATGCCCACCGATATGCGCAAAGTCCCGGCCATCACCGAGTTGCGTGGTCGACCGGCCAGCCCCTGAAAACAGTTCCATCGCGTCGATCGGTTCGACATCCGGAGCGCTGGCCAGAACGAAAGACCGTCGTGCCGCCAGAAGCCCCACATCTCCGGTTTCGAAATGAACAGGCGTGGCCTCTCCCTCGATGCTGACCCAGCAATGCCCCTTCACGACCGCGAAGAACTTGATCTTGTCCGGCGCGGGGAAGCGGATCGCCCATGGTCCACCGGCCGTGAAACTGCCCGTCACCAGGGATTCGGCATTCGTGAACTTCAGGATGTCGGAGAAGGGGTCTGTGCTCATTTTCGTACTATCGCGAAAGTCATATGGACGATCAAGCATTCACAGTCCAGTTTCGGAGGTCTAGATGTGGTGCAGCAAGCCAGCAAGCCAGCAAGCCAGCAAGCCAGCAAGCCAGCAAGCCAGCAAGCCAGCGATCCGGCGCCGCCGATGCGGAGCTTGCCGAGCTTTCATCGCGCAGGGCGGCCCCACGCATAGGCGGCAGATCATCGGGAGACGATCATTCATGACATTGGGCAAACGACGCCTTGGCCGCCAGGGGCTGGAAGTCGGCGCGATCGGGCTTGGGTGCATGGGTATGAGCCAGTCCTACGGTCCGGCGGACGAGGCGACAGCGTGGTCCTCGCCCCCAACATCGCCTTTCGCTTCGAGAACGGACGCCAGATCGGCGCCGAAACCGACAGCCGGCCCGATACCGTTCGCAAAGCGGTCGAAGGCTGCCTGCGGCGGCTTCAGAGTGATCACATCGATCTGCTTGACGTGAAGGGCAGCCGGGACATGGGCCGACCTTCGGACCGAACCGGATGGAGATCGACATGAACGACAAATCGGTGGTCGTTACCGGCGGCACGGGTTTCATCGCCCAGTACTGCATCATGGCCCTGCTGGACGCCGGCTATTTCGTGCGCACGACCGTCCGCTCGCTGTCGCGGGAAGCGGAAGTGCGTGGCAACCTGAAGACCGGCGGCGCCGAGCCCGGTGGTCGCCTGTCGTTCGTGGCCGCCGATCTCACCGCCGATGAAGGCTGGGCCGAGGCTGCTGCGGGCTGCACCTATGTCATGCACGGCGCCTCCCCGACGCCATCGGGGGACCAGACTCGCGAGCAGGACTGGATCAAACCCGCCGTCGACGGCAATCTCCGCATCCTGCGCGCCGCCCGTGACGCCGGGGTCAAGCGGGTGGTGCTGACCTCGGCCTTTGGCGCGATCGGCGTCGGGCACAAGCCAGATTATCCTCGGCCCTTCAAGGAGACGGATTGGAGCGACCTGACGGGTAACGTCGCGCCGTATCAGAAGTCGAAAACGCTGTCGGAACGCGCGGCGTGGGATTTCGTGGCGCGGGAAGGGCGGGGGCTCGAACTTGCGGCGATCAATCCGGTCGCCGTTCTCGGGCCGGCTCTCGGTCCCGATTTTTCCCACTCCATCCGCTTGATCAAGAACCTGATGGACGGGCAGCGCGGCTGCCCGAAGATCAAATCCTGCTTCGTCGACGTCCGCGATGTGGCGGATCTGCACCTGCGCGCCATGACCGACCCCGCCGCCAATGGCGAGCGCTTCCTGGCGACGTCCGGGGAGAGCCTCTGGATGGTCGAGGTCGCAAAGATCCTGCGCCAGCGGATGGGCCATGCGGCGAACAGGGTGCCGACGTGGGTGGTGCCCAACTGGCTGGTGCGCATTGCCGCGCGTCGGAACCCGGCATTGAAGGGGATCGCGCCGATGCTCAGCTACAACATGAGCGCCTCGGGCGAAAAGGCCGGACGCCTGCTCGGCTGGAAACCGGGTGCGCCTGAAGAGGCCATCATCGCCACCGCCGAAAGCCTGATCCAGCTCGGTCTGGTGAGCAAGTAAGATCGCCGACCTGAACGAATGCGCCGGGTGCTGAGGCACGGGTGGGCACCTCATGTCGCCCGGCCGGTCGCTCCGGCTTCTGCCTTCCGAGGCGAGACGCCGAAGAGGTCCTGGAACGCCCGGCTGCAGGAGGTGCGCCAGCGCCACCCGTTTTCCTCGGCGATGATCGCGATCGGCCGGTCCGTCTGCATGATCTCGGCGCGGATGCGGAACAGGCGCCAACGCGCCACATAGTCCATCGGCGTCAGGCCGGTCCGCCGCCGGAAGATATCGGCAAACGACGACCGCGACATGCCTGCTTCCGCGCCGAGGCGTCGCGCTATCCGAACTGGATGCTCACCTACAATGCCGCGAGCCAGGTCCCGAAGGGACATCCGCTTGCCGGGCCGAGCTGGGTCGGCGGCGAAACACCGCTGCGTGCCGAACAGGGAGGTCGGATCGTGGCCAATGTGATGCGTGCCTGGCAGTTCGACAGGCTGGGTGGAAAAGTCGAACTCGTCGAACGCTTTATTCCCGAGCCGCGCGCGGGCAGTGCCCTGACCGCGCCGGCCTCGTGGATCTGTCCACCATCCGGCCTCAGTCCGTCTCGCTGGAAGCGCTGACGGAGGCCATGCTCGCCGCGCGTGCCGCCGGAAGTCAGGGCACGCCGATCACCTAAAAGGTAGAAACAAGGAAGATTCGAGGAAGATCGTTCGAGCGGCTGCGTGGGCTCCGCGACTACCACTTGGTCAGCCAGCCGAGGGGGCACCACATATGAAGCATCGTCATCATCACCGGCGGCAGCCGCGGCCTCGGGGCCAGCATCGCGGTCCACTGCGCCCGGCGCGGTATGGGCGTCATCCTCACCTGTCGCGTCTTCACTCCCCTTGCCGCGCCTACCCGCGGGCAGGCGGCACGCGGCCCGAATTCTCCTGAGGACATCGCGAGAGGCGCCGATTTAGCGCTTGTGATCGTGCGCGGCACGCCGGAGACTCAGGGCCAGATCGGCTCTCAGGTCCAGGCCCGGCGGGAAGAAGTGCGTTGCCGTTCCGTTTCATCCATGCCGCAGACATTCATCTCGATTCCCCGCTGCGTTCGCTCGCCCTGCGCGACCCCGAGCTTGCGGCGCTGATCGGCACCGCCACGCGGCGCGCCTTCACCCGCATCATTGATCTGTGCCTGGAGGAGCAGGTGGACGCGCTGGTGCTCGCCGGCGATCTCTATGACGGCGACCAGACCTCCATGAAGACCGCCCGGTTCCTCGGCGGGGAGATCCAGCGGCTGATCGCGGCGGGCATCGAGGTGTTCATCGTTCGAGGAAATCACGACGCCCTGTCCAGGATCACCAAGGAGCTGGTGTTTCCGGACACGGTGAAGGTCTTCACCGGCCGCGCGGAAGCTGTGGCGCCGAGGCGCCCACCCGCCGGACTCCCGGTGGTGATCCATGGCCTCAGCTTCGCCCAGCCGCATGCGCCGGAAAGCCTGCTTGCCAGATACCGCCCGCCGGTGGAGGGCGCGGTGAATATCGGCATCCTGCACACGAGCCTTGCCGGCGCGCCGGGCCATGATCCTTACGCGCCCTGCAGCCTCGCGGACCTCCAGGCCACCGGCTTTCGCTATTGGGCGCTCGGTCATGTGCACAAGCGCGCGGTCGTCGAGGGGGCGTGCGCCATCGTGATGCCGGGCATGCCGCAAGGGCGCGACATCAACGAAGCTGGGGCAAAATCGGTCACCCTCGTCGCCATTGCCGACGATCTTTCGATCCGCATCGAGGCGCGCGCCACCAGCATCGCGCAATTTTCCCGCGTGCCGGTGGATGCCAGCGGGATCGAGGATTGGCGCGATCTGGTCGCGGCGGTGACGCGCGCGCTGGAAGACGAGCGGTCCGCGGTCGGCGCGGAACATCTCGTCGCTCGCGTTGAGGTGACCGGGGCGACGCCCCTGGCCTGGCGCATGCGGCGCGATCTCGACCTGCTGAAGACCGAGGCGGATGCCCGCGCCGCCAGCATCGGCGCGTGCTGGGTCGAAAAGCTGGAGGTGGCCTGCGCGGCGCCGGCACTGGGATCTGCATCGTCCGCCGATCCGCTGCGCGATCTGCAACGCCTGATCGAGGACGAGATCCTTGGCTCCGACGCGTTCCAGGCCAACCTGCTTGCGATCGCGGAGGAAGTGCGGGTGCAGTTGCCGCCGGAATGCCGCGATGTGTTCGGTTCGGACGAGGCATCATTCAAGGCCGTGCTCGCCCGCCTGGCGCACGCGGGCGCCGAGGACGTGCTCGCGCGGCTCCATGCGGCGGGCGGGGACGCCTAGCCATGCGCCTCCAACGCCTCGATCTCACGCGCTACGGCACATTCACCGGCCGCAGCATTGATTTCGGCACACGCAGCGAAGGGCAGGTGGACCTTCACATCATCTATGGTCCGAACGAGGCGGGAAAATCCACCACGCTCGCGGCCTTTCTCGATCTGTTGTTCGGGATCGGTGTGCAGAGCCCGTTCAACTTCCTTCATGCTTACCCCACCATGCGGATCGGCGGGCTGCTGGAGATTGGCGGCGCGACGCGCATGTTCACGCGCATCAAGCGGGCGCAGAACAGCCTGCTCGATGCCGACGACCGGCCGATCGCCGAAAGCACCATTCGCGGCGAACTCGGCGGCATCGACCGCGATGCCTATCGGACCATGTTCTCGCTCGATGACGAGACGCTGGAAAAAGGCGGCGAAAGCATTCTCGCCAGCAAGGGCGATTTGGGCGAATTGCTGTTCTCGGCCAGCGCGGGCCTGGCCGATTTGAGCCGCAGGCTGCTCGATCTTAAGGGCGAGGCGCAACGTTTCTATAAATATCATGCGCACAGCGGCGCGCTTTCCGAACTGAAGGCGCGCCTCGCGCAATTGAAGCGTGATCGGGAGCAGATCGACACCCTGGCCTCCGAGCATGCGCGGCTCACCGAAGTGCGCGACCGCGCGCTCGCGCAATATGAGGACGCGATCGCGCAGCGCACGCAAATCCAGGGCCGGATGGAGGAGATCCAGCGCCAGCTTGCCGCCTTGCCCCGGCTTTCCGCCTGGCGCGACTGTTGCGCCCGCCTCGCGCCGCTCGCCTCTCTGCCCGATGCGCCGCGCGCCTGGAGCGAGGAACTGCCGGAGCTGCAAAAGGAAGAGATCGAACTTGCGGTCCAGCTTCAGGCCGCCGCCGAGGCGATCGACCGGCTCGCGACCGAGGCGGACCGGATCGTCGTGGACGCCGTCGCGCTGGGCCTGTCCGACCGGGTGGCGCGGCTCGCGGATCTGCGCGCGCGCCATGTGACGGCGGAGAAGGACATTCCCGAGCGGCGCATGCAGATGCGGGGGGCCGAGCAGACCGTCGCCCTCCTTCTCGCCCGGATGGATCGCGAAGGTGAGGGGGAGCCGCAGCGGCTGATCCTGAAGGCCGCGAGCGTCGGCCGTCTGCGCGAATTGATCGAGGCGCGCTCCGGCATCGATGCCGCGACGCGCGGGAGCGCCGCCGAACTGGCCGAGGCGCAACGCCGCCTCGCGGAAGCGGAGGCGAAAGCCCAGACGGCCGGGGCCGATCAGGGCTTCGCGGCGCATGCCGCGCCTTCGGCCGGGCGGGAACGGGACGAGCGGGCGATGCGGGATCTGGCGGCCGCCCTTGCCGCTGTCCGCGCGCATGATCCCCGCGCGCGCCTGCGGCCGGCGGAACGTGCCTGCGAGGCGGCGAAGGCGTTGCTGTCCGAACGGGTGCGGGCGCTCAGCCCCTGGTCCGGCGACCCGGACGATCTCATCGCCATGCGATGCCCATCCGCCGAGACGCTCCAGGCGTGGAAAACGGCGCGTGGCGAAAGCGAGCGGGCGCTTGCGCGCCACCTCGACGACATCGAACGCCTGACGGGGGAAATCCTGCGGCTGGGGACCGCGTGCGCCGCCGTCGCCGGCCTGACCGGAGTGGTCACGGACCAGGAGGCGGCCGCGCTCCGCAGTGCGCGCGAGCAGGCCTGGGCCGCGCACCGGCGCGACCTCGCGCCCGCCTCGGCCGATGCCTTCGAGGCCTTGCTGCGGCACGAGGATATCGTCGCCGCCAGTCGGCTCGGCCATATGTCGGATCTGGCGAAGCTGCATCAAAATCGGCAGGCGCTCGCAATGGCAGAGGCCGAGCTGAAGCGCGCGATCGCGCTCAGGGATGCGGCCGCCGCGCGTTTGCAGGCGCAGGATGGCGCGGTTTCGGACGCGGTTCGCGCAATGGCGCCTGCGCTTGCCGAAACCATGACCCTGCCGGATCTGGAACTCTGGCTCGCGCGGCGCACTTCGGCGCTCGAGGCCCATGCCGCCCTGCGCACTGCCACGCGGGATTTCGACGAAGCGCGTGCCGATTTCGCCGATGCGGAGCGCCGGCTTGCCGCCGCGCTCGGCGCGGCGGGCCATATTCCCGCGCCCGATGCCGGGCTCGACACCTTGCTGGCGCAGGCGCAGGAGGCAGTGGACCGGGTCGCCGGCATCCGGGCGCTGCAAGCGGCCGTGGACGAGCGGCGCAGCGAAATGGCGGCGCGCGCGCGTCTCGCCGCCCAGGCGGCGGAGGCGGAACGGGCCTGGACGGCCGCCTGGGGTGCCGCCTGTCGGTCCTGCTGGCTGGGCGAGCGCGGGGATGTGCCTGCGCTCGGGTCCGTGCGCGAGATCCTCGCCGCCGTGGCCGAGCTTGGGCCGGCGCTGGAGAAACAGGCGGGCTTTCGCGACCGCATCGCGAAGATGGAGAAGGACCAGGCGCAGTTTCGCGAGGAGGTGCGTGCCCTCGTGGTCGCCCTTGGCGGCGCCCTTGCGCTTGAGGCCGGCACCCTGCCGGTGCTCGACCTCGCCCAGAAGATCGCCGAAAAAGTGCAGGACGCCGCCGCCGAACAGTCCCGCCGCGCGAAATTGCTCGTGCAGCTGGAAGAGGCGCGGGAGCGCGGGCGCGCGCTTGGCGAGGCCGAGGCCATCCATGCGCGGCGCAAGGCGCAGATGACGTCTCTCTTCGGCGTCGCCACGCTCGCGCAGGTGGCCGTAAAGCTGTCCGACATCGCGCGGCGGGCCGAATTGCGCAGGCAGGCGGACGAGGCCGCGCGCGATGTCCTCGATGCCCTGCGTCTCGGCGAGATGGCGCAGGCGGAACGGGTGCTCGACGCCGCAGACCGGCCCGCCCTCGACGCGGAATTGCTGGAGCTGAAGGCGCGTTTCGACGATCACGACCGGCGCTGCCACACGCTCTTTGCCGCCCGCAGCGCCGCCGTCGACCAGGTGGAGGCGATCGGCGGCGATTCCCGGGTCGCCGAGATCGAGGGCCGGCGGCGCACCATCCTGCTGGAGATCGAGGACGGGGCGATGCGATACCTGCACCTGCGCGCGGGGACGACCGCCACCGAACTGGCGCTGCGGGCCTATCGCGAGCGCCACCGCAGCTCGATGATGGCGCGGGCCTCCGAGGCGTTCCGCACCATCAGCCGCGGCGCCTATGCCGGCCTTGCCACCCAGCCGGCGAAGGAGGGCGAAACGCTGATCGCGCAGGCGGCGGGCGGCGCCTCCAAGGCGGCCGACGCGCTCTCGAAGGGCACGCGCTTCCAGCTTTATCTCGCGCTGCGGGTCGCCGGCTATCACGAGTTCGCACAGGCGCGCAGCCCGGTGCCGTTCGTGGCCGACGACATCATGGAGACCTTCGACGATTTCCGTGCCGAGGAAGCCTTCCGCCTGTTCGCCGAGATGGCGCAGGTGGGGCAGGTGATCTATCTCACCCATCACCGGCATCTGTGCGAGCTCGCCCGCAACGTCTGCCCCGGGGTGCGCATTCACGATCTTTCCCAGGCGGCGCCGGCAACGGGCGTGTGATCGCAGAAAGCCCGGCCGCCTCCTGAAGGGGGATCATTCCCGCCCGGTTCCCTTCCGAGAGAGCGATGTCTTTCCCCGCGCCAGAGCCGCCCGCGCCGGCCTTTCGCGCGCGCGGTCCCGTGCCTTTTGGTGCGCGGGCGGCGAAAGGGGCTTGATCTTTTTAAGCGCATGATCATAGATAATATAGGATCTACGAAATTCCGACGCCGCCTGCGCCCGGATTTTCGTGACAGGCGAAGTCTGCGCTCGCGGGCTCCGGTTGCTCAGGTCCGATGGTCGCTCAAGAAGGACATTTTGAGATCGCCTGCGCTTTCATTCGCGATGCTTTCGATCGCGGATCCGCAACGCCCAAGAATCAATCAAGTCATTCTGAAAGAATCTTCTCTCTGAAGCCCGTCATCCGCCAGCGATGAATGCAGAGGAAAGCGAGGGGACACCCTCCACTTTAAAACGCCCTCCCGATGGAGAGCGTTTTGCGAAAATTGCGCCGACAAATATAAAATGGGAGGAATACCATGACAAAGACAGCGTCTTACTTAGGTTTGGCAGCGGCGATCGCCGTGACGGCAAGTGTTTCCGCTCCGGGCGCCGCGCGCGCCGAGTGGAAGCCCGATCGCCCGGTGGAGATCGTGGTCTCGGCCGGCCCCGGCGGCGGAACCGACATTTTCGCCCGCGTGGTTCAGGCCGCCCTCACCAAGAATGCCTTGCTCACCACGCCGATCCTCGTGCTGAACAAGGGCGGCGGCAGCGGCTCGGAGGCGTTCAACTACGCCAAAGACAATCCCGACAGCCCCTATAAGATTTATTTCGGCACCCAGGATGCTTACGTTCTGCCGCTCGGCACGAAGGTGAACTATAGCTTCAACGACCTCACCCCGGTCGCCTCGATGGTGTTCGACGTCTTCATCCTGTGGAGCAATCCCAAGGCTTCGGGGCTGAACACCGCCCAGGAGTTCATCGCCAAGGCCAAGGCCAATCCGGGCAAGGTGCGGGTCGCCGGCGCCAAGGCCAAGGATGCGGACGAAACGGTCGTAACCCTCATCGAGCGCGCCACCGGCACCGACCTTGCCTATATTCCCTACAAGAGCGGCAGCGAAGCGGCGATCCAGGTGGCCGGCGGCCATATCGAGGCCAATACCAACAATCCGAGCGAGAGCTTGGAACAGTGGAAGGCCGGCAACCAGAAGCCGCTCTGCGTGTTCACCAGCGCGCGCCTCGCCGACAAGACGGTGGTCGCGGACGGGATGAGCTGGGCGGATATCCCGACCTGCGTCGAGGCGGGGATCGACGTGAAGGACTTCCTCCAGCCGCGCACCGTGTGGATGGGCGCGAAGGTGCCGCCCGAGGCGCTCGCCTATTACACCGACCTCATGAAGAAGGTGACCCAGACGCCCGAGTTCAAGGCTTACGTCGAGCGTAATGTTCAGATCAACAAGATGTTGGTCGGACAGGATTTCAAGACCTTCCTGGACCAGCAGATCAAGACCTACGCAGAGATCTACAAGGCCAACGGCTGGCTCGTCGCCACCGGACAATAGCGATTGCAGGGGCGCGAAGCCCTCGTCCGACCGGCTTTGCGCCCCCTCCTCGTGGAGTTGCCTGACATGAAGATCTCCTGGAAAGCCATGGAAGTTGTGACCGCCGCAGCGACCGGCCTCATCGGCGCGGTGGTTTGCTACGGATCGCTCGAAAACGGCATTGCGTGGAACTCCAGCGGCCCTGAGCCGGGGTATTTTCCCTTCGGCATCGGCTGCCTCATCATGCTCGGCAGCGTGGGAACCATGGTTCAGGCCCTGATGAAGCGCTCCGCCGCACCCGTGACGGCGAGTGCCACGGGCGGGGAGATCGTCGACGACGACGAGCCGTTCATGGATACGCGCGGTTTCCGCACGGTTGCGGCGTTCTTTCTGCCGATCGTCGCCATGGCCGCGATTTCTGTCTGGCTCGGCCTCTATATCGGCATGGCGCTCTACATTTTCTATGCCATGCGCGTGGCTGCGGGGTTCCGCACCAGCACCAGCCTGCTGACCGCCGCCATCGTGGTCGCGGTCAATTTCATCGTCTTTGAAAAGCTGTTCATGGTCCCGCTGCTCAAAGGGCCGATCCTCGAATACTTCGGCATTTATTAAAAAAATAAAGAAGAGAGGAAACGAGCCATGGGCAATTTTGGCCAATTGATGGATGGGTTCGCGATCGCCCTCACGACCCAGCATATTCTCATCATGGTGTTCGGCGTGCTGCTCGGCTTGGTGGTCGGCGTGCTGCCGGGCCTCGGCGCGCCCAATGGCGTGTCGCTGCTGATGCCGCTGACCTTCACCATGGAGCCTATTTCCGCGATCATCCTGCTGACCTCCATGTATTGGGGCGCGCTGTTCGGCGGTTCGACAACATCCATCCTGTTCAATATTCCGGGCGAGCCGTCCTCGGTCGCGACCACTTTCGACGGCCATCCCATGGCCAAGCAGGGACAGGCGGTGCGCGCGCTCACGCTCGCGTTCGCCTCCGCCGGCATCGGCGCGCTGATCGGCGTCCTGGTCATTACCCTGATGTCGGGCTGGGTCGCGAATTTCGCGCTTCGGTTCGGGTCGCCGGAATATTTCGCAGTCTATTTCCTCGCCTTCGCGAGCTTCATCGGCATGGCCGGCGGGTCGCCGTTCAAGACGCTGGTGTCGATCATGCTCGGCCTTGCCGCCGGCACCATCGGCATGGACACGATTTCGGGCGAGGGGCGCCTGACCTTCGGCATCAATGAACTGACCGCCGGCATCTCGTTCCTGATCGTGGTGATCGGCCTGTTCGGCATCGGCGAATTGCTGGTGACCATCGACGAGGGCTACAAGTTCGAGGGCGTGAAGGCGAAGCTCAGCCTGCGCGAGATCTTCCGCACGCTGGCCGAAATGCCGCGTTATTGGGTCACCATCCTGCGCAGCGCGCTGATCGGCTGCTGGATGGGCATCACACCCGGCGGGCCCACGGCGGCCTCGTTCATGAGCTATGCGCTGGGGCGGCGGTTTTCCAAGCGCGGCTGGAATTTCGGCAAGGGCGAGCCGGAGGGCATCATCTCGCCCGAAACCGCCGATCATTCCGCCGGCTCGTGCGCCTTGCTGCCCATGCTGGCGCTCGGCGTTCCCGGTTCCGCGACCGCTGCGGTGATGATGGGCGGGCTGATGATCTGGGGTCTTTCCCCCGGGCCCATGCTGTTCACCAGCCAGCCGGATTTCGTCTGGGGCCTGATCGCCTCCATGTATGCGGGCAATCTGATCGCGGTTGTGCTGGTGCTGGCGACCGTGCCGCTGTTCGCCTTCATCCTGCGGGCGCCGTTCTCCGTGGTCGGCCCGCTGATCGCGATCATCTGCGTCATCGGCGCCTATACGGTGGCGAACCATGTCTTCGACATCTGGCTGGCGCTGGTGTTCGGCCTTGTCGGCTATGTCTTCAAGAAGCTGTCTTATCCGCTGGCGCCCTTCGTGCTCGCGGTGGTGCTGGGCGACAAGGCGGAAGACGCGTTCCGGCAATCCATGCTGTCCTCGGGCGGAACGCTGCGCGTCTTCTTCGAGACCCCGCTGGTCGCCACGATGATGACGATCGGGATCTTCCTTCTGCTGCTTCCGCTCATCACCCGCGTCTTCGGCGCCGTGTTCAACACGGGGAGCAAGCGCGGCGTCGCCTAGGCGGGGCGGGCTGCGACCATTGATTTCACGGCCTGGATCCAGGCGACCTGTCACCCTTTGAGACGGCCGGGTGCCGTCACATATTGAGAGAGAATTGCGCCATGTTCGGAGCCCTGCGTCTCCCCCAAACGATCCTCTTCGGGCGCGGCCAGCGTCATGTCATGGGTACGGCCGCAGCGCGGATCGGCAGCCGCGCCCTGGTGTGCACCGACGCCCGCCTGGCGCAGACGGAAGAGTTCGCCAGCCTCCTGGCGGATCTTCATGCCGCCGGCGTTAAGACCCGCGTATACGACCAGACCATCGCCGACCTGCCGCTGGAATCCATCGCCGATTGCATGGCCAAGGTCAGCGATTTCGGGCCCGACCTCGTGATCGGCATCGGCGGCGGCAGCTGCATGGATCTCGCCAAGGTGGTGTCGGTGCTCATCACCCACGGCGGAGAGGTGAGCAAATATTACGGCGAGTTCGCGGTCCCCGGCCCGGTGGTCCCGCTGATCGCTTTGCCCACCACCGCCGGCACCGGCTCCGAGGTGACGCCGGTGGCTGTCGTGCTCGACAAGGCGCGTGGCTCCAAGATCGGCGTCGCCAGTCCCTATATCATTCCCCAGATGGCGGTGTGCGATCCTGAACTGACCCTCACCTGCCCGCCCGGCCTCACCGCCTGTTCCGGCGCCGATGCGCTCGCCCATGCGGTGGAGGCGTTCACCAGCATGGCCCGGCCGCCGGAGCCCCAGCTGACCGAAAGGCATGTGTTCATCGGCAAGAACCTCTTGTCCGACCATTTCGCCAAGCTCGCGGTGGTGAACGTGTTCCGCTATCTGGCGCGCGCCCATGCGAACGGCAGCGACATGGAGGCCCGCGAGGGCCTGATGCTCGCTTCGCTCGCGGCCGGATGCGCGTTCGGCACCGCCGGCACGGCGGCCGCGCATGCGCTGCAATATCCGGTGGGCAATCTCACCCACACGGCCCATGGCGACGGGGTCGGCGCGCTGCTGCCGTTCGTCATGCAATATAATCGCTCCGCCTGCCCGGAGGCGTTCGCGGAGCTTGCCCGCACCATCGGCCTCGGCGATGCCGGGATGGGCACCGACGCGCTGTCGCAGGCGTTCATCGACGCCGTTGCCGAATTGTTCGCGACCATCGGCATCCCGCGCTCGCTCGCAGCCCTTGGACTGGCGAGCGGCCATGAGCACGAGGTCGCCTCGGGCTCCCTGAAGGCCGAGCGGCTGGTGAAGAACAACCCGCGCCCGCTCGACCTGGCCGCAATGCTTCACATCACCGAAGCGGCGTTCAGCGGCGAGCGCGCCGCGCTGCTCAATCTCTGACACCCAGCAGGATCTATTGCCATGTCATCCAGCACTGCGAGCCTCAGCCCGATCGCATCCGAGCCGACCTATGTCGTGCCCGGCTTTGAAGGTAAGGGCGGTTTTGCCATTCCCACCGGCCTGCTGATCGGCGACGCCTGGGTCGCCGGTTCCAACGGCGCGCAGATCGAGGTCCTCAATCCCTCGACCGGCGGCGTGCTCGCCAGCGTGGCCGATGCCACCGTCGCCGACGGCATGGCTGCGGTCGATGCGGCGGCGGGCGCTGCGGCGGCCTGGGCGGCGACCCCACCGCGTGCGCGCGCGGTGATCCTGCAACGCTGCTTTGCGGCGATGGTCGAGCAGGCGGACTTCCTCGCCCAGATCATCTCGCTTGAAAACGGCAAGGCGCTGCCCGACGCGCGCTCGGAAGTGCTCTATGCGGCCGAATTCTTTCGCTGGTACGCCGAGGAAGCGGTGCGCATCAATGGCGACATCTCCATCGCCCCGGCCGGCGGCAATCGCATCCTCGTGCAATATCAGCCGATCGGCATTTCGCTGCTGATCACGCCGTGGAATTTCCCCGCCGCGATGGCCACGCGCAAGATCGCGCCGGCCCTGGCGGCCGGCTGCACCTGCATTCTCAAGCCGGCCGAGGAAACCCCACTGACCGCGCTGGCCGTGGGCGAGATCCTGCGCCGCGCCGGTGTGCCGGCCGGTGTGGTGAATATCGTCAACACCTCCGATCCCGGCCCGCTGTGCAGCGCCATTCTGCGTGATCCGCGCGTGCGCAAGCTCTCGTTCACGGGCTCGACCGAAGTTGGCCGCATCCTGCTGCGCGAGGCGTCCTACAACGTCATCAATTCGTCCATGGAGCTCGGTGGCAACGCCCCGTTCCTGGTGCTCGACGATGCGGACCTGGAAGCCGCGCTCGACGGCGCGATGATCGCCAAGATGCGCAATGCCGGCGAGGCCTGCACGGCCGCCAACCGCTTCTATGTGCAGGAAGGCATCTATCCGGCGTTCGTCGACAAGCTGGTGGAGCGCATGGCCGCGCTGAAGCTGGGCGCGGGCACCGACACCACCACCCAATGCGGGGCGATGATCAACCCGGCGGCGATCGAGAAGATCGACATGCTCGTCGGCGACGCGCTCGGCAAGGGCGCGAGCGTCCGCCTCGGCTGCGCCGCCGGCGCCGGCCCGGGCTTCTTCTACCCGCCCTCGGTTCTGGCCGATGTGCCGCTAAACGCCGCCATCCTGCGCGAGGAGGTGTTCGGCCCGGTGGCGGCGGTGGTGCCGTTCAAGGATGTCGAGGATGCCGTGCGCATGGCCAACGACACCGAATATGGCCTCGCCGCCTATGTCTATACCGGCGATATGAAGCGCGGCCTGCAACTAGCCGAGCGGCTCGATTACGGCATGGTGGCGCTCAATCGCGGGCTGGTTTCCGATCCGGCGGCGCCGTTCGGCGGCGTCAAGCAGAGCGGGCTTGGCCGCGAGGGCGCCCATCACGGCCTGCTCGAATTCACCGAGGCCAAATATGTCGCGGTGAACTGGTAGCGCGCATCCCCGCCGGATGCCCCTGCGCGGGGGAATGCGCAGGTGTGGGCATCCGGCGGAACCGGGCGCGATGGCGATGATGCGCACAGATCGGGAGGTCACATGCCGTCCTTAAGCGAGATCGAGCGTATCGGACTGGCGGCGCTCGGGCGTGCCGGCGTGCCGGCGGACCATGCCGAACAGCAGCTCAGCCTGCTGGTGGAGGCGGAATTACGCGGCTATCCCTCGCACGGTCTCCTGCGGCTGTCGCGGATCCTGGAGCGCATCGCCAATGGCGTGGTCGATCCCCGCGCCACGGGCGAGGGCCGCTGGCGCGGGGCGGCGCTGCTGGAGGTGGACGGCATGCAGGGGCTCGGCCCGGTGGTCGCGCTGAATGCGCTCGACACCATCGCCGCGCGCGCCAAGGACACCGGCATCGCCATGGCGGCGATCCGCCGATGCGACCATCTGGGCATGCTGGCCTGGTATGCCGAGAAGATCGCGCGCAAGGGTCAGGTGCTGCTCGCGCTGACCATCAGCGAGGCGCTGGTCCATCCCTGGGGCGGGCGCAAGGCCATGCTGGGCACCAATCCCATCGCCATCGGCGTGCCCGCGCAGCCGAACCCGTTCGTCTTCGACATGGCGACCAGCATCGTCGCCATGGGCAAGATCCATGATCATGCGGCGCGCGCAGAGCCGATCCCGCTCGGCTGGGCGCTCGATGCGCACGGCGATCCCACCACCGACGCCACCGCGGCGAAGGCCGGCGCCATTGCCCCGTTCGGCGGGGCGAAAGGCTATGGGCTGGGGCTCGCCTTCGAAGTGCTGGTGGCGAGCCTTGCGGCCTGCGCGCTCGGGCCCGACGTGCGGGGAACGCTGGATTCCACGCATCCCTGCAACAAGGGCGACGTCTTCATCGTGATGGAGCCGGCGGCGCATATGGCAGGGCTCGTCTCCCAGTTTCTCGACGATCTGCGCACCTCCATGCCGTCGGACGCGGACCATCCGGTCCGCATTCCGGGCGACCGGGCGTTCGAGACCCGCAACGCACAGATGGGGCGGGATATTCCGGTCGCGCCGGCGGTGTGGGCGCACATGCTCGGCCTGGCCGGGGAAAGTGCGGATCTCGCGCGGACCATCGGCCATGCATGAGGGCGGGTGCGCCTTGTGGCCAGCTTGGTTCGGGCGGCGAGATTATATATTTTATAGCATCACGCGTTCTGGGTTTGATTCTCAATGACCACCAACAATCAGGAATTGCCTTCCTTCGCGCGCCTCGTCGCGCTGGAGGACGCGCGCCCGGCTTATCCGCAGTCGCTGGTGGAGCTGGCCTACGAGCAATTGCTGTCGATGCTGGTGACGATGAAGATCGCGCCCGGCGCCCATATCGGGATCGAGGCGCTCGCGCGCAAATTGCAGATTTCGCAGACCCCGATCCGCGAGGCGCTGACGCTTCTGGAAGCGCAAAAGCTGGCGCACAAGATCCCGAATGTGGGGTTCCGGGCCGCGAGCCTGCTCACCCGCGAGGAAATCGCCGATCTGTTCGAGCTGCGGCTTCTGATCGAGCCGCAGGCGGCGGCCTTCGCGGCCGAGCGGAGCGACGAGACCGCGTTGCGCGCGCTGGCGAAGCTCTCCGGCGAGATGTCGCTGGCGCAGACCGGCGATGAGCTCGCCTATGCCCAGTTCGCCGAGGGCGACGCGAAGCTTCACCATCTGGTGGCCACCGCGAGCGGCAACAGGTTCATTGCGGAGACCATCGAGGGGCTGCACGTGCACCTTCATATCTTCCGCTTTCTGTTCAAGACCAATGCGCCGTCCGAGGCGGTGAAGGAGCATGAAACCATCATCGAGGCGCTGCTCGCCCGCGATCCGGTGGCGGCGGAAGCGGCCATGCGCGCGCATTTGCATGCCTCGCGGCGGCGCATGGATCAGGCGTTCGCGGAGCAGGAGCGCGGGGCCGCGCCCGGCGACACCCAGGGCGGGGAAGGGCAGCCGCCCCGCGCCCCGCGCACCCGCCGGCGCCGCACCGTGTGATCCGCTTTCCTCCAAGAATCCGGTTGCCTCCAAAATTCCGCTTGTCTGCAAGATTTCGAGCCGGGGTTTGACAGGAAAATTGCTGACCCTTAAAATCCTATATGATATAGAAAACTACCTTTAAGGGCGACGGCAGACGTAGGGGCGACCGCCACGGGCGGGATGCTCGGCGCCCGTGAATGCCGCGCCTGACGCAGATCGACGGTTCCAAGCCCTGGGGGCATCAGCCCCCGGCCGCGCAACGAAGAACAAAGACACCAACGGGAGGACTTACGATGGCACTGCCTCTTGCAGGCATACGTGTGCTCGACATTACGCAGGTCATGGCCGGTCCGTTCTGCTGCATGCTGCTGGCGGACATGGGCGCGGACGTGATCAAGATCGAACCGCCGGGCACCGGCGATTCCACGCGCCATTCCATGGGCTTTCGCCTGAAGGGCACCGACAGCCCTGGCTTTCTCGCGCTCAACCGCAACAAGCGCAGCATCACGCTTGACCTGAAGTCGCCGGCTGACCGGGAAGTCTTGTACGCACTGGTGAAAACCGCCGACGTGCTGGTGGAAAACGGCCGCCCCGGCGTCGCGGCGCGCCTGGGCATGGATTACGACACGTTGCGGCCGCTCAATCCGCGGCTGGTCTATGCGAGCATTTCCGGCTTCGGCCAGACCGGCCCCTGGTCCCAGCGTCCCGGCTTCGACCTGATCGCCCAGGCGGTCACTGGCGTTCTGAGCTCGAACGGATTCCCCGGCATGGAGCCGGCCAAGAATTCCATCGCGGTGGCCGATCTCGGTGCCGGCCTGTTCTCGGCCTATGCCATCCTCAGCGCCGTCATCGGCCGGCAGGCCTCGGGGGAGGGGCAATATATCGACGCCTCCCTGTTCGAGGCCGCGCTGGCCCTGTCGATCTGGGAAACCACCGAACTCTGGGGCACCGGCAAGTCGCCCACCCCGATCGGCTCGGCGAACCGCATGTCCGCGCCCTACCAGGCGGTCCAGGCGTCCGACGGCTGGTTCGTCATCGGCGCCGCCAACCAGGGCCTGTGGCTCACCTTCCTGAAGGTGATCGGGCGGGAGGAATTGCAGCAGGACGAGCGGTTCTCGACCAATGCGGCCCGCGTCACCAACCGCATCGTGCTGATCGAGGCGCTGGCGCCCACCTTCCTCACCCGCACCCGCGCGGAATGGATCGAGGCCATGCTGGCCGCCGGCGTGCCCACGGCCGACATTCTCGATTATGGCGAGGCGCTCGCCAGCGAGCAGGCGGTCGCCCGCGACATGGTGCAGATGGTGCCGCACCCGGTGGAAGGCGAGTTCCGCGCGCTCGGCTTTCCGGTGAAGCTCAGCGCAACGCCCCAGGAATTGCGCCTGCCGCCGCCGCTGCTCGGCGAGCATGGGGAGGAAATCCGGCAAGAACTCATCAGCAAGGGGCTGCTTGGCCCGAACGACACCAGGAGTGAGCGCGATGAGCAGCCCGTGCATCAAGTTTGAGAAGACCGGCGACGTCGCCCGCATCACGTTTCACAATCCGTCGGCGCATAACGCCCTGACCAGCCAGATGTGGCTGGATCTGCGCGATGCGGCGCGCGCGATCGCCGAGGATCCCGCGATCCGGGTGGCGGTGCTGCGCGGCGCGGGCGGCAAGGCGTTCGTCTCCGGAACGGATATCTCCGGCTTCACCAAATTCACCAGCGGCGCCGATGGGCAGGCTTATGAGCACACCATCGACGAATGCATGAGCGCCGTCGATGCCATCCCCGTCACCACCATCGCCGTGGTGGATGGCTGGGCGGTGGGCGGCGGGCTCAACATCGCGTCGAGCTGCGATTTCCGCATCGCGACGCCGAGCGCCCGCTTCGGCTCGCCCATCGGCCGCACGCTGGGCAATTGCCTCTCCGCTCAGAGCGTCGCGCGCATCGGCGGGGCGATCGGCGTCGCCGTGGCCAAGCGCATGGTGCTGCTGGGCGAGATCATTTCCGCCCAGGAACTGGTCGCGAGCGGCTTCCTGCTGCGGCTGGTCGAGCCGGACGCGATGGAGGGGGAAATCGAAAGCCTCTGCCGCCGCGCGGCGGAGAATGCGCCGCTGACCACGCGCGCCACCAAGGCGACGTTGCGCAAGATGATGTTCGGCAATCTGCCGAACGTCGATGCCCTGATCGAAGAGGTCTATGGCAGCGACGACTTCCGCCTCGGCGTGCGCGATTTCCTCGCCCGCACGAAGGTGGTCCCCCAATGGACCGGCTCCTGACGCGGGGCCGCTGAACGCGGCAAGACGATGAGCGAGGGCGGCGCCGTGCACCGGCGCCGCCTGTTATTGCGCCGCGAACGGCGCGCTGCGCCTACCCGAACTCACCGGGTCTCCGGCGCCGTCGCCGCGTCCGCGCGCGCCTTGTGCGCCGCATCGGCCTGTTGCTTGCGCTCGGAATAGCGGTCCACCAGATAGTCCGCGCGGTCGCGCGCCATCAGGGTGAATTTCATCAATTCCTCCATGACGTCCACCACCCGGTCATAATAAGGCGATGGCTTCATGCGGCCGGCCTCGTCGAATTCCAGATAGGCCTTGGCGACCGAGGATTGGTTCGGGATCGTCACCATCCGCATCCAGCGCCCGAGCACGCGCAGGGCGTTCACGGCGTTGAAGGATTGCGAGCCGCCGCTGACCTGCATCACCGCCAGCGTCTTGCCCTGGGTCGGGCGAACCGCGCCGAGTTCCAGGGGAATCCAGTCGATCTGGCTCTTGAAGATGCCGGTGATGGTTCCATGCCGCTCCGGGCTGCACCAGACTTGGCCTTCGGACCAGGTGGAGAGCGTCCGCAGTTCCTGGACCTTGGGATGATCCACCGGCACCGTGTCGGGCTGCGGCAGGCCGCGGGGGTCGAAGATCCGCGTCTCCGCGCCCATGCGCGTAAGCAGGCGCGCCGCCTCTTCGGTGAGCAGCCGGCTGTAGGAGCGCTCCCGCAGGGAGCCGTAGAGCAGCAGGATGCGCGGCGGGTGGGTGGACGCGCCGGGCAGGGCCAGTCTTTCGACGTCGGGTGCATCGAAATAGGCGTCGTCGAGCGCGGGAAATACAAGGTCCAAGTCATGCGCCATGGCACGGTTCCAAGAGATCAAAGGCTGGCGGGAAGGGATTTCCGCGAGAGGAGGGCGGCGGCCCAGAAGCCGCCGACCAGCACCAGGGAGCCGGCGATGGTGGCGATCAGGACCGCATCATAGTTGCCCGACCACGCCCAGAGCGCGGCCGCGCCCACCGGCGCCAGCGCCCGCGCCACCATGCCGGGCGCCGCCAGTATGCCATTGACGGCGCCATAGGAATCCGGCGTCAGCATTTCCGGCACGGCGAGCCCGCGCACGATGGTCATGATGCCGTTGGCGCCGCCATAGAGCGCGGCGACGAAGGCGACGAGCGCGAAGCTCGGGGGCAGGGCCTGAAGCGCGATCAGCGCCGCCGGAAAGGCCACCACCACAAAGCAGCCGATCAGCCGGACCGAAGCGCGCGGCGCGAACACCCAGATGGCGATCCGCCCGGCCACCTGCGCGGGGCCGATGATCGCCATCGCCGCGACCACGGTTGCGGTATCGAAGCCGCGCTCCACCAGCAGCGGGTAGAAGTGAAACGTGAAGGCGGAGAACGTCCCGTAATAAGCGGTCAAGGCCAGGGCCAGAGCCCAGAAGGTCGGCTGGCGCACCACCGCGCGAATGGCGGTGCTACCGGAAAAGGCGAGGCGCTTGGTCGAGACCCGCTGGGGGAAATCCGCCCGCGGATTGATGATCAGCCCATAGAGGCCGGCGCACAGGACAAGATTGATGGCGCCGAGCACCATCAGCGTGCCGCGCCAGCCGCAGGCGTCCATCAGGATTTGCACCAGCGGAATGAACACCGTGGAGGCAAAGCCGCCCCATAATGTCAAAGCGGTGATGCCGGCCCGCGCCCCGCGCGTTCCGCTGCGCCGGGCCACCACCGCGAAGGCGGGCTCGTAGAGCGTCGCCGCTTGCAGCACGCCGACCCCGGCGGCGAAGAGATAGAAGGCGCCGAGCGTTTCCACCCGCGACCAGCCGAGCAGGCACAATCCGGCCAGGAATGATCCCAGCCCCATGACGAGGCGGCCATGGCCGCGATCGATCGCGGCGCCGACCGGATAGGCGGCAAGGCCGGCGAGCACCAGGCCCAGGGTTGCCGCGCCATAGATTTCGGGCTTCGTCCAGCCGAGATCCCGCCCCATGGCTTCGGCGATCAGGGGAAAGCTGTAATAGAGCGACCCCCAGGAGCAGATCTGGCCGACGCCCAGCCCGGTAATGAACAGGCTGCGCCCGCTCAGCGGGGTGAAGCCGGGCGCGCCTTCCACCAGCTCGCTCATGGGCAGCAGTCGGATTTCGGCGCGTCGGCATTCACCATCCGCTCGGAATCGATCAGGCAGCGCGTGACGTCCATCCAGGCTTCGACCGCCACCTTGAAGGCCTCGCGCCCTTTGTCGGTGAGCGTGTAGACCTTGCGCGCGCGGCCGCAGACCACTTCGCTCGCCGAGGTGAGATAGCCGCCCTCCTCGAACTCGCGCAGCACGGGATAGATGGTGCCTTCGGTGGGCGAGCAGCAGCCGTTCGTGGTGCGCTCCACCGCGCGGGCGACGTCATAGCCGTGCATCGGCTTGTGGTGCAGCACGCTCAGGATGAAGAATTTGGACAAGCTCATCTTGATGGTGCCGTTCCAATAGGCGCGGCTCAAGAAGTCGGGGACGGGCTTGGCGACGGCGACAGGCATCGAAGGTCCAGTCAACGAGGGGCCGGATTGGGCGATCGATATACATTGATCATCGATGCGTCAATGACCGATGCATAGCCCGCCCCACGCATGCCTTTGCCTCCCCATGCCTGGCCCCGCGCGGCGGGAACCGCCGGCCCTCTGTCCAGCCGCGCCGCCGAGGCATTGGGCGCCTGCGAACACAGGCGCCCCGCGAGGGGATGGGGTTTCAGGCGGCCGATGCGGACGCACCCGCGCTCGCAGACTTGCCGATGGCGTCGAGCTTTTTTTGCAGGGCGAGCCGGTCGAGGGAGCGGAACGGCAAGGCGGTGAAGATCGAGATCCGGTTGTTGAGCATCCGGAAGGTGTCGGCGAAGGCCAGCGCGATTTCGGCGGGTGAACCCGTGGCGGCGGCTGGATCGGGGATGCCCCAATGGGCGGTCATCGGCTGGCCCGGCCAAACCGGGCAGGCTTCCCGCGCGGCGTCGTCGCAGACGGTGAAGACGAAATCCAGCTCCGGCGCGCCCGGCTGGGCGAACTCGGTCCAGCTCTTGGAGCGCAGCCCGCTGACATCGAAATTCATGCCGCGCAGCAGCTTCAAGGTCTCGGGGTGCACGCTCTCCCTGGGATGGCTGCCCGCCGAATAGGCCTTGAACCGGCCTATTCCCAGCCGGTTCAAGATGCACTCGCCCATGATCGAGCGTGCCGAATTTCCCGTGCACAGGAACAGGACGTTGAAAATCTTATCCTCGCTCATATTGCCTCCTCAGGCCGTGGCCTGCCGGTTCAAGGTGAAGTCCGTGGCGCCTTTCTGGGGCGTCTTTCTGGCGTCGATCCCGTCAGCATGTCCCGGCCGGACCGAGCGGGCCTCGTTCGCATCCACCTTCGCGCTCCGCTGCTGGGCGCGCTCTCGATTTAATATGATATGTCGAGAAATATGGAAATGTCGAGAGGATTCGACGCGAACGCCCGCTCCGGCTTGCGCGGGCGAGGTTGGGCCGCGCGAGGCGGCCTGGATTGGGACATTATGGCCGACCGCCTGGGCCTGTATTTCCCTTTCGGCAGGCAGCATACTCCGGCTGGGGAGTCGGGGATGATCAAGCGGCTGGGGCGGCAGTGGCGCGGCGCGCGCATCGTGGCGTGGGCGATTGTCTACGCGCTGGTGTTCCAGGTCGTCCTGACGAGCGCCTTCCAGACGAGCGCCTTATTTGCCAGCCGCGCGTCGAGCACCGCGCCCGGCCTGTTCCAGATCTGCCAGAACGATCCCTCCACCGCGGAGCCGCACGGACCTGCGGACGATCGCACGACGGCGTTCGTGCACTGCCCGCTTTGCCTCTCCCGTGTGGATCTGGCGATCCTTCCGACACCGCCCGCGACCCCCGTCATCGCCCGGCTTGCGGTTCTGTTCCGGTTCCAGCCCGGCGCGGTCAGCGATCTCACCTCGTCCGGCGTGCGCCTGGCGCACCGGCCGCGCGGGCCGCCCATCGCGGCCTGACGCGCCGCCGGCCCTGCTGGCGTTGAATCTCCTCATTCCGATCTAGCCGAGCCCCCGGAGCGGCAGCGCGCCTTTGCGCGTTGCGCCGCCCTGCGTGCCGTGGCCGGCCCCAACCTGAATTTTTGGAAACGCCATGAAACCGCTAACCAATACCCCGCTTCCCCGAGCGCTGCGCCGAATGACGGCCCTGGCTCGTCCCTCGCTGGCGGCGCTCTGCCTCACGCCGTTCGCGATCGGCGCGGCGATGGCGCAGGCGGCTGAGGATCTGCCGACCATCATGGTTCGGCCCTCGACCCCCGCCGCCGTCGCCAGCGGGCAAGGCTTTGGTCCCTATACGCCAGCCGACACCGCCTTCATTTCCGTCCCCGAAGCCCAGAATGCGACGCTGTGGACCAGCGATTCCGGTTCGCTCATCTCCCGCATTCCGGGCGGCGCGGCCTGGGGCGCGGGCGGCGTGTCCAGCCTGCCGGCCGTCAACGGCATGGGGGCCGACCGGGTGCAGGTCGCCATCAACAACATGATCTTCAGCCCGGCCTGCCCGAACGAGATGAACCCGCCGCTGTCCTATGTGAACCCGGCGATGATCTCCTCGGTGAAGGTCTATACCGGCACCGCGCCGGTGAGCGTCGGCGGCGATTACACGGGCGCGAAGGCGGACGTCACGCTCGCCCCGCCGAAATTCACGCCCGGCCAGGCGCTCAATGTGTCCGGCAGCCTGTCCGGCTTCTACCGCAGCAACGGCAATTCCTACGGCACCGACTTCAACGGCACCGTTTCAAACCAAGATACCAGCGTGACCTATACCGGCGGCTGGGCGCGGGCGAGCGATTATACGTCCGGCAACGGCACGGTCATCAAGTCGACCATGTATGAGACCCAGAACCACGCCTTGACCATCGCCAAGCAGGTCAATCAAAGCCTGTTCACCTTCCAGATCGGTGGGCAGTTCATCCCGTACCAAGGCTATGTGAACCAATATATGGACATGGTCGACAATAAGAGCATCTATGCCAACGGCAATTACGAAGGCCTGTTCGACTGGGGCAAGCTCGAAGCCTCGATCTTCGCCAACCGCGTCCGCCACACCATGGGCTTCATCCAGCCGGACAAGACCGGCGACATGCCCATGGACACCCGCAGCACCGACCTCGGCTATCGGGTGAAGGGCACCATCGGCGCGTCGCCGATCGATATCGTGCGCGCCGGCAACGAGCTTTATTACAACAATCTCGACGATTGGTGGCCGCCGGTGGCAGATTCCATGATGATGGGGCCGAACACGTTCGAGAACATCAATAACGGCCAGCGCCTGCGCTTCGGCTATTTCGGCGAATGGGAACGCCATCTCGACGCGCAATGGACCACCATCATCGGCCTGCGCAACGATATCGTCTGGATGAACACCGGCGACGTGCAGGGCTACAATGAAATGATGTACGGCGCCAACGCTGCCGCCTTCAATTCCCAGAGCCACGCGCGCACCGACTTCAACATCGATGGCTCCGCCATCCTGCGCTATGAGGCCAACGCCTTCAGCCTTTATGAGCTCGGCCTGTCCCGCAAGACCCGCTCGCCGAACCTGTACGAGCGCTATGCCTGGTCCACCAACGGCATGGCCATGCAGATGATCGGCTGGTTCGGCGACGGCAACGGCTATGTGGGCAATCTCGATCTGGTGCCGGAAAAGGCCCACACCTTAAGCTTCACGGCGGATTGGCACGATCCGGCGCAGAAGGTCTGGCAGGTGCGGGTTTCGCCTTATTACAGCTATGTGCAGGACTATATCGACGTGCAGCGCTGCGCCCTGCCGGGATGCCTCGCCAATTTGCCGAACAATCTCACCGTCGACAACACGTTCGTCTATCTGCAATTCGCCAATTACGACGCCTGGCTCTACGGCGTGAACATCGATGGCAAGCTGGCGCTGTGGGACGATCGCAGCTACGGCCAGGGCGCCTTTCGCGGCGGCCTGAACTTCGTGCGCGGACAGCGCACCGACGGGGTCAATCTCTACCATATCATGCCGGTCAACGCGACGCTGGCGCTGGACCATACCCTCGGCAATTGGAGTTCGAGCGTCGAAGTCCAGCTCGTGGGCGCGAAAACCAATGTCAGCCAGGTGCACAACGAGCTGGAGACCTCGGCCTATGCCCTGCTCAACTTCCGCACCAGCTATACGGCGGGCCAGCTCAAGGTCGATTTCGGCATCGATAACATCCTCGATACGCAGTACGACCTGCCGCTCGGCGGCGCGAACCTGGTCAATTACCAAGTCTCCAGCATGATGGGCACTTCGACCGCCTGGGGCTATCCGGTCGCCGGCTATGGCCGCTCCATCAATACGCGGGTGACCGTGTCTTTCTGAGTCTTCGCCAACTTAAGCGGCGCGTCCCTGCGAGGACGTGCCGCACGACTTTGGTCTACGGTTGTCGGCGTGCCAATGTCATACTGTGGTCCGACGAACCTTCGAGACATCTTGATCTTGGCCAAGCCGCGCACATCCTGGAGAGCCTGGGCCGCCATCGCGGCGGCCTATCTGCTCGTCCTCCAGATGCTGGCCGTGGGGCTTGCCGCGGGCGCCCAGGCGGCCCAAGTGGCAGCCCAGGTGTCGGCAGCCCAGGGTCCGGATGCGTTCGCCATCCTCTGTTCCAGTGCCCCGGCCGAGGACGCGTCCCAGACCGGGGACGGGACCCCTTCCCATCATGACGGGCTGGACTGCTGCGTCATGGGCTGTCCCATGTTCGGGCCGGCCGCCGCACCGCCGCCGGCGGCGGAGGGGTTTGTCGTGCCGGTCCGCCATGCGGCATCGATCCTCATGCGCGGCGCGGACGTTTCCGCCGCGCCGGGCCAGCGTCGGTCCCCCAGCCGCGCCAGGGCTCCACCCACGATCGCCTGACGCCTGCCTTCGCGCAGGAAATGTCCGCCGATCGTGACATCCGGTCCTCCCCTGGAGGAGGCCGTATCGTGGAGCTAAATCATGTTGAATTCCCTCCGTTTTCCCGGCGCGTTCTCGCGCATCTGCCGCCGCATGTATCTCGAAGAGGCCCTGGCGGCCCTGGCCTTCGCCATGTTCCTGCTCACCCTCTCCGCGCAGGCCCTGATGGCGCACGAGTTCAAGGCCGGCGCGATCGAGATCGATCACCCCTGGACCCGCGCGACGCCCGCCGGCGCCAGCGTCGGTGCCGGCTATCTGGTGCTGAAGAACGGCGGCACGACGCCCGACCGCCTCGTCTCGGCCACCGCCGAGGTCGCGCAGAAGGTGGAAATTCACGAGATGTCCATGAAGGACGGGGTGATGACCATGCGTCCGGTGGCGGGCGGCATCGCCGTTCCCGCGCAGGGCTCCGTGGCGCTGAAGCCGGGCTCCTATCACCTCATGCTCATGGGGTTGAAGCAGCCCCTGAAGCAGGGCGCCATGGTCAATGGCACGCTGACCTTCGAGAAGGCCGGCACGGTGTCGGTTCAGTTCAAGGTGGAATCCATCGCCGCCCAAGGCAGCGACGATGGCGGGCACGACCATATGAAGATGCCGTCCGGCAAGTGAGCCGCCGGTCGTGAAAAGCGCCAAGCTCTCCGGCGGCACGCGGCGTTGTCGCGTTCGCGGTTCGCGTTGGTGGCCTCGGCCGTGCGCTCGGGGCGGCGCGGCGCTTTTCGCCTGCCCTTCGCCCGAATATCGGCACAGGAGCCGCCTTCCATGGGCATCATCAAGCTGAGACCCGTGCCGTCTCCCGAAATGCAGGTGCGCACCGTCGCGATGGTGGACGGGGGCTTGGACAGCGCCGATCTGTTTCGCACGGTGCGCACGGTGCGCATCGTTCATGGCGATCAGGTCTATACCCTCACCCTGACCTCCAAGAACAAGCTGATCCTCACCAAATAATCGCTCGCGTGCGCGCCGCGCCCAACCGCACGGCGGGTCCTGCGGCGGGTCGCGACAGAACAGCGATCCTTATGAATTGCCCTAACGTAAGTCCATGAGGCGCAATCACTGCAGGACGATCCCACCGGGCAAGGCTGCGGGCCTTGAATGCCAGCCGGTACCCCCCTGCATCGCCTCCGCACGACAAAGAATCGTCATATCCGTGCGCCCGGCCGCGCCTCCACCTTGACATGAAGCGGAGGTTGGCCGCTCCTGAACGCGCGAATGGTTCTTCCGGCATGACGCACATGCCGGAGGTGAAATGGGAACGGGGGAGGGGCCGATGACGCCCTGAGCCCCGACCGCCCCCGCGACTGTGAGCGGCGAGCGGCCTTCCACGATGTCACTGAAGCGATCCCCTCAAGGTGAGCTTCGGGAAGACGGAAGGCATGCAGCGACCCGCGAGTCAGGAGACCGGCCAGGCGCACGGATCTAACGCAGGCCGTCGGGTGAGACGGCGGAGGAGCAGTCATGCATATCGAACCCGGTCTCGTGGATAGTGGGAAAATCTGGCTCAGCTACGTCACCGCAGCCGGTGCCGGCGGCTATGCCGTGAAGCTGGCCTATGAGGCTGTCCGCGAGCGCGGCATCCTCTCCTTTCTGTCGCGCAGCGTGATCGCGAGCGCCCTCGTGTTCTCTTTCTTCGAGGTGCTGCCGCATTATCCCGTCGGGGTCTCGGAGGTTCACCTGATCCTCGGCTCGACCCTGTTCCTGATCTTCGGCATGGCGCCGGCCGCCATCGGCCTTGCCGCCGGCCTGCTGGTGCAGGGCATCTTCTTCGCACCGTTCGACCTGCCGCAATTCGGCATGAACGTCACGACGCTGCTGGTGCCGCTGTTCGCCCTGCAGGTCGTGGCCCAGAAAATCATCGCGCCCAACACGCCTTATGTGGAATTGCGCTACCGCCAGGCGCTCGCGCTCTCCACCACCTATCAGGCGGGCATCGTCGGCTGGGTGGCCTTCTGGGCGCTGTATGGCCAGGGCTTCGCGGCGGATAATGTCGCGGCGATTTCCACCTTCGGCGGCGCCTACATGCTGGTCATCATCATCGAGCCTTTGGCCGACCTTGCGGTGCTCGGCGCCGCCAAGGCGCTGAGCCGCCTGCGCGGCTCCATGCTGCTGGAGCGCCGTCTTTACGAAGCCGTCTGAGGCGCATCTCTCGATGTCCGTGGGCGGCTTCGCCCACGGACATGTTGCCGCAGCGGTACTTCCCGGGAGAACGCGCGGGCCGCGTGCCCTATAACCGGGGCATGATGTCGCCCCCATGTGCCTCATGAGCCGTTCCGCGCCGGCCTGGAAGCTGCCTTTCGCGCTTCTTGCCGCCTATCTGCTCGTCTTGCAGATGGTGCTGGCGGGGTTCGCGCTGGGCGCGATGGCGGCGCCCGATTCGGCCGATCATCAAGGCATTTTCTGCTCCGCCTCGGGTGCGCCCGACGGCGCTCCTGACGAGGCCCCCGATCCGTCGCAGGCGGGTCATTTCGACTGCTGCACCCGCAGCTGCCCCATGCTGGGCGGCCTGCTCATCACGCCGCCGCCCGCCGCTGAGGTGTCGGCGGTCGGCTTCGTGGTTGCGCCCGGACCGGTGCCGCCCCCCGATCCCGGCGCAAGGTCGAGCTACCCCCGCAATCAACGAACGGCCAGAGGGCCGCCCGGCGCGGACTAATCGTCCGCCCGCGGATCCCGTGCGCGCCGCTTCCCCCGCGTCTTCCTGCGAAGGCGCCGAGGAGCTGCGCGTCTTTCGATCCGTGATGCGCTGATCGCCCTCCGCGCAACCCAATTCGTTGAAGTGCAACCATGATTCAGCCCCCCGCACCGCGCGGCGGAAAGCGGCTTTGCGCCGCTCTCCTGCTCGCGACCACGCCAGCGCTCGCCCAGAACGCCCTCGCCCAGAACGCCGTCGAGCTTCCCGAAATCACGGTGCAGGACGGCGGAGCCGGCTCCCTGCTCCTGCCGCAGATCCAGAAGCTTAAGATCCCGAACGAGACCGGCAGCCTGGTCGGGCTCACCCCGTTCGAGACCCCCGCGGCGATCGACATCGTGACCCAGCAGGAGATGCAGGAACGCGGCCTCAACACCCTCACCGAGGTCTATAATACGGTGCCGGGCGTGATGGCCGGCAATTTGCCGGGAGAGCCGGGCGTCACCTCCATGCGCGGCTTCTCGCGCGGCGCCGTGGGCTATTCCGTGGACGGGATGCAGGTGCCCGATCCGCTGCTGGTCTCGCGCAATTACGACAGCTTCAGCTTCGACCGGGTGGAGATCCTCAAGGGCCCCGCCTCGGTGGTTTCCGGCAATGGCGCGCTCGCCGGCTCCATCAATCTCGTGACCAAGCAGCCGTCCTTCGAGCGCAATTTCGGCCAGGCCATCGGCAGCATCGGCAGTTTCGACACCTACCGGGTCGGCGCCGATTACAATGTGGTGGTCAACCCGAACCTGGCGCTGCGCGCGAGCGGGATCTATTCGCAGTCGAACGGCTATATCGACGACACGGGCTCGACCCAGGGCGCCTTCACCCTCGGCGCCACGGTGAAGCTCACGGACCGCCTCACCAACACAACCTCGGTGGATTATTTCCACGATGATTACGAGACCCCCTATCAGGGGGCGCCGCTGATCGCGCGGTCGGCCGCGCTTTCCCCGTCCAATATCGTCTCGGCGCCCGGCGGTCTCGTCATTGACGAGGCGCTGCGCAACAAGAATTACAATGTCTATAATGGCGAAATGAGTTCCACCGCCTGGTGGGTGCGCAACCGCACCGATTATGAATTGAACGACGACTGGACCATCCGCAACGATTTCAATTATTATACCGCGAGCCGGGTGTGGGCGAACTCAGAGGACTTCACCTATAATGCCGCGACCGGCCTCCTGAACCGCAGCACCACGTATATCTCGCACGATCAGAACGTGTGGTCCGACCGCGTCGCCGCCCTGTATGACGGCCAGCTCTGGGGCATGCGGCACCGGTTCGCGGCGGGGGTCGAATATATCGACACCACCTTCTATTCCCAGCGCCGCTTCGGGAACACCACGCCGGTCAGCCCCTATTTCCCGGCGCGCGGCTATTTCCCGGCGGATACGGCGGCGAATTTCCCGACCCGCCAGGATTATGACAGCCAGGTCGGCACCGCGGCCGTCTTCACCGAGGATGCGGTGAACATCACCGACAAATGGCTGGTGGTGGGCGGCATCCGCTATGAGAACATCCAGCTGGATCGCCAGATCTTCAATCTGAACACAAACGGGCTCTCAACCTTCGACAATACGTACGACAGCGTGTCCTGGCGTGTCGGCACGGTCTATAATATCCTGCCCGAGACGGCGCTCTATGCGCAGTATAATCAGGCGACGGTGCCGATCTCCAGCCTGCTGCTGAGCAATCTCGCCAATTCCCAATTCGAATTGTCCTATGGAAACTCGGTCGAGGCCGGCATCAAATCCGCCATGTGGGACAATCGTGTGGTCACGACGGCGTCGATCTATGAGATCGAGCAGTACAACATCCTGACCCGCGATCCGCTCAACCCCGCCCTGACCGTACAGGGTGGCTCGCAGCGCTCGCGCGGTGCGGAGGCGGAAATCGCCGTGGCGCTCACCGACCGTTGGAAGGTGATGGCCAATGTCTCCTACATCAATGCGGAATTCACGCAGCTCTACAGCGCCTCGGCCAATCTGGCCGGCAACCGGCCGCCGAACGTGCCGGAGCTGACCTATATGTTCCTCACCAGCTACCGGTTCGAGCGGATTCCGCTGACGGTGAGCGGCTCCCTGCAATATGTCAGCTCCTTCTATACCGACACCGCCAACACCATCGAGGTGCAGGGCCGCACCGTGTTCGATGCCTGGCTTGATTATGAGGTGGGCAAGGGCACCGTGCGCCTGCGCGGCAAGAATTTGACCAACGAATTCTATGCCGATTGGTCGGGCTATAGTGCAACCCAAGTCTATATCGCGCCGCCGCGCAGCTTCGAACTGTCCTATGCGGTGAAATTCTGAACCCCGGCCGCCCGGCGTCCATGTGGCGCCGGGCGGCGGGTGTGGGAGATGTTCCATGCGGGATGCTCGATGGTCCGCCGCCGCCCTCTATCGCGCGGTCTGGCGCTGGCATTTTTATGCGGGGCTCGTTTGCGCTCCGTTCCTGATGATCCTTGCCGTGACTGGCGCCATCTATCTCTTTAATGACGAGATCAATGATTTCGTCTATCCGAACCTGCGGTTTGTCCCTGCGGTGCAAGGCGCGGTGCCGCTCAGCGAAATGGCCGCCGCCGCCCTTGCCGCCCATCCGGGCGGGACGGTCACGCGCATCGACACGCCGAAGGGCGAGGGGCGCAGCGTCGAGGTGTTCGTGACGCCGCAGCAGGGCGAGCCGCGCCGGGTGTTCGTCGATCCCAGCACCGCGCGCGTCCTCGGCTCCTATGTCTATACGCGCACCTTGGTGGGCTTTGCTGATGTCGCGCACGGCTCGCTGATGCTCGGCACGTTCGGCGACGCCATGGTGGAGCTTGCGGCCTGCTGGGGCTTCATCCTCATCGTCACCGGCCTCTATCTCTGGTGGCCGAGGACGGGGAGGGGGATTGCGGGCGTCTTCGTGCCGCGCTGGCGCCTCGGCGGGCGCGCGTTCTGGAAGGAATGGCACGCGGCCATCGGCCTCTGGACGGCGGTGCTGGTGATGTTTCTCATCCTCACCGGCCTGCCCTGGGCGAATGTCTGGGGCGATCTGCTGCGGCGCGGCACCGATTTCGCCGGCATCGGCTATTCTTCGAGCCATCGCGGGCATGGGGCGAGCATCATTTCCACCACCGTCAAGCAGGCGACCGACGGCGCCGGCCCCTGGACCACGGAAAATGCCCCAGCTCCCCAGTCGGACGCTCCCCAATTGGCAGCCCCCCAGTCGGATCCGCATGCGCACCTTGGCGCGGCCATGGCTCCGGCGGCGCAGGCGGGATCGCAGGCGATCGGCGTCGACGCGGTGGCGCAGGTGGCGGCGGCGCATGGCATGACCGGACCCTACCGGCTGAACCTGCCGCGCAATCCCACGGCGGCCTATATTGTCTTCAGCTATCCCGACCAGCCGGAAGGCCAGCGCACGCTCTATGTGGACCAGTATTCGGGACGCGTGCTCGACGACGTCGGCTTCGCGGACTACGGCATCGCCGCCAAGGCGGTGGAACTGGGCGTGCAACTCCACATGGGGAATTATTTCGGCCGCCTGAACCAGATCGTCATGCTGATCCCGTGCCTTGGCATCCTCTTCCTGTCGATCAGCGGCCCTTACATGTGGTGGCGCCGTAGGCCGAGCGGGCGGCTCGCCGCGCCGCGCGCGCTCGCGGCGCCCACCTTGCGGACGCTGGTTCTGTTGATCATCGCGCTGGCCATTCCCTTCCCCCTCGCCGGCGCCTCACTGCTGCTGTGCCTGGCCCTGGATGGGGCGGTGCGGGCGTTGCGGCTCCCGCGCGCGGCCTGAGGGCGCGCGGGATCCATCCTTGCCGGAGATAATTGTAAACAGTATACAGATTGGAGCCGTTCGGCTGCCCGGTCCCCTCGCCGGGCGCTCGAACCGCCGGGGTGACAAGCGGACGGGCGCCGCCGCGCATCGCAGCGCCGGCGCGCGGATCCCGCAGAAGGTGTGCGCAAATCCAATCGGGGAATGACCATGGCCTACGCGACGACGGACGACGGAGTGCGCCTGCAGTATGAGGAAACCGGCACCGGCCGGCTGGTGATCTTCGTCCATGAGTTCGCCGGCGATATCCGCAGCTGGGAACCGCAGATGCGCCATTTCGGCCAGCGCTATCGCTGCGTCGCCTTCGCCGCGCGCGGCTTTCTGCCCTCCGACGTGCCGGAAAGCGCCGCCTCCTATTCCCAGGCCCGCGCGGCCGACGATATCGCCGCCGTGCTCGCGGCGACGGGGGAAAAGCAGGCCCATGTGGTCGGCCTGTCCATGGGCGGGTTCGCGACCTTGCATTTCGGCCTGCGCCATCCGCAGCTGGCCCTGTCGCTGTGCGTCGGCGGGTGCGGCTATGGGGCCGAGCTGGAGCAGCGCCCCCGCTTCCAGGCCGAGGCCGACACCATCGCCGCCTTCATTACTTCGGCTGGCATGCCCGCCTTCGCCGAGAAATATGCCTATGGGCCGACCCGCGTTCAGTTCGAGAACAAGGACCCGCGGGGCTTTGCCGAATTCAAGCAGATGCTGGCCGAGCATTCGGCCCTGGGCTCCGCCAACACCCAATTGGGCGTGCAGCGCGAGCGTCCCTCGCTCTACACCCTCGTGGAGGAGATGAAGCGGCTGACCGTGCCCACGCTGGTGATCACCGGCGACGAGGATTGGCCCTGCCTCACGCCCGGCGTGCTGATGAAGCAGCATATTCCCTCGGCCGCCTTGGCGGTGATGCCCAATTGCGGGCACACCATCAATCTGGAGGATCCCGACGAATACAACCGCCTCGTCGGCGATTTCCTGACCAAGGTGGATTGCGGCCGCTGGCCGACCCGCGACCCGCGCGCCATGAGCGCCTCCATCACCGGCATGAAGGACTGAGCGCCAAAGCGTGAGAGCCTGGTTTGCAAACAGGCTCTCGTGGCAAACAGGCGCTCATTCCAAACCTGTTCTCAGGCGCAGGCGTTTTCGGCGAGCCACCAGGCGAGAAGGCTGGCGGCGCGCATGAAATCCTCCATGTCCATGGCTTCGTGCGGATTGTGGCTGCCGTTCTGGTTGCGCACGAACAGCATGGCGGTGGGAATGCCGGCGGCGGCGAATGCGGCGGCGTCATGCGATGCCGGGCTGCCAAGCGTCATGGCCGGAATGCCCAGCGCCCGCGCGCCCTCCACCAGCCGCGCGCGGATTGAGGCGTCCATCTTGCCCACCACGGCGCTCGCCCGCGGCCCCATGTGGAAGCTCACGCCGCGCCGCCGTTCGATGTCGGCGATGATGTCGCCCATGCCCCGCTCCAGCTCCGCCAGTTGCGCGTCGTCATAGGCGCGCACGTCCAGGCTGAAATGGAAGGCGCCGGGCACCGTGGTCAGGCCGTGCTTGGCCGGATCGGTGTGGAAGCGCCCGAGCGTCACGGCCATGGGCCGCCCCTCCGCCTCGTGCGCCGCCCACAGCCGATCCATCCCCGCCGCAAATTCCGCCGCGGCCATCACGGCATCGCGGCGAAACCGGCGCGGAAGCCCCACATGGGCGTATTCACCCGCGATCCAGGCATTGGGATAGCGGAAATTGCCGGGAATGGCGGTGCACACCGCGAGCGGAAGGCCGGCCTCCACGAGGCTCGGCGCCTGTTCGATATGCACTTCCAGGAAGGCGCGGACCGCGCGCGGGTCGAGATGCCGGTGGCCCGCGCGGAGCAGCGCGGGATCGCCGCCGCACGCTTCCAGATGGTCCGCCAGCGTGCGGCCGGTATCGATGCGCCGCGCGTCGAGCGCGCCCGGCGGCAGCGTGCCGAGCGCCGCGCGGCTGCCGAGATAGGACACCTCGAACCACACGCTCTCTTCCGCCCGCACCCCCATCACGGTGATATCGCAGGCCGGAGTGAGCCCGAGCGCCCGCAGGGTCGCGACCGCCACCAGCCCCGCCACCACGCCGGCCGCGCCGTCGAAATTGCCGCCGTGCGGCACGCTGTCGAGGTGCGAGCCGGTGAGGATGCGGGGCGCCGCGCGGTCGCGGCCGGGCAAGGTCATATAAGTGTTGGCGGCGGCGTCGGTCGCAATATCGAGGCCGAGGCGCAGGGCATGGTCGCGCATCAGGCCGTGGGCGAAATTCTCGCCGGCGCCATAGGTGTCGCGGGTGATGCCCGGCGTGTCGATGCTGCCGTTCCGCAGGGACTCGAACAGGCGCGTGGCGAGGTCCAGCTGGGCGGCGGTGGCCGCGACGAGGGCCTCAGGGGAGGGCAATGGCGCGGCCCGTGACGTCTGCACGGGCGACGTCTGGGCGGGCGATGTCTGGGGATACGAAGTCATGGGCCGCGGCCTCATTCCGCCGCCAGCCGCGCCATGGCGAGGGCCATGGCGGTGGCGGCGCGCGAGGGTTCGATGACGGGGAGGCCGAGCGCGTCTTCCAGCGCGGCGCGATGGCGCGCCATGCCGGCGCAGCCGAGGATGAGCACATCCGCCTGCTGCGCATCGCGCAGGAAGGCGCCGGCCGCGATCATGCGCTCGCGCGTGCGCCCATGGTCCGCCAGTTCCGCGACGCCGAGGCCGATCGCCTTGCTGCCGGCATAGCGCGGAAATACGCCCAGCATCCGCGCCTGCCGCTGCTGGCGCCGCACCGAGGCCTCCAATATGGCGATGACCCCGAACCGGTCGCCGCGCATCATGGCGGCGAAGGTTCCGGCCTCCCCGATGCCGAGCACCGGGCGCGCGGTGCGCTCGCGCGCGGCGATCAGGCCGGGGTCGCTGTAGCAGGCGATCACATAGGCGCTTGCGGCTTCGCGGCCGACATAATCGAGCACGAGGCGCGTCGCATGCTCCACGTCGCCTTGGGTTTCGACGCCGGGCGGCCCGTCATGCAGCGTCACGCATTGGATCGCCGGCCCGTCCGGGGACGCAAGGTCGCGCACCGCCGCCGCGATCTCGGCCGTGACAGCGGCATTGCTGTTGGGATTGATCACCAGGATCCGGTTTGCGGCGGCATCCGTCATGGTTTCAGGCCCTCCCGGCCGGCGCGCGTGCGGGAAAGATGGCGGCGCCGAAATTCGTCGCCGGGTCGGTCTCCGGCACCGGCGGCGGCGTGCCGGCGGCACGGCCGGAGGCGGCGCGGGGAATGAAACGGCCGGAGCCGGGCGCGGCGTGCAGCGCGCTGTCGTCGATGATCACCTCGCCGCGCCGGATGATCGTGGTCGGCCAGCCCGTGACCTCCCGGCCCTCGAACGGGGTATAGCCCACGGTGTCGTGCAGATCCGCCGCGCGCAGGGTGACGCGCCGGTCCGGCTCCCACAGCGCGAGATCCGCGTCGGAGCCGACCGCGATCGTGCCCTTGCGCGGGAACAGGCCGTAGAGCTTGGCGGCATTGGTGGCGCTGAGCGCAACGAAGCGGGCAAGGTCGATCCGCCCTGCGTTCACCCCTTCCGAGAACAGCAGCGGCAGGCGCACCTCGATGGCGGGAATGCCGTTGGCGATATCCTTGAAGGTGGGGGTCGCGCTGCGGGCGAACTTGCCGCTCGCGTCCATGCGATAGGGGGCATGGTCGGACGAATAGATTTGCAGCGTGCCGTCCGCGAGCCCCGCCCACAGCGCCGCCTGCTCCACCGGGCCGCGCGGCGGCGGGCTGAAGCAGAATTTCGCCCCCTCATAGCCGGGGAGATCCAGATCGGCCGCACTCAGCAGCAGATATTGCGGGCAGGTCTCGCCGAAGATGGCCCGGCCCTCGGCCCGCGCCGAGCGAATGGCACCGAGCGCTTCCACGGTCGAGACATGGACGATGAGCAGCGGTGCGTCCGCCAGGGTCGCCAGCGCGATGCAGCGCCGCACCGCCTCGATTTCCGCGAGGCGAGGATGGCTCATGGCGTGGTATTTCGGCGCGGTGAAGCCGCCGGCGATCAGCTTCTTGGCCATCCATTTGATCATGCCGTTGTTCTCGGCATGCACCATGGCCATGGCGCCGTGCTCCCGGCACACCCACAGCAGATCCAGGATCTGTTCGTCGCTCACCGCGATGAGATCATAGGCGGTGAACAATTTGACCGAGGTGATGCCTTCGGCGATCAGGCGCGGCAGGTGATCGTTCAGCAAATCCTCGGTCGGATCGCTGATGAGCGCGTGGAAGGAATAGTCGAGGATGGATTTTTCCCGCGCCCGGCGGTGATAATCGTCGAACACGTCGGGCAGGTTCTGGCCGCGATGCTGGGCCGCGAACGGCACGATGGTGGTGGTGCCGCCGAATGCCGCCGCGCGCGACGCTGCGAAGAAATCGTCCGCGCCCATCAGGCCGTAGGAGGAGACCTGCTCGATGTGGCAATGGGCATCGATGCCGCCGGGCAGGACGAGCCGCGCGCTCGCGTCCAGCTCGCGCGCCCCGCGCTCCAGCTCCAGCCCCAGCGCCGTGATGATGCCGTTCGCGATGCCGACATCGCAGCGGGAGAGGCCCGCTTCGGTCACCACCATGCCGTTGCGGACCACGAGATCGAATGCGGCGGCCATGGGTTTCGGGTCCTGATGCGGGCGGGTCCGGTGCGGGCTCTGGAGCGCTTCGCCGGGCGGGAGGGGACAGCTGCGCGGCGCGGGACGCCGTGCGCCCGGCCGAGGCGAAAGCCACGTCTGATCATATTGCCTACTGTTGACACTTGTCCATACTATGGACCAAACCCACCCGCCGGCGCACCCATGCGGCGGGTGGCGCGGCCGGGATGCGGGCGAGGCGAGGGCGAGGCGAGGGCGAGCATGGCGAAGATTGCGGTCCAGAATGCGGGCGCTTCCCTTGGCGGCTACGATCCCGACAGCCGGCTGCCCGCCTTCGTCGCGGCGCGGGCCGCTTTCCTCGCCGGGCGCTCCACGCCGCGCATGCTGCTTGAGGAAAGCCTGGAGCGCATCGAGCGGCTCGACAACGTCATCCAGGCGTTCTGCTTTCTCGATGTGCCCGGCGCCCGCGCGGCTGCCGATGCCGCCACGCAGCGCTATGCGCAGAACCGCCCGCTGTCGCCGCTCGATGGCTGTCCCATGGGCATCAAGGACACCATCAATGTGCGCGGCATGCCCTCGAAGATGAACAGCGCGGTGTATGATGACACGCCGGTGCGGTTCGATGCGGCGAGCACTTATGCGCTGCGGCAGGCGGGCGCGGTGCTGCTCGGCAAGACCCATGTGCCGGAATTCGCCATGGGCAAATCCCCGCCCACCCGCAACCCCTTCGATGCCCGCCGCACCGCCGGCGGCTCCTCCAGCGGGTGCGGGGCGGCGGTGGGGGCGGGGATGGTGCCGGTCGCGCTCGGCAACCAGACCGGCGGCTCGCTGATCCGCCCCTCTTCCTTCAATGCCAATTACGGTTTCAAGCCCACCCATGGGGCGCTGAATGTCGGCGGCATGCATCCCATTGCCCCGAGCCAGGATCATATCGGCCCCATGGCGGCGAGCCTCGCCGATTCCTGGCTGACCGCCTGGGAGATTTCCGCGCGCATCGGCGGCCATAACGGCCATCCCGGCCTCTCCGGCGCGCCGGCCATGCCGCGCGCCCTGAAGCCGCTGCGCCTCGCGCGCCTGGACACCCTCGGCATGGCGCAGCTGGACGAGGCGACGCGGGAGGCCATGGCGCAGATGTGCGCTCGCCTCGCGGCGCTCGGCGTCGGCCTGCTGGACCGCGATTGCGACGACAAGATCGCCATGCTGGAAGACCTGCTGCTGGAAGCGGACGAGGTGTCCGACCGGATCTTCGTGTACGAGCTGCGCTGGCCGCTGGTGGCCTATCTCGACGCCAGCGGCCCCGAGGCCATCAGCGCGACCGCCAAGGCCCGGCTGGATCGCGGCCTTGCCATGACCCCCGCCGATTATCGCCAGGCGCTCGCCAAGCGCGACCGCATCCGCGCCCAGGTGGCGCTGGTGGGCCAGCAGGTGGATGGCTTCATCACCCTCGCTTCCTCTGGCCCCGCGCCGTTCGACGGGGTGGACCAGGCGGGCACCGTGGACCGGCCGAATGCACATCTCTCCACCGGCAGCCGCAGCTTTCTCAGCCCCTGGTCCATGGTGGGCGGCCCGGCCTTCTCCCTGCCGCTGATGGCGGTGGACGCCATGCCGGTCGGCCTCCAGGTGATGGGCACGGCGGACACCGACTACCGCCTGACGGCGGTGGCGCGCTGGCTCGACGAGACCTGCGGGTGAGCGCGGGCGAAATTCGGCCGGCCTGAATTTCGGCGACGCACATTTTGCCGAAATTCACGGAGGAGCGTGTTTGGTTACGCGGAGAAGCTTTTAAACCGAAGCTTTCTCCGTGGGCACCAAGTGTTTCACGTGAAACATTTCTTGCTCGAACCTTGTTTTACATGGGGTTGCGGCAGGGCGAAGCATAAGCGGCACCCCTGATCCTGGCGCACCTGGGATTTTTGCAAAAAATATCCTGAATTTCGCAATCAGGATTTTTCCGCGGCGGCGCGCACATCCGCGCAGATCGCCTCCAGCAACCGCCCCGGCCAGCGCGGGGGAAGAGACGCGCCGATGAACATCATGCGCGTGCGCCGATCGCCGCCCGGCCACCCCTCGAGCCATTCCGGCGGCGCGAACACATGCTGCACGCCATGGACCAGCGCCGGCCGCTCCGGCATTTCGGCAACGAAAACCAGGCCTTTGACCCGCAGCAGCCGGTCGCCGGCCTGGTCCGCCAGGGCCTGGAGAAACAGCGCCAGGGCGATGGCGGGGATGGGTGCCTCGCGGGTCAGGGCAATGGCGTCGTGCCCGCCGGAATGGCGCGCCGCCTGATCCAAAAGTCCCGTCGCGATCTGCCGGACGCGGGCGGCGCCGCTGCCGCACAGCAGCCCCGCTGCGGCCTCTTCGGGTTGAAAAACCCTGTCCGCGGAAGGGTTGAGGGCGTTCAGATCCTTAAGCAGGCCGGCCGAGGCGGGCGCGAGGTCGGTCTTCGTGATGAGGAGGCGATCGGCCACCGCCACCTGTCGGCGCGCCTCCACATGGTCGGCCAAAGTGGAGGGTCCATGAACCGCATCCACCAGGGTCAGGACCCCTTCGAGGGTGAAGCGGGCCGCCACCGCCGGGTCGCTCATGAGGGCCTGGAGGATCGGCACCGGGTCCGCCAGCCCGGAGGTCTCGATGATGATGCGGTCGAACGCCACCTCGCCTCCTGACCGGCGAGCATCGAGGTCCAGCAAGGTGTCGATCAGATCGCTTCGCACGGCGCAGCACAGGCAGCCGGTGGAGAGGCGGATCAGGGCATCGCTGCTGCTCGCCAATATGTCGTGGTCGAGCCCGATTTCCCCGAACTCGTTCACGATCACCGCCGACCGGGCGAACCGCGGGTCGCTCAACAGCTTGCGGATAAAGGTGGTTTTTCCGCTGCCCAGAAATCCGGTCACCACCAGCACCGGGGTTGTGCCCGGTGTCGCGGCGAGAGCGGGGGCGGAGCGCCGGTCGGGCGCGGCATGGTCCGGGCGTGGCTGCGGTCCCAGCTCCGCCCGGCCGACCTTCAGCGCCGGCCCCGCCGTTCCCCCGCCCAGCGCCTTGCGCAAGGCGCCGAGCAGGCCGACGATGGAGGCCGCCGGCCGGGGCGGGCGCGCGGCGCCTCCCCTTGTCTCCAGCATCCAGCGCGCCGGCCGCTCCGCCGTATGTGCTTGCCGGATATGGAGAAAGAGGCCTGAGGCCGTGCGCACCTCAACCCCGTCCCCGCGCGCCGCGCATCGCCCCCAGATCCCCCAGAGCCGCAGGCAATCGGCGATCAGGCCGCGCAGATCGGCCTGCGTCACAAGGCGGCGCCCGCGAGAATATCGTCCGTGATCCGCCGGTGCAGCCATTGCCCGTCGGTGGGTGCGCCATGGAAATGGCCGTCCTCCACCATCACCTTGCCGCGCAGGATCGTGACGCTCGGCCACGCATCCACCGCATGCCCTTCCCAGGGCGAGTAATCGGTTTCGTGGAGGTCCTCGTTGCGGATCACCCGCCGCAGGGCCGGATCCAGCACCACGATATCGGCATCCGACCCAACGGCGATGGCGCCCTTGCGCGGGTAGAGCCCCATGATCCTTGCGGCATTGGTCGAGACGAGATCGGCGAACTGAGTCAGGGCATAGCCCCGCCGGCCGACCATTTCCGTATACATCAGCGCGACCCGCGGCTCGCACGCGGCATTGCCGCCGGTGGTGTCGTCGATGCGGTTGCCCTGGACCTTGGTCGCGAGGCTGCAGCACAATTCGTCCGTCGCCACCGCATGGATTGTGCCGTCGCGCGTTCCAGCCCAGAGCGCGGCCTGGTCCTCCGGCGATTTGAGCGAGGGATAGGTGTGGTAGATCTGCCCGTTGGGGCGGCGATAATCACCGCTGTTGTAGAGCATGTATTGGTGTAGCGTCTCGCCATAGATGGGCAGCCCCCGGGCCCGCGCCTCGCGCACCGCCGCGACCCCGGTGGCCGCGCTAACATGCATCATGTAGAGCGCCGTGCCCGGCACGCTTTCCGCCAGGCGGATGATGCGGCGGAACGAGAGGTCCTCCGAAAGCGTGTTATGCACTTCCGCCAGATTCTCGAACCCGGTGCGCCCCTCGCGGATCAGCTTGCCATACATGTGCATGACGATGTCATTGTCCTCGGCATGGATGACGCCGAGGCCGCGATGGGCCGCAAGCACCTGGAAGACTTCCCAGATGTCGCCGAAATCCACCATCCGGCCGCGCCGGCTGGGGGTGATGTCCGTGGTGAAGAGCTTGATCGTCGGATAGCCCGTCTGGATGGTTTCGGCGAGCTGGCCGGGGATGTCGGGCGGCAGGTCGCCTTCCACCATCACGTGATAGGCATAGTCGCAATGGCAGGCGCCGCGCCAATCCTGGTCGCGCCGCTCGATGGTGCCCTGGATGGTTGTGCCATGGGTCCAGCGCGCGAAATCGATGAGCGTGGTGGTGCCGCCAAACAGGGCCGCGCGGCTGACCACAGATGGCGGCTCCGTGAAGCTGGGCGGCCCGTCCGGCAGCGGCATGGGCCAGGCGCAATGCACGTGGGGATCGATGCCACCCGGCATTACGATTTTGCCCCGCGCATCGATTTCCCGTGTGCCCTCGGGCGTTTGCAAGGTGTCGGGCGCATGGAGCGAGACGATGATGCCGTCGGCGACGGCGATGTCATAGGCGCCGACGCCATGCGGCGTGATCACCGTATCTGCGCGGATTATCAGATCGATCATCGAGTTCCCAATCGGCGGCAAGGGCGGTTTCGGGGGACGCGGCAGCGTTTCGCGGCGCGGGGTCAGCAGCGGGCGAAGATGGCGGCGATGTCCGCGGTATCGTCGGTCCGCGCCAAGGCGAGGGACAGCAGGATGCGCGCCTTCTGCGGGCTGAAATCCTCGCCCGCGATGATCCCCGCCTCCTGGAGATAGCGCCGCCGCCCCACCCGCCCGCTCGCGGCGCGGGTGCATTGAACGACCACGATGCCGGACGCGACCGCCCGCTCGTACGCGACGCGTTCCGCCGGCGTGACGAGGCCCGGCGCGAGGCCCGCGGAGACGAGACCCCGCGCCCCCGCGGCGATCGCGGCGTCGATGAAAGTTGCGTCCGCCCCAGCATAGGACATCAGGATATCGACGCGGGGCAGCACGATGTCCGCGAGCGTCGAGAACTCGCCCTCGGGTGCATGGGCCGGGGTGGGCGCGCGATAGATGTGGATGCCATCGCCATCGACGTGTCCGAGCGCGCCGAAATCCAGCGAGCGGAAGGTGTGCTGGCGATAGGTGGAGGTCTTCACCACGTCGCGCGCTGCATGGATCTCGTCGTTCAGCACCACCAGCACGCCGAGTCCGCGGGCTAATGGCGATCCCGCCACGTGCAAGGCGTTGACGAGATTGATTCCGGCATCGCTGCCGAGCGCGCTCGCCGGCCGCTGGGCGCCGACCAGCACCACGGTCTGGGGAATGGCGAGGGTCAGGTTCAGGAAGAAGGCGGTCTCCTCCAGCGTCGCGGTGCCGTGCAGGATGACGAAGCCGACCAGATCCGGCTCACTGGCGGCGGTCGCGTGCACCAGTTCGCGCAGCTCCACCCAGTCCGCCGGGCCGATCGCCGTGCTGCCGACCGAGCGGAAGGGCACGGGCAGCGGATCGGCCACCAGCCGGGCTTCCTTTACGTGCTCCAGGATCTCGTCGATGGGCCGTTTGGCGCCGAATTCCGGGTAGTCCATGGTGTCCAGGCTGGACTGGGCCCAGGAGGAAATCGTGCCGCCGGTCCCGATCACGGCGACCCTGGGAAGAGAAGACGTCATATTCCGCTTCCGTCTGTGATGAAGTGATGGCCCGACCGCCTGGGGATGGGTTCCGGGCGGTTGGTCGATGCGGTGTGGTTGCGAAGGTCCGGCTGCACGGCCGGGAAGGCTGCGATCGGCGGCGCCGATCTCCCTTGCGCCATGAAAGCTCGAAAACGTTATGACGAGTGTTGACGATTTACAATGCTGGATTTCGGCCGGTATGATGCGCAAAACTGTGCCGAGGCGGCGCCATCCGGCGACCCGTACGGCGTTCTGTCGGGATGCGGCGTCCGGCGGGCGTTTACATCGCTGACCTGTTCCCGTCGGGTGATGAATTTGGATGCATCAAGCTGGGCGCAAGCATCCAGTATGTGATGGCATGCGAATATATTGGGCGCACTTGCTCTTCGCAATCATCGGCTGTCGCGCGAAAATGGGACAGGTTCTGTCATTCACCGCTGCACCGATATCGCCCCGCCTGCACAAAAATTCATTGTAAACTGTCTACAATTTGTGCTGCGATTTCACCGTTCCCTGTGCAAAATAAGATCAGTCGAGCGGGTGGGGCCGGTAGCTGCTCAGATGCGGCACTGTATTCGCGCTCCGGAGGTCGCCAAACCGCAAGCAGCGGAAGGTTTATAAATTCCCATGACCAACGATCAGACTGCGTTCCGCATCAGCCGGCGAGGCCTCGGCCGCCTCGCCGCCGGCACCGTCCTCGGGCTGGCCATGCCGCCGACGATCGGGCGGGCCGAGCCCGCCGTCCTGCGGGTCAGCAGCATTCAGGCGATCACCGGGCCGTCTTCGCCTTATGGCTGGCGCGTGCGCGACGGGGCGCAGCTCGCCGCCGACGATATCAATGCCGCCGGCCTGACCCTCGGGGGCACGACATATCGCATCCAGATCGCCACCGAAGACATGGCCAACGATCCACAGCAGGCGATCACGCTGCTGCGTCAGGCGGCCTCCAACGCGGACGTGCTGGCGGTGATCGGCCCATCCAATTCGGTCGGCTATGTGCCGTCGGTCCCGGCTGCCGGTCAGTTGCAGATTCCGCTCGTGGGCGCCGGTTCGGGCGCGCCGGTCAAGCAATGGAACATCTGGTCCTACCGGGTAAATCCGGTTTCCGAGACGGCGATCCCGGTGCTGCTGCGCAAGGTGCATGCGAAGGTGGGATTCAAGCGCCTCGGCGTGATCTACGACCAGACACAGGACGGCCAAGCCGGCGATGCCCAGGCCTGCAAGAGCTTGGCGCAGGAACTCGGCTATGAGGTGGTGGCGTTCGAGGCGTTCCGCGCCGGCGACCAGGATTTCTCGGCCCAGCTCGCCACCATCCGCAGCAAAAAGCCCGACGCCATGTTCGTCGCCGCCGCCACCGGCGACGGGGTGAAGGTGACGTCCCAGATCCGGGAAGCGGGCTTCACCGTGCCCCTGATGACGGGCTTCGGCTCGTTCCAGGATCCGGTTTATTGGGACGGCACCCACGGCGAGATCAAGGGCTGCTATACGTGGCTCGCGCAGGATCTCGCCTCGCCCACGCCCTCGGTGAAGACCTTCATCGACCGGTATAAGGCGAAGTTTTCGCAGGAAGCGACGTCCTTCTCCACCTATGGCGCCGACGCGCTTTCCACCATTGCGGAAGCGCTGAAGAAGGCCGGTTCCCCCACGCGGGCGAAGCTGCAAGAGGCGCTCGCGGAGCTGGATTTCGTGACCCCGCTGGGCACCCATATAACGTTCCACAATCCGCCCAGCGGCAATAACAATACGCCAAACGTGGTCGCGATCGAGATCACCGGCCGCGGCACCTATACCGCGATCTGACCCGTGCTCCAGATCAGCCAGCTTACGCGGCGCTTCGGCGGCCTGGTCGCCGTCAATGACGTGACGTTCTCGGTGGGGGCCGGCGAGGTGGTCTCCGTGGTCGGCCCCAACGGCGCCGGAAAGACCACCTTGTTCAACCTGATCACCGGGGTGCTCAAGCCGGACTTCGGTTCGGTGGTGCTCGATGGCAAGGACATCACCGGGGCCGCGCCGCATCGGCTGGCGGCCATGGGCATCGCGCGCACCTTCCAGAACATTCGCCTGTTCGGGCATCTGAATGCACTGGAAAACGTGATGATCGGCCAGGTGGCCAGCGGGCGGTCCGGCGTGTTCGACGCGCTCGCCGGTACGTCACGCGATCGCACGGACCGGCGGGAGATGGTCGAGCGCGCGGAGGCGTTGCTGGATTGGGTCGGGGTCGGTGCGAACCGGTTCCGCATGCCCGGCGAGCTGCCCTATGGCGATCAGCGGCGGGTGGAAATCGCCCGGGCGCTGGGGCTTCAGCCGCGGTTGCTGATCCTCGACGAACCCACCGCCGGCATGGTGGCGCGGGAGGCGCACGCGGTGATCGAGATGATCGACCGCCTGCGCGAACGCGGCATCGCGCTGCTGCTGATCGAGCACAACATGAACGTCGTCATGTCCGCCTCCGACCGCATCGTGGTGATCAGCTTCGGCCAGAAGATCGCCGAAGGCCTGCCCGCCGAGATCCGCGCCGATCCCAAGGTGATCGAAGCCTATCTGGGAGTGGAGGATTGAGCGCGCTCCTGAAAATCGAAGGGCTTGCCGTCTCCTACGGCTCCGTCCCGGCGGTCGATGGCGTATCGCTGGAGATCGAGCCGGGCGAACTGCGGGTCATCCTGGGCGCGAACGGCGCCGGCAAGACCACCATCATCAAGACCATCATGGGGCTGCTGAAGCCGCGCGGCGGCAGCATCCGTTTCGATGGCGAAAACGACCTGCTGCGCTTGCGGCCGCACCAGATCCACCAGCTCGGGATCGCCTGGGTCCCCGAGGCGCGACAATTGTGGAACACCATGACGGTGCTCGATAATTTGCGCATGGGAGCGTTCGAGGTTCGCGACCAAGCCGCGGTCGAGCGCCGCATCGGCGAAATGTTCGAGCGGTTTCCCCGCCTCGCCGAGCGGCGCCACCAACTGGCGGGCTCCCTCAGCGGCGGCGAGCAGCAGATGGTGGCCATCGCCCGCGCCCTGGTGTCCAGTCCGCGCCTGCTCCTGATGGATGAGCCCTCGCTCGGCCTCGCCCCCATCGTGGTGCGGGACGTGTTCGCGCTGGCGCGGGAGATCAACACCATGGGCATCGCGGTGCTGATGGTGGAACAGAACGCGCGCCAGTCGCTGAAGGTCGCCCACTTCGCCTATCTGCTGGAGCTCGGGCGCGTGGTGGAAGCCGGGCCGGCGGCGGAGATCGCCGGCAAGAAAAGCGTACAGGACGTGTTCCTGGGCGGCAGCGCATAGGACGGCGTCGAGATGGATCTTTTCCTGCAACAGCTCAGCAACGGCCTGGTGATCGGCAGTACTTATGCCGTCGTCGCGGTGGGTTTCGCGCTCGCCTTCACGGTGCTGCGCGTGATCCAGTTTGCCCATCCCGACGTGTTCATGATCGGCATGTTCACGGGCATGGTGGCGGCGGGGCTCGTGCCCGGCGGCGGGCTGGCGGTCGCCCTGCTCGGCGGCGCGGTGGGGTCCACCGCCATCGGCGCGATCATCGAGCGCACGGTGGTCGCCCCCTTGCGCGGGCGGGACGTGCTGACGACCCTGATCGCGACTCTGGGGGTTTCCGTCATCCTCCAGAACGGCATGGCGGTGATCGTCGGTCCCGATCCGATCCCCTATCCGCGCCTGCTGCCGGCGCGGTTCTACGAAATCGGCCCAGTGCTGCTCACCCTGCGCCAGATGTTCTGCCTCGGCCTATGCGCGGTGCTGCTGGTGCTGGCGAGCCTGTATGTGCGGCGCACCCACATTGGACGGGCGACGCGGGCGATCGCCGAGCGTCCCGACGTTGCCGCAGCTTTCGGCGTGGACGTGCGGCGCGTGTGCCAGATCACCTTCTGGCTCGCCTCGACCATGGCCGGTCTCGCCGCCGTGGCGGTGGGATCGCTGTATGGCTCGGCCTCCGCCTTCGTGGGGCTTTTGTACGGGTTGAAGGCGTTCATCTGCATGCTCGTGGCAGGCAATCGCTATTTCGAGGCGGTGATCGCGGTCGGTCTCGCGCTCGGCGTGCTCGAGGCTCTGGTGACCGGCTATGTCTCCTCATCGCTGCGCGATGCGGTGGCCTTCTTCGTGCTGATCGGCGTGCTCTATCTGCGGCCGAACGGCTTGTTCGGTTCCTACGCCACTTGAGCTGGAGGCATCATGCCCAATCTTGCCTTCTTCGAGCCGATCCTGATCTTCACCTTGCTGAACGTGGCGATGACGATCGGGCTTTATGTCACCGCCCTGTCCGGGCAACTGTCCATGGCCACGGCGGCGATCGCGGGCGTCGGCGGCTATGCCTCGGGAATCCTGACGGTGAAGTTCGGCGTCCCGTTCGTGCCAGCGGTCGCAGCGGGGGCGTTCATGGGCGGCGCGCTCGGCTGCATCCTGGCGCTGCTGACCCTGAGGATGCGGGATTTTATCCTGAAACTGACCACGCTCGCGGCGGGCGAAGCGCTCTCTGTGCTGGCGTTTAACTGGGATTATATCGGCGGGGCGAACAGCTTCACCGGGCTTGAGCCGCATACCGGGCTCTTCACCTGCGTGGTGGTCGCACTGATCGCATTCTACGTCGCGTGGCGGTTCGATGGATCGCGCCTCGGCTATGCCGCGCGGGCGGTGCGCGATGACCCGCTGGCGGCCGCCTCCATGGGGGTTTCGGTCGCTCAAGTGCGCATCATCACCTTCGCGCTGGGCAGTGCGCTGATCGGCATGGCGGGCGCCGTGCAGGCCCATTATCTGCTGGTGATCACGCCGTCCCAGCTCGGCTTCTTCGTCTCGCTCAATTATGTGATCTTTCTGCTGTTCGGCGGTGTGCAGACCTTGGCCGGCCCGATCCTCGGCGCCGTCGTCCTGACCGCCTTGCCGGAGGCTTTGCGCTTCGCGAACGAATATCGGCTGATCGTCTACGGGGTGATCATCGTCGGCGTCATGCTGTGGCGTCCGGACGGGCTGCTGACGCGGACCCCGCTTGGGGTTGCTCGCCGCATGCTCGGCTTCACGCTGCGCCCAGCGCGCCTGCCGAAGGGCGCACTGCGGCCGGAGGATGTGCTTTCGCCGATCCTGCCCGGGGACGCTGTCGCCATGACAAAGCGCAATTGAGACGACGCGCAATTGAGACGAAACGCAATTGAGGAGACGCATGTGGAACTCATTGATCTGAGCCGCGAGATTTTCCATCGCACACAGGTGCATCCCTCGCACCCGCCGGTGGTGATATCGGTGTGGTATGATCATTCCGAGAAGAAGCGGGCGGGGAATACGGATTTTACATCCAAGGCATTGTCCATCGCCTTCAGTGATCATGCGGGCACCCATGTGGATGCCCCCGTTCACTTCGATTCCCGCCCCGAGGCGCAGTCGATCGACCAGATGCCGCTGGAGAAATTCTACACCTCCGCCATCTGTCTCGACCTCTCGCATGTCGCGCTGCGCCACGCCGTGACGGTGGCCGAGATGGAGGCGGCGCTGGCGACCTCCGGAGAGGAAATCCGCCCCGGCGATACCGTGCTGCTCTACATGGCGACCAACGACCGCCTGCTCGGCAAACCCGGCTATCCCCACGAGTTTCCCGGCCTCGCGCTGGAGAGCGTGCATTGGCTCGCCGACAAGGGCATCGGCATGTTCGGCGTGGAAGCCGTGAGCCCGGCGCCGGAGGGCGAGCTGAATTTCCAGGCCCATCTGGCGTGCGCCGAGCGCGGCATCACCCACATGGAATGTCTCGCCAATCTGGACAAGCTGGTGGGGCGCGGCCGGTTCCGCTTCGTCGGCTTCCCGCTCAAGATCCGCGGGGGCACCGCAAGTCCCATCCGGGCGGTGGCGATCTTCGAGTGACACGGTGGGCGAACGAGGGCGCGCCCGGCGCCTCCTCGCCGGCGCCGGCCCGCACAAAGGCAATCCCTCATGAAGCTTCCCCAGCACGGCCGATATGCCCATAGCGCCCTGCCGCAGCGCCCCGGCTATACTTGGCCCAACGGCGCCAATCTCGCGCTCGTGGTCAGCAACAATATCGAGCATTTCGCGTTTCGCGCCGGCCTCGGCAGCGACAGCGCCCAGCTGGGGGCGGCGCAGAACCAGCGCAATTATGCTTGGCGCGATTATGGGAACCGCGTCGGGCTCTGGTATCTTCTTGATCTGCTGAATGAATTCGGCCTGCCTTGCGCCCACAACGTGAATGCGGCGGTTTTGGATGCGTGCCCGGAAATCGCCCCGGCCCTGCTGGCGCGCGGGGACGAGTTCGTCGGCCACGGGCGCACCAATTCCGAGCGCCAGGACGGGTGGTGGGAAGATGACGAGCGCCGCCTTATCGCCGAGAGCCGCGACGCAATTCTGCGCCATGCCGGCACGGCTCCGAAGGGCTGGCTCGGCCCCTATATCGCGGAAAGCGCCTGCACGCTCGACCTCCTGAAGGAGGAGGGCTTCAGCTATGTGATGGATTGGGCGGCGGACGACCAGCCGTTCTGGATGCGCACGCGCTCCGGGCCGTTGCTCTCCATTCCCTATTCGATCGAGCTCAACGACAGTCCCGCCATGGTATTTCGACAGCATACCGGGCGTGACTTCGCGCAGATGATCGTCGATCAGTTCGATGAAATGCTGATCCAATCGCGCAAATATCCGCTGGTTTGCAGCGTGGTGCTGCATCCCTTCATCGTCGGTCAGCCGTTCCGGTTGCGGGCCCTGCGGGAAGCGTTCGCGCACATGCTGGAGCAGCGCGACAAATTGTGGATCACGCGGCCCGGCGAACTCGCCCGTTATGTCGCCGGCCTTCCCAAGGGCATCATTCCCGGCAGCGAAGAGTTCGAGTGATCTGCAGGATTTTGAAAAGAGGTGAGGGCATGGAGATCAATCTCCCTGATGTGTTGGCCGAGGTCGAAGCGGCTTTTTCAAGTTATGAAGTCGCCGTGCTCTCCAATGACGTGGACGCGCTCGGCGCCCTGTTCCGGAACGATCCGTTGACGATCCGCTACGGGATGGGCGAAAACCTCTACGGTCATGCCGAGATCAGCGCGTTCCGCGCCGCGCGCTCCAGCTCTAATCTCATGCGGACGCTTTCGCGCACGGTCATCACGACCTATGGGCGCGATGCCGCGACCGCCTCCACCCTGTTCCGGCGCGACAGCCTGCCCGGCAAGGTGGGGCGGCAGATGCAGACCTGGATCCGGTTTCCCGAAGGCTGGCAGATCGTCGCCGCCCATGTGAGCCTGCTCGACGAGCCGGAATAAACCAGGGCATTCAGCCGCTGGAACTGCCGCGCACTTGCAGCACGGCGAAGCGGGCGAGCCGGTAGGCGGGCGCACTCAGCAGGATGATGCAGAGAATTCGCACGAGGTGAAACGCCGTCACCTCCGCCACGCCGAGATGCAGTGTCTTGGCGGTGATGCTGGTTTCGGCGACACCGCCGGGCGCATTGGCGAGCACCATGGTGGCGAGGTCGAGGCCCGCATGCCATCCGATCACGGCAGCCATGGCGACGTTGAACGCGATCAGCAGCAAGGTGTTGGTGACCGCCGCCGGCACGAAATTCCGCAGCCGCTGGATCATGTGGCGCCGGAAGCGGGCGCCGAGGGCAGCGCCGATCAGGACCTGGCTGACATCCACCACCGGCGTTGGAATGCCCGACAGGGGGAGTTGCAGTAGCGCCACCGTCGCGCCGACCACGAGGCCGCCCAGCAGCCAGTTGTTCACCATGCGGATCCGGCCGAGCAGATAGGCACAGGCGAAGCCCGCGAGGAGCATGCCGACCATTTCCACCGGCTTAAACGGCAGCGAAGGCGGCAGATAGCTTTCCGCGCCGTGGACGCCGAAAAACGCGATGGAGACGGGGATCGTCAGCACCACCACCACGATGCGCAGCGATTGGGACAGCGCGACCAGCGCGGTATCGCCGCCGAAGCGCTCCGCCAATACCGACATCTCGGCCACGCCGCCGGGCAGGCTGGCGAAATAGGCGGTGGTATTGTCGACCTTCGCCGAGCGCGCGAGCAGCAGTGAGAGCAGGCCGCCGGCGAAAATCGAGATTCCGGCAGCGAACAGCATGTAGCCGATATTGAACAGGAGATGGTCCATCAGGGTCGGCGTGAAATAGAGGCCGATGGCCACCCCCGCGATCACCTGCCCGCCTTGCCGTGACCAGGGCGGAACCTCGATGGGCGCGCCGAGAAGGCCGAGGGCGGCAACCACGAGCAGGGCCCCGAGCAGCCAGGCAAGTGGCGCTCCCAGCGCCGCCATGCCCGCGCCGCCGAGCGCGGCGGCAGCGAATGTGGCCGCCACCTTCATCCAGCGTCTGCGCCTGTCCATACGTGTAACCTCGACCCTCGTCCCAGGCGGCGCCTTTCCCTTCTCGATACGACGTGGGATCAAAAACTGTCAACAGTATACACTAATCAAGCGACGGCCGGCAGGTTGGGCAGCGGACCATGGATGAGGGACGGTCAGGTGCCGGCCGCGAACGAGCGGCGTTTGCCGCCCTGGGCATGGGCCTCGCCCAGCCGGCGTGCGCGCGCCACGTCTCCGGCGGCCATGGCGGCGAGCAGGGCGGCATGCTCAGCATTGGATTCGCGCATGCTCGCCGCAGACATCAAGGATCTCTGGCGCACGAGATGCATTTCCTTCAACAACGATTCGTAAGTTTCCTTCAGCCGGCGGTGGCCGCAGAAATTCATGACTTGCTCGTGGAAGCGCAGGTTCAGCTGATAGTACAAGGTGGCCTTGCTCTTCTTGACCGCAAGATCCATCTGCGCGAGCAAATCTTCCAGCACGGCTTCCTGTTCGGCCGACATATGGGCCGCGAGCCGGCTGCACGCGAAACCGAACAGCACCGCCCGCAGATCGTAGATTTCCGCCGCCTCGTCCGCCTCGATGGCGCGCACGAAGCTGCCGTGGTTGACCACGGACGTCACCAGCCCGGCACGTTCCAGCGCTCGTGTCGCTTCCCGGATCGGCCCCCGGCTGACGCCGAGCTGGGTCGCGAGGGTTTGCTCGTTGATGCGTTCCCCCGCGCGGATTTCGCCGCTCAGGATCATCCGCTCCAGCTCCTTGCGCACGATGTCCGTGAGCGATTGGGTGCGGCGCTGCGCGATGGCCGACAGGGCGTCCTCAGTTTTGGCCATGTTGCGAATGCTCCGCGCGATAAAAGGTGACCTGCCTCGGTACCAAGCGGCGCCATGTAAACGCAACATGCGAAACAGCGCGGCACCAGGGATAAGCCTGTCATGAATTCAGGCTTTCCAACATTGGCGACAGTTTGCAACCTTCGTCTAACGGACCCCTTGAGACTTGTCCATGGGAGGTCCTTCCCCGTGCATTTCAGGATTTGGGATGTTCGCCGGAGGTCTTGATCTTCTGCGATCAAGCGCCGTGCCGCGGGTGCCAGTCGGACGCTTCAGGCGGCCATCCAGCCGCCGTCTACCATCAGATTGATGCCGGTGACGAAGCGGGCATCGTCGCTGGCGAGATAAAGGGCCGCGTGGGCGACATCGTCCGGCACGCCGAATCGCGGCCAGGGCGTGCGGCTGCGGGCGCGGTCCAGAACCTGCGGGTCCTGCAAGCGTCCGCCTTGGCCGGTGACGATCTTGCCCGGCGCCACCGCATTGCAGACGATGCCGTCTTCGGCGTAATCGGCCGCCACTTGGCGGGTCAGATAGGCGATGCCGGCCTTGGTGACGCCATACGCCAGGTCCTCTGGCGCCGCGATCATGCCGTGCTGGGAGGAGAGGTTGACGATGCGCCCGCGCACGTCTCCGTGCGTGTCCTGCCCGTTCGTATCCTCACGCGTATCCTGCGCCAGCATCTGCCGCACGGCGGCGCGGCAGCACAGGAACACGCCGGTGAGATTGACCGCGAGCATGCGGTTCCAGTCCTCTTCGGCCAGATCCGTCAGGCGACGCGGATGGCGGATGCAGGCGTTGTTCACCATCACGTCGAGGCGGCCGAAGCGGGCGACGGCGGCCTCCACCAGCGCCTCCACCTCATCGGCGCTGGAGACATCGGTGCGGTGGAACAGGCCGCTGCCGCCGTCCTGCGCGATCAGCGCGGCGGTGGGGACGCCGCCCTCGATCACGTCCTGCGTGACGTCGGCGATCACCACATGCGCCCCGTGGCGGGCGAACAGGCGGGCGATGGCGCGGCCGATGCCGGATGCGCCGCCGGTGACGATGCAGACGCGTCCCGCAAGGCGCGGCGTCTCGACAGGCGGGATTTCTGTGGGTGCGGTCATGGCGCGGTCTCGCGGGTGAGCCAAGGGGCGCCGGTCGCCTCCCACCACGCCAGATAATCGTCGAGGGCGGCGGGCAGATCGTGACGCGGCGCAAATCCGGTGTCCGCGCGCAGCCGGGCATTGGCCATGGGCGCGCGGTCGTAAGGCATGTAGAGGTCCACGTTCCCGGCCTCGTCCGGCGCGGCGAAGCGCCATCTCAAATTCGGGCGGCGCAGGGCCAGGGCGCGGCAGAAATCCGCAAGCGACCATATGAACCCGGCGGAAAGATTATAGACGGCATGCGGCAGGCGCGGCGCGTCCATCAGGGCGAGGATCGCGGCGGCGGCATCGCGCCCGTAGAACCAGTCGCGCGGATGAGGGCGCGGCAAGATCACCTCTTCGCCCAGCGCGGCGCGGCGCAGCACCTGGAATGGCGCGCTCGGCGTGTCCCGCGCCGAGGTCGCATATTCCCACGGTCCAAAACAAGTCCCGAGGCGCCCGACCACGAGATCGAGGCCGCAGAGATCGGCAAGCCGCAGCGCAACCGCTTCTCCGGCCTGCTTGCTGATGCCGTAGAGACCTTCGGGCTGAAGCGATGTCGTCGCCTCGTCCAGCGGCGCGCCGTCCCGGCCGCTCGCGCCATAGGCCGAGCCGGACCCGAGATAGACGATGCGCCTGATGCCGGTGGCGGCCGCTGCCGCCATCGCCGAGGCGACGCCGCCCATGTTCACGTCGATGACGGCGCGGGACGCGCTGCGTTCGCGCTGCGCATCCGCGGTCACCGCCGCCAATATGAGCAATCTGTTCGCGCCACTCGCGCCGAGCGCCGCTGTCAGGGCGGCCTCGTCTCGCGCATCGCCGGCGATCCATTGGAACCGGCCCGGCAGACGCCGGAACAGCGCATCGGCGATGGGTGGCGGCGCCGCGAGATCGTAGCCCACCACGCTTTCGCCGCGCGCCAGCAGCGCTTCGCACACCGTGAGGCCGATGAAGCCCGAACTGCCGGTGACGAATACGCTCATCCGGCTCAGGCCAGGTCGCGGAACAGCGAGCCCCATCCGGTCACCCGGCTGGTATCGACGCCGGCCATGCGCAGGCTCTTCCAGACCACGGTGGCGATGGTGTCGTAGATCGGGATGCCGAGCTCGCGTTCCAGTCCTTCCACCAAGGGGGCGGCGCGCAGATTGGTGCAGATGATTGTGATCGCCTGCGGCCCCTGCGCGGCCACCTCGCGGATCATGCCGGAAATCTGGCCGCCGGTGACGGTGGAGAACGAAAAATTGTCCTGCAGCCCAAGATGCCGCTCGCCTTTGCAGGCATGGCCGAGGGCCGCGTAATTGGTGAGGATCCGCCCCTGCACTTCGTCGAGATAGGGCGTGACGAAGCCGAGTTCACGCACGCCCTTGCGCTCCAGGATTTCATTCAGCGCCAGCATGGAGGTGGTGGCCTTGATGCCGGTGGCGGCGGTGATGCGTTCGCACAATCGCGCGTCGGCCTCGAAGCCGAGCCAGCCGGAGGAGGTGCCGTTCCAGGCGATCACCTCCACCTTGGCGTGGGCCAGAAGCTCCGCGGCGCGCAGGATCTCGCCATCGTCGAACTGGGCCAGCGCCCGGTCGGAGAGCGCGATCTCGGTGACCTTGAACCGCCCGAAATGGGCAGAGACCTCGGGCAGGCCCGCCACCATGGCCTGCGTCACCGGTTCCAGCACCGTGTTGGACGAGGGGGTGAGCATGCCGAGGAGAACGCGTTCACTCATGATGGGTCCGCAGTCTGGAGGAGAGAGGGCGCCGCCGCCGGCTCGGGCCGCAGCAGATCGAGGATGTGGCGCTTCACGTCGTTGAAGCGCGGGCTGGTGATGTCGCGCGGACGCGGCAGATCGAGCGGGATGATCTCGGCGATGCGGCCCGGGCGGGCCGACATGACGGCCACATGGGTGCCGAGCGTGAGCGCCTCGTCGATGCCGTGGGTGACGAACACGATCGTGCCCTTGTGGCGCTCCCAGATGGAGATCAGCTCGTTCTGCATGTCCATGCGGGTCTGCTCGTCCAGCGCGCCGAACGGCTCATCCATCAGGATCACGGCCGGGTTCATCAGCAGCGCGCGGGCGATGCCGACGCGCTGGTTCATGCCGCCGGAGAGCTCGGCGGGGAAATGGTTCTCGAACCCGGTCAGCCCCACGAGGTCGATATAGCGCTGCGCCTCGTGGCGCCGCTGGGCCTTCTGGGCGCCGCGCAGCTTGAGGTGGAACGCCACGTTCTCCCACACCGGAAGCCAGGGCATGAGGTTCGGCTGCTGGAACACCACGCCCCGGTCGGCCCCGGGCGCGGCGATGATCTGGCCGTCCACCTTCACGGTGCCGGTCGTTGGCTTGTCGAAGCCGGCGATCATGTTGAGCAGGGTGGACTTGCCGCAGCCGCTCGGACCCAGCAGGCACAGCAATTCGTTGCGCTTGACCGAGAAGCTGACGTCGCTGAGCGCGGTGACGTCGGCCTTGCGCTTGGCGTCCTTGAAGACCTTGGATACGCCGGAGATTTCGATGGTGGCCATGCTCATCCCTCCACGCCCTGGAGGGTCGTGCCCTGCTGCCAGCGCAGCATGTGCCGGGCCACCGCCTGAATCATGAGATCGCTCAGGAAGCCGAGCAGGCCGATCGAGGCCATGGCGGCGATGACGATGTCGTAGCGCAGGAAATAATAGGAATCCCAGAGCACGTAGCCGACCCCGCTCTTCACCGCGACCATTTCGGCGGTGACCGTGAGCATCCAGGCCGAGCCGACGCCAATGCGCAGGCCGGCGAAGATGGATGGCAGCGCCGCCGGCACGACGATGAAGCGCAGCAATTGGTGTTGGCCGCCGCCGACCATGGCGCCGGCGCGGATCAGATTGCGGTCGCAGGTCTTCACGCCATGGATGGTGTTGAGCAGAATTGGAAAGAAGGCGCCGAGGAACACCAGGAATATCGCCGGCTTGTCGGCGATGCCGAACCAGATGATGGCGAGCGGAATCCAAGACACCGGCGGGATCGGGCGCAGGGTCTGGAGCGTCGGTTCGATCAGCACCTCGATCAGGCGGGACCAGCCGATGGCGACCCCGAGCACCACGCCCATGGCGGTGGCGATGGCGAACCCGGCGGCGACGCGCCAGAAGCTCGCCATCACGTCGAAAATCCAGCGGCCGCTATAGCTCTGCGTGTTGCCGTCGATGCCGAAGATCCAGTCCAGCCAGGCCCAGGCCACCGCCGAGGGGGCCGGCAGCAGCGCCGGGGGCAGGGCGCCGGAGCGGGAAAAGGCTTCCCATCCGGCGAGGATCAGGACCGGAACGATGAAACGTTCCGGCCGGCCCCGTCTGAGAATGGCATGCATCCACCCGCCCTCAATAACCGAGTTCGGTCTTGGGCTTGCCGGTCACCGCCTCAAGGAAGCGATAGTCCATGTTCTTCTCCACCGCCGCCGTGACGTCGGTATTGATGTATTTGAGCTCCCGCATCATCGTCGCAATGGCGACCGCCGAGGACCGATACATCTTATAGTCGGGATAAAGATTGCCCACGGCGCCTTCGGCGATCGCCTTGTCGAGGCCGGTCACCTTGCTGATGACATCCACCCACAATTGCTTGTCGCCTTCGATCTTGTCGTCGACCTTGACGATGGCGCGCACGGTCTCTTCAACCGCCTTGGGGTTCGCCGCGATCACGTCGGACCGCGTGACGATGAGATTGGTCAGCTTTCCGGCCGCTTGGTCATAGGGAAAGGTGAAGAATTTCGCGGCCTTGGCCTGGAGGATCTGGGTCGCGAACGGCTCGGTGGTGCAGATCAGCTCAACCTCGCTCCGGCGCAGCGCCTGGATATGGTCGGAGGGGTTGGGGATATTGATGAACTGAACGTCCTTGTTGACGTCGATGCCCTGCTTGGCGAAAGCGCCGCGCATGTGGATGTCTTGCGCATTGCCGCGCGAGGCCGCGATGCGGAACGGCTTGCCCTGCGCCTTATAGTCCGCGATCAGCTTCTTGAGCCCGGCCCAATCGTCCGCGGCGAGCGGCAGGTCGTTTTGAATGACGCAGGCCGAACCGCCGTTCACCTGGCCGGAGATGGCGACCACGTCGAAGCCCTTGTCGAGGGCGGTCGCATAATGAAGGTAGGTCACCTGCGCCACGTCGATGCTCTTGGAAATCAGCGCCGTGAGCACGTCATTGCCGGTGTTGAAGCCGATCACATCCAGCTTGATGCCCTTGGCATAGTCCGGGGTGAGGGTGAGCGGGGTGCAATGGGCGCACTTGGCGAAACCGAGCTTGATAATGGGCTCGGATTGGGCTGCCGCCGCCGATACCACACCGGCCGCAAGCGCCAGCGCAAGGGCGATGCGGGACAAAAATCTCTTCATGACCTTGCTCCTCTGGAAGACCATTCGAGCCGATCGCCTTTCGCTGGGTGCTAGAAGCATTCGGTATGCAATATTGTTTTTTATTCGTATAATCATGGTTATAAGTCATAATGCGATTGGCTTTAAAGCCGATTTTGTAGGCAGGAAGCGCAAAGAAATGACAGAATCGGAGGCACCTTTCGAAAAGCCCGGCGCCGGCAAGGCCCGTCCGCGCGCTGCGGCACGCACCCGCTTCAAGCCGTCGCGGCTGAAGCTTTCGGCGAGCGATGCCAAGCAGCCGCTGAACACCGCTTCCCTGCACGACCAATTGGTGATGCGGCTGCGCGAGATGGTGCTCGACGGCGAATTGCGGCCTGGCAGTCCGCTGCCCGAGCGCATGCTGTGCGAGACCTTCGGCGTTTCCCGCACGCCGCTGCGCGAAGCGTTCAAGGTGCTGGCTTCGGAGGGTCTCATCGAGCTGCGGCCGCACCGCACGCCCATGGTGATGCCGCTCGACCGGGACGATATCGCGGCGGTGTTCGAGGTGGTGCTGGCGCTCGACCATCTGGCCGCCGGCCTCACCTGCGCCAGGGCCACGGCGGCGGAAATCGCTACTCTGGACGCGATGCATGCACGGCTCGTGGCGCATCACCACGCCGGCGCACGCGCGGAATACTTTCGGCAGAACCAGCAGATCCATGCCGAGATCGCCCGCCTCGCCGGCAATCCGGTGCTGTTGGCCACCTGGACCGCGCTCGCGGCAAAGATCTACCGCGCCCGCGCCCAGGCCAATTACGAGGCCGGCCGGTGGGACGAGTCGCTCCAGGAGCACGAGGGCTTCATGACGCTTCTGCGCAGCCGCGATGCGGAGCGTTTCGCCGCCGCCATCGCCGATCACACCCGCCGCACGCGCAAGGCGGTGCTCGCGGCCCTGGATCTGCTGGCGAAACAGCAAGCTTAGAGCACTTTCCGTTCAGATGGCGATGCCACCTGAACGGGCTGCGCGGCTTCCGGCCCTCAGGCCGGCGCCTTCGCATAGGGCGAGCGCGCGCGGGCGAGGTGGAGCCCATGCCCCTTCTCCCCCACCAATTCGCCCTCGCGCACGACGGTGCGGCCGCGCACCATGGTGAGCACAGGCCAGCCGGTGATCTGCCGGCCCTCATAGGGCGTGTAATCGGCGCCATCCCGCACCAGATCGTGGGTGAGCGTCAGCTTCCGCGCCGGGTCCCAGATGGCGATGTCCGCATCGGATCCGACCGCGATGGTGCCCTTGCGGGGATAGAGGCCATAGGTCTTGGCGGGATTTGCGGCGGTGAGCGCGACGAACCGCTCGATATCGATCCGCCCGGTCATCACGCCCTCCGAGAACAGGATCGGCAGGCGCGCGCCGACGCCGGGTATGCCGTTGGGCACCCAGCGGAAACTGGTGCGGCCCTTGGGGGTGAGCTTGCCCTGCGGATCATCGTAGCGGAAGGCGCAATGGTCCGAGGAAAAGATGTTGAACACGCCCGTGCGCAACCCCTCCCAGCATGCTTCCTGGCTCGCCACGTCACGCGGCGGCGGCGAGCAGACATATTTCGCCCCCTCCATGCCGAGCCCGTCGAGATCCCGTTCGGTGAGCACCAGATATTGGGGGCAGGTCTCGCCCAGCACGGTCAGCCCCTTCTGCTGCGCCCAGCGGATCTGCTCCATGGATTCCCGGTTGGACACGTGGACGATCATCACCGGCACATCGACCAGTTCCGCCAGCGAGATAGCGCGGTGGGTGGCCTCGCGCTCCACCGCGATCGGCCGCGAGGTGGCGTGGAAGCGCGGCGCGGTCCGCCCCGCCTTCTCCAATTGCTCGGTCATGAAACGGATGGCGTCGTAATTCTCGGCGTGCACCATCACCAGCGCGCCAGTCGCGCGCGCCACCGCCATGACGTCGAGGATCTCGCGGTCGTTCAGCGCCAGCCCCTCATAGGTCATGAAGATCTTGAACGAGGTGTAGCCGTCCTCAACCAGGGCCGGCAGTTCCTGGCCCAGCACCTGGTCGGTAGGGTCCGATATGATGAGGTGGAACGAAACGTCCACATGGCAGGCGCCGTCCGCCTTGGCATGATAGGCGCTCAGCGCGGCCCGCAGGGATTGGCCTTTCTCCTGCAGGCAGAAGGGCATGACGGTGGTGGTGCCGCCGAGCGCGGCGGATCTTGTGCCGGTCTCGAAATCATCCGCCATCACGATTCCCTCGCCCGAGGGCTGGGAAAAATGCACATGGGCATCGACCCCGCCGGGCAGCACCCATTTGCCGGTGGCATCGATGATTTCGGCCGCGTCCGCGAATCCCTGGCCGAGCGCGACCACGCGCCCGCCGCTGATGGCGACGTCGCATGCGATGCGGTCGCCCGCCGTGATCACCGTGCCGCCGCGTATGACGGTGTCGAACTGCGCCATGGGAGAGGGCCTCCTTGCTTATGAGGACTTTCGTGTGGGCATCCAGGGCGCGCAGGCGTGCCCTGCGCGCGGATGGCCGCCTTCAACCTCCGGCGCGCCATCTCCCGCACCTAAGCAAGATCAGGACCACATCACGCGCCCGCGCCTCGCCCCGGACGGGCGTCCGCGCCGTCGGGCTCGAAGGTCGCCCGAGATCGGCGAGCAGCCGGTCCATGCGCTCCAGCGAAGAGTCGATCGCCTTTGGATGCGGATGCGCAAGGTGCTCCAGCAGGATCGAGATATCCGGCGCGCTGGTTCGCGCGCACGCGGCGACCTGCGGATCGCTCAGCGCGGAAAATCCGGCGTCGACATGCATGATGGCTGCCTTGCCATGTCAGGCGGAGAGCGCCGCGGAAATCTCCGCGGGACCCGCGAGCGCCTCGGCGCAGCGTACGGTGTTCTCCATCAGTGCCGCGACGGTCATCGGCCCCACCCCGCCGGGAACGGGCGTGATCGCGCCGGCCACCGGCGCCACTTCGTCGAACGCCACATCGCCGACGATCACGGAACCGGTCGCGGTCGCCACGCGGTTGATGCCGACATCGATGACGATCGCCCCCGGCTTCACCCAATCGCGGCGCACCAGGCCGGCACGGCCGACGGCGACGAGCAATATGTCCGCCGCGCGGCAGTGACCGGGTATGTCGCGGCTGTCCCTGTGGACGATGGTCACCGAGCAACCGGCGTTCAGCAGGACCTGCGCTGCGGGGCGCCCGACGATGGTCGATCGGCCGATCACCACGGCATCGAGCCCGGTCAGGTCCGGGCGCACCGTCTCGATCAGCCGCAGGCAGCCCAGCGGCGTGCACGGCACCAGTCCGGTCGACTGGCCGGTGGCCAGCAGGCCGGCATTGAGGGGGTGGAAGCCATCGACATCCTTGGCCGGATGGATGCGGTCCAGCACCCGCGCCGTCGAGATATGCGGCGGCAGCGGCAGTTGAACGAGGATGCCGTCCACCTCGGGGTCTTCATTGAGCTGGTCCAGCAGCCGCAGCACGGCGGCCTCGGTAATCGAGGCCGGCAACGGGTGCTTGAAGGAGGCCAGTCCCGCCTCGGCCGCGCGGCGGGTTTTCGCCCCGACATAGACCGCGCTGGCCGGATCCTCGCCGATCAGAACGACGGCCAGCCCCGGCTTCCGCCCGACACGCCGGGTGAAAGCCGACGCCTGTTCCTTCACCTTTTCCACGAGACGCGTTGCTTCCGCACGCCCGTCGATGATCCTGGTGGTCATGTCTTTAGCCCTCGTGCCGTCCGGCGGGTGGGATCAATCGGGGAAGACCACGGTCCGGTGCCCGTTGAGCAGCACGCGGTCGGTGACGTGGTAGCGAACCGCGCGCGCCAGCACGCGTCGTTCGATGTCGCGCCCTTTGCGAACGAGATTTTCAGGCGAGTCGAAGTGGCTGATGCGCTCGACGTCCTGCTCGATGATCGGCCCCTCGTCGAGATCGTCGGTGACGTAGTGGGCGGTTGCGCCGATGAGCTTCACGCCGCGCTCATGGGCCTGATGATAGGGTTTGGCGCCTTTGAAGCCCGGCAGGAAGGAATGATGGATGTTGATGCAGCGCCGCGCCAGGCTGGCCGACAGCGCGCGCGAGAGCACCTGCATGTAGCGGGCTAGGACGACGAGCTCCGTCCCGGTGTCCTCGACGAGGCGGAGGATGCGGGCCTCCTGCTCTGGCTTCGTGTCCTTCGTCACCGGGAAATGATGGAAGGCGAGATCGCCGAAATCGATGTGGCGAAAGTGCTCGGGGCCGTGATTGCTGGCGACGGCGGTCACCTCTATCGGCAGTTCGCCGATGCGCATGCGGTAGAGAAGATCGACCAGGCAATGGTCGAACTTGGAGACCAGGATCATCACTTTCCTGGGGGTGCCCTGGCCGGTCAGGCTCCACTCCATGCCGAATTCGCCGGCCACCGGCCGGAAGGTTGTGCGAAGCTCTGCGAGGACGATGTCGCGATCGGCTCCGGCGAAAACGACGCGCATGTAGAAGCGCTGCGCCAGCCGATCCTCGAACTGCTGCGCCTCCATGATGTTCGCATGCGACAGCAGAAGAAAATGGGAGACGGCGGCGACGATGCCCGGGCGATCCGGGCAGGCCAGTTTCAGCACGTAGGCAGGCTTCTCCAAGGGGCGTCCTCCAGGCGGGCATCCATCGCGTGGCGCCATTCATTTTATGACGTTAACGTATGATTTGTGATTGCCAGCTTTGTCAAGGCCGTCCAATCTCTCGCCATAGAGTGCCTTCTCTCAAGCAAATGTAATGGGCTTCATCGACGCGCCAGTTGACGGGTGCGACGAATAATCTAACGTGAACGTCATAATATCCGGACGAGCAGTCCGGTCATGGGACGGAAAACGCAACGCTCCCCGCCGACCTAACTGGCTTCGATCACCGGGCCCGATCGCCCGGCATCGGGCGCATCGAGGATCGGGAGCGTGGCAGGCGCGCAGGAGGAACAGATGGCCGATTTCCACGAAATCAGTCTGGGAAAGGTGACGATCGGCGGCCCGCTCGGGGGACGCACCGGAATGCTGGTCGGCTCGATCTTCTACGACAAGCATTCCATCGTCACCGATGCCTTCGCCGGCACATTCGACGAGGCGCGCGCCGCCCGCCTCATCCAGCGCGTGAACGACACGCATCGGGCCTATGGCATGCAGATGGCGTTCGACGTCATCGCCGCCTCGGAGCAGGCGATGGACAAGTTCCTGCGCTTCGTCGCCGCCCGCACCGACCTGCCGATGATGATCAATGCCACCGAGGGCGAGGCGCGGGTTCAGGGCCTGAAGACCGCCGCCGAGATCGGCTGCCTCGACCGCTGCATCTTCGCCTCGCTCAACGAGGATACCGAGCCGTTCGAGCTCGATGCCCTGAAGAGGTACCGTCCCGGCGCGGTCATGATCCTTGCCTATGACGTCGGCGATCCGACGCCGGAAGGCACGGTGAACATGATCGAAAAAACCTTCCGGCCCTGGCTCGACGAGATCGGCGTCGAGGCCCCCATCGTCGACTGCGGGGTGATGGACCCTCCCTCGATCGGCATCACCAACCGCGCCATCAAGCTGGTGCGGGAAACCTTCGGCTATCCCGCCGGCGGTGCCGTGTCGAACTGCTTTCCGCAATGGACCGGGCTCAAGGCATTGGGCAAGGATTTCGTCAATCTGTCGCTCGGGGCCAGCCTGCTCTCCATCCGCTTCCATGGCGGCGACTTCCTGCATTACGGCCTGATCGAGCGCACCGTGCCGGCGGCGCACGCCGTGGCGAGCGGGGAAGTCTTCCTCGGCTTTGCCGCCCAGGAACTCGACGGGCAGAAGCTGCCGAAGCCGCACCCGTTGCTGTCCATGTTCAAGCTTGCGCCGCCGAGCGCGGCGCCGGCGGCGGCGGCCGAATGACCCCACGGGAGCGGCTGGCCGCCCTGCTGGCCGGACGGCCGCTCGACCGGTTGCTGGTGGATGTCGGCACCTCGACCCTGACGGCGCAGCGCCCGCGCGCGCGCCCGTGCTCGGGCGAGGGCCGGACCTATGGCGATCCGGTCATGCATCTGCCGGTCCTCACCGACGCGGAGCTGGGCGCGCTCGGCAGTCAGACACGCCGTTGCGGGCCGGCCTTTCCCGGCGCCGCCATCGAGGTCGGCGAGGACAGCTTCATCGATCGCGACGGCGTGACCTGGATCTGGGCCGAGGGGGAGCCGGCGCCGCTGCACCATCCGCTAGCCGAGGCGGACATTGGCGCGATCTCGCGCGCCGCGCGGGCGCCACTGCCTGCGCTTGCCGGCGCCGGCGCGCTGGCGGATGCGGGGCGCGCCGCCGTCGTGGTGACGGACGTGCCCTCGGCCGGCCTGATCGACACCGCCTTCCGCTTGCGCGGCTATTACGAACTGCTCGACGACACCGCGCATCGCCTGCCGGCGGCGAACGCTCTGCTCGACCGCGCCGCCGATTTGATCGCGCAGGACTATCGCACGATGCTCGGGGCGCTCCCCGGCGCGCCCGACCTCGTGGTCTATGGCGACGACCTCGCCTACCGGACCGGGCTCTATCTGTCCGAGGAGCGGTTCGCCGTCCTGCTGCGCCCGCGCATGGCGCGCATCTTCTCGGTGATCCGCTCGCACACCCGTGCGCCCCTGCTATTCCATTCCTGCGGGGCGATCGCGCCGATCCTCCACCACATCCTCATGCTGGGCGTGCGGGTCCTCAATTTCGATCCGACGGCGGCCGGCATGGGCATTGCCGCGGTCCGCGCGGCGGCGGGGCCGGACGTGGTGTTCCACGGCCTGCTGGATTTCCCGGCCATCGCACGCGCCCTGCGCGAGGACGATCGCTCCGGGCTCGTGCGGGTGCTCGACGACATCCGCGCCGGCTGGCCGATGATCGCCGCCCCGCGCGACAACCTGCCCGCCGAATGTCGCGTGGGCGACATTCGTGCGGCCACGGCGTTCCTCGACGCGCTGGACCTTTCCCGCCTGCTGGCCGGCGATGTCATGGGTGCGATCGACGCGGCGACGGACGCCGCCGCCCTTCCGGCTCTCTGACCGTCAGGCGCGCGGCGAACCACAACTCTTTGATCTGGTGGATCAACTTGTCGAAACGGATGGATACCATCCGTTGCGGCTGATCCACTACCGCGCCAGCGCCCTTTCGAGCCGGCCCCACTCCTCCGCCGGCCCGGGCAGGCCGAAGCGCAGCCATTCCGGATGTTGGGTGAAGGCGCGCACGTGGATCCCCGCTCGACCGAGCCGCTCGACCCACATTGCCGCTTGCGGCGTGACGGCCAGTCGGAACAGCGGTGTGCCGCCCCGCACCTGAAGTCCGGCGCCCGCCAGATAGCGGTCGAGCCGTGCGGCGTCCTCCTCCAGCCGCGCCACGGCCTCGTCAAGCCACTGGCGATCCGCGAGCGCCTGCGTCCCGACCGCCAGCGCCGGACCCGACACGGGCCAAGGGCCAAGCCGGTGGCGCAATTCCTCGATCGTCGGCGCATCGGCGATGGCAAAGCTCAGGCGCACCCCCGCCAGCCCATAGGCCTTGCCGAAGGAGCGCAGGACGATGGCGCCTTGCGGCAGGCTCGGCACCAGGCTCTGCGAGGGGCGGACCACCTCCATGAACGCCTCGTCCACCACCAGCCGTCCTCCGCGTGCCGCGAGCCGACCGGCCAGCTCGGCGAGCACGCCGGCCGGGGTCAACCGGCCGTCCGGATTGTTCGGGTTGATCACCACCGCCACGTCGATGTCGGGCGCGTGGAGTTCCTTGACCGTCTCGACGATGCGGACATCGGCGCCCGCCGCGCGCCAGCAGGCGGGATGCTCCTGGTAGCCGAAGCCGAGAATGGCGACCCTTCGCGCCGGGAGGATATGCGGCAGGATGCGCAGAAGCGGCTGCGTCCCGCTCGCCGCGACGATGCAACCGGCGTCTGCGAGCCCGTAGGCACCGGCGGCGACCGCGTGAAGCCTGGCGTTCTGCGCCGGCTCGGGCAGACGCGTCCAGGCGGTGGACGGCAGTTCCACTGCGGCCAGCGGATAGGGCCGCGGATTTATGCCCGTGGACAGATCGACCCACGGCTCCGGCGCATCCGGGAAGCGCAGCCGCGCGGCCGCAAGGTCGCCCCCATGGGTGATTTCCGGAAAGAAGGCAGTGTCCCGGCGGGCGGCGGCTTCGATCGGCACGGCCTTGGCTATTCGGTGGGAGATCGGACAATGAGCGGATTGGGCTTTGTAAGTCGAATCGCCTTGCAGCGACAGGCATAATCGTGCTCGCACGCGCGCCGGGCCGTGGCTGCGCCGGGCTCGACGGGCGTTGCGGCGAAATTGCCGAGGCGCAGGGACAGCACCGGTGCGACACGCATCGTGCCGCCGCAGGTGACGCAGATGAGCTCAAGCGTGCGCGAGCGCGCATGGTCGACCATCACCTGCCGCTCGGCGTCGCAGTCGCGGCACTGGAAACTATAAGAGGGCATGGCGCGTCATCTCCCTCGGCAGGCGAGGATGGGGTACGGTGGCATCCCCGCCGCTGCTCGATCCGACGGGCCGCGGCGGGGAAGGGGTCACGCGGCGGCGCGGGTTTCCAGATAGGTCTTGACGAGGGAGACCGCGGCATTGGCATCGAGGCCGTAGCGCACGCCGAATTTCTCGGCGATGCCGCGATTGGCGGCGCCTCCCATCATCAGCAGATATTTCTCGTCCTTCCCCTGGGACTTCAGCATTTCGACGACCTTCTCGACATAGACGGTCGAGGAATTCGTCATCACCGACATGCCGATCGCCACGGCGCTCTCGCGTTCGGCGGTATCGATGAACTGCTCCGGCTTCACATTCTTGCCGAGGTCGATGACCTTGTAGCCGTTCGCCTTCAGCATCAGGCAGACGAGGTTCTTGCCGATGTCCTGGGTGTTGCCACGCACGAGACCGACAACGACCGTGCCGGTGGGGCCACCCCCGCCGCCCGAGGCTTCCAGCAGTGGCGTGAGCAGTGGCATTGCCGCATCCATGGTCTTGGCGGCCTTCAGCATGTCGGTGACGAAGCGTTCGTTGCGCTCATACATGTCGCCGACGATTTTCATGCCAAGAGACAGGCCGTCGAAGACGATCTTCTGCGCGGAAATTCCGCGGTCGATTCCGATCTGCACCCACTCCTTTGCCTTCTCGGCGTCGTAGTCCATGATCGCCTCGACCAGCTTCTCATAGACCTCGCCTTCCGGCGTCTGCTCACCCTTATGTTCTTTGGCGGCCTCGACCTTTTCGTCGCCGGCCACCGAGGAGGCCCGCTTGCCGATGTGCTTGGGGTGGCCGGCGATATAGACGTTGGAAAGATCGCCGAGCGCGGCGATGTCCATCGGATATTTGATCTCGGCGCATTGCTGGATCATCGCGTGGAGATTTTCGTCCGGGATCGTCCAGTCGATATCGCAGCCCGGCATGCAGATGAAGCCGCCATTGTAGCCGACCTCGGCCGCCAGCTTCTTCACCTCGTTGCGCACTTCTTCGGTCGAGCCATGCATCAGCGTGGAGAAGGGAGAGAGCGTGCCCATCAACGAAATCTGGCCGCCGATCACGCGCTTGGCGTGGTCCATGCCCGGATACATGTCGCCGTTGAAGTTGAGGCAGCCGTTCTCGGAGATGTCGCGCCAGATCGGCTGCGTGAAGGTGCAGGTGTGCGTGAAGCCGATTCCGCCAATCTCCTGGATATAGGCGAAGAGACGCTTCTGGAACGGCAGGCCGTGCTTGCGATAGACGTCCGGCGGCAGGATGTCCGACGAGTTGAACGGATCGAGGATGTTGCATACGTCGATGCCTGCCTCGAACATCATGCGGCAGACGTTCTTGACGATGTCGAGCGCGAGCTCGGTCACTTCCAGCGCATAGTCGGGATCGTCGCTGAGATACTGCAGGAACTCGGAGGAGCCGGTCATCAGCTGGGCTGTGGTTATGGGCCCGCCGACGGGCGTGGGAATCGCGTGGGTGTCCTTGAAGCCAAGCTTCACCATCGTGCGCGCTTCCTTTTGGATTTCGAGCACCCGGGCGGAGGGCTGGAAACCGTTCTTCTCGTACTTTTCCTTGAAGCGGTAGAAGGCGTCCCGCGTCGGCGTGGGATGCTTGACCAGCGAAGGCTGGGCATAGGGAAGATAGTCGAGCTCGCACCCTTCGACGCATTCGACCGGCGTGAACAGATCGGTGCCGGCGATGATCACATCGCCGCCGAACTTGGCGAGCGCCTTCGCCTTGGCATGGGCCGAGGCCTCGCCGTCACGCAGCGCCTGGTCGACGGTGATGCCACCTTCCCGGATGCCGCGCGCCATGAGGAGCGGCACCACAGGCACCTGGTCGGGAAGATCCGTCATCGTTACGGCCGCGAATATCCGCTCGCGGCTCGTCATGCTCGCCTTTGCACCAGCCATAACGCATTCCTCCTGTTATGTATTTTATGTCTTTTCGAAGCGCGCGCGGCCGGGCGCGCAAAGGTCGGGACCGTGGCGGCCGGGCCGCGCTCGGATCATCGGGACTCATGCCGAAGTGCCCACCAGAAGCGCGGGATCGCTCGACGGGGCCAGTGCAAGAGCGGATGACGGGGCGACGGGCAAGTGGGGCGGCATCGTTTCCCGGGCGTGCCGGGAGGCCCGCTCGATCGTTGACCGTACGGGGCCGAGCCGTCGCAGGTCGCGCAATTCATCGGAATCGAGTGCGGCGAGGCAAGCCGCCCCACGCGCGGCGCATGCCAGGTCCTCCGCGCTCATGGGCTCCGCAGGCGCGGCGATCGCCGGCATCGCCTCGGCCAGTTCGCAAAGGAGCAGGGCGGTCCCTCTTAGGTCGTTCGTCGTTATGCAACGACCCAATGCGACAAGGTCGGCGGTGCCGTGGAGAATGATGCGGCTTCCAACCGCGTTGCGCACCCGCGTCGCGATCATGCCGCGTGCGCGATGATCAATGCCGAGGACCTCGATCCCAAGATCGGCGACAAGCGGCAGAAGCGGGAGCGCGGCACCTCGCACCTGCAGGCAGAGCGGCGCCTCGGTGCACGTGCGGATGGAGGCGATCAATGCCGAAAGGCGCGGCAGAACGAACCGACGAAATTCGGCCTCCGAGAAGAATGCAGCCTGGTCCGTGCCGAATACGTCCTGGATGAAGACGAGGTCGGGTTGGCGCGGCAACCGGAGAAGCAGATCGGCGTAATACTGACACGTACAGCTCAAGGTCCAGTCGAGCAGAGCAGATGTGAGCGTGGGATCTTCCGTGAAGATTTCAAGAAATCGCCAAGCGCCTGTAAGTGCCAGGGCGGTGCCGACGATGCCGGGGATGGGCGCGTCGAGAAGAGCGCACAGGTTCGGGCCGGCAGCGACTTGCAGGACGGAAGGCAGAGGCGGGAACGGGTGGCGGGCGATCTCCAGGGTACTTGCCTCGGCGAACGGATGGTCGACGGGAAAGCACCCCTGCGCGGTCGTGGCCCATGTCACGCCCAGATCGTCGCGAAAGCGACCGTTTGCTTCAATCGGCATGGTCTTGAGGACGCCCCAGCGGCAGAAATGGCTGCCGTGAAGTCGTGCGACATCCGGGCTGAGCGGCAGGATCCGTTCGACGGGATCGATATATGCCGCTGCATTTGATGACAAAACCGTACCGTCCGCGCGCAGGCCGGTACCTGTCGTGCATCCGATCTCAACCCCCAGCCCATTGGTAAATGGATCGCTCATCGCGCCTTGGGATGGGACAGCTTTCATTGCGTGGGCTCCGTCGATCTGCGGTTCACCGCCACGTCGCGACAGCGGGCGTGTCCTGCAAAACGGGACGCGCGTCCGATGGCCACGCTCGACGTTGTGCGCCCGGTTGCTTTTGTCCGATGCTGTCGTCGCGAGCCGGCATTTCGTTTCCTCCGGCCCGCCCGGAAGGCTGAGCCATTTCACCTTGCTTGGTGATATTAATTTTCATACGTATGATGAAGATAGTTAGTGTCAGGTGTCAAGCTGAGGAACGTGCCCGGAAGCTTCGATACTTCCCAATTTGCTTCACGTCTTGGCGGCGACGAACATTGCCATTCCGCACAGGGGAGCGGCGGCCGCCTCACCTGCCTCCGGCGCAGTCTCCCAGCGTGGCAATCGATCGAGCAGGCGCAGCGAGAGGGGCGTCGTTCGATTGCCCGACTCCAAGAAATGGTCAGACGTCCTCGAAGGAAACCCGCGCCCGCACGCCCTCCACCCTGCTGAGGCAAGCAAGGGCGATGCCCTCGCCGAGATCCTCGCGGGTCAATCCGATCAGATCATGCCGGCGCATGCGCACAGCGCCTTCCTCCACACGGCACATGCAGGACAGGCAGGTGCCTTCCTGGCAGGAGAAGGGGGCGTCGATCTCTTCGCGCTGGAGGGCGGCGAGGATCGTCTCGCCGGCGCGCGGCAGGATCACGCGCTCCTCCCCGTCGATCTCCACGGTGAGTTCGGTCTGCGGTGCATGCGGAACCGACACGTCCGCCGGCGTGCCGGCCGGCACGATGCGGACGGTCGTCTCGTCGTCGAGGCTGTCACCGGACACCGCGTCCGCCATGACGAAGCTCTCGTGCCGGATGTCGCGCGGATCGAGGCCGCGCTGCTCCAGGGTCTCCGCGACCAGCGACATGAAGGCGTCGGGACCGCACAGATAGGCGATCTCTGGAAGCGCGGCGACATTACGCTCGCCCAGCAACCGGCCGATGCGCTCCGCGTCCAGCCGTCCGGCTTCGCCGGTCCAGTTTCCGGACGGGCGCGAAAGGACGTGGATGAGGCGCAGACGCCCGGGGTGGGAGACGGCAAGGGCGTCGAGCTCGGACCGGAAGATGATCCCGGTCTCGCACCGGCTCGCATAGACGAGCGTGACGATGTCGCCGCGATCTTTGGCCAGCAACCATTTGAGAATGGAGAACAGGGGAGAGATGCCGCTGCCTGCGCCAAACAGCAGGTAGTGCCAGGGCTGAGCTTGATTTTCGTCGAAAAACCGGCCCTGGGGCTCCGTGATCTCCAGCCAGTCTCCGTTCTGGACCCGCTCGACGAGGAAGGGAGACAGGGCGCCCCCCTCGACTTTCTTGACGGTGAGCTGAAAGTGACTATCCACGCCCGGCGCCGAACTCAGGGAATAGCTGCGCTCCACCGGCTGCCCGTCGACCATGCCGCGCACATGCACGAACTGGGCGGGCCGGTAGCAAAAAGCGTCGGGCGCATCCGGGGGCAATTGAAGCCGCAGCGAACAGGTGTCGTCCGCTTCACGGATTTTGTCGACGACCATGAGGCTGTGCCGCGCCATGCGATCCTCCCGCTGCTGGCCAGTATCTGGCTCTTATTTAAAACGTTAACGTCAGATTTTTTGGCTCGTCAAGCATCGGATTTGCGCCGTTGCCGGTGATGCCGGCGATTCCCCGAGTGTCCCGCCTGATCGTATCGAGACGAACCCTGGCGCGCGAAGGGGCAGGGCGGCTTAATCCGACGTGTTTGTGGTGCCGGCTATCTTGCGCTGCCGATCGCGCATGCTTTGCCGGCCGGCCGGTCGCTTCGGCCGCGGTTCCGCGGTCTCGGAATCCGCCGCGGCCAAGGCCTCGGACGCCTCCGGGAAACTCGCCTCCATGCACTTGGTCGGCGGTTCGCCCGGATTGGAGGGAGGAAACGTGCCGCGATCCGGGTCCCATGTCAGCCACATCAGCTGCGACTGGTCCATCTGCACCTCGCAGGGGCAGTTGGGGCATGTGCGCCGGCTGGGCTGATTTGGGCAATTCCAGCACATGCGGATCATCAAGCGTCCCCGCTCGAGATCCTGTTTCATGAATTCGAGATGGCGGACCTGCCGGGCAATGTCTTCGATCAGGCCGTCGACAATGCTGCACAGCTTCCGGCCGGATTCGTCGCCGGTTGCCGCATTCGGGCGGATCGTCGCGAGATCGCGGATCGTCTTCAGCGGGACGCCAAGACACGATAATTTGTACGCCACCTCGAACCGCTTGATGTCGGCATCGGAATACATCCGCGTTCCTCGCGCCGTCTTCATCGGGGAGATGATGCCCTGCTCCTCATAGTAGAGCAGGGTGCGCGGCGTCGTGCCGAAAATGTCGGCGACCTCGCCGACTTTCTTGAGGCCGCTGAGCCGGGCTGCCTTGACGTCCATTAAAATCCAACCGTCATTTCGCTTTTTTCAAACCTATCGCGTTCGGCTTCCGACCTCAATGTCCTCACTTTCAAAGAGGCGGCGAGATATGCGAGAGGTCCTTGACACCTATAAATCAGACCTTCACGTTAGAAATAAGGACACACATCTGATCCCTGGGAGGATACGGGCCATGCAGTTCGATGCCGAGCGGCGCGAGGACCCGCGTCACGAAGTTGCGCCCGCGGCTCGGTCGGATGCGAAGGCGCTGGCCATGCTGGTGGAGCGATTGTCCATCGAGGTGTCGCCGAAGGAGGTCCTGCACAGCGGCCACGCACTGGGCGTGCCGGCGGGAACGCGCACCTTCATCACGCGCCTTCCCAGGGGCAGCTTCGAGGACACGCGCGCGGCCGCGGTCGCGCTCAGGCAGGCTGGCTTGCAACCGGTTCCCCACGTCGCGGTCCGCACCGTGCCGGACGCCGGCACGCTGGAGCGGTGGCTTCGGTTCTTTGTCCGTGACGCCGGGGTCGAGGAGATCCTGCTGATCGCCGGTTCACAGGAGCGCCCGCTCGGGGCGTTCGGCGAGACGGCGGATACCCTCGCGAGCGGTGTCATCGAAGGATCGGGACTGCGGGCCGTGAGCTTCGCCGGTCATCCGGAGGGGCACCCCGTCGCGGATGCGGATGAGCTTCAACGCGCGATCGACGTGAAGAACGAATTCGCAGCACGCACTGGCCTGTCTTGCGCCCTGGTCACCCAGTTTTTCTTTGATGCGACGCCGGTAATCGCCTGGGAGAGGCGGCTGCGGGAGCGTGGCAACCGGCTGCCCATCGACCCCGGGCTTCACGGGGTGACGGGCGTGCCCAGCTTGCTCAAGCACGCGCTCGCGTGCGGGATTGGCGCTTCCGTCAAGGCGCTTTCCGCGCATGGCAGCGGCGGTATCCTGCAATTCGCCCAAATTCGCACGCCCGACGCGCTCGCGCAGGCCCTCGCCGCAGCGCTCGCGAATGATCCGGACAGCCTGTTCCGCGGCTTTCACCTGTTCCCCCTCGGCGGCCTTGCGAAGACCGTCGACTGGATGGCGCAGGTCCAACGCTCCGCGGCTGGGACAAGCCTAGCCGAGGGCGTCCCTGGCGCGGGAGCGGAGGATGGAATTGCCCGACCTCCACAGTGATTCGGTCCGCTCGTGTTTGAAGCGGCCCGTCTTGCGGTTCTCCTGCTTGGCGAGGTCGCCCGATACGCGGGTCGGGCTTCCTGGCCGCAGACGTCATCGGGCAGCCGGAAGCGGAAATGCCACGTCGGGCCACGTCGGATCTGGTCCGTCATGAACGCCGTCGGAATGCGGCCCATGTAGCACGTGCATGTGTCGCACCGGGTCGACGCAAGCTGTTGGCCAAACCGATGTTTTCTTTGGATCAAGGTCTTGCTTATCGGGAGAATAAGGGCTCCAAGGGCGGCCCCGACACGTTGTCCTCACGGGTGAGGCGCAGGAGCTGTTCCGCTCCACACAATTGGCAGGTCCAGCGCGGCCCCGATATTTTTGCGTGCGGATGAGGAGCGGTGGGGTGCTTCGCATCAGCAACGGCCTATAGAATTGGCATCAGAGCGAACCAGGATCGAGCCAGCCATTACTTCCCATGTCTTGCGGCACGCACATGCGAGTCAATTCACGATGAATGGCGTTTCGATGCGCGTCATCGCAGACCAACTGGGGCGACACACGCATCAGAAATCAAGGAGTGAGGCATCGAAAGCGGGAAGGCGTCGAACACTTCCGCAGTTCCTACTCAGGTGCCCGGAAAGTCTGGGATTGTGTTCTCTGAGTACCCGACACTTATTGAGTTACGACTTCTAACGCATCCAATCAAGGCAAGAGCTCCCGTTCCTCGATGCCCGCGCAAGAAGCCGCGGCGATGCGGATACCGTCCGTTGCCGGATCGCACCCGGGATTCACGGCTCAATCGCACTTCGGCGCCGATCCGAGCACCGACCGGATCTTTTCGGCGTCGGCAGGGGTCGCAGGATTGTAGACCACCATGCCAAGGTCCGGACGGCCATCCACCGCGAATGCGGAATATTCAAACGAGACCGGGCCGAGAATTGGGTGTCGCAAGTGCTTGATGCCCTCGCCATGGCCGTGGACATCGTTATCGCGCCACATGGCCGCAAACTCGGGGCTGAGGCGGCACAATTCGTCCACCAGCGGCTTCACTTCCGCGGCGGCGCCCGCCCGTGCGGCGTCCGCGCGGAACGCGCCGACCACAAACCTTGCCACGCTCTCCCAATCATACTGGGCGGCGCGGACGCGCGGATCGAGGAAGATGAAGCGCAGGACGTTGCGCTGCTCGGGCGGCAGCTTTCCATAATCGGTCAGGATCACCGTCGCGGCCGTGTTCCAGGCGAGGATGTCCCAGGTCGCGGTCCGGATAAAGGCGGGGCTCGGGTTCAGGGCATCCAGCACGCGCTGAAGGCGTGGCGTGACGCCTTCGTTCTTGCGATAGCGCACGTCGGGCGTGCGCCCGAGGCCGAGCAGGAACAGATGCTCGCGCTCCACGTCGGTCAGCATCAGGGCGCGCGCGATCCGGTCGAGCACGTCGGCGGAGGGAGCGCCGCCGCGGCCTTGCTCAAGCCATGTGTACCAGGTCGCGCTGATATTGGCCCGCTGCGCGACCTCCTCGCGGCGCAGGCCGGGCGTGCGCCGGCGTGCCGGGGAGAAGCCAAGCGCCAAGGGATCGAGCTTCGACCGTCGGTCCTTGAGATAGGATCCGAGTGGATTGTCGTTGGCGCCGCGGATGTCCATGCTGTTAGGTATCATACCCTGATAAGGTCACTACTTTACCAGGATATCCTGGTCGCAGACATAGGTCTCCAGCAAACCTGAGGAGACGTGCGCATGCGTGTTTTTGTGACTGGCGCGACGGGGTTCATCGGCTCGGCCGTCGTCAAGGATCTGATCTCGGGTGGCCACCAGGTGCTCGGCCTCGCGCGTTCGGATGAAAAGGCGGCGGCCCTGGCGACCACCGGCGCCGAGGTGCATCGCGGATCGCTCGAGGACCTGGACAGCCTGACGCGCGCGGCGGCCCGATCGGATGGTGTGATCCATCTGGCCTTCAACCACGATTTCTCGAAGTTCGTCGCAAATTGCGAGGATGATCGGCGCGTCATCGCGGCCCTCGGGTCGGCTCTCGCAGGCTCCGACCGGCCTTTTATCGTAACCTCCGGCACCAGCATGGCCAATACCGTTCCCGGTCAGCCGGCCAGGGAAGACGGAGCGGTGATCGGTTCCGATGTGATCCCGCGCGCGGCTTCGGAAGAAGCGGCTGCCGCTCTCGCTGCGTCGGGGGTCAACGTGTCGGTGATGCGGCTTCCGCAGGTTCACGATACCCAGAGGCAGGGGCTCGTCACCTATGCGATCGCGATGTTCCGGAAAATGGGCGTGTGCGGCTATGCGGGTGATGGCAGCAACCGCTGGCCGGCGGCTCATGTTCTCGACGTCGCGCGCCTCTACCGGCTGGCGATCGAGAAGGCCAAGCCGGGCGCCAAATATCATGCTGTCGCCGAAGAGGGCGTGGCCTTCCGCGACATCGCCGAAGTCATTGGCCGGCGCCTCGATCTGCCGGTCAAATCCATTACTGCGGACGAGGTCGAAGCTTATTTCGGCTGGCTCGCCTCGTTCGTGAAGCACGACGCTCCGGCCTCAAGCGCTCAAACGCGGGAACAACTCGGATGGACTCCGACCGGCCCCGGCCTGCTCGCCGACCTCGAACGGATGCCCGTTTCGGTCGGTTGAGCCTCGCCGATCATCGCACCGGGCGGCACAATGTCCGCGAGGCATAGGGAGCCTCCGCTTCATGGCTTGAAACAGTGCTCCCTGTGCCATCGCAGGAAATGCGGATGGGGGCGCTCGATCAGCCTGCGGGGCGCGATGGCGCGGCCGCCCCTGTTGATGAAGGCGCGCACGCCGTCGGGATCGTTGGTCTGTCGGGAAATGAGGATGTCCAGATCATCCGAGAGGCTGATCAGCCCGCGATCGAACATCCAATGCGCCGTGCCTGACAGCGCCAGCCCGTTGCTGACGATGTCGGGGCCGTTCGCTTCCACCGGGCGGATATGCGCCGCGGCCACCTCGGCACGCCCGCCGCCATTGATCAGCTTGAGCCCGCTGATGGCGCAGCGCTCGTCATAGGCGCGCAGCACGACGCGCCGGAAGATGCGGTCGCGGACGATGCGAGAGGACAGAGTGTCGACGCGCTCGCGGGTCTGCTCGAATGCGAATGGCGCCTGTTCTTCTTCAAAGCCTGAGAGGGACGCTCCCTCGTCGACGCGGGGCAGCAGCGGCTCGCTGTCATTCAGCCCGAGAGTGACGATCCGGTTGAAATCGTCCGGCGAGAGCGGACGCACGGCGGCTTGCGCACGCCCCGAGATGCGCCCGTCCGCGTTCAGCACACCGCGCTCGACCACGCCATCCGCATCGGTGAAAGGCACCGGGCTGGCAAAATCGAGATAGCTGCCTGGTTCGATGAGAGCGAGATACATGCCCGGAGCGGTGGGATCGGGAACGACGCGCTCGACCCTGGCGATCGCGAAATAGCCCCGGGTCTCCGCCACTTTCCGGGGTTCGTAATAAACGATCCAGTCGCCGACGCAGGCCTCGACGCGTCCCAGATATGGGCGCGGGAACTGATACCGCTCAGCCGGGCTGTCGTCATAGATCGAGTCCGAGCGGTGAATGAAGACGCCGAATCCCATGTGCCATCCCTGATCCCCATTCGATCGTAGCGCACATTGGGTATCGTTCGGCAGCAGCTGGAACCATTCACCCCTTGGTCGCGCGCGTCACGTTATCGACCCGGTATCACGCTCTCAGTTCTCCTTCGCACTGCCATGAGCGATAGGACGGCTATCTATCAATCACATATCCGCTATTATGTGAGCTATAGCGGGAGACCCTATCGCTCATGGTGTGGAACTGGACGCAGCACGGCTGGCCGCATTTTGCCTATGATCCGGTTGCCCTCGAACCGCTGGAGCGGCGGTTCCTGCTGCTCACCGGCGAGGTGATCGGTGCGGTCCGGCATGTCAGCGAAGGCGAGCGGGACCTGCTGCGGATCGAACTCCTCAGCGACGAGGCGGTCAAGACCAGCGCGATCGAAGGGGAGGCACTGGATCGCCTCAGCGTGCAATCCTCCCTGCGCCGTCAGCTCGGCCTCGACACCGACCATCGCAACGTGAAGCCGAAGGAGCGGGGCATCGCGGAGATGATGGTCGATCTCTATCGGAGCTGGGCGGCCCCCCTCGATGCCGACACGCTGTTCCGCTGGCACCGCATGCTGATGGCGGACAGCCGGCATCTGGAGATGATCGGCGGCTATCGCCGCCATGAAGAGGCAATGCAGATTGTGTCCGGCCGCCAGGATCGGCCGACCGTGCATTTCGAGGCGCCGCCATCCTCCCGGGTTCCGGAAGAGATGGCCGCCTATCTCGCCTGGTTCAATGGTTCGGCCCCCGACGGCGAAATGCCTTTGCCAGCACTCACCCGGGCCGGGATCGGGCATCTTTATTTCGAGAGCATCCATCCCTTCGAGGACGGCAACGGACGCATCGGCCGAACCCTGGCTGAAAAATCCCTCGCCCAGAACATCGGGCAACCGACCCTGATCGCGCTCGCCCATACCATCGAGCAGCACCGCAAGGCCTATTACGATCAGCTCGAGGTCCACCAGCGGACGCTCGATGTCACGGGCTGGCTGGTCTATTTCGCCGAAACAATCATCGCGGCCCAGCAGACAACGCTCGATCGCGTCGCCTTCTACATCGCCAAGGCACATTTTTACGATCGCTTCCGCGACAAGTTGAACGAACGGCAGGAAAAGGTGATCGCCCGTCTCTTCCGTGAGGGCCCCGGCGGCTTCACGGGAGGCCTGAGCGCGGAGAACTACCTCGCCATCACCGGCACCTCACGCCCCACCGCCACGCGCGACCTGCACGATCTGGTGGAGAAAGGCGCCCTGACGCGAACCGGGGAACGCCGATACACGCGATACCACCTCAACCTGCAGGGAACAGCCGGAAAGCCGTGAGCGGGCAGCATGTGCGCGACCGTCCTGCTCATTCGGTCGCCTTTGACGAGTCATCCCCTTGAACCTGCAGGATGCGTCATGAGCGAGGGTGCGCTTCTGGCGCGGAAGCAGACATGCGTCGTTGCTCGTTTTCGCCTCACAATGACTATCGCGCCCGAATGAAGTCGATGAACGCGCGAAGCGGCGGAGGCACAAGCCGCCGACCCGGATAGTAGAGGAAAGGCCCGGGGAAACTCGGCCACCAGTCCGCAAGAACCGGCTCCAGCGCGCCGCTTTTCAGCAACGGCGCGATCCAGGCTTCGAAGAGATAGATGATCCCCACGCCCGAGATCGCCGCCTCGACCGCGAGATCGATCGCCGGTCCAATGCTGACGAGCAGCGGGCCGTCGCCCTCGATCATCACCGTCTCTCCCTGCCGCTCGAACTCCCAGGCGGGGGTCACGCCACTTGAGAAGCGCCCACGAAGGCAAGTGTGGTTCAGCAGGTCACTCGGATGGCGGGGCCGCGTTCGAGCGTCCAGGTAGGCGGGCGCGGCGGCGCATGCGAACCGCTGGATACGCGGGCCGATTGGCACGGCGATCATGTCCTGTTCAAGCCGCTCGTCATACCGGATGCCTGCGTCGGCTCCCGCAGCCAGTACGTCCACGAAACCGTCCTCCGCCGTGATCTCCAGCCGGATTTGCGGATAGGCCGCCAGGAACGCCGGCACGAGATCCGGCAAGACGAGGCGCGCGGCGCTCACCGGCACGTTCAGCCGCAAGGTCCCGGCAGGCGCGTCGCCAAGCCGCCCGACCCCCGACAAGGCCGCGTCCACCTCGCTGAGGGCCGGTTCCAGCCGGGCCATCAGCCGAGCGCCCGCTTCGGTCAGGCTGATGCTGCGCGTCGTCCGATGCAGGAGGCGCGCGCCAAGTTGCCCTTCGAGGCGTCTTACCGCATCACTGAGAGCCGAGGCGCTCGCGCCCTCGATCCGGGCCGCGTTGCGGAACCCCCGCGCACGCGCAACCGCGATGAAGGCGTGCAGGTCCGCGAGATCGTGAGCCATTGTTCGCTATCTCGTACAGGGCGTTCTGATTGTGGGCGATTATCGCGCACTGTGGCAAGGTCTAGATGTCTTGCGTCCTCTAGGAGAACGACCATGACAACCCCGACCTATTCCTTCGCCGGCCGCACCGTGAACCGTCTGGGCTACGGTGCCATGCAATTGGCCGGCCCCGGGGTGTTCGGCCCTCCCAAAGATCGCGACGAAGCCCTCGCCGTCCTGCGCGCCGCGCGCGACGCCGGTGTCAATCACATCGACACCAGCGACTTCTACGGTCCACACATCACCAACCAGCTGATCCGGGAGGCGCTTCATCCTTACCCGTCGGATCTGCTCATCGTGACCAAGGTCGGCGCTGCTCGCGGCCCGAACGCCGAGTGGATGCCGGCCTTCTCACCCCAAGCCCTGGCAGCGGCCGTCACCGATAATCTGAAGAACCTGGGCGTGGATGTCCTGGATGTGGTCAACCTGCGCGTGATGTTCGACGTCCACGGCCCGGCCGAAGGATCGATCGAAGCGCCCTTGACGGCGCTCGCCGAACTTCAGCAAAAAGGCCAGATCAGACACATCGGCCTCAGCAACGTCACGCCCACGCAATACGCGCAGGGCGCCGCCATCGTTCCCATCGCCGGCGTGCAAAACCAGTACAATCTGGCCCACAGAAGCGACGACAGCTTCATCGACCAACTGGCGGCCGAGGGCGTCGCCTACGTGCCCTTCTTCCCCTTGGGGGGCTTCTCTCCGCTCCAGTCCCAGGCGTTGACTAAGGTTGCGAGTGCGCTCGGTGCCACTCCCATGCAGGTCGCCCTGGCCTGGCTGCTGCGCCGCTCGCCCAACATCCTGCTCATTCCAGGCACTTCCTCGACCGCCCACCTCGCCGAGAACCTCGCGGCGTCCCGCCTCGATATCCCCGACGCCGCCATGGACGTGCTGGGCACCATCGGCGGATCGGCAGCATCCTGATCGCCCGCGAAGGCGGCAGGCTCCTCCGGCGCGCTCGGACTGGGGCGCTGCCTCCCGCATACCATTGCCCATGTCGCATTCATGGGACGGCGGCGGCGTGCCACGACGCCAATGCGCTCCGCCCGAGATCGGTCAGCGCGTAGACGCCGCGCTCCGAACGCTCAAACCACCCGTACACGTTGCGGCGAAGAATTTTCTGGGCATCAGGGCATGCGTGTTTCAGGTCGCGCGGACGCTGCGGCGCGGAGGCCATCGCTGCGGCGCAGGCGAGGGCCTGCTGCCGATACGCTGTCATGATGGGCTTGCGTGTGCCGCCGCCTGCAACGGGGTCACCCTGGCGTCGCTTATGCTCCTCCACCAGTCTCGATCGTCGGCGGGCGTTGTTCCGCGGCATTGGTGCGGCCGGGGAAACGAGGACGTCGACATGCCCCAATGCCGAAACGCCCAGCAAGCCGAAGCCGAGGCGACGGCAGAGATTGCGATAGCGTGGGTCGCTTTCCCGCCCCTTGCCCTTGGCGGAAAGGCGCGCCGCCAGCCAGATCTCATCGCCGCAGGTGGCCCGGTCGACACCTTGAAGAATGAGTTCGAGGTTGAACGCCAGCTTCAGTTCGCCGATCACCACCACCGCCGGATCATCATCCCGCAAGCCGACCATGTCGCAGTGCCCGACCTCGCCCTTTACGGTGTAGCCGAGCTGCTCAAGGAAGCGTTTGACGGGCTCATAAAGGGACGTTTCCACATCGCGCCTCCGGATGGACTGCGCCGACCATGTCCCGCTGGTGGTTTAGGACCGGCAAACAGCGGCAATGTTCCGGTGTATGGCGAGCCTGCCTTCACCTTTTGAGATCGCGGACTTCCCTGGCCAACCCTGGGAGCGATGCCTCCGTGCCAGATGCGGACTTTGGGAGCGCCCTTCCGATCCGGAATATGGCCGGAGGTCAAAGTGATGCTTTTCCGATCGAGGCGCCTCCATCCACATGCAAAGTCTGTCCGGTGATGAAGGCCGCATCGTCGGACAGAAGGAAGGCGATGGCGGCGGCGATTTCCTGCGGCGTTCCGAACCGCTTCATCGGCACGCCGGACAGGTAGCGCGCCTCGCCCGCGCTGCCCGGCGCATTGTTGGCGCGGAACAATTCGGTCTCGGTCGGCCCGGGGGCAACGGCATTGACCGTGATGCCCGAGGTCGCAAGCTCCAGGGCCCAGCTGCGGGTAAAGCTCACCAGCGCCGCCTTGGCCGCGGCGTAGGACGTGCGTTCCAGGGCACCGAGGATGGTGAGGCTGGAGATGTTGACGATGCGGCCCCAGCCGCGCGCCTTCATGCCCGGCAAGGCCGCCTGGACGGCGGCAAGCGCGGGATGGAGATTGGTCCGCAGCACCTCGTCGAGGGTGGCGGCCTCGATCGCCCCGAGCGGCTCGGCGCGCACCAGCCCGACATTGTTGACGATGCCGTCGACCGGATCGGCACGGACGATCTGCGCCAGCTGCTCGCCCGCATCCTTGGTGCTGAGATCGAGCGTGTGGAGCTCTCCGGGAAAGCCCTCACTCCGGTGTCGCGCAATGCCGATGAGGCGATGACCCTGCGCCGCGAGGCGCAGGGAGAGTGCAAGACCGATGCCCTTGCTGGCACCAGTGATGAGGAAGGTTCGTTGCATAGGGCGGTCTCCCCCCGCCCGCATGGGACGGGGCATATCCAGGTGGATCAGGCGGCGGTGGCACCCACGGCCCGGCGAAGGGCGGGCAGCATGTCCGTCGGTTCGGGCCGGCGGGTATAGTCGGGATTGACCTCGGCATAGAGGATGGTGCCGTCCCGGCCGACCACGAAGCGGGCCGGCATGGGCAGGGTCCAGCTCGGGTCGCCGTTGAAGGACGGCAGATCGTTCTTCAACGCCGCGTAGAGCTCGATCAGATAATCCGGCAGCGCGAACCGCAGACCGAACGCCGCGGCGACCTCGTTACGAGGGTCCGACAGGATCGGGAACGACAGATTGTTCTGGCGGACCGACTTGCGGCTGTTGACCGGGTTCTGGGGCGAGATCGCAATCAGGCTCGCACCCAGCGCCTGGACCTGCGCAAGCGTCTCCTGAAGCGCTCGCAATTCCATGTTGCAATAGGGGCACCAGACGCCGCGATAGAAGGCGATGACCAGTGGCCCCCTGGCGAGAAGATCGACCGAGGACACGGCATTTCCCTCGGGGTCTGCAAGGGTGAAGGCGGGAATCGTCTCGCCGGCCTTGAGCGCGTGGCGCGCCGCGCCGGAGGCGATGAGTTCGGCGGTGGCGCGTCGCATGGTCTCGATCACCGCGGACGGTACGTTGTAGGGCGGTTTGCCCGCTTCAAAATCGGCCTTGAAGGCGTCGAGTTTCGCCTGGAGGGACATGGGGTTGCTCCGTGTCGGGTGGAATGGCGTGTGGCGCAGGGGGGAAATGGCGGTCAGCCGGCCGCCATCGTGCGGGCGACCTCGGCGGCGCTGATGCCTTCGAGCGCCAGGCCATAGCCGGCCCCCTCGTCGATGATCCGGCGCAGCTTCTGCGTCAGCGCGATGCGGGTGTAGCTGCTGGTGAGCGGCGGCAAGGCGGCGATCCCCTCGGCGATCTCATGGGCGCGGGCGAGTAGCCTGTCGGTGGGGACGATCTCATTGACCACGCCCCACGCCTTCGCCGTCGCCGCGTCGAGCACCTGCCGGGTGAGGATGAAATAGCGACCGCGAATACTTCCGATCACTTCCGGCCAGAGCAGGTTGACACCGTCGCCCGGAACGATGCCGAAGTCGAAATGCGGCTTGTCCTGGAACACGGTTTCCGGCGTGGCGAGGATGATGTCGGTCAGCAAAGCATATTCGCTGTGCAGCAAGACGGGGCCGTTGAGGGCGGTGATCATCGGCACCTCGATATCGAGGATGTTCATGAGCACCTTCTTGCCTTCGCGATAGATCTTGTCGTAGCCGCGCGGCGAGAAGAAATCGAAGCCCTCGGGGCTGATCGCATCCATGAAGGCGTCGCCCGATCCGGTCAGGATGACCACCCGGTTGTCCGGGTCCGCGCCGATCTGGTGGAACAGCTCGACGAACTGCTCATGGGTATGGCCGTTGAAGACCAGCTTGCCGCCGTCGGTATGGAGGCGGACTTCCAGCACGCCGCTGTCCGAGCAGGTGAGCTGGGCGTTGGGGAAAGCGTCCTTGTAGGTGCTGAAGCGGGACATGAGATGGCTCCTTCGTGCGTTCGCAGGGAAATGGATCGGGGAAAATCAGGCCGCCGGGACGAGGGCCTCGACGCGGGCGATGGCGCGCTGCACGGCGGGCCGCGCGGCGATGGCGTCGTACCAGCGGGAGAGGTTGGGGCGGGCGTCCAGCGTCACGCCGGGAAAGGCGCGCCGCCAAAGCCAGCCGAAATGGGCGATGTCGGCGATGGTGAAATCGTCGCCGGCGGCGAAGCGCTGGGTCGCCAGCGTGGCTTCGAGAAGATCGAGGATGCGGTCCGCCTCGGCCGAGAAGCGGGCTTCGGCAATGGGCTGGGGCTCCGGCGACGAACGCTTGAAGAAGCCGGCATTGCCGAAGGCCGGGCTCAGGGCGGAGGCGTGGAAGAACAAGTGTTCGAACACGCGGGCGCGTCGGTCTGCGTCCGCCGGCAGCAGCATGCCGGTTTTTTCCGCGAGATGAACCAGGATCGCCGCGCTCTCGCTCAGAACGAATGCGGTATCGCCGTCGCGCTCGACCAGCACCGGCACCTTGCCGTTGGGGTTCAGGGCCAGGAAGGCGGCGGCCTTCTGCTCGCCGGTGCGGACGTTCACCGGCTTCAGATCATAGGTGAGGCCCATTTCCTCCAGCGCGATCGGGATCTTGACGCTGTTGGGCGTGGCGAATGCATAGACTTCGATCATGTTCAGCTCCGCGAACCGCGTCTCGGCGCGTTCGTGAGCCTGTTATGATCATTCCTAGAAAGTTGCGGCAGGCAGGATGAAGCGATAACGCTCATTCCAAAGGGGAATGAACATGGATCGCTTTCAGGCCATGCAGGCTTTCGTGACTGTGGTGGAAGCGGGCTCATTCTCGGCTGCGGCGCGGCAGATCGGCGTGGGACAGCCCGCCATCTCCAAGACGATCGCCCAGCTTGAGGAGCGCCTTCAGGTGCGCCTGCTCGCGCGCTCGACGCACAGTCTCGCGCCGACGGATGCGGGCCTGCGCTTCTACGAACGGGCGCGCGCTGCGATCCGTGAGGCGGAGGAAGCCGAATTGGAGGCGCGCGGCGCCGGCGCGGGCCTGTCGGGGCGCCTGCGCATCTCGGCGGCCACGACCTTCGCGCGCCTGCTCATCGTTCCGCGCCTGCCGGAATTCCTGGCGCGCCATCCCGACATCGAAATCGACGTGCTGCTCGATGACCGGGTCATTGATCTCGTCTCCGAAGGCGTCGATCTGGCCTTGCGGATGGGGGAATTGATCGATTCCACCGCCATCGCCCGCCGGATCGCCCGTGGCCAGCGCTCGGTGCTCGCCACGCCCGCCTATCTCGCGCGCGCCGGCACGCCCCTGGCGCCGGCCGATCTCGCGACCCACGAGGCGATCGTCTACAGCCAGCTCGGCGCCAGCTGGACCTTCCGCCGGAATGGCGCGCAGGCGTCCGTCGCGGTTAAGGGCCGGGTGCGCCTGAGCGCGGCGGAAGGCATCCGCGCGGCCGTGCTCGCCGACATGGGGCTGACGGTCAATTCCGACTGGATGTTCGCCCCCGAGCTTGAGAGCGGCGCGGTGCGGCGCGTGTTGGAAGACTGGGAGCTTCCGCCGGTCGATCTGTGGGCCGTGTTCCCCACCGGGCGCCTCGCCAGCGCCAAGGCGCGCGCGTTTGCCGATTATGTTGAAAGCATCTTCGCCCAGTAGGGTTGTTCGCGATGTACCGCGACGCGCCGATTGCGTTGAAAAAATCGGCGTTGCCGCAGGGGTGAACACCTCTGCTGCGCACCGCGGCCGTTCCACGACGTTCCGCCGCGGTCGGCGTCTGCTTGACAATAAGCTATATAGTGTTCAGATTATGCTGCATCTTAAAAATAGTGCAATTCGCCGCGCATTCGTCCCCTTCGGGCGTCGTTGAAGGCGAAGCCAGAGCCGGAACAATGAGGGGCCGATGAGCGCTGCTGCCACGCATCCGCAAGACCAGACCTATTCGCCCCCGCAAGCCGGGCCATTGCTGGAGGTGTCCGGGGTCACGCTCCAGTACAAGACCCGCGATCTGCTGGTCACGGCCACCCGCGACGTCAGCTTCGAAGTCTATCCGGCCGATCGTTTCGTGCTGCTCGGCCCGTCCGGTTGCGGCAAATCCAGCCTGCTGAAAGGTGTCGCCGGCTTCCTGAAACCGGTGGCGGGCTTCATGCGGCTGAACGGCCAGATGATCGCCGGCGCCGGGCCCGACCGCATGATGGTGTTCCAGGATTTCGACCAGCTGATGCCGTGGAAGACCGTGGTGGAGAATGTGATGTTCCCCATCCTGGTAAGTCGGCGCTTTCCGCGCGCCGAGGCCCGTGAGCGGGCCATGGCCAGTATTTCGAAAGTCAAGCTCGGCAAGTTCGCGGACGCCTATCCGCACATGCTTTCCGGCGGCATGAAGCAGCGCGTGGCCATCGCGCGCGCCATGGCTATGGAGCCTGCCATCCTCCTGATGGACGAGCCCTTCGCCGCCCTCGATGCCCTGACGCGTCGCCAGATGCAGGACGAACTGCTGCAGCTGTGGGACGACATCCGCTTCACCGTCCTCTTCGTCACCCACTCCATCGAGGAAGCGATCGTGGTCGGCTCGCGAATCCTGCTGCTTTCGCCTCACCCCGGCCAGGTGAAGGCGGAACTGAACGCTCACCAGTACCGGCACGACCACCTGGGCGGGAGCGATTTCATGGCCCTGGCCCAAAAGATCAACATCATGCTTTTCGCCGAGGGTCACCATGGCTGAGATGTCCCCCCCGCAGGCCGCCCGGCTGTCTCCCCCCATCCGTCCGGAATTCGAGCGCACGGCGCCGCGCGTGAGCGATGCGGGCGAGATCGAGCGCCCGCTCTCGCTCTGGGAGCACCTCACCAACATGGAGGGGGTCCGGCGCGGGGCGATCGTCGTCGTGCTGATGGTGGCCTGGCAGGCCTACGCCGTATGGCTCGCCAACCCGCTGATGTTCCCCACGCTGACGGACACGCTGCGCGCCTTGTGGGACAGTCTCGTCCACGGCGTCCTGCTCCAGCGCATCGGGGCGACGCTCCAGGTGCTTATGACCGGCTATGCGATCGGCATCGCCCTCGCGGCGATGCTGACGACCTTCGCCGTCTCTTCGCGGCTGGGTGCCGACCTGCTCGCGACCCTCACCGCCATGTTCAACCCGCTGCCGGCCATCGCCCTCCTGCCGCTGGCGCTGTTGTGGTTCGGGCTCGGCGTGCCCAGCCTCGTCTTCGTCATCGTGCATTCAGTGCTCTGGGCGGTGGCCCTCAACACACTGACCGGCTTCCTCGGCGTATCCGAGACCCAGAGGCTGGCCGGCCAGAATTATGGCCTGCGTGGCGTGCGCTACGTGGCGCTGATCCTGATCCCCGCCGCCTTCCCCTCCATCCTCTCGGGGCTGAAGATCGGCTGGGCCTTCGCCTGGCGGACGCTGATCGCGGCGGAGCTGGTGTTCGGCGTGTCCTCCCGATCCGGCGGCCTCGGCTGGTTCCTGTTCGAAAAGCGCAACCAGCTGGAAACCGATCAGGTCTTCGCCGGGCTCACCTGCGTCATCATCATCGGCCTTCTGGTGGAAGGATTGATCTTCCGCACCATCGAGGCCCGTACCATCCGCCGCTGGGGCATGAGCCGCGGCTGACCTCACCCTGCACGCACAACCTAAGGAAACGAGCAGTCCCATGCGTATTCGCCTACTCGGCACCGGCACGCCCACGCCCTCCCTGCGCCGCATGTCCTCCGGCTATGTGATCGAGACCGGCAACGACGTGATCGTCATGGACCACGGCTTCGGCGCCCACCATCGCCTGCTGGAGCTGGGCATTCCCGCGACCCGGGTTACCCACCTCTTCTTCTCCCATCTGCACTATGACCATTGCGGCGATTATGGCCGCTTGCTCCTGACCCGCTGGGACCAGGGCGCCGACCGCATCCCGGAGCTGAAAGTCTTCGGGCCCTCCCCCATCGCCGAGATCACCGAGCGCCTGTTCGGGCTGGATGGCGTCTACAACGCGGACCTTGTGGCACGCACCTCCCACGGCTCGAGCCTCGACCTGTTCAAGGCCCGCGGTGGCACGCTCCCCCGGCCGCGGCCCGTCCCTGAAGTCACCACGCTTGCGCCCGGCGACATCATCCAGGGCGACGGCTGGACGCTGGAGACGACCCAGGTGAACCACTTCCAGCCCTTCCTAGTCACCCTCGGCTTCCGCCTGACGACGCCCGAGGGCGTCTTCGTCTATTCCGGCGACAGCGGGCCGGCGGAAAGCATGCATGTGCTGGCCAAGGACTGCGACGTGCTCGTGCACATGTGCCATTATCTTTCGGGAACGAACTACAGCCCGGATTTCTCCCACAGCTGCATGGGCCACATGGAGTTGGCGGAGCTGGCGCGCGACGCCAAGGTGAAGAATCTCGTTCTCACCCACATCACCGAGCAGTTCGACCGGCCCGGCCTCAGGGAACGGGTGGTCGCCGACATTTCGCGCATCTACGGCGGCAACATCTTCTTCGGCGAGGATCTCATGGAGATCCCGCTCAAGGGACCGCAGAACGACCGCCTGCTCTGACGCGATTCGGCGATCACCCGTCGAATCTGATGCACTAAGAAGCAAACGCGATTCCCGGCCCGCCGGCGTCGCGTTTCATCGATCGCAAAACGAGACGCCGAAACGGCGCAGAACCTTCCAGACAACAAGGGGATACATATGAAATACCTTGCCCGACTGGCCGGATTGGCCGTCGCTCTTGCCGCCGTCTTCGGTCCGCACCTTGCCGAGGCGGCCGAAGTGCGCGTCGTGAGCGGCCTCGGCCTATGCTACCTGCCCATGATCATCGCCAAGGAAAGCAGGCTGATAGAAAAGCATGCGGCCGCCCTCGGCGTACCCGACGTCAAGGTCACCTACACGCGGCTGACCAGTGGCCCGGCCATCACAGATGCGCTGATCTCCGGCAATGCCGACATTGCCATGGCCGGCACGTCGGTGATGCTGAATCTGTGGGACAAGACGGTGAAGTTCGCCCCCGTGAAGGGGATGATGGCGATCTGCGATTCCCCGATCTATTTCAACACCATCGACCCCGCAATCACGTCCATCAAGGACTTCAAGCCGAGTGACCGGATCGCCATGGCCTCCGGCAAGGGAACGCAGCATGCGCTGATCCTGGAGATGGCCACCGCCCAGGCTTTCGGCTTCGACCAGCGCAGCAAGTTCGACACGCTGGCCATTACAATGTCCCATCCCGACGGAGTCGCTGCGCTGCTTTCGGGCGGGGCAGGCGCCAAGACGCACGTGACCACAGTGCCCTTCATCCAGATGGAACTTGCCAATCCGAACGTGCGCACCATCCTCAGCTCCTATGAAGTCACCGGCGGCCCCAACACGTTGATCACTGCTTACGCCAATGACAAGTGGCGGGCGGACAATCCCAAGCTCTATGACGCCACCTATGCGGCGCTGACCGAGGCGATGGGCCTCATCGCCGCCGACAAGACCGCGGCGGCGCAGGCGTTCAAGCGGTTCGACACCTCGAAGCTGTCGGTGGCGGAGATTGTCGCGATCCTCAATGATTCAAATATGATGACCTTCTCGCCGACACCCCGGAAAGTGATGCTTTTCGCGGAATACATGCACAAGACCGGCCTTCTGAAGAACTCACCTGCCTCCTGGAAAGACGTTTTCTTCAGCAACGTCCATGATCTGCCCGGCGACTGACCGCTCATGGCGGGCACCGCGCACGCCAGTGTGTCGGCGCCTTGCCTCCTCGGGGGAATGTCGGTACCACCGCCCTCTCACCTGCGTTCGGAATCTCCCATGACAAAGCCTCAGGTTCCGCGTGCGACGCGCGATAAGGCAGATGCCGTGATCAGGGCTCCGGCGTCCCAGGCGGGATACGACTTCTGGCGCCGCTTTGCGCCGAAGGACCCCGGCCAGTCCCCGAAATACCTCCAGCTGAGGGATGCAGTGCTGGCCGGGATTCGCGAGGGATTCTGGAGCCTTGGCGATCGCCTCCCGCCCGAAAAGGATCTGGCCTTGGCCACCGGACTCAGCCTCGGCACGGTGCAGAAGGCTTATCGCGAGCTGGTGCAGGACGGGGCAGTGGATCGTCGTCAGGGGCGGGCCGGAAGCTTTGTCAATCGCGAGCCGCGCCAAGTGGATACGGTCTGGCACTTTCTGTTCAGCGACGAGCGGCGCGAGAACTTTTTCCCGGTCTTCCCCCAGGTGGACCGTGTCCACCGGCACAGCAACCGCGGCTCCTGGAGCATGCACCTGCAATGGGTGGAAGACGAAGTGGTAGAGATCGACCGCATCGTCGACATCGGCCACGAATTACTAGTCTACAGCCAGTTCATTATTGATGCGCGCGTCTATGACCAGGCGCGCAAGGACAAGACGATGCCCCTCGAGGGCATTAACCTGCGGCGTGAGCTTAACCTCAATGTCCAGCGCATGACCTACGATATCCGCATTGAGCCTCTTCCGCGGGACATTTGTTCCAAGATCGGGGTGGCGTCCAAGACGATCGGGATGGTGGTGGAGATCTTCAGCTCGGCAAGTCCGGCCAATCATGGCTCGTTTCAGCGGATCTTCATCCCGCGCACGCAGTTCTTCATGCGCATAGACAGTCAGGCGCCCCGGTCCGCGTAAGGCTCACTCGTAGACGCGTCGATCCGCATTCTCCTGCGGGTGGACGGTTCCCACCCGCTCGGCCCGGCACCCGTTGCGGAACGCGGCCGGGGTCATGCCCAGCCGGGCCTTGAGGGCGCGGCCGAAGTGGGAGGAATCCACGAAGCCAAGATCGGCCGCGATCTGTGCCGTGGTGGTTGAAGTATTCCGAAGCATCCATTGGCCGTGCTTCAGCCGCAAGTCGAGATAGGCCTGGTGCGGGCTCGTTCCAAGTTGCTCTTGGAACAGCCGTTCGAACTGCCGGGTTCCGAGGTCGAGCCGAGACGCGATCTGCGGGGTGGTCAGCGGATTGGCCAGATTCTGCTCCATCATCAGCAGCGCGCGTTGGACGCGTCGGTCCGCGCAGGCGTGGGGATTCGGCTGCGGCACGGGCTGGGGGCTTGCCTCGTCCCGCGGCCGGGTCACCAGCAGCATGTGCATCGCCTTCTGCGCCCGTGCCTGGCCCAAGTGCAGCGCCACGAGGTGTGCAGCCAAGTCCGCCACACCGGTCCCGCCCGAGCAGGTGATTCGGTCCCCGTCGATCACGAACAGCAAGTCGGCGACCAGGATAAGGTTCGGAAATTCCTCCATGAAATCCCGGTAGTGGTACCAGCTCACGCAGCACTTGCGGTGCTCCATGAGGCCGAGCCGGCATAGCACGAAGCTGGCCGTGCACACGCCCACGAGCGGCACGCCGGCCTCAGCCGCCTTGTGAAGATAGGCTGCGGTCTCGGAAGGCAGCGGCGGTACGTCGTGCAGCAATCCGCCCACCACCACCACATAATCGAAGCCCGCCGGGTCCATAAGGCCTGCGGTGGGTTGCACCTCGATCCCGCAGGAGGAGCGCACCGGCCGCCGGCTCGGGCTCATCACCTGCCAGTCACAGGCGATGGGCCGCGAGCGATCCCCTTCGTCGCCGGCGAGGCGCAGCACATCCACGAAAGTGGAAAATGCAGTAAGGGTGAAATTGTGCAGCAGCAAAAAGCCGACTTTCAGCTTCGGTCGTACCGTGCGCGAATGTCTCATTCCTACTATTGTGTAGTCGTCTTTCTGCAAGATTCAAGCATTATCCTCGGGCACAATCGCTGCACAAATTGGCAGGACCACGCTGCCGCTGCAGGTGATTTGGATGCCGCACTTTTCGCTCTCATCGCTTCTGTTCGAAGCCTTCAATGCGCACAAGGGTTGGGGGCTGCAATGGCGTAAGCCCGAGCCCAAGCGCGCCTACGACGTTGTTGTTGTCGGCGGCGGCGGGCATGGGCTGGGTACCGCTTATTATCTCGCGCGCAAGCACGGCATCACCAATGTCGCCGTGATCGAGAAGGGCTGGATCGGCGGCGGCAATTCCGGTCGAAATACCACCATCATCCGCTCCAATTATCTCTACGATGAAAGTGCGGCCATCTACGAGCGTGCGTTGAAGATGTGGGGCGGCCTCGCACAAGAATTGCAGTACAATGTCATGTATTCGCCGCGCGGGGTCATGATGTTGGCCCACACCCAGCATGACATGCAGATCTTCATGCGGCATATCTATGCCAACCGCCTGAACGGCATCGACAATGAATGGCTGACCGCGGAGGAGGCGCGCGCCTTCTGCCCGGGGCTCGATATTTCCCCCGGCGCTCGCTACCCGGTCCTGGGCGCCGCGCTCCAGCGGCGCGGCGGCACGGCCCGCCATGATGCGGTGGTGTGGGGCTATGCGCGGGCCGCCGATGCCCTCGGCGTCGACATCATCGAGAATTGCGAGGTAACCGGATTCATCCGCCAGTCCGGCGGCGCGATCGCCGGCGTGGAGACCACCCGCGGGCCGATCCGCGCCCGCAGGGTGGGCGTCGCGGCAGCCGGGCACACCAGCGTCGTGATGGCGCGAGCCGGGCTGCGCATGCCGCTGGAAAGCTTCCCGCTGCAGGCGCTGGTCTCCGAGCCGGTGAAGCCGGTGGTGCCCTGCGTCGTCATGTCGAACGCTGTCCATGCCTACCTGTCCCAGTCGGACAAGGGCGAACTGGTGATCGGCGCCGGCACCGACCAGTACATCTCCTATTCCCAGCAGGGCGGGCTGCACGTCACCTCCCATACGCTGGAGGCCATTTGCGAGCTGTTCCCGCAGTTTCGGCGCATGAAGATGATGCGCTCCTGGGGTGGCATCGTGGATGTCACGCCGGACCGTTCGCCGATCATCGACCGGACGTCGGTGGAAGGGCTTTACGTCAATTGCGGCTGGGGCACGGGTGGCTTCAAGGCGACACCGGGCGCGGCCGACCTGTTTGCCCACATGCTTGCCACCGGTGCCCCGCACCCCATCAGCGCGCCTTTCACCCTCGACCGTTTCCGCACTGGCCGCCTCATCGACGAGGCGGCCGCGGCGGCGGTCGCACACTGAGTTCCATTATGCTCCTCCTCCATTGTCCCCATTGCGGCGCCCGGCCCGAGATCGAGTTCCGGTGCGGCGGCGAAGCCCACATCTCCCGTCCGGAGCATCCCGAAGCGTACGACGACACGGCCTGGGCGGGCTTCCTCTACTTCCGCTCCAATCCGAAGGGCGGCCACGCGGAGCGCTGGCTTCATGCGCACGGCTGCGGGCGCTGGTTCAATGCGCTGCGCGACACCGCCAGCGATGCGTTCGTGGCGAGCTATCCCATGGGGACGCCACGGCCAGAAGGAGGCGCATGATGGCCCATCCCCAACCCTTCCGCCTGCCCGCCGGCGGGCGCGTCGACCGCACCCAGCCCCTCCGCCTCACCTTCAACGGACGTGGACTTACCGGCCTCGCCGGCGACACGGTGGCTTCGACCCTGCTGGCGAACGGCATCCACCTTGTGGGGCGCTCGTTCAAGTATCACCGTCCGCGCGGCATCCTCAGCCACGGCGCGGACGAGCCCAATGCGCTGCTGGACATCGATCGCGGCGCCGGCCGGCGCGACCCGAACAACCGCGCCACCATCGTGGAAGCCTGCGACGGCCTCGTCACGCGCACCCAGAACCATTGGCCGTCGCTGGAATACGATATCGGTGAGGTGAATGATCTTCTCGCGCCGATCTTCGTCGCCGGATTTTACTACAAAACATTCAAATGGCCCCGAAGTTTCTGGCACAAGGTCTATGAGCCGGTGATCCGCGCCGCGGCCGGGCTCGGCGTGGCTCCGCGCGCGCCGGACGCCGAGCGCTATGGGCATCGCCACGCCTATTGCGACGTGCTGGTGGTGGGGGCGGGGCCTGCCGGCCTTGCCGCCGCGCTCGCCGCCGCGGAACACGGACAGCGGGTGATCCTCGCCGATGAGCAGCCGGAGCCCGGCGGCAGCCTGCTCCACGACGCAGTCTCGACCATCGAGGGCGAGCAGGCTGTTGCCTGGCGCGACAAGGCGTTGGCCGAGCTTCAGCGGCGGGACAACGTCACCGTCCTGACGCGGACCACCGCCTTCGGCTATTACAACCACAATCATGTCGCGTTGGTGGAGCGCTGCACCGACCATCTCGCGGTCGCCCCTGCGGGTCAGCCGCGGGAGCGGCTGTGGCAGATACGGGCCCGCGAGGTGGTCCTCGCCACCGGTGCCCACGAGCGTCCCCTGGCCTTTGCTGGAAATGACCGGCCGGGCATCCTGCTGGCGGAGAGCATCCGCGTCTACCTGCAGCGCTATGCGGTCGCCGTCGGGCGGTCCCTCGTTTTCGCGACCAACGGAGCATCTGCCTACCAGGCCGCTGCGGAGGCGCGGGCCGCAGGCCTTGCCGTGACGGTGGTGGACACGCGCCCGCAGGAGGCCTGCGGGCCGGAACTGGCCGGGATCCGCGATGCCGGCATCGAGGTGCTGACGGGACACACGTTGGTCGGCTCCCTCGGTCGCAGCCGGGTGAGGGGGCTCGTCGTCGCGCCGGTCGGCCCGTCCGGGAGCGTCGGGCCGCGCCGCGTTCTTGCGTGCGATGCCGTCGGCCTCTCCGGCGGATGGACGCCCGCCGTGCATCTTCACTCCCAGTCGCGCGGCAAGCTGGCCTTCCGGGAAGATATCGACGCCTTCGTTCCCGGCGCGGCGGCGCAGCGGGCGCGCTCGGCGGGCGCCTGCAACGGCACCTACGAGCTGTCCGCCATTCTCGCGGAAGGCTGGCAGGCGGGCGGTCAGGCAGCGAGGGGCGGGAGCGCGCGGACCTTCGCCGTTGTCCCTCCCTCCGCCACCGGCTTCACCCCGGCTCGGGTGCTGCCGACGGACGCCGATCCAGGCCGCGCGCGCGCGTTCGTGGATTTCCAGAACGACGTCACAGCCAAGGACATCCGGCTGGCGGTGCGCGAGGGGTTCGAGAGCGTCGAGCACGTTAAGCGCTACACCACCAACGGCATGGCCACCGACCAGGGCAAGACCTCCAACATGGCCGCTCTCGGCCTCATCGCCGAAGCGGTGGAGCGGCCCATTCCGCAGGTGGGCACCACCACCTTCCGCGCGCCCTACTCGCCGGTCTCGTTCGGCGCCCTTGTGGGCGCGGCGCGCGATACCCTGTTCGACCCTATCCGCACCACGCCCATCGACGGCTGGGCGCGCGCGCGCGGCGCGGTCTTCGAGCCGGTCGGCCTGTGGCAGCGCGCCCGCTATTTCCCCCGGGCCGGAGAGGACATGCGCGCCGCCGTGGCGCGGGAATGCCGAACGGTGCGCCAGGCGGTGGGCCTGTTCGATGCCTCGACGCTGGGCAAGATCGAGGTGACGGGACCAGACGCCCTGGAGTTTCTCGATCGCATTTATGCGGGCGACCTGAGCGCACTTGAACCCGGCATGTGCGGCTACGCCCTGATGCTGGGCGAGAGCGGCTTCATCTTCGATGACGGCATCGTCGCCCGCCTGGGGCCGGACCTTTTCCACGTCACCACCTCCAGCGGCGGCGCGGCGCGCGTGTTCGCCCACATGGAGGACTATCTCCAAACCGAATGGAGCCAGCTGAAGGTGCATCTCACCTCCACGACGGAGCAATGGGGCGTTATCGCCGTGCAGGGGCCCAGGGCAACCGAGGTGATCGCGCCGCTGGTCGAGGGCATCGATCTCTCGCCCCTGGCTTTCCCGCCCATGGCGGTGCGTAGCGGAACCCTATGCGGGGTCCCTCTCCGGCTGTTCCGGCTCTCCTTCACCGGCGAGTTGGGCTACGAGATCAACGTGCCCTCCGGCTTCGCGCGGGATGTGTGGGACGTCCTGTGGGAGCGCGGGCAAGGCTTCGGCATGGCCGCCTACGGCACCGAGGCCACCCATGTGCTGCGTGCCGAGCGGGGCTTCCTGCTCGCCGGCCATGACACCGATGGCACCGTGACGCCGGACGATGCCGGCCTGTCCTGGGCGGTGTCCGGCACCAAGCCGGATTTCGTCGGCAAGCGCTCGCTATACCGGCCGGACATGCTGAAGGCGGACCGCCGGCAACTGGTCGGCCTCCTGACCGAAGCGGAAGGCCTCGTGGTGGATGAGGGCGCGCAGATCGTGGCCGATCGGATGGCCGCGGTGCCGGTGCCCATGCTCGGGCATGTCACGTCGAGCTATTGGAGCGACACCTGCGGGCGATCCATCGCTTTGGCCCTCGTCTCGGGCGGGCGGGGGCGGATGGAGGAGGTCCTCCATGCGACGACCCGTACCGGCTTCACCGCCGTGCGCGTGGTGCCCCCGGTCTTCTTCGATCCCACGGGAGAACGCGTCCATGGAAGCAACGTCCATGTCTGAGCGTGCCACATATCGCTCGCCGTTCACCGCGCCGGCCTCCATCACGCCAGCGGCGGCCATCGTCCCCCTCGGCCCGGCAAGCCGCCACGTGCTGCGCCTCCCGCCCGGAGCCGCGGCGGCGGTGGGACAGGCGGGGATGTTCGATCTGTCCGGCCCCGTCAATTCCGCGCGGGGCACGGCGGATCGCTTCGCCGCGCGCCTCGGCCCCGACGAATGGCTGCTGGTGGCGCCGGATGGGGATGGAGCGGCGAGCGCCATCGCGGCGGATCTTGCCGGGCATTTTCATTCCCTGGTGGACATCGGCCACCGCCAGGCGGCGATCACCGTCGGCGGCGCCGCCGCGCCGATGATCTTGAATGCGGGGGTCCCCCTCGACCTCCACGGGAGCGCATTTCCGCCGGGGAGCGCCACCCGCACCGTGCTCGCCAAGGCCGAGATCGTGCTGGTGCGGGGCAGCGAGGGGTTTCGTGTCGAGTGCGCGCGGTCCCTTGCCCCTTATGTCCAGGCTTTCCTGCTGAATGCGGCGCAGGAATGGGGGGCGGCGTGATCAGCGTGTTCGAGCTGTTCAGGATCGGTATCGGGCCGTCCTCGCCCCCCACGGTGGGTCCCGTGGTCGCCGCAAGGCGTTTCCTGAAGACCAAGCCCGTGCGGATCAGACGGGTTCGGGGGGAGCTTTTCGGTTCCCTCGCCCGGCGCGGCGACGTCACCCATCATGTCTCCCTGGACCAGGTGATCGAGACCATGCGGCAAAAGAGTGCCGGCATGCAGTCCAAATACAGGGAAACCGGGCAAAGCGGCCTCGCGGTCAACCTGTTCGCATCCTGACTCATCGAGGCCTCACCAAACCGTCCCGGAAAGCCCCCGCGTGACCATCTACCTTCCCATCGCCGAACTGCCCGTCGCCATCTTCACCATCTTCGCGATGGGCCTCGCGGTGGGGTTCATCTCGGGTATGTTCGGTGTGGGCGGCGGCTTCCTGATGACGCCGCTGTTGATCTTCACCGGTGTGCCGCCTGCGGTGGCGGTGGCCAGCGTGTCGCCCTACATGGCCGCTTCCTCCTTCTCCGGCGCCTTGTCCTACTGGCGCAAGGGCATGGTGGACATGCATTTGGCTGGCGCACTGCTCTCTGGAGGCCTGCTGGGCACGCTCGCCGGGGTGATGCTGTTCCTGTTCCTGCGGGTGATCGGCCAAGTCGACCTGTTCATCCGCATCTCCTACACGGCGCTGCTCGGCACCCTTGGCACCCTCATGCTGGTGGAAAGCGTGCGCGCCATCCGCCGCACCGCCAAGGGGCGACCGGCGGTGGTGCGCCGGCCGGGCACAAGAGCCTGGTTCATGCGCCTGCCGCTGAAGATGCGTTTCCGCCGCTCGCGTATCTACGTGTCGGCTCTGCCGGTGGTGGCTATCGGCTTCGCCATCGGCCTCGTCGGCGCGGTGCTGGGCGTGGGCGGCGGGTTTATCCTCGTGCCGGCGCTCATCTATCTGCTCAAGGCGCCGACCCAGACCGCGGTGGGCACCTCGCTGGTGCTCACCTTCGTCACCATGGCGGCGGCGACGGTGCTCCACGCCCAGGCCAATGGCACCGTGGACGTGGTGCTGGCCCTGGTACTGATGGTGGGCGGCACCATGGGCGCCCAGTTCGGGGCCCGCACCGGCCAGTCGCTGCGGGCCGAGCACCTGCGCCTGCTGCTGGGCCTGCTGGTGCTGGGGGTGGCGGTGCGGGTGGCGGGGGAGTTCGTCACCCGTCCGGCAGACACCTTCGTCGTGACCACCATGGAGAAGCTGCGATGATGGTGCGCGCAGCCGTCCTCATTCTGGCCCTGCTGGGTGGCTGCGGGATGGCGCGGGCCGATGGGCTGGTGGTGTCGGTGTCACAGGCGCAGGTGCACATCACCTCGGGCTTCACGGGGGCGGACCTTGTGGTGTTCGGGGTCATGGATCCGCAGGACGCCGCCGGCGGGAGCCCCGACGTGGTGGTGACGGTGCGCGGACCGGGGCAGACCTTCACCACATGGCGCAAGACGCGGGTGCTGGGGCTGTGGATGAATGCGGACAGCCGCACCTTCCTCGATGTGCCGTCCTTCCTCGACATCCTCACCAGCCGCCCGCCGGAGGAGATGGCCGAGGCCGATTCTCTGCGGCTGGGTCAGATTGGCTTGGGGCGCATCCTCTTGAAGCAGCGGATCGGCGACGATCATGCGGACGTGGTGTCGGCCGACCCGTTCCGCGCCGCCTTCCTGCGCATCCAGCAGGCCCAGGGTCTGTACCGGGAGAACACGTGCGGGGTGACCTTCATCGCTCCCCACGTGTTCCGCGCCGAGGTGGCCATTCCCGGCACCGCCCCGCTGGGGCGCTATCAGGTGGAAGTGCAGCTGCTGCGCGGCGGCCGGCCGGTCGCCTCCGCAACCACCTCCTTCGACGTGCAGAAGACCGGCGTCGAGCAGTCGATCGCGGAATTCTCACAGCGCAACGGGCTGCTTTACGGTCTCGCCGTCGCCATGGGCAGCCTCATGCTGGGAGGAGTCGCCAGTATTTTATTTAGACGGTAGTGGTGGCGAAGATGGAAAATGCCGAGGCAGGGGGGCTCGCCGCCGTCGGCGTCGATCGGGCCGTTCGCTGTTGGAAAAATCCAGCGAGCACGCTTCGGTATGGATCAAGCTTACCGACCCGGTCAGGCGGTTGAGGCGCGTGGGCGCTGCGCCGACCTGCGGAGGGGCAGCAGCTCTTTCGGTCTCACCCCATCCGGTACTGCTCGATCTTGGCGTGGAGGCTGCTGCGCGGAAGGCCCACGCGAGCCTTGAAACTCGCATCATGGTTCCTGCGTTTGCGCATGTCCTGATCTCCTCCTAACGGGAGATTAGATGACGTCAAAACGTGGCGTCCATCACGACCCAATTTTTGGGGAGTAGTTCACATGAGTCGAGCAGCCGGTCTTCACCCCGATCGACATGATCGCCTACCAGCGCGCGGCAGATCGATTCAACGCCTATGGACGCTCATGAATGCCCACGGCATTTCCGTATTTTTTTCCGTACGGATCGCGTTCGAGCGCCAAATCTCAGGCCAAGCGCTTGAAAACGCTGGCGCTCCCAAGGGGAATCGAACCCCTGTTTTCGCCGTGAGAGGGCGACGTCCTAGACCGCTAGACGATGGGAGCTGCGCGGAAGGGGCTCCGTATAACCGCGAACCGAGCGGTCAGCAAGCCCTTCCTTGTGGGCTTTCGATCTCATCCCCAAAGCAGGCGGCAGGTTTTCCTGGGGCAGATGCCGGGTTCTTCCCGAAATAGAGGCCAAGTCTGCCCGGGGCGGGCACCGCCTCGGGCCCGCACGAGGCGCCGGCGGCTTGCGCCACCGATCGCGCCGGTGAGGTTTTTGAAGGCCCAAGGCCCAAGGCCCAAGGCCCAAGGCCCAAGGCCGGTCAGGGCAGGGGGCGCGGGCGGTGGCCGAAGATGGCGCTGCCGATGCGCACATGGGTCGCGCCCTGGTGAATCGCCACGCCGAAGTCCGCGCTCATGCCCATGGACAAGCCCGGCAAGCCGTTGCGCGCGGCGATCTGTGCCAGAAGCGCGAAGTGCGGCGCCGGCACGTCGTCCACGGGGGGAATGCACATCAACCCCGCCACGGTGAGGCCGCAGGCCTCGCGGCATTCGGCGATGAAGGCGTCCGCCTCCTGCGGCAGAACGCCCGCCTTCTGCGGCTCCGCCCCGGTGTTCACCTGCACGAACACCGGCAAGTGGCGGCCCTGGCGGGCCATTTCCTCGGCCAGGGCGCGGGCGATCTTCGGCCGGTCGACGGTGTGGATCACGTCGAAGGTCTCGACCGCCTCGCGGGTCTTGTTGGATTGCAGCGGCCCGATGAGATGCAGCACCAGGCCGGGGGTCGCGGCCTGGAGCGCGGGCCATTTCTCGCGCGCTTCCTGCACCCGGTTCTCGCCGAACACCCGCTGGCCGGCGGCGATGACGGGCAGGATGTCCGGCGCCGGGAAGGTCTTGGATACCGCGATCAGCTCCACCGCGCCGGCGGGGCGGCCGGCTTCGCGGCAGGCGAGCTCCAGTTCGGCGCGCACCCGGGCGAGGCGCTCCGCGGGTCCTTCGTGATCCAGATCGGGCATGGGCGATGATCCTTCGTGCGCCCCGCAGGGCGCGTGGCATTGTGGCTCCCTTTTGTCGAAAGTTCGCGGTAGAAGAAAGATAGGGGGTGTCCGCATGGCAGGCGGGCGGGAGACGCTGGACATACATGGCCGATCAAGCTCAGGGACTTTGGGGCCGGCGTCGGCGGCGGAATGTCAGCATCAGGCGGCGGCTTGCCTATCTGATCCTGCTCGTGGCCCTGCCGATCTCCGCCGAGCGGATCTATGCGCTGCTCGCCTCGCGCGATGAGCAGATCGGCCGCACCTATGAGCAGTTGCGCGATATCGCCGAATCCGCCGCGCTCGCCCAGCGCGAGACGATCGGCGCCGCGCAGGCGGTCGTGCAGACGCTGAGCCGCCAAGCCTCGGCGCTGATGCAGGATCCGGCGGGATGCGAACAATTTCTGCGCCGCCTCAACAACGAGGCGGTCGGGGTCCAGGGGGCGTTGATCGCGGGCGCCGACGGCCGCGTGGTGTGCGCCAGCACGCGCGCGCTCATTGGCCTCGATCTCTCCGACCGCGAATATGTGCGGGACGCCCTCGCGACACCGCAGGCGGTCATCAGCCATCTGATCACGGCCCGCAACACCGGCCGCACCGTGATCGCCATTGCCGAGGCGGAACGGGACCCGCAGGGCGATCCCATCGCGCTCGCGGCGGTGGGCGTGGATCTGCAATGGATGTCGCGCATCGCCGCCCAATCGGGGGTCGAGGACGGAGTTACGGTCTGCATCATCGATGGCACCGGCACGGTCCTGGTGCGCTATCCGGTTGAGTCGGGCCTCGTGGGCGCCAATTTCCGCGATCATCCGCTGATCCAACGGGTCCTTGCCGGCACCGAGGGACAGTTGAAGGCGGTGGGACTCGATGGCCAGGAGCGTTATTTCGCCTTCGCCCGCCTCGCCGGAACCGAGCTGCGGGTCCTGGTGGGGAGCGATTCCTCGCTGATGATCGCCGATATCGATCAGCGCATCCTCACGATTTTCTTCGCCCTACTCGGCGGCGTGGTGCTGCTGATCGTTCTTGCCTGGTATGCGGCCGAGAAGCTGGTGGTGGATCCGGTGCAGCAGCTTGCGTTTGATATTGGCGCGGTCGGGCGGGAAGAGGCCGATACCATCAGCCAGGTGCGGGTGGAGGAATTCCAGCCGCTTGTTGCCGCCTTCGACGAGATGAACCAGCGCCTGTCGGAGCGCACCGAGGAATTGCGCAGCCAAAATGGCCGCCTCGCCGCGCTGGCGCGCATGGACGGGCTGACCGGGCTTGCCAACCGCCGCACGTTCGACGTGCAATTGTCGGAAGATTGGGTGCGCGCCGGCGACCTGCGGCGGCCGCTCGCGCTGGTGATGGCCGACGTGGATCATTTCAAGCTGTTCAACGACGGTCGGGGCCATCTCGCGGGCGACGATGCGCTGCGCAGCGTGGCGCGCATGCTCTCGGCGGCGACCGCTGGCACGGCCTATCTGGCGGCCCGTTATGGCGGGGAGGAATTCGTGGTGCTGCTGCCCGATACGGATCTCGCCGGGGCGGTGGAATTCGCCGAGGACGTGCGCCGGCTGGTCGCCGCCCTGGGCATCGAGCATCCCGGCGTGCCCTCGCACCGGCTCACGGCGAGCTTTGGCGCGGCGGCGACCGTGCCGCGCTTCCCTGGCTCCCCGGACAGCCTGCTTGCGGCGGTGGATGCCGCGCTCTACGAGGCCAAGCGCCAGGGCCGCAACCGCGTGGTGGCCGCGCCGGACTTCGCCACGGAGCGGCTGTGATGGACGGGGCGGCACGCCGGCCCGGCTGCGGCGCGCTCGCGGTGGTGGTGCGGGCGGGCCAGGTGCTGCTGGTGCAGCGGGCCAATCCACCGGACCAGGGCCTGTGGGGCTTTCCCGGCGGGCGCATCGAATGGGGCGAGACTGCCGCTGAGGCGGCGGTGCGCGAGCTGCGCGAGGAAACCGGCGTCGAGGCGCTGGCCGGCGCGCCGTTCTGCGCGCTCGACGCGCTCGACCGGGGCGCGCAAGGCGAGGTGCTGCATCATTACGTGCTGGTGGCGGTGCTGTGCCATTGGCGCAACGGCGAGGCGCGGGCCGCCGACGATGCACTGGATACGCGCTGGTTCGATCTGGACGAGATCGCCGCGCGGCAGGATGAATTGAGTCTGCGCGTGCTGGATGTGGCGCGCCAGGCCATGGCCATCATGGCGCGGGCCTGAAACCCGCGCGATGATCCAGGGAACGAGCCGCTGGCCCGCAGGGCCGCATCTGGGAGGTTGTCATGTCACATGCGTCGAAGGTGAACCCCGTGGCCCATGCCAAGGCCCCGGCCTTCGATTGGTCGGACCCGTTCCTGCTGGACGATCAGCTTTCCGAGGATGAGCGGCTGATTCGCGATGCCGCCAATGCCTATGCCCAGGACAAGCTGGCGCCTCGCGTGATCGAGGCCTATGCCACCGAGAAGACCGACCGCGCCATTTTCAACGAGATGGGCGAACTCGGCCTGCTGGGCGTGACGGTGCCGGAGGAGTACGGCGGCGCGGGCGCGTCCTATGTGGCCTATGGCCTGGTGGCGCGGGAAGTGGAGCGGGTGGACAGCGGCTATCGTTCCATGATGAGCGTGCAATCCTCGCTCGTCATGTATCCGATCCAGGCCTATGGCGACGAGGCGCAGCGGCGCAAATACCTGCCGAAGCTCGCCTCGGGCGATTATGTCGGCTGCTTCGGCCTGACCGAGCCGGACGCCGGCTCCGACCCCGCCGGCATGAAGACCAAGGCGGTGAAGATCGACGGCGGCTATCGCCTGTCGGGCACCAAGACCTGGATTTCCAACGCCCCCATCGCCGACGTGTTCGTGGTGTGGGCGAAATCCGAGGCGCACGGCAATGAGATTCGCGGCTTCGTTCTGGAGAAGGGCATGAAGGGGCTCTCCGCGCCGAAGATCGGCGGCAAGCTCTCGCTGCGCGCCTCCATCACCGGCGAGATCGTCATGGACGGCGTCGAGGTGGGCGAGGACGCGCTTCTGCCCAACGTGTCCGGCCTGAAGGGACCGTTCGGCTGCCTCAACCGGGCGCGCTACGGCATTTCATGGGGCGTGCTCGGGGCGGCGGAGGACTGCCTGGCGCGGGCGCGGCAATATACGCTCGACCGCAAGCAGTTCGGCCGGCCGCTGGCGGCCACTCAATTGGTGCAGAAGAAGCTGGCGGACATGATGACCGAGATCGCGCTCGGCCTTCAGGGCTCGCTGCGGGTGGGCCGGTTGTTCGACGAAGGCAAGATGGCGCCGGACATGATTTCCATCATGAAGCGCAACAATTGCGGCAAGGCGTTGGACATCGCCCGTGTCGCCCGCGACATGCACGGCGGCAACGGCATCCAGCAGGACTACCACGTGATGCGCCACGCGCAGAATTTGGAGACCGTGAACACTTATGAGGGCACGCACGACGTGCACGCCCTCATCCTCGGCCGGGCGATCACCGGCATCCAGGCGTTCTTCTGAGACCTGAGAGCGTGGCGCGAGAGTTCAGTCGAACTCCTGCGCCACCTCGCTCAGGAAGGCGAAGACATAAGGCGCGAACGAGCGCCAGCATTCCACCTGGAAGCTCTCCTCCTGCGTGGCGCGCACCAGCACCACGTCCGCCTTGCCGAGCAGGGTGCGCGTGGCGCTCCCGGCCGAAAAGGCGCTGTCGGCGAGGTCGAGCGCGATCCCGGCATTGAGCACGTCGCGGGCCTGCGGGCCGGCGACGCGAATGCCGCAATTGCGGCTGCCCACGTCCACCAGCGAGAAGAACCGGCCGATAAGGCCCTGTTCCAGATCCGCGCGGATCTGCGCACCCTCGCCCTCCGGCACAACGATCAGCCATTCGTCCGGTCCAAGACGGGCGGCGAAGCGCGCGGCGGTGCCTGAACAGGTGTTGATCGCGCCGGAGAAATCGAAGCCGGCGAGGACGCCTGCCGGTTGAGACTCAGCTTGCCAGATGCGCAGGGAGAACCGGGCGGCGGGGGCAAGCGGCGTCACCTGCGTCGCCCGAGCGCTGGCGGCGGGGGTCAGCACCGGGGTGCGGCGGGCGAGGGTCTGGGTGTCAGCCATGGGTGCTCTCTCCATTCACAGCGCCGTTCACGCGCTTGCCGTCCGCATCGAAGAACACCGGCGCCGAGACCTTCACCGCCGTGAAACCGGCGGGCGTGGTGACGTGCAGGGTTGCGCCCATGCGGGCGCGTCCGCCTTCCACCAAGGCCATGGCGATGGGATGCCCGCACGCTCCGCTCCAATAGGAGGAGGTGACATGGCCGAGCATCTTCATGGGCACCGGCTGGGCGATGTCGGCCACCACCTGCGCGCCCTCGTCGAGCACGCTGGTGCCGTCGAGGCTGGCGAGGCCGACCAATTGCTTGCGGTCCGGCACGCTCATGTCGGGCCGCGCCAGTGAGCGCTTGCCGACGAAATCCGGCTTCAGCTTGGAGACCATGCCGCCGAGGCCGAGATCGTCCGGGGTCACGGTGCCGTCGGTTTCCTGGCCGACGATGACGAAGCCGCGTTCCGCACGCAGCACGTGCATGGCTTCCGTGCCATAGGGCGTGATGCCGAAACGCTGGCCATAGTCGTACAGCGCCTCCCACACCGCGCGGGCATAATCCGCCGGCACGTTGATTTCATAGCCCATCTCGCCGGTGAAGGAGACGCGGAACAGGCGGGTCGGCACGCCCAGGATATGGCCGGTGCGGATCGCCATGTGCGGGAATGCTTCAGGGGAGAGGTCGATATCGGAGACGAAGGGCGCCAGCACATCGCGCGCCTTCGGTCCCTGGAGCGCGATCACCGCCCATTCCTCGGTGGTGGAGGTGGCGAACACCTTCAGGTCCGGCCACTCGGTCTGGAGATAATCTTCCATATGCGCCAGCACGCGCGGCGCGCCGCCGGTGGTGGTGGTCACATGGAAGCGATCCGGCGCGAGGCGGGCGACCACGCCGTCGTCGAACACGAAGCCGTCTTCCTTCAGCATCAGGCCGTAGCGGCACTTGCCGGGTTCCAGCTTCAGCCAGGCGTTGGGATAGATGCGATTGAGGAATTCCGCCGCGTCCGGCCCCACCACCTCGATCTTGCCGAGGGTGGAGGCATCGAAAATGCCGACGCTTTCGCGCACCGCCTTGCATTCGCGGTTCACCGCCGCGTGCATGTCCTCCCCCGCCTTGGGGAAATACCAGGCGCGGCGCCACAGCGCGACATTCTCGAACTTCGCCCCGTGCTCGGCCGCCCAATCATGCAGCGGCGCCTTGCGGATGGGGTCGAACAATTCGCCCCGCGCCGAGCCGATGATCGCGCCGAAGGTGACCGGGGTATAAGGCGGGCGGAAGGTGGTGGTGCCCACTTGCGGGATCGGCTTGCCCAGCAGGTCGGAGAGAATGCCGAGCGCCGCCATGTTGGAGGTCTTGCCCTGGTCGGTCGCCATGCCGTTGGTGGTGTAGCGCTTCACATGCTCGACGCTTTGGAACCCCTCGCGCACCGCAAGGCCGATGTCCTTGGCGGTGACGTCGTTCTGGAAATCCAGGAAGGCGCGCACCTTCTTCGGGTCGGCGTCTGTCGGCAGCACGCGGGCCGGCTTGAAGCCGGTGGCGGTGGCGGGCGTCGCGGCGAAAACGCGGGTGTCGGATGCGCCCGATGCGGCGCGGCCTGCCGCCCAACCCTCGGCGAGGATTTCGGCCAGATCATAGGTGCCTTTGCAGGCCCCGGCCGAGCGTTCCGCCTGCACCGATGTGCCGGGAACGAAGGCGTCAATTTCGTCGCGGAAGGCGAGCTTGCCGCGCGATTGGGAGAACAGATGGACGCTCGGCGTCCAGCCACCGGAGACACCTGCGCAGTCGCACGGCAAGGTGCGGCGTGCGCCGACCTTGCCCGCCGCATCCACCGGCGCGACGATCAGCCCGGTGAGCGCCTTCCCGCCCATGGCGCCGACGATGGTGTGGCCCGACAGCAGGGGAATGCCGGCGACGAGCGCACGCTCGGGGCCGATCTCCGCCTCGCGCCGGATATCCACCAGCGTCACGTCGAGCCCCGCCGCCTTGGCATCCGCCGCCGCGCGATAGGCGCTGGCGCCATTGGTGGCGAATACGATCCGCCGGCCCGGCGCGACGCCGTAGCGGTTGATAAACACCCGCACGCTCTCCGCCAGCATGATGCCGGGGCGGTCATTATCGGCGAAGGTGAGGGGGCGCTCGTGGGCGCCGGTGGCGATCACCACCTGCTTGGCGCGCACCTGCCAGAGCCGCTCGCGCGGCAGCTTGGGATCGGGCTGCGCGAGATGGTCGGTGACGCGCTCGGTGAGCACGATGTGATTGTGGTTGTAATAGCCGAACGTGGTGGTGCGCGGCAGCAGCGTGACATTGGGCCGGGCGGCCAGCGCGGTGCGCGCCTGCGCCACCCATTCGGCGGCGGAAATCCCGTCGATGGTGGCGGTCGTCTCGTGCAGCAGGCTGCCGCCCATCTCGGCCTGTTCGTCGGCGAGGATCACCCGCGCGCCGCTTTCGCTCGCGGCTAGCGCGGCGGCAAGGCCGGCGGGTCCCGCGCCCACCACCAGCACGTCGCAATGGGCGTTGCGGTGGACGTAGCGGTCCGCGTCCGGCAGATCGGGCGCGACGCCGAGGCCGGCGGCGGCGCGGATTCGCGGCTCATAGACCTTGTCCCAGAACGAACGCGGCCACATGAAGGTTTTATAATAGAAGCCCGCCACCAGCACCGGCGAGACGAGGTCGTTCACCGCGCCGATATCATGCTCCAGCGAGGGCCAATGGTTCTGCGAGGCGAGCTTCAGGCCGGCGGTGGCTTCCACGACGGTGGCGCGATTGTTCGGGTCCACGCGCCCGGTGCCGCGATCGACGCTGAGCAAAGCGTTGGGCTCGTCCGCGCCATGGGTGAGGATGCCGCGCGGGCGGTGATATTTGAACGAGCGGCCCACGAGCGTGATGCCATTGGCAAGCAGCGCCGAGGCGATTGTATCGCCGGCATAGCCCTGCACCGTGCGGCCGTTGAAGGTGAAGGTGAGGGGGCGGGCGCGATCCACCCGGCCGCCCTTGGGAAGGCGATGAGACTGGACCATCACTTGCCTCCCAGCGCGGGTTCCGCCGCCGCGATATCGGGCCGCTTCTCGCCCATCTTGTAGGTGGCAAGGATGGCGTCGCTCACGGTGTTGCGCACCGCATTGAACCAGCGGCCGCAGCCGTGGGAATGCAGCCAGCGTTCCGCATGCACGCCCTTCGGGCTTTTGCGGATGAAGAGATACTCCGCCCATTCGGCATCCGAGAGCGCGGCGGGATTTTCCGGCCGGGCGATATGGGCTTCGCCGCCGCAGTGGAATTCGATTTCCGGCCGCGCGCCGCAATAGGGACAGGGGATGAGGAGCATGACGCGGGCCTTCAGTGCGCGACCGCCGCCGCCGCCGCTTCATCGATGAGGCGGCCGGTGCGGAAGCGGTCGAGGGTGAACGGGGCGTTGATGGGATGGGGTTCGTCGCGGGCGATGGTGTGAGCGAAGACGTTCGCCGAGCCCGGCGTCGCCTTGAAGCCGCCGGTGCCCCAGCCGCAATTCACATAGAGCCCCTTCACCGGCGTCTTGCCGATGATGGGGGAACGGTCCGGCGTCACGTCCACGATGCCGCCCCAGGAGCGCAGCATGCGCATGCGGGTGAATTGGGGGAACAATTCGCAGATGGCGTCCAGCGTATGGGTGGTGATGTGCAGCCCGCCCTGCTGGCTGTAGGAGACATATTGGTCCGTGCCCGCGCCGATCACGAGTTCGCCCTTGTCGGACTGGGAGATATAGGCGTGCACGGCGTTCGACATGAGGACGCAGGGAAAGCACGGCTTCACCGGCTCCGAGACCAAAGCCTGAAGGGGAAAGCTCTCCAGCGGCATGCGCACGCCCGCCATGCCCATCACCACGCTGGTGTGGCCGGCGGCGGAAACGCCGATCTTCTTCGCCTTGATGGTGCCGCGCGTGGTCTCCACCCCGGTCACCGCCCCGTCCGGGCCGCGATTGATGCCGGTGACCTCGCAATTCTGCAGGATGTCGACGCCCAGCGCGTCGGCGGCGCGGGCATAACCCCACACCACCGCGTCATGGCGCGCGGTGCCGCCGCGCCGCTGGAGCGCCGCGCCCATGACGGGATAGCGAATGTCCGGGGAAATATTCAGCGGCGGGCAGAAGTCCTTCGCCTCCTGCGGCGTCATCCATTCATTGTCGATGCCGTTGAGGCGGTTGGAATAGACGTGGCGCTTGAAGCTTTGGACGTCATGAACATTGTGCGCCAGCATCAAGACGCCGCGCTGGGAGAACATGACATTGTAGTTCAGCTCCTGCGAGAGGCCTTCCCACAGCTTCACCGCATGCTCATAGAGCGCGGCGCTTTCGTCATAAAGATAATTGGAGCGGATGATGGTGGTGTTGCGCCCGGCATTGCCGCCGCCGATCCAGCCTTTTTCCAGCACCGCGATATTGGTGAGGCCGTGTTCCTTGGCGAGATAATAGGCCGCCCCGAGGCCGTGGCCGCCGCCGCCGATGATGATGGCGTCATAGCTCGCCTTGGGCGCGGGGTCGCGCCATTGGCGCTGCCAGCCCTGGTGGGCGTTCAGCGCTTCCGACAGCAGCGATGGTAAGGAAAAACGGCGCATGGGCCTCGGTCCCCTGGTTCCTGGCGCCAAGGTGCACCAGCGGGCTGCGCTTATCTCGTCGGCTTGCGACCCCGTTCTGGAACAAATCCGACATTCCGGGGGCAATTTTTCCAAATGGCAGCGGACTCGCCGTGACGACGCTTTTGCGATAATTTATGTCGCGATCAGAAAAGCGAGCGGCGATTTTAAGTCGAACACTTCCAGACATCGGCGCGCGGGCATTTGAGCCTTGGGCCGCGCGGGGAGAGCGACATGCTGGATACCACCGACACCGACCTGCAAGCGCTTCTGCGCCGCCGCCGGCCGGGCTACAGCCTGGAAGCGCCGTTCTATACCAGCCCCGCCATCTTCGCCGCCGACATGGACATCATCTTCTGCCGCCACTGGATCTACGTGGGCGTCGAACCGGACGTTCCGGAAGCGGGCGACGCCATGGCGGTGGATATCGGCAAAACCTCGATCATCATCGTGCGCAATGACGATGGCGCGGTCCGCGCGTTCCACAATGTCTGCCGCCATCGCGGCGCGCGCCTGCTGCACGACTACAAGACCACGGTCGGCAATCTCGTCTGCCGCTACCATGCCTGGACTTATGATCTCGACGGCAAGCTGCTGTTCGCCGAACATATGGGCAAGGACTTCGACGCCGCCTGCCATGGCCTGAAGCCGGTGCATCTGCGTTCGCTGGAAGGGCTGCTGTTCATCTGCCTCGCCGACAACCCGCCGGAGGATTTCGAGGAGATGGCGCAGCGCATGGCGCCGTATCTCGCCCCGCACGACCTGCGCAACGCCAAGGTTGCTTTCGAGAGCGAGCTGATCGAGCCCGGCAATTGGAAGCTCACCATGGAGAACAACCGCGAATGCTATCATTGCGCAGGCAATCATCCCGAGCTGACGGTGCCTTTGTTCGCCTATGGCTTCGGCTTCGCGCCCGAAGAATTGGACGAGATGGGACGGGCCGAGGCGCAGCGCTATGCCGATCTCATCACGCAAAGCCACGGCGCCTGGGAAAGCTGCGGCTTCCCCTCGCAGATGATCGAGCATCTCGACGACCGGGTGACCGGCTATCGCACCGAGCGCCTGCCGCTGGACGGGGCGGGCGAGAGCCACACCGGCGATACCAAGGCGGCGTGCAAGAAACTGCTCGGCGCCATCAATGATCCCAAGCACGGGGCGCTGCATTTCTGGACCCAGCCCAACAGTTGGCACCATTTCATGAGCGACCATGTGGTGACCTTCTCGGCCATTCCGCTGGATGCCGAACGCACGCTCGTGCGCACCAAATGGCTGGTGCACAAGGATGCGGTGGAAGGCGTCGACTACGATATCGCCAACCTCACCGCCGTGTGGGAGGCGACCAACGCCCAGGACAGCGAATTGGTGGGCTTCTGCCAGCAGGGCGCGCAAAGCCCCGCCTATGAGCCCGGCCCCTATTCGCCCCACACCGAAATGCTGGTGGAGAAATTCTGCAATTGGTACGTGGGCCGCATGCGCGCCCATGGCGCGCGCTGAGCGATGGACGCACAAGCCCTGCGCCCCGACCCGCTGCTGGCGACCCTCGCGGGCGCACGCCCGCTCTGGGATTGCGAGCGCGACGACGCCTTGATCGTGCGGCAGGTGCGCGCCGAGACGGCGGACGTGAAAACCTTCATCCTCGCCCCGGCGACCCCGGCCCGTTTCGCCTATGAGCCGGGCCAGTTCATCACGCTCGATCTCGAGATTGCGGGGGAGCGCGTCAACCGCTGCTATACGCTCTCCTCCACGCCAACGCGGCCGGATACGGTCTCGATTACTGTAAAGCGCGTGCCGGGCGGGCCGGTGTCCAACTATTTGCACGACCATGTGCGGGAAGGCAGCGTCTTGCGCGCGGTTGGGCCCATGGGGGATTTCACCTGCGCGCGCCATAAGGCGGAGAAATATCTGTTTCTCTCCGGCGGCAGCGGCATCACCCCGCTCATGTCCATGGCGCGCGCCCATCATGATCTCGCGAGCGGCGCGGACATCGTGTTCGTGCACAGCGCCCGCACGCCGGACGACATCATCTTCCGCGCCGAATTGGAGCTGATGGCGCGCAACCAGCCGTCCTTCCGCTTCGCCGCCATCTGTGAAACGGAGAGCGAATTTCACCCCTGGCACGGCTTCATGGGGCGGCTGCGCCCGTCGCACCTCGATATTGCCGCGCCCGATTTCCGCGAACGGGAAATCTTCGTCTGCGGCCCCGCGCCTTACATGGCGGCGGTGCGCGAGCTGCTGCGCGGCGCCGGCTTCGACATGGCGCGCCACCATGAGGAAAGCTTCGATTTTTCGGCCCTCGCGCAGGCCGAGCCGCAGGTCGCGGACGCAGTGATCGCCGCCGAGGCGGGGATCGACGCGGCGCCGGTGGTGAAGACCTACAGCGTCGAATTCCGCAAGAGCGGCCGCACGATTGAATGCCCGGCGGACATGCACGTTTTGGAAGCCGCGCGCCGCGCCGGCCTGCGGCTGCCCTCCTCCTGCACCAAGGGCCTGTGCGGCACCTGCAAGAGCAAGATGGTGGACGGCACGGTGGAGATGAAACACGGCGGCGGCATCCGCCAGCGGGAGATCGACGCCGGCATGGTGCTGATCTGCTGTTCCAAGCCCACCAGCGACCTCGTGATCGAGCGGTGACATGCACGGCGCCCTGAAATCCGCTCCTCCCTCCGCCGCGCGGGATGCGCCGGACGCGCCGATGGCCCGGCTGCGGCGCATCGGCTTTCTCACCTTGCCCAATTATTCCATGATCGCGCTTTCCAACGCGCTCGAAGCCTGCCGCATGGCCAATTATGTCAGCGGCGGCGCGGCCTATTCCTGGCAGGTGCTGACCGTGGACGGCGCGGCGTGCCCCGCCAGCAACGGGCTCAGCCTCAGCCCCACCGTGCGCCTCGCGGAGGCAGGTCCGCTGGATTTGCTGATCGTGTGCGGCGGCATCGACGTGCGCCAGGCGGTGGCGCGCGGCACCCGCGATGCGCTGCGCCGCGCGGCGCGCAAGGGGGTAGCGCTCGGCGCGCTCTGCACCGGCACGTTTGCCTTGGCCGAGGCCGGGCTTTTGAACGGCTATCGCTGCGCCATCCATTGGGAGAATCTGGCCGCGATCCGCGAGGAATTTCCCGACGTTGCCTTCCAGGAGGATGCCTTCGTCATCGATCGCGACCGCCTCACCTGCACCGGCGGCGTCGCCCCGCTGGAGATGATGCTGGTGATGATCGCCGCCGCGCTCGGCCCGCGCACGGCGGGCGCGGTGGCGGACCAGTTCATCGTGCGGCGCACCGGCGCCCCGGAAGGACGCAAGGCCCATCTCTCCCCCGAAGTCGCTGCGCGCCAGCCGGCCCTTGCCAAGGCGGTGGAGCTGATGGCCCGCCACGTGGAAAAGCCCATGTCGGTGGCCGATGTCGCGGCCGCCGTCGCGCTCTCCCAGCGCCAGCTGGAGCGGCTGTTCCGGCATCATCTTTCCCAGTCGCCGGCGGTGTTTTACCTCGGGCTGCGGCTCAACCGGGCGCGCGAATTGCTGCGCCTCTCACCCTTGCCGGTGACCGATGTGGCTTTCGCCTGCGGCTTCCAGTCGGCGGCGCATTTCTCGGTCGCCTACGGGCGGCGCTACGGCCATTCCCCGAAGGCGGAGCGCGCCGCATGATCTTCCCTTATGCCTGCGCCCGCGCGGCCGGAGCCCGCTTATGATCGCGAATGCCGACGCGCTTCTCAAACCCTTGAGCATCAAGGGCCTCACCATCCGCAACCGGGTGATGAGCACGTCCCATGCGCCGGGCTATGGCAAGGACGGCAAGCCGCAGGAGCGCTATCAGCTTTATCACGAGGAAAAGGCCAAGGGCGGCATCGGGCTGACCATGTTCGGCGGCTCCTCCTCGGTGGCGCTCGATAGCCCGGCCGCGCCCTGGAACCAGGTGTCGGTCGCGGACGACAGCGTCATCCCCTTTTTCCAGAGCTTTTCCGACCGCATCCACCGGCACGGCGCGCGGCTGATGATCCAGCTGACCCACATGGGCCGGCGCACCAAATGGGATACGGAGAATTGGTTTCCAACCGTCTCCTCATCGCCCCGCCGCGAGCCGGCTTCCCGCACCATTCCCAAGGAGCTGGAAGCGGAGGAGATCGCCCGCATCATCCGCGATTTCGCCCAGGCGGCGCGGCGCTGCAAGGACGGCGGGCTCGACGGCTGCGAGGTCTCCGCCGCCCACGGCCATCTCATCGATCAATTCTGGTCGCCGGCCGTGAACCATCGCACCGACCGCTATGGCGGCAGCCTGGAAAACCGCATGCGCTTCGGCCGCGAGGTTCTGGAAGCCATGCGCCGCGCGGCAGGGGATGATTATGTCATCGGCATCCGCATGTCGGGCGACGAGATGATCGCCGACGGCCTGTCGCACGAGGAGTGCGTGGAGATTGCCGCCACCTATGCCCGCGACGGGCTGGTGGATTTCATCAATGTGCTCGGCGGCCAGGCGCGGGACGACATGGCCCACGCCATTTCCCTGCCCAATATGTCGTTCCCCGTCGCGCCATTCCTGCATTTGCCGAGCGCCATCAAGCGCGAGGTGGAGGTTCCCGTGTTCCATGCCCAGCGCGTGACCGACCTTGCCACCGCCGCCCGCGCGGTGGCGGAAGGGCATGTGGACATGGTCGCCATGACCCGCGCCCATATCGCCGATCCGCATCTGGTGAAGAAGCTCAGCGAGGGGCGCGAGGACGATATTCGCCAGTGCGTCGGCGCCGGATATTGCATCGACCGCATCTATGTGGGCGGCGATGCCTTGTGCATCCAGAACGCCGCCACCGGCCGCGAGGCCACCATGCCCCACGTCATCCCTAAGGCCGATGTGCGGCGCAAGGTGGTGATCGTCGGCGCCGGGCCGGGCGGGCTGGAGGCGGCGCGGGTGTGCGCCGCGCGCGGCCATCAGGTGGTGCTGTTCGAGAAGAACGCGGTCGCCGGCGGGCAGATCAACATTGCCGCGAAAGCCGGTTGGCGCGAGGCGCTCTCGGGCATTCCGCGCTGGCTTTTGGGGCAGGTGGTGAAGCTGGGCGTGGACCTGCGCCTCGGCACCGAGGCGAGCGAAGAAGCCATCCTCGCCGAGGCGCCGGACGTGGTGATCCTCGCCACCGGCGGCGCGCCGAGCCTCGGCCACGCCAAGGGCGCCGAGCGCGCGGTTTCAACCAGCGATGTGCTCACCGGCAAGGTGGAAGTGTCCGGCTCGGTGCTGCTGTTCGACGAGATGGGCCAGCACAATGCGGCCTCCACCGCCGAAATGCTGGCGCAGCGCGGCTGCCTGGTGGAATTCGTCACGTCCGATCGCCTCCTGGCGCAGGAGGTGGGCACCACCAACCAGCCGATCCATTATCGCGAACTCTACAAGCTCGGCGTCGTGTTCTCGCCTAATCTCGATTTGATCGAGATCTATCCCGAGGGCAACCGCCTGGTGGCGGCGCTGCGCAACACCTTCACCGATGCGGAGGAGGAGCGGATCGTCGATCACGTCGTGGTCGAATACGGCACCTTGCCGGTGGATGGAATCTATCGCGCGCTGAAGGCCGGTTCGGTGAATGCCGGCCAGATCGACCTCGACGCCATCGTCGCCGGCACGCCGCAGCCGTTCGATCTCGCCAAGGGCTTCGCGCTCTACCGGGTGGGCGATGCGCTGGCGGGGCGGAACATCCATGCCGCCATCTATGACGCCTTGCGCCTCTGCAAGGATATCTGAGCCATGAACGCCGGCTTTTCCGCCGCCTTTGGCCTGTCCCTGCTCGTGTGGCTGATGGCCCTGGTCGCGCTCGCCGGCATCGCCACGCGCGTCATGCTGTGGCGGCGGGGCCGCGCGGCGCGGGTGGATTGGGTGGCGGGCCTCCTGGCCGTGCCGAGGCGTTATCTCGTGGATGTGCATCACATCGTCGAGCGCGATGTATGCGCCGCGCGCATGCATATGCTGGTGGCGGGCGGGCTGCTGGCGGGATCGGGGCTGGCGGCGCTCGGGATCGTTCCGGCTTTGGGCGGATCGCGCGCCTATTGGGCGCTCACCGCGCTCGCTTTCGCGCTCATGCTCACCGGCGCCTGCGTGGTCGGCTTGCGCCGCTATCCGAAGCGCCCGCACCGGCTCTCGGGCGGGCGGTTCCAGATCTTGCCTTGGCTGCTGATGGGATATGCCACCGGCGCCCTGCTGGTTGCAGCACTCGCGGCGCTTGGCGCTTCCGGCGGCCTCGTGGCGCTCGCTTTCACCGCCGCCGCCGGCCTTGCGCTCGCCTGGCAGACCGCGCGCGGTCCCATGCGCCATGCCCTGGCTGGTGCGCTGCATCTTGCCGCGCATCCCCGGCCGGCGCGCTTTTCCGGCGTCCGCGACGTGGCGCTGGCACCCGTGGATCTTGAGGCGGAGCGGCTCGGCGTGGAGACGCCGGCGGATTTCGCCTGGAACCGCCTCTTGGGCTTTGATGCCTGCGTGCAATGCGGGCGCTGCGAGGCGGCGTGCCCGGCGTTCGCCGCTGGCCAGCCGCTCAATCCCAAGGCGCTGATCCAGGATCTGGTGGGCGCCATGGAGGGCGGCACGAGCGACTACGCCGGCAGCCCTTATCCCCATGCCCGGCCGGTCGCCGGCATCGGCGGCGCGGATGCACCCCTTCTCGGTGCCGGCGCCAGGATCCACCCCGATACGCTCTGGTCCTGCACCACCTGCCGGGCGTGCGTGGAGGAATGCCCGATGATGATCGAGCATGTGGATGCCATCATCGACCTGCGCCACCACCAGACCTTGATGCTGGGCGCGGTGCCGGAAAAGGCCGCCGCCGCGCTCGACGATCTGCGCGACACCGACGAGGCGGGTGGGCGCGCCCTTTCCGCCCGCACCGATTTCGCCGCCGGGCTGGACCTGCCGGTCGCGCGGCCGGGCATGGCGGTGGACGTGCTGCTGTGGCTCGGCGAGGGGGCGTACGATCTGCGCTATGGACGCACGCTGCGGGCGCTGGTGCGGCTGCTGCGGGAAGCAAAGGTGGATTTCGCCATTCTCGGCGCCGCCGAGCGCGATTGCGGCGACCTCGCCCGCCGCCTCGGCGATGAAGCGACCTTCGCGCGGCTGGCGCGGGAGAATATCGCCACCCTCACCACGCTGCGCTTTGCCCGCATCCTCACTGCCGATCCCCATGCGCTGAACGCCTTGCGCAACGATTATCCGGCCTTCGGCGGCCATTATGAGGTGTGGCACCACACGGCCTTTCTCGATGCGCTGGTGGTGCAGGGCCGCCTGCCGCTGGGCACGCTCGCCGGTCTTGCCGTGACCTATCACGACCCCTGCTATCTCGGCCGCTATAATGGCGAGGTGGAAGCGCCGCGCCGGCTGCTGGATGCGCTCGGCCTCGCCCGCAGCGAAATGGCGCGGCACGGCACCCGCTCCCTGTGCTGCGGCGGCGGGGGCGGCGCGCCCTTGAGCGATATCGAAGGCGAGCGCCGTATTCCCGACCTGCGCATGGACCAGGCACGGGAAACCGGCGCCGCATTGGTGGCGGTGGCCTGCCCCACTTGCACCGCCATGCTGGAAGGCGTGAGCGGCACCCGGCCCGAGGTGCGCGACGTGGCCGAATTGGTGCTCGCCGCCTTCGAAGCCGGGCAGGGCGCGCCCGCGCCCCGCCGCCGCGCCCTGGAGCTTCAGCCATGAACCGCCCGCGCCGCGATCCGCGCGCCGAGTGGGCCGGGCGGCAGGTGGTTGGCGTGCAAGGTGCCGGGCCGGGGGACCATGCGCGCCCGCGCTTCGAGCTGTTCGGCGCGCCGCAGCCCGGCGCCGTGCGGAACGCTGTGTCAAACGCCAAGTCCTTCGCCGTGCGGCGCGATCCCCGCGCGCACTGGGCCGCCGCCATGACGCGGGGCGGTGCGCGCCCGAGGTTCGACCTCAGCCTGCTGGGGCAAAACCTGCTGGGGCAGGGTCTGTTGATCCAGGCGCGCGCGCTCGACGCTCAGGCGGCCGCGCCCGAACTCGCGCCGCAGGCGCCGCAGGTTCGGATCATCGACGATCCCGCCTTCCTGGTCTTGGCACTGGCCGATGCGCCGGGTGGGCATCTTTCCGCGCAGGATCGCCAATTGCTGGGCGCCGCACGCCTGCTGGCCGATGCCGGCGGCGGCGCGGTGCTGCTGCTGGCGTCCCTTATGCCGGAAGATTCCGGCGCGGCCGGCGCTGATCGCGTGGCCGGGCTCTGTGGGGACGATGCCGACGGCCGCGCCGATGCGCTCGCGGCCGCCGTCCTGGCCCTTGCCCCGCGCCATGTGCTGTTTGCGGAGACCTCCACCGGCGGCGATCTGGCCCGGCGCGTGGCGGTGCGGCTGGGCGAACCCTTGTTCTGCGGCGCCGAGCAGATTAGCGCGAAAAGCATCGCCCGCCCGGCGCGCGGCGGCACGGTGGAGCGGCGAAGCGCCCCGCCGCGCCTCATCACGCTTGCGGATGGCGCGGCCGCGCCCCACGGGCGGGTGGCGCACGAGGCGCGGCCGATGGAGCTTCCCCGCCCGGCCCCGCGCGACAGCTTTATTCTCGCCGTGGAGGAGGTGCCGGCCGACCCCACGACCGTGGCGCTCGGCGAAGCGGATTTCGTGCTCTCTGCCGGCCATGGGGTGAGCGATTTCGAGGCCTTCCGCGCCCTTGCCGTGGCGCTGCGGGCGACGCCGGGGGCGAGCCGTATGGTGTGCGATGCCGGCCTCATGCCCCGCGCCGCGCAGGTGGGCGCCTCCGGCACCGTGCTGGCGGCGCGCTGCTATTTCGCCCTCGGCATCGCCGGCGCCCCGCAGCATCTGCAAGGCATCGCGGGATGCGAGCATGTGCTTGCAGTGAATATTGATTTGCACGCGGCCATGGTCGCGCGCGCCGGGCTCGCCATCGTGCAGGATGCGCAATTGGTCATGCCGGCGCTGCTGAAGGCCCTGCATGAGGAGGCGGGCGCATGAAGGCCCTGGTCCTGCTCTCGGAGGGGCGCCATCCGGTCTCGGGCAAGGCGTGCCTGCTGCGCAACGAGGCCCAGGCCGCGCGGCTCGCCGCCACCCTCGATGCCGCGCCCCATGGCCTGCATGCCGGCCCGGCCCTCGGCGCCCTGCGCGATGCGCTCGGGCGCGGGCTTTCGGGCCTCACGCACCTGAGGATGGCGGGAGATGCCGACCCGGTGCCGGCCCTGGCCGAAGCGATCCGAGAGGCGGCGCCCGATGTCGTGTTCGCCGGTCCGCGCGGCCAGGGCGGCGAGGATACCGGGCTGGTGCCCTATGCGCTGGCCCATCGCCTCGGCTGGCCGCTGATCCCCGATGCGGTGGCGCTCGTGCCGGGAGCCGAGGCGGGCACGGTCGTCGTCGAACAGGCGCTGCCCCGGGGCGCGCGGCGGCGCGTCACCGTGCACCTGCCGGTGCTCGTCACGGTGCATGCCGGCGCTCCCGCACCTCTGCCCTTCGCCTTCGCCAAGGCCCGGCGGGCGGATGTGGACGTGCGTGCGGCCGAGGGGATCGCTTTTCTTCCCGAAGGCGAGGAGCGGCCCTATCGCAGGCGGCCGAAACTCGCGGCGCGCCCGGCTGGCGGCACGGCGGCGGAGCGCCTCGCCGCCGCGACCGGTGGATCACCGGCGGGCGGGCGCGTGCTGGTCGGCCCGACGCCGGAGGAGGCGGCGCGCGAAATCCTCGCCTTTCTGCGCCAGATCGGCGTGCCGAAATCCGCGCGCTGAACGTTTGGCCGAAAGCACGGTTTGGAGCGCGGGAGAGCCACCGTCATCCGCCCCTAAACCGCTCTTCGACTCCGCCAAGCTGATGTTTCACATGAAACATTTTTCTCAGCGCTGGGCGGTGCGCCAGTTTTCCGCGGTGTAATAAGGCGCGTTGGAGGCCGCGAGCGCCGGCTTGCCGAGGATGATGTCGGCCGCCTTTTCCCCGATCATGATGGTCGGCGCATTGAGATTTCCCGTCGTCACGGACGGCATGATGGAACTGTCCACCACCCGTAACCCCTCGACGCCAATCACTTTTGTGTCCGCTGTCACCACCGCCATGGGATCGTCGGCGCGCCCCATCTTGCAACTGCAGGAGGGGTGATAGGCGCTCTCCACATGGGCGCGCACGAAGGCGTCGATGTCCGCATCGCTGGTGACGTCGGCGCCGGGCTGTATTTCGCGTCCGCGATAGGGGTCGAATGCCTTCTGGGCAAAGATCTCGCGGGTCAATCGCACGCAAGCACGCATCTCCACCATGTCATCATCATGGCTGAGATAGTTGAACATTATGCGCGGATGGTCTTTCGGATCACGCGAATTCAGCCGCACCCAGCCCCTACTCTTGGTGCGCATGGGCCCGACATGGGCCTGGAAGCCATGTTCGCTCGCAAGACCTTTGCCGTCATAGGTCACGGCCAAAGGGATGAAATGATACTGGATGTCGGGATAGCGAATGCCCGGCCGCGAGCGGATGAAGCCGCAGGTTTCGAAATGATTGGTGGCGCCGAGGCCGCTCTTCGTCAGCAACCATTGCGCCCCTACCAGCGTGCGCGGGATGAAACCAGTATTGGAATACAAAGTGATGGGCTGGGTGCACGCAACCTGGAAGTAAAACTCCAGGTGATCCTGGAGGTTTTCCCCCACCCCCGGCCGATCCGCCACGACCTCAATGCCAAGGTCAGCCAGTTCCCCCGCAGCTCCAATGCCGGAAAGCTTCAGCAGCTTCGGCGAATTGATCGGACCACTTGAGACGATCACCTCACGCCGCGCCCGCGCCACCTGCTCCGTGCCCCCACGCTCGTAGCGAACCCCCACCGCGCGGCGGCCCTCGAACAGGATTTGCGAGGCTAAGGCATGGGTGACAAGGCTGAGGTTGGGGCGCTTCAGGGCGGGCTTGAGATAGGCGTTGGCGGTGGACCAGCGCACGCCGTTTTTCACCGTCATGTCCATGCGCCCGAAGCCTTCCTGCTGGGCGCCATTGATGTCGGAGGTCGCGGGATAGCCGGCTTGCTGGGCGGCATCCACGAAGACTTTATACAGTGGGTTTTCAATTGGCCCGTAACTGGTCGCGAGCTGGCCGGAGGCGCCGCGATATTCATCGCCGCCTTCCTGCCGCCCCTCCGCGCGCTGGAAATAGGGCAGCACGTCGCGATAGCCCCAGCCGTGCGCGCCCTCTTCTTCCCAGCGGTCGAAATCGTGAGGATTGCCACGCACATAGACCATGCCGTTAACGGACGACGAGCCGCCGATGACCTTGCCGCGCGGGCACACCAGGCGCCGGCCGCCGAGGCCGGGCTCCGGCTCGGTCTCGAAGCCCCAATTGTATTTCGGCATGTTCATGGGCATGGACAGCGCCGCCGGCATCTGGATCAGCACCGAGCGGTCGGAACCGCCATATTCCAGCACCAGAACCGTATTTTTGCCGTCGGCCGACAGGCGGTCCGCCAGCACCGCGCCGGCCGAACCCGAGCCGACGATGACATAGTCGAAGTCCTGTGCGGAATCTTGCGAAGACGGCACGATGTGCTCCATCAATAGGGCGAGGCCACGCGTCCGAGATTGACGTAGACGCTCTTGACCTGGGTGTAATGCTCGATCGCCGCCCGGCTGTTCTCTCGGCCGATGCCGGATTGCTTGTATCCGCCGAACGGCATTTCCACGGGCGTGATGTTATATTGGTTGATCCAGCAGGTGCCGGCCTCGATCTGCGCGATCACCCGGTGGGCGCGGGCGAGGTCGCGGGTGAAGACACCAGCGGCGAGGCCGAAGACGGTGTCGTTGGCGCGATCTATCACCTCGTCCTCGCTGGAGAATTCCAGCACCGACACGACCGGGCCGAAGATTTCCTCGCGCACGTTCGGCATGTCGTCGGTGCAGCCATCGAAGATAGTGGGGGCGACGAAATAACCCTTCTTCAACGCGCCCGTCTCGATGCGATGGCCGCCCGCGATCAGCTTGGCGCCAGCGGCTTTCGCCGCCTCGATATGGCCGAGCACCTTTTCCATATGGGCGCGGGAGATGAGCGCACCCACATGGGTCTTGGGATCTTGCGGATCGCCCACGATCATCTTCTGCGTGCGCGCCGCCAGCTGTTCCAGAAACGCCTTGCGAATGGAGGTGTGCACGAAGACGCGTGTGCCGTTGGAGCAGATTTCTCCGCCCGAATAGAAATTCCCCAGCATGGCGGCGGAAACCGCATCCTCGATATTGGCATCCTCGAAGATGATCAGCGGGGATTTCCCGCCGAGTTCCAGCGTCACTTGCTTGAGCGTGCCGGCGGCGTCCGCCATCACTTTCTTGCCGGTGCCGGCTTCCCCGGTGAGAGAGACCTTGGCGATGCCGGGGTGGCGGGTCAGCAGGCGCCCGGTGTCGGCGAAGCCCTGCACCACGTTGAACACGCCGTCGGGGACGCCGGCCTCGGCCATGATTTCCGCCAGCTTCACAGCGGTGAGCGGGGTCAGCTCCGCGGGCTTGAAAATCATGGCGTTGCCACAGGCGAGCGCGGGCGCGGCCTTCCAGCAGGCGATCTGGAGCGGATAATTCCAGGCCCCGATCCCCGCCACCACGCCGAGGGGCTCACGGCGTGTATAGCCAAAGGCTTCGGGGCCGAGGTCGAGATGGTCTCCAGTAATGGTCGGGGCGACGCCCGCGAAATATTCCAGGCAATCGGCGCCGGAAAGAATATCGACGACGCTGGTTTCCTGGATCGGCTTGCCGGTGTCCAGGGTCTCCAGATGGGCGAGTTCGCCGTTGCGGGCGCGCAGGATGTCGGCGACGCGGCGCAGGATGCGGCCGCGCTCGGTGCCGGTCATGGCGCCCCACGTCTTCTGCCCCGCCGTCGCGGCGGCGACCGCGCGCTCGATCTCGGCGGCGCCGGCGATCTCGATCTCGGCGAGGATCTCGCCGGTGGCGGGATTTTCGGTGGTGAAGGTGGTTTTGTCGCGCGTGCCCACGGGGCCGCCGCCGATCTGGTTGCGGATCGGTGCAGGCGCGCCGGTCATGGCTTTGGTCTCGGGGGGAACGGCGCTCAAGGCGAGCGCTGCGGCGAGTTGGGAATCGGCAAACGCGGTGGCGATGGCGCGGGCGGCGGCGCTGTCCGGCTCGCCGTCGCTGGAGAGGGTGGCGCGCAGCCACAGGCCGTCGATCACGGCCGCGATGGACACCGCGATGCGCTGCGCATCGCTGGCCGGCACCAGCTTTTTCAAGGCGTGCACGAGGTCGGAGATCATGCGGCGCTGATAGACGTTCTGCACCCGCGCGAAGCGCTTCTCGTGGATCACCTGGCCCCAGAAGGCGAGCCAGACCGAGGAGGTGCGGCGGTCGAATTCCGCCGGGGCGAGGTTGGCTTCAATGACCGCCTGAACCCGCTCGCGCGGGGTGCGGGCGGCGGCGAGGCGGCTCGCGGTGCCGCTGGCGAGGCGCCGCGCGAGATGGCGCAAGGTGGCTTCCAGAAGGCCGTTCTTGTCGCCGAAATAATGCGCCACAAGGCCAGGGGAGACGTTCGCGCGCCGGGCGATCTGCACCAAAGTGGTGGCAACGAAGCCGATATCCGCGAGGCAGGCGATGGTGGCGTCGATCAATTGCTGGCGCCGCGCATCCTCTGCTTCGAACCGGGCGTGCGCTGCCTCTGCCATGCTTGCCTCCACCTGTGACTGGTACGTTGATTATACGTTCAATCAATCATATGCCCAGCGCAAATGTGAGGCAGCGCCCTCAATCCTCGGTTTCATCAGTTATCTTGCACCGCACCATGTATTGCCTATCTTTGGTGCGTTGAACGCGCAAATAATGGGCGTGACAAGTCGCGGTTTCATGTGTTGAATGGCCATTCAATGGAGTCCTTCCAAAGGGACCCTCGGAACAAGACGGCCCGGCAAAGCGGCCGCCACCTTCTTTCGGAGTGAGGGGCCGCGCGCATGGCCGGCCCCGGGCCTTTTCGCAGGGGAAAAGACATGACTGGCTTTCGCGTGTTCAAGACATTGACCGCAGCGCTCGCCCTGGGCGCGGCGCTGTTTGCCTTCGGCGGCGCGCCTGCGCAGGCGGCCGATGCGCCCTCCTGTAAAACGGTGCGCTTCGCCGATGTGGGCTGGACCGACATCGCCGCGACCACCGCCATCACCTCCACCATCCTGAAGGGTCTTGGCTATGCCCCGAAGGTGCAGGTACTCGCCGTTCCGGTGACCTATACTTCCATGAAGAACAAGGACATCGACGTCTTCCTCGGCAATTGGATGCCGACCATGGAAGCCGATCGCAAGCCCTATGTGGACGACAAATCGGTCGAGGTTCTGAACGCCAATCTGGAAGGCGCCAAATACACCCTTGCCGTGCCCACCTATCTCTATGATGCGGGCCTGAAGACCTTCGCCGACATCGCCAAGTTCAAGGACAAGCTGAAGGGCAAGATCTACGGCATCGAGCCGGGCAACGACGGCAACCGCCTGATCATCGGCATGATCAAGGACGACAAATTCGGCCTCGGAAAGTTCGAGATCGTCGAATCCAGCGAACAGGGCATGCTCTCGCAGGTGGAGCGCGCCACCAAGCGCAAGGAGCCCATCGTCTTCCTCGGCTGGGAACCCCATCCGATGAACACAAAATTCTCCATCAAGTATCTGGAAGGCGGCGACGACGTGTTCGGCCCGGATCTGGGCGGCGCCACCATCTATACCAATGTGCGCGCCGGCTGGCTCGCCGAATGCCCGAACGCCGGCACCTTGATCAAGAATCTCAAGTTCTCGCTGCCGCTGGAAAACGTCGTGATGGGCTATATTCTGTTCGACAGCATGGAAGCCGACAAGGCCGCCGAGAAGTGGCTGAAGGCCAATCCCAAGGTGTGGGAGCCCTGGCTGAAGGGTGTCACCACCCTCGACGGCAAGCCGGGCCTGGAAGCCGTGAAGGCCTCCTTGAAGATCTGAGAACGGGCCGTGGCCTGCGGGCCGCGGCTGTCCTCCGCGGGCCGGGGCGCCCGTGGAAATCGACCATCGTCATCATCGCAGCGCAGGCGGGGATTGGCCCATGTACGACTGGCTCACCGAACATAAGATCCCGCTCGGCCAGTGGCTCAAGGCGGTGGTCGATTTCCTGAGCACCCATGCCCAGGCGGTGTTCGATCTCATCTCGCTGGTGCTCGGCGCGATGATCGGCGGGCTGACCGACCTGCTGCTGTTCGTGCCGCCGCTGCTGCTGATCGCGCTCTGCGCGGTCGGCGCGTACCTGGTGCATCGCTCCATTGGGCTTTCCGTGTTCATCCTGGCGGCGCTGCTGCTGGTGGCGAATCTTGGCTATTGGGACGCCACCATCGAGACCTTGTCGCTGGTGCTGTGCGCCACCTTCGTGTGCGTCGTCATCGGCGTGCCGGTGGGGATCGCGGCGGCGCACCGGCCCTGGCTCTACACCGCCATCCGGCCGATCCTGGACCTGATGCAGACGATCCCCACCTTCGTCTATCTCATCCCGACCCTGGTCTTGTTCGGCCTCGGCGTGGTGCCGGGGCTCATCTCCACGGTCATCTTCGCCCTGCCGGCGCCGATCCGCCTCACCCATCTCGGCATTTCCTCCGTGCCGTCGGCGCTGGTGGAGGCGGGGGAAGCCTTTGGCGCCACCAAGCGGCAATTGCTGTTCAAGGTGGAATTGCCCTATGCCCTGCCCACCATCATGGCCGGTATCACCCAATGCATCATGCTCAGCCTCTCCATGGTGGTGATCGCCGCCCTCGTGGGCTCGGACGGGCTCGGCAAGCCGGTGGTGCGGGCGCTCAACACCGTGAATGTCGCCATGGGGTTTGAATCCGGCATGGCCATCGTCATCCTCGCAATCGTGCTCGACCGGGTGTGCAAACGCCCCGAGCAGCGTGCGCGCCGTTCCAGGAAGGCTTGAGCCATGACCGCGCTTCCCGTGAGCCTCTCCGCGCCGGAACCCGAGGTGGCGCCCGCCTCGGTCTCGGTGGAATTCCGCAATGTGGACATCGTGTTCGGCCGCCAGCGCCAGCGCGCGCTCGCCATGATCGACGCGGGGGCGACGCGCGACACCATCCTGGAGGCGACGGGATGTGTGCTGGGCGCCGCCGGGGTCAATCTCAAGATCGGGCGCGGGGAAATCTGCGTGCTCATGGGCCTTTCGGGCTCGGGCAAGAGCACCATCCTGCGCGCCGTCAATCGCCTCAATAAGGTGGCGCGCGGCGAAGTGTTCGTGCGCCACGAGGGCACGCTCGTGGATGTCGCGCGCTGCGATGCGCACATGCTGCGGGAGATCCGCATGCACACGGTTTCCATGGTGTTTCAGCAGTTCGGCCTTCTGCCCTGGCGCACGGTGCGCGAGAATGTGGGCTTCGGCCTGGAATTGCGCGGCACGCCGCTCGCCGAGCGCAATCGCCTAGTGGACGAGAAGCTCGCCATGGTGGGGCTGTCCATGTGGGCGGACAAATATGCCAATGAACTCTCCGGCGGCATGCAGCAGCGCGTGGGTCTCGCCCGCGCCTTCGCCACCGATGCCGATATCCTGCTCATGGACGAGCCCTTTTCCGCGCTCGATCCGCTGATCCGCGACAAATTGCAGGACGAATTGCTGGATCTGCAAAAGCGCATCCAGAAGACCATCGTGTTCGTCAGTCATGATCTTGATGAAGCGCTGAAGATCGGCAATACCATCGCCATCATGGAAGGCGGGCGGATCGTCCAGGCCGGCACGGCGGAAGACATTCTGCTGCGGCCGGCGAACGATTACGTGGCCGAATTCGTCAAGCACATGAACCCGCTGAATGTTCTGCGCGGCAATGCGGTGATGACCCCGGCGAGCGCGCTCAAACGCGACGATGGGGTGATCCTGCTCGGCAAGGAAGGGCAGGTGCGCGTGACCATGGACGGGGAAGGGCGGCCGGTCTCCGTCACCTTGAATGGGCGCGAGGGCCGGCTTGTGGCGGCGGACCCGGAGAGCGGGGCGGTCGCGCCTTATGCGGATGTGATCGTCGCGCCGGTGGATCTGAAGCTGAAGGCGGCGATCGCGCTCAAATGCCAGACCGACCATCCGATTCTGCTGGTGGACCAGCTCGGCCGCCTCGCCGGCCTGTGCGACGATGACGAGATTTATCGCGGCCTGTTGCGGCGCGGGACCTGAATTTGCTTCAGGAGGGGAAGGAAAGAGCGCCCGAATTGCTCCGGGCGCCCTTTTCTATTCACAGCCCAGGATAGATCGGAAAGCGCGCGCACAAGGCGGCGACTTCCCCCCGCACGCGGCTTTCGGTGAGGCTGTTGCCCTCGTCCCCGCTCTGCGCGAGGCCCTGGAGCACGTCGGCGATCAGGTCGCCCACCTGTTCGAACTCCACGATGCCGAAGCCGCGCGTGGTGCCCGCCGGGGTGCCGAGGCGGATGCCGGAGGTGACGGCCGGCTTCTGCGGATCGAACGGAATGCCGTTCTTATTGCAGGTCAGCCCGGCCCGCTCCAGCGCCGCTTCCGCCGCCTTGCCGGTGACGTTGAACGGCCGCAAATCCACCAGCACCATATGGCTGTCGGTGCCGCCCGAGACGATGGCGGCGCCCCGCTCGGAAAGCCGCGCCGCCAGCGCCCGCGCATTGGAGACCACTTGCAGCGCATAGGTGCGGAAATCCTCTTCCAGCGCCTCGCCGAACGCGACCGCCTTGGCAGCGATCACATGCATCAGCGGGCCGCCCTGGAGGCCGGGGAAGACCGCCGAATTCAGCTTCTTCGCCAGCGCCTCGTCATTGGTGAGGATCATGCCGCCGCGCGGGCCGCGCAGGGTCTTATGGGTGGTGGTGGTGACGACATGGGCATGCGGGAAGGGCGAGGGATAGGCGCCCGCCACAATCAGCCCGGCATAATGGGCCGCATCCACCAGCAGATGCGCGCCCACCATGTCCGCAATGGCCCGGAAGCGCGCGAAATCGATGATGCGGGGATAGGAGGAGCCGCCGGCGATGATCAGCTTGGGCTTGTGCTCCAGGGCCAGGCGCTCCACCTCGTCATAATCGATCAGCGCCGTGTCCGGCTTCACGCCATAGCCGATGGCCTTGAACCATTTGCCGGAGAGGGTGGGCGGCGCGCCGTGGGTGAGGTGGCCGCCGGCCGCGAGCGACATGCCGAGGATGGTGTCGCCGGGTTGCAGCAGGGCCATCATCACGGCCGCATTGGCCTGGGCGCCCGAATGGGGCTGGACGTTCGCGAACCCGCAGCCGAACAGCGCCTTGGCCCGGTCGATGGCGATTTCCTCCACCACGTCCACATGCTCGCAGCCGCCGTAATAGCGCTTGCCGGGCAGTCCCTCGGCGTATTTGTTGGTCAGCACCGAGCCCTGGGCCGCGAGCACGGCCGGCGAGACGATGTTCTCGGACGCGATCAGCTCGATCTGGTCCTGCTGGCGGGTGAGTTCGGCGCCGATGGCGGCGAACACGGCGGTGTCGGCGAACGGGGCGGCGGCGGTTTTCACCTGGATGTTCATCTGGTTTTCCTCTGGACGTCGGGCAATAGGACATCGTTCGGCGCGCGGCTGAGCCGGGCCGTTCTTGAGCGCAGACGAAGCCCCTCAGGCGGGGCGGCGCCTCAGCATTCGGGTACGTTCACCGCGAGGCCTCCCTGGGAGGTCTCCTTGTATTTGGACTGCATGTCGGCGCCGGTCTGGCGCATGGTTTCGATCACCTGGTCGAGCGAGACGTGGTGAATGCCGTCGCCCCGCAGCGCCAGCGAGGCGGCGGCGATGGCCTTGTTGGCGCCGAAGGCGTTGCGCTCGATGCAGGGGATCTGCACCAGCCCGCCGATGGGGTCGCAGGTCATGCCGAGATGGTGTTCCATGGCGATCTCGGCGGCATTCTCGATCTGCTCCGGGGTGGCGCCCAGCACGCAGGCGAGCCCGGCCGCGGCCATGGAGGCGGCGGAGCCCACTTCGCCCTGGCAGCCCACTTCGGCGCCGGAGATGGAGGCGTTGCGCTTGATCAGCGCGCCCACCGCCGCCGCCGTCAGCAGGAAGGCGCGCAGATGCTCGCGCGTCACGCCGGGGCAGAAATCGCGGGCATAGCGCAGCACCGCCGGCACGATGCCGGCCGCGCCATTTGTCGGCGCCGTCACCACGCGGCCGCCGGCGGCATTCTCCTCATTCACCGCGATGGCGAACACCGAGACCCAGTCCATGATTTCGTGCGGCGGACGCTGGTTGCGCAAATGGTCGGCCTCCAGCTTCTCGCGGATCGCCTTGGCGCGGCGCTTCACCCGCAGCCGCCCGGGCAAGCTGCCGTCGACGCTCAGGCCTCGGTCGATGCAGGCGAACATGGCTTCGGCGATGGCATCGAGCCCCGCTTCCACCTCGGCGCGGGAGCGGGACGCGCATTCGTTCGCCATCTGCACTTCGGCCATGGCAAGGCCGCTGCGGGCGCAGGCGGTCAGCAGATCCGCCGCGCTGTCGAACGGGTAGGGGACGGCGTGCTCGTCCGCCGCGAGGTTCTCGCCTTCCTCAACGACGAAGCCACCGCCGATGGAATAAAACACCTTTTCACTCACCACCGCGCCATCCGCATCGAAGGCGCGGAAGCGCATGGCGTTGGAATGTAAGGGCAAGAGCGTTTCAAAATCGAAGATCAGGTCGGCGTCGGGATCGAACGCCACGCGCCGGCCGGCATTGGTCGAGATCGCCTTCTCGATGGCGAGGCGCGCCACCAGGGCCGGCACGTCGTCCGGGTCCAGGGCGGCGGGCACGGCGCCCATGAGGCCGAGGCAGATGGCTTGGTCGGAGGCATGGCCCTTGCCGGTCCAGGCCAGCGAGCCGAACACTTCCGCGCTTACGCGGCGTGCATCCGCCGGCAGCGTGTCGCGAAACCGCCGGGCCGCGACCATGGGGCCGACCGTATGGGACGAGGACGGGCCGATGCCGATCTTGAAGAGGTCGAATACGCTGATCATTGCTTGTCCGCCCTCCCCGGTGGCGTTTCGGCCGGTCTCGTGCCGGCAGGATCGACCTTGCCCGAACGCGCGTCTTGCATCTCGGCCCGGTACGACTAGCATCTGGAACAAATGCGACATGCAAGCGACCAACCCGCGCATCCCCTTCGCCGTGCCACCTGCGGGGCCTGTGCGCGTGCTGAAACCGGGCGGGCCCGGTGATGTCGATGGCGAGTGCGCCCCGCGCGCGGCCGGGCGTTTCCCCCGCCGCCCGTCGTCCCGCGGCGCCGGCGGCGAAGCTGCGGGTGGGGTTCGTGCTGATGCACAATTTCACCCTCACGGCCTTTTCCAGCTTCGTGGACGTGCTGCGCCTCGCCGGCGACAAGGGCGACCGCTCGCGGCCCATTGATTGTTCCTGGCACCTTATGAGCCCGAACCGCCGGCCGGCGCGCTCGTCCTGCGGGATCGAGATCCAGCCCACGGCCGACCTGCTGGATCCGGCGGGCTTCGATTATATCGTCGTGGTCGGCGGCCTGCTGCACGGCATGCCGCCCTTGCCGGCGGCGATCGCCACCTATCTCCAGGCGGCCGCCAAGGCCGGGGTGACGCTGATCGGCGTGTGCACCGGCTCGTTCGTGCTGTGCCGGCTCGGCCTGATGAGCCAGCGCAAATGCTGCGTGAGCTGGTATCATTACCGCGATTTCCTGGAGGAATTTCCGGCGCTTGTGCCGGTGGCGGACCGGCTGTTCGTGATCGACCGCGACCGCATCACCTGCTCCGGCGGGGCGGGGGTGGCGGATCTCGCCGCGAAGCTGGTGGCCGATCACCTCGGCCCAGCGACGGCGCAGAAGGCGCTGAACATCCTGCTGATCGACCGTCCGCGTTCGGCGGAAAGCGCCCAGCCGGCGCCGCGCCTTTCGGAAGGGGCGAGCGATGATGCGCGGGTCTCGCGGGCGCTGCTGCTGATGGAGCAGAATCTTGCCGAGCCGCTGCCGGTCTCGGCGCTGGCCGCGGCGCTGCATGTGAGCGTGCGCCAGTTGGAACGGCTGTTCGCCGAGCGCCTGGGCGAGACGCCGCAGGAAAGCTATCTGGCGCTCCGCCTCAAGCACGGCCGCTGGATGCTGGCCAACACGCCCTTCTCCGCCGGCCAGATCGCGGCGGAGCTGGGCTTTGCCGACGGCTCGCATTTCGGCCGTGCGTTCAAGGCGCGGTTCGGCGCCACGCCGGCGGCGTTCCGCAAGGCAGCGAAGGCGGGGGTCCCCCCTGCACACGGCACGGGTGAGAATGCCGACCGCCGGGTGTTTGAGTGAAATTTAGCCCTCGGCGGTTTCCGCACCCATGGAAATACGCAGCGGCTCATGCCCGGTCAGCGCCAGAAACGCGAGCAGCCGCTCGGGGGTCAGGGACGTGGTCTTCTCATTGGTGAGGGGATGGCAATTGACGAACGGCGCCGCGAGCAGCGCCGCGTCGAGCGCCACCGTCACCTGCCCCTGCGTGTCGTTCAGCGCCGCCAGCAGCGAGACCGCGCCGGGCAACACGCCGAGATGTTCGTAGAGCGCTTCCGCCGAGCCGAAGGAGAGCCCACCGCGCGCGCCGATCTTGCCGCGCAAGCCCTTCAGGTCGACCGGCGTGTTCTCCTCAATGGAGACCAGGAAATAGCTCTTCTTGCCGTCGCGCAGGAACAGGTTCTTGGTGTGGGCGCCGGGAATATCGCCGCGCAGGGCCTGGGATTCCGCCACCGTGTGCACCGGCGGATGGCTGAAGGTAACCGCGTCGATCCGGTTGCGCGCGAGGAAGTCCAGCACGTCGTCAGGGGTCAAGGGCATGGGGTGCTCGCCTGCTGCGGGGCCGGCCCGTTCGGCCGTCAGGGCCGGGTTCATCGTCCATTTTAAGGAAGATGACAAGGCTGTCCGGCACAGTGCTCCCCTGCGCGGGACAAGATGTCGTTCAGTTGCCGCCCCAAATGGTGGAGAGAAATTCTGTAAACACGGCGATGCTGGGCGATTGCACCGGGGTGGCCCAGACCGCGCAGGTGTAGAGCTTCTCCGGTATGTCGTCGAGATCGCGGATGACGATGCCGCGGCGCTGCACGTTGCGCACGCAGCTGGCATAGACGCTGACCCCGGCGCCCGCCGCCACGAGGCCGAAAATGCCTTCCGAGGACGAGGCTTCCTGCACGATGTTCGGACTGAAGCCGGCGCGGTGGCAGAGCGAGAACAGGCTGGCGCGATAGGCCCCCCAATTGTCGCCCGAGCCGAGCACGAACGGTTCGCGCGCCAGATCCGACAGGCGCAGCGCGCGCACGTTGGAGAGCGGATGGGTGATCGGCAGGAGCGCCACATAGCGATTGTCGTCGAAGGTGTAGCTCGCCATGCGCGGCTGATCGAACGGGCCGATCATGAAGCCGATGTCGATGCGATCGGCGAGCAGGGCTTCCTGCTGCTTCATGGTGGCGTAGAAGGAGAGCTCGAGCCGGATCTCGGGCCGGAACCGGCTGAAGGCGCGCAGGAATTCCGGCAACCGGCCGTTGATGGCGAAATCCATGTAGCCGATGCGCAGCACGCCGGTTTCCCCGCTCGCGGTGCGGCGGGCCACCGAAACCGCGCGCTCCAGCCGCTCCAGCGAAAGCCGCACCTCGGCGAGGAAGGCCTTGCCGGCCTCGGTCAATTCCACCGTGCGGGTGGTGCGCCGCAGCAGCGGGACGCCCACGTCCTGCTCCAGTTCGCCGATGAGGCGGCTCATGCCCGGCTGGGTCATGTGAGCCCGCTTCGCGGCGCGGCTGAAATGCAGTTCCTCCGCCAGAAGCAGGAAGCAGCGCAGGTGGCGGAGATCGAAACGCATGGGGAATTCATACCATATGCGGTATTAAACGGGGCAAAATAAGAATTTCTCATTTCCAATCCCCGTGCGCAACCTGTCTTCAGCCGCCGCCGCAGAGGGGCGCACCAGCACAGGGAATTTCGGCATGGCCATCGAGAGCGATCTCGAGGCAGCCCTCGCGGCTGCCTTCACTCAGGCGACCTCCCTCTATCAGGGCCGCGGCTTCCAGCGCCGCGTCGGCTTCGGGCGCCGCCCGGCGCTGATCAATGTGGATCTCGCCAATGCCTGGACCCGCCCAGGCAATCCCTTCACCTGCGAGAAGATCGACGAGGAGATCATCCCCGGCGTCCAGGCCCTGCTCGCGGCCTGCCGGCGCAACGGCCATCCGGTGGTGCATGTCACCACCTGCTACCAGGTCACCGACACCCACAGCGACGCCACCGACATGGGCTTGTGGCACAAGAAGATTCCCATCGAGGTGGTGGACCAGGCCAAGCCCGAATTGTGGGCCATCGACAGCCGCATCGAGCCGGTGGCGGGCGAACAGGTGCTGATCAAGAAGCGCGCCTCCGCCTTTCACGGCACCTATCTCGCGGGCTTCCTGCGGGCGAACAATGTGGACACCATCCTGGTCACCGGCGTCACCGCCTCGGCCTGCGTGCGCACCACGCTGTGCGACGGCCTCGCCGAAGGCTTCCGCACCATCGCGGTGAAGGAATGCATCGGCGACCGCGTGCCCGGCGCGGTGGCGTGGAACCTGTTCGATATCGACGCCAAGTTCGCCGATGTGGAGCCGCTCTCGCGCTGCATCGCCTATCTCGACGACGTCGGCACCCGCGCCGCGGCTTGACCCGTATTCGCACCCCGCTCCCCAATAAAAATCCAGAGGCGGACATGACGAAAACTTTCGAAACCTTGCTCAGCTCGCCCTCGCGCCGCGCCGTCCTCGCCGGGCTCGGTGCCGGCGCAGTCGCCCTTGCCGCCCCGCGCATCTCGCGCGCGGCGGAGGGGACGCTGGTGGTCTCCAATTGGGGCGGCGACTGGAACGAGCGCACCATCAAGTTCGTCGAGGCGCCGCTGGTGGAAAGCCAGGGCATCAAGATCGTCCGCGATCTCGGCATGGAGCCGGAGCGCAAGGCGAAACTGATCGCCGAGAAGCGCCTGAAGCGCGGCAGCATCGACGTCATCCACATCAATGAGGGCGACAGCGTCGAATTGTTCGGCCAGGAGGTGATCTCGAACATCGATTTCACCAAGGTGCCGAATTATGCCGACGTGGTCCCGGCGTTGAAGTCCAAGCCGTTCTTCGTGCCGTGGCTCTATAGTGGCGTGTCGATCATCTACAATAAGGACAAGGTGCCGAACCCGCCGAAATCCTACGAAGAGCTGTGGGACAAGAAATGGGCCGGAAAGCTCGGCCTCACCAACCAGCTTTATTTCAACTACATCATGATGGCGGGCCTGATCAAAGGTGGCAACGTCACCAATACGGAGGACGGCAAGAAGCGGCTGATCGAGTTGAAGGCGCTGACCCAGCCGCGCATCTATGCCGCCCACCAGCAACTCGGCGCCGGTCTCGTGAATGGCGAAGTCGACATCGCGGTGAACTACAAGGCACGCGGCCTGCAATGGGCCAATGATGGCGCCCCGCTCGCGATCCAATATCCGTCCGAAGGCGCGATCGCCGTCATGTTTGGCGCCTCCTTGCCCACGCGCGCGCCGAGCCCGGACCTTTCCGCCATCTATTTCAACGCCATGCTGGATCGCAAAGCCATGGCGGGTCTTGCCGGCGCCAGCTTCTATGCGCCCGCCAACGGCAAGGCGGAGCTTTCGCCCGAGCTGAAGGCGAAGGTGGATTTCACCGCGGCGGAAGCTGCCGCATTGAAATTCCCCGATTATCAGCACGTGGCGAAGAATACGGCGGAATGGCTGGAATGGTGGAACAAGAATATCGCGAGCTGAACGAGGCCGCGATGACTTCCTCCACCGCGACCATGCCCCTTCCCGCGTCCCCTGCGCGGGACGTCAGGCGCCGCTCGCCTGCCTTCGGGCTGGCGGCGCCTGCGACGCTGTTCGTCGTGCTGGCGCTGCTCGGCCCGCTCGCCCTCATGTTCCGCTACAGCCTGAACCGCTTCGTGCCGGGGCAGATGATGGTGGAGGCGCTGACGCTGGCGAACTACCAGAAATTCTTCGCCGACAGCTTCTATCAGGACGTGCTCTTCACCACGCTGTGGGTCTCCGCCGTCTCCACGATCCTGTGCCTGCTGGCCGGCTTTCCCGTCGCCTATTTCCTGGTGCGGCAGGCCAGCGCGAAGTGGAAGGGGCGGCTCTTGCTGCTCATCATCCTGCCCTTGCTCATGGGCAATGCGGTGCGCACGGCGGCGTGGATGGTGATCCTCGGCGACAAGGGGATGTTCAATGCCGCCATCGGCACGCTCGGCCTTGCACCGGTGAAGCTGATGTATACGCCGCTGGCGGTCATCATCGGCCTGGTCTCGGTGATGCTGCCGTTCATGATCGTGACTTTGCAGAGCGTGCTGGAAGGCATCGACGAGAATCTGGAATCCGCCGCCGCGAGTCTCGGCGCCGGGCATCTGACGATCCTCAAGCGGGTGGTGCTGCCGCTCGCCTTGCCGGGGCTGCTGGCGGGCACCATGCTGTGCTTCATCCTCTCCATGAACGCTTATGCGACGCCGGTGCTGATCGGCGGGCCGAGCTTTCACATGATGGCGCCGACCGTCTACCAGCAGGTGGCCAAAGCCATGAACTGGCCGTTCGGCGCGGCGCTGGCATTCGTGCTCATGGCCGTGACGCTGGTGCTGACCACCGCCGCCAACATGCTGGTGCAGCGGCATTATCGCCGCTGGAGCGAGTGAGCGGAGAAAACCGACATGGGACCGATCGCCGTCAACCGCATCTATGCCGCGCTCTCCGCGCTGGTGCTGGCCTTCGTGGTGCTGCCGCTGGTGGCGATCGTGTGGGTGAGCTTCTTCGCCAACAAGATCCTCTCCTTTCCGCCCACCGGCTACACGCTCTCCTGGTATGCCCGCGCCTGGGCGCAGGATGCGTTCCGCGACGGCTTCATCACCAGCGTTCAGACCGCGCTGTGCGCCGTCGTGATCTCGCTCGTCCTCGGCGTGCCGGCGAGCCTCGCCTTGGTGCGCTACCGCTTTCCGGGGCGGGATGCGATCCAGACGCTCTTGCTCGCGCCCATGATCGTGCCGGGCATCGTCGGCGGCGCGGCGCTGTTCATGGCCTTCATCGAGCTGGAAGTCCTGTTCGACGTGGAAGTTGCCGGCACCTTGCCCGGGCTTCTGGTGGCCCACGGGCTGATCGCCTTGCCGTGGACGGTGCGGCTGGTCACGGCCTCGCTCGCCGGTACGAACCGTTCGTTCGAGGAGGCGGCGGCGTCCCTCGGCGCGGGGCCGCTCACCGTGTTCTTCCGCGTGACGCTGCCGCTGATCAAGCCGGCGCTGGTGGCGGCGGCGCTGTTCTCCTTCGTGATTTCCTTCATCGATCTGGAGAAGTCGATCTTTCTCGTCGGGCCGGGCCGCACGACGCTTCAGATCGCGCTGGTCTCCTATCTGGAATGGAATCTCGATTCCACGGTTGCCGCGGTTGCCGCGGTGCAAATCCTCATCATCGGCGCGCTGCTGCTGGTCAGCGACCGCTACGCACGCTTGGCCCGCGCCTTCTGAAGAGCGCCGCGAACGAAACGGGTGAGCCATGTCCGACGTCGTCCTCCACTCCATCGTCAAGCGCTACGAGAGCATGCTCGCCGTGGACAATGTTTCGCTGACCATTCGCCAGGGTGAGCTGGTGGCGCTGCTCGGCCCCTCCGGCTGCGGCAAGACCACGATCCTGCGCATGATCGCGGGCTTCGTGCCGGTGAGCGAAGGGCGCATCACGGTGGGCGGGCGCGATCTCACCCGCCTGCCGCCGGCCAAGCGCAACATGGGGTTCGGGTTCCAGAATTACGCCCTGTTCCCGCACATGACGGTGGCGCAGAACGTCGCCTTCGGGCTGGAGATGCGCAAGCTGCCGAAGGCGGATATCGCCGGCAAGGTGAAGGTGGCGCTGGAGCGGGTGCGCCTCGGCCATCTTTCCGAGCGCCTGCCCAAGCAATTGTCCGGTGGCCAGCAGCAGCGCGTGGCGCTGGCGCGCGCTTTGGTGATCGAGCCGGACGTTCTGCTGCTGGACGAGCCGCTCTCCAATCTCGACGCCCAATTGCGCAACGATATGAAGCTGGAAATCCGCGAGATCCAGCATTCGCTTGGCATCACCACCATCTTCGTCACCCACGACCAGGACGAGGCGCTCTCGGTGGCCGACCGGGTGGTGGTGATGCGCGCCGGCCGCATCGAGCAGCAGGGCACGCCGGACGAGGTGTTCGCCCATCCGCGCTCCCATTTCGTCGCCGAATTCATGGGCGTGACCAATCTGCTCCAGGGCCGGAGCGAAGGTTCGGACCGGTTCCGCCTCGCCACTGGCGAGGTGGTGGCGGTGCCCGCCGCAAGCCCGGCCGCAGGCGATTTCGCCATCGCCGTGCGGCCGGAAAGCGTGAGCCTCAACGCCGGCGATCCGCTCGCCCGCAACGCCTTGTTCGCGCAGGTGGACCTTGCCACCTATCGCGGCCTTGTCATCGACTACCGGCTGAAGACCGCGAGCGGCCTCATTGTGATCGCCCGCCGCCCCTCGCCCGCGGTGGGCGGCCCCGCGCCGCTCGCAGCCGGGGAGCGGGTGCAGATGTCCTGGCGCCCCGAGGCGGGCGTCCTGGTGCCGCTTTAGACCCCACGAACATTCCCGTTTCGTTTCAGCGCATAAGCCCACAAGGAAGCCCATCGTGTCCCAGCTTCACGACTCGCTCGTCGTCATCGACGGGCTCATCATCTCCGATTTCGACCGGCCGGTGTTCGAGGACATGCGCAAAGGCGGGCTGACGGCCGCCAATTGCACCTGTTGCGTGTGGGAAAATTTCACCGAGACCATGCGCAATATCGCGAAATGGAAGCAAAGCTTCCGCGCGAACGCCGACATCATCACCCAGGTCTATACCACGGACGATATCCTGCGCGCCAAGGCCGAGAACAAGACCGGCATCATCCTCGGCTGGCAGAACACCTCCGGCATCGAGGACCATATCGAGTATCTGGAGCTGTTTCAGGAACTCGGCGTGCGCATCATCCAGATGACGTACAACACCCAGAACTGGGTGGGTTCCGGCTGCTATGAGGGCACCGACAGCGGCCTTTCCGATTTCGGCCATGACGTGGTGGCCGAGATGAACCGGCTCGGCATCCTGTGCGATCTCTCCCATGTGGGGCCAAAGACCTCGGAAGACGTGATTCTCGCGTCCAAGCAGCGCGTTGCCTATTCCCATTGCCTGCCGTCGGGCCTGAAGGAACACAAGCGCAACAAGAGCGACGCACAATTGCGCTTCATTGCGGACAAGGGCGGCTTCATCGGCGTCACCATGTTCCCGCCCTTCCTGAAGAAGGGGCCGGAGGCGAGCGTGGGCGATTATGTGGAGGCGATGGAATACATCATCAACATCGCCGGCGAGGATATCGTGGGCGTGGGCACCGATTTCACCCAGGGCTATGGCAAGCCGTTCTTCGACTGGATCACCCACGACAAGGGGTTCGGCCGCAAGCTCACCGACTTCGGCGCCGTGATCAATCCGGAAGGCTTCCGCGAGATCGGCGATTTTCCGAACCTCACCGCCGCCATGGAGCAGCGCGGCTGGAGCACGTCGCGCATCGAGAAGGTGATGGGCCGCAACTGGCTGCAATTGCTGAAGGATGTGTGGGGCAAATGAGCCCCGCGCCGCACCCTCCCGCCGCGAACCGAATGAGACGAGATATGGCCAAGCCGGACATCGAAATCGAGGTGGACCCGGACACCGGGCGCTGGTTCGTGGACCAGATGCCCATGATCCTGGTGCCCCAGCATTTCTACAATAACAACCATTTCGCCATCGAGGCGGCGCTGGGGGAGGAGGCGTTCGACGCCGCCTTGGCGCCGGCCGGGCACACCTCGGCCTATGTGTGGTGCAAAAAGCAGAGCGAGGTCTATGGCCTGGAAGGGGTGGACGTGTTCGCCCATTACATGAAGCGCCTGTCGCAGCGCGGATGGGGACGGTTCTCCATCCTCGCCATCGACCCCGCGGCGGGCACGGCGAGCATCCGGCTCGACCATTCCTCGTTCGTCACGGACGAGACGCGCGGGGCGGGGCGCAAGCTCTGCTACATGTTCGCGCCCTGGCTGGCGGGGGCGCTGGAATTCGTGTGCGCGCAACAGGGCGCGCCCCGCATGCTCGCAGCGCGCGAGGTGCAATGCGTCGCCGAGGGGCACGCATTCTGCCTGTTCGAAGTGACGCCGGCGGCGTGAGAGCGCCCGCGCGGCGCGGGCGTCAAGACGGAGCGGCGTCAGCCCTTCTTCTTCGGCATGGTGACGGGGGTCAGCAGGCCCTTCGTCATCAGGCTGCCGGTCGCGGCCGGGGCGGCGACTTTCACGGCCTTGGGCTTGCGGACTTCCCGGCTGCTGCGTTTCTGGGACTTGGCCATGGGGGTCTCCTGCGTTTTCAAACGCGTGTCGGAGCGAAAAAAGCCCCGCGACCTTGGATAAGGTGCGGGGCCGTAAGGCGCGGAGCGCCTTTTCAGGCATCATGCGGTCGCGGAGGAAACGAAGAGCCGCCAGTACATCCGTGGTCGGCGTCTTCTCATCCGCGAAACGTCGGTCGGCGGGCAGAACCGCGCCGAGCCACGCTGCAATCAGTCCAGAATCGTGAGCTTGTCGGCGGACATCTTGCCGCTCTTGCGGTCGGGGACGAGCTCGAAGCCGACCTTCTGGCCTTCCTGAAGGTCGCCGAGACCCGAGCGCTCGACGGCGCTGATATGCACGAAGGCATCGCTGCCGCCATCGTCGGGCGCGATGAATCCGAAGCCCTTTTGAGCGTTAAACCACTTCACGGTTCCCGTAGACATGGGAATCCCTCTTCATAAACATAGTGTTGCTGGCCCGCGCCAAAGGTCGCGTGCTGTCGAAATCGCATTTTCAGGCAAGAAGAGTTTTAGTTCGGCGCGGAATTTAATCGGCGCAAAGCCAAGTCATCTGGCTGTCTATCGACCAGCTGAATATAGACCCTCGGCGGGAAAACACAAGGGCGATGAAAAAATCAATGCGTCGCTCGCCCGCCGAGCTCTGGCAGGAGACCCGGCGAGTACGGCGCCGGTCGAGATTGGCGCGAAAGTGGGTTATCAGGATGCGACGCGCATGGAACTGCGCGGCTGAGGACCGTGTGATGACCGCTTATTCCGATCTCTCCGCCCATTTCGACCGAATCAGCGCTTTGTCCAACGCCGTCGGCATCCTGCAATGGGATACCTCGGCCATGATGCCGAAGGGCGCCTCCGCCACGAGGTCCGAGAGCATGGCGCTGCTCCAGGTGCTGCGCCACGGCATGGTGACCGACGCGCGCATCGGCGACTGGCTGGACGGTGCCGAAGCCGACAACGCGCTCGGCGCCTGGGAGCGGGCCAATCTGCGCGAGATCCGCCGCATCTGGACCGTGGAAACCGCGCTGCCGCCGGATCTAGTGGAAGCTTCCAGCAAGGCGGTCTCGGCCTGCGAGATGGCGTGGCGCCAGGCCCGCGCCGATGCCGATTTCAAGGCGCTTCTGCCTTACCTCGCAGAGGTGCTGAAGCTCCAGCGCGAGGTCGGCCGCGCCAAGGGCGAAAGGCTCGGCCTGTCCGCCTATGACGCGCTCTTGAACGATTACGAGCCCGGTGGGCATTCCAGCCGCATCGACGCGCTGTTCGACGATCTCGCCGATTTCCTGCCCGCCTTCACCGACGATGTTCTGGCGATCCAGGCGCGCCGCCCCGCCGACCGGGCGCTGGAAGGCCCGTTCCCGGTGGAGGCGCAGCGGGCGCTGGGCCTCAAGATGATGGCGGTCGTGGGGTTTGATTTCGAACGCGGGCGGCTTGATGTCTCCACCCATCCCTTTTGCGGCGGCGCCGACAATGATGTGCGCATCACCACCCGCTACAACGAGGCCGATTTCGCCAGCGCCCTCATGGGCGTAATGCACGAGACCGGCCATGCGCTCTATGAGCAGGGCCGCCCGCAGGCCTATCTCAGCCAGCCGGTGTCCATGGCGCGCGGCATGAGCGTGCACGAGAGCCAGTCTTTGCTGATGGAGATGCAGGCCTGCCGCTCGCGCGAGTTCATCGGCTATGCCGCGCCCATCCTGCGCGCGGCCTTCGGCGGCAGCGGGCCGGCCTGGGAGGCGGATGCCCTGTGGCGGCGCTATACCCGCGTGGAGCGCGGCTTCATCCGCGTCGATGCGGACGAGGTGACCTATCCCGCCCATGTCATCCTGCGCTATCGCCTGGAAAAGGCGCTGATCGCCGACACCATGCCCTTGTCCGAGCTGCCCGCCGCCTGGAATGCGGGCATGCAGGAGCTGCTTGGCGTGACCCCGCCGGACGATCGCCTGGGTTGCCTGCAGGATATCCATTGGCCGAGCGGCGGCTGGGGCTATTTCCCCACCTATACGCTGGGCGCCATGACGGCGGCGCAGGTGTTCGACGCCGCCTGCAAGGCCGATGGGGACATCCTGCCCGGCATCGCCACCGGCGATTTCGCGCCGCTGGTGGCATGGCTGCGGGCCAACATCCACAGCCAGGGCTCGCTTTATGAGACCGACGAATTGCTGACCCGTGCCACCGGCCGGCCGCTGGATGCCGCGGTCTTCAAGTCCCACCTCATCCGCCGCTACGCCAGCGAGGGGTAGAGCCTTGCGGCGCCTGGGCGAAAGCGCGAGCGCCATCGCCATTCCTGGTCCGGCGCGATTCCATCACAGCGCCGTCATGCACGGGCTTGTCCCGTGCATCCACGCGGCACCGCTGGCTCCGGCTTTTCAAGGTCCGCGCGGTCGGCCCGGCGTGGATGGCCGGGACGAGCCCGGCCATGAAAGAAAAAGCACGCGTGAGGCACCGGTCAGGCCGGGCGCAGAACGGGCAGGATCAGCCTGCGGCGCCGCCGCCTTGGAAGATATCGGCATGGATCCGGCGCAGCTCGGTCTTCTGCACCTTGCCCATGGCGTTGCGGGGCAAGGTGTCCTGCACGATCACGTGCTTGGGCAGTTTATAGCGCGCAAGCTCGGCGGACAGGCCCGAAAGCAGCACCGCCGGGTCGGGCGCCGGGCGGCCGGGCGTGCGCTCCACGATGGCGATCACGCCCTCGCCGAAATCGGGATGAGGCACGCCGATCACCGCGCAATCCTCCACCCCGTCGAGCCGGGCGAGGGCGGCTTCCACCTCGCGCGGATAGACATTGTAGCCGCCGGAGATGATGAGATCCTTCGCCCGTCCGACGATGGTGATGCGGCCGTCTTCGTCCATGCGGGCGAGATCGCCGGTGCGGAAGAAGCCGTCCGGGGTGAAGGCCTCCTCGCTTTGTTCCGGCATGCGCCAATAGCCGGCGAACACATTGGGTCCGCGCAGCACCACTTCGCCCACGTCGCCGCGCGGCATCTCTTGGCCTAATTCGCCGAAGATGCGCACGTCCACGCCCGGAACGGCAAAGCCGACCGTGCCCTGGATGCGCGCGCCGACCAGCGGGTTGGAGGCGATGATCGCGGTCTCGGTGGTGCCGTAGCGCTCCAGGATCGCATGGCCGGTGCGGTCGCGGAACGCATCGAATGTGGCGCCGGAGAGCGGGGCCGAGCCGCTGGTGAACAGGCGCATGTGCCCGCACAGATCGCGTGTCAGCCGAGGATCGCCCAGCAGGCGCGTGTAGAGCGTCGGCACGCCCATGAAGAGGGTGGAACGCGGCAAAAGCTCGATCACCGGGTCCACCGCGAATTTCGGCAGGAACCACATGGGCGCGCCGGCGGAGAGCGCGCAATTGATGGCGATGAACAGGCCGTGGGCATGGAACACCGGCAGCGCATGCAGCAGCACGTCGTCGCCCGTGATGCCCCATAAGCCATTCAGTGCTTCGGCGGCATGGATGAGATTGCCATGGGTAATCATGGCGCCCTTGGCGCGGCCCGTGGTGCCGGAGGTGTAGAGGATGGCGGCGAGATCCTCGCGTCCGCACGGCACGCTTTCCACCAGGGGAAATTGCGCTTCCGCCGCGTCGCTCAGGCTGCCGCCGCCTGCCGCATCGAGCGTGAAGCGGGCACATTCCACCGGCAGGTGGGGCGCGAGCGCCGCCATGGCCTGGGGCTGGCCAACGAACGCCGCCGGTTCGGCATCGCCGAGGAAGGCCGCCATCTCGTGCGGCGTATAGGCGGTGTTAAGCGGCAGATAGATCGCCCCCGCCTTCAGGCACGCGAGATAGAGCGCCACCGCCGGCGCGCTTTTTTCCACCTGCGCGGCCACCCGGTCGCCGGGGGAAACGCCGGCCGCGCGCAGCACCGCCGCAATGCGCCCGGCTAAATCCGCGAGGCGCGCGCGGCTCCAGACATCGCCTGCGCGGATGGTCAGCGCGGTCGCCGTGCCGGGGAGCGCGGGGGGAAAGAGGAAATCATGGAGATTCATGGACATTCCGGCGCTCACGGCACGAGCACGATGGAGCCGGTGGTGCGTCGCGCCTCCAGTTCGCGATGCACGTGCGCAGCCTCCGCCAGCGGCGCGCTCAACCCGATCTCCACCTTGATCGCACCCGACAGCAAGGCCCCGAACACGCCCTGCGCCAAGGCAAGGATGCTTTCGCGATCCTTCACGAAGGTGGCGAGCGTCGGCTTGGCGAGAAACAGCGAGCCCTTCTGCGCGAGCACGCTGATATCGAGCGGCGGCACGGGGCCGCTCGCCTGGCCGAAATTCACCATCATGCCGAGCGGCCGCAGCGTATCGAGCGAGCGGTCGAACGTATCGCGGCCGATGGAATCGAATACCGCATCCACCCCCGCGCCATGGGTGAAGGCGCGCGCTTCGGCGACGAAATCCTGTTCGCCGGTCACCACCACATGGGCGCAGCCGGAGGCGCGAGCGATCTCGGCCTTTGCGGCGGACCCGACGGTGCCGATGACCTTCGCGCCGAGATGGGCCGCCCATTGGCACAGGATGCGCCCCACCCCGCCGGCGGCCGCATGCACCAGGATCGTGTCGCCGGCCTTCACGGGATAGATGCGGTGGATGAGATAGAAAGCGGTCGCGCCCTTCAGCAGGGCCGCCGCGGCGGTTTTGTCGTCGATCCCGTCGGGGATCTTCAGGGCTCGCCAGGCGGGCAGGATGCGCCGCTCCGCATAGGCGCCGAGCACGTTCCAATAGGCGATGCGGTCGCCGACCTTCAGCGCGGTGACGTCCGGCCCCACCTCTTCGACGATGCCCGCCGCCTCCACGCCCAGGATGGCGGGCCGGGGAATGGCATATTGGCCGGAGGTGACGGAGCGGTGGTAGGTGTCCACCAGATTGACGCCGATGGCGGTGTGTTTCAGCAGCACCTCCCCGGCGCCGGGCGCGGCAATCTCCACATCTTCCAGCCTCAGCACGTCGGGGCCGCCGGCCTCATGGACGCGGATCGCCTTGTTCATCTCGCCTTGCTCCGGTTCGCAATGGAAACGCCGCATCCGCACGGGATGCGGCGGGTCCGGTCAGCTCTTCTGCGGCCCCGTCATGCGGCCCGAAAGCAGGGTGAACACATAAGAGAAGTCGCGATCCCCATGGCCGGCGGCGACCAGGGTCTGATAGAGCGCGGCGGCGGCGCCCGCCAAAGGCGTCGCGGCGCCCCCCGCGCCTGCTTCCTGCTGCGACAGCCGCATGTCCTTCAGCATCATGGCCACCGTGAAGCCGGGGTCATAATCGCGATTGGCCGGCGAGGTCGGGACCGGGCCGGGCACCGGGCAATAGGATTGCAGCGCCCAGCAATTGCCCGAGGACTTGGTCATCACGTCATAGACGGTCTGATTATCGAGCCCGAGCTTTTCCGCCAGCGTGAAGACCTCGCTGATGGCCACCATGCTCATGCCGGCCATCATGTTGTTGCAGATCTTCAGCGCCTGGCCGAGGCCGCTATCGCCCACATGGAAGAAATTGGCGCCCATGCCTTCCAGGATCGGCAGGGCGCGCGCATAGGCCGCCTTGGTGCCGCCCACCATGAAGGTGAGCCGGCCGGCCTCCGCCGCCGGCACCGCGCCGGAGACCGGAGCGTCCACCATCTCGAAGCCTGCGGCGGCCGCCGCCGCGCCGACCGCCCGCGCGCTGTCCACGTCGATGGTGGAGCTGTCGATCAGGATCGCCCCCTTGGGGGCGGTGGCGAGGATGCCGCCCGGCCCCTCGTAGACCGTGCGCACATGCTTGCCCGTGGGCACCATGGTGACGATCGCATCGGCGCCGGCGACCGCTTCCGCGATGCTGCTGGCGGCCCGCCCGCCCGCCGCCACCAGGGCGTCGCGGGCGGCTTGCGAGAGATCGAAGCCGGTGACCGCATGGCCGGCCTTGATGAGGTTGGCGCTCATGGGCCGGCCCATATTGCCGAGCCCGATGAAGGTGACGTTTGGCATTTCAACTCCCTCTATGGCCGTTCCGGCTCACTTCTTGACCAGCGGGCACTTGCTCTCCGACAGCGGCATGGTGGCCTCGGCGGCGGGAATGGTGCGCAGGATCTTGTAATAATCCCAGGGATATTTGGACTCGCTCGGATCCTTCACCTGGATCAGATACATGTCGTGCTCCATGCGGCCGTCGGCGCGGACCTTGCCGTTGGTGACGAAGAAATCGTTCACCGGCATCTCGCGCATCTTCTCGGCGACCACCTTGCCGTCATCGGAATTGGCCGCCTGCATGGCCTTGAGATAATGCAGGACGGACGAATAGACGCCGGCCTGGATCATGTCCGGCATGCGGCCGGTCTTCTTCATATAGCGCGCGCCGAAGGCGCGGCTGGCGTCGTTGCGGTCCCAATAATAGGCGGTGGTGGCGATCAGCCCCTTGGCGGCCTTGAGGCCGAGGGCGTTCACGTCGCTGATCATGATGGCGAGGCCCACCAGGCGCTGGCCGCCGTCGGTGATGCCGAATTCCGCCGCTTGCTTGATGGAATTGATGGTGTCCATGCCGCCGTTTGCGAGGCCGATGATCTGCGCCTTGGAACCCTGCGCCTGGAGCAGGAAGGAGGAGAAATCCGCCGCCCCGGTGGGATAGCGCACCTGGCCCACCACCGTGCCGCCGCCGGCGGCGACGGTCTTTGAAATGTCGGCCGACATCTGGTGGCCGAACGCATAATCCACCACAACGAGATACCAGCTCTTGCCGCCATCCTGGAGCACCGCGCGCGCCGTGCCCACGGCCTGGGAATAGGTGTCCCACGGCCAGTGGAAGCCGGTGGGGGAGCAATCCTCATTGGTGAGGCGCGTGGTGGCGGGGCCGGAGGCGAGCGTGATCCTGCCGCGCTCCTTGGCCATGCCCTGCACCGCCAGCGCGACCGCCGAATTGGTCAGATCGGCGATGGCGAGGACATTCTCCTCGTCGAACCATTTGCGGGCCGTGGCGGCCCCGACGTCGGTCTTGTTCTGATGGTCGGCGGAGAGAATTTCGATCGGCCGTCCGAGGACCTTGCCGCCGAAATCCTCGACCGCCATCTTCGCGGCCTCAACAGAGCCGACGCCGCCGAACTCGCTGTAGAGACCCGACTGGTCGTTCAGCACGCCGATGCGGACCGGGCCGTCGGCGGCCTGGGCCGCGGTGAGGGCAAGCAGCGACGTCGCTGCGAGCCCGGCGATCAATCCAAGGCGCATGGTTCATCCTCCCAGTTTTTCGAGCGTGACGAGGGTCCGCCCGTTTCGTTTCCACCCTTTGCCGGCCGGTCTCTTGCGGACCGCGCGGCGTGTTCCGTTGTCGTAGCGCCCCGGTCAGTCCGAGGTCGCGGGCGCCACATCCGCGAAGTGGGGCGGGCGCTTTTCCGCCCAGGCGCGCAGGCCCTCCCGCGCTTCGGCCGAGGACAGGCTCGCCTCGAAGCGGGCCTGGATCTGGGCCGGATCGGCCTTGCCCTGCGCCAGTGCGTCGAGCGAGGCCTTCAGGCCCCGCAGCGCGCCGGGCGCACGGTCCGCGCAGGCGGTGGCGAGCGCATCCGCCCGCGCCATCAGGGCGTCTGGCGTCACCAGCTCCTGCACGAAGCCGATGCGCAACATCGCCTGCGCGTCGATGGGTTCGCCGGTGAGGATCAGCAGCTTGGCCGCGGCTGGGCCGAGCCGCTCCACATAGCGGCGCAGGCCGCCGTAATAATATTCGATGCCCAGCCGCGCGGGCGGCATCATCATGCGCGCGCCCTCCACCGCGATGCGGATGTCGCATGCCAGGGCAAAATCCGTGGCGCCGCCATAGATGCCTCCGTTCACCGCGCAGATGGTCGGGATCCGCACCGCCTCCACCCGGTCGCACAGCTCGCCGAAGGCGTCGGGCCGGGAGGCACCGCCGGCCTCGAAGCCGCCGATGTCGAAGCCGGCGCTGAAGCTCGGCCCGCCGGCAGTGAACAGCAGCACCCGAACCCGCGGGTCCTGCTCCACCGCATCCAGCAGCGCGGCCAGATGGGCAAGATCCTCGCTTTGGAAGCGATTGTGCTGGCGCGGACGATTGAGGTGGATGCACGCTTTCGCCCCCGAAATGGAGAGGCGCGGCGGGCTGCCGTCGTCACTGTGGCCGGGAAGAGGGGAGGCGGGTCGTTGCCCGTTGGTGTCGGTCATTGCCTCATTTTTGATTTCAAAAAAAATATCAGTCAATCTAAAAAAAATATGTAGGTTGCTCTCTGGAATATCCGCCTTGCATCGAAGCGGGGCGGGCGAGACAACACGCAAGGACGACGCGACGTGAGGGGCGAACCCGCAGTGCAGAAGATCAACCGGACCGGCGAGATCGCGAAATGGATTCGGGGCGAGATCGAGTCCGGTGCCCTGCCTCCCGGCGCGCGGCTGGAGGAGCGGCCCCTCTCGGAGCGGTTCGGCGTGTCGAAGACCCCGGTGCGTGAGGCGCTGATCCAGCTCGCCTCCCTCGGCCTGGTCGATCTGCGCCAGCGGCGCGGCGCTACCGTCACCGTGCTGAGCGTCGAGCAGGTGGTCTCCATGTTCGAGGTCATGACCGAGATGGAGGGCATGGCCGCCAAGCTGGCGGCGAGCCGGATGCCGCCCGAGGATCGCAGGGTGCTCGCCGAAATTCATGCGGAAAGCGCCGAATTCGTAGCGAACGGAGATTCATCCGCATACGATCTGGCGAATACCCGGTTACATGAACGAATTTACCGCGGAACATGCAACGAATACCTTGAGTTCAACATCAAGGATATGCGTGCGCGGCTGCGCGTATACCGCCGCTATCCATTCCAGAAACCGGGCCGCATCGAACAATCCCATGCCGATCACGCGCAGATCGTGGACGCCATCCTGCGCGGCGACGGCGCCACCGCCAATCGCGTGATGCATGAGCATATTACCACCGGCGGGCGTGTGTTCGCCGATCTCGTCGCTCAGATGCCCCGCGCGTGGGAACCGGGTTGAGCGCCAAGGCTTTGTAAAACCGTGGAAATCCGGCGTCACGTCGGAGCGGGGCGCAAGCTTCGCAATTCAAGGGAGGACCATATGAATACGGGCGAAAAGACCCTCACCGGCGCGCAGCTTCAGCGCCACCCCATGCTGATCGGCGGCGATTGGGTCTGGGCAAAATCGGGCCAGACCCTCACCGTTGAGAACCCCGCCCGGCGCGAAATCTTCGCCGAAGTGCCCCGGGGCGGCGCCGCCGACGTCGATCTCGCGGTCGCCAAGGCATTGGAATCATTCGCATCCTGGCGCAAGGTCCCGCCGCGTGAGCGGGGCCGGATGCTGATCAAGATCGCCGACGGCATCGATGCCAGGCACGAGGAAATCGCCATCGCCATCGCCACCGAGACCGGCAACGCCTTGCGCACCCAGGCTCGGCCGGAGACCAAGGCGGCGGCCGAGATGTTCCGCTATTTCGGCGGACTTTCGGGCGAGCTGAAGGGCGAGACCTTGCCCTTCTCCGACGATTTGCTCAGCTACACACAGCACGAGCCGCTCGGCGTCGTTGCCGCCGTAATCCCTTGGAATGCCCCGTTTTTGCTGGCCGCGGTGAAGATTGCCCCGGCGCTTTGCGCGGGCAATACCATGGTCATGAAGACCGCCGAGGACGCCCCGCTGGCGGTGCTGATGCTGGCCGAAATCTGCGCCGAGCATCTGCCGCCCGGCGTGGTCAACATGCTCACCGGCACGGGTGCCGAATGCGGCGCGCCGCTGATCAACCATCCCCTCGTGGCGAAGCTCTCCTTCACCGGCTCCACCGCCGTCGGCAAGCTGGTGATGGAGGCCGCCGCGAAGCGGATTCTTCCGGTTTCCCTGGAGCTTGGGGGGAAGAGCCCGTCCATCGTCTTCCCCGATGCGGACGAGGATTGGGTGGTGGACGGCATCATCGCCGCCATGCGCTTCACCCGGCAGAGCCAGTCCTGCACCGCCGGTTCGCGGCTGTTCCTGCATCGCTCCATCTATGACGGTTTTCTCGAACGCCTGGCCGACAAGGCTTCGAAGCTGCGCCTCGGCGACCCTCTGGCGGAGGAGACCGACATCGGCGCCATCATCAATGAAAAGCAGTTCACCAAGGTGCGCGGCTATGTGGAGGAAGGCTTGCGCCAGAAGGGCTCGCGCCTTGTCATGGGCGGGCTGCCGGATACCGAGGGGCCGCTGAGCGAAGGCTATTACATGCGCCCCACTGCCTTCGCCCAGGCGGAAAACGACTGGCGGCTGGCGCGTGAGGAAATCTTCGGGCCGGTGCTTGTCGCCATCCCGTGGGAGGACGAGGCCGAGGTCGTCAAGATGGCCAACGACAGCCATTACGGCCTTGCCGCCTATATCTGGACCCACGACATAGGCAAGGCGCTGCGCACCGCCCGCGATGTGGAAGCCGGATGGGTGCAGATCAACCAGGGCGCCGGGCAATTGCCGGGGCATTCCTATGGCGGATACAAGCAAAGCGGGCTTGGCCGGGAATTTTCTCTCTCCGCCATGCTGGACAGCTTTACTCAGAGCAAGAACATCACGGTGAACCTGACCCGCTGAACTTAAGCGGGGCGGGCGGTTTCGCTGACCTGCGCCTTCAGTTCCTTGATGAAGGCGTCCACCAGCGGCTGCTCGCCCTTCAGCCGTCGTGTCGCGACGAAATGCGCGGATTCAAAGCCGTAGCTCTCTGGCTTCAAGGCCCGCATCTCGCCGCGCCGCGCCCAGTCGTCGCCGATGTGGCGCGGCAGGTAGCCGATGAAATGGCCCGAGAGGATCATCATCACCTGCGCCTCCATATGCATGATGGAGGCGCTCGCGCGCGGGTGGTTGACCCGGTAGAGGTCGTCGAGGTGGCGATAGCGCCGCACGGAGAACAGCGCCGCCTCGATTTGCGCGTGCTGCACCTGTCGTTGCGGCACATCGAACAGTGCGTGTCCCTTGCCGCAATAGAGCGCATGGGGTTCGCGATGCAGGGGAATATAGGTGACGCCCGGCGCCTTCTGCGAGAACGGCCCAACCACGATATCGCGGGCGCCGTCCATCAATTCCTGTTCCAGCACCAGCGGCGTGCCCAGTTCGAGGTCCACGAAGACTTCGGAGGCATAGTCCATATAGCGCGCAAGGGCGGTCTGAAGGCCGAGCTTGGGATTGGTCACCACCCCGTCCACGATGCCGAGCCGCAGCCGCCCGACGAGGGTGCGCTGGTCGCGGCCGATGCGGCCGTGGAATGCGTCGATATCGGCGAATAATTGCTTGGCGGCGGCGAAGGTGGATTCGCCGAACGGGGTGAGGCGGAAGCCGGCGCGCCCGCGTTCGCACAATTGCCCGCCAAGCTTGCGCTCCAGCGCCGCCAGATGGGTGGAAAGGGTGGATTGGGAGAGGTTGAGGGTGATTTGCGCGTCGGCAAAGCCGCCCGCCTCGGTCAAGGCCACGAACACCCGCAGCAGGCGCAGGTCGATATTATCCAGGCGCCGCATGGCTTTCCCTCCGCCTTTCACCTCACATCTAGAATTCTCGATGTGAGGTTTCAATAAAAACGATTTTTCCGGATGTGAATATGCCGGAGCATGAGCCCACCTTCCAAGGAGCGACCGCCATGAGGCATAGAGATCGCATTGCTGCTTTCGCCGTCCTGGGCCTTCTGGCCCTTTCGGCGCCGGCTTCCGCCGCCGACAAAATCCGCGTTCTGGCGCCCACCTGGCCCGGCTTCGCGCCGGTCTTCGTGGCCATGGACAAGGGCTATTTCAAATCCCTCGGCCTCGACGTCGACATGCGATTCGAGGACGACCGCTCGAACGTCATGGCCGCCATGGCGCGCGGCGACATCGAGGTCGACATGCGCACGGTGGGCGAGCACCAGGGCCGCCCGCGCGATGCCTCCACCCCCGGCATCATCATCGGCACCATCGACAAGTCGGTGGGTGGCGACGGCGTGATCGCGGACGGGTCGATCTCGTCCGTCGCGGCGCTGAAGGGCAAGACCGTGGCCTCCGAGGTCAACATTCCCGGCCGCCTGTTGCTGCAACTGGCGCTGAAGAAGGAGGGGCTCACCCTCAAGGATCTGAAGATGAAGGAGATAGCGACCGCCGATACGGTCGCGGTGTTCGCCGATCCCTCGATCGTTGCGATCGCCACCTATGAGCCGGTCCTGTCGCAGGCGATCACCGCCAATGCCAACCGCAAGGGCAAGGTGCTGATCTCTTCCAAGGACAGCGATATCATCGTCGATATTATCGCGGCGCGGCAGGACGATCTGAAGGCCAATCCGAAGAAATACCAGGCCTTCCTGAAGGGGATTTATGAGGCGGTGGATCTCTACAAGAAAAATCCGGCGGAATTCATCAAGCTCGCCGCGCCGCACTTCAATTTGAGCGAGGCCGAGGTGAAGGACATTCTCGACACCTCCCTTGCTTATACCTCGCTTGCCGATGCCGAGACCTATATCGGCACCGCCGGCAAGCCCGGCACGCTCTATGGCATCTTCAACACGGTGATGGAGCTGAACCTGGAGAATGGTGCCGCCGACACCAAGCTCGACCCCGCCCAGCAGATCGACCCCTCGGTGGTTTCCGCAATCACGGGGACGAAGTGAGCGAGCCTGCCGCATCCTCTTCACCGCCGGCGCAGGCCGGCGGTGAGTCCGCGGCATCGGGCTTGCCCTCGGGCGGCGTGCCGGCGGTGGGCGGCGCCTTCGCGCTGCGCGACCTGTTCCGCCTGCGCGCGCCCCTGCCGCGCACCGTCAGCGCGGTGATCGCGCTCGCCGCCAGCGCGCTCGTTCTGGCGGTTTGGGAAGGGGTGGCGCGGCTCGGGCTTACGAACCCGCTGTTCTTTCCCGCGCCGAGCGCCGTGATTTCGGCCATGGGGCGCATGTTCGTGGACCAGCATCTCGCCTGGAATGCCTGGGTCTCGATCCTTCGGGTGTGGAGCGCGTTCCTGCTGGCGGCGGTGATGGCCATTCCCATCGGCATGATGATGAGCGCCTATCGCGCCATCGGCGCCGCGCTCGAACCCATCGTGGATTTCATCCGCTACCTGCCCGTGCCGGCACTGGTGCCGCTCTCCATCATCTGGTTCGGGGTGGGGGAGGAGACGAAGATCTTCCTGCTCTGGCTCGGCACCTTCTTCCAATTGGTGCTGCTGGTTTCCGACGACATGCGGCGGGTGCCGCAGGAATATATCGAGATCGCCTATACGGTCGGCGCCAAGCCGGGGCAGGTGCTGAAGGATGTGGCCTTCCGCGCCATGCTGCCGGGGCTGGTGGATAATCTGCGCATTACGCTCGGCTGGTGCTGGACCTATCTGATCATCGCCGAGATCGTCGCGGCCGACAGTGGCCTCGGCTTCGTCATCTGGGCGGCACGGCGCTACATGAAGACGCCGGAAGTGATGGCGGGGGTGTTCCTCATCGGCATCATCGGCCTTCTCACCGACCAATTGCTGCGCGCCGCCCACCGCCGCGCCTTCCGCTATCTGTGAGGGCGCACGGATGACGGCACATCTCACATTCACCAATGTCACCAAGCATTTCGGCAAGGTCGAGGTGGTGGCGACGCCGTTCAACCTCGCCATTGCCCGCAACGAATTCGTGGTGTTCCTCGGGCCCTCGGGCTGCGGCAAGACCACCTTGATGCGCATGATCGGCGGGCTCGACACGCCGAGCACCGGGGACATCCTCCTCGATGGCGCACCCGTGGGCGGGCCGGACTGGCGGCGCGGCATGGTGTTCCAATCCTATTCTTCCTTTCCCTGGCTGACGGTGGCGGAAAACGTCGCCTTCGGCATGCGCTACCGCACCGATCTTTCGGAGGAGGAGAAGCTGGGCCGGCGGGATCATTATCTCGATCTGGTGGGCCTCTACGAATTCTCCGACACCTATCCCAACCGCGTCTCCGGCGGCATGCGCCAGCGCATCGCCATCGCCCGCACGCTCGCGGCCGGGTCCGACGTGCTGCTGATGGACGAGCCGTTCGGTGCGCTCGATGCCCAGCGGCGCGAGCAATTGCAGGGCGAATTGCGGCGCATCCAGCGGCGCGACGCGAAGACCGTGGTGTTCGTGACCCACGATGTGGAGGAAGCCGCCTTCCTCGCCGACCGGGTGATTGTCTTTTCCAAGCGCCCGGCGCGGATCATGGCGGAAATCGACGTGCGCGCGCGCCTCGGCGAGGACCGCACGCTGGAGATGCGCGACGGGGCGGACTTCTTCGCCCTGCGCAACGAGATGCTGCGCCTCGTGCGGGCGAGCGCGGGAGAAGAGCCATGATGGCGGGCGGATTGCTAGGCGGCCTCGCGGGGCGCGCGGTTCTGGTGACGGGATCGAGCCGCGGCATCGGCCATGGCATCGCCCGGGCCTTCGCGGCGGCGGGCGCCGATCTGCATATGCTGGCGGAGGATGACGGCATCTTTGAAGCCGCCGAACGGCTCGGCGCGCGCGGCCACAAGGCCGACATCACCCGCACCGCCGATCTTGAAGCCGTGGCGCGGGAGTTCGCCCATCTCGACGTGCTGGTGAACAATGCCGGGCTGGAGCTGGTCACGCCGTTGGATGATCCGAGCGCGGAAAACGAGCTTCGGTTCCGCCGCGTGGTGGAGATCAATGTGACGGGCACGTTCCTCGCCACCCGTGCTTTTGCGCCGAAGCTCTCCCATGGCGGGCGCATCATCAATACCGCCTCCATCTGGTCGCGCACCGCCGAGCCCTTGTTCGGCGCCTATGTCGCCTCCAAGCATGCGGTGATCGGCCTGACCAAGACCTTCGCGAAGGAACTCGGCCCGCGCGGCATCACCGTGAACGCGGTGTGTCCGGGATGGGTGCGCACCGACGCTTCGCTGCGCTCCCTGCGCGCCATGGCCGAGCGCACCGGCCGGCCGGAGGACGATCTGCTGCGCGAGATCGTGGCGGTGCAGGCGCTGCCGGGCTTCATGGATCCGGACGATGTGGCCGGCACCTATCTGTTTCTGGCTTCCGACCTCGCCGCCAACATCACCGGCCAGAGCCTCGGGGTCGATCGTGGAGAAGCACCGTGGTGAACCCATCTGAGACCTCGCCGCACCAGGGCCTGCGCATCGTCGTCACCGGCGCTGCGAGCGGCATCGGCCGCGCTTGCGCCGATCGGCTGGCGCGCGCCGGCGCCCATGTGGCGGGGTTCGACATCCAAGCCATGGAGGCGTCCGCCTGGCATCCCGTCACGGTCGATCTCACCGACGAGGCGGCGGTGGTCGCGGCGATGGATGCGGCGGCGGCGCACCTCGGCGGGCTCGACGTGATCGTGAACAGCGCCGGGCTGGACCTGGAGAGTCCGCTCTGCGCCTTCGATTTCGCCGCCTTCGAGAAGATGCTGGCGGTGAACGTGCGCGGCACCATCCTGATGGCGCGCGAAGCCGCACGGCTGTTCGGCGAACAGGGGCGCATCATCAATATCGCGTCCGAGCTCGGCTATCTCGGCCGGCAGGGCGCCTCGGGCTATTGCGCCACCAAGGGCGCGATCCTGGCGCTGACCCGCTCTTGGGCGCGGGAGCTTGCGCCGCGCATCCTGGTGAATGCGGTGGCACCGGGGCCGGTGGATACGCCCTTGCTCAATTTCGCCGGCATGGATGCGGCCCAGCAGGCGCTGGAAACCAACAATCCGCTGCGCCGCATCGGCCGGCCGGAGGAGGTGGCCGAGGCGGTCGCCTTCCTCGCCTCCCGCCATACGAATTTCATCACCGGCCAATGCATCAGCGTCGATGGCGGCGCGGCCATGCACTGAGGGGACATAAGATGGTCGATAGCGTCTACATGGCCGAACTGAGCTGGCCGCAATATCAGGCCAAGATCGCCGCCGGGGCGACGGTGTTCATTCCCCTCGGCACCACCGAGCAGCACGGCCCCCATCTGCCGCTGAACGTGGACGTGGTGCTGCCCACCGCCGTCTGCGCGCGGGTGGCGGCGCAGATCGGCGGCATCGTCGCGCCGGCGATCCCCTATGGCTACAAGTCCCAGCCCCGCTCCGGCGGCGGCGAAGCGTTTCCCGGCACCACGAGCCTCGATGCCTACACCGTCGCCCTGGTGCTGCGCGATGTGATCCGCGCCCTCGGCGCCGATGGCGTGCGGCGCATCGTGGTGGTGAACGGCCATTACGAGAACATGTGGCCCGGCGTCGAGGGCGTCGACCTCGGCCTGCGCGAGCTGCGCCGCGACGGCATCACCGGCATGCAGCTGATGCGCCTGGAATATTGGGATTTCGCCCGGCGCGAAACGCTGGACCGCCTGTTCCCCGATGGCTTCCCCGGCATCGACCTGGAGCATGCGAGCCTGTTGGAAACCTCGCTCATGCTCCTGGTGCGTCCGGAACTGGTGGAGATGGAGAAGGTGCCGTCCGACGGGCCGGCGCAATTCCCCACCTATGACATGCACCCGGTGCCGAAAGGCTTCGTTCCGGCGTCCGGCGTGTTGGCGGTGGCGAATGGCTCGACCGCCGAAAAGGGCCAGTGGCTGATGGACGATTATGTCGCCGGCATCACCGCGGCGGTGCGCAAGGAATTCAATCTCTGATAGCGCGGGCGCGGCCCGCTTGAGCCAGATGGCAGGTTCTTCAATGGTTGGAAAGTTCGAGCCGGCGGATTCCGGCAGCATCCCGCGCTTCGCGGGCATCGCCACCTTCATGCGCCTGCCCCAGGCCGAGCCCGCCGAGGTGGACATCGCCTTGCTCGGCGTGCCGTTCGACGGCGGGGTGACCAACCGCGCCGGCACGCGCCATGGTCCGCGCGAATTGCGCAACCAGTCCAGCCTGACGCGCCGGGTGCACCATGTCACCGGCATCTCCCCCTATGACCTGGCGCGGGTCGCCGATTGCGGCGATGCGCCGGTCGATCCGCTGGATTTGATGAAAACCCTCAAGCTCGTCGGCGATTTCTATGCCGGCGTGCGCACGGCGGGCGCGGTGCCGCTCTCGGCCGGCGGCGATCACCTGATGACGCTGCCGATCCTGCGCGGGCTGGTGCACGAGGGACCCGTGGGCGTGGTGCAGTTTGATGCCCATTCCGACACCTATGACGGCTTTTTCGGCGGCAATCCCTACAACCACGGCACGCCGTTCCGCCGCGCCATCGAGGAAGGGCTGATCGACCCCAAGCGTTTCGTGCAGATCGGCCTGCGCGGGGCGATCTCGGATGCCTCGAACTTCGATTTCGCGAAGGCGTGCGGCATCCGCATGATCTTCATGGAGGAGTTCATCACGCGCGGGCCGCAGGACGTGATGGACGAGGTCCATGCCATCCTGGGCGAAAAACCGGCCTATGTGACCTTCGACATCGACAGCCTCGACCCCTCCTTCGCGCCGGGCACCGGCACGCCGGAGATCGGCGGCTTCACCACCCGCGAGGCGCAGCACATGGTGCGGGCGCTGGCGGGGCTGAATCTGATCGGCGCGGACCTCGTGGAGGTGTCGCCGCCGTTCGACCCGTCCGGCCTCACGGCGCTGACGGGCGCGAGCATCATGTTCGAGCTTTTGTGCGTGCTGGCCACAGCGTTCGCCGAACGGCGCGGCGCGCCGGTCGCCCTTTAAGGAAAACCCCATGGCCCATGGATATGAAAGCGGGCGGCTCGATCTGCCCTTCGTCGGCATCTGCACGTTTGGCAAGTATCCGCTGTGCCTGGATTGGGACAAGCTGGAGGCCGACGTCGCCATCCTCGGCGCGCCGTTCGACCTTGGCACCCAATGGCGCTCCGGCGCCCGCTCGGGTCCGCGCGCGATCCGCGACGCGTCGACCTTGTTCGCCTTCGGCCATTCCGGCGCCTATGACCATGAGGACGACGTGGTCTATCTGCCCGCCGGGGCGGCGCGCATCGTGGACATGGGCGATGCGGACATGATCCACACCGACACCGCCCGCAGCCACGCCAATATCGAAGCCGGGGTGCGCGCGATCCTCAAGGCCGGCGCGCTGCCGGTGGTGCTCGGCGGCGATCATTCCATCAACATTCCCTGCGTCGCCGCCTTTTCCGACGAAGCGCCGGTGCATCTGGTGCAGTTCGACGCGCATCTGGATTTCGTCGATGAGCGGCACGGCGTGCGCAACGGCCACGGCAGCCCCATGCGCCGTGCCGCCGAGCAGTCTCATGTGACTGGCCTGACCCAGCTCGGCATCCGCAACGTCTCCTCCACCGCCCGCGAGGGCTATGAGGACGCCCGCCGCATGGGCAGCGACATCCTGAGCGTGCGGCAGATCCGCAAGCTTGGCACCGAAGCGGTGCTGGCGCGCATTCCCGCCGGGGCGCGCTATTATGTCAGCATCGACATCGACGGCTTCGACCCCTCCATCGCGCCGGGCACCGGCACGCCCAGCCATGGCGGCTTCACCTATTACGAGGTGCTGGAGCTGCTGGACGGCCTCGCCAAGCGGGGCACCATCGTCGGCGTGGACCTGGTGGAGGTGGCGCGCGAATATGATCCGGCCGGCGTCACCGCCATCCTCGCCGCCCAGATCCTGCTCAATCTCATCGGCCGCATCCTGCACCAGCGCGGCCGCTGAGTTCAGGCGGCCCGCGCGCCCATGAGCTTGTCGGCGATCATCTCGCCGATGGGCAAAGCGGCGGTGGCGGCGGGGGAGGGTGCGTTGCACACATGCAGTGAGCGCGGCGTCTGCTCGAACAGGAAGTCGTGCACCAGCGTGCCGTTCGCCAGCACCGCCTGGGCGCGGATGCCGGCTTCATAGGGCTGGAGGTCCGCCATGGTCAGGTCCGGGCAATATTTGCGGCATTGCTCCAGATAGCCGGCGGGCAGGAGGGAATTCTTCAGCTCTTTGATCGCCGCGCGCGGATTGTTGGCGAGCGTGCGCCAGAAGCCGGGGAAGCTGAGCGTATCGGCGAGATCGGCCGCGTTCACCGAGAGCTTGGGATAGCCCTCGCGCGCCATGCCCAGCACCGCATTGGGGCCGACCGTCACCGAGCCGTCGATCATGCGGGTGAGGTGGATGCCGAGGAACGGCAAGGCGGGGTCCGGCACGGGATAGATCAGGTGCTTGACGATGGAATTGCGGCTCGGCGGCAGGCGATAATATTCGCCCCGGAACGGCACGATGCGGTGGGTGACCTTCAGCCCGGCGAGGCGCGCGATGCGGTCCGATTGCAGGCCGGCGCAGGCCACCAGCGTCTTGCCGCGATGGGCGACGCCGCCGCTGCGCACCTCCACGTCTTCAGCCCCCTCGCGGATCGCATCCACCTTCGCGCCGAGCAGGATGGTGCCGCCGGCGGCCTCGATCTCGCGGGCGAGGGCCGCGCAGACCTGCTTGTAGTCGACGATGCCTGTGGACGGCACGAGCAGGGCGCCGATGCCGGTGATGTTGGGTTCGCGCCGCCGCAGCTCGGCGCCGTCCAGCCGCTCCACCTCCACGCCGTTTGAGGCGGCGCGCTGGTAGAGCGCATCCATGCGCGCCAGTTCCTCCGCGTCGGTGGCCACCAGCAGCTTGCCGCAGGTTTCAAAGGCGATGTTGTGGGCGCGGCAGAAGTCCTTGGTCGCCTGGGCGCCTTTGCGGCAGAGCTCGGCCTTGAAGCTGCCGGGGGCATAATAGATGCCGGCATGGATGACGCCGCTGTTGTGTCCGGTCTGATGGCGCGCGAGCCCGCCCTCCTTCTCCAGCAGCAGAACGCCCGCGCCGGGCTGGCGGCGCAGGATTTCCCGCGCCGTCGAGAGGCCGACGATGCCGCCTCCGATGATGATGAAATCATAGAGCATGATGCTCTTTTCCTCCCGCAAGTCCGGGCTGCGCAGGGCGCCCGTGTTTTTCCCGGCGGTGTGTCCCGCCGGCTGATGGCGTGCCTCAGGGCGCTAGAGCCGGATCTGCCCATATTGAATCGCCCAAGGCGACGCAATATGGGCAGTGAATCCGCTTCTATTCAATAAGTTAGAGCGCGATTCAGCGCTCTAGCACGCGGATCGGCGCGCCGCGCTGCCAGGCGGCGATGTCTTCGACGATCTGCGGGAAGGCCGTGCGATAGGTGTTTTCCGTAACATAGCCGATATGCGGCGTCGCCAGCACATTGGGCAAAAATCGGAACGGATGATCCATCGCCAGCGGTTCGGTGTCGAACACGTCGAGCGCCGCCCCGGCGATCCGCCGCTGCATCAGGGCCTCCACCAGGGCCGGCTCGGAGACGATCGGCCCGCGCGAGGTGTTCACCAGGAAGGCCGTTGGCTTCATCTGCCCGAGTTCCGCCGCGCTGACGAGATCCTGCGTGCGGGCGCCAAGCTTGAGGTGGATGGTGAGCACGTCGGCGCGGGCGAACAGCTGATCCTTTTCCACCCGTTCCACGCCGCATTCGGCCGCCCGCTCGGCGGTGAGATTCTGGCTCCAGGCGATGACCTTCATGCCGAAGGCCTGGCCGAACTTCGCCACCTCGGCGCCGATGCGCCCGAGCCCGAGCACGCCCAGCGTCTTGCCGGCGATGTCCGTGCCGAGGCCGACTTGCCAGCCGCCGGCGCGCACGGAGGCAGCCTCAAGATGCAGGCCGCGCGTCACCGCCAGCACCAGCGCCCAGGTGAGCGCGGGGGTCGCATGGGGCTCGCCGCCGGCGGTCCCGCTCACGACGATGCCGCGCGCCTGCGCCGCCGCGATATCGATGGAAGCATTCCACAGGCCGATGGTGGTGATGAGCTTGAGATTCGGCAGCCGGGCGATCAGCGCCGCGTCCACCGGCGTGCGCTCGCGCGTGAGGACCAGCGCGTCGAACGGGTTGAGGCGGGCAGCGAGACGGTCCGGGTCGTCCACGTGATCGTGGAAGAAGACCGTCTCGGCGCCGGGCTTCAGCGTGCCCCAATCGGCCATGGCGGCGGCCACGTTCTGGTAATCGTCGAGGACGGCGACGCGGGCGGGGGCGGGTTCTGTCATTGAAATGCTCGCTATCGGGCGCATGTGTTGCGGATGCCCTTGATCCGGCTTCGAGGCTAAAATGGCAATCTCTGTCCTTGAATCGGATCGCGCCGGGACCGTCGCGGTTTTCCGCCCCTTCCCCACCCGCCAGCCAGGAGGTCCCAATGACCGCCCAAGCCAGTCTCAATGCCCGCATCGGCGAGGTGACGCAGCGCATTGCTGAACGCAGCCACGACAGCCGCGCGCGTTATCTGGACCGCATCGCCGCCGCCGGAGAGGCCGGCCCGCGCCGCCGCGCGCTCGGATGCGCCAACCAGGCCCATGGATTTGCCGCCTGCCTGCCCGGCGACAAGGCCGAGCTGCGCACCGGGGAGGGCGGAAATCTCGCGATTGTGACCGCCTATAACGACATGCTCAGCGCCCACCAGCCCTATGAGCGCTTCCCCGAACTGATCCGCGAAGCCGCCCGCGACGTGGGCGGGGTGGCGCAGGTGGCGGGCGGGGTGCCGGCCATGTGCGACGGCGTCACGCAAGGGGAAGCGGGTATGGAGCTGTCGCTGTTCTCTCGCGAGGTGATCGCGCTTTCCACGGCGGTGGCGCTCTCCCACCAGACCTTCGATGCCGCCGTGTTCCTCGGCATCTGCGACAAGATCGTGCCCGGCCTGATCATCGGCGCGCTCTCGTTCGGCCATCTGCCGGCGGTGTTCATCCCGAGCGGCCCCATGACCTCGGGCCTGCCGAACGACGAGAAATCCCGCATCCGCCAATTGTTCGCCGAAGGCAAGATCGGCCGCGACGCGCTGCTGGAGGCCGAGTCCAAATCCTACCACGGCCCCGGCACCTGCACCTTTTACGGCACCGCCAACACCAACCAGATGATGATGGAGATCATGGGCGTGCATCTGCCCGGCGCCTCCTTCGTCAATCCCAACACGCCGCTGCGCGATGCGCTCACCCGCGAGGGCACCAAGCGGGCGCTGGCCAATAGCGCGCTCGGCAATCATTACACCCCGCTCGGGCGGATGCTGGACGAGAAGGCGTTCGTGAACGGCGTGGTCGGCCTGCACGCCACCGGCGGCTCCACCAACCACACGCTCCATATCGTCGCCATGGCGGCGGCGGCGGGCATCGTGCTGACCTGGAACGACTTCTCGGACCTCGCGGACGTGGTGCCGCTGCTCACCCGCGTCTATCCCAATGGGAAGGCGGACGTGAACCATTTCCACGCCGCCGGCGGCATGGGCTTCGCGATCCGCGAACTGCTCTCCGCCGGGCTGCTGCACGAGGATGTGGAAACCGTGTGGGGCACCGGGCTTTCCGGCTATACGGCCGAACCGGGCCTGGACGAAAACGGCGCTTTGGTCTGGCGCGACGCCTCGGCGGCGAGCGGCGACGAGGCGGTGCTTCGCCCGGTCTCCCGCGCCTTCCAACCCACCGGAGGCCTGAAGGTGTTGGACGGCAATCTCGGCCGCGCGGTCATCAAGACCTCGGCGGTGGCGCCGGAGCGGCACATCATCGAGGCGCCGGCGCGGGTGTTCCATTCCCAGGAGGCGTTGCAGGCGGCGTTCAAGGCCGGCAGCCTCACGGGGGATTTCGTGGCCGTGGTGCGGTTCCAGGGGCCCAAGGCCAATGGCATGCCGGAATTGCACAAGCTGCTGCCGCCGCTGGGTGTTTTGCAGGATCGCGGGCAGAAGGTGGCGTTGGTCACCGACGGGCGCATGTCCGGCGCCTCGGGCAAAGTGCCATCGGCGATCCATGTGACGCCGGAAGCCGCCGCCGGGGGGCCGATCGGCAAGATCCGCGATGGCGATCTGGTGCGGCTCGACGGCGTCGCCGGGCATCTCACCGTGCTGGTGGATGCGGAGGAATGGGCCGCCCGCGCACCGGCGCAGGAGGATCTTTCCGACTCCCACGTGAATGTGGGCCGGGAATTGTTTGCCCCGTTCCGAAATGCGGTTGGGACGGCGGATACCGGGGCGAGCATCTTTTCGCTCACCGCGGCCTGACGAAAGCAAGGGATTGCAAAGGTTTCGCGTCCGGGATGTTTCACGTGAAACATCCCGGACCACGGACGAACACAGGTTTCGTGAGAACGAAACCGGCAATGACTTTCGATTGACGCGAATTTCGTCGCCGAATTCGCTGCAGACTTCGGCGACGGACGAATTTCGCCTTGCGGACCAGCTGGCGCGCTCCGCCTATCCCTTCGCCTGCACCTCCAGCCGGGCGTCGAAGGCGAGCACCGCGTTCAGCAGCACCGCCGCGCCGGCGGCGCAATCGGCCGGGGAGGTGTCTTCCGCCTCATTGTGGCTGATGCCGTCCTTGCAGGGCACGAACACCATGGTGGTGGGGGCGACGCGGGCCACATAGGCGGCGTCGTGCCCGGCGCCCGAGACGATGTCGCGATGCCCGTAGCCGAGCGTCTCCGCCGCCGCGCGGATGGTGGAGACCAGGGTCGCGTCGAAATGCACCGGCGGGGCATTCAGGATGCAGTCGAGCTGGAGGGTCAGGCCGAGCGCGGAAATCGCCGCCTCGATCTGCGCGCACAATTCCTCATGCATGGTGTCGAGCGCCCCTTGGTCGGGATGGCGCATCTCGATGGTGAGGAAGACTTCGCCGGGAATGACATTGCGCGAATTGGGCTTCACCTCCATCAGCCCGACCGTCGCCACCGCGAGCGGGGGATGGGCGAGGCCGACGTCATTGACGATCTCCACCACCTTGGCGGCGCCCAGCAGCGCATCCTTGCGGCGGGACATGGGCGTGGTGCCGGCGTGGGAATCGACCCCGGTGATCGTCGCCTCGTACCAGCGGATGCCCTGCACCCCGGTGACGACGCCGATGGTCTTGCCCTCGGCCTCCAGGATCGGCCCCTGCTCGATGTGCAGTTCGAACATGGCCGACATGGGATGGCCGCCGAGCGGCTTCTCGCCGCGATAGCCGATGGCGTCCAGCGCATCGCCGAAGCGGATGCCCTCGCGGTCGCGCTGGTCCATCACATAGTCTTTCTCGAACACTCCGGAAAAGCCCCCGGACGCCAGCATGGCGGGGGCGAAGCGGGAGCCTTCCTCATTGGTCCAATTGATCACCTCGATGGGCGCCAGGGTCTCATAGCCGCTGGCCTGGAGCGCGCGCAGCACTTCCAGGCCCGCCAGCACGCCCAGCACGCCGTCGAACTTGCCGCCGGTCGGCTGGGTATCGAGATGCGAGCCGATGCAGATGGGCGGAAGCGCATTGTCGCGGCCGGGGCGGCGGGCGAACATATTGCCGGCCTCATCCACGGAAACGGTGCAGCCGGCGGCGATGCAGGCGTCCTTGAACCAGTCGCGGACCTGGCGGTCTTCCTCGGTCAGGGTGAGGCGGTTGATGCCGCCTTTTTCCGTGCCGCCGAAACGGGCGGTTTCCATCAGCGCGGCCCAGAGGCGGTCGCCGTCGATCGTCAAATTCGCCATGTCAAACTTCCGTTGGGGTCGGATCGGTTTGCGCCGATGCATGCAATCGGCGTGCCCGCCCTTGTCCCGGCCATGACGGCCGGGGCCGGTTCACCCGCCTCCGCGCAACCGCATTCGAACACGCGTAAAAGGGGGCACATGCCTCCCTTTTAGGCGCCGCGTGCGCCCTCTTAGGTCAAGTCCTTCTCGCCCATCATCACGCGGCGATAGGCGCCCACCAGATGGTTGCGCATGAGATCGGCCGCGACCTTCGCCTCGCCGCGGATCATGGCTTCCAAAATCTCCTCGTGCTCGCGCCACACCCGGATCGAGAGGCCGGGGAAGGAGAGGATTTCCCCCATGGCGCGGCGCAGATGCTGCCAATTGAGGCGCATCGTATCGATCACCAGCGGGTTGGCCGAGAGATCATAGATGAAGGAGTGGAACTCCATGTCCGCATGGACCACGCCCTTCTGGTCGTTGGCGAGCACCAGGTTGCGCCCGTGCACCACCAGGTCCCGCCCCTTGCGGATGTGTTCCGGCTTGAGATTGGCGGTGGCCAACTCGGCTGCCAGGGGCTCCACGGCGGAGCGGAATTCGTAGATCGCCTTCAATAATTCCGGCTGAACCGGGGCGACCGAAACCCCGCGCTTGCCCGATTCGATAACGAAGCCCTGGGACCGCAGGATCACCAGCGCATGGGTCACCGGCTGGCGCGAAACATTGAGGCGCGCGGCGATGTCCTCCTGCGTCAGGCGTTCCCCCGGCTTGAGGGTGCCGTCGCAGATGGCGTCGAGGATGACCTCGTAGGTCTGTTCGACCAGGCGTTTCGGTGCGGCCAGAGTTTCCATGAAGTCTGCATATCGCGTGCGCCCGCCGTTTTCCATCTTGACCATCTCGCGGGAACCTGCGACCGTTTGTTGAACTCGGAATTCAGAATTCAATAATGAACGAGGGATGGAAATGGCTCAACCCATTCGTGTGCTGCTCGCCAAGGTGGGACTCGACGGTCACGATCGCGGCGTGAAGGTGGTGGCGCGCACTTTGCGCGATGCCGGCATGGACGTGATCTATTCCGGCCTGCACCGCACGCCGGAAGAAGTGGTCACCGCCGCGATCCAGGAGGACGTGGACGTGCTCGGCGTCAGCCTGCTGTCGGGCGTGCAACTCACGGTGTTTCCCAAGATCTTCAAGCTCTTGAGCGAAAAGGGCGTGGACGATCTGATCGTGGTCGCCGGCGGCGTCATGCCGGACGAGGACGTGGTCGCCTTGAAGGAGATGGGCGTGAAGGAAGTCCTGCTCCAGGACACCCCGCCCGCCGCCATCGTCGCCACGCTGGAACGCCTCGTCACCGAGCGCGGCGCGCGCTGAGCGCGGGAGGATTTCCCATGGAAGACTGGTCCTTCCCACCGCGCTATGACGAAACCTATCTGCCGCCGTCGGACGCGCGCTATTGGTTTCAAAAGCGCGAAACCATGCACCCCTCAGACCGCGACGCGGCGATCCTCGCCCGCCTCCAGCAGGTCTGCGCCTATGCCTATGAAACCGCGCCCTTCTACCGGCGCAAATGGGACGAAGCGGGCTTCCACCCCTCGCACCTGAAGTCGCTGGAAGATTTCGAGGACAAGATCCCCGTGATCACCAAGGCGGACCTTCGGGCCAGCCAGGCGGCGCACGCCCCGTTCGGCGATTATCTCTGCGTGCCGGATGCGGAAGTGTTCCACGTGCACGGCACGTCGGGCACCACCGGGCGGCCCACCGCCTTCGCCATCGGCCGCAATGATTGGCGCGCCATCGCCAATGCCCATGCCCGCATCATGTGGGCCATGGGCCTGCGCCCCGGCGACATGGTGTGCGTCGCCGCCATCTTCAGCCTCTATATGGGCTCCTGGGGTGCGCTCGCGGGGGCCGAGCGGCTCGGCGCCAAGGCGTTTCCGTTCGGCGCCGGTGCGCCGGGCATGAGCGTGCGCTGCGCCCAATGGCTCGCCGCCATGAAGCCGGCCGGCTTCTACGGCACCCCCACCTATGCGCTGCATCTGGCGGAAACCGCGATCAAGGAGGGGCTGAACCCGCGCGATTTCGGCCTGCGCGTCATGTTCTTCTCCGGCGAGCCCGGTGCCTCCATTCCCGGCGTGCGCGACCGCATTGAGGATCTCTACGGCGCCAAGGTGTTCGACAGCGGCTCCATGGCCGAGATGACGCCCTGGATGCATGTGGGCGGCTCGGCCGAGACGCCGGGCATGCTGTGCTGGCAGGATGTGGTCTATACGCAGGTCTGTGACCCCCGCACCTTCCGCCGCGTGCCCTATGGCGAGCGGGGAACCCCGGTCTACACCCATCTGGAGCGCACCTCCCAGCCCATGATCCGCCTTGCCTCGGGCGATCTCACGCTGTGGAGTGACGAGCCCTCGCCCTGTGGGCGCACTTATCCGCGCCTGCCGCTCGGGATTTTCGGGCGTATCGACGACATGTTCACCATCCGTGGCGAGAACGTCTATCCGAGCGAGATCGATTCCGTGCTCAACCAGACCGCCGGCTATGGCGGCGAGCACCAGATCGTCATCACCCGCGAAGCCACCATGGACGAACTGGTGCTGCGGGTTGAAGCCGACGCGATGACGCTCGCCCTTGGCCGCGACCATATGGAAAAATTCCGAGGCGACATCGCCAGATCCATGCAGAAGCTGCTCGGTCTGCGCACCGTGGTGGAGATCGTGGAAGGCGGCACGCTGCCGCGCACGGACTTCAAGGCCCGCCGGGTGGTGGACGACCGCGCCGTGTTCCGCGACATGCATGCCCAGCTTAAAGCGGGGGGTGCCTGATGGGCCGCTATGTTCCCTCGCTGGAACTGATCCCACGCGTGGAAGCCGGGGAGATGGGCGCCATCGGCCGGCTCATCTCGCGCGCGGAATCCGGCACGCCGGAGGCGCGCGAAGCGCTCGCCACCATCTATCGCCGCGCCGGCAAGGCCCATGTGATCGGGATTACCGGCGTGCCCGGCTCGGGCAAATCCACCCTCGTCGCCCATTTCGCCAAGCTCCTGCGCGACCAGGGGCTGAAGGTGGGCATCGTGGCGGTGGACCCCTCCAGCCCATTTTCTGGCGGCTCGATCCTCGGCGACCGGGTGCGCATGACGGAACTCGCCACCGATCCCGGCATCTATATCCGCTCCATGGCGACCCGTGGCGCCATGGGCGGCATGGCCCGCGCGGCGCTGGACGCGGTGGATATCCTCGACGTCGGCGGCTTCGACACGGTGATCATCGAGACCGTCGGCGTGGGCCAGGACGAGGTGGAGATCGCCCGCGCCTCCCACACCACGGTGGTGGTCTCGGCCCCCGGCCTCGGCGACGAGATCCAGGCCATCAAGGCCGGGATCTTGGAGATTGCCGACATCCATGTGGTGTCGAAATGCGACCGGAGCGATGCCAACCGCACGCTGACCGACCTCAAGAGCATGCTCACGCTGGGCGCCCTCACCTCCGCGCGGGGGGAATGGGCGGTGCCGGTGGTCGGCGTTTCCGCCATCAGCGGGGAGGGGTTCGAGCAATTGCGCGCCAAGATCAACGCCCACCGCCGCGTCGCCTTCGAGACCGAGACCGGCCTCGCGCGGCTCGCCCGCATCGCCCGCTTCCGCCTCGTGAAGACGGCGGAAAATCTCCTGATCGAGCGCTTCACCGCTGCGGCGGAGCGCCTTGCCCCGAAGCTTTCCGCGCGCCTCCAGCGCCGCGAGAGCGATCCCTACACCCTTGCCAACGAGATGCTGCTCTCGTCCGCCCAGAAGGAACTCGCAGATGAGCATGCTTGAGACCCGCACCCTGGCCAAGCTCAGCGATGATGTGCGCGACTGGGAAGAAAATGAAGTCGCCGCCTTCCTGAAGAAACAGGCCGAACGCAAGGAGCAATTCTTCACGCTCGGCGATTTCCCGGTGAAGCGCACCTATACCGCCGCCGATCTCGCGGAAACCCCGCCGGAGGATATCGGCCTGCCGGGCCGCTATCCGTTCACGCGCGGCCCCTATCCCACCATGTACCGTTCCCGCAACTGGACCATGCGCCAGATCGCCGGCTTCGGCACCGGCGAGGACACGAACAAGCGCTTCAAATATCTGATCGCCCAGGGCCAGACCGGCATCTCCACCGATTTCGATATGCCGACCCTCATGGGCTACGACAGCGACCATCCCATGAGCGAGGGCGAGGTGGGGCGCGAGGGCGTCGCCATCGACACGCTGGAGGACATGGAAGCTCTGTTCGAGGGCATCGACCTTGAGAAGATCTCGGTCTCCATGACCATCAATCCTTCCGCCTGGATCCTGCTCGCCATGTACATCGTGCTGGCGGAAAAGCGCGGCTACGATCTCAACAAGCTTTCGGGAACCGTCCAGGCGGATATTCTCAAAGAATACATGGCGCAGAAGGAATATATCTATCCCATCGCGCCCTCGGTCCGCATCGTGCGCGATTGCATCACCCATTGCGCCAAGACCATGAAGCGCTACAACCCGATCAATATCTCGGGCTATCACATCTCGGAAGCCGGCTCTTCGCCGGTGGACGAAGTAGCCTTCACCCTCGCCAACCTCATCGTCTATGTAGAGGAGGTGACGAAGACCGGCATGCATGTGGACGAGTTCGCCCCGCGCCTCGCCTTTTTCTTCGTCTGTCAGGCCGATTTCTTCGAGGAAGTGGCGAAGTTCCGCGCCGTGCGGCGCTGCTATGCCAAGATCATGAAGGAACGTTTCGGCGCCAAGAACCCAGAAAGCATGCGCCTGCGCTTCCATTGCCAGACGGCGGCGGCCTCGCTCACCAAGCCGCAATATATGGTCAATGTGGTGCGCACCGCGCTCCAGGCGCTCTCGGCGGTGCTGGGCGGCTGCCAGTCGCTGCACACCAACGGCTTCGACGAAGCTTTCGCCATCCCCACCGAGGAAGCCATGCGCATGGCCCTGCGCACCCAGCAGGTGATCGCCGAGGAAAGCAACGTCACCCAGGTGATCGACCCGCTCGGCGGCTCTTATTATGTGGAGGCGCTGACCAGCGAATATGAAAAGCGCATCATGGACATCCTCGCCGAGGTGGATGAGCGCGGCGGCACCATCAAGCTGATCCAGGAAGGCTGGTTCCAGAAGCGCGTCGCCGATTTCGCCTATGAGACCGCCTTGCGCAAGCAATCGGGCGAAAAGCCGGTGATCGGCGTCAACACCTTGGTGGAAAAGGAGGAGGTCCACGACATCGAGACCCATCCTTACGACCAGACCACCGCCGAGCGGCAGGTCTCGCGCACCCAGCGCATCCGCCGCGAGCGCGACAATGTGAAGGTGAACGCCTTGCTGGAGCGCCTGGTGGAGGTGGCGAAAGACGACACGCAGAACATCATGCCCGTCACCATCGATCTCGTGCGCGAAGGCGCGACCATGGGCGATATCGTGGAGAAGCTGAAAACCGTGTGGGGCGTGTATCGCGAAACCCCGGTGTTCTGACCATGCGGCTGAAGCGGGACGATGTGAAAGCTGCGCGCATGCGGGCGCGCGGCGGCGATGTGGGGGCGGCGCGCCTGCTCCTGGCGCATAGCGTGGCGTGCGGCCATGAACGGCTGGCCTTGCGTCGCTATTTCTTCGCGCGGATGCTGGGGGCAAGCGATCTCGCCGAGTTCGAGCCCTTCTGCGGCCAAGTCGCTGCGCGGCTGGCGCAGGACGAACTCAAAGCCATGGCCCGTGATGCCGTGGTACTGGCGGATCGCCTGCAAAATGGTCTGCACGGGAGCGCCGCATGAGTGATCTTCTTTCCACCCCGCCCTTCATCCTGCCCTATCACGGCATCCTTCCCGTGATGCCGGACCTGCGCCATGCCGGCGCGCGTTCCGCCGTGATCGGCCGGGTGACGCTCGGACCGCGCGCCTCCATCGGCGCGCTCGCTCTGCTGCGGGCGGACGGGCATGTGGTGGAAATCGGCGCCGATTTCTTCATCGGCGATCGCGGCACGGTGCATATCGCGCATGAATTGTATCCGGCCCTGGTGGGGGATCGCGTCACCGTGGGCCGCAACGGCGTGGTGCATGCCTGCACGGTGGGCAGCGACTGCGTGATCGAGGAAAATGCCGTCATCCTCGACGGCTCGGTGGTGGAAGACGGGGTGATCCTGGAAGCCGGCGCGGTCGCCTTCCCGCGCTCCAAGCTGGAAGCGAACATGGTCTATGCCGGCATTCCGGCAAAGCCGGTGCGCGCGGTGGAGCCGGGCGAGATCGCGCGCCGCGCGGCGCGACTGCGCGCGGTGCCCGACGCGGTGCTCGCCCCCACCCGCGCCCCGGCAAAGCTGGAGATCGACCCCACAACCTTCATCGCCGCCACCTCCACCGTGGCCGGAACCTTCCGCGCGGACGCGCATTCCAGCGTGCTGTTTTCCTGCGAGCTGGATGCCGGCGACAGCGAAATCGTGCTCGGCGCGAATTCCAACATCCAGGACAACACCATCATCCGCTGCGTGAACGGGCCGTTCGTCATGGCGGCGGATGCGGTCATCGGCCACAATGTGATGCTTGAGAATTGCACCATCGGCACAGGCGTCCTGGTCGGCATGGGCAGCCATGTGGTGGCGGGCACGGTGTTCGAGCCCGACGTGTTGCTGGCGGCGGGCGCGCGCACCGAGCCGGGGCAGGTGCTGGAGAGCGGCTGGCTCTGGGGCGGCAGCCCCGCCCGCAAGATTTCGCCCATGGATGAGCGCAAGCGCGCCATGATCCCCTGGATCATCGGCACTTATTGCGAATACACGGCCGGCTTCCTGGCCAGCCAGAACGCGTTGAGATCGGTGCCGGCCTGAGCCCGAGTTTTAGACGGCGTCTTAGACAAGGTCTTCGAGAGGGACGCGCGGCGGGCATGGCGCCCGGCGCGGGACGGCGGACCGCCCGGCACAGGGCGGCCGCCTGGCGCAAGCCGACGGAGAAACGACATGAGCAGTCTTGCAAGCTGGAGCACCTCCGCCGGCGATGGCGGCATCACCCGCCTCGCCACCGGCGCTCGCGTTGAAAAGGACAGCCCCACGGTCGAACTGATCGGCGCGGTGGAGGAATTGGCCGGCTGGCTCGCGGTGCTGGCGGAAGGCGGCGCGGCCGGTGAGGCCGGGCAGGCGCTCGCCATCGCCCAGAACGACGTGCACGAGCTGCTTCAACAGGTTGCCGCGCCCGGCGCGCCGCACTTGTCCATGGCCTATGTGCGCCGGCTCGACGGCCTCATCGGGCGGCTGGAGGCGGATCTTCCGGTGGTGGCCGCGACGCTCATCCCCGGCGGCTCGCTCCCGGCGGCCCATGCGGCGGTTGCCCGCGCGGTGTGCCGGCGGGCCGAGCGGCGGCTGGTGTCCCAGGCCGAGATCGACCCGCCCGCGCCCGGCAGCGCCGGCATCGCCTATGTCAACCGGCTGGGCGATCTCCTCGCCTTGCTCGCCCGCGCGGCCAATCGCGACGCCGGCCGCCCCGAACCGCGCTTCGACCGGTCGCTGAGCCTCTCGGCGGGGACGGCGCTGGACTGAGGCGGGCTTACGCCCGGCGCGCTTTCCGGCGCGCCTTCCTGCTGCATGTCAGGCGGCCCGCGCCAGTGGGCTGCGCGTGGCGCCGCTCGCCATATCGCGACAGCGCAACAGCGCAACAGCGCGACATCGCGGCGTTGGAGCCTTGGAACAAAGCGCGATCCGCCGCCGCGCGCCGATTCGCGCCCGATCCGTTCGCCCCCTGTTCGCCCGCCTGTTCGCTGCGAGACAGCTGCCGTCCCGCGATGGCACGGACCTTCACGCGCCCGAATCCGAAGCCTTCCGCGTCCGCCGCCCGACGAGGCGTTGCATCCCCCCAGGCGCCGGAATAAAGCTGGCACTGCGGCGCGATCGTGAGCACTAAAAGCGTGCGGGGCTCACGTAATATTACGAATATGCGACATTATCGGGGGGCCGATGGCGTTCGAGAAGACTGCATCCTTGACCGGTGGGGGCCGGGTCATGATGTCTCGCGTCTTGCTTTATGTTCTCACGTTCATCGCTCTCCTCTGCGCGGCGTCGGTGGTTCTGACCACCTTGCGGGCGATGTATGATGCTTACCTCCCGCTTCCCTTCATGGATCAATGGGCGGTTCTTTCCCTTCAGGATTGCATCGATCAGCTTTTCAGCCAGCATAATGAGCATCGCATCGTTGTTTTTCGCTTGTTGTCGATGCTCGATCAGCTCTTGTCGAGCGGGACATATCTGGTAAATTTTTACGCAAGTCTTGCGATGCAGGTGGTCCACGCCGTCACGTTCGCGGCCCTCGTCTATTGGGCCGGGGTGCGGGGTGCGGCGAATGTCATTTTGGCGGGTGCGATCTCGCTTGGATATATGTTCTGGGGCGGGCAGTGGGAAAACTTTCTCTATAGCTTCCAGACGCAGTTCTTCGCGGTCTTTCTCGCGGGCACGCTCGCATTCGCGGCCATCGCGGCGGTGCGGGGATGGGCCGGGGTGGGCGCCGCTTCGCTCTGCGCGGCGCTGGCCGTGGGGTCCCTGTCCAACGGCGTCCTGGTCTGCCTCCTCCTGCCGCCGCTCGCCATCTGGCTGGGGCGACCCCGGCGCGAAACCGCCGTGCTCGCGGGCGTGGCGGCGGGGCTGATCGCGCTCTATCTCGCCGGCTATCAATCCCCCGATCCGGACTTGACCCCGTTCGCCGCGCTGCTCCGGCCGCTGACTTCGCTGCGCTATACGCTCGCCTATCTCGGCCAGCCGCTGGAAGAACTGCTCCGGGTGCAGATCGCCGCCGTGCAGGGCCATCGCCATCTGATCGCCATCGTGATGGGGGGAATCGGGGTCGGCCTGGGCATTTTCGGCGGCGCCGTGCTGGTGGCCCGCCCCTCCTTCGCGACCCCGGCGCGGCTGGTGCTGCTTTATGTCATCCTCTTCATCGCCGCCTCCGCCGCCTTGACCTCGCTCGGGCGGCTGACGTTCGGCGTGGGGCAGGCGCTGGCCAGCCGCTATCTGACGCCGAGCCTGACCTTCTGGCTCGCGCTCACCTTCCTGTGGTGGAGCCTGCTGCCGGGCCGGTTCCGCTTGCTCGCGCCGGCTTCGGCGGTGTGCGCGCTAATGCTCATGGCCGGCTATGGCCGCCATGTGGACGATGTGGTGCATGCCATGCGCCTCACCCGGGACGGCGCCGCCACCGCGCTGCTTGCGAACGTGCGGGACGATAAGGAATTCGCCAAGATCTTCCTCGATCCGAACGTCGTCGCCGCGCGGGCGGACCTCTTGCGCCGGCAGCGGCTCGCGCTGTTCGCGACCCCCTGGGCGGGCTGGCTCGGAACGCCGCTTATGGCGCATGCCACGCTCCGCCCCGCCTCCGCCTGTCTCGGCGCGTTCGAGGGCGCGCAGGCGGTGCCGGACAATCCGCCGGGAACCGCCTTCCGGGTGACCGGCTGGGCCTGGGATCCGGCCCGCGCGGGGGCGCCTGAAAAAATCCTCCTGGTCGATGCCGCCGGAACCATCGTCGGCTACGGCCTCACCGACGGGCTGCGGCCCGATATTGTGGCGTCGATCCCCCCGGTGACGCGGCAGGAAGTGGGCTGGCGCGGGCATGTGAAGCTCACGGGGCCGACGCAGGTGGGCGCCTTCATCCTGCTGGAGGACGGGCGCTCCGCCTGTCCCCTCGGCGGGTCCCGGCTTCTGGGCGGGCCGACTTAGAGTCAGCGTCTGGGCCTCCGCGTCTTTGAATTCAAAAGCCCCCTCCCGAGACGGGAAGGGGCTCTCTTGCGCCGCGCTCAGCTCTTCACGAGCGGGCAATGGCCTTCGCTGAGGGGGCGGAAGGCGTCGGCGGCGGGGATGGTGGCGAGGGTGTTGTAGATGTCCCACTCGCCCTTGGACTCCGCCGGGGTCTTCACCTCGAACAGGTACATATTGTGGATGTGGCGGCCGTCGGCGCGCACCTGGCCCTTGCCGAACAGCGGATCGTCGGTGGGAATCGCCTTCATCTGCGCCACCACCTTGTCGGAGTCTTTGGATTTCGCCGCCACGACCGCCTTCAGATAATGGGTCACGGCCGAATAGACGCCGGCATGCACCATGGTGGGCATGGTGCCGCCCATGCGTGCGCCGAAGCGCTTGGAGAAAGCGCGGGTGCCCTCGTTCTGGTCCCAATAGAAAGCCTCGGTCAGCACCAGGCCCTGCGCCACCTTCAAGCCGAGGGAATGCACATCGGTGAGGAAGATCAAAAGCCCGGCGAGTTTCTGCCCGCCCTGGGTGATGCCGAATTCAGAGGCCTGCTTGATGGTGTTGGTGGTGTCCGCCGCCGCATTGGCAAGGCCGATCACCTTGGCCTTGGAGCTTTGCGCCTGGAGCAGGAAGGAGCCGAAATCCGAGCCGCCCATGGGCGCGCGCGCGCTGCCGAGCACCTTGCCGCCGGATTCCGTCACCACTTTCGCCGTATCGCGCTCCAGCGCGTGGCCGAAGGCATAATCCGCCGTGATGAAGAACCAGGTATCGCCGCCCCGCTTCACCATGGCGCTGCCGGTGCCGTGGGCCAGCGACCAGGTATCGAACGTCCAGTGAATGGTATTGGGCGCGCATTTCGGCCCGGTGAGGTCGGATGTGCCGCCGCCCGAGACGATCAGGACCTTGTTCTTCTCGCGCGAGACCTCGTTGACCGCGAGGGCGACGGCCGAATTCGGCACGTCCACGATCATGTCGACACCGTCCTCGTCATACCATTTGCGCGCGATGGCGGAGCCCACGTCGGCCTTGTTCTGATGGTCGGCGGCGAGGATCTCCACCTTGATGTCGGGATGGGTCTTCTGGAAATCCTCCACCGCCATCTGGGCGCCGACAACCGAGCCCTGGCCGGCGAAATCCGCATAGATGCCGGTGCGGTCGTTCAGCACGCCGATCTTGATGGGCGGCACGGTCTGGGCGAGGGCAGGCCCGGCCATTGCGGCGCATAAGGCTGCGATCACGAGGCGTGATGCGATCATAAGGTTTTCTCCCGCGATGTTTTCATTTCGGCTTTGGCGAGCCTTCACTGAATTCGGAATTCAGTGTTCAGATCGTGGCTGAAACGACGGGGGAGTCAACCTTTGAGGGCCTTCCGGCGCCGCTTTTATGCGCCCTGGCAGAGGAAACTAAGCGAGATAGTACAATGTCGTAACGTCACGTATGGGCTGAGACGGCGGCGGAAAGGGCGGCCAATGCCGTTCGTTCTGGGAAGCCGCGGCGCCCGAAGGCGAGGGGACGGGCGATCCGATGGCGAAACGGACGCTTGGGCCACCGGTCGGGCGGGGATCTTGAATTCAATCGGTCGGTGAGATGCCCGGCCGGTGAGATGTGCGCAGGCCCGGCAAGGCCGGATTCGAGCCGCCGGGGGCCACGCATGGATAACGTAAAGGTGAAAGCCTCAAACGAGCTGAAGCACAAAACTACCGGCTGATCCCAGTGTTTATCCGTAACTTGGACGATCCTGGACGAAAAGCGACGTTTTTAAACGGCGAGAGAGGGTGGCTATGGTCAGAAACATCCTTGACGGAGAGTCCCGCACAGCTACGGGTGCGCTGGTGCAAGCTGCGGCGAATTTGCAGAATATCGCAACCCAGGCGGTAGCCGTGAGAAACGCCCCCGCCATCCGGAATTTACTTCGCGTGCAGGCGGACGAGAGATTTTCCAGCGTCGGGACCAGGCGCGGTCATGAGGATGAGGATGAGGATGAGGATGAGGCCGAGCCCACCCAGCCGGCTTTCCTGCCGGTCCCGGATGAGGCGGCGCGCCGACGAGAATATCATGCAGCCCGAGAGAAAATTCTAAGTACTATGAAAAAAACGCAAAAGGGAGTCATGGATGACGCAAGAAACGAAATTGGAACATGGCTGCCGATCGCGCTGAGATACGGTTATAATTTCACGCATACCTGTGTTGTCGACGCGTTTATCTTCTTCCTTTTATCGGTCTCAACGTCAGGCTTCCTGGAAGAGCGTGAGGTGGGGGGAACGACCATGGGTAATTCGCGGGCTGACTGGAGAGGAGGGGGGTTCATGGATATGAGCCAGATGAAAAAGCAGGGGTCGGGATGATGAAACGGCGACGCGATCCGCCTCCCCTTCGCACCCGCCACCCTTTTGCATCAGCGGCTCGTCAAGCCACAGACACAATTGAAATCCGGGCGGTATCGCTCTGAAAAACACCCGGATCGCTTTATGGGAGCGCCCGTCAGCCTTTGCCGTGGCAGATGGGGAAGGCGAATTCCCCAGCCGCGTGAGCATGGGTGCCGTTGAGGCAGCAGGGCGGCACGAGCAAAAATCCCGCCACCAGCGCGCCCGCCGTCGCCTTGCCGAACAGGCCGCCGAGCCAGCCCTTGCCGGATTTTTCCACGCCTTCGGCGGGCGCCGCCGCGTCCGGCTCCGGCGTCGCGTCCGCGAGCGCGGGTTCGGCGGCCGGCGGCGGGGCGACCGCGGCGCCGAAATTGGTGAAGAATTCGCCCGCCAGCTTCTTCGCCGTGGCGTCGATCAGCCGCGCGCCGAGCTGGGCCAGCTTGCCGCCCACATCCGCCTTCACCTCATAATGCAGCAGCGTGGCGTCGCCTTCCGGCTCCAGGCGCACCTTGGCGCTGCCCTTGGCATAGCCGGCAAGCCCGCCGGAGCCTTCGCCGGTGATGGTGTAGCCCTGTTCCGGCATGATGTCCGACAAGGTGACGGCGCCCTTGAACGAGGCCTTCACCGGCCCCACCCGCAGCACCACCACGGCTTCCATCTGCGTGTCCGAGGTCTTCTCGATACTCTCGCAGCCGGGAATGCATTGCTTCAGCACCTGCGGATCGTTCAGCGCCGCCCAGACGGCCGCCGGGCTGGCTTCGATGCGCTGTGAGCCGTTCATATCCATGGCGATGGTCTCTCTTTTTCTAGGAAACGGCGCCGCGCTGGTCGCGCCTGCGCACGAGCACCAGTTCGGCGAGGATGGAGAGCGCGATCTCCTCCGGCGTGATGGCGCCGAGATCGAGGCCCGCCGGGGCTTTCAGGGCGTCGAGCCGGGCTTGCGGAATGCCGGCGTCGCGCAATTTCTCGCTGAGCGTCTGCGCCTTGCGCCGCGAGCCCACGAAGGCCACATGGCGCGCCTCCAGGCCGAGCGCGGCGGTGAGGGCGGCAAGATCGCCCGCGCCCTGGGTGGAGACCACGACGAAGCGCGCCCCGCTGGCCGGCGGCGGCATAAAGCCGTCTGTCATATGGTCGGCGCCGGCGAATTTCGCATGGTCCGCGGCCGGCGCGGCGGCGGTGACGCTGAAGCCGAACTGCGGCGCCAGCGCCACCAGCGCCACCGCCACCGGAGATGCCCCCATCACCACCAGTTCCGGGCGCGGCAGCACGGGTTCCACGAAAATGTCCATGGTGCCCTTCGACGGGCACATGTTGGAGACGTAGCGCACCCCCTCGCGGGTCTCCCCGGCGTGCACGCCGAGATCTTCCAGCAGGTCTTCCGGCTGGATCGAGACCAAACGCGGTTGGCCGTCGGCGAGCGCCTCGCGGGCGGCCTTCAGCGTTGCCCCGCGCGCGCAGCCGCCGCCGATCCAGCCGGCGAGCACCGTGCCGTCGGGCAAAATCAGCGCCTTCGCCCCCGCCTTGGCGGCGGTGACGGAGACCGTGCGCACCACGGTGGCGAGGGCGAACGGCTGTTCCTTCTGCTTCATGCCGTCCATGAGCGCGAACATGTCGATGGGACTGGTCATGGCGCCTCCTCCCGTCATAGCCGGGCAAGATAGGGTTCGAGAGCTTCCAGGCTCTCCAGATTGTGGGCCGGCGCGAACAGGTCCACGAACGGCAGCGCCGCCTTCATCCCGGCGGCCTCCGGGGCATAATCGCGCCAGCCGATCATGGGATTAAGCCATACGATGCGGCGGCAGCGGCGATGCAGCGCCGCCATCTCGCGCGCCAGCAGCGCGGGTTCGCCGGTGTCGTAGCCGTCGGAGACAATCAGCACGGCGGTGCGCGAATGGAGCGTGCGCGCGGCGTGCCAGCGGTTGAAGGTGGCGAGGCTCTCGCCGATGCGCGTGCCGCCGCCCACCCCCTGGGCCATGAGGCCGAGCCGGTCCATGGCGCGCTGCGGGTCCTTCTCCTTCACCGCGTCGGTCACGTCGATCAGGCGGGTGTGGAACACGAAGGCGGCGGCCTGGCGGAAGCTCTCCAGCGCGCCGTGGATGAAGCGCACGAACACCGCCACATAGGGGCTCATGGAGCCGGAAGCATCCAGCAGGATCACCAGCTTCAGTGGCTTCGTGCGGCGGCGGCGATGCACCAGTTCAACCGGCACGCCACCCCGCGCGACCGAGCGATGGAGCGTGCGCCGCAAATCCAGCCGGGCGCCGGTGCGGGCGGCGCGGGCGCGGCGGGTGAGGCGGGCCCGCATGGCCTTGGCGAGGCGCTGGGCCAGCGCATAGGCGCGCTCTAGCTCCTGCGGGTCGGCGACGTGGCGGAAGTCGGTGGTCTCCAGCCGCTCGGCCCGCGAAGCGCCGGCGCGGCGTTGCGCGGCGCCTTCGTCCGCGCCCGTATCGCTCCCCGGCACGCGGTCCACCCGGCTCACCGGCCCGGTTCCGCCGGCTTCGGGTGCATCCGCGCCGGGGCGCAGCGGCAAGGCGGTGGGGGTGCGGCGCTGGTCCGCCAGGCGCACGCTCGCCCGCAAATGCTTCTCGAACCAGAAGGCGTCGAACAGAGCGTCGAATTTCTCCCAATCCGAGCGGCGCGAGGCGAACAGGGCGCGCAATGCGGCGCGCAGCCGTGTCTTGTCGGCAAGGCCGGGCGCGGCCAGCACGCGCAGCGCATCGGCGCTTTCCGCAAGGCCGGTGGCGAAGCCGTTGTCGCGCAGCGCCCGCACGAACCCGGCGAGCCGCGCGCGCACGCTCTCGCCCGCCGGGTTCGGCTCGGGACGGAAAGACGGGGCGGGCGCGGGCATCAGGCCACCTGTTCCAGCAGGCGCGAGACCACTTCGCGCGGTAAAGCGCAGCGGTCTTCGTGGGTCTTCAGCAAGGTGATGAGCAGGTCGTAGACGCTTTCCGGATCGTGCCGCAGGTCTTTCAGCCCGATACCGGTGAGGGCGGCGGCAAAATCCAGGCTCTCGGCGACGCCCGGCACCTTGCGCAGGTCTTCCCGCCGCACATCGCGCACGAAGCGCGCCACCTGGAGCGCCAGCGCCGCGTCGATGTCCGCCACGCGGGCTTTCAGGATGGCGGCTTCGCGGTCCACTTCCGGGAAATCCACGAAATGATAGAGGCAGCGGCGGCGCAGCGCGTCGGAGAGTTCGCGCGTGCCGTTGGAGGTGAGCACCACGCGCGGAATGGAACGCGCCGTCACGGTGCCGAGTTCGGGAATGGTCACCTGGAAATCGGAGAGGATTTCCAGCAGGAAGGCTTCGAACTCCTCGTCCGCCCGGTCCACCTCGTCGATCAGCAGGACGGCGGGCGTGATGGAGCGGATCGCCGCGAGCAGCGGGCGCTCCAGCAGATAGTCCTGCGAGAAAATCTCCGCCTCCACCGCGCGCGGGCTCTCGCCGCTGCCCTCGCGGGCTTTCAGCGCGAGGATCTGGCGCTGGTAGTTCCATTCATAGAGGGCGGCGTTCTGGTCCAGGCCCTCATAGCATTGCAGGCGGATCAGCGGCGCGCCGTGCACTTTTGCGAGCGCCTGCGCCACCGCCGTCTTGCCCACCCCGGCCGCGCCTTCCAGCAGCAGCGGACGGTGCAGCAGGTCCATCAGGTAGAGCGCGGTCGCAAGGTCGCGGTCGGCGAGATAGCCGGCCTCGGCGAGGCGCTGCGCGATGATGTCCCGGTCGCTCATATTTGCTTCGCCATTGAAAAAGAAGGGAGGGCGCACAGGCGCCCTCCCTGGAGGAATCAGGCGGCGGCGGCGGCGGCGGGGCGCGCGTGCAGGCCGAGCTTTTCCGCGGTTTCCCACATGCGCCAGGCATCGTGCGGCATGTTGATATGGGTGGTGCCGAGGAAGGAGAAAGCGTCGTTCACCGCATTGGAGAAGCACGGCACGCCGCCCACATGCGGGCTCTCGCCCACGCCCTTCGCGCCGATGGGATGATGCGGCGAGGGGGTCTCGGTAAAATCGGTCTCCCAATGGGGCGTTTCCACCGCCGTGGGCAGGAAGAAGTCCATGAAGGACGCCCCCATCACATTGCCCATGGCATCGTAGCGGATCTCCTGGCCCATGGAGACCGCGAACGCCTCGGTGAGCCCGCCATGGACCTGCCCCTCGATGATCATGGGATTGATGCGCGTGCCGCAATCATCCAGGGCGTAGAAGCGGCGCACCTTGAACACGCCGGTGTCCACGTCGATGTCCATGACGCAGAAATAGGCGCCGAACGGATAGGTCATGTTGGGCGGATCGTAATAATTCACCGCCTCCAGCCCCGGTTCCAGATTGGGGATCGGCTGGTTGTAGGAGGCCCAGGCGATCTCCTTCATGCTCTTGCGCTTCTCCGGCAGGCCCTTGACCTGGAAAGCATCCACGTCCCATTCGAGATCGTTGTGATGCACTTCCAGAAGGTGCGCGGCGATCATCTGCGCCTTCGCCCGGATCTTGCGTGCGGCCATGGCCGTGGCGGCGCCCGCCGTGGGGGTGGAGCGCGAGCCGTACGTGCCGAGGCCGTAGGGCGCGGTATCGGTATTGCCCTCCTCGATCATGATGTCGTCGGCGGGGATGCCGAGTTCGGTCGCGAGGATCTGGGCATACGTGGTCTCATGCCCCTGGCCCTGGCTCTTGGTGCCCATGCGGGCGATCACCGAGCCGGTGGGGTGAATGCGGATCTCGCAACTGTCGAACATGCCGATGCCGAGGATGTCGCAATTCTTGGACGGTCCGGCGCCGACGATTTCGGTGAAGAAGGAGACGCCGATGCCCATGATCTCGCGGGTTTCCCCGCGCTTGAACGCTTCGCGCTTCGCCGCCTGTTCTGTGCGCAGGCCGCGATAATCCACCGCGTTCATCGCCTTTTCCATGGCGAAATGGTAATCGCCGGAATCATATTCCCAGCCGAGCGCGGCGTGATACGGGAATTGATCGCGGCGGATGAAGTTCTTCACCCGCAGGTCGGCGCTGTCCATGCCGAGCTTCTGCGCCAGCACTTCCACCGCCCGCTCGATGGCATAGACCGCTTCCGTCACCCGGAACGAGCAGCGATAGGCCACCCCGCCCGACGCCTTGTTGGTATAGACCCCGTCCACCTCCAGATGCGCCACCGGGATGTCATAGGAGCCGGTGCAGATGTTCATGAAGCCCGCTGGCCATTTGGACGGGTCGGCGCAGGCGTCGAACGCGCCATGGTCGGCCAGCACATAGCAGCGCATGGCGAGGATCTTGCCGTCCTGCGTCGCGGCAAGTTCCGTGGTCATGTGATAGTCGCGGGCGAACGAGGTGGTGGAGAGATTCTCCATCCGGTCCTCGACCCATTTTACCGGCTTGCCGAGCACGATGGAGCCCACCACCGCGCAGACATAGCCGGCATAGGCGCCGACCTTATTGCCGAAGCCGCCGCCGATGTCGGGCGCGATCACGTGGATCTTGTGCTCCGGCAGGCCCGAGATGAGCGACACCACGGTGCGGATGACGTGCGGCGCCTGGAAGGTGCCGTAGAGCGTCAGCTCGCCCTTGATCTTGTCCATGGAGGCGAGCGCCTGGCAGGTTTCCAGGGGCGAAGGATGGGTGCGGTGATAATAGAAGGTCTCCTTCACCGTCACCGGCGCCGAGGCGAAGGCTTCGTCCGTGCCGTCCTTCTCGCCCACCTGCCAGTTGAAGATGTGGTTCGCATGGCGGCGCGGCCCGTGGGCGCCCACCATTTTGTCTTGAATGTCCTCGCGCAGGATGGGCGCGTCGGGCAGCAGGGCCTTGGACGGGTCCACCAGGACCGGCAGTTCCTCATATTCGCAGTCGATCAGCTCGATGGCGTCGGCGGCGATATAGCGGTCGTCGGCGATGACGAAGGCGACTTCCTGGTTCTGGAACAGCACCTTCTCGTCCGCCAGCACGGCCTGCACGTCGCCCGCCAGCGTCGGCATGTAATGCAGGTTCAGCGGCTTGAGATCGGCGGCGGTGAGCACCGCGCGCACGCCGGGCAGGGCTTTGGCGCGGGAGGTGTCGAGTTTCTTGATTCGGGCGTGGGGATAAGGCGAGCGGTAGAAATCGCCGAACAGCATGCCCGGCAATTTGATGTCGTCGACATAATTGCCGCGGCCTTGCGTGAAGCGAATGTCCTCCACCCGCTTGCGCTTGCAGCCCATGCCCTGGAGGCGCGCCTCGCGCTCCGCCTTGGTGGGGGTCTGGTCGTTCATTCCGCAGCCTCCTGGAACGGCACGCCATTGATCTTGGCGGCGGCGTATTGGATCGCCTTGACGATGTTCTGGTAGCCGGTGCAGCGGCACATGTTGCCGGCGATGCCGAAGCGGATTTCTTCTTCGCTCGGGTCCGGATTTTCCAGCAGCAGGCGATGGGCGCGCAGGATCATGCCGGGGGTGCAGAAGCCGCATTGCAGCCCGTGCATCATGCGGAAGCCTTCCTGCAAGGCGTGCAGCGTGCCGTCGGGCGCCGCCATGCCCTCGATGGTGGTGATGCTGGCGCCTTCGGCCTGGACCGCGAACAGGGTGCAGCTTTTCACCGACATGCCGTCGAGATCCACCGTGCAGGCCCCGCAATGGGAGGTGTCGCAGCCGATATGGGCGCCGGTGAGCAGGAGATTTTCGCGGATGAAATGGATGAGCAGCGTGCGCGGCTCGACGAGCCCTTCGACCGCATCGCCGTTCACCGTCATGGAGACGTGAACCTTCGCCATTTTTGGTTTCCTCGCGGACTTGAGGGATCAGCCGGCAGCGCGGGCGAGCGCCCGCGCCAGGGCGCGTTCGAGCATGATGCCGGCCATCTTGGTGCGGTAGGCGGCGGTGCCGCGTCCGTCGGTCGCCGGTTCGGTGATGGCCTCGGCGGCGGCGATGGCGCGGGCGATGCTCGCCGCGTCCGCGCTGGTGCCGGTGAGGATGTGCGCGGCTTCTTCCGCCAGCAGCGGGGTATCGCCTACGTTTGTGAGCGCGATGGCGCAGGTCGCGACGCGCCCGTCCGCCCTGGTCAGGACCACGGCCGCCGCGGCGGTAGCATAATCGCCGATCTTGCGCTTCAGCTTCTCATAGGCCGCGCCATGGCCTTGCGGCGGCACGGGAATGGAGATTGCGGCGAGCATCTCGCCCGGCTCAAGGGCGGTGAAATAGGCGCCCTGATAGAATGCGCGGGCGGCGACCTCGCGCGCGCCTTTCTCTCCCGCCAGCTGATAGGTGGCGTCGAGCGCCATCATCACCGCCGGCATGTCGTTGCCGGGATCGCCATTGGCGACATTCCCGCCGAGCGTGCCCACATAGCGCACCTGCGGATCGGCGATCAGCAGCGCGGTTTCCTTGAGGATCGGCAGGGCGGTGGAAAGGTCGGGGGAGGCGATCAGCTCGGCCTGGGTGGTCATGGCGCCGATGAGCACGCGCCCGCCCTCGTGGCGGATGCCCTTCAGGTCGGCGATGCCGGCGAGGTCCACCAGATGCTCCGGCGTCGCCATGCGCAGCTTCATCATGGGGATCAGGCTGTGGCCACCGGCCAGTGGGCGGGCATCCTCGCCGAGCCGCGCCAGCAGCGCGACCGCCTCCGGCAGGCTTTTCGGCCGGTGATATTCGAAGCGACCGGGAATCATGGCGTCTTCCCCTCTGGACAGACAGGTCAATCGACTTGGTCTTGTTCCAAAGAGGCTCGCTGCTCTCGCGCCGCAGCAACAAGAGCAAAGGAATCAACGGCTTCGCACGGTCATGAAGCGCGGCTGTTGGCGCACGAAATGCGCCAGCACTGCTGACGCTTCTGCATGAAGTGCGGCCGTGCTGCTGACCCTTTCAGGCCTTGGCGGCGCTCACCCGCTGCTTCAGCGTGGAGAAGCGCGCACGTGCAACAGGAATGCTGCGTTGCAGGACCGCGTCGATTTCCGCCGCGCCCGCATCCCCCACCCGCCGCACCGCCTCGATATGGGCGAGCGCGACGATATAGCTGCGGTGCACCCGCATGAAGACGGCGGGATCGAGCAGGCTGTCCACCTCGCCGATGGTGTGCTGGCAGAAGAATTCGTGGGCGCCGTCGGAGATATAGGTGTAGCGGGCATTGGCCCGCACGAACACGATCTCCCCCACCGGCAGGGCGCGGCGGTGGCCGTCCTTCTCCACCTCGATCTCGCGGGCGAAGCGCCCGGAGGCTCCGTTCCCGGCGGGTGCGGGGAGCGGCGCAGGGATGGCGTCGTCCATGAAGCCGGCGCGCTCGGCCGCAACGGCATCGGCCGGCTGGGTTTCGATCGGCGTCCGTAGGGGGGGAGCGAAGGGGGCGGCATCGAACGGACCCGTATCGGCCGCGCCGAGCCCCGTCGCTCCGAGCCCCGCCGGCCGGCCGGTGGCAGGGCCTGCGGTCGCGGGGCCGGCAAACGTGGCGCCTGCAAACGTGGGGCGCGCGGGTGCTGGGCGCGGGATTGTAGCGGCAGAGCCCGCGTCAGTCGGCGCGGGTTCGCGCTCCGGCATCAGAGAGAGCAGGAACCCGCCGGAGATGAGGAACGACACCACCGCCACGATCATCGCCATCAGATCGTGCGACAGGCTCGGCGTCACGGCGGCGGCGAGCGGGGCGCCGTGGTCGGCCATCACGCTCATGCCGGCCATGGCGGTATAATGCATGCCGGAAATGGCGAGCCCCAGCAGCACCGCCGAGGCCATGCGCGAGGCGCTGACGAACGGCCGCTCCATCTGCCACAAGGCGAGCGCGCTCGCGGCCACCGCCACCAATCCGGCCGCCAGCACATAACGCGGGGCATGGTGCATGTGGCCCGGCATGTCGATGGCCGACATGCCCACATAATGCATCGCGATCACCCCCGCCCCCATGGCGAGCGCCCCGCCGGCGATGCGCAGCGGGCGCGGGTGGGAGGTGTGCACGATCAGCACCCCGGCGCCGACCATCAGCACGCAGATGAGAAACGAGACCAGCGTTGGCAGGACCAGGAAATCCACGCCGACGGGAAATTGCGCCGCCAGCATGCCGACGAAATGCATGGACCAGATGCTGACCGCCAGCGTCACCGCCGCCGCCGCGAGCGCGAGGCGCCGGCGCACGCCCGCGCTGCGGTCCACCTGGTCCGCCAGCAGCAGGCTCACATAGCTGCCCTGGGCCGCGATCAGCAGCGACAGGGCCACCAGCCAAGGATTATGGGCGAGCACGTCACCTCTCCCGGCATGACACGCACGGCGCGTCCTTCTCCCGAAATGCGGCCGCGTTCGATGCGGGCCATTCTTATACTCCTTGAGTAAAATCGCACGGCGCGCGGGTCAATGCAGCTCTTCGCGAGGTGGGCGCGGAACGCGGGCGATGCCGGCGCGTTGACCTTCGATCTGCGCATTGGAGCTGCCCGTGTCACCTCGCGCCAATTGGAAGGGTTTCCTCAAAATCGCGGAGCTGAGCTGCGCGGTCGGGCTTTATTCCGCCGTCTCCCAGTCCGAGCGCGTGTCGTTCCACACCGTCAGCCGCACCAGCGGCCACCGGCTGAACCGCCTGTTCGTGGACGAGGAGACCGGCGAGGAGGTGCCGCGCGACCAGCAGGTGAAGGGCTATGAGACCGGCAACGGCGATTATGTCGTGCTGGAGCCCGAGGAGATCGCCGCCGCCGTCCCGGACAGCGACAAGACGCTGGATATCTCGGCCTTCATCGCCTGCGCCGACATCGACCTCGTCTATTTCGACCGGCCTTATTACCTTGCGCCGACGGACGATGTCGCGGCGAAGGTGTTCGCGCTGATCCGCGCCGGGATGGAGGCGAAGAAAGTGGCGGCGGTGGCGCGCACGGTGCTGTTCCGCCGCGTGCGCACGGTGCTGCTGCGGCCCTACGAGGCCGGCATGATCGCGACCACGCTCAACTTCGATTATGAGGTCCGCGCCGCCGCCGAGGCGTTTTCGCAGGTGCCGGCCTTTAAGGTGAAGGGCGAGATGCTGGACCTCGCCAAGCACATCATCGCCACCAAGGCCGGCAGCTTTGATCCGCACGCCTTCGAGGACCGCTATGAGGCGGCGGTGGTGGATCTGGTGCGCGCCAAGCTGGAGGGCCGCAAGATCGCCCGGCCGAAGGCGGCGGCGAAATCCAACGTGGTCAATCTGCTGGATGCCCTGCGCGCGAGCGCCGGGGGAGGCGGCGGGGCGAGGGATGGGGCCAAAGGGGGCACGAAGGACGGGGCCAAAGCGGGCGTGAAGGCTTTGCCCAAGTCAGCGGACCCCGCCAAGGGCGGCGCCAAATCCTCGGCCAAGACGAAGGCGTCCAAGGCAGGACCGACAAAGACAGGATCGACAAAGACAGGATCGACAAAGGCGGGGCCGGCTCGCAAGGCCGGCTGAAGCAAAGGCCTTTGGGCGGGCGCGGCCATTCCCTTATTCCTTTTCCTTTATTCCTTTCTTGCCCCTCGTCTTTCAGCGGTCATGGCCGGGCGTGTCCCGGCCATCCACGCCTCGCCGACCGCGCGGGCTTTGAAAAGCCGGTGCCAGCGGTGCCGCGTGGATGCACGGGTCGAGCCCGTGCATGACGATGCTTTGCTTCAATTGTGCGGGACCCTGAATGTCGATTGGGCCTCGGGCCGGATCCGTGCGCACACAGGCCCCGCACTTGCCGCTCTTCCCGCCGCCTTCACTTGCCGCGCTTGCCCCGGCCCTCCTCGGCTTTCAGGCTGCGCTTCAGGGCGTCCATGATGTTCACCACATTGCTGGGCGCCTCGGCCGAGGCCTTCGGCTTGGCGCGGGCGCGGCCCTTCTTCTTGGCGGCGATGATGGCCTTCAGTTCGGCCTGAACGGGATCCTTCACCAGCTCCGCGCTCCAGGGCTGCGCGCGCTCGGCGATGAGGGATTGCACCAGCTTCATCAGCGGGGCCTCGGGCTTGGTGGCGTCGAGCGCGGCGAACACCTCGTCCGGCGGGCGTACCTCGTTGCCATAGCGCAAGGTCCACACCACCATGCCCTTGCCGTCCGGCTTCACCAGCACCGCGCGTTCGCGCCGATAGAGCACCAGGCGGGCGATGCCGGCGGTCCGGGTCGCGCGCATGGCGTCGCGGATGACGGCGAAGGCTTCCTCCCCCACGGGATCGTTGGGGAACAGATAATGCGGCGTGTCGTACCAGAGCCAGCCGATGGAGCCGTCTTCAACGAAGGTCTCGATGTCGATGGTGCGCGTGCTCTCCAGCGCCACCGCGTCCAGTTCCTCGTCCTCGAAGGTGACGTAGCTTTCCCCGTCGCGGGCATAGCCCATCACCTGGTCGTCGTCGGCGACGGGCTCCTGGCTTTCGCTGTCCACATATTGCGCGCGGACCCGATGGCCGGTTTCGCGGTTGAGAGTGTGGAAGCGGATTTTCTCCGCCTGGGTGGTCGCCGGCATCATGGCCACCGGGCAGGTGACGAGGGAGAGCTTGAGAAAGCCCTTCCAGAAGGACGGATTGGCCATCGTCGTTGCTCCGGCGGAATTGTGCGCTCGGGCAATGAACCCTTAGGCTCAAGCCGAGTTCCCCTTGCATCGGACGGAGGTGAGCGTGGCACAGACGAACAAGCTCTCCAAGTATCACGCCAAGCGGGATTTCCAGCAGACGGCCGAGCCCAGCGGCGCGCACGACGTGGCGCCCGCGAACGCGCCGCGCTTCGTGGTGCAGAAGCACGACGCGACGCGCCTGCATTATGATTTCCGCCTGGAGCTGGACGGCGTGTTCAAATCCTGGGCGGTCACGCGCGGGCCCTCCCTCGACCCCGCCGACAAGCGCCTCGCCGTGGAGGTGGAGGACCATCCGCTCGATTATGGCGATTTCGAAGGCACCATTCCCAAGGGCCAATATGGCGGCGGCACGGTGATGCTGTGGGATCGCGGCACCTGGGAGGTGGAAGGCGATCTCTCGGCCGAAGAGGCGCTGGCCAAGGGGGATTTGAAATTCACCCTCCATGGGGAAAAGCTGCACGGCAGCTATGTTCTGGTGCGCATGAAGAGCGACCGCACCGGCGGCAAGCGCACCAATTGGCTGCTGATCAAGCATCGCGACGCAGACGCCCATCCCGGCGACACGGATGCCTTGCTGAAGCAGGATCGCTCGGTCGCTTCGGGCCGCGCCATGGAGGAGATTGCCGCCGGCGAAGGCCCGGCGCCCACCCCCTTCATGACCGCGCGCGACGGAACGATCGCCGCCGATGCGGTGTGGGACTCCCGCGCCGGGCTCGCCGCCGAGAAACGCGCGAAGGCGAAAGGCGCCAGCGCCGCCGGGTCCGCCGTGGTGCGATCGGAGCGCGCGGCGGCGCCGGCACGGACCCGCGCCGGCAAGGTCGCGTCCGGCAAAAGCGCGCCCGCTGGGGCCGCCGCGATGCCGGATTTCGTCCCGCCCCAGCTCTGCACGTCGCTGGAGCGCCCGCCGGTCGGCAAGGAGTGGGTGCATGAAATCAAGCTCGACGGCTATCGCATCCAGATGCGGGTGGAGGGCGGAAAAGCTGCCCTGCGCACGCGCACCGGGCTCGATTGGACCGCGCGCTTTTCCGCCATCGCGCAGGCGGCGGGTGCCCTTCCCGATGCGCTGATCGACGGCGAGGTGGTGGCGCTGAATGCCCATGGCGCGCCGGATTTTCCCGCGCTCCAGGTGGCGCTGTCGGAAGGACGCACAAAGGACCTGGTCTATTTCGCCTTCGACCTGCTGTTCGAGGCGGGCGAGGATCTGCGCGCCCTTCCCCTGGACGCCCGCAAGCAGCGCCTCCAGGCGTTGCTGGCGGCGCATGGCGACGGGCTGCGCATCCGCTATGTGGAGCATCTGGAGAACAGCGGCGATGCGGTGCTGCGCTCCGCATGCCAGCTCGATCTGGAGGGCATCGTCTCCAAGCGGCGGGACGCGCCTTATGCCTCGGGCCGCAGCGGCGACTGGACCAAGGCCAAGTGCCGCGCCGGCCATGAGGTGGTGATCGGCGGCTGGTCGACCACAAACGGCCAATTCCGCTCGCTGCTGGTGGGCGTGCATCGCGCGGATCATTTCGTCTATCTCGGCCGCGTCGGCACGGGATATGGCGCCGCCAAGGTGCGCACGCTCTTGCCGCGCCTGCAGGCGGTGGAGGCGAAGGTGTCGCCCTTCACCGGCGCCAACGCGCCGCGCAAGGAGGCGGGCGTGCACTGGACCCGGCCCGAACTGGTGGCGGAGGTGGAATTTGCCGGCTGGACCACATCCGGCCTGGTGCGACAGGCCGCATTCAAGGCGCTGCGCGAGGACAAGCCGGCCGCCGAGGTGGAAGCAGAGCTGCCGGCACCGGTGGAGGAGACGCAGATCCCGCTTCCCGCGCCGGGGGCGAAGGCCGGCAAGGCGAAAACCGGGACGGCGAAGGACCCGGCTCCGCCCGCCGCCAAAGCCTCTGCGGCGCCCGTGCCGTCCGGCAAGCCGCTGGTGATGGGGGTTCTGCTCTCCAATCCCGCAAAGGCGCTCTGGCCCGATGCGGGCGACGGCGCTCCGGTGACCAAGCTGGATCTTGCCCGCTATTTCGAAGCCGTGGGCGCCTGGATGCTGCCCCATATCCAGGGGCGGCCCTGCTCCATCGTGCGCGCGCCGGATGGCATCGACGCGGAAACCTTCTTTCAGCGCCACGCCATGAAAGGCACGTCGAACCTGCTGACCCTCGTCACCGTCTCCGGCGATCGCAAGCCCTATCTCCAGATCGACCGCGTGGAGGGCCTCGCGGCGGTGGCGCAGGTGGCGGGGCTGGAGCTGCACCCGTGGAATTGCGCGCCCGGCCGTCCCGAGGTGCCGGGGCGGCTGGTGTTCGATCTCGATCCGGGGCCGGAGGTGGATTTCTCCGCCGTGGTCACGGCGGCCCTGGACCTGCGCGCGGAGCTGGAGGCGCTCGGCCTTCGGACTTTCTGCAAGACCACGGGCGGCAAGGGCCTGCATGTGGTGGTGCCGCTCGCGGCGCCGAAATCCGGCGGGCCGGACTGGGCGCAGGCGAAAGCGTTCGCCCGCGCGGTGTGCGCGCGCATGGCCCGCGACGCGCCCGACCGCTATCTGGTGAACATGGCGAAGAAGCTGCGCACGGGCCGCATCTTCCTCGATTATCTGCGCAACGACCGCATGGCGACGGCGGTGGCCCCGCTCTCGCCGCGCGCGCGGCCCGGCGCCACCGTCTCCATGCCCTTGCTGTGGGAGGAGGTGAAGGCGGGCCTCGATCCCAAGCGCTTCACCGTGCGCACCGCGCCCGCCTTGCTGGAGGCGCGCCGGCCCTGGGCGGACTATCAGACCGCCGCAAAGCCGCTCGCCCCCGCGATCAAGCGCCTGGAGGCGGGAAAAACCGCCGGGCGGAAAGGGAAATGACCTTCCGCCCGAGTGTGACCTCCCGCCCGGCGCGCCTCAGAAGGTGATCTTCGCATCGGCGATGAAGGTGCGCTGCGGGAAAGGATGGAACAGCGTGTAGGATTCATTGCCGATATTGTCGATGCCGAGGCTGATGGAGGCCTGCTCGTTGAATTTGTAGCGGGCCTTCACGTCCACGACGAAGAATTTATCGAAGGCGCCATAGACGTTGGGGATGATGTCGGTATTGTCCAGCGTCGAATATTGCTTGCCGCTATAGCGCGCGGCGACGGTATAGGCCCAATATTGGTCCGGCGTATAGGTGGCGCCGATGGTGGCGCGCCAGTCCGGCACATAGGGCACGTGCTTGCCGACAACGCTGGTGCCGGTCGCGCTGGCCCAGGTGGGATCGGCGAGAATGCGCGAATCCACATAGGTCACGCTGCCGAACATCTCCAGCCCGGCGATGAACACGTCCTTCTTCGAGGCGGCGATCTCGATGCCGGTGTTGCGGATCGCCTGCACGTTGGTGACATAGTTCACCGGCACCGGATAATTGGCCAGGAACGCGGTCTGCTGGATCAGCGCGTCGTCCACATGCTCGTTGAACACCGAAAGCCGGATCTTGCCGCCGTCGAAGCTGCGCTCGATGGCCAGCTCCTCGCTGAGCGCGTTTTCGGGGGCGAGATTCGGGTTCGGCACCGCATAGACCGAGCCGGTCTGCACGATCTGGTACAGTTCGGTCACGGTCGGGAAGCGATAGGCCTGCCCGAACGAGGCGGTGACCTGCCATTCGTTCGGCTTCCAGCTCAGCGAGGCCTTGGGCGAGAAGCGGGTCGCGTCCTGCTCCGGCTGGTTCTGGATCGTGGTGCCGGTGATGGTGCCCGCGGAATTGGACGTGGTGGCGAGATTGAAGCCCTGGGTCGCCTGCCAATTCTCCAGCCGCCCGCCGAGCGTCAGCTTGAAATCGGGGGCGAAGCGCCAGGCATCCTGGCCCCACAGCGCCGCGGTGGTCGTGGCGCCGATGCTGTCGGTATACATTTTCGACGTGGCATCCGGGCCGGAATTCCAGATCGTCGAGGCATAGGTGGGGTTGTTGAGATAATAGCGGTTGGCGTGGAGGCCGAAGCTCACCTCATGGGCCTCGTTGGGCCGCCAGATGAATTTCGCGTCGCCATTCATCCAATTGGTGCCGTCGAGCCGGGCGATCTTGCCGTTGGTGGTGAAGAACGGCCCGGTTGAACTCACGCCATAGGGGCTGCGTTGGATGTCTTCGAGATAATCATAGCGCGAGAGGGCGAGGTCGAAATCGAACAGGCCGCCGGTGTCGCTCTTCAGCGTGAAGGCATTGGCGAGATGCTGCTGGTTGATGGTGTAGTTGGAATTGGCAAAGCCCGCGATGCCGCCGAAGGTGGGCACTCCGCCGAGCGTGCGCAGATAGGTCTGGACGGTGGACTCCCCGTCGTTCGCCCACAGGCCGATCATGTATTTCGCCTGCAGCCAGGGCGTGATGTCCCAGGCGAACTTGCCGTTGAGATTGGTCATTTCCGTGTGCAGCAGCCCGCCCGCGCCGGCGACATTGGCGACTTGCCCGGTCTTGTTGAGCTGGGGGATGAGGCCGGTGGTCTTGGCGGGCACGCCCGGCGTGGTGATCCAGGACAGCGGCTGGCTGTAGCTGTTCTGGTAATTGCCGGTGATGAGGAAGGAGAAATTCTCGTTTCTGTTGCCGGTGGAGAGGTTGGTCTGGTCGGTACGATAATTGCCGTTGGTGTCGTAGCGGGAGAAGGTCTGGAGGGCTTCGGTCTGCTTGATGCTGGCCTCGAATTTCTCGGGCATCTTGGTGGTGATCAGCAGCACGCCGCCGATGGAATTGCCGGGATAGGCGGCGGCGAACGGGCCGTAGAGGAAATCCACCCGCTCGATCTCGTCGGGCGTCACGAGCCCCCAGCGCGGCGCGCCGATGGAATTATTGTTGGCGATCAGGGCCGACAGCAGAAGATCATCGGCATAGACGAGGCTGCGGGCGGAGGAATTCACCCCCCAGGTCCGCGTCGCCAGCACCGGCTGGGTGTCGCCATTGTTGCGCTTACGCACGAACAGGCTGGGCAGATATTTCACCGCATCCTCGGTGTCGACGATGTTGATCGTCTGCTCCACCTGCTTGGCCGTGACGCTGGCGCTGGTCTGGGGCAGCTGGAACTTCTGCTTGGCGGGGGGAACGTCGGAGGCGGGCTTCTGGTCTGTGTTTACGGTGACTTCCGGCAGATCGATGGTTTGGCCGAAGGCGGCCGTGCACGATGCGGCAAGCATCGCTGCGGCGCCGGCCGCGCGGAACAGGCGGGACATGGGACAACTCCAGGAATGAACGTGCGGATCGGCGCGCGGCCGGTGCGGATCACGCGGTCCTGGGTGGTCCCTGGGAGAGGCGGGGGGTGGGCGCCGGGCTGCGCAGGGCGAATGCCCGCTCCGTGGCGTTCGTCACACGCAGGAAGGCGCGGTCCAGCGGCACGAAATCGGCCAGGGCGGGCGGGGTGAAGCCGGTGCCGGCAAAGGCGCACAGGGCGCAGGATGCGACCGGAACGGTCTTGCCGGAGGTGGGGTGCTCGCCCCCCGCAGTGCCGCCTGAATCGCTGCCGTCGTCGTGGCTGGCAAGGCAGAGGATCTGCGTCGGATCGGCGGCGAGCGCGGCGCGGGTGGTGTGGGCGGTGGACAGGCTCAGCGCCAGCACGGTCTGGAGTACGAACACATAGGCCATCGCCAGGGCGAACCCCGGGCGCAGCCATGTCTGTGTTGTGCGCATCCGTGACACGATCGGGCCGCCCGCTCCCCGCGCCCCTCATTGAGCGGGGGCGATCCTCCTCGCTAGCATCATGGGGCTCGTGCGGAAATATCGCCATCCGGCTTTCCCACCGGCGGCGCGCCGTCTTTTCGCTGTATTTGCGCCGCAATTCGCCGCTGCGGGAGCAGTTTCGACGCCCCGCGCGGCCCGTCACCTTTTCGTGATGCGCAGCCGGTCAGTGAATCTCCGCGCGCTCCATCATCTCCCGCAGGCGCAGGGCGAGCGCGTCAAGGGGGAAGGGCTTGGTGATCATCTCCATGCCCGGTTCGAGAAATCCGTTGGCCATGGCGGCGTTTTCGGCATAGCCGGTCATGAACAGCACCCGCAGGTCGGGTCGCGCCACCCGCGCGGCATCGGCGATCTGGCGGCCGTTGAGACCCGGGAGGCCGATATCGGTCACCAGCAGGTCGATGCGCGCGTCCGATTGCAGGATTTTCAGGCCCTCCGGCCCGTCGCCCGCCTCCAGGGCGTGATAGCCCAATTCGTGCAGCACCTCGATGATGAGGCCGCGCACCACCGGTTCGTCCTCCACCACCAGCACGGTCTCGTCCTGCTCCGGGCGTGGCAGGACGGCGGGCGTGCCGACCTCTTCCTCCGCCGCCGCCACGCCGCGATAGCGCGGGAGATAGAGCTTCACCGTCGTGCCCTTGCCGGCCTCGCTATAGATCTTGGCATAGCCCTCCGACTGGCGGGCGAAGCCATAGATCATGGACAGGCCGAGCCCGGTGCCCTGGCCGATGGGCTTGGTGGTGAAGAACGGATCGAAGGCGCGGCTCATCACCTCCGGTGACATGCCGGCGCCGGTATCGGTGACGCAGATGCAGATATATTGCCCCGGCCGCACGTCGCGCACGCTCGCGGCATAGGCGCCGTCCAGATGGGCGTTACAGGTCTCGATGGTGAGCTGCCCGCCGTCGGCCATGGCGTCGCGGGCGTTGATGCACAGGTTGAGAATGGCGTTCTCAAGCTGGTTGGGATCGCACAGGGTCTGCCACAGCCCGCCCGCCAGCACGAGTTCGAGCGCGATCCGCTCGCCGAGGGTGCGGCGCAGCAGGTCTTCCATGGAGGCGACCAGCGGATTGGCCTTCACCGGCTTCGGGTCCAGCGGCTGGCGGCGCGAGAAGGCGAGCAGGCGGTGGGTGAGGGCGGCGGCGCGATTGGCCGAGGTCATGGCGCCGGAGATGAAGCGCTCCAGCTCGCTCATGCGGCCCTGGGCAATGCGCCGCTGCACGATGTCCAGCGAGCCGGTGATGCCTTGCAGCAGATTGTTGAAATCATGCGCGATGCCGCCGGTGAGCTGGCCCACGGCCTCCATCTTCTGGGATTGGCGCAGCTGCTCTTCCATGTCGCGCTGCTCGGTGATGTCGCGGCCGATGGCATAGAACAGGCCGGCTTCCGGGGACGCGGTCCAGGAGATGCGGCGATATCCCCCGTCGCGGGTGCGATAGCGGTTTTCATAGCGCAGCGTGGCGGTGCCGCCGTCCAGGAGCGCGATCTTCTCGCGCGCGGCGTCGGCATCGTCGGGATGGACGAGGTCCGGCACCCGGGCGGAGAGCAGTTCCGCTTCGCTCCAGCCGAGCACGCTGGTCCAGGCGCGGTTGACGGCGATCAGCCGCCCCTCGGCGTCGAACACGTTGAGCAGGTCGCCCGAAAGGCGCCACATGCGGTCGCGCTCGCGGGTGCGCTCCTCCACCCGCTGCTCCAGGGTTTCGCGCGCGGCCTGGACGCTCTTGAACAGATTGGCATTGTCGATGGCGATGGCGGCCTGGGCGGCGAGGCCGGACATCACCCGCTCGGAGCGTGCGCTGAACATGTCCGGCTCGGGATGGCCGAACAGCAGCGCGCCGACCCCGTCGCCGGAACGCGAGACCACAGGCACCGCCAGATAGGAGCGCACCGGCAGATGGCCGGGCGGCAGGCCGAGATGCGGAGCATTGCCGCCATAGCGCGGGTCGGTGGCGATATCGGCGGAGCGCACGACACTCAGCCCCCGGAAGGTCGGTTCGAACATGGGCGTGATGCGCGGCGCCCCGAGAACCGTGAAGGCGGCGGCATCCGCGCCCGCCAGCGACACCAGGGTGAAGCTGTCGTCCGTCGCCCCCCGCGCCTTGTAGAAAAACGCGCCATAGGCCGCCTGCGTGAGCGCGACGCCGGCCTCCACCACCTGCTTTACCAGCTTGTCCGGATCGAGCTCGGCGGCGAGCGCGCTGGTGGTGCGATTGAGCAGTTCCAGGACTTCGCTTTCATTGGCGAGCTGGTCGCGGCTTTCGCGCAGGTCGGCTTCCGCGCGCTTCTGCGCGGTGATGTCATAGGTGACGCCGAAATAGCGGTGCGCGCCGGTGGCGGTGTCGGACACCGGCTCGCCCTGCCGCGCGATCCAGCGCACCTCGCCGGTATCGGGGCGGCGGATGCGATATTCGGTATAGGCGAGGGCATCGCCCGGCAGGGCATTGGCGAGGGTCTTGATGCGCGGGCGGTCCTGCGGCACCACCAGTTCGTAGAGTTCGCTCAGGGCGAAGGTGCTGCGCACGTCCAGGCCCCAGAGGCGGCAGAAGGCCTCCGAGACGTTGACCATGCCGGTTTCCGCCATCAGCTCGAACGTGCCGATGCGGCCCGCTTCCTGGGCGAAGCGCAGGCGCTCCTGGCCGTTGCGCAATTCCTCCATCCGCGCCCGCGCCTCATATTGCCGCCGCCGCCCGCGCACGGCGGTGCGCGCGAGGCTGAGCAGCGAGGTCGGCTGGAACGGCCGCTCCACGAACGAGACGTTGCCGAGGATGTCCGACAGATGGACGGTGAGCGGGTTACGGTCGGTTTCCGCCCGGTCGGTGAGGATGATGAAGGGAAAATCCGACCAGGACGACTGGCCGGCGATCCAGTCGCGCAGCGTGGAGAGATCGGTGTCCACCAGCGCCTGATCGGCGATCAAAGCGAGCCCGGCCCCGGCCGTCAACTCACCCGCGAGCGCGGGCAGGTCGTCGCACACGGCGTGCGGCATCTGGGCATCGGCCAGCAGCCGGGCGAGCAGCGTGCCTTCGCGCGCATCCGGGCACAGAATGAGCGCGCGCTCGGAATTGGGGCCGGGCTTCATGACCCGACATCCCGGCCGGCATTCCCGCCCCTGCCGCGCCCCATGCGTCGAGTCCCGCCCGGCAGGCGACGCCATGGACTTTCGACGGCGGCAGGCGGTCCCGGCAGGAACGAAGGAAAACGGAACATCGAACCTCGCATCACGCACTGTGCCCCACCATAGCGCGGCCCCGCCGAGATCGCACCGGGTCGAAAAAGATTCACTGTCCGGCAAGAGCTTAAGCGGGACCGGCTGAATCCGGCGGATCGCGTTCGAATGATGTGCGGAGGTATCTTTTAACGGCACCGCGCTCGACAGGACGGGCGAAGCTTGAAATAAAGCAGATTGAGTATTTCCGGCCGTGCGTGATCGGAGCCCGGGTCCTTGATTCAACTCCTTCTTCTCCTTCTGGGCGCGCGGCTGCTGCGGCGCCGCTGGTGGGTTCTGGCGCTCGCGGGCGCGCTCTGGCTGGTGCTGGGGCTGCTGTTCTTCGCCGATGCCTTCATCGACGAGATCCGTATTCCCCCGACCGTGTTCGCCATTCCCCTGCTGCTGGACGGCATGCTCTCGGTCGTCACCTTCTTCGGCCGGGTCGGCGGCACGCGGCCGCTGCGGCTGGCGAAGGGGCTGGTGTTCCTGGCGATTGGCCTGCTGATCATCGATTCGCCCTGGCACAGCGACATGATCATCGGCTTCATCGTCGGCGGCTTCCTCGTCACCGACGCGACGCTGCGCGCGGTAAGCGGCTATATCGTGCGGTTTGCCGGCTGGCGCATGTCGCTGCTCGCGGCCGGCGTGGAATTCCTGCTGGGCGTATGGTCGCTCGTGCCCTGGCCCACCCAGTGGCAGGCGGAAGTGGGGGCGGACGTCGGGCAATTGCTCATGGTCTCGGGCTTCGGCATCTGCGCGCTCGCGTTCCGCATCCGCCACCTGCCGGAGGACACCCCGATCTCGGCCATCCTCAGCCGCGGCTGGCCGCGCATGGATTGGAGCAAGGCGCTGCGCTCCGGCGCCGCCACCGAGGAGGAGCCGGCGGAGGAAGCGGAGCGGGACGTGGTGATCGTCCATGTGTGGACGCCCACCGGGCACATGGTTTCGCTCAACCACGGCGTCAGCCGCTACATCGCGGCGCGTGACGCGAAGGGCGTCATCTCCACCGGCCATGCGGCGCTGGAGCTGCCGCCGGATGTCTATATCAGCCATTATCCGGGCCAGGAGATCGACCGCTCGCCGAGCGATTTCTCGCGGGTGCTGCGCGCGACGGCGGAAAACGACGCGCCGGGCGTGTTCCAGCCGAGCTATGTCGAGGAAAGCGCGGACTGGTGCCCGTCCACGTCCGAGGTGCGCCTCGTGGGGCTCAACACCACGGCGGTGCGGGCGTTCTGGGCGCAGTATCGCCTGGACCTCACCTATAATCTCACCAATCGCAATTGCTCCAGCGTCGTGGCCAAAGCGCTGGATGCGGGGCTCGACGGGGTGTTCGAGGACCGCGCGCGCTCGTTCCTGTTCGTCCTGCGGCTGGTGTTCAGCGTGGAGCTGTGGGTCGCCGGCATGCTGCGCCATCGCGCAGCGGCCATGGCCTGGACGCCCGGGCTGGTGCTCGATTATGCCCGCGCCGTCAGCGCCCTTGTGGAGGTGCCGCAGCGCGCCGAAGTGGGCGCCCTGTTCCGGCTGGCGCGGCGCGGATAGAGCGCGATCCGCCCCTATGGAACCCCTTGTTGGTTCCATAGGGGCGGTGAATCGCCCTCTAACTTATTGAATAGAGGCGGATTCACTATGGTCAGATCCGGCTCTGGCCGCTCAGGCCGGCAGGGCGAGGTGCGCGAACGCGGCCTTCAGGCGCGGCACGGCGAAATCCACGAACGCCCGCACCTTGGGCACCGAGAGGCGGCCTTCGGGCATGATGAGGTGGACCGGGAGCGGCGGCGGCTCGTGCGGCGCCAGCACAATCGACAGCCGCCCGGCGCGCACATGCTCCGCCACCTGATAGGACAGGACGCGCGTGACCCCATGTCCCTCCAGCGCCGAGCCGATCGCGGCCTCGACGCTGTTGACGATCAGGCGCGGGGCGATCTGCACCGCCTGGCCGCCCGTGCCGGTGCCGCCGGCGAAGGCCCAGGCCTCGTGCCCGAAGCTGGTCATGGCGATGCACCGATGGTCCGTAAGATCCGACGGGAGGAGGATCGCCGGCCGCTCCGCCAGATAGGCGGGGGCCGCGCACAGCACCCGCCGCACCTCGCCGATCTTGACCGCGATCAGGCTGGAATCCGGCAGATGGGCGATGCGCAAGGCCACGTCCACGCCCTCGTCCATCAGGTTCACCGACCGGTCGAGCAGCAGCAGGCGCGCGCGCACCGCCGGCTGGGCGTCGAGATAGGCATCGAGAATGGGGCGCAGCACCTTGGCGCCGCTCACCAGCGGCGCGGTGAGGGTGAGCGTGCCGCGCGGTGCCGCCCGCTCGCCCGCGGCCAGCATGTCGGCTTCCTCAAGATCGGTCAGCATGCGCCGGCAGGCGGCGGCATAGCGCTCGCCGGCCTCGCTCAGGCGCAGCGCGCGCGTGGTCCGGTGCAGCAGCTGGACCCCCACATGGGCCTCCAGGAAGGCGATGGCGCGGGTGACGGCGGCCGGCGAATGGCCGAGCCGGCGCCCGGCTCCGGCAAGGCTGCCTTCGTCGAGCGCGGTCACGAACACCCGCATGGCATCGATCCGGTCCATCATCGCTCCCCGGCCGCGCGGGCCGATCTCATAGAGGCATAGGGCGTTGTCCCGGTTCCGGGAATCGGGACAACGCCCTCGGTGCATGGGCGCGCTTTCGTCTGGTGCGCCGCGCGCCGCCGCGCCAGAAAGCGCGGATCAGCGGACCTTCGCCTGCGTGCCCGCCGCCTGCACGCCCGTGGCCTGCGCACCGGCGAAGGCGGCGAGGAGCGCGAGCAAAGGCGGCACCGCGAAGCACCACATGCCGATGAACACATACAGCAGCGCCGCGAGCCCGCAGCCGAGCGCGAAGGCCGCGACCGCGCCGGACATGCGCCCGAGCCGCCCGCGCGCGGTCGCCGCCTGGTCCGGCGGCAGGCCGCGCGCCAGATCCACGAGGTCGATCATCACCTGGGTGGTGGTGCCGGTCATCAGCGTGGTGGGCGGCGCGCTGGCGAGGTGGATGCGGTGGATGGCGTTCTGGATCGCCATGGCGGACACCAGGGTCATGCCCGTGAGCATCGCGCGCCAGGCATCGGAATCGGCGAACGGGCCAAACGTCACGGCCATGATTGCGGCGGCCGTGAGCAGGGCGAACTTCAGGCCAAGCAGGGTGCGCATCTGCGGCAGGCCGCGCGCTTCGAGCCCGTAGCCCAGCAGGCGCACCAGCATCACCACGACGCAGAACACCGGCAGCGCCAGCAGCTTGGCCCAGGCGCCGGAGGTTCCATGCACCATGGCGGCGCCGAAGGTGACGAAGTTGCCCGTGACATGGGCGGTGAACAGGCCCTGGAGCGCGAGGAAGCCGGCCGTATCCACATAGCCGCCGTTCAGGCTGAGAATCGCGGGCAGGCCGGGCTTCATAAGGTGTCCCCAGACGTGATGCGGGCAAGGGAAGGGTGAAGGGCGAGGGAAGGGACACATCGAGCGCGGCGCGCATCGGCTCGAGGGCGGGCGGGGCCGGCCCTCGAACCTGTTTGGCAATGCGTGATCAGGCTTCGCGGCGGGTGGTCTCGAACAGGAACCAGGCGCGGCGCTCGGTCTCGTCGATCCAGTTTTCCAGCAGGCTGGCGGTGGCGACATCCTGGTTCTCGTCACACAGGTCATGCACCTCACGCATGGAAACGACGAGCTGCACATTGTCGTCGCGCAGCTCGCTCAGCATGTCCTGCGGAGTGACATATTCGGCGTCATTGTCCAGCAGCCGCTGCTGGCGGGCGATCTGGCCGATGGACTTGATCGTGGTGCCGCCGATCTTGCGCACGCGCTCGGCGATCGGATCGGTCATGGCGAAGATCTGGTCGCTCTGCTCGTCCAGCAACAGGTGATAATCGCGGAAATGCGGGCCGGACATGTGCCAGTGGAAGTTCTTGGTCTTCAGATAGAGCACGAACACGTCGGCGAGCAGGCCGTTCAGCGCGCCGGCGATGTCCTGCACCGCGTTGGAGGAATAATTGGCGCGGGTCTGCAAGGCGGCGGCGGCGCGCGATTTTGCGGCGTCGAGCTTTCCCTCGGTCTTGGCTTCGGCCTTGGGTTCGGTTTTGGCCTTCTTGGATTTCGGCGCCTGGGACTTGGTGTCACTCATGGGACAGCTCCTGGGAACTGAGGCGCGGCCGAGCCGGGCCTCGCGTGGGGAAGGCGGTGCGCCGGCCGTGTCTCCCGGACGTGGGGGCGCGCGTTTCCGGCGGAGGACGGGCGGAGCGGATGTGGGGCGCCCGGGTTCAAAGTCTGTATCGCCGCATTCTTGCACATCCATGTGTCATGCCGCCAAGAGGTATCAAGCCGGAAACTACGGCCAAGTTCCCCGCGCCGGTCTCTTCTCCCGCAGCGGCAGCGGGATTTTTGGCGCGATGGTGCCCGCCGTGGGGCAGCGCTGGCGGCGTTCGCCCATTTGTGAGCTGTCCTCAAGTCACCGTCGCGCGGGGCGGCGGCCCTGTATCGGCAAATACTTAGCCGGCATGTCAAGCCCGCTTACGTAGTTTCCGAGGCTGTTGCAGTGCACGCGCCGCGGCTAGGTTGCGGCGGCTGCGAAGGATCGGCCGACCGGGGATCCGCTGCCGCGTTTCGGCCGTTTCGGCAGGGCGCGGACCGTGTGACGCGGACGTCGTTCGGCGCGGTCCTGCGGGTCGATGCCCTGGCGGTGCGGGTCCGATGCTATCGTTCAGCTGAGAGATCAAAGGCGACACGAAAATGGCAGAGACGGTCCTGAAGCTTGTCAGCGACACGAACGCGCCCGCCCCGGCTCCGCTGCCGGCACCTGCGTCCGCCGTGCCCGCTCCGGCGCATGAAATTCCGCTCCAGCTGCCGGCCGCGTGCGGGGATGTCGATCACGAGGGCCTGCGCCTGTTCGACCGGCGCGTCGGTGCCGCCATCGCGGAGATGACCGGCGGCCTCTCGCCGGCGGCGCTCGCGCTCGCTTATACCGATTGGGCCCTGCATCTGGCCTCCGCCCCCGGCAAGCGCACGGAACTGGCATTGAAGGCCATGTTCGGCGCGCGCGAATTCGCCGCCCACATGCTCAATCCCGCCGCGCCGACCGCGTTCGAGGCCGAAGGCCCGGTCACCGGCGACGAGCGGTTCCGCAACCCGGGCTGGAGCCGCTGGCCCTATTCCATCTGGCGCGAAGGCTTTCTGCGGACCCAGCAATGGTGGCACGAAGCCACGTGCAACGTGCCCGGCATGGCGCCGCATCATGCCGACGTGGTGTCCTTCACGGCGCGTCAATTGCTCGACATGGCCTCGCCCGCCAACCTGCCGTTCGCCAATCCCGAGGTGGTGCAGAAATCGGTGGCCAGCGGCGGGGCGAATTATGTGGCGGGCGCCAAGAACCTGATGGAAGACCTCGCCCGCAAGCGCGCCCACAAGCCGCCGCTCGGCGCGGAGGCGTTCAAGGTGGGCCGCGATGTCGCCGCGACGCCGGGCAAGGTGGTCTATCGCAACCGGCTGGTGGAGCTGATCCAATACAGCCCGTCGACGCCGGGCGTGTATCGCGAGCCGGTGCTGATCGTGCCCGCCTGGATCATGAAATATTACATCCTCGATTTGTCCCCCCACAATTCGCTGATCCGCTATCTGGTAGGGCAGGGGCACACGGTGTTCGCGGTCTCCTGGCGCAATGTGACCGCCGAGGATCGCGATCTCAGCTTCGAGGATTACCGCCATCTCGGCGTCGCGGCCGCGCTCGATGTCGTCAGCGCGGTGGTGCCGGGCGAGAAGATCCACGCGGTGGGCTATTGCCTCGGCGGCACGCTGCTCACGGTGGCGGCGGCGGCCATGGCGGACGCCGGGGACACGCGCCTCGCCTCCATGACCCTGTTCGCGGCGCAGACCGATTTCACCGAGCCGGGCGAGCTGGAATTGTTCATCGACCACAGCCAGGTGAGCCTGCTGGAGGACATGATGTGGGATCGCGGCTATCTGGATTCCAGCCAGATGGCCGGCGCTTTCCAGCTGCTGAAGTCCAACGATCTGGTCTGGTCGCGCATGGTGCATGATTATCTCATGGGCGAGCGCTATCCCATGAACGATCTGATGGCCTGGAACGCCGACGCCACCCGCATGCCCTACAAGATGCATTCGGATTATCTGCGCAAGCTGTTCCTGGACAATGATCTCGCCTCGGGCCGCTATGTGGTGAACGGGCATCCGATCGCGATCCAGGACATCCGCGTGCCGATCTTCACCGTGGGCACCGAGCGCGACCACATCGCGCCGTGGCGCTCGGTCTATAAGATCCACTATCTCACCGACACCGATGTGACGTTCGTGCTGACCAGCGGCGGGCACAATGCCGGCATCGTCAGCGAGCCGGGCCATCCGCACCGCCAGTTCCGCCTGCGCGAGAAGGGTGCCATGGACCCTTGCCTCGGGCCCAGCGAATGGTTCGCGGCGACGCCCGCGCAGCCGGGCTCCTGGTGGCCGGCCTGGCAGGGCTGGCTGGCGCAGCGCTCGTCCCAGGGCCTTGTCTCTCCCCCGCCCATGGGCGCGCCGGGCGCGGGCTATCCCCCGCTCGACGACGCGCCCGGCACCTATGTCCTGCAAGCGTGAGATCCATCATGAACGCGCCTTTGCTGCTGAACCGCACGTTCGACGAGCTGAACGTCGGCGATTCCGCCTCGCTGACGCGGGTGGTCAGGAATGAAGACATCGAATTGTTCGCCGCCGTCTCCGGCGACGTCAATCCGGCCCATCTCGACAAGGCCTATGCCGCCACCGACATCTTCGGCCATGTGGTGATCCACGGCATGTGGACCGGCGGGCTGATCTCCACCCTGCTCGGCACCGAATTGCCGGGGCCGGGCACCATCTATCTCGCGCAGGACCTGCATTTCAGGAAGCCCGTGGCGCCCGGCGACACCATCACCGCCACCGTCACGGTGCTGGAGAAGAAGCCCGAGAAGCGCATCGTGCTGCTCGACACGCGCTGCGTGAACCAGACCGGCGTCGATGTGCTGACCGGTACCGCGACCGTGATCGCGCCGTCTGAAAAGCTCGCCTTGCCGCGCATCGCCGTGCCCGAGGTGCTGTTGCGCGGCGGCGAGCGTTATTCCGAATTCGTCCAGCGCGCCCGTTCCCTGCCGCCCATGCGCGTGGGCGTGGTGCATCCCTGCAGCGTCGAGGCGCTCCAGGCCGCCATCGAGGCGCGCGACGAGGGGTTGATCGATCCCATCCTGATCGGCCCCGAGCACAAGATTCGCGCGGTCGCGGAGAAGGCCGGCATCTCGCTCGCGGGGCTGCGCATCGAGGCGGTGGAGCACAGCCACGCCGCCGCCGTGCGCGGCGCGGCGCTGGCTGCCTCGGGGGAATGCGCGGCGCTCATGAAGGGCAGCCTGCACACCGACGAATTGCTGGGCGCGGTGGTCGCCGCCGCCTCCGGCCTGCGCACCGAGCGGCGCATCAGCCATGTCTATGCGCTCGACGTGCCGTCCTATCCCAAGCCGCTGATCGTCACCGACGCGGCCATCAACATCGCCCCGACCCTGGAGCAGAAGCGCGACATCTGCCAGAACGCCATCGATTTGCTGCACCGCCTCGGCATTCCCGAGCCGCTGGTCGCGGTGCTCGCGGCGGTGGAGACGGTGAACCCGGACATGCCGGCCACCATTGATGCGGCGGCGCTCACCGTCATGGCGGCGCGGGGCCAGATCACCGGCGCCAAGGTGGACGGGCCGCTCGCCTTCGACAATGCCATCAGCCTCGATGCCGCGCACATCAAGCAGATCGTCTCGCCCGTCGCCGGGCAGCCGGACATCCTGCTGGTGCCGAACCTGGAGGCCGGCAACATGCTGGCCAAGCAATTGATCTATCTCGCTGGCGCCGATGCCGCCGGGCTGGTGCTCGGGGCGCGCGTGCCGATCATCCTCACCAGCCGGTCGGATGCGCTGAAGGTGCGCCTCGCCTCGGTGGCGCTGGCCAAGCTCTCGGTCGCCGGCCAGCCCAAGCTCGACGGGGTGACGCTGTGAGCGACCATATCCTGCTGACCTTCAACCCCGGTTCCTCGACCCTGAAGATGGGCCTGTTCGCGGTGGAGGGCGACCAGGCCCGCCGGCTCGGGCGGGGCATCATCGATTTGCGCCGCAGCCCGCTGGTGCTCAGCGTCAGTGAAGGCGGGGAGGCGCGGGACATCCGCCTGACCTCAGCCGTCACCGAGGATTTGCGCGAGGTGATCGACGAGACGCTGCGCTGGCTGGTGGCGCATTTCGGCGTCGCCGGGCTCACGGCGGTGGGGCACCGGGTGGTGCACGGCGGCGACCGCTTCGGCGGCCCGGCGCTGGTGGATCACGAGACCTTCAAGGGCATCGAGAGCCTGACGCCGCTCGCCCCCCTGCATCAGCCGCAGAGCGTGCGCATCATCAAGGCGCTGTACCATCTGCGGCCGGACCTGCCGCAGGTGGCCTCCTTCGACACCGCCTTCCATCGCACCCAGGCGGATGTGGTGCGCCGCTTCGCCTTGCCGCGCGAGATGTTCGATGCCGGGGTGAAGCGCTACGGCTTCCACGGCCTGTCCTATAAATACATCGCCCGCGAGCTGGGCCGGCACGATCCGACCTTCGGCGGGCGGGTGGTGGTTGCCCATCTCGGCAGCGGCGCCAGCCTGTGCGCGCTCTCCGGCGGCATCAGCCGCGACACCTCCATGGGCTTTTCCACCCTCGACGGCATCCCCATGGCGACGCGCTGCGGCACGCTCGATCCGGGTGTCGTGATCCATATGCTGAAGCAGGAAAAGCGCCCGCTGGAGGAGGTGGAGGACATTCTCTACCACCGCTCCGGCCTGCTGGGAGTCTCCGGCATCAGCGCCGACAGTCGTGCGCTGCTGGCCTCCCATGCGGAGGAGGCGCGCGAGGCGCTCGAACTCTTCACCTTCCGCATCGCGCGCGAGACGGCGGCGCTCGCCACCACGCTCGGCGGGCTCGACGGGTTCGTCTTCACCGCCGGCATCGGCGAGCACCAGGGCGAAATTCGCAGCGCGGTGGCGGCGCGCCTCGGCTGGCTCGGCATGAAGCTGGACGAAGATGCCAATGCCGCAAACGCGGCGCTGATCTCCGCCATCGACAGCAAGGTTCAAGTCTTCGTCATCCCCACCGACGAGGAACAGGTGATCGCCGACGAAGCGGTCGGCATCATCCAGCATCTGGAGCCCGTGCGATGAGCGCCATTGTCGATCTCACCGGAAAGCGCGGCCTGGTCGTCGGCATCGCCAATGCCGAGAGCATCGCCCACGGCTGCGCGCGCGCGTTCCATGGCGCGGGGGCGGAACTGGCCGTCACCTATCTCAACGAGAAGGCGATCCCCTATGTGCGCCCGCTGGCGGAGGGCCTGGAGGCCTCCATCATCGTGCCGTGCGACGTGCGCATTCCCGGCCAGCTGGAAGCGGTGTTCGCCACCATCGAGCGGCAATGGGGCAGCCTGGATTTCGTGTTCCATTCCATCGCCTTCGCCCCGCGCGAGGATCTGCACACCGGCCTTGTGAACTGCTCCGCCGAGGGGTTCGCCATGGCCATGGACGTGTCGTGCCATTCCTTCATCCGCATGGCGAAGCTGGCGCTGCCGCTGATGAAGACCGGCGGCGCACTGCAGACCGTGAGCTTCTTCGGCAGCGAGCGGGTGGTCGACAATTACAACCTCATGGGTCCGGTGAAGGCCGCGCTGGAATCCACCGTGCGTTATCTGGCGGCCGATCTCGCTGCGGCGGGCATTCGCGTCCACGCCCTGTCCACCGGCCCGGTGCAGACCCGCGCCGCGTCCGGCATCGAGCGCTTCGACGAATTGCTGGACAAGGTGCGCGCCCGCACGCCGGCGAACCATCTCGTGTCCACCGAGCAGATCGGCAAGGTGGCGGCTTTCCTGGTGAGCGAGGCCGGGGCGCCGCTCACCGGCTCCGTGGTCTATGCCGACGCGGGTTTCCATATCGTCGCCTGACTGGCGGTGAAGGGTTTCGGGACGCCATGGCCGCACAGGGCAAACCCTTCTGGACCGTGCCGGTCGCGGCGATGCTCACCGGGCTCGGCTGCACCGCCGATGGCCTGAGCACGGGCGCGGTCGAGGACCGCCGTACGCGGTATGGTGCCAATGCCGATAGCCAGCCCCGGAAGGTGGGGCCGGTCCGCGCGATCATGCGGCGGCTGGCGGAGCCGCTCTCGCTGATCCTTCTGGCCGCCGGCGCGGTTTCGGTCGCGACCGGCGATGCAGTGGGCGGCACCATCATTCTCGCCATTCTCGGCCTCTCCATCGTGCTCGACACGGTGCAGGAGGGGCAGGCGCTGAAAGCCGCCGAGATGCTGCGCCGCTCGGTCGCCGTGAAGGCGGAGGCGAAGCGCGACGGCGCCTTCATCGCGGTGGACGTGGGCGCGCTGGTGCCCGGCGATCTCGTGCGCATCCGGGCCGGAGACATCATTCCCGCCGACGCGCGGGTGCTGGAGGCGAACGCTTTCACCTGCGATGAAGCCGCGCTCACCGGCGAACCCTATCCGGTGCGCAAGCAGCCGGGTGTCATCGCCTCCGCCCTGGCGGCGGACGCCGACAATGCGGTGTTTCGGGGCGCGGTGGCGCAGACCGGGGAGGCGCTGGCGCTGGTGGTCCACACCGGCCGCGACAGCCTGTTCGGCGAGGCCGCCTCCGCGCTCGCGGAAGCGCAGACCCCCTCGCCCTTCCAGCGCGACCTGCACGCCTTCGGTCTGCTGACCGCGCGGCTCACGCTCGCTTTGGTGCTGCTGGTGCTGACGGCGCACATGCTGTTCGGCCGGCCGGTGCTGGAATCCCTCATGTTCGCGGTGGCGCTGGCGGTGGGGCTCACCCCCGAGCTTCTGCCCATGATCACCACCGTGACGCTCTCGCGCGGCGCGCTGCGCATGGCGGCGCGCAAGGTGATCGTGAAGCGGCTCGCGGCGATCCATGATCTCGGCGCCATGAACGTGCTGTGCACGGACAAGACCGGCACCCTCACCGAAGCCCGCGTCACGCTGGCGAAAAGCCTCGATCCCGCAGGCGCCGAGGATCCGCGCGCCGCCACCCTCGCCGCCCTTGCCGCCCATCTCGGCGGCGATCGCGGAGCGCTCGACGCGGCGCTGCTGGACTGCCGGCACGATCCGGCGGCGGGCTGGGTGATGGAGGAGGTGCGTGCCTTCGATTTCTCCCGCCGCCTGGGTTCGGTGCTCGCGCAGGGGCCGGACGAACATCTGCTCATCGTGAAGGGCGCGCCCGAGGCGGTGCTGAAATTGTGCGCCACCCGGCGCGACGGCAGCGCCATGGACGCGGCCGCGCAGGGGCAGGCGCACGCCCTGGTCCAGGCCTTGGCGGGCGATGGATTGCGCGCGGTGGCGGTGGCCTCTAAACCCTGGGCCGGCGCGCCGCGTGAACTGACCGCCGAGGATGAAGCCGGGCTGGTGTTCGAGGGCCTGTGCGCCTTCGCCGATCCGCCCAAGGCCACCGCCGCCGCCGCCATCGCCCGCCTCGCCAAGGCCGGGGTGCGGCTGAAGATCCTCTCCGGCGACGATCCGGTGGTGGTGAAGCGCCTCGCCGGCCTGGTCGGGCTGAAGGCGGACGAAGTGCTGTCCGGCGCCGATGTGGCGGCGCTGAGCGACGCCGCGCTGGCGGTGCGGGTGCGGCAGGTGGATGCCTACGGTCGCCTGTCGCCAGACCAGAAATCGCGCATCGTCAAGGCGCTCCAGGCGCGCGGCGCGGTGGTGGGGTTTCTCGGCGACGGCATCAATGACGCGCCGGGGCTCAAGGCCGCCGATATCGGCCTCTCGGTGGAGGGCGCCACCGGCGTCGCCCAGGCGGCGGCCGACATGATCCTGCTGGAGAGCGATCTCGGCGTGGTGGCCGACGGCGTGGAGGAGGGGCGGCGCACCTTCGTCAATATCCTCAAATATGTGCGCATGGCCGCCAGCTCCAATTTCGGCAACATGCTCTCCATGGCGGCGGCCTCCCTGTTCCTGCCCTTCCTGCCCATGCTGCCGACTCAGATCCTGCTCAACAATTTGCTCTACGACCTCTCGGAAATCGGCATCCCGTTCGACCGGGTGCGGCCTGAGGCGCTGGCGCGGCCGCAGGTGTGGGATATGTCCGGGCTGGTGCGGTTCGCGGCCATCATGGGTCCGCTCTCCTCGGTGTTCGACCTCCTTACCTTCGGCGGCCTGATCTTCCTGTTCCACGTGACGCCGGATGCGTTCCGCACCGCCTGGTTCCTGGAATCCATGGCGACGCAGATCCTCGTCATCTTCATCATCCGCACCCGCGCGCGCCCCTGGGCGGACTTGCCCCATCCGCTGCTCGCCGCCTCCTCGCTCGGAGCCTTGTTGGTAGCGATGGCGCTGCCGTTCACGCCGTTCGGCGCCTGGTTCGGCTTCGCCTTGCTGCCGCCTTCGCTGCTCGGCGCATTGGCGCTGTTGGTCGTCGCCTATCTCGCCATGGCCGAGGGGCTGAAGCGCTTCGCCATGAAACGGGGGTAGGGGGTCTGCTTTCCTCCAGCCGGCACGGCGTGTCGCAAACGCGATTCCCTGCCGGAAAGAAGAAAGCTATAGGAGCGCAGGCCCGCGCGGCGGGCGGTCACATCTGCGGAGAACGCCATGAAGACGCGCGCTGCGGTCGCCTGGGAAGCCAAGAAGCCCCTCACCATCGAGACCATCGAGATCGGCGGCCCCAAGGCGGGCGAAGTGCTGGTGGAGATCATGGCCACCGGCGTGTGCCACACCGACGCCTATACGCTCGACGGGCTGGATTCGGAGGGCAAGTTTCCCGCCATTCTCGGTCATGAGGGCGCGGGCATCGTGCGCGAGGTCGGCGCGGGCGTGACCTCGCTGAAGGTCGGCGACCATGTGATTCCGCTCTACACGCCGGAATGCCGGCAGTGCAAGACCTGCCTCTCCCAGCGCTCGAACCTGTGCACCTCCATCCGCGCCACCCAGGGGCAGGGCCTGATGCCGGATCGCACCAGCCGCTTCTCCTGTGATGGCGGCGAGATCTTCCATTACATGGGCTGCTCGACCTTCTCCAATTTCACCGTGCTGCCCGAGATCGCGCTGGCGAAGGTCCGCGAGGACGCCCCCTTCGACAAGATCTGCTACATCGGCTGCGGCGTCACCACCGGCATCGGCGCGGTGGTCTATACCGCCAAGGTGTGGCCGGGCGCGAACGTGGTGGTGTTCGGCCTCGGCGGCATCGGCCTCAACGTCATCCAGGGCGCCCGCATGGTGGGCGCCGACAAGATCATCGGCGTGGACATCAATCCCGCCAAGGTCGAGATGGCGAAGCGGTTCGGCATGACCCATTTCGTCAACCCGCGCGATGTGGGCGCCGACAAGGTGGTCTCCGCCATCCAGGACCTGACCGACGGCGGCGCCGATTTCTCCTTCGACTGCACCGGCAATGTGGATGTGATGCGCCAGGCGCTGGAATGCTGCCATCGCGGCTGGGGCACCTCCATCGTCATCGGCGTGGCGCCGGCGGGGGCGGAAATCTCCACCCGGCCGTTCCAGCTGGTCACCGGCCGCAATTGGCGCGGCTCGGCCTTCGGCGGGGCGCGCGGCCGCACCGACGTGCCGAAGATCGTCGACTGGTACATGGAGGGTAAAATCCAGATTGACCCCCTCATCACCCACACCATGCCGCTGGAGGAGATCAACACCGCCTTCGACCTGATGCACGAGGGCAAGTCGATCCGCTCGGTGGTGCTGTTCTGATGGAGACCCTCTCGCAGGCGAAGGCGTTCGGCGGGGTGCAGGGCGTCTATCGCCACGCCTCGGTGGAAACCAAATGCCCTATGACCTTCGCGGTCTATGTTCCGCCCCAGGCGGAGCAGGGGCCGGTGCCGCTGCTGTGGTATCTCTCCGGCCTCACCTGCACCCATGCGAACGTGATGGAGAAGGGCGAATATCGCCGCGCCGCCGCCGAGCATGGGATCATGATCGTGTGCCCGGACACCTCGCCGCGTGGTCCCGATGTGCCGGATGAGCCGGACAATTGGCAGTTCGGCTCCGGCGCCGGCTTCTATCTCGACGCGACCCAGGCGCCTTATGCGGAAAATTACCGTATGGCGCGCTATGTGGCAGAGGATTTGCCGGCGCTGATCGCCGCGCATTTCCCCGCCGATATGGCCCGCCAGGGCATTTTCGGCCATTCCATGGGCGGGCACGGCGCGCTGACGCTGGCGCTGAAAAATCCCGGCCGCTTCCAGAGCTGCTCGGCCTTCGCGCCGATCGTGCAGCCGAGCACGGCCGGCTGGTCGCGCCCGGCGTTCGAGAAATATCTCGGCGCGGATGAGGCGGCATGGCGCGCCTATGATGCCTGCGCCCTGATCGCGGACGGGCACCGCTTTCCCGAACTCCTGGTGGACCAGGGGGCGGCGGACGGATTTTTGCAGGAGGGATTGCGGCCCTGGCTGCTGGAAGAGGCGTGCGCCAAGGCGGGCATTCCGCTCACCCTGACGCTACGGGATGGCTACGACCATTCCTATTATTTCATCTCCACCTTCATGGCCGACCATGTGGCTTACCATGCGGAACGCTTGAAGGCGTAACGCCGCCGCGCGGGCGCTGCGGCGGCTCCGCGCAAAATACGGGCTTCCCCCGGATCGCGGGGGTTCCTCCACGAAGCGGGAGTTTCCCCGATCCGCGGGGGCTCAATAGCCGAGGTGCGGATCCACCCGGTTGAGCACCTCTTGCCCCGCGCGCACCCGGCGGATGTTTTCCGCGATCTGCGCCGCCGCCGATTTGGGAATGGCGACCGAGGCGAGATGCGGTGTGATGAGCACGTTTTCCATGGCCCAGAGCGGGCTTTCGGGCGGCAGCGGCTCGTGGGCGAACACGTCCAGCGTGGCTTCGCCGATCTGCCCGGACTGAAGCGCGGCGATCAGCGCCTCCTCGTCCACGATGGGGCCACGGGCGACATTGATGAAAGTCGCGCCGCGCGGCAGCTGGGAGAGGCGTTTTGCGTCGATCAGGCCGTGGGTTTCCCCCGTCAGGGGCAGCATCACCACCAGAATCTCGCATGACCCAAGGAAAGATTCGAGCGAATCAAGCCCGTGGAAGCAGGTGATTCCCGGCAAATCCTTGGCGGAACGGGACCAGCCGCGCACATTGAAGCCCTGGCGGGCCAGTTCGTGCGCTGCCATGGCCCCCAATTCGCCGAGTCCCAGCACGCCGACGGTCATCTCGTCCGCCGTGCGGGGGTGCACATAATGCCAGCGGTGGGCCCGCTGGGCCTTCTCGAAAGTGGGGATGTTTCGCGCGTGACGTAACACCGCCATGAGCACGAACGAGGCCATCATGCGGCCCATGTCCGGGTCCGAGACGCGGGTGATGGGCACGTTCGGCAGATCATCGCGGGCCATCAGCGCATCGACCCCGGCCCCCAGGTTGACGACCAGTTCAAGGTTTTGAAATTCATTGAAAAAACCGTGTGGCGGCTTCCATACCAGGGCGTATCTTACCTCCGCCGGATCGCCCGTATCGGGCGCGATCCGCACGTCGAGGTCCGGCATCTGGTCACGCAAGGCCTGCGCCCAGGGGCCGGCCACATCCACCCGGCTGTAGAATACCAAAGCCCGTTCGCCACCGCTCATGATCACCCCCGTGTATTGCCGGAAAATAACCTGCCAAGGCGTGACCCGCCACGCACCATAAGGCAGCTTCCCGCAAGCTTGCTCCTTCACGGTGCATCAGGAAGAGGCATGTGCGTTCAATCTCTGCGTGTATTTTTAGCCATATGAGAGGATAATGGCGCTCGACGAAGCAGGCGGGCCGTAACAAAAGGAAACATGGGTCTTCGCGTGGAGAGGCAAATGCCCAATCAGACCATTGAAATCGACGCCGTCACCAAAGTCACCCTCGCTGCCTTGCTCAACCTGATCCGCCTGCTTGGTGCGGAACTGGTGGCCGGCAAGCATCGAGACGATGTCGATCACCTGGAACGCGCGCTGCGCGCGAAGCTGAACTTCGTAAGGGAAGGCGTCGACAAGCACGATGCCGAGGCCGGGCTCGCCCTGGCGCACCAATTGCTGACGCCGGTGCTGCGCCAGATCCGCGCCCAGGCCAATCTCGCCGGCGGCGAGGCGCAGCCGGTGCCGCGCGAGGCCGCAGACGCGGCTGCCGCAGCGATCCCGGCCGTGAAGGCGGGGCCCGCGAAACTGTCGTCCGCCCGCGCCACGCGGGCCAAGCGCGCCAGCATGAATTGAGCCGCGCGGTCAAAAAAATTCGCGCAGGGCGGAACCCCCCGTGGCCCTGCGCGTTTTTAAGGTATCACCGCCCCCCACGGTGATACCCCAAAGCCCCGCTCTCTTCCCCCCGGAGAGCGGGGCATTTCTTTTTCCCGCCCATGGTTTCCGCCCATGGTTTCCGCACGTCTTGCCCGCCGGTCAGCCCGGCTGGGTCGCCATCCTGGGCGCGCGGCCCTCGGCCGGCCCGGTCTTGTCGACCGCTGGCGCGATCGGCGGCGCGTCCTCGTCATGGACCAGCAGTTCGTGGATGAATTGGAGCTTCTGCGTCACCGGCAGCGAGAGGACGAAGGGATAGAGGTCCGGCTGGCCCATGGAGCGATTGATGGAATTCACCGCCACCGTGAGGGGCACGAAGGCTTCTACCAAGTCCTCGGCGCTGGGCGCCTGGTAGGGCTTGAAATCCACCTCCAGCGCCAGCTCCGCCGCCTTGCGGATCTTCGGCCGCAGCTTGATGCCGAACGCGCCGGCGGTCTCCAGCGCGTCCACCATATGTACGTAATGCGCCCAGGTCTCGGCGAAATCCTCCCACGGATGGGCGGTGGCATAGGAACTGATGAAGGCGCCCTGCCAGCCGGGCGGCGGCCCCTGATCGTAATGGCGCTGGAGCGCCTCGCCATAATCGGCCCGCTCGTCGCCGAACACCGCCCGGAAGCCGTCGAGCTTGCCGCCGTCGCGCACCAGGCGGTCCCAATAATAATGGCCCACCTCGTGACGGAAATGGCCGAGCAGGGTGCGGTAGGGCTCCTTCATGCTGGTGCGGCGCGCCTCGCGCTCGGCATCGTCCGCCTCGGCGATGTTGATGGTGATGATGCCGTTGTCATGGCCGGTCAGCACCCGTTCCTGATCGCCGCTCGGCATGGTGACGTCGGCGAGGAAATCGAAGGCAAGGCCGCTTTCCGGCTGTTCCGTGCGGTCCGGCATGGGCAGCCGCCAGCGCAGCAGGGAATAGAACAGATGGTGCTTAGCCTGCTCCATCTTGCGCCAGCGCGCCAGATTCTCCTCGATCGACAGGTCCGGCACCGTGCGATTGTGGCGGCAGGCTTCGCAGGTGGTGCGGCCGGCATCGGCCGGGATCAGCCAGTTGCAGGCGTCATATTGGGCATTGTCGCAGAACAGATAGGGGCGCCCGCGGTCCGCGAGCACGCTCCAGGCCGCGCCATCCGGCTCCACGGCGGAGACGGTGTTCTTTTCCGGCAGGTAGCCAAGCCGATATCCGCAATTCACACAGAACCGATTGTCGAAATGCACCGGGTTGCGGCAATTCTGGCATTCGAAGAGCTTCATGGGCAGGGGCCTCGAACGGTCAGGCGGTGGAGCGGGCGCGAGAACCGCTGCCGGCACCCGTCTAAGGACGACGCAGCCATGCTTCGGTTCCAACCGCAAGCGCCATCGGGCGTATTATGGCGCATTCGCGTCCAGCGCCCCGGTGCAGGTGATGTGAGATGGGTGCGAGACGGCGATGCCCTCGGCGGCCCCGCTTCAGCCCGCCCGCTTCAGCCGACCAACGGGTCCTGCTGGCGGTCCGGCTCGGTTTCCATGGCCGAGGTTTGCGCACGCGCGGGTGAGGTGTTTTCCACCGGCCCGCGAAACAGCATCGAAACGCCAACCATGGCCCCGATCACGATGAGCACCGGATAGGACAGCGTGGCCCAGACCAGCGATGAGCGCAGGGTGAGATGGCCGAACAGCCGCAACACCATGCCGATGCTGGCGGGTGCGCTCACAAATCCCAGGATGCCGAGCGCGAATTTGGCGCGTGGAAGGAAGGCCTCCCGCGCCTTGCCGCCCGCCTCCCGTGCGCCCGCCTTGGGTGCGTCCGTCGTCCCCATCCACGGCTCTCCCGCACCCGGCGCGGCGCGGCGGGTGTTCCGCGCTTTTTATGCGACGCGCAGCATGGCGCCAATATGGCGAGGCTTGCGGCCGCGCGCTTGCGCCGGCTTTTCAAGCGGCGGATTTGTGCTTAGACCGAAAAGCCAGGGTATTCGGGACGCTTGAAAATGAAGCTGTTTGGGCATGCGGTGCGGATTCCGAGCCGGGTGGCGGAAGTCGGCTGGCTGTTCGACCAGGAGAAGGGCACCTTCATCTGGGACGCGCCGCGCAAGGTGGTGCGCGAGGAGCCTGCCGCGCGGCATCCCAAGTCGGTGCGCTATTGCCCGGCGGTGATCGACCATGACGCCCGCCTGTTCGAAGTGGTTTCCCCCATCGACATGCACCTGCGCTTCCTTGTGGACGAGAAGACCCGCGTCCCGAGCCTGGTGAACGGCGCGGGCGACCAGTCGAACATCCGCGCCAAGCATCTCGGGCAGATGATCAGCCTCGTTTCGGCGAAGGAATGGCGCCATCCCGAGCGGCCGATCCTCCAGCTCATCACGCCCTATGTGTTCGTGGCCGACGAGCCGATCTATATCAACCAGCTACCGCCCTTCAATCATTACCGGCCTAACCCGCTGCCTGGGCTGCTGATTGGCGGCCGGTTCCCAATCGAGAACTGGCCGCGCCAGCTCATGTGGGCGTTCGAGTGGCACGAGCCGAAGAAGGACATCATCATCAAGCGCGGCGAACCGCTGTTCTACGCGCGGTTCGAGACCGTGGACCCCTCGCGCCCGATCCGCATGGTGGAGGCGGAGATGACGCCGGAGCTGCGGCGCCACATCGACGGCATGTCGGGCGTCACCAATTATGTGAACCGCACCTTCTCGCTGTTCGACGTGGCGCGCCAGCGCCGGCCCAAGAAGCTGCTGACCAAGAAGAGCTGAGCCAGCCTGCGGCGCTTTCGCCTCGCCCCCTCACCAGCCCGCACGCGGGCGACCTCTCCCCGGCGGGGAGAGGTGGAGCGGGGAGAATGTTCCCCCTCACCCCGACGGGGAGAGGGCTGGGGTGAGGGGGCAGCCTCGCCACCCACACCGCCATCTCCCGGCACAGCGCGGCGTTCCCCCTCACCCGCCCGCAAGCGGGCGACCTCTCCCCGGCGGGGAGAGGTGGGGCCGGAGGGTATTTTCCCTTTCGCCGATGGGGAGACGTGGGGCCGGAGGGTGTTCCCCCTCTCCCCGCCGGGGAGAGGGTTGGGGTGAGGGGGCAGCCTCGCCGCCCACACCGCCGTCTCCCGGCACAGCGCGGCGTCCCCCCTCACCCGCCCGCACGCGGGCGACCTCTCCCCGTCGGGGAGAGGTGGGTCAGAGGAAATCGGGGGAAATCTCCCCCTCTCCCCGCCGGGGAGAGGGCTGGGGTGAGGGGGCTCCCGCCCCGTCACGCGATGGTGAGGCTGATGCTTGCCACGCCCGCGACGCCGCCTTCCAGCACATCGCCGGAGACGGTGGGGCCAACGCCGGCCGGGGTGCCGGCGAAGATCAGGTCGCCCGGCTCCAGGCGGAACAGGGTGGAGAGGGTGGCGATCATTTCTGGCACCTTCCAGATCATCTGGTTGAGGTCGCCATCCTGGCGCAGCTGGCCGTTGACGTTGAGCCACACCCGCCCGGCATCCGGATGGCCGATGCGATCCGCCGGCACCAAAGCCGAGCAGGGGGCGGATTGCTCGAACGCCTTGCCCACTTCCCAGGGGCGGCCCATCTTCTTGGCTTCGCCCTGGAGGTCGCGGCGGGTGAGATCGAGGCCGACGCCATAGCCATAGACCAGGTCGAGCGCCTGTTCGACCGGCACATCCTCGCCGCCGCCCTTCAGCGCCACCACCATTTCCACCTCGAAATGCAGGTCGGACGTGCGCTTGGGATAGGGAATGGTGGACCCGCTCGGGATCAGATTGTCCGGGTTCTTCTGGAAGAAGAACGGCGGCTCGCGATTGGGATCGTGCCCCATCTCGATGGCGTGGTCGGCGAAATTGCGCCCGACGCAATAGATGCGGTGCACCGGGAAACGGTCTTGCGAGCCCTCGACGGCGAGGCTCGGAACGGCGGGGGCGGGGATGACGAAGGCCATGGAACGCTCCTTCAGAGGCTCCCCGGCTTAAACGCGGCTTCGGCGTTTGGAAAGAGGCGCGGCGCCGGGGATCCTCAGATCCCGGGCGCCGCACGCAACGTCATGTCGCCGGCTTATTCGGCGGCGGCGGTGAGGCCGATGGGGCAGGACACGCCGGTGCCGCCGAGCCCGCAATAGCCCATCGGATTCTTGGCCAGATACTGCTGGTGATCTTCCTCAGCGTAATAGAACGGGCCGCCGTCGCGGATCTCGGTGGTGATGGGGCCGTAGCCCTTCGCCTTCAGCGCCGCCTCATACGCGGCCTTGGAGGCCTCGGCCTCGGCCCGGCGCGCCGCGTCGGGCACATAGATGCCGGAGCGATACTGCGTGCCGATGTCATTGCCCTGGCGCATGCCCTGGGTGGGGTCGTGGCTTTCCCAGAACACCTTGAGCAATTGGGCGAAGCTCACCTGCGCGGGATCATAGGCCACCAGCACGCCTTCGGTATGGCCGGTGCGGCCGGAGCACACTTCCTGATAGGTCGCGTTGGGCGTATGCCCGGCCACATAGCCGACGGCGGTCACATACACGCCCGGCACCTGCCAGAACTTGCGCTCCGCGCCCCAGAAGCAGCCGAGCGCGAACACCGCGGTCTCGATGCCCGCGGGGAACGGGCCCTTCAAGGCTTTGTGATTGACGAAATGCGCGGGCGCGGTCTTCACCGCCTCGGTGCGGCCGGGCAGGGCTTCGGTGGCGGTGGGCAGGTCCAGGGACTTCTTCGACCAGAACATGGCGGGCTCCTCGTCTGCGCCGCGCATCGCCGGGGTTCGGCAGCGCCGGGCGCTCGTGGGGTGAAGGAGGCCGTCGCGACCGCCTAGAACGAACCGGGCTGACCGTGCGCCCGCAGCTCGTCCGGCATGGGCTCGAACGTCTCGCGCTCCAATATGGGGATGATGAGGCGATTGCGCGAGGGGGAGGGTTCGCGCGGTTGGGTCGGCTAGTTGGCGATGAAGCGCGAGCGCTGGCGCACCCGCCCGATGGCGAGGAAGAGAAAGCCGATGATCGCCAGCAGCAGGAACAGCGGCAGGCCGAGCACCGGCAGCGCCGCATCGCTCCAGGCCCAGGGCGAGAGCGCCGCAATCTTGGCCTGGGCGGCCGCGAAGCTCGCGGGGGAGAGCGCGGTCCAGGCATCCTGGGTGGAGGTGAGGATCAGCCGGCTCGAGGCGATGGAGCGCGTTCCATCCACCACCAAAGCGACGAAGCCGCCGGCCAGGATCCAGAAGCCGAAGAAGCGGAACAGGAAGCGGAACATCGCGCCTCGCGCTGGCACGTCCGGCGCGGGAGGCGCGCGGTTCGATGCCCCTTCCTAGCGCACTCGGCGGCGAGGTTGAACCAGGACCGGCGCAAAAGCGGACGCGCCGGATTCATCCGAGGTGCAACTTCGCCCGAATTGGCGGTGTCGAGCGCCGCAAAGCCGCGGAGACGCGTCACGAAACCCCTGTTCGTCCGTGCTAAGTCCATGTTTCACGTGAAACATTTTTCGCCGGAGCGCGCATTTGCGGGCGCCATCCGGTTCTGCAGCCAGGGCTTTGGGCGGGTTCGGCAAAAAAGGGGATGGCGCATATTCGTGACTTGAGGCCCCTTGAAGCGGAGGCGCAGGTTTGCTCCTATTGGGGCATGAGTACGGGCCTCATCGAGATACGTCGCGCGAAGCCCCAGGACGCCCCCGCCATCGCGGACGTTCATGACAGCGCTTGGCGTTCAGTCTATCGCGGCCTCATCCCCGGCCTGGAGCTGGAGCGGATGGTGGAGCGGCGCGGCCCGGCGTGGTGGGAACAGGCCATCGGGCGCGGCAGCCGGCTTTCGGTGCTGATCGCCGGCGAAGGGGTGGTGGGCTATACCAATTACGGCGGCAATCGCGCCAAGAACCTGCCCTATGGCGGCGAGATCTATGAGATTTATCTGAAGCCGGTCTATCAGGGCCTCGGCTTCGGACAGCGCCTGTTCTCCGCCGCCCGGCGCGATCTGGCGCTGGCGGGGCTGAACGGGCTGGTGGTCTGGGCGCTGAAGGACAATGCCGGCGCCGTGGGCTTCTACGAATCGCTAGGAGGGCAACCGGTCGCAGCCTCCATTGAGCGCTTCGGCACGAAAACCCTGGACAAAGTCGCCTTCGCTTGGCAGCGGTAGCCGCGCCGTCCGTAAGGGCGCGAGACCCATAGCTTCAAGTGAGTGGCCCCATGCGCATCGACGCCATCAAGATTGGCAAGAATCCGCCCGACGAAGTCAATGTTGTGATCGAAGTGCCGATCGGCGGAGAGCCCATCAAGTATGAGATGGACAAGGCGTCCGGTACGCTGTTCGTCGATCGCTTCCTTTATACCGCCATGCGGTATCCTGGAAACTACGGCTTCATTCCGCACACGCTTTCTGGTGACGGTGATCCCTGCGACGTACTGGTTGCCAATACCCGCGCCATCGTGCCGGGCGCGGTCATCGCCGTGCGCCCCGTCGGCGTGCTGCTGATGGAGGACGAGGGCGGCTTCGACGAGAAGATCATCGCCGTGCCGTCCCACAAGCTGACCAAGCGTTATGACAAGGTGGTCAATTATTCCGACCTGCCGGACATCACGCTGCAGCAGATCGAGCACTTCTTCACCCATTACAAGGATCTCGAACCCAACAAATGGGTCAAGATCGTGCGCTGGGGCGATGTCAGCGAAGCCAAGGCGCTGATCCTCGAAGGCGTCGAGCGCGCCAAGGGCGAGAAGGAACCCGCCGCCGATTGATCCGGCGCGCGGACCGTGTGATCGAGGCCGGGCGGTTTGCCCGGCCTTTTTCGTTTCAGGCGGGCATTGGCTCAGGCGGGGACCAGGACCTCCTGGAGGATCTGGCGAAGTTCCGGCAGGCAGGAGCCGCAATTGGTGCCGGCCTTGAGCCGGGCGCCGATGGCTGCGGCATCGCGATCGCCGGCCGCGATGGCGTCGGTGATGGCGCCGCGCGGCACGCCGAAGCAGGAGCAGACCAGCGGCCCGCAGGCGCCGCGCGCCCCGGCCCGCCGGCCCGAGAGCAGGATGCGCCGGTCTTCGGGAGAAACCGTCTCCTCCGCGAGCAGGCCGGCCAGCGCATCCCAGGCCTGGGGCGCATCGGCCGGACCCATCAGCAGCGCGAAGACCAGGTGCCCGTCCGCATCGAAGGCGGCGGTGCGATAATGGCCGCCTGGAAGGTCCACCAGCTCCGTGCGGTCCTCCGGCAGGTTCAGGCGCTCCACCCAGTCCGCCCAATCCTGCGGCCCGCCGGCGCCCGCGAGGCGCCAGCCGAACCCGCCTTCCAGGATCGCGCGCGCCCACCAGGAGCCCGTCGGCAAAGGCGCGGCCGAGAGATCCAGGCGGTGGCGGGCAAGCAGGAATCCCCGGCTGCGCACGGGCGCCGACGCGAGGGTGGCGGGCGTCGCCTTCAGGTCCGGCTGGCCGGAATGAGGGTCGGTGCGCTTGTGCACCAATGTGCCCACGGCCCCGTCCGAGGCATTCGCATCGCTCCAGTGGATCGGCGCGAACAGCGTGCCGATCTGTTGCCCGGCATCGATCCGCACTTCCAATGTCGCCGTGCCGTGGGCGGACGCGACGCGCGCGAGCGCGCCGTCCTCAAGGCCGAGCGGGGCCGCATCGGCAGGATGGATGGCGACGAACGGCGCGCGGATATGCCCGGCGAGGCGCGGGCTGAGCCCGGTGCGGGTCATGGTGTGCCATTGGTCGCGCACCCGCCCGGTGTTGAGCAGGAACGGGAATTCGCCGCTTCCCGCCGCCTCCACTTGTCCTGCCTCGACGCGTGCCGGCGCCACGAAGCGCGCGCGGCCGTTCGGGGTGAAGAAGCCGCCTTCGGCGAACAGGCGCGCGCGGCCCTCGCGTGCCTCCGCCGGCACCGGCCATTGCACGGGCGACAGGCTCTCATATTCGGCGTCCGACAGGGCCGCGAGGCCGGAAATGTCGAAGTCGCGCGTGCCCCCATTCTCAAAGCCCGAGAGGGCGGCATGCTCGCGGAAGATATCGGCCGGGCCGCGCCAGGCGAAGGCGGCGCCATGGCCGAGCCGCGCGGCGACTTGGGCCATGGCCCACCAGTCCGGCCGCACCGCGCCGGGCAGGGGGAGGAAGGGCCGTTGGCGGGAGATGCGCCGCTCGGAATTGGTCACCGTGCCGTCCTTCTCGCCCCAGGCGGCGGCGGGCAGCAGCACGTGGGGCGCGCAGGCGGCGGTATCGTTGCTCCCCACGTTTTCCGACAGCACGAACAGGTCCAGCTTGGCCAGCGCCGCGCGCACTTCGCGCGCCTGCGGCAGGCTCACGGCCGGATTGGTGCCCATGATCCAGAGCGCCTTGATCTCGCCGCGCGCGATGGCGTCGAACATCTGAACCGCCTTGTGCCCCTCGGCGCTGGCGATCGCGGGCGCGTCCCAGAACCGGCGCACCCGGTCCACCTCTATGGAAGAAAAGCCCATGTGGGCGGCGAGCTGGTTGGCGAGCCCGCCCACCTCCCGCCCGCCCATGGCATTGGGCTGGCCGGTGAGCGAGAACGGCCCCATGCCCGGCTTGCCGATCCGCCCCGTGGCGAGATGGCAATTGAGGATGGCATTCACCTTGTCGGTGCCGACCGCCGACTGGTTCACCCCTTGCGAATAGCAGGTCACCGCGCGGTGGGTGCTACGGAACAGGTCGAAGAAGGCGGCGACCTCCTCGGCGAACAGGCCGGTGGCGGCGGCGGTGGCGGCGATGTCCGGGGTCAGGGCGCGCGCGGCCTTGAGTGTCTCGGCGAAGCCTTCGGTGTGGGCGTTGATGAAGGCGTGGTCGAGCGCGCCGGTCTTCTCCAGATGCACCAGCAAGCCGGAAAACAGCGCCACATCGCTGCCGTGGGCGATCGGCAGGAACAGGTCGGCTTCCTCGCCGGTGGCGGTGCGGCGCGGGTCGATCACCACCAGCTTGGTGCCGCGCGCCGCGCGCGCTGCCACCATGCGGCGGAACAGCACCGGATGGCACCAGGCGGTGTTGGAGCCGGTGAGGATGATGAGGTCGGCTTCGTCCAGATCCTCATAGGCGCCCGGCACGGTGTCGGAGCCGAACGCCCGCTTGTGCCCGGCGACCGAGGAGGCCATGCACAGGCGCGAATTGGTGTCCACATTGGCCGTGCCGAGGAAGCCCTTGGCGAGCTTATTGGCGGCGTAATAATCCTCGGTCAGCAATTGGCCGGAGAGATAGAAGGCCACCGCCTGCGGCCCGTGCTGGTCGATGACGGCACGAATTCCGTCCGCCACCCGGTCGAGCGCGGCGTCCCACGGGGCTTCCGCCAATAGTCCGTCGGAACCGCGCATCATGGGGTTAAGCAGGCGGGTGTCGAGCGCCAGCGTCTCGCCCAACGCCGCGCCCTTGGAGCATAATCGCCCGAGATTGGCGGGATGCGCCGCATCGCCGGCGATCAGCGCACCGCCGCGCCCGTCCGGGGTCGCCTTCACGCCGCATCCCACCCCGCAATAGGGGCAGGTGGTGGCGATCGCGGGGGCGGAGGAAAGAGCGTTCATGGCCGGCGCTTTCTCAATAGACGTCAGCCTGATAGCGGCCGGCTTTCTTCAACTCGGTGATGAAGGCGCGGGCTTTCTCGAGATCCATGCCGCCGTGCTGCGAGGCGACATCGGCGAGCGCCAGTTCCACATCCTTCGCCATGCGCTTGGCATCGCCGCAGATGTAGAAGTGCGCGCCCTCCTTGAGCCAAGCCCACAGTTCCGCGCCATGCTCGCGGATGCGGTCCTGGACATAGATTTTCTCGGCCCCGTCGCGCGACCATGCGGTCTCCAGCCGCGTCAGGCAGCCCGCCGCCTGCATCCCGGCAAGCTCGTCCTCATAGAAGAAATCACTCTCGCGCCGCTGGTGGCCGAAGAACAGCCAGTTCCGGCCCGGCGCCTTGGCCGCCATGCGCTCGTGCAGGAAGGCGCGGAACGGGGCGATGCCGGTGCCCGGCCCCACCATGATGACGCCCTTCGTCTCATCCTGCGGCAAGGCGAAGCCGTGCGCCTTCTGGATATAGGCCCTCAGCCGCGTGCCCTCCGGCACCCGTCCGCCGAGGAAGGTGGAGGCGACCCCGTGGCGCGTGCGGCCGCCAACCGCATAGCGCACCGCATCCACCGTCAGGGACAGCCGGCCGGGGGTGGCAAGCGGGCTCGACGAGATGGAATAAAGCCGCGGCTGGAGCGGCTCCAGGCATTCGATGACGGCTTCCGGGTCGGGCCTGATGCCGGGGAATTTCTCCAGCGCCGCCAGCACGTCGAGGGCGGCGGCATCGCCGTCCGGATCCTCCCCCGCCGCCAGCGCCTTCGCCTTGGTCTTGCGCGCGCCGCCGGTGATGTAGGAGATCAGATGGAACAGCGCGTCGGGCGCCGCGCCAAGGCACACTTCGCGCGCCAGAACGTCGTGCAAGGTCTTCTCGTTGATGGGGAAATCCGCCGGCGCATGGAGTGCGGCCAGCACCGCATCCACCAGGGCGGGATCATTCACCGGGAACAGGCCGAAGCTGTCGCCCACGCGGTATTCGATGCCGGAGCCCGCAAGGTCGAACTCGACATGCCAGGTCTCCTTTTCCGAGCCCGCCTTGTTGAGGCGCGAGCGGCCGAGGAAGACGACTTCGCCGGGGTTCTCCCGCGTGCCGAGCGGCACTGAGGGAAGGGGCGCGGCGGGCTGCGCTTGCGGAGCGGCGCCGCCGGGCGCGGCGGGGGCGCCGTCCATCTCCGCCGCCAATTGCTTGAGCATGCGCAGGGTTTCCTTGCCGCCCGGCGCGCACAGATTGAGCTTGGTCTCGGTGCCGTCCGCGATGGCCTTGGAATAGCTCTCGCACAGATAGCCGCACTGGCCGCAATCCTGCTGCGCCATGGCTGCCATCATGCGGCGGGGCAAAGCTTTTCCCTCGGCCAGCTTCATGCGCTCGTCGAGCGGCAGGGCGGCGTCGTGCCAGGGCGCGCCGTCATCTTCCTCGCCCGCCGGGCCTGCGCCCGCGAGCAGGGCCGCGCTCTCGTCCGGGGAGAGACTGGTCGCCCCGACGTCGGAGGAGAAGACGCCGGCGAAGAAGCCGTTCAGCCAGGAGCGCTGCTCGGGCGTGAAGGGGGCGCTTTCCGGTAGAAAGGGCACGACAGCCCTTGGCGAGGTTTGGGGCGGGCGGGTCTGGAGGGTCATTCCGCGGGCTCCGCAGCGACGAGGGATTTCAGCTGTTCCGCATCCATGCGGCGAGTGAAGGCGGCGAACGGCTCGCCCGCCGTGCGATGGCCGAGCCAGGTTTTCAGGAGCTTCTCGACCAGCACCGGGGCATCTTCCGCCTTCACGTCGCGGAACAGCTCCTCGGCGATGGCGGCATCGGTGCCGAACCCGCCGCCCACCAGCAGGTGATAGCCGTCCACCGTATCGCCCTCCTCATTGAGGGCGACGCGCGCGCCGATCAGGCCGATGTCGCCGATATAATGCTGGGCGCAGCTGTTGTGGCAGCCGGTGACATGGATGTTCACCGGCTCGGCGAGCGCCACGCGCGGGCCGCAATGGGCGCCGATGGCGAGCGCCGTGCCCTTGGTATCGGCGGCGGCGAAGCGGCAGCCTTTCGAGCCGGTGCAGGCGACGATGCCGGCCTGAAGCGCGCTCGCCTCGGCGGTGAGGCCGATGTCCGCGATGGCGGCCTTGGCCTCGTCCACGCGCGCGTCGGGAATGCCGGACAGCAGCAGATTCTGCCACACGGTCAGGCGGATATCGCCATCGCCCAGGCGCACCGCGAGATCGGCGAGCGCGTGCATCTGCGCCACGCTGATGCGCCCGACGGGCAGGCCGATGCCGATCCAGTTCAGCCCCGCCTGTTTTTGGGGATGCACGCCGAGATGGGCCATGCGGTCCGCCTGCGGGCGCGGCAACACGGCTTCGGCGGGGAGGCGCAGCAGCTTTTGGTCGAGCTTCTCTTCCACGGCGGCGAGGAATTTCTCGAAGCCCCAGGCATCCAGCACATATTTCAGCCGCGCCTTCTTACGGTCGGTGCGATCGCCGCTGTCGATGAACACGCGCACGATGGCATCCGCCACGCGGGTCGCGTCCTTGGGCTCCAGGATCACCCCGGTGTCGCGGGCGAAATCTTTGTGGCCGGTGATGCCGCCGAGCGCGAGGCGGAACCACACGCCCGGTTCCGCGCCGAAGCCCGCGCGCACCTCCACCGCCTGGAAGCCGATGTCGTTCGTGTCCTCCAGCGCGCCGATGCGCCCGGCGCCGTCGAACGCCACATTGAACTTGCGCGGCAGGCCATACATGGCGCGGGTGTTGAGAATGTAATGGTGCCATTCCCGCGCATAGGGGCGGGTGTCGAGCAATTCCTGCGGGTCGATGCCGGCGGTGGGCGTGCCGGTGACGTTGCGAATATTATCGCCCCCGGCACCCTTGGCGGTAAGGCCGAGATCCACCAGCTTTTCCAGCAGGATCACCCCGTCGGCGGCCGGGATCTCGCGGATTTGCAGATTGGCGCGGGTGGTGACGTCGCAATAGCCGCCGCCATGGTCGCGGGCGATATCGGCGATGCCCCGGAATTGCCAATGGGTGAGAATGCCATTGGGCATGCGCATGCGGCACATGAAGCTGTCTTGCGCCGGGGCCACATAGAACAGGCCGTTGTATTTCCAGCGCAGGATGTCCGGCCCCTTGGGGAATTCGCCCGCCTGGGCGGCGTCCTTCATGCGGGCATAGCTGTCGAGGCCCATTTCCTCGCGCTTGGCCTTTTCCTCGGGCGTGAGCTTCCGGCCCTCGGCCTCGGTGCGGGCCATGGCCGTGTGGCTGGCGGCATCCGGGCCGGTGGGCTCGGCGGCGGGCGTGGCAGGGCTGGAGCCGGGCGCGCGCGCCACACGCGCCACCTGCGCGCCGGAGACGAAGCCTTCGAGATAGCGTTTCTGGTCGATGGTGAAATCGCCGCCCATGTTTCTTCTCCTCAGGCCGCGGCATCGTGCGCGACCGGCCCGAAGGCGAGGTCCGCGCGCAAAGCTGCGATCGGGGTGCGGTTCGTGATGAGGTCGAGATAGAACAGGCCGTCGGCCGTATCGCCGTAGAGAACGGCGCCGATCAGCCGCCCGTCCTTGATGATCAGCCGCCGGTAGATGCCGCGCGCGCGGTCGGTGAGCACTATGTCTTCTGTGCCGGGGCCGCCGGTGACGTCTCCGGCGGAAAAGACATGCACGCCCGACACCTTGAGATTGGTCGCGACCGCGCTGCCTTCATAAAGCGCATCCGCGCCAGCGAAGCGGCGGGCGAGCACGCGGGCCTGCTCATAGGCCGGCGCCACGAGGCCATAGACGGCGGCGCGGTGTTCTGCGCATTCGCCAATGGCGTGGATGGCGGGATCGCTCGTTGCGAGCGTATCGTCCACCAGCACGCCGCGATTGCAGGCGAGCCCGGCGGCGCGGGCCAGGTCCGCATTGGGGCGCACACCGCAGGCAACCACCACGATGTCGGCAGGGATCAGCCGTCCATCGGCGAGCCGCAGGCCGGTGACATGGTCAGTGCCCTCCACGCGTGCGGAGGAGGCTTCGAGCATCACTTCGATGCCGCGCGCTTCCACCGCCTGGCGCAGCAGGGCGCCGGCGCGGGCGTCGAGCTGGCGTTCCATGAGGCGGTCCATGAGATGGACGAGGGTTGTCTTCGCGCCGGCGCCCGCCATGCCGCTGGCTGCTTCCAGGCCCAGCAGCCCGCCGCCGATGACCACCGCCCGCGTGCCGGGCTTCGCCGCATCCATCAGCGCCGCGACGTCCGCGAGATCGCGGAAGGTGCGTACGCCGGGCAGGTCCATGCCCGGCACCGGCAGGCGGATGGGATGCGAGCCGGTGGCGAGCACCAGATGCTGATAGGGCAGGCGGGCACCATCCGCGAGCGCGACGGTCTTCGCCGCGCGGTCGATGGCGGTTGCGGGATTTCCGTAGAGCAGCGTGACGCCCCGGTCACGCCACCAGGCGGCGGGCTTCAATTGCGCGTCGGCCACCGCGATCTTGCCGGCGAGCACGTCGGACAGCAGCACGCGATTATAGGCGAGCTGCGGCTCGGCGCCGATCACCGCGACGGCGTAACGCCCCAACGCCCGCTGCGCCAGCTCCTCGCAGAGCTTGGCGGCGGCCATGCCGTTGCCGACGATGACGAGGGTTTCAGCCATGAGCTTCTTCTCCCCTTGAGGGGCGCGCGCGATGCAGGGAGAAGCCCCCTCTTCCCGAGGCGGAGAGGGTTGGGGTGAGGGGTGTGTTTTCGTGCGCTTCGACGCGCCAGAGCCCCCTCACCCGCCTGCTGCGCAGCCGACCTCTCCCCGTGGGGGAGAGGTGAAGGGCGCTCTTTTCCAGGGGGGAGAGATGCAGAGGGATTCCCCCTCTCCCCGCGGGGGAGAGGGTTGGGGTGAGGGGGGTACGCTCTCCGCTGAACCCGGCGGAGCTCATCCGGACGGCGCCATACCCCTCTCCCCAACCCTCCCCCGCAAGGGGGGAGGGGGCTGGAATGCGAAAGGGGAGAAGCGGGGCGCGCATGATCGTCACTCGGCCGCAGCCGGGGCCGGTGCCGCATCTTCCGCAGCGGCGATCATGACCGAGGAGAGCAGGCCATAGGCCTCGCTCCAGGCGTCCCTGACCTCGGGCGTGAAATCGGCGCCGAGGCCCTGTTCCAGCGTCCAGAGCAGCGCTGCGCCGACGGGCGGATAATGGGCGGCTTCCACCCCATAGGCGACGTGGCGTTTCGCCAATGCCTGCGCGGCGGGGACCACGGCTTCCAGATTGGACAGGCCCTTCACCACCATGGCGAGGGTCGCCATCAGCTTGCGGCCCTGCTCCGTGATGTCGCCCTTGAACAGGGGCTTCACCTGCGGCGTGGTTTCGAACAGGCGGGCGTAGAACAGCGCCGCCGCCTGCTCGGAGATGGGCGCCACCTTGGCGAAGGAGGATTGGATCAGTTCGATCTGGACGGGGGTCATGGGCCGATCCTCCGCTCAGGCCGCTTCCACGAAGCGATGGCGCTCGTGGAGGAATTTCAGCACCGCCTCGCGGGCCTTGAGATAGGTGGAATTAGCCACCAGCTCCAGCCGCCGGCGCGGGCGCGCGAGATCCACCGAAAGCACTTCGCCGATGCGGGCGGAGGGGCCGTTGGTCATCATGACGATGCGGTCGGAGAGCAACACCGCCTCGTCCACGTCATGGGTGATCATGAGGATGGTATTGCCCAAGGTGGCGTGGATCTGCATCACGCTGTCCTGGAGATGGGCGCGGGTGAGCGCGTCCAGCGCGCCGAACGGCTCGTCCAGCAGCAGCACCTTGGGCTGCATGGCCAACGCGCGGGCGATGCCGACGCGCTGCTTCATGCCGCCGGAGACTTCCGCCGGGCGCTTGTCCTTGGCATGGACCATCTGCACCAGTTCGAGATTGTGCAGGGTCCAGTCATTGCGCTCGGCGCGCGACTTGGTGCCCGAGAACACCTTGTCCACCGCGAGGCGGACATTGTCGTAGACGGTGAGCCAGGGCAGCAGCGAATGGTTCTGGAACACGACCGCGCGGTCCGGCCCCGGCGCATTCACCTCCCGCCCGTCCAGGATCACGCCGCCCGAGGTGGCGGTGGTGAGGCCGGCGACGATGTTCAGCAAGGTGGACTTGCCGCAGCCGGAATGGCCGATGATGGAGATGTATTCGCCCTTGGCGATCTCCAGGGAGATGTCGCGCAACACCTCTGTGGTGGCGGCGCCGCGGGTGAAGGTCTTGCCGATCTGGCTGAGTTGGAGATAGGCGGTCATGGGAAGCCTCCTCAGGCGGATGCGGTGCCGCGGGTGACGAAAGCGGCGATGCCGGCGACGAGGCGATCAAGGGCAAAGCCCACGACGCCGATGTAGACCAGGGCGACGATGATGTCGGGCAGGCGGGAGGAGTTCCACGCATCCCAGATGAAGAAGCCGATGCCGACGCCGCCGGTGAGCATTTCCGCCGCCACGATGGCGAGCCAGGACAGGCCGATGCCGATGCGCAGCCCGGTGAAGATGTAGGGCGCTGCCGAGGGCAGCATAATCTTCCAGAAGAACTCGATCTGGTTGAGCCGCAACACCTGCGCCACGTTGCGATAATCTTGCGGAATATTGCGGATCCCCACCGCCGTATTGATGATGATCGGCCAGATGGCGGTGATGAAGATCACGAAGATGGCGGAGGGGTTGCTGTCGCGGAAGGCGGCCAGCGCCAGCGGCAGCCAGGCGAGCGGCGGCACGGTGCGCAGCATCTGGAAGATCGGGTCGAGCCCGCGCATGGCCCAGATGGACTGGCCGATCACCGCGCCGATCAATATGCCCACCACGGCAGCAAGGCCGAAGCCCACGGCCACCCGTTGCAGCGAGACCAGGACGCGCAAGCCGAGGCCGATGTCCTGCGGGCCGGCGACGAAGAAGGGATCGAGGATCAGGTCCTTGCTGTCCGTCCAGATGCGGCTCGGCGGCGGCAAAGTGGCGCCGGGGCCGGAACACAGCAATTCCCACATCAGCAGCAGCAGGACGGCCATCACCAGTGGCGGAAGGACATTCACGGCAGCGCGCGTGAGCCACGTGCGAAGGCGTGTCTTGACCGGCGGGCGTGGACGCGCGAGGCGGACCACTTCGGCCGCCGGGCGCTTCGGGGCCGGCGTCGTTTCCTTGAGAGCGGTGACGGACATGGGGCAAAAGCTCCCGATTTGAGGTCTGTTCAGCGTGCAGGCGAAAGCGCCCGCGCCCGGATGGCGCGGACGCGGCGGCGTCTCAGACTTCGACGCGCTTGATGCCGAGGCTCTTGAGGTAGGCGGTCGGGTTCGCCGGATCGAAGGTCTTGCCGTCGAAGAAGGTTTCCGTGCCGCGCGAGGTGGATGTGGGGATCTGCGCGGCGGGAACCGAAAGTTCCTTCGCCGCCGCGCGCCAGATGTCCTCGCGGTTCACCTTGTCGACCAGCGCGGCGATATCGATGGTGGGCTCGAACTTGCCCCAGCGGATATCCTCGGTGACGAACCAGGCATCATGGCTCTTGAATGGATAGGAGGCGTGATCCTTCCAGAACTTCATGTACTGGTCAGAGCCCTTCACCACCCGGCCGTTGCCGTAATTGATGTCGCCGATGGTGCGGCCGTAGATGTCGGCGACCGGCACGTTGAACCATTGCCGCTTGCCGACGATCTCGGACATTTCTTTCTTGTTCTCCATCTTGTCGCACCATTGCTGGGCTTCCATCACCGCCATCACGATGGCCTTGGTGGCGTTGGGATTCTTGTCCACGAAGTCGGCTCGCATGCCGAGCGCCTTCTCGGGATGGTTCTTCCAGATCTCGCCGGTGGTGCAGGCGGTGTAGCCGATGCCCTGGTTGACGACCTGTTCGTTCCAGGGTTCGCCGACGCAGAAGGCGTCCATGTTGCCCACCTTCATGTTCGCCACCATCTGGGGCGGCGGCACGACGATGGTGGAGACGTCCTTGTCCGGATCGATGCCGGCGGCCGCCATCCAATAGCGGATCCACAGATCGTGGGTGCCGCCCGGAAAGGTCATGGCAATCTTGACTTCCTTGCCTTCGGCCTTCTTCTTGGCGAACACCGGCTTGAGCGCGGATGCGTCGGCGGTGACCTTCAAATCCTTGTATTCGTTGGAAACCGAAATGCCTTGCGCGTCCAGATTGAGGCGCGCCAGAATGTACATGGGGGTCGGCGCGTTGTTCTGCGTGACCCTGCCGGTGGAGATCAGATACGGCATCGGGGTCAGGATGTGGGCGCCATCAATGCCGTTCGCCGCGCCGCCGAGCACCAGATTGTCGCGCGTCGCGCCCCAGGAGGCCTGCTTGACCACTTCGACGTCGGGCACACCATATTTCGCGAACATGCCCTTTTCCTTGGCGATCACCAGGGGCGAGGCATCCATCAGCGCGATATAGCCGAGCACCGCCTTGGTGGTCTCCGGTGCCGCCGCATAAGCGGAGGGCACTCCGCCCGGAAAGGTCATGCGCACCGCGTCGAACAGCGCCGCCGCGCCCAGGGCGGCCGCGCTGCTCTTCAGCAGCGAGCGGCGCGCCGGAGACGCGGGCTGGTCGTCCTGTCGGACGACGGGCTGGCCGGGCCGGGTGGTCGAAAACTCGGTCATTCTGGTTCCCCTCTGGTCGGCATCTGTGACGGGTCAGAAACGAAAAAAGCCGCGGACAGCACGATGGCGCGGTGCCATCGGTGTCAGCGGCTTTGCTGAAGGTCCCGTCAGTGGGACGAATTTTTTGACGCGGACATCATTGGCCGCGTCTGGAATTCATCTATTCAAGATGCGTGCCAGATGCGGATGTCGGGAAGACTCTTGAATTTGCTTTGGATTTTGTATGCCAATATTTTGTGCAGACGCGATCCGCGTCAGTGCGGTGCAAAAAATCCGGGCAGATGATGCGCGATTGAGCGCGCGGCGTGGGTGGGCAAGGTCCGCCGACCCTTCTGTCGCTACCCTTTCGAGGCGTCGTCCGGCCCCGATTTGAGAAAGCGCGCGGCGTCGAACGGCGCCCCGAGTCGGGTCGCCACGCAGTCGGGTTCAGCCGTGTGGTGCACAGGCGCGTGGCCCACGGCATGGTCGAAAATGTCCGGCCGGTAGACCGAGATCGCCTCGCGCGCCGCATCGGGCGCCCATTCGCCCTGATGGGCCTCGACAATCTGGCTGTACATCCACAATGCATGGTCCGGCTCGGGCCGGTTGGCGCCGTCGCGATGGAGGACGAGATAATCCTGATGCGCCCGCAGCGGGCCACCTCGCGCGGTATGGAGACGCCCGTCCAGGGTTCGGCGCAGCACGTCGGCGGGCAGGGAGAGATGGCGCGGTTCGCCCAGCAGGCGGGCGAGATCTTCGTGGTTGGCGGGATCCTCGCACCAGCGCGCGGCGGCATAGAGCGCCCGCACCAGGCGATGCAGCACGTCGGATTCGGTATTGGCGAAGCGGGCGTGCACGCCCAGCACCTTTTCCGGCACCCAGCCGAAGATTTCCGCCCCGAGCACGGCGATGCGGCCGACATCGGCATCCACCGCCACGCTGTTCCAGGGGCTGCCGACGCAGAAGCCGTGTACCAGCCCGTTGCGCAGGCTCTCGGCCATGAAGGGCGGCGGGATCACCACGAGGCGCACGTCGCGGTCTGGATCGACGCCGCCGGCCTTGAGGAAATTGCGCACCAGATAGGTATGGGTGGAGAAGCTGTACACCGAGGCGAAGATCAGCGGCTCGCGTCCCGCGGCGCGGCGCTGCGCCACCACCCGGCCGAGCGCGCGCGCCGCCGCCGGGGCAGTGGACAGGTCGATGCCGGTATCCCCCATCTCGGCATAGACGTCCTTGGCGATGGTGACGGCGCTGCCGTTGAGATTGAGCGCGAACGGCACCACCAACGGCACCCGCACATGGCCGAGCCCGAGCGAGGAGGCGATGGCCAGCGGGCCCAGCATGTGGGCCCCGTCCAGCAGGCCGACATTCACCTTGTCGCGAATATTGGCCCAGGAGACCTCCTTGTGGAGATCAATTTCCAGCCCCTCGGCCATGGAGAAGCCGCGCTCGGCGGCGGCGATCAGCACGGCGGCGTCGGTGAGGGGAATGAACCCCATGGCGAGGCGTCTCATCGCAACATCTCCGCGGCGGTGATGACGGATTGGGCGATGTCCACCATCCGCTTCTTTTCGTTCATGGCAGTGCGGCGCATGAGGCCATAAGCCGCCTGCTCGTCGATATTCTTCATCTTCATGAGGATCAGCTTGGCGCGATCCACCAGCTTGCGCTCCTCAAGCTGGCTCTTCGCCTCCTCCAACTCCTCCTTGAGGCGGGCGAAGGCGCGAAAGCGCGAGATGGTGGTTTCCAGGATCGGCTTCACGCGGTCCTTGCGCAGCCCGTCCACCACATAGGAGGCGACGCCGGCGGCGATCGCTTCCTCGATGGTCTTCCCGTCGGACTGGTCCACGAACATGGCCACGGGGCGCTTCACCTCGCGGCTCATCTGGAACATCTGCTCGATGGTGTCGCGGCTCGGGTCCTCCAAATCGATCAGGATCACGTCCGGATCGATGGCATAGATGCGCTCCAGCAGGTTCTTGTGGCCCTCGACGCGCAGCACGTTGACGTAGCCCGCCTCGCGCAGTCCCTCGCTCAGGATGGCGGCGCGCACCGGGCTCTCATCGACGATCACGATACGCAGGGTGAGATCACTGGCCATGGGGTCCGTGGGCTGGAGCCATCTGGAAAAGCTGGGCCGGCCTGAAGCCAGGGCGCCATCCTCGCGCTATTTTTCAACCTTGGCCGCGGCGAAGTCCATGATCCTTTTGCGCAGTGCGAAAAGATCCGGCGGGTTTTTGGCATAGTCGACCCAATCCGCCGGAATGGCGGCGAACAGATCATCGCGCAGCGCCTTGGCGGCCGGATCGGTGGTGGCTTGCCCCTCCAGCCAGCGCAGCCATTGCAGGTCGCCCATGCCATCGGCGGTCTCGATCAGGCGGGCATCCACGGTTGCCACCGGCTGGCACCGGCTCGCGCTGAGCGGGAGGATGGCATATTCGCTCTCGCGCCCGTCCGTGGGATCGCGCGGATCGGCGGTGAAGGCGCGCGCGTGCCATTGCAGATAGCCGCGCGCCCCGACCCGCCAGAATAGGAAGCCGGCGGCGCCGCGATAATCCAGCATATTATAGAGCCAAGGGGTGATGCCGCGGCCCTGCAGTTCGGCAAATCCGGCCGCGCTGACGCCGTAGCCGAAATTCACCAGCACCGTGTCGAACAGGCCGAGCAGTTTGCGATTGCTGGGATTGTTGAGCTGGCCGGCGCGCTTCGCCCGGGGCGCCTGGGTCTTCAGGGCATCGTGCACCCGTTGCAGAGCGGCAATGCCGGCGGGATCGTCCGCCGGCTCGTCGGTGATCGCCCAAAGCGGCGCGGGCAGGCCGGCGGCGGCAAGCCCCGTTTCGGCGGCCGCGATGTCGGCGCCCATCGCTGCGGTGCCGACGGCCGCGTCGAGGCGCTTGACGGACGTGTAGTCGAGGAAGGGCGGCCGGAAGCCGGCGTCGCGCGCAAGGCGCGTCTGCTGGAGATAGCGGGGCAGCTGCGCCGGCGTGGGCGTCACCAGGTCCGGCGAGATGCCGGTCATGCCGAAGTTGCGCAGCGCGGCATAATCGCAGGCCATTTCCCGGTCCGCCTGGTCGGGGGTGGGGCGGAACCAGGCTTCGTAGGGCGGCGCGTTGAGATAATAGCCGATCGGCTCGGTGATCGGCGGCAGGGTCAGGGGCAGCACGTTCACCACCGCGGTTGCGGAAACCTCGGTGCCGGCGATGTCCAGGGTCAGCGTCACCGGCAGCGGGCCGGCGGGGGCATCGGTCGGCACGGTGAATGTCACGTTCAGCCGGCGCGGGATGCCGCTCGCGATGCGCAGGAAGGAGAGGTCGCCTTCCAGCACGTCGGAGGTGATGGCGAGGGCATTTTCGCCGACGCCGCGCCGCATATAAGTCCATTTCCCCCAACGCACCTGGGGCGCGATGCCGTCGGGCGCGGAGACGGAGACATTGGCCGAGAGATCGTCCACGTTGGCGAGCGCGAGGAAATCCACCGAAACGAGGCTGCCGCGCGCCGCGCGCTGGCGGGTTTCCACCGGCAGGCCGGCGCGCCAGAAGGGATGCTGGCTGCGCGGCGTGCCCGCCGGCAGCACGCGCAGGGTGACGCCCCTGGCGAGCGCCGGGTCCACCGCCGTGTCGAGCACCGGCCAGCGCTCGCCATAGCGCTGGCGGCGCCAGGCCTCCACCGCGTCCACGGCGGCGGTGCTGGCGCCGGGCGCGATCACCATGGCGGCGATATAGCCATTGTTCGGCGGCTGGTCGGAGGCGAGCTCCACCACGATCTTGCCGTCCACCACCGGCACGGTGGCCGTCACCAGCCCGCCCCGGTCGCGCCCATAGACCGACCAGGGATCGCCGTCGATCATCGCTTCCTTCCACAGGCCGCGCCGATACACCCGGTCGATCCATTCGTCGGGCGTGAGATGCTGGTCCAGCACCACTTGCCCGTCGATGGTGATGGTGCGGTTCAGGGAATGGGGGAAATATTCCCATTCCCCCTGGTCCTCGGTCCAGAGCGACACGGTTGCGGTGGCACTGCGGGTCCAGGGCACGGTGATGGTGCGGATGCCGTTGAGGCCGCTCGACAGCAAGGGATCGTTCTGGGTGCGCACCAGCGCCCCGGCGCCGGGGCTGAGGCGGGGATCGTTGGGCAGCACGGTTTCAAAGCCCGGCACCGCGATGTCCGCCGTCGGCGCGAACCTGAGGCCGAGCGCGCCTTCGGGCAGGGGATTGGCGTTCTCCACATGCACGTCGCCGAGCGCGATCCCCGGCTGGGGCGGGTTCACGAACACGATCAGCCGCTTGATCTGCGTGCGGTCGAGCCGGCGCTTCGACGGTGTCACCCAGGAGGAGACCGGGGAGCGCAGCACGAACGGGCCGGGCGGCACCGTCTGCACCGCCGAGCCGCGCGAATGCCAGTCGGTGGAAGAGACATCGTCGATGCGCAGATGGACCGTGAGCGGCTTGCCGGTGGTGTTGTCACCCTGCACCACCACTTCCTGCTCGGCGTCGAACGCGACCGGGGTGGCGAAGTCCTGAACCGCCGTGGTGCGCGCACCGGCGAGCCAGCTGCGCCCGTCCGCCACGCGCGCGAGCGGTGGCGGCGGCGGTTCGGGCGGCGCGGCGGCGGGCACGGGCGGGGCGAGGGTGAGGGAGGCGAGCGCGGCGGCGGGCTCGCCTTCGGGCGTGAACAGCAGCAGGCGGGTCAGCGCGGCCGGGTCCAGGCGCCGGCCGCCGGGGGTCTCCAGTGCGCCGAGCGGGATCCGCCATTCGAAGGGACCGGGGGCAAGATCGTGCTCGTCGTCGAACCGCGACAGGCCGTTGACGGACTGGCCATCCTCGATCCACAGCACCAATTGCAGCGTGCGTCCGGTATCATTGCTGCCGCGGATCACCAGATCCTGCGTCGGCGGCACAGCGCGGGGCGGATCGAACCGCAGGTCCAGCGGTTGCGCGGTGGTGGTGGCGGTGGTGAGCAACGGGGCCGACGGATCGCCTGCGGGGGCGATTGCGTCGGCTGCTGTTCGCGCGGCCGTTGTTTGCGCGGCTGCGGTTTGCACGGGCGCTGCGGTGCGCGCGCCGCCCACGAGATCGGCGCGAAACACCAGCAGCCCGACCACGGCGCTGCCGACGAGGCCGAGCAGGACGCCCCAACCGAAGCCGCCCGCCCACACATGCACCCTGCCCATCGCACAGTTCCTGGCGCTCACGCGCGTCTTGAAGTGAAGCTCGGGGCGCGTTCAGAGCCCGGTGCGGCGGCTCAGGGGGTGAGGGTGTCGAGCCGCAATTCGCTCAGCGTCACCGGACCCTCGCCGTCGGTGACGAACACCACCACGCGCCGGATCTTGGTGCGGTCGAGCGGGGTCTTGGCGGGTGTGATCCAGGACGCGGCGGGCGCGCGCAGCACGAACGGGCCGGGCGGCACGCTCAGGCTGGTCTGGGCCCGCGAGTTCCAATCCTTGGAGGCGGCATCGTCCACCCGCAGGTTCACGGTCAGCGGCTTGTCCGAAGGGTTGGTGCCGGAAAGGACGAAGCCCTGGTTCGCGGCGACCGACAGGGCGGGGGCGAAGTCCTGCTCGGCCGTGGTCTTCGCGCCGCGCAGCCAGGATTGGCCGGCGGCGGGCGCGGCCTTCTGGGTCTCGATCTGCGCGCTGTCGATATCGAGCACGCCCTTCTGCGAGAACAGCACGATGCGCACGATGGAAGTGATATCCAGGTCCGCCTTGGCCGAGGTGGCGATGCCGTCGAACGGGATCCGCACCTCGAACGGCCCGGGCGCGACCGTGTCGATGCGATTGTAGCGGGTGTTCCAATTGCTCGATTTGGCATCGTCGATGCGCAGGTTGAAGTCCACCGGCTCGGCATTCATGTTGCGCCCGCGCACCACCAGTTCGTCCGTGTGCGCGAAGGCGCGGGGCGGCGTGAACGCCTGTTCCAGCGCCGCCGTGGTGCGCGAATTGATGATGAAGGGCGGGCTTTTCGCCGCCGGTCCGGGCGCGGCCTGTCCCGGAGCCGGCTGGGCCGTGGGCGGCGTCGCGGCGGGCAATGTCGCGGGTTTGGGCGCCACACTGCTCGGCGCCGCCGGGGCCGGGCGAAGCTCCGGCGGGCGCGCCGGCGCTGGCGGGGCGGAGGCCACGGTCTGCCCGGCGGGCGCGGCTGGACGCTCCATGGTGATGCGCTCGATGATGTCGGGGCGGAACAACACGATTCCCGCCGTGGTGGCGCCGACGATGCCGAACACGGCGCCCCAGGCAAAACCGCCAAACCAGGTTTGGATCGCGCTCATGGCTTTGCTCCGCACGGGCATGGACGGCGCCCCTGCCGGACTTTAGAAAGCCCTCGCGGCCTTTAGGCAAGGGGCTTCGTGACGCGGGGGTGTTCGTGGCGCACAAGGGCGGGGACGACCGGATCAGGGCGCTTGTGGGCTCCGGCCTGCAAGCGTTGCTGTTCGCTATTTTCGCGGCCTTCCTGATGGTGCTCCTGGCGCTCCTTCAGCGTGCCTCCGGCGCCTATTTCGCCGAATTTTCCGCGACCGAGGCGCAGGAGGCGGGGCATTATGTCACCGGCTTGCTGTTCGCCGATTATGCCCGCGCGCACTTTCCGCCCCTGTTCGCCTTCATCGAGACCTTCTTCCTGCATTATCCCCGCGTTGCGCTGGGGCTGAACCCGCCGCTTTATTATCTGCTGGAAGGCGCCTGGTTCCTGGCGGTTTCGCCCTCCACGCCCGCCGCCCTGGTGCTGCCCTGCCTCATGGCCGCGATCCTGGTGGTCAGCGCCGGCTTCGTCACCGCGCGCCGGCTCGGCCCGCTGCCGGGGGTGGCGGTGTGCGCGGTGCTGCTCGCCCTGATCCCGCTGCGTGCGGCGATCCTCGTCGTTTCGCTGGATATGCCCGCGGCGCTGCTCGCCTTTCTCGCGGCGCTGGCCTTCTGGCGCTATCTGGAGACCGGCGGCCTCACGAGCGCCGCCGGCTTCGGCCTTCTGGCGAGCGCCGCCATGCTCACCGATTTCGGCATGGTGGCGCTGGTTCTGGTGCCGCCGCTCGGCGTCCTCATCGCCCGGCGTCTTTCCCTGGTGCGCACCGCCGGCTTCTATCTGCCCTATGCCTTCATGCTGGTGCTGGCCGGCCCCTGGATTATCGGCACCTATCCCCTGGTGGCGGGGCATTTCGCCGGCGGATGGGGGCTCGGCTTCGCCCGCGTGTCCGCACCTTTCTACGGCACGGCGCTGACGGCAGGGCTGACCTCGCTCATCCTCGCCCTGGCCGGGTTCGGCGCGCTGTCCGCGCTCCTCGCCAGCTGGCGGGACGGGGCCACGTCCACCGGCCTGTTCGCCGCCCTCGCCGCGCTTGCCGGGGCGGTGCTGATCGGCTGCCTGATGGTGCCGCTCGCGCCCGATGCCCGCCATCTGCTGCCGGCGCTGGTGCCCTTGGTGATGCTCGCGGCCTATGGCGGCATGAGCCTGATCGGCCTCGTGACCACGGGATGGCCGATTCTGTCCGGGCTGATGGTCTCCATGGTGATGCTGCTCGCCGCACTGCCGGCGCTGCTGACGCCGCTCCTGAAGCCGCCCGTTGGCATGCTCCCCGCCGCGCGCGCGATTTTGGAGCGGGGCGCCGCTGCGCCTCTGATCCTGGTGGCGGCGGACGAAAAGGGGGAAGGCGCGCTGATCGCCGCGATCGCCCAGCACGATGCCGCCCGCACCGCCTTCGTGGTGCCCGCCCGGCGCCTTCTGGCGGCGGAGCCCGTGCCCGGCGGGGACGCACAGACAACCGCCCAGGCGACGGCTCGTGTCCTCAGCGACAGCGCGGTGGCGTTCGTGGTGCTCGACACCACCCCCGCCGCCGCCGCCGTGCCGCAGACCGGCCAGGTGCGCGCGGCGCTCGAGGGGGCGCCGGGAGATTTCAACCTGCTCGGCACCTATCCCCGCGCGGACGGCACCGGCGAGGTGCGCCTCTACGCTGTGACGCAGAATGCAGCGCGGCCGGCGGATCCCGCACGCCTGCGGCATCTGCTGGCGCCGAAGACGGGCGGCTGACCAATGACATTCGTTGACAAACTGCGCCTTGACGCCGGCCAACTGCCCCGCGAAAACGCCGTACCATGCGCGCTTTGAGGGATTATTCGCTGCGGGAATGGGTGCGGGCCGCACCGCTGGCGCATGGCGCCCGGCGGGCCCGCAACATTCTCGTGGATCGCATCTATCGCCACGTCCGCGCGCCCGGCCAGGACGAGGTGCAGCGCACGCTTGCCGCCTATCGCGGCGGCACTTTGGCCTTCACCGTCGCCTTCAACTTGCCGGAAGCCGTGGCGTTGCTATCCCAGGCCATGGCGCGGTTCGTGCCGGGCACCCCGCTGGTGGTGTGCGACAATTCCAATCAGGCCGAGGCCCGCGCGCGCATCGCCGCCGTGTGCGCCGAACGCGGCCACATCTATTGCCCGCTGCCGCCCGCGCCGCTCGGACGCTTCAGCTCGAATGGGTCGCGTAGCCATGCGGTGGCGCTGAACTGGATGTATCACAACCTTATCCGGCCGACCGAACCCAAGGTGTTCGCGCTGCTGGATCATGACCTCGTGCCCCTCGCGATCGACGATTTGGCGGCCCGCGTCGCCGGCCAGCCGGCCTATGGCATGGTGCGGCACGGCGAGCGGTTCGGCGGCTGGTTCCTGTGGCCGGGCTACAGCGTGTTCGATTATGCCGCCACCGCCGCGATGGCCCTGGATTTCGGCACCGACACGCCCCTGACGCTGGATACCGGCGGGCAGAACTGGCATCGCCTCTATCGGCGGATGCGCCTGGAGGACATGCGCCGCGCCCAGACGCGCGAGGTCTATCTCGGCGATGGGGCGGGCGGGCGCGAGCCGTATCTTCTCGCCGACACCTGGCTGCATGTGGGAGGCGCCGGGCATCGCGGCGGCGGCGCGGCGGCGCTTCAGCGGGTGCGGCAGGCGTTCGAGGCGGACCCTGAGGGCCTGCTCGCGCGCCTCCTGGAAAACGCGGCGGCGTGAGCCTAGAGCCGGATCTGCCCATATTGCGTCGCCCAAGGCGATGCAATATGGGCAGTGAATCCGCCTCTATTCAATAAGTTAGAGGGCGATTCACCGCCCACATGGAACCACCAAGTGGTTCCATGTGGGCGGATCGCGCTCTAGCCTATCTCAGCCGTGCGTCGATCCAGTCCGCGATCGCCGCCACCACCTTGTCCTCGATGCGATAATAGCCGTGCGGCGACAGCGAGCCGCACGGCTTGCTTTTCAGCACCCCGCCGGAGAGGCTCAAGAGCTGAACGGACGGCGATTGCGTGAGGGACGCGACGATCTTCGGCGCATCCTGCGGCGGCGCGACGAAGCAGGCATCGTCCGCATTGGCGACCACCAGCACGGGCACATTGACCGCCTCGGGATGGGCGTCGAACACGGTTTCCCCGCTCCCGCCGAGGCGCGAGACCGATTCCGTCAGCACCAGCCCGGCGATCTCCCCATCCCGAAGGGTGGCGGCGCCGTTCATGGCGGCGATGGAGCCCTGGCTGGTTCCCATGAGAATCACCGGCCGGTCGATGTGTTCCTTCGCGAAGGCGACGAGCGCGCGCACGGTCTGCGCATAGGCCGGGGTGCTGCGCCGGCCGCGGAGGGTGCGGTTACCGGGGGCATCGGGAAGGAGCACCGCATATCCGCGCGCGAGCCAGAGTGCGCGGGTCCGCACGAGGAAATTGTCCGGGTGCCCGAAGGTGCCGTCGCATCGTAAGTCGATCTTCCCGGTGCCGCCGGGCAGCATCACGAGGGTTGCGCGGGGCGCCGGGGGCGAGAGCAGGACGAGGCGCTGACCCGCGCCATTCACCACCAGGTCGCGCACGATCCCGCCGGCCGCGCACCGCTCCGGCTGTTGGGCGGCCAGCGGCGCGGCGAAAGCGAGAGCGACCAGGGCAAGGGGGAGGAGCGCCAAGCGTTTCATGCCGGCGATGCTAACCCGGAAGCGCGCCGGCCGGCGATCAGATCCACGGCAATAAAAAAACGCCGCCGGGCGCAACCCGACGGCGTTCAAGAGCGGTCCGAACCCTCAGGCCCGGCACAGCCTCACTTCGAGGAAGCGGACTTGATCTTCTTGCCGTTCTCGTCGCGGCGATCGGTGCGCTCGGCGATACGGGCGGACTTGCCGCGACGGTCGCGCAGATAATAGAGCTTGGCGCGGCGCACCTTGCCCCGGCGCACCAGCTTGATGGAATCGATCAGCGGCGAATAGACCGGGAACACGCGTTCCACGCCTTCGCCGTAGGAAATCTTGCGCACGGTGAAGCTCTCGTTGAGCCCGCCGCCGTTGCGGGCGATCACGACGCCTTCATAGGCCTGCACGCGGGTGCGCTCGCCTTCCACGACCTTCACATTGACGATCACGGTATCGCCGGGCTGGAAGTCCGGGGTGGGCCGCTTTTCGGCGAGGCGGGCGGCCTGTTCTGCTTCAAGGGTCTGAATGATGTTCATGTGTCACCAACTTTCATGCGGTCGCCATACGCCGCCAGCCCGAGGACTGGGTTGCCCCGGCGCCACATCGTGTCGTTTTAAATTAGGGGGACGGCCGGGCTATACCGCAGAACGCTTCCCCTGTCATGCCCTTTGTTCATGCAGGCGTCACACGCGGGCGCTGTGCGCGCACGGGTGTTACATCCCGTCCTGATCGTCCGGGCCGAGCAGATCGGGCCGGCGCGCGCGCGTCGCCTTCACCGCCTGCGAGCGGCGCCAGGCGCGGATGCGCGCATGATCGCCGCTGGTGAGCACTTCGGGGATCGGCGCGCCCTCGAACAGCTGAGGCCGCGTGTATTGGGGATATTCCAGCAGGCCGGCGGAAAAACTCTCGTCCGTCCCGCTCTCGATCTTGCCCATGACGCCGGGAATGAGCCGGACGCAGGCATCCAACAGCAGCAGCGCCGCGCTCTCTCCCCCGGACAGCACCACGTCGCCGACACAGACCTCTTCCAGCTGGCGCGCGGCGATCACGCGCTCGTCCACCCCCTCGAACCGCCCGCACAGGATCAATGCGCCCGGCCCCGCCGAGAGGTCGCGCACGCGGGCCTGGGTCAGCGGGCGGCCGCGGGGGGTCATGAGCAGGCGCGGGCGTGGATCGCCTTCGGGGGAGACCGCGTCGATGGCTGCGGCCAGCACATCGGCGCGCATCACCATGCCGGGGCCGCCGCCGGCGGGGGTGTCGTCCACCGAGCGGTGCTTGTCGCGGGCATAATCGCGGATCTGCACCGCCTCCATCTCCCATAGGCCCGCCGTCAGCGCCTTGCCGGCGAGGGCATGGCCGAGGGGACCGGGGAACATCTCCGGATAGAGGGTGAGGATGCTGGCGCGGAACGTCATGGCGCTGTGATGGGGGAGGCAGGCTCCGGCGTCAAATGACACCTATTCCTCGCCTTCCTCCACATCGCTCTCGGCGCCGTCCGGCGCGTCTTCGTCCTCGGCCTCCTCCACCACCACGATCCGCCGCGCGGCGAGATCCACCACCGGAACGGCGGCCTTGGTGAAGGGCACGAGGCGGGTCTTGCCGCCGCCCTCGGGCAGGTATTCGAGAATATCGCCGGCGCCGAAATCATGCAGCGCGGTCACCGCGCCGAGGCGCGCGCCGGCCGCGTCTTCCACCGAAAGGCCGATGAGATCCGCGTGATAGAAGGCGTCCTCGTCCGGCGGCGGCAGGTCGGCGCGGGCAACGAACAAATCGGTATTGGTCAGGGCCTCGGCGGCGGTGCGGTCGGCGACGCCGTCGATGCGGGCGACGAAATGCTCCTTCGCCTCGCGCAGGGAAAGGATGCGGACGCGCTTGCCGGCGGCCGTGCAAAGCTTGTAGCGCCGCAGGGCGAGGGGATCCTCGCCGAACGCGAACACACGTACCTCGCCCCTCACGCCATGGGGCGCGCCGATGCGGGCGATCAGGATTTGGTCTGTCATGGAGTGCTTCTGCCAGATCGCCGGGCGGTCCGGGCGAAGAAAGGCGGGGGCGCTTCCGAAATGGGGAAGCGCCCTGCCGGGTCGTGCGGCCGCCGGGCGCGGGGCCCGGCGGGGACCATCACTCGGCCGAGGCTTCGGCGCCGGCGGCAGCGGCCGCAGCAGCGGCTTCGGCGGCCTTGGCGCGCTCGGCGGCGCGTTCCTGGGCCTTCTTGCCGGGCTCGCCCTTCTTCAGGTTGGACCGGGCTTCCCGCGTCATCAGGCCCTGGGCGTCAAGGAAGCGCGCCACGCGATCGGTGGGCTGGGCGCCCTTTTCGAGCCAGGCCTTGGCCTTCTCCACGTCGAGCACGACACGTTCGGCCGAATCCTTGGCGAGAAGCGGATTGAAGGTGCCGATCTTCTCGATGAAGCGGCCATCACGCGGCGAACGGGCGTCGGCGATCACGATGCGATAATAAGGACGCTTCTTGGCGCCGCCACGGGCGAGCCGGATCTTCAGGGACATTTTGGTTTTCCTTTCGTTACTTCTGTCTTTTGATTTCTGAGGATGCTCGATCCCACTCTGATTTCAATATTGACCTTGTGATGTCAGATATTGATTTTAGGTCTGGATCTGCAAGCTGTATCGTTTCGGTTTCATAGTGAACTGAATAGTAATTCAATTTTTCACAAACTTTCCCGATCGATTTGCTCAAATTAATATGGCTTTCTTCATTTATATTCAACATCAAATTTATGTACGCTTCTAATTCATTCATCTCGGCAACAAGTTCATCCAAAATAGATGAGCTTAGATCTTCTTCTTTTGTAGAAATACTTTCGTTAATAATTTTATGAGCTATTCCAATAAATTTTGAAACATTCCTGCGCAAATTTTCTATCCAATCAACTCTAAATGATCCTATTCTATGATTCGCTTCCATTTCAATATTGGAAACGGATACTTTTAGTGTCACGAATGCGACAATAACTGTACCTAAGCCAACCGCAAGATTACCGAGATCAATCTGCGTATGTTGGCATAGCCAGTTTAGGAACCCAGTCATTTCTTCTTCGATCCCCCAAGCCCCGGCAGGCCGGGACCTTTGGGAAGGCCGGGGAATTTGGCGGGCAGACCGCCGCCGCCGAAGCCCGGGAAGTTCGGTGGCAGCCCGCCGCCACCGCCAGCACCGGGCATGCCGCCGGGCATCTTCTCGGCCATCTGCTGGAGCATCTCGGGGGAGGGGCCGCCGCCGCCGATGCCGAACATATTGGCAAGGCCCGCCATGGGGCCGCGCTTGCCGGCAGCCCCGCCCATGGCCTTCATCATGTCGGCCATCTGGCGGTGCATCTTCAACAGGCGGTTGATCTCTTCCACCTTGGTGCCGGAGCCGGCCGCCACCCGCCGCTTGCGCGAGGCGTCGAGCACCTTCGGGTTGCGCCGCTCCTGGCGGGTCATGGAATTGATGATGGCGGTCTGGCGCTTGAAGACCTTGTCGTCGAGATTGGCTGAGGCGATCTGGTTCTTCACCTTGGCGATGCCGGGCAGCATGCCGAGCACGCCGCTCATGCCGCCCATCTTCTGCATCTGGGCGAGCTGGTCGCGCAGGTCTTCGAGGTCGAATGCGCCCTTGCGCATCTTCTCGGCGACCGCCTTCGCCTTCTCGATGTCGATATTCTCGGCGGCTTTCTCGACCAGGGCGACCACGTCGCCCATGCCGAGGATGCGGCCGGCCACGCGGCGGGGATCGAAATCCTCCAGCGCGTCCATCTTTTCGCCGGTGCCCAGCAGCTTGATGGGCTTGCCGGTGACCGCGCGCATGGAGAGCGCCGCGCCGCCGCGCCCATCGCCGTCGGCGCGGGTCAGGACGATGCCGGTGATGCCGACCCGGCCGTCGAAGGCTTTCGCGGTGTTGACCGCGTCCTGTCCGGTGAGGCTGTCGGCCACCAGCAGGATTTCGTGCGGGTTGGTCGCGGCCTTCACCTCGGCCACCTCGGCCATCAACGCTTCGTCGAGCGTGACGCGGCCGGCGGTGTCGAGCATGACGACGTCGTAATTGCCGAACTTCGCCGCCTCGATGGCGCGCTTGGCGATCTGCACCGCGCTCTGGCCCGGCACGATCGGCAAGGTGGCGACGCCGACTTGGGTGCCGAGGGTGGCGAGCTGCTCCATAGCGGCGGGACGGCGCGTGTCGAGGGACGCCATCAGCACGCGCCGCTTGCCGCGCTCGGTGAGGCGCTTGGCGATCTTGGCGGTGGTGGTGGTCTTGCCCGAGCCCTGGAGGCCGACCATCAGCATTGGGACGGGGGCTGCGGCATGCAGATCGATCGGATCGGCATCCGAACCCAGCACCGCCACCAGCTCGTCATGGACGATCTTGACGACCATCTGGCCAGGCGTCACCGACTTGATGACCTCCGCCCCGACCGCCCGGGCGCGCACCTTGTCGATGAATTCACGCACCACGTCGAGCGCCACGTCGGCTTCGAGCAAAGCGCGCCGAACCTCGCGCATGGCTTCGGAGACGTCGGCCTCGGTGAGGGAGCCACGCCGCTTGAGCTTGTCGAGTATGCCGCCGAGGCGGTCGGAAAGGCTGTCGAACATGGGTCCGTCCGGGTATCTCCGGCTCATCGCCGAAGGGCTTTTCCCAAGAACAGGCGCAACGCAGAACACGCCCGAGGGCGCACAGCGCTGTCGGGCGGGGACCTCCGGGCTCTCGGCCCGGTCGGCTGGATCGGCGTTGCCGTCCGTGAGAAGGGCGCGTTCTTAGCACCGACCGGCCGCGAGGGCAATGGCGTGCGCCGAAAGGCCCCGCGCGGGGAACCATCCGCGCCGTGAGGCGGTTGCCCGTGTGGCGCACAGGGCGCCCCGGGAGCCCGCGCGCATGATCAACGACCTTTGGTACAAGAACGCGGTTCTTTATTCCCTCAATGTCGGCACCTTCATGGATTCCAACGGCGACGGGGTCGGCGATTTTCCCGGCCTGATGCGGCGCCTGGATTATCTGCACGGGCTCGGCGTGACGGCGGTGTGGCTGGCGCCGTTCCAGAAATCCCCGTGCCGTGACGACGGCTACGACATCAGCGATTATTATAGCGTCGATGAACGCTACGGCACGCTCGGGGATTTCGTGGAATTCACCCACGCCGCCAAGCAGCGTGGCATGCGGGTGCTGATCGACCTCGTCGTGAACCACACGTCCGACGAACATCCCTGGTTCAAGCAGGCGTGCGCCGACCCCAATTCCATGTATCGGGACTGGTATGTCTGGTCCAAGACCAAGCCGAAGAATGCCGACACGGGCATGGTGTTTCCCGGCGTGCAGAAAAGCACCTGGACCCGCAGCAAGGAAGCCGGCGCCTATTATTTCCACCGCTTCTACGATTTCCAGCCGGATCTCAATACGCAGAACCCGCAGGTGGTGGCGGAAATCCTGAAGATCATGGGATTTTGGATCGAGCTCGGGGTCAGCGGCTTCCGTATGGATGCGGTGCCGTTCGTGATCGCCGAGAAGGGTGCCGACGTGACCAAGCCAAAGGAACGCTTCGATCTGCTGCGCACCTTCCGCGAATTCCTGCAATGGCGGAAGGGCGATTGCATCGTGCTCGCCGAGGCCAATGTGCTGCCGGAAGTGAATTTCGACTATTTCGGCCGCGATGGCGACCGCATGCACATGATGTTCAATTTCCAGGTCAACCAATCCTCTTTCTACGCCCTCGCCGCCGCCGATGCCGGCCCGCTGAAAACCGCGCTGCTGGCCACCAAGGCGCGTCCCGCCACCGCCCAATGGGGCCAGTTCCTGCGCAATCACGACGAGCTGGACCTCGGCCGCCTTTCCAACGACGAGCAGGCCGAAGTCTTCGCCGCCTTCGGGCCGGAGAAATATATGCAGCTCTACGACCGGGGAATCCGCCGCCGGCTCGCGCCGATGCTGGATGGGGACCGGGAGCGGCTGGAACTCGCCTATTGCCTGATGTTCTCGCTGCCCGGCACCCCGGTGCTGCGCTATGGCGACGAGATCGCCATGGGCGACGACCTCTCCCTGCCCGAGCGCAACGGCGCGCGCACGCCCATGCAATGGTCCACCGAGCCGCAGGGCGGCTTCACCAAGAGCGACACGCCGTTGCTGCCGGTGATCAGCGAGGGACCCTACGGCTATGCCCATGTGAATGTCGCGGAGCAGCGGCGCGATCCCAATTCCTTCCTCAATTGGATGGAGCGCATGATCCGCATGCGCATGGAAATGCCGGAAATCGGCTGGGGCGATTTCACCATATTGGACACCGGCAATCCGGCTGTGCTCGCGCTCCGCTACGATTGGCGCAACAATTCGGTGCTCACGGTGCTCAACCTCTCGCGCTCGCCGCTGGAGGTGGAAGTGGACGTACAGCATGGCGCGGAGGGTTCGCGGCTGGTGGATGTGCTCGCCGATAGCCACAGCGATGCCGACGCGCGGGGCCGCCACTGCATCTATCTCGAAGGCTATGGCTATCGCTGGTATCGCGTCGGCGGGCTCGACTATCTCTTGAAGCGCAGCGACATCGGCATTCCCGAGCGCGACTGGGCGCGCGCTCCGCAAGAGACCAACGACGGCGCGGCGGCCAAGCTCGGGGCGGGCCGCACGGCCAAGCCGGAAGCAGCCAAGTCGCGAGACACCAAGTCGGCGGACGCCAAGTCGCCAGCAGCTAAGGCCGGCAAAGGCGACGCCTTGCCCGGTGCGCCCGCCACCCGGGCGCCCAGACGGGGGGCTCCCGCACAGGCAAAGGCGGCGCGGCAAGCCGCCGCCACGGCGGGAACTAAGCCCAAGCCCGAGAAGAAGGGCGCGGAAAAGAAAGCCGCAGCAAAGACCGAAGCGACACAAAAATCCCCTGGCAAAGCCCCGGCCGGAAAAGCAAAGCGCTCCGGCGGCGCGACCAAGGCGCGGGCGCGGCGGCCCAATCCCCGCCCGCGCGGCTGAGGACGGGCGCCGCACGAGCGCCGCCGCCCGTCACAGCGCGAGGCTGGTGGTCCCCTTCATCAGCACCGGGCCGGTGGGGCGGCCGGTGGGCGAGCCGGTGCGCGGCTCCAGCGAAATCTCGAACAATTGGTTCGGTGCCGTGCGCGGCAGGTCGCGCAGATTGAGCCGGATGGTGCGCGTGCGGTCGCTGAGGCCGATGGAGACCGGCCCGCGCGCCGGATCCCATAAGGTCCACACCTCCAGGGCGCGGTCCTCGGGGACCTCGATATTCTGGATCGGAATCAGCTCCGCCGTGCCATCGGCGAAGGCGTTGACCACGGCGGCGGGCTGGCCCTGTGGCCCCATGAGAACCGCCACGAAAGTGGGCGCCGGGCCGCGGCCGAGCGGACCAAGCACGATGCCGGCCACCAGCAATACGCTTGCCGCGGCGCCAGCAAGGCCGGCGAACCGCCAGAAGCGCAGGCTGCGCCAGAGCGCGGAGAGGGCGGAGGCGGGGTCCGGCACAAGCGGGGGCGCGGGGAGCGGCGGGCGCGGCGGCAATGCTCCGGACGCGGAGGCGGGGGACGCGGAAGTGGGCGCGAACGCCTCGGATCGTGCCCGGTCCACCGCCGGCGGCAGATCGGGCGCGGCGGGCGTGGCGTCGAGGGTGGCGGAGATGCGGGCCAGCAGAGTTTCCGGCGCTTCCACCGGCGCGGCGGTGGAATCCAGCTCGGCGAAGCGCTGCCGCCAATCCTCCACCCTGGCGCGGAATTGGGGATCGCTGGCGAGCAGGTGCTCGGCCAATGTCTCTTCCGGCGCGTCCAGCAACCCCAGCACGTGCTCGGCGGCGAGGCGGTCGAATTCCTCCGGGGGGAAAGCCTGCCCGCTCATGCCAGACACTCCTTCAGCACCAGAAGGGAGCGCCGGATCCAGGATTTCATCGTCCCGAGCGGCACCGCGAAGCGGCCGGCGAGTTCGCCATGGGTCAGGCCGTTCGCATAGGCCAGCACGATGACCGTGCGCCGGGCGGGGTCGAGGCGGTCGAGGCAGGCGCGCAGGCGGCTGTTCTCGCAGAGGCGCAGCAGCGCGTCTTCCGGCCCCTCGTCCTCGCTCACCAGATTGAACGGCTCGTAATCGGCGATCAGGTCGGTGCGCTTCTCGCCGCGCAGGATATTGAGGCAGCGGTTGCGCAGAATGGCGTAGATCCAGGTGCGACCGGTGCCGCGCGCGGGGTTGAAACCGCCTGCCTGTCGCCAGATCAGCACGAACGTGTCGTGCACCGCTTCTTCCGCCAGCGCCTGCCGGCGCAGCATGCGACGGGCGACACCGAGCATCTGCGCGGCTTCGCGGGCATAGATCTCATTGAGGGCGGCCCGCTCGGCGCGCGCGCAGGCGCCAAGGGCGACGTTGATGTCGTACCCCTCCGCCGCCGTGTCCGGTGCCGAAGCCGCCATGCGTGCCGTTCTCCGTGCCGCTTTCCCAAAGGCATCTACACCTAACCCATGCGGGCGGATGCGCGGGAGCAGATTTCGCGCCCGAGAATTTTTTTTCGCCCACCCCGCATCCGCCCGCCATTCCCGTGTGTACCCCCTTCGACCGGCGGATGAGCCGGCAGCCCTGGGAGATGATCACATGCTGAGACAGACCCTCATCGCATCCTTGCTCGCCACCGTCGCCGTGTCCGCCGTGCAAGCGGAGACCGTCGCCGCACTGGTGGGCGACGATCAGATCGCCATCGTCGACACCGGCGCCAAGAAAGTCGAGAAGACCTGGAAGATCGCCGGCATCTCCGGCAAGGTCCTGGGCATCGACGTGCGTCCCGCCGACGGCATGCTCTATGCCGTGATCGATGACGGTTCGGTGGTGACCGTGGATACGGCCACCGGCAAGGCGACGCTCAAGTCAAAGCTCGAGTCCAAGCTCAATGACGGCGTGATGGCGACGGTGGACTTCAATCCGGTCGCGGATCGCCTGCGCATCATCGGCTCGGACGGCATGAACCTGCGCGCCAATGTGGACGACGGCAAGGTGACCCGCGACGGCAATCTCAAGTTCGCCGGCACCGATTCCATGAAGGACAAGACCCCGACGGTGATCGCCGGCGCCTATACCAATGCGGTCAAGGGGGCGAAGGAGACCGCCCTTTATGACATCGATTCCAGCGGCACGGTGCTGAAGCAGGCCCCGCCGAACGATGGCGTGCTCAACACCGTCGGCATGCTGGGCATGGCGGGCAAGGGGGCGGCTTTCGATATCGTCACCGCCGCCGACGGCACCAATGCGGCATGGCTGATGGCCGGCGACACGCTCTACAAGGTCGACCTCGCCACCGGAAAGGGCATGGCCGCCGCCAAGATCGAGGGCGTGAAGGGCACCGTGCGCGATATCGCGATCTTGCCCAAGGCCATGTGAGCGCGCCCCTCTCCGGTCGCGCGCCAAGGCTCTTTCCCTTTGACTTCCTTGCGACCTCCTGTCTGCGGCACGCGCGGTGATACCGCCGGGCGTGCCGGGGCCAGGGTCTCAACGAGGGCGGTCCGGCGAGTTTCCCCGCGCCTGCCGGACCGCCGCGTTATTGGCCGGAAAACGGGCCGAACACCATGTCCGGCGCGCTGGTGTTGTGGCGCGAGGGCACGAGCCGCCCGGCCCACAGGTCCAGCACCGGGCCGCCCTTGAAATCCATAATGTCGCCCTCGCCCCAGCCCTTCAGGCCCGGCGCGCGCCAGGCCACCCGCGCCACGTCGGCGTTGAAGGCGGTGACATACATGGAGCGCAGGGCGGCGAACGGCTTGCCCACCACTGCGGCGTCGAAGGTCACGTCCAGCACCATCTCGTCGCGATCCAAGCCCGACATGGCGAGCCGTGCCGCACCGCCGCCGGCAAAGGACAGCACGAAGGTGCGCGTCGCCGGTTCGAAAGCGATCTCCTTCAGCTTCACCAGCGGCCGGCCCTCCGTCTCCACCGGCCCGAGCAGGAACGACGAGCCATAGGCGGTATTCGCCAGATGGGCGGGGGCGAGCGGGCGGGCGCGCCAATAGCCGTCGGGCGGATAGACCACCAGCACCTCCTCGACGCGCTCATCCTTGCGGACCCAGAGCTGCACCATGTGCAGCCCCTCGGTCACCTTGTCCCCCACCCGCACCGGCACGCTTGCGGGGCGCCAGAACGCGGGAAACGTATAGCCTGTCAGCCACAGGTCCGGCGTCTCGAAGAAGGTGACGCGCTTCGGCGCGGCCGGAAAGGAGGGATCGCCGCTCATGTCGCAGGCGGTCCAATTGGGCTCGGTCCGGTCGGCGACCAAGGCGCCGAGATAGGCCGGGTGCGCCGCCTGGATGCGGAACCGGCGCACTTCGGCAGAGGAGAAGGTGAGCGCGACATTGTCCTTCTCCGCGCACAGCACCGGCTCGCTCTCGTTGCGCACCTCCACCGCAAGCGGTGCGCCGGCGGCGGGGTGTGACAGGCCCGCGGACAGGCAGAGCAGAAGCAGCACGGGAAGGGAGCGCAGGGGCAGCATGGCGGTTTCCGGCGGGGACATTGCCGCATCACCAAAGCACGGCCCCGCCTCCCGGCGCCATCCTCATGCGCGGTGCGCCGGGATGCTGCCGACGGACGCAGACAAAGAAAAGGGGCGCCGAAGCGCCCCGTCTCATTTTTCTGAACGTCTCATCTTGCCTGATACGTGCCGCCCTCACAGGCCGGCGAGGCACATGTACTTGATGTTCAGATATTCATCGCAGCCGTACTTGGAGCCCTCGCGGCCGACGCCGCTCTCCTTATAGCCGCCGAACGGGGCGACCTCCGAGGTGATGACGCCGGCATTGATGCCCACCTGGCCATATTCCAGCGCCTCGGCCACCCGGAACGCGCGGCCGAGATCCTTGGTGAAGAAATAGCAGGCGAGGCCATATTCGGTGGCATTGGCGAGGCGTACGGCCTCTTCCTCGGTCTCGAACTTGAACACCGGGGCCATGGGGCCGAAAATCTCCTCGCGGGCGAACGCCATGTCGGCGGTGGCGTTAGCGATCACGGTGGGTTCGAAGAAGGTGCCGCCGAGCGCGCTGCGCTTGCCGCCGGTGACCACCTTGCCGCCCTTGTCGACCGCATCCTTCAGCAGCCGCTCGACCTTGGCGACCGCCTTCTCCTCGATCAGCGGCCCGGCCACGACCCCGTCGTCGAAGCCGTTGCCCACCTTCAGCTTCTTGGAGGCGGCGACGAACTTCTCGATGAAGGCGTCATAGATGCCGGCCTGGACATAGAAGCGGTTCGCGCACACGCAGGTCTGGCCGGCGTTGCGATATTTGGAGGCGATGGCATTCTCCACCGCCGCGTCGAGGTCGGCATCGTCGAACACCAGGAACGGCGCATTGCCGCCGAGCTCCATGGAGATCTTCTTCATGGTATCGGCGGACTGCTTCATCAGCAGCTTGCCGACCGGGGTCGAGCCGGTGAAGGTGATCTTCTTGACGATCGGGTTCGAAGTCATCTCGGCGCCGATGGCCTTCGCGTCGCCGGTCACGATGTTGATGACGCCCGCCGGAATGCCGGCCTTCTCCGCCAGGACGCCCCAGGCCAGGCCCGAATAGGGGGTCAGCTCGGAGGGCTTGCACACCACGGTGCAGCCGGCGGCCAGCGCCGCGCCGATCTTGCGCGAGAGCATGGAGGAGGGGAAATTCCACGGGGTGATGGCGGCGACCACGCCCACCGGCTCCTTCGTGACGAGGATGCGGCGGCCGGGCCAGGGGGAGGGGATCACGTCGCCATAGAGGCGGCGGGCTTCTTCCGCGAACCAGCGTACATAAGCGGCGGAGCCGCCGACTTCGCCGCGCGCCTCGGCCAGCGGCTTGCCTTGCTCGCTGGTGAGGATGGAGGCCAGCTCCTCCTGGTTGGCGAGGATCAGGTCGGCGAGCTTGTGCAGCAGGGTCGCGCGCTCGGCGGCGGTCTTGGCGCGCCAGGCCGGCAGGGCCTTGGACGCGGCCTCGATGGCGCGGCGGGTCTCGGCGGCGCCGGCATGCGGGACGGTGCCGAGCAGGTCGCCGGTAGCCGGATTCTCGACGGTGAGGGTGCTGCCACCGTCGGCATCGATCCACTGGCCGCCGACAAGGATCTGTTCCCGCATCAAGGGGAAGGCGGGCGTGTTGCCGGGGATGGGGGCGAGAGCGGGCATGGGATGCTCCTGAGGATACGGGTCGTGAAACAAGCAAATATGTCCGAGCCGCCGCACCTTATGCGGTGCGGCCTCGGGCACGGCGGATTCGAGGGCGATGCGCCGGTCAGCGCACGCAGGTGATGGAATGAAGGGGGACGATCTGTTCCTTCTGGTTCTCGCCGCCGGCGATCTGGCAGCGCAGATAATCGCGGCCGACGCTCAGCGGGGCATAGCCGGTGATGGTCGTGCCGCCGACCACCTGGATGATGATTGCCTGGCCTGCCTTCGCACCGACAATTTCCAGGATGGCCTGGCGAAAATCGTCGTCCTTCATCTGGCACCGCATGTGGCACTCCCTTTGGGATCTGCGTTTCCTCGCTCGGCCGTTCCGGCTCTCACAATGGGAACTATAACGCCGAAGCTGTGCGCTTAGACATGCGGTGCGCGCAAATCTTCACCCGGAGGTCTGTGCGGTGCGTGCGCCTACGGAGCGGGTGCAATGGCGTGGAAGAAGGCGCCGGTGACCGTTCCGCGCCGGCTGCCCGATGGGCCGAGCGACTGGCCCTGGGAATCGCTCAGTTCGGCCAGGGGCGCGTCTGCGCCACGGGTGAGGATGGTGGCATAATGGAATTCATGCCCGCGCACCCGCGCGCCTTCTAGGCCAAGGGGGGAGGGCGCGACCAGGCGCGCCTCGCGATAGCCGAGGTTCATCTTGCGTTTGGCGAAGCTGGTCTCAAGCTCGAGCAGGCCCAGCATCTCATGCGCCGTCCCAGACGCGTCGGTGAGGGCCGCGCCGAGGGCCATATAGCCTCCGCATTCCCCATGCACCGGCTTTGCCTGCGCGAACGCGCGCACGCCCGCCTTGAAGCGCGCCGCCGCCGCCAGCGTGCCGGCATTGAGCTCGGGATAGCCGCCGGGCAGCCAGCAGACATCGCAGCTCGGGTCTGGCGCTTCGTCGGCGAGGGGGGAGAAGGGCAGGATTTCCGCGCCCCGCGCCCGCCAGGATTGCAGCAGGTGCGCATAGACGAAGCTGAAGGCGGCATCATGGGCGAGCGCGATCCGCTGGCCTGGCGGCGGCAGGTTCGGCGCGCCATCATGCTGGGGCAGGGCCGCCAGCGGGGCGGCGAGCGCGAGGATGGCGTCGAGGTCGCAATGCGCCTCCGCCATGTCGGCGAGGGCGCGGAAGCGTGCGGCGAGGTCGTCATGCTCCCCCGCCTGGACCAGGCCGAGATGGCGTTCGGGCAGAACCAGGGTATCGGTGCGGGGAATGGCGCCGAGCACGGGAATGCCGAGCGGCGACATGGACTGGGTCACGAGGCGGGTATGACGCTCGCTGCCGACCCGGTTGAGGATCAGCCCGCCGATGCGGACGCGTGGGTCGTGGGTGGCGAAGCCCCGCGCCACGGCGGCGGCGGTCTGCGACTGGCCGGACACGTCGAGCACCAGCAACACCGGGATGTTCAGGAGCGCCGCCACATCCGCCCCGGCGCCGGAGCGGCCCTCGCTGCCCGGCACGCCGTCGAACAGGCCCATGGCGCCTTCCACCACGAGCAGTTCGCCGCCCGCCGCCGCATCCGCCGCGAGGGTTTCCAGCAGCGCCGGCGGCATGGCCCAGCTATCCAGATTGAGGCCGGGCCGGCCGGTGGCGGCGGCGTGGAAGGCGGGGTCGATATAATCCGGCCCCGATTTCGCCGCGCGCACGCGCACGCCGCGCCGCGCGAAGGCGGCGAGCAGGCCGAGCGTGACCGTGGTCTTGCCCGAGCCGGAGCGCGGGGCGGCGATGAGCAGGCCGCGCGCGCTCATGCCAGACGCGCTCATTCCAGGTGCGCTTATGCCAGGTGCGCTCATGCGAGATCGAGGCGCGCTTGTACAAGGCGGATTTCGTCGCCCGGCATGATGCGCCCGCCCGCCACCACCTTGGCATAGATGCCGCAATCGGTGTGGCCATAGCCCTTGGCGAGGCCCTTGACGATGTTCAGATCGCGTTCGGCGGTGGTGGGATTGACGCTGGTGGCGGCGCACCGCTCCGTGCGCTTGAGCACTTCCAGGCGCACCTGATCGCCGATGGCAAGCGTCTGGCCGTTAAGCTCCAGCTCGGCGCCGGCCGGGAGGCCGTCGAGATGCAGGTTCATGCGGAAGCGGATCGGGTCGATTTCAGCGCCCATCTTCGCTTCGAGATCGCGCACGCTGGCGAGATTGAGCAGCGAAACGAAGCCGGCGCGCAGGGAATCCATGAAGCGATGCCCTTGCGGCGCGGTGAGCAGCTTCAGCGGGCCGCGCGCCTCGCTCTCCATGAAGGCGGTGAGAAAGGCTTCGATCGCCGTCCGCCCCGCATCCGTGGAGAGATCGCCCCGCGCCAGTTCCGTGCCGTCCTTCGAGAGGGTGAAGACTTTGGTTGCGGGATCGTAGCGGGTGCGCAGCGCGGCGATGCGAGCATTGCGCATCAGCACCACGAAGGCGGTCTTCTCTTTATAGGTGGGCGCGGCGGGGTCGAAGCCGCTCGGGCCGTTCTCCACCGCATAGAGCCGGTCGCCGGGGAAGAAATCGCCGGCGTGGAGCTCCACGCTCTCCATGGGCTCGGGGGAAAAGCCTTTCACCGGATAGCGGTTGATGGCGATGAGGGTCGCGGCCGGCGCGCTCATGGACAGGGTTCCTCGACTGGCGCAATGCGTATGGCTCGCATTGCGGTGCGGGCGGGTCAAGGGCAGCCCCGGCGCACGGGTCCGCGCTCAGGTCCGCGCACGCCTCCATGCCTGGATCCGCGCGCCAATGCGCCGAGGGCTGATCCGTATCAAGGCGGGCGGGCGCGCGGGATGGAAAATTCCCAAATGCGGAAGGGCATCACCCCCTTCCGCTGTGCACGATGCATCCCCACATCCCCCAACGGCGGCGCGCCAAGCGCGACCGCTGCGGCGGCCGGGGATACCGGAGCCGCATCCGATCGTTCTCCGTCGTGCTTCTTCAAGGCGACGGGGGCGCCGAGGAGGAACGATATGAATTTCGAAATCTACACCGAACGCGCGCGCGGTTTCGTCCAGTCGGCCCAGTCGCTGGCGGTGCGCGAGGGCAACCAGCAGTTCGTGCCCGAGCACCTGCTGAAGGTGCTGCTCGACGATCCCGAGGGCCTGTGCTCCGGCCTCATCCAGCGCGCGGGCGGCAACCCGACCCAGGTGCGCGACGAGGTGGAAGCGGCCCTGCGCAAGCTGCCCAAGGTTGAGGGCGGATCGGGCCAGGTCTATGTGAGCCAGCAGCTCGCCCGCGTGTTCGATGCGGCCGAACTGGCGGCCAAGAAGGCGGGCGACGGCTATGTCACCGTCGAACGGCTGCTGCTGGCGCTTGCCATCGAGAAGGAAACCGAGGCGGGCAAGATTCTTGCCCGCGCCGGCGTGACACCGCAGAACCTCAACACCGCCATCGAAGCGCTGCGCAAGGGCCGGACCGCCGATACGGCGACCGCCGAGAATGCCTATGACGCGCTGAAGAAATATGCCCGCGACCTCACCCAGGCGGCACGCGACGGCAAGCTCGACCCGGTCATCGGCCGTGACGAGGAAATCCGCCGCACCATCCAGGTGCTGGCGCGCCGCACCAAGAACAATCCCGTGCTCATCGGCGAGCCGGGCGTCGGCAAGACCGCGATCGTGGAGGGCCTCGCCCGCCGGATCGTGGACGGCGACGTGCCGGAGAGCCTGAAGAACAAGAGCCTGCTCGCGCTCGACATGGGCTCGCTCATCGCCGGCGCGAAATATCGCGGCGAGTTCGAGGAGCGGCTGAAGAGCGTGCTGAACGAGGTGCAGTCGGCGGAGGGCGGGATCATCCTGTTCATCGACGAGATGCACACGCTTGTCGGCGCCGGCAAGACCGACGGCGCGATGGATGCTTCCAACCTGCTCAAGCCCGCGCTGGCGCGCGGCGAGCTGCATTGCGTCGGCGCGACCACGCTGGATGAATACCGCAAGCATGTTGAGAAGGACGCGGCGCTCGCCCGCCGTTTCCAGCCGGTCTTCGTTTCCGAGCCCACGGTGGAGGATACCGTCTCCATCCTGCGTGGCCTGAAGGAGAAGTATGAGCTGCACCACGGCGTGCGGATCACCGACAGCGCTTTGGTGGCCGCCGCGACGCTTTCCAATCGCTACATCACCGACCGGTTTCTGCCGGACAAGGCCATCGACCTCGTGGACGAGGCGTCCTCGCGCCTGCGCATGCAGGTGGACAGCAAGCCTGAGGCCCTGGACAATCTCGACCGTGAGATCGTGCGGCTGAAGATCGAACAGGAGGCCCTGAAGAAGGAGACCGACCAGGCCTCCAAGGACCGCCTGAAGCGGCTCGAGAAGGAATTGGCGGATCTCGAGGAGCGCGCCTCCGTCCTCACCTCCAAATGGAAGGCGGAGAAGGAGAAGCTCGGCACGGCGACCACGCTCAAGGCCAAGCTCGACCAGGCCCGCGCCGATCTGGCCGCCGCCCAGCGCCAGGGCGAGTACCAGAAGGCGGGCGAGCTGACCTATTCGGTCATCCCCGAGCTGGAAAAGAACCTCGCGGCCGTGGAAGCGGCGGGCGACAAGGGCGGCACCATGGAAGAGGCGGTAACGCCCGACCATATCGCCGGCGTCGTCTCCCGCTGGACCGGCGTGCCGGTGGACAAGATGCTCGAAGGCGAGCGCGAGAAGCTGCTCAAGATGGAACTTGAGCTGGCCAAGCGCGTCATCGGCCAGGACGAGGCGGTTGCCGCCGTGTCCACCGCCGTGCGTCGCTCGCGCGCCGGATTGCAGGACCCGAACCGTCCCATCGGCTCGTTCCTGTTCCTCGGGCCCACCGGCGTCGGCAAGACCGAGCTGACCAAGGCGTTGGCGAACTATCTGTTCGACGACGACACCGCCATGGTGCGTATCGACATGTCGGAATACATGGAGAAGCACTCCGTGAGCCGGCTGATCGGCGCCCCTCCGGGCTATGTCGGCTATGAGGAGGGCGGCGCCCTGACCGAAGCCGTGCGGCGCCGGCCCTATCAGGTGGTGTTGTTCGACGAGGTGGAGAAGGCCCATCCGGACGTCTTCAACGTGCTGTTGCAGGTGCTCGACGACGGGCGCCTCACGGACGGGCAGGGGCGCACGGTGGACTTCCGCAACACGCTGCTGGTGATGACCTCCAACCTCGGCGCGGAATATCTCGCAGATCCCCGCCAGCCGGTGGGCTTCGGCATTCCCGGCCAGGAGGGCGAGAAGGTGGTCTCCGACGATGAGGCCTATGAGTTGGTGATGGGAGCCGTGCGGCGTCACTTCCGCCCGGAATTCATCAACCGGATCGACGAGATCATCATGTTCCACCGCCTGAAGCGGGACCAGATGGCGGGCATCGTCGATATCCAGATGGGTCGGCTCGCCAAGCTGCTGGAGGACCGCAAGATCGTCCTCGACCTCTCCCCCGAGGCGCGGACCTTCCTCGCCGACAAGGGGTACGACCCGGCATATGGGGCGCGTCCGCTGAAGCGGATCATCCAGAAGCTGGTGCAGGACCCGATGGCCGAGAAGATCCTCGCCGGCGACATCCTGGACGGAACCCGCGTGCGCGTGGGTCTGGAGGGGGGCCGCCTGACCTTCGCGAACGAGGGGCCGGTCGAACAGGCCGCCTGACGCCAGCAGGTTTGTTTCGCACCATCGAGGGCCCTCCCGCCGGGAGGGCCCTTTTTTGTCGCCGGTCAGTTTCCGCGCATCTTCTGCAACAGAGCCTCGGCCTTCTTGAGGACCGCGGCAAACTGCGGCTGGGTCACCATCTCCCGCGCATAGCATGCGCGCACGGCGGCGGACCCCTCGTCCCTCAGGGCGTTGGCCTTGTCCCAGCGCGGATCGTCCGCCCCCTTCCCGCCCTTCTGGACCGCGGCGAACAGAGCGTTGGCCTTGGATTCAAAGTCTTTCCACACCTTGGTGCAGGCGGGGATGAACTTGAACGCCTCCAGAGCGGGGATCGTGCCGACGCTCACCCGGCCGGCGGAAAGACGGCCGATCACGATCGCATTGGGCGGCGCATTGCCGACATCGTCCTGGGCGAACACGCCAAGCGCGGCATGGAGCGTTTCGCCATCCTGTGCGCTCAAGGGCAGATCCACATATCCCTGGAAGGCGGCATCGCTGCCGGTGGCCTGGGTGTAGAAGGGATCCGACTTGAACGCCCCCTCCAGCCCCTCGCCCGCGCGCAGGCCGAGGTTCTCCGCCTCGTGGCCCACCCAATTGGCGAGCACCGGCTCGGGCGAGACGAAGATGCGCGTTTCATATTTCACGTCGTGGAACAGCAGCCCGTCCGGGCGCCCGCTTTCCATATCACCGTCGTACAACGCGCCCGGCGAGAAGCTGGGTTTCTTTTCCAGCCCCTTGAAGGCGAGCGGGCCGAGCAGTGCCGTCATCTGCTTCTCAAGATCGGCGCGGGCGCGCTCGTCCTGCTTGAAGACGGCATCATTGTTCGCTCCGGCTTTTTCAGCTGCGGCGATGGCGGCAACATATTTGTCGCGCGCTGCGATATAGGCGTTCTCCGCCGGTCCGCCAAAGGCAGACGCGGGAAGCGCGGCGGCCAGCAACAGGGCCCAGGCGATCCGCCGGTCGGGACGGGGCATACAGGTTTTCATGAATAAGCTCGCGGTTCGCGCCTGGAGTGCGATCCGCCCATATTGCATCGCCTTGGGCGATTCAATATGGGCGGATCCGGCTCTGGGCAGACCACGAGTTTATCCGAAGGTGCCGGACGGGAACACTGGAGGTCGAGGGCGCCCCGTGTTCCCGGCTTATTTGGAACGGCTGGTGCTTGCCGCCGAGGCCACCTTCGGCGGCACGGGGGCGTGGCTGAGCAGAAGCTCGATGCGCTCGCGCTCCTTCTTGAACTCCGCCAGGAACCGCCCTTCGAGCGCCCGCCCGCGCGGCAGCTTCACGCGCATGGGGTCCACGAACGAGCCGTTGATCTTCACCTCATAATGCAGGTGCGGGCCGGTGGAGAGGCCGGACGAGCCGAGATAGCCGATGACCTGCCCCTGGCGCACCTGAACCCCCTCGCGAATGCCCTTCGCGAAGCCGGATTGGTGGGAATAAGTGGTGACATAGCCGTTGGCGTGCTGGATTTCCGTGTGTCGCCCGTAGCCGGATTTCCAATTGGCATAGATGATCGTGCCGTTGCCCGCCGCGAAGATCGGGGTTCCCACCGCATCGGCCCAATCGACGCCGGTATGCAGCTTGGAATAGCCGAGGATGGGGTGGCGGCGATATCCGAACGGCGAGCGCATGATGCCGCCAGCCATGGGTTTGCGCACCAGGAACTTCTTCGCGCTCTTGCCGTCTTCGTCGTAATAATCGACCAGCCCATCGTCGGAGGTCTGGAAACGATAATAGCGGCGCGTCTCGCCATTGGTGCTGAGCGCGGCGAAGAGTACTTCCTCGTCGCCGCCGTCCTCGGTGTACAGCACCTCAAAATTGTCGCCCGGCTTCACCCGGCGCTGGAAGTCGACGTCGAAGGAATAGACGCGCACGAGATCGGCGATGATATTGCGCGGCACTTCGTTGCGCAGCGCGGTTTCATAGAGGCTGTCATAGAGACGGATGCCGGGGCCGTTGTCGTCGTCGTCCACATCCTCGGAAATGCCGCCCACGTCGGTTTCGGTCGGCTCGGCCACTTGGACGAACTTGTCGTTGTCCGCCTTGGCGACCGTGCCCTCGTGCCCGGCGTCGCTGAACAGGGAGATGCGCAGCGGGTGGGTTTTCTTGTCGGCGCCGTCCTGCGTCAGCAGGCGCACGCGCAGGCCGTCCTTCACGGTGCCGTCACGCCCGCGGCCGAAAGCCGCCGCGGCCTGGCGCGCCTCGTCCTGGCTGACGCCGTTGTCGGTGAGGATCGACACGATGGTGTCGCCCTTCTTCACCAGCACCGTCTGGTCCGACCAGGCATTGCCGCCCGAGGTCTCGTCGGAGGTCTTGCCGAGGAAGCTGACGTTTTCCGGGACGTCCACCTTGGGGCCGACGCCGGCCGTCGCGGGATAATTGCCCTCGGTCGCATAGGCGAGATAGGGTGCGGGGGCGCCGGGCTTCGCGCCAAGCCCGGTGATGGCCTGCGGCAGGCTCGCGGCGAGCACGGGCTGTGCGCGGGCGAGCTCCGCCACCTCGCGCACCTTCACCAGCACATCCTCCATTGCCACCGCAGCGCCGAATTTGAGGTGGGGCGGCGCGGTTGCAAGATCGCGCATCACCACGGTGACTTCGCCCGTGGGCTCGGCCTGCGGGGCGGCCTCTTCCTTGTCCATGGATTGGGACACGATCTGCGCGGGATTGAAGCGCGGGATATTGGACGACACACTGGTGGTGGACATGGCAAGGTTCGCCGCCACGCGGGTGAACGGGCGCACCTTGATGATCTCCTTGTCGCCCACCTTGGTGGTGACCGACAGGCGGAAGGTCTGCCGCGCCGTGGAGGCTTCCGACAGCAGCGACATGCGATCGCCCTTGCGTGCCGCGTTGGAGGGGCGCTCGCCGGCGGCCAGCGCGCCGCGCACCGCCGCGCGCACGGTCTCGGGCAGGGAGGCGAAGCGATGGTCTCCATCCAGCGCGGCATAGACGGCGCCGCCCATCAGGAAGCTGCCGCACAGGCCGGTCAGCAGCGTGGCGGCAAGCCAGCGTACGGAGATCCGGCGGCGGTCGATTTCCTCTTCATCGCCGTCGACGCCGAGCGGGGGCTCGTCGCCAAGCCCGGCGGCGCTTGTCGCGTCCCGCCAGGCGCCGGCCGATCGTCTGTGCTGCAAGTCCCGACCCTTTGCTGATGCCGCGCCCAGCGCGCCCGCGCATCCTTAAACCGACGA